>NZ_CP045434.1:0-1200000 GCF_009363895.1 Sphingomonas ginsengisoli An et al. 2013 | reverse complement strand
ATGCCAGCGCGGCTGCTGCTGCAGCGCCCGCCGCTCCTGCACCGGCTGCTCCGCCAGCCGCGCCGGCCCCTAAGGCCGATGCGCCGGCATCGCCTGCACCCGCGCCCGCCGCGCCTACTCCAGCCCCTGTCGAGACCCCGGCCGCGCCCGCCCAGGCGGCGGCTCCGCACGCCGCGAGCGGTGACCGGGTCAAGGCCAGCCCGCTCGCCCGACGGCTGGCGCAGGCGCAGAACATCGACCTGTCGACCCTGACCGGTAGTGGTCCCGGCGGCCGCATCGTCCGCGCTGACCTCGGCAAGGCTGCCGGCGGTGCCGCCGCGCAGCCCGCCGCCGCCGCGCCGGCCGCCGCGACCGCGTCGGCCCCGGCCGCCGAGGCGCCCGCGCAGCCGTTCACGACCGACATCCCGCACGAGGTCGCCAAGCTCTCGAACATGCGCAAGACGATCGCGCGCCGCCTGTCCGAGGCGAAGCGTGAGATCCCGCACATCTACCTTACCGTCGATGTCCGGTTGGATCCGCTGCTCAAGCTACGCGGCGAACTCAACGCGAGCCTGTCGGGCCGCGGGGTCAAGCTCAGCGTCAACGACATGCTGATCAAGGCGCTCGCCCTCGCCCTCGAGGCGGTGCCCGAGTGCAACGTCAGCTTCACCCCCGGCGAGCTCATCAAGTACAGCCGCGCCGATATCTCGGTTGCGGTGAGCATCCCCGGCGGCCTCATCACCCCGATCATCACCGACGCCGCCGCCAAGTCGATGAGCAAGATCTCGACCGAGATGCACGAGCTCGCCGGCCGCGCCAAGGAAGGCAAGCTGCAGCCCAACGAATATCAGGGCGGCACCGCGTCGATCAGCAACATGGGCATGTACGGCATCAAGCAGTTCGACGCCGTCATCAACCCGCCCCAGGCGATGATCCTCGCGGTCGGCGCGGGCGAGAAGCGGCCTTATGTCGTTGGCGACGAACTCGCCGTCGCTACCGTGATGAGCGTCACCGGCAGCTTCGACCACCGCGCGATCGACGGCGCCGACGGCGCCCGCCTGATGAAGACGCTCAAGGAACTGGTGGAGAACCCGCTGGGGCTGGTGGCTTAGGCCTTGTCCTCTGAGATCAATTTCTTGCGGGCTTGGCGCAAGAAGCGTGGCCTGACCCTCGACCAATTGGCCGGCCAGATTGGCACGTCCAAAGGTCAGCTATCCGATCTAGAACGAGGACTGAGGCGCTTTTCAGAGCCGTGGCTTACTAAATTGGCGACAGTTCTGGGCGTTTCAGTCCAAGAGCTTCTGCAGGATCCGCTCGCAATCGCTCGAGGTGCGCCACTCATCCGCACCACCGCCATGCCGACCGACACCAACCCCTATGGCGGCGTGTTCGGGGGCTGGCTGATGGGCCAGATGGGGCTCGCCTGCGGGTCGTTCGCCTCGCGGCACAGCGCGGGCAAGGCGATCCTGGTGGCAGCCGATGGGCTCAAGTTCCCCGGCGCGATGGCGGTCGGGGATGAGCTCAGTGTCTATGTCGACCTGGTGAAGCAGGGCCGCACCTCGCTGCTGCTCAAGGCCGAAGCGGTCGGGCGCGCGCGCGACGGCGATCTTGAAACAGTCGTGGCGGAGGGCGAGTTCACCTTCGTCGCGCTCGATGAACACAACCGACCGCGTCCGATCGCGGCAGAGGAAGCAAGCAATGGCTGAGCAATATGATGTCATCGTCCTCGGCTCGGGCCCTGGCGGCTATGTCGCGGCGATCCGCTGCGCGCAGCTTGGGCTCAAGACCGCGATCGTCGAGCGCGAGAATCTGGGGGGCATCTGCCTCAACTGGGGCTGCATCCCGACCAAGGCGCTGCTCCGCTCGGCCGAGGTGCTTCACTACATGCAGCACGCCGACGCCTACGGCCTGATCGCCGGGGGCGAGGCCAAGGCCGACCTCGGCAAGGTCGTCGCGCGTAGCCGGGCGGTCGCCAAGCAACTCAATCAGGGCGTCACGCACCTGATGAAGAAGAACAAGATCGCGGTGCACATGGGGTCGGGCGTCCTGACCGCGAAGGACAAGCTCACGGTAACCGGCGCCGACGGCAAGGCGACCGAGCTTCAGGCGAAGAACATCATCCTCGCCACCGGCGCGCGCGCCCGCGACCTGCCCTTCGCCAAGGCCGACGGCGAGCGGATCTGGACCTATCGCCATGCGATGACTCCCAAGGAGATGCCGACCGACCTGCTGGTCATCGGCTCGGGCGCGATCGGGATCGAGTTCGCCAGCTTCTACAACGACTTGGGCGCCAAGGTGACCGTGGTCGAGATGCTCGATCGGATCGTGCCGGTGGAGGACAAGGACGTCAGCGACGCGCTCGCCAAGTCGCTGACCAAGCAGGGCATCACCATCCTTGCCGGGGCCGGGGTCGAAAGCCTCAAGAGCGACGGCCAGGGCATTGCCGCGACGATCAAGACCAAGGACGGCAAGGCCGCCGAGCAGCGTTTCTCGCACTGCATCGTCGCGGTCGGGATCGTCCCGAATACCGAGAATATCGGATTGGAAGCGCTCGGCGTCACGACCGACCGCGGCTTCCTCAAGACCGATCCGATGTGCCGCACCAACGTGCCGGGCTTGTGGGCGATCGGCGACATCACCGCGCCGCCGTGGCTGGCGCACAAGGCGAGCCACGAGGGCATCATCGCCGCCGAGGCGATCGCGCAGAGCCTCGGCAACAAGGACGTCCACCCGCACGCGATGGACCCCAAGAACATCCCCGGCTGCACCTATTGTCATCCGCAGGTCGCCAGCGTCGGCCTGACCGAAGCCAAGGCCAAGGAAGCCGGCTACGAGGTCCGCGTCGGCAAGTTCCCGGCGATCGGCAACGGCAAGGCAATCGCGCTGGGTGAGGTCGAGGGCTTTATCAAGACGGTGTTCGACGCCAAGACCGGCGAATTGCTCGGCGCGCATATGATCGGCGCCGAGGTGACCGAGCTCATCCAGGGCTACACCGTCGGCAAGACCGCCGAACTGGTCGAGCAGGATTTCATCGAGACCGTCTACCCCCACCCGACCCTGTCGGAGATGATGCACGAGAGCGTGCTCGCCGCCTACGACCGGGTGATCCACATCTAGCGGAACGCCCGTGCCACACCGGGGTTGGGAAAGGACCATCCCGGGAGGCAGGCATGAAGCGCGGTTTCTGCGACGATCTTGAAGAACTGACGATCGCCAACAACGACTTTCGCCGCGTGCTCTACACCGGCGAGCATCTCCAGCTCGTCCTGATGAGCTTGGCTGCCGGTGAGGAAATCGGCGAGGAAGTGCACGAAGACCGCGACCAGTTCTTCCGCTTTGAGGAAGGCGAGGGAGTGGTGGTCATCGACGGCAAGGAGAATGCCGTGAAGGAAGACGTGGCGGTTATCGTCCCCGCCGGCGCCCGCCACAACGTCAAGAACACCACCGACGAGCCGCTGCAATTCTACACGCTCTACGGACCGCCCGAGCATAAGGACGGGACGGTCCACAAGGACAAGGCGCAGGCGGAACGCGACCACGATCAGGACGAATGGGACGGCAAGACGACCGAATAGGCGTTAACGGTCCGGCAGTGTTGCGCCGCTAATCTCCCCCGCACGTGACAGGGGAAAAGCGCGTGCAGACGGTCCATTACAAATCGGCCCGCCTCGGCACCACGCCGCTGGTCGGAGCGATGTTCACGCTCGGCGCCGGCTGGATGTGGTGGAACGACGGCAGCTGGCTGTTCTTGCTGATGATGCTGGTGTTCGGCGGAATGACCGCGATCGGCATCAGCAACGCCGTCAGCGGCGAGCCGCCGCTCAAGTGGGACAATGCGGGCCTGACCATCCGCACCGCCGGCCGCAGCCGGACTGTTTCCTGGTCGAGCGTCCAGGCGATCTTCGCCGAGACGATGACCATGCGCTATTATTTCGTCATCCCCGTGCACCGGACCACCTTCCTCGTCTTCAAGGTCGATGGTGGCCTCACCGGCGGCAAGAAATTGCGCGTCAACGCCGATTCGCTCGCGGTAGCGAAGAGCGACCTGCCGCTGCTGATCGCGACGCTCAATCGCGCGCATGTCGCGGCGGTCGGCGAGGCGGGTGTCGCGATGAAGGGGGCAGGGGCGCATGGCTGGGGTGCGCGCTCGGCTGCGGCGCCGTCATACGGTGAGAGCGAACCGACGAGCAGCAACGGATTCGATCCCGATGCCGCGCTCGCACGCTACCTGCAGCGCAAGGAAAGTGGCGAAGCCCCGAAAGCGAACGCAGCGCCCGAGCCGACCCGAGCGGCGCCATCCGCACCGACCCCGAGTGTGCCGCCGCGGCCGGCGTTCGGCCGCCGCGGCCTCACCAGCTAGCGGGCGTTCATCCGCAGCAGCGCCAGTTCCTCGCGCAGCTTCTGCAACTCGAGCTCATAGACTTTCGAGCAATCGAGCCGGGTCGGCTTGTGGCCGAGCGGAACGGTGACCCTCGCATAAGCAATCCCTTGCGATCCGCGGTCGTCGTTGAACACATAGGAGCGCGGGTCATTGCCCCCGCCCGAGGTCGCCCCGGCGATGCCGACATCGAGATAGCCGTCGTTGCTGTTGATGCTCTGGCGGCAGCGGGTTCCCGACGAGGTCTCGATCGTGTCCTCGCCGCCGGGGCCCTGCGGCGCCTGCGGCAGATAGACGCCGGACTGCGCCAGGGCGGCCGTGGCGACGAGCGGCTCAGCCAATGCGGCGAGCAACAAGCTTCGAACAAACACGCGCATGGATCAGGGCTCCTTGGCCAAAGTCGGCGCGCTCGGCGCAGACACGGAAACGGAAGGTCTCGCCGGGGCTAAGATCGCTGGCGATCACCAGCACGCGCCGCTGGGAATTCGCCGGCAAGGTCAGGATCGGGCTGGGCAGCATCACGCGCGGTTGCGCCGCTTCGTCGCCGTAGCCGATCGCATAAAGGCGAAGGGCATCGGGTCGGCGGTCGTCGTTGATCAGCGTGACATAAAAGCCCTTGCGATCGCTCATCGTGACGCCGTCGGCGTTGAGCGGCCCCAGCCCGACCGCGGCGGCGGGGCCGGCCGCCCACATCAGCGCAAGGATGAGCCCGGCGCGATGGGTCATTGCTGACACGTCACTGTGGTTTGCAGGCGGTAGGATCCGGCCGCGAACCCGCCGCTGTCGTCGGCCTTCATGTTGAGCGTGACGAGGTCGCCCAGCGCATTCGTGCTCGTGTAGGAGCTCTGGCCGGTGGTGTAGCTCTGATTGCCGCCTCCGGTGGAGCTGTATTTCAGGTTGATGATCGGCGACCCGGCGTAAGCCGCTGGGCGCTGGCTCATCGTCGGCGCGGAGAAGGTGAGGGTGGGCCGCCCGCCGGTGGACACCACGGTCAGGACCGCGGCCGCGCCTCCGGACAGTTCCGACCCGATCTCGGTACCCGTCGAGGTGTTGACGCCGAGGGAACCCGACGTGCTCACCGAGAGGATGCAGGATGTGGTCACGAGCCCATTGAACGCCAGCACCGACTGGGCGTGGGCAGGCGCTGCAAGACCGGTCAGAAGCGTGCCGGCCGCGAGCGAGTATTTCGCGATGATGTGCATACGCAATCGGGCCTCCGCCCCAAGCTGGCGCAATGGGGAATCCATCGCGGCAAATGTGCTGATCGCGGTGTTAACCATGCCGGCTTACCGCCGACCTACGCGCGGCTCCATTTCGGACCTGCACGTGTCGAATGCGCGCGATTTTTCCGCTTGCAGTTGACCTAACGTCAAGCGCTACAGGGGTCTTATGACGACCCCGCTCGACATCCGCGACGTCGCTCGCCAGACCGGGCTGACCAGCCGCGCCCTGCGCTTCTACGAAGCGCGCGGGCTGGTGGCGCCGTTGCGGACCCACAGCGGCCGGCGACTCTACGGTCCCGCCGAACTCGAGCAATTGAACCGCGTGCTCGCGCTCAAGAAGGCCGGGTTGACGCTGGCGCAGATCGAGCGGCTGACGCGGGGGCAGAGCCTGCCGCTGGCCGCGCTGATCGACGCCCAGCTTGCCGTCATTAACGATCGCACGGCCGAACTCGCCGAGGCGCGAGCGCTGCTGGTGTCGGTCAAGTCACGCATCGACCGCGGCGAGCCCGTCGATGCCGCGACCTTCTGCTCGCTGATCCGACATGAGGAACTGACCATGACCAAGGAACAATGGGACAAGGTGTCCGACCAATATCTGACGCCCGAGGCCAAGGCCGACTTCGCCGCCAGCCAGATGCCCGAGGGCTTCGACCAGGCGGCCTACAGCGCCAAATGGGCCGATCTCGGCGCGCGGGCCAAGGCGATGATCCCGCTCGGCCCCGACAGCCCCGAGGCCGGCGCCATCTACGACGAATGGCAAGATCTGCTCGCCCCGTTCAAGGCGATGGCGACCCCGGCGATGGCCGCCGGGGTGACCGCCATGTACGAGAAGATGGGCGAGTGGCAGGACCGGCCCGAGGCGCCGTCGCCGGGCTTCGACGCCGACACCTTCCGCTTTATCCAGGAGGTCGGCCGGCGCCGCCAGGGCTGACGCGAGCGGGCGGGCGGGGCGCTGCTCCGCCCGCTTACACCCGGCGTTGACCTGTTCGCCCGCACTCTGTATTGGGCCGCTCGTTCGTCCCGCCTGGCGATTCCTATCGCCGATGGAACGGACAGAGCTGAACATTGTGCTCTTCGCGGCGAGACGGCCGGCGACCCTCGGGTCAGCCGGCCTTCGCGCTTGAAGCGCACAAAGTAACCGCCGGGTCTTCCGGCACTGTAAAGGTGAAGGGCTTCATGCCAACGATCAACCAGCTGATCCGCAAGGGTCGCGAGCCGCAGAAGGCCAAGTCCAAGGTCCCAGCGATGGAACAGAACCCGCAAAAGCGCGGCGTCTGCACCCGTGTCTACACCACGACCCCGAAGAAGCCGAACTCGGCGCTGCGCAAGGTGGCCAAGGTCCGCCTGACCAACAGCCGCGAAGTCATCAGCTACATTCCGGGCGAGGGCCACAACCTGCAGGAGCACAGCGTCGTCCTGATCCGCGGCGGCCGTGTGCGCGACCTTCCGGGCGTGCGCTACCACGTGCTTCGCGGCGTGCTCGACACGCAGGGCGTCAAGGACCGCAAGCAGAGCCGTTCGAAGTACGGCGCCAAGCGGCCCAAGTAAGCTGATCGTTGGCCGCGCCGCGATCAGACGCAGGCGCGCCGCTCAAGAAGGAATAATCCTATGTCCCGTCGTCGTCGCCCAGAAAAGCGCGAGATTCTCCCCGATCCCAAGTTCGGGGACATCACCCTGTCCAAGTTCATGAATTCGGTCATGCTGGACGGTAAGAAGTCGGTCGCCGAGAGCATTGTCTACGGCGCGCTCGACAACGTCGAAGCCCGCCTGAAGCGTGAGCCTATCGCGGTCTTCCACGAAGCGCTCAACAATGTCCGTCCGGGCATCGAGGTCCGCAGCCGCCGCGTCGGCGGTGCGACCTACCAGGTCCCGGTCGAGGTCCGTGACGTTCGCGCCCAGGCGCTGGCGATCCGCTGGCTGATCACCGCCGCCCGCGCGCGGTCGGAGAAGACCATGGCCGGCCGCCTGTCGGGCGAGCTGATGGACGCCGCGCAGAACCGCGGCAACGCCGTCAAGAAGCGCGAAGACACGCACCGCATGGCCGAAGCGAACCGCGCCTTCAGCCACTACCGCTGGTAAGGAAGAAGCCCTTCGGCATCGCCTCCGGGTGGCGCTGGTAAAAACCCTACCTATATTGTGGGAGCGCGGGTCACCGGCCTGCCTCCCACATCACTAAGGAACTGACGACCATGGCCCGCAGCCATCCGCTCGACCGTTATCGCAATATCGGCATCATGGCGCACATCGACGCCGGCAAGACGACGACGACCGAGCGCATCCTTTATTACACCGGCAAGTCCTACAAGATCGGCGAGGTCCATGAGGGCACCGCCACCATGGACTGGATGGAGCAGGAGCAGGAGCGCGGGATCACGATCACGTCGGCCGCGACGACCTGCGTGTGGCGGGCCGCCGAAGGCAAGGGCGAAGAGCACCGCATCAACATCATCGACACCCCGGGCCACGTCGACTTCACCATCGAAGTCGAGCGTTCGCTGCGCGTGCTCGACGGTGCGGTCGCCTGCTTCGACGGCGTTGCCGGCGTCGAGCCGCAATCGGAGACCGTGTGGCGTCAGGCTGACAAATATGGCGTGCCGCGGATGTGCTTCGTCAACAAGCTCGACCGCACCGGCGCCAACTTCGAATTCTGCGTCCAGTCGATCATCGATCGCCTCGGCGCGCGTCCGGCGGTGCTCTATCTCCCGATCGGCATCGAGGGCGGCTTCAAGGGCCTCGTCGACCTGGTCGAGAATCGTGCCATCATCTGGCTCGAGGAGAGCCTGGGCGCCAAGTTCGAGTATCAGGAGATTCCGGACGACCTTAAGGACAAGGCCGCCGAGGCACGCACCAACCTCATCGAGATTGCCGTTGAGCAGGACGATGCGGCGATGGAGGCCTATCTCGAGGGCACCGAGCCCGACACCGCGACGCTCAAGGCGCTGATCCGCAAGGGCACGCTCAACATGGCGTTCGTGCCGGTCGTGTGCGGCTCGGCGTTCAAGAACAAGGGCGTGCAGCCCCTGCTCGACGCGGTGGTCGACTATCTGCCGAGCCCGCTCGACGTGCCGGCGATCAAGGGCGTCCTGCCCAACGGCGACGAGGACACCCGTCCGTCGGACGACGCGGCCCCGTTCGCGGCGCTGGCGTTCAAGATCATGAACGATCCCTTCGTCGGGACGCTGACCTTCGCGCGCATCTACTCGGGCAAGCTCGAAACTGCGTCGCAGGTCGTCAACAGCGTCAAGGATAAGAAGGAAAAGGTCGGCCGCATGCTGCTGATGCATGCGAACGAGCGCGAGGACATCCAGATCGCTTATGCGGGCGACATCGTCGCGCTGGCGGGTCTCAAGGACACCACCACCGGCGACACGCTTTGCGCGATCAACGCGCCGATCATCCTCGAGCGGATGGAATTCCCCGAGCCGGTGATCGAGCTGTCGGTCGAGCCCAAGACTAAGGCCGACCAGGAGAAGATGGGCGTCGCGCTCAATCGCCTGGCCCGCGAGGACCCCTCGTTCCGCGTCTCGACCGACCATGAGTCGGGTCAGACCATCATCAAGGGGATGGGCGAGCTCCACCTCGAGATCCTGGTCGATCGCATGAAGCGCGAGTTCAAGGTCGAGGCCAACGTCGGCGCTCCGCAGGTCGCGTATCGCGAATATCTGAAGAAGCCGGTCGACGTCGACTACACCCACAAGAAGCAGTCGGGCGGCACCGGCCAGTTCGGCCGCGTCAAGGTCAAGGTCACGCCGGGTGAGCGCGGTTCCGGGATCGTCTTCAAGGACGAGATCAAGGGCGGCAACATCCCCAAGGAGTTCATCCCGGCGATCGAGAAGGGCTTCCGCGAGACCGCGGCGACCGGTTCGCTGGTCGGCTTCCCGATCATCGACTTCGACATCGTGCTCTATGACGGCGCCTACCACGACGTCGACTCGTCGGCGCTGGCGTTCGAAATCTGTGCCCGCGGCGCAATGCGCGAAGTGGCTCAGAAGTCGGGCATCACGCTGCTCGAGCCGGTGATGAAGGTCGAGGTCGTCACTCCGGAGGACTATCTGGGCGACGTCATCGGCGACTTGAACAGCCGCCGCGGCCAGATCCAGGGCACCGACTCGCGCGGCAACGCGCAGACGGTCGAGGCGATGGTCCCGCTGGCCAACATGTTCGGCTACGTGAACGCGCTCCGCTCGTTCACCCAGGGCCGGGCGAGCTACTCGATGCAGTTCTCGCACTATGACGAAGTTCCGCAGAACGTGGCGGACGAGGTCAAGGCGAAGCTGGCGTAACCATTTTTTTGACGCTAAGGGCGCGCTCGCATTGGGCGAGCGGGCCCATTTGAACCCAAGAAGAGGCGTAACATGGCGAAGGCGAAATTCGAGCGGAACAAGCCGCACTGCAACATCGGGACCATCGGTCACGTTGACCATGGCAAGACCTCGCTGACGGCGGCGATCACCAAGGTGCTCGCCAAGACCGGCGGTGGTGTTGCGGTTGACTTCGCGAACATCGACAAGGCGCCGGAAGAGCGCGAGCGCGGCATCACCATCTCGACGGCGCACGTCGAGTATGAGACCGCCAACCGCCACTATGCGCACGTCGATTGCCCCGGCCACGCCGACTATGTGAAGAACATGATCACCGGCGCGGCGCAGATGGACGGCGCGATCCTGGTCGTGTCGGCTGCCGACGGCCCGATGCCGCAGACCAAGGAGCACATCCTGCTCGCGGCGCAGGTCGGCGTTCCGACCATGGTCGTGTTCCTCAACAAGGTCGACCAGGTCGACGATCCCGAGCTGCTCGAGCTGGTCGAGCTCGAAATCCGCGAGGAGCTTTCCAAGCGCGGCTTCGACGGCGACAACATTCCGATCGTCTCGGGTTCGGCGCTGGCCGTCCTCGAGGACAGCAACGAGGAAATCGGAGAGAAGGCGATCCTCAAGCTGATGCAGGCCGTCGACGACTGGATCCCGCAGCCGGAGCGTCCGCTCGACAAGCCGTTCCTGATGCCGATCGAGGACGTGTTCTCGATCTCGGGCCGCGGCACCGTGGTCACCGGCCGCGTCGAGACCGGCATCGTCAAGGTCGGCGAGGAAGTCGAGATCGTCGGCATCAAGGACACCAAGAAGACCGTCGTCACCGGCGTCGAGATGTTCCGCAAGCTGCTCGATCAGGGCCAGGCCGGCGACAACATCGGTGCGCTGATCCGCGGCGTCGGCCGTGAAGAGGTCGAGCGTGGCCAGGTGCTCTGCAAGCCGGGCTCGATCACGCCGCACACCGACTTCCAGGCCGAGGTGTACGTCCTCAGCAAGGACGAGGGTGGCCGTCACACGCCGTTCTTCGCCAACTACCGTCCGCAGTTCTACTTCCGGACCACGGACGTCACCGGCGAAGTCCAGCTCCCCGAGGGCACCGAGATGGTCATGCCGGGCGACAACGTGTCGCTGGGCGTGAAGCTGATCGCCCCGATCGCCATGGACACCGGTCTGCGCTTCGCGATCCGCGAAGGCGGCCGCACCGTCGGCGCCGGCGTGGTGGGCAACATCACCAAGTAAGCTTCAACCGCTTTATCAGCGGGGGAAACGACAGAGGGCCCGGTACTCGCAAGAGTGCCGGGCCTTTTGCTGTCCGCGGCCTTCGTGGTGTCGATTGCAGCGGGTGCCTACTCGAGGTCGGTCTGGATCCACTGGGGCGAATGATGGACGTCGACGGTCTGCAGGCGTCCCGGGCCGAGGTTGCGGAAGCGGTGGGGGACGCCGGCCGGGCCGAACACCACCTCGCCGGCTTCCGCGTCGATGATCGTGTCACCGACCTCGAAACGGGCGCGGCCGGCGATCACCACGAACGTCTCGTCATAAGGATGAACGTGCAGCCGGGGACCGACCCCGACCTCGTCCGTGCCGTAGGTGAGGACTGTCACTTCGCCGCCAAGCGCGCGGCCCTCGACGAATCCGCGCCACGGGGACGTCGAGCTATCGTCGAAAAGCCGGAATTTGACGGGCTGTCGACCGTCTGGTGCGACCGTGGCCGGGTCGAAATCATGTCGCATGAGGGCCTCGTCCTCCGAATGTAAGGCGACTTTTGCATAGAGCCTGGCGACGCGACTTGCACACGGGGGTTGATCCGACCGCCGGTCCTCTGTAGAGGCGCCTCCACAGACGGAGATTCGTCCCCGTCGCCAAACTTTTAGCGTTGAGGTCGTCCGCCTCGGGAAACCGGGAATAGGCGGGTGCGGCCTCTTGTTGTTCGGGCTGGCAACAGCCTGGTGGCTCTTTCGCATCGGTAGTGGATATGGAAACGCAGAACATCCGGATTCGTCTGAAGGCCTTTGATCACCGCGTGCTCGATCAGGCCACCGGCGACATCGCTGACACCGCGCGTCGCACCGGCGCACTGATCCGTGGCCCCATTCCGCTCCCGACGCGTATCGAGAAGTTCACCGTGAACCGCTCGCCGCACGTCGACAAGAAGTCGCGCGAGCAGTTCGAGGTCCGCACTTACAA
The DNA here is from genome assembly GCF_009363895.1 of Sphingomonas ginsengisoli An et al. 2013. Taxonomy (NCBI): domain Bacteria; kingdom Pseudomonadati; phylum Pseudomonadota; class Alphaproteobacteria; order Sphingomonadales; family Sphingomonadaceae; genus Sphingomonas; species Sphingomonas ginsengisoli (ex An et al. 2013). The sequence goes on along the minus strand of NZ_CP045434.1, from coordinate 1,187,926 downwards.
GCGGCTGCTCGACATCGTGCAGCCGACGCCGCAGACGGTCGACGCGCTGATGAAGCTCGATCTCGCCGCGGGTGTGGACGTGGAGATCAAACTGGCCTAAGGGCCATCGCGCAGCGGTTGAATCGCCTCTTCAGAAGCGATCCTGCAGCGCAACTTAAAGGGATACCGCGGGCGGTCCTGGTCTCAGGACCACCCGGTCTGCGTCCCCCGCTTTCCGCTTCCGAGCGGAAATAGCCCAAGCGGGGCGACGCTTCATTTCATGGGCTGCACGCCCGTCTTCGGTAGCGAGGACGGGCCTCTGTGAGGGAGTGTCTGATCATGCGCACTGGCGTGATCGCGAAGAAGGTTGGAATGACCCGCCTGTTCCAGGCAGACGGTCGGCACGTGCCGGTCACCGTTCTGCAGATGGAGGGGCTGCAGGTCGTCGGTCGCCGCGAGGCCGATAAAGATGGATACACCGCCGTTCAGCTCGGCGCCGGCTCGGCCAAGGCGAAGAATGTCGCCAAGCCGCAGCGTGGCCACTTCGGCAAGGCCGAAGTTGAGCTGAAGGCCAAGGTCGCCGAATTCCGGGTCGCCGAGGACGCGCTCCTCGACGTGGGCGCGGAAATCACTGCCGACCATTTCGTCACCGGCCAGCTGGTCGATATCTCGGGTGTCACCCAGGGTAAGGGCATGGCCGGCGCGATGAAGCGCTGGGGCTTCGGCGGTCTGCGCGCGACCCACGGCGTCTCGGTCTCGCACCGTTCGCACGGGTCGACCGGTAACCGCCAGGATCCGGGCCGCGTCTTCAAGAACAAGAAGATGGCCGGCCACATGGGCGCCCGTAACCGCACCCAGCAGAACCTCGAGATCGTCCGCACGGACGCTGAGCGTGGTCTGCTTTTCGTCAAGGGCTCGGTGCCCGGGCACAAGGGCAGCTGGCTGACCGTCCAGGACGCGGTGAAGCTGCCGCGCCACGACACCGCGCCCTATCCGGCCGGCATCCGCCAGGCCGCGCAGAACAACAACGCCGACGTGAGCGCCGACAACTCGGTCGCCGCTGACGAGAGCACGGAAGGCTAAGCGATGAAGGTCGAAGTCAAGACCCTGGACGCGCAAGGCAGCGGCGACCTGGAGCTCAACGACGCCGTGTTCGGTGTCGAGCCCCGCGCCGACATCCTGCACCGCGTGGTCACCTGGCAGCTGGTCAACCGCCGCGCCCCCGCCCGCGCCACCCGCGAGCGGTCGGACGTGGCCCGCACCGGCAAGAAGTTCGGTCGCCAGAAGGGCGGCGGTACCGCTCGTCATGGCGATCGCCGCGCGCCGATCTTCATCGGCGGTGGTAAGGCCCACGGTGCCCGCGCCCGGGTGTTCAGCGCCTCGCTGAACAAGAAGGTGCGCGCGCTCGGCCTCCGCATGGCACTGTCGAGCAAGGCCCAGGGCGGCCAGCTCATCATCGTCGACAACCTCGATGTGCCCGAGGGCAAGACCAAGGCGCTGCAGGAGCGGCTGGGCAAGCTCGGCTTCGGCAAGACCGCGCTGGTGATCGACGGCGACGCGCTCAACGTCAGCTTCGCCCGCGCCTCGTCGAACCTGGGGACGGTCAACCTGCTCCCGGCGATGGGCGCCAACGTCTACGACATCATGCGCCACGAGACCCTGGTCCTGACCAAGGCCGCGGTCGAGAAGCTGGAGGCCCGCTTCCATGGCTAAGCAGCCGGAAACTAAGGCGATCGACAATCGCCACTACGACGTCGTCCTGACGCCGCACATCACCGAGAAGTCGACCATGCTCTCCGAGCATAATGCGGTCGTCTTCAAGGTCGCGCCGACGGCTTCCAAGCCGCAGATCAAGGCCGCGGTCGAGGCGCTGTTCGGGGTCACCGTGACGGGCGTCAACACCATCGTCCAGAAGGGCAAGTCGAAGCGCTGGAAGGGCAAGCCCTATCAGCGGTCGGATGTGAAGAAGGCGGTCGTGACGCTGGCCGAGGGCCAGTCGATCGACGTCACCGAAGGGGCTCGGGGCTAATGGCACTCAAGCAATATAAGCCGACGAGCCCGGCCCGCCGTGGCCTCATCCTCGTCGACAAGTCGGCGCTGTGGAAGGGCAAGCCCGTCAAGGCGCTGACCGAAGGCAAGCGCAAGACTGGCGGCCGCAATAACAAGGGCCATGTGACCAGCCGCGGCATTGCGGGCGGCCACAAGCAGAAGTACCGCATCGTCGACTTCAAGCGTCGCACCTGGGACGTCTCGGCCACCGTCGAGCGGCTCGAGTATGACCCCAACCGTTCGGCGTTCATCGCGCTCGTCACCTACGACGGCGGTGAGCAGGCCTACATCCTCGCGCCGCAGCGTCTTGCGCCCGGCGACAAGGTCGTCGCCGGCAAGAAGGTCGACGTGAAGCCCGGCAACGCGATGGAGATCGGCCAGATGCCGGTCGGCACCATCGTCCACAATGTCGAGCTCAAGCCCGGCAAGGGTGGCCAGATCGCCCGCGCCGCCGGCACCTATGTGCAGGTGGTGGGCCGCGACCGCGGGATGGTGATCGTTCGCCTGAACTCGGGCGAGCAGCGCTACATCCGCTCGGATTGCATGGCGACCGTCGGTGCGGTGTCGAACCCCGACAACGGTAACCAGACGCTGGCCAAGGCTGGCCGCAACCGCTGGCTCGGGCGTCGTCCGCTGACCCGCGGTGTCGCCAAGAACCCGGTCGACCACCCGCACGGCGGTGGTGAAGGCCGGACCTCGGGCGGCCGTCATCCGGTGACCCCGTGGGGCAAGCCGACCAAGGGTGCGCGCACCCGTCACAACAAGGCGACCGACAAGATGATCATCCGGTCGCGCCATTCGACCAAGAGGAAGGGCTAAATGGCTCGTTCAATCTGGAAGGGCCCGTTCGTCGAGCTGTCGCTGCTTCGCAAGGCGGAGAAGGCGCAGGACGGCGGTGGCCGTGCGCCGATCAAGACCTGGTCGCGTCGCTCCACCATCCTGCCGCAGTTCGTCGGCCTGACCTTCAACGTCTACAACGGCCGCAAGTTCGTGCCGGTGTCGGTCAACGAGGACATGGTCGGCATGAAGCTGGGTGAGTTCGCGCCGACGCGCTTCTTCCCCGGCCACGCCGCCGACAAGAAGGGCAAGCGCTAATGAGCAAGCCAGCATCCCCCCGCAAGGTGGGCGACAAGGAAGCGCTCGCCGTCGGCAACACCATCCGTGGTTCGGCCCGCAAGCTGAACCTGGTGGCGCAGCTGATCCGCGGCCGCCGGGTCGAGGAAGCGCTCAACATCCTCAAGTTCAGCCCTAAGGGGATGAGCGAAGATGTCTACAAGGTGCTCGCCTCCGCCGTCGCCAACGCCGAGAACAACCACAACCTCGATGTCGACGCGCTCGTCGTCGCCGAGGCATCGGTCGGCAAGTCGATCAGCATGAAGCGGTTCGCCACCCGCGCCCGCGGCCGGTCGAGCCGGATCGTGAAGCCGTTCAGCCGCATCCGCGTCGTCGTGCGCGAGCAGGAAGAAGCCTAATGGGTAACAAGTCCTCTGCGATCGGCCTTCGGCTGCAGATCAACCGTACCTGGGACAGCCGCTGGTTTGCGGAAGGTCAGGACTACGGTCGGCTGCTGCTGGAAGACCTCAAGATCCGCCAATACATCTTCAAGACGCTGCCGCAGGCCGCGATCTCGAAGGTCGTCATCGAGCGTCCCGCCAAGCTGTGCCGCATCTCGGTGTATGCCGCCCGTCCGGGTGTCATCATCGGCAAGAAGGGCAGCGACATCGAGAAGCTGAAGAAGACCCTGGGCAAGATGACCGGGTCGGAAGTCAGCCTCAACATCGTCGAGATCCGCAAGCCGGAAGTCGATGCGCGCCTCGTGGCGCAGGGCATCGCCGACCAGCTCGAGCGCCGGATTGCTTTCCGCCGCGCCATGAAGCGCGCCGTTCAGTCGGCGATGCGGCTGGGCGCCGAGGGCATCCGAATCGAGTGCGGCGGTCGTCTCGGCGGCGCCGAGATCGCCCGTTCGGAGCGTTATCGCGAGGGCCGGGTGCCGCTGCACACGCTGCGCGGCAACGTCGACTATGCCGAGGCCCAGGCCCACACCGCTTATGGCGTGTGCGGGGTCAAGGTGTGGGTGTTCAAGGGCGAGATCCTTGGCCACGACCCCCTGGCCCAGGATCGCCTGATGATGGAAGCCCAGACTTCCGGCGTGCGCCCGGCGCGCGACGACGACCGTCGCCGGTAAGGATCGAGAACCATGCTGCAACCAAAGCGCACCAAGTTCCGCAAGGCCTTCAAGGGCCGCATCCATGGCAACGCCAAGGGCGGGACCGAGCTCAACTTCGGCGCCTTCGGCCTGAAGGCGATGGAGCCCGAGCGGATCACCGCGCGGCAGATCGAGGCGGCTCGCCGCGCGATCACCCGCCACATCAAGCGCCAGGGCCGTCTCTGGATCCGGATTTTCCCGGACCTGCCGGTCTCGTCCAAGCCCGCCGAAGTCCGCATGGGCTCGGGTAAGGGTGCGCCCGAATATTGGGTCGCGCGGGTCAAGCCCGGCCGCATCCTGTTCGAGCTCGACGGCGTTCCGGGGCCGCTCGCCAAGACCGCGTTCGAGCGGGCTGCCGAGAAGCTCCCCATCCGCACCAAGGTGGTTGCCCGCCTCGGTGAAACCCTGGTTGAGGCTGACTAAGATGGCCAAGCGTGAAGACCTGTCGGTCCAGACCGACGACCAGCTGTCGACCCAGCTCGGCGACCTTAAGCGGGAGCAGTTCAACCTGCGCTTCCAGGCCGCCACCGGCCAGCTGGAGAAGCCGAGCCGCGTGCGCGAGGTTCGTCGCACCATCGCCCGTATCAAGACCCTGCAGGGCCAGCGCTCCAAGAGCGCCCCGGCGCAGCAGGGCTGAGGAGAGAATAGATGCCCAAGCGCGTCCTCACCGGCACCGTGGTGTCCGACAAGGGTGACAAGACCGTGGTGGTCCGCGTCGAGCGGCGGGTGAAGCACCCGCTCTACGGCAAGATCATCAAGCTGTCGAAGAAGTATCATGCCCACGACGAGGCGAATGCCTACTCGCTGGGTGAGCAGGTGCGCATTCAGGAATGCGCGCCAGTGTCGAAGCTCAAGACCTGGACCGTCGTCGAGCGGGTCAACGAAGCCAAGGCTTCGGACCTCGCCGAAGCGGCCAACGTCTGAGCCCCGTAGCAGTCAAGGATAGGGTGAACCCATGATCCAGATGCAGTCCAACCTGGACGTCGCAGACAATAGCGGGGCCAAGCGCGTCCAGTGCATCAAGGTGCTGGGCGGGTCGAAGCGCCGTACCGCGGGCGTCGGCGACATCATCGTCGTCTCCGTCAAGGAAGCGCAGCCGAAGGGCCGGGTGAAGAAGGGTGACGTGCATCGCGCGGTCATCGTTCGCACCGCCAAGGACATCCGCCGTCCCGACGGTTCGGTGATCCGCTTCGACTCGAACGCCGCCGTGCTGGTCAACAAGAACGAGGAGCCGATCGGCACCCGTATCTTCGGCCCGGTGGTGCGCGAGCTGCGCGGCCGCAAGCACATGAAGATCATCAGCCTGGCGCCGGAGGTTCTGTAATGGCTGCCGCGAAGATCAAGAAGGGCGACAAGGTCGTCGTCCTGTCAGGCAAGGACAAGGGCAAGACCGGTGAGGTCGTCCAGTCCATGCCGAAAGAGCAGAAGGTGGTCGTCAGCGGCGTCAATGTCGCCGTCCGCCATCGCAAGGCGAGCCAGGAGAACCCGCAGGGTGGCCTGGAGCGCAAGGAAGCGCCGCTGCACGTGTCCAAGGTCGCGCATGCCGACCCGAAGACCGGCGGGCCGACCCGCGTCCGCTTCGAGGAGCGCGACGGCAAGAAGGTCCGGGTGGCGGTCAAGTCCGGGGAGCTGATCAATGGCTGACGCTTATATCGCGCGCCTGAAGAAGGATTATGACGAGCGCATCGCGCCGGCCATGACCGAGCGGTTTGGTTACAAGAACCGCATGGAAGTGCCCAAGCTCGAGAAGATCGTCATCAACATGGGCGTCGGCGAGGCGACCCAGGACAAGAAGAAGGTCGAGCAGGCCGCCGCCGAGATGCAGGCGATCGCCGGGCAGAAGCCGGTGATCACCAAGGCCAAGAAGTCGATCGCGCAGTTCAAGCTGCGTGAAGGCATGCCGATCGGCTGCAAGGTGACCTTGCGCCGCGAGCGGATGTACGAGTTCCTCGACCGTCTCGTGACCGTGGCGCTGCCGCGGGTCCGCGACTTCCGTGGGCTCAACCCCAAGTCCTTCGACGGTCGTGGCAATTACGCCATGGGCCTGAAGGAGCAGATCGTGTTCCCCGAGATCAACTACGACCAGATCGACAAGGTCCGGGGGATGGACATCATCGTGACGACGACCGCGAAGACGGATGAGGAAGCGCGCGAACTGCTGCGCCTCTTCAATTTCCCGTTCCCGGCCGCCGACGACCAGAAGCAGGCCGCCTGAGCGGCCGTAGGAGAGAACTTAAGTCATGGCGAAACTGAGTTCCATCAACAAGAACGAGCGGCGTCGCAAGCTGGTCGAGAAGACTGCGCCCAAGCTGGCGAAGCTGAAGGCGAAGGCTAACGACAAGTCGCTCGACGAGACCGAGCGGCTGATCGCTCGGCTCAAGATGGCCGAACTTCCGCGTAACGGTAACAAGACGCGGATCCGCAACCGGTGTGAGCTGACGGGCCGTTCCCGCGCTTATTACCGCAAGTTCCGTCTGTCGCGCGTGATGCTTCGGGAAATGGGCAACAAGGGCCTCATTCCCGGCCTCACCAAGTCGAGCTGGTAAGGGGCAGCACTGATGCCAATGACCGATCCCCTGGGTGATATGCTCACCCGCATCCGCAACGGCCAGCAGGCGCGCAAGGACTCGATCCTGACGCCGGCGTCCAACCTGCGTGTCCGCGTCCTCGACGTGTTGCAGCGCGAAGGCTATATCCGCGGTTACGCCGAGGAAGAGCTGTCGGGCCACAAGGGCCTGCGGATCGAACTCAAATATTTCGAAGGCCAGCCGGCCATCCAGCATCTCGCGCGTGTCTCGAAGCCCGGTCGCCGGGTCTATTCTGGCGCAACCGAACTGCCGCGGATCCGCAATGGCCTTGGCATGACCATCGTCTCGACGCCTCGTGGCGTTCTGTCCGACGCGGAAGCGCGCGAGCAGAACGTCGGCGGCGAGGTGCTGGCGGAGGTGTTCTAAGATGAGCCGCATCGGCAAAAGGCCCGTCCCGGTTCCGACCGGCGTGACCGCCAACCTCGAAGGCCGCAACCTGTCGGTGAAGGGACCCAAGGGCACCCTCTCGATGACCGTCATGGACGACCTGGTGAACACCACCGTCGAGGACGGCCAGATCAGCGTCCAGCCGGTCAACGACAGCCAGCGCGCTCGCGCCGCCTGGGGCATGCAGCGCACCAACGTGCTCAACCTCGTCACCGGTGTGACCGAGGGCTTCACCAAGGTGCTCGAGATCACCGGCGTCGGCTACCGCGCCGCGGCCCAGGGCAAGAACCTGCGCCTGCAGCTCGGCTACAGCCACGACGTCAACTACGCCGTGCCGGAAGGCATCGAGGTCAAGACTCCCGACCCTAACACGGTCGAGATCAGCGGCATCGACAAGCAGAAGGTCGGCCAGGTCGCCGCCGAAATCCGTCGCTGGCGCAAGCCCGAGCCGTACAAGGGCAAGGGCATCAAGTACCGCGGCGAGTTCATCTTCCGCAAGGAAGGGAAGAAGAAGTAATGGCCAAGCTCTCCCTCTTCGACCGGCGTCGTCGCCGGGTTCGCACCGCGCTGAAGGCGCGCGCGTCGGGCAAGGCGCGGCTGTCCGTGCATCGCTCGGGCCGCCACATCTACGCCCAGGTCATCGACGATGCCGCCGGCCGCACGGTCGCGTCGGCCTCGACCCTCGACAAGGACCTGCGCGGCAAGACCAGCGCGACCGCTGAGGGCGCCAAGGCTGTCGGCAAGGCGCTCGCCGAGCGCGCCAAGGCGGCGGGTGTCGACCGGGTCGTGTTCGACCGCGGCGGTTTTCTCTTCCATGGCCGGGTCAAGGCCCTGGCCGACGCCGCCCGAGAGGGCGGTCTGGAGTTCTAAGTGATGGCTGACGAGACTGAAACCCAGACCCAGGCGGGTGCTCCCGACGCGGCTCCGGCGGCCCAGGGCGCCGACGCCGGTCAGCCGGCCACCGAGGGCCGCGGTCCGCGCGGCGGTCGTGGCCGTGGCGGCCCCGGCGGCGGTCGTGACAATCGCGGCGGCGGCAACCGTGGCCGGCGCGACGATCGTCGTGGCGGTCCGCGCGGCGACGACGACGGCGAAGAGCTGATCGAGAAGCTGGTCCACATCAATCGCGTCTCCAAGACCGTGAAGGGCGGCAAGCGCTTCGGCTTTGCCGCGCTGGTCGTGGTCGGCGACGGCAAAGGCCGCGCTGGCTTCGGTCACGGCAAGGCGCGCGAAGTGCCGGAAGCCATCAGCAAGGCGACCGCGGCGGCCAAGAAGGCCATGATCCGCGTGCCGCTGCGCGATGGCCGCACCCTGCACCATGACGGCCTCGGTCACTTCGGTGCCGGCCGCGTCACCGTCCGCACCGCTCCGGCGGGGACCGGGATCATCGCGGGTGGCCCGATGCGCGCCATCTTCGAGAGCCTCGGCGTCGCCGACGTGGTCACCAAGTCGGTCGGGACCTCGAACCCGTACAACATGATCCGGGCGACCTTCGAGGCGCTCAAGGAACAGACCAGCCCCCGTTCGGTGGCGCAGCGTCGCGGCAAGAAGGTCGCCGACCTGCTCGGCCGTGGCGGCATGGCCAGCGCCGAGGCGGAAGCGACCGCCGAAGCGATCACGGAGTAAGCCTGTCATGGCCACCATCAAGATCACCCAGACGGGTTCGCCGATCCGCCGCGACAAGACCCAGCGCGCGACGCTGGTCGGTCTCGGCCTCAACAAGATGCATCGCACCGTCGAGGTGGAGGAGACCCCCGAGGTCGCCGGCCAGCTCCGCAAGGTGCAGCATCTGGTGAACGTGGAGCGCTAAGCTTCACGACCCCGCCGGCGGGTTGGCCGGCTGCGCGACAAAAGCGAAAGCGAGTGCACTGACATGAAACTGAACGAACTCCGCGACAACGAAGGCGCCCGCAAGTCCCGCATGCGGGTCGGCCGGGGCATCGGCTCGGGCAAGGGCAAGACCTCGGGCCGCGGCCAGAAGGGCCAGACCAGCCGCTCGGGCGTCAGCATCTTCGGCTTCGAAGGTGGCCAGATGCCGCTCCACATGCGGATCCCGAAGCGCGGCTTCAACAACATCTTCGCGCGTGACTATGCCGAAGTGAACCTCGGCGCGATCCAGAAGCTGGTCGATGCCGGCACGCTCAAGACCGACGGCACGATCGACCACGACGCCTTGAAGGCCGCGGGTATCGCGCGCGGCGGCAAGGACGGCGTTCGCATCCTCGGCAAGGGTGAGCTCAAGGCCAAGCTGGCGCTCAAGGTCGCCGGCGTGTCCAAGGGCGCGCGTGAGGCGATCGAACAGGCCGGCGGCAGCGTCGAGCTGATCGAGCGCAAGGTTCCGGCCGAACTCGCTGCTGCCAAGAAGGGCAAGGCGCGAGAGGCGCGCATTGCCAGCAAGGCCGCGAAGTCCGGCAAGTAAGCCGCCTCGCGCCAGCGCTTCTCAAGCGCGGTAACGAGACTATATGAGGCGGCGGGGGGCTGATGAGCCATCCGCCGCCTTGTTTCCTTAAGGACTTCGAATGGCATCCGCAGCCGAACGCCTGGCTTCCAGCATTACGTTCTCGAACTTCAGCCGGGCGACCGAGCTCAAGAAGCGCATCTGGTTCACGGTGGGGGCGCTGATCCTCTTCCGTCTGCTCAGCCACGTGCCGATGCCGGGGATCGACCCCCGCGCCATGGCCGAGCTGTTCAAGACCCAGCAGGGCGGCGTGCTCGACTTCTTCAACACCTTCTCGGGCGGCAGCCTGCAGCGGATGAGCATCATCGCGCTCGGCGTCATGCCCTACATCACCGCTTCGATCGTCGTGCAGCTTGCCGCGACCATGTATCCGCCGTGGATGGCCCTCAAGAAGGAGGGTGAGACCGGGCGCAAGCGCCTCAACCAGTACACCCGCTACCTGACCGTCCTGCTGACGATGGTGCAGGGCTATTTCATCGCGGTCGGGCTCGAGGGCCTCGGTCAGACGCAGAACATCGCTGCGGTGGTCCAGCCGGGTATCACCTTCCGCGTCGCCGCGACTGTCAGCCTGATCGGCGGCACCCTCTTCCTGATGTGGATCGGTGAGCAGATCACCAGCCGCGGGATCGGCAACGGCGTGTCGCTGATCATCATGGCCGGCATCGTCGCCTCGCTGCCGACCCACCTCGCCCAGCTGCTCGAAGGCGGCCGCGCGGGGACGATGGACCCGATCGTGATCATCCTGGTGATCGCTCTCGTCGTTGGCCTCATCCTCTTCATCTGCTTCATGGAGCGGGCCCAGCGCCGCGTCCTCATCCAATATCCCAAGCGCGCCACCGCGCGGGGCATGATGAGCCAGGAGCGCAGCCACCTGCCGATCAAGATCAACACCGCGGGCGTGATTCCGCCGATCTTCGCCAGCTCGCTGCTGCTGATGCCGCTGACCGTCATCCAGATGGCCGGCGCGCGCACGGCGGGCTCGGGCGGCAGCGACTTCCTGATCACGCTGTCGACCTACCTGCAGCACGGCAGCCCGATCTTCATGACCCTCTACGGGCTGGGCATCGTCTTCTTCTGCTTCTTCTACACCGCGGTGCAGTTCAATTCGGAAGAGACCGCCGAGAACCTCAAGCGCAACGGCGGCTTCATCCCGGGCGTTCGGCCGGGCAAGGCGACGGAAGAATATTTCGACCGCCTGCTCAACCGCCTGACCGTGCTCGGCGCGGCTTACCTGGTGATCATCTGCCTGGTGCCGGAGATCATGTTCACCCAGCTCGGCATCCCGTTCTACCTCGGCGGGACGAGCCTGCTGATCGTGGTCAACGTGACGATGGATACGGTCAGCCAGATCCAGAGCCACCTGATCGCGCATCAATATGGCGACCTCATCAAGAAGGCCAAGCTCAAGGGGGCGCGGGCAGCGCGCCGCTGACCGCTTGCATCGTGGGGGACGGTCTGGTGACTTGGGCGCTGAACAGGCGGGAGCGTTGGGCGTGAATATCATCCTTCTTGGGCCGCCGGGCGCGGGCAAGGGCACCCAGGCCCAGCGGCTCGAGCGCGAGCGCGGCATGATCCAGATGTCGACCGGCGACATGCTGCGTGCGGCGGTCAAGGCCGGCACGCCAGTCGGACTGAAAGCCAAGGCCGTGATGGAAGCGGGCGAGCTGGTCAGCGACGCAATCGTCTCCGCGCTGATTGGCGAGCGGCTCGACGAGACCGCCGACAAGGGCGCGATCTTCGACGGCTTCCCGCGGACCGGCCATCAGGCCGAAGCGCTCGAAATCCTGCTCGCCCAGCGCGGCCGCAAGCTCGACTATGTGATCGAGCTTGAGGTCGACGAGGAAGCGCTGGTCGAGCGCATCACCGGCCGCTTCACCTGCGCCAATTGCGGCGCCAGCTACCACGACCGCTTCAAGCAGCCGCAGGTCGAGGGCACTTGCGACGTCTGCGGCCACCACGAGTTCAAGCGGCGGCCCGACGACAATGAGCAGACCGTCCGCACGCGGATGGCCGAATATCGCGCCAAGACCGCGCCGATCCTACCGTATTATGAGGACAAGGGACTGGTGCGGCGGGTCGACGGCATGGCCAGCGTCGACGACGTCGCGCGGCAGATCGACGCCATCCTTGACACTTAAGGCGCGCGATAGAGCGTGACGAAGGCGAAGGCGGGCCGCTCGCCCTCCGCCGGATGCTTCTCGCGTCCTACCTCCCGCCAACCGCCTTCTGCGCGCGGATCGGGCATGATGGTGTCGCCAGCGATGTCGGCCAGCACCTCGGTCAGCTCGATGCGGGTCGCACTCGGCAGCGTCAGCGCGAAGATTTCGGCGCCGCCGATCACGCTCACTGGTGCGCCGGCGGCAGCAGCGATCGCTTCCTCCACCGAATGAACCACCTCGGCGCCCGGCGCCTGCCACTGCGTATCGCGCGTGAGCACCAGGTGCCGCCGGCCGGGCAGCACGCCCGGCAGGCTGTCGAAGGTCTTGCGGCCCATCAGCATCGCCGTCCCCATGGTCAGCGCCTTGAACCGCTTGAGGTCGGCGGGGAGATGCCAGGGCAGCGCGCCGTCGCGCCCGATGACGCCATTTTGCGCGCGCGCGACGATCAGGGTCAGGGGCGGACGGGCAGCATCGTTCATGCCCGCGACCTTGCCGCTCGCTCTCGGTCAGGCAAGCGCTTATGTGCGGGCGCATGACCGCGGCGGAGCAGATGATCGAGGCAGCCCGCGCCCGTCTCGACGCGCGCGCGGTGGTGACAGAGCCCGCCAATCTTGAGCCCTGGCTGACCGATTGGCGCGGCCGCTGGACCGGGCGGGCGGCGGGTCTGCTCCAGCCGACGACCACCGACGAGGTCGCCGAGATCGTCCGCCTCGCCGAACAGCATGGAGTCGCGCTGGTGCCCCAGGGCGGCAATACCTCGATGGTTGGCGGCGCGACCCCCGACGAGAGCGGCGCCGCGGTCATTCTGTCGCTGCGGCGAATGAACCGCATCCGCCATCTCGGTGAAGGCCAGGCAATCGTCGAGGCGGGGGTGATCCTCGCCGACCTCCAGGCCGCCGCCGCGGCGGAGGGCCAGCGCTTGCCGCTCGACCTCGGCGCGCGCGGCAGTGCGACGCTGGGCGGGCTCGCCTCAACCAATGCCGGCGGCACGCAGGTACTCCGCTTCGGCACCATGCGGCGGCTGGTCGGCGGGGTCGAGGCGGTGCTGAGCGGCGGGCTGGTCCACGACGGCCTAGCCGGGCTCAAGAAGGACAATCGCGGCTATGCGATCGACCAGCTGCTGATCGGCGCCGAAGGCACGCTCGGCATCGTCACCGCGGTCGCGGTCCACCTGGTCCCGGCCGTGCGCGAGCGCGCGGTGGCGTGGGTCGGCCTCGCGAGCCCACAACAGGGGCTCGACCTCCTCCGCTTCCTCGACGCGCGGACCGCGACAGTCGAAGGGTTCGAGATCCTGCCGCAGGACAGCCTCGAACGCGTGCTGCGCTTCATTCCCGACACGCGCGCACCGCTTGGCGGCCGCCACGCCTGGCACGCCCTGATCGAGGCGACCGCCACCGCCGACCATGCCGAACCGCCGGCCGCCCTGCTCGAGCGACTGCTTTCGGACGCGCTGGCGGCGCATCTGCTCGACGATGCGGCGCTCGCCACCAGCGAGGCCCAGGCCGAGGCCTTCTGGCGCATCCGCCACAGCATTTCGGAGGCCGAGAAACGCGCGGGGCCGGCGCTGCAGCACGACATCTCGGTCCCGGTCGCGGCGATGCCGCGCTTCATGGTCGAGGCGGCGGCAACGGTGGAGCGGGCGTGTCCCGGCACCCATGCGTCGGGCTTCGGCCATCTCGGCGACGGCAATGTCCACTTCCACGTCCGCGCGCCAGCGCAGGATGGCGACCGCTGGCTGGAGCGCGACGGGCCGGCCGCGACGCGGCTCGTCCACGATCTCGTCACCGCCGCCGGCGGCTCGCTCTCCGCCGAGCATGGCATCGGCCAGATGAAGCGCGAGGAGCTCGCCCGGCTCAGCTCCCCGGCGCGGATGTTCGCGCTGCGGGCGACCAAGCAGGCGCTCGACCCCCACGGTATCTTCAACCCGGGCAAGCTGGTCGGCTGACGATTGCCTTGGCCGGCGCGGGCTGGCACCACCCTGCCATGGCAAAGAAGAGGCTGCGCAAGCTCAGCGCCGAGGAATATGAAGCCAACCTCCAGCCGCTGCTGGAAGAGCTTGGCGACATGGCGCGCTGGGTGTCCGAGACCAAGCAGCGCGTGCTGGTCTTGTTCGAGGGGCGCGACACCGCCGGCAAGGGCGGCGCCATCCAGGCGGTGCAGCGGCCGCTCAATCCGCGCCAATGCCGGGTGGTCGCGCTGAGCGCCCCGACCGACCGCGAAAAGACCCAATGGTATTTCCAGCGCTACGTCCCGCACCTGCCGGGCGAGGGCGAGATCGTGCTGTTCGACCGCAGCTGGTACAATCGCGCCGGCGTCGAAAAGGTGATGGGCTTCGCCACCGACGAGCAGGTCGATCGTTTCCTCGCCGAGGTGCCGGCGTTCGAGCAGATGCTGATCGACGACGGCATCCTGCTCTTCAAATATTGGCTGTGCTGCGACCAGGAGAAGCAGGAAAAGCGCTTCCGCGAGCGGCTCGAAAACCCGCTCAAGCGCTGGAAGCTGTCGCCAATCGACCTTTCGGCGCGCCAGCATTACGACGATTATACCGCCGCGCGCGAGCGGATGCTCAAGAAGACCGACAGCAAGCACGCGCCGTGGACGCTGGTCGACTTCAACAATCAGGGGCTGGGCCGACTGACGCTGATCCGCGACCTGCTTGATCGGCTGCCCGACACCAAGCTGCCGCTGCCGGTCGTCGACTGGCCGCCGCTGCCGGGTGAGCCGATCAAGGAAAGCTACAAGGTGTTGAAGCCGATCAAGCCGGTGAAGGTCTCACTGATCGATCCGGAATAGCTTGGCAAAGCGCGCCTTGCGCGCCAAGCTTCGCGCCAGCTCGATCGGGGGAACGAGATGCGCGCTGTCCGGCTGTCCATCACTCTGCTCATCTATTTCGGCGCGCTCGCGCTGATCGCCTGGTTCCTGCTAACCCGCTATCCCGGCCTGCAGACGATGCTGCCGATCGGCAGCGCCCAGCATCTCATCACCCAGCCGACTGGGGCAAGCGGCGCCAACGCCATCAAGCCGGTTGCCAAGGGCAGCTACGACCATGTTGCTACCATCGGCGGCAGCATCGGCTGGATGCTTGCGGCGGTGCTGGCGTCGTTCCTGTCGTCCTGGCCGGTGAGCTGGGTCTACATGGCGACCCGCAACGAGGCCGAATATGACCAGTCGTTGATCAGCACGATCCTGGTCCTGCCGATCACCGTCACCTCGATCGTGATCATCGTCCAGAACAGCCTCAGCCTCGCCTTCGCGCTCGGCGGAATCGCTGGCGCGGTGCGGTTCAAGAACAGCCTCAAGAGCTCGGGCGACGCGCTCTACATCCTGTTGAGCGTCGGCATCGGGCTCGCCGCGGGCACCGGCGCGGCCGAACTGTCCTACGTGATGAGCCTGACCTTCTGCGTCAGCTTCGTGCTGCTGTGGCTGACCGAATATGGCGAGCGCGAAGGCATGAAGCGCTACATGAGCGACTTCACCCCCGGCGTGCGCGGGGCGAAGACCGCGCCAGCCGAGTCAAGCAGCGACCTCAGCAAGCCTTTCTAGTTCACGCACCGCGCGAGGATGCTCGACTGCACCGAGTGGTCGGTGGCGAATTGCGTCCACATCGGGTCGAGGAAGGCGGCGGCGCGCTGCGCGGTCGCGGGCAACAGCCCGGGAGTCGAGTTCAACGCCTGCAGCAGTTGCGCCCGCTTGCTGCGTATGTCTGCGGCCGCAGCGAGCGCAGTGCGGTTGTGGACGCAATAGCCGCGGTAGAGCCGCGAGCGCACACTGCTCACCGGCACGCCGGCGGGCGGGGTCGCGTAGGGCGCGTTGACCAATCCCGAGAAGTCGAAGTCGTAGGGCACCGGGACATAAGCGCCGCCGGCAGGCGACTGCAGCAGCCGCCCGTTGTGGCAGCACGGCTCGCCCTTCGGCGCGGCGCGCATCGACCAGTCGAGGTTGGAAATGAAATATTCGAACAAGGCGAACCGCCCGCCGTCGGCTGCCGACAGCCGCTCGAGCGGGACGCGGTCGCCCTCGTGCACCTTCTTCAGGTCGTTGCGGCGGGCGACGTCGTCGAGGTCTTCGAGGAAGAAGCCCACCCGGGTGACGACCGGCCTACCTTGCGGGTTGGTGTAGGTGACATTGGCGAGCCGCGTCCGAAAGCTGAGCGGGGTCAGCACATTGTACATCCGATAGGCGGCCGCCTCGAGCAGCACATATTGCTGGTGGCTCGGCGAGTTGCGGCAATGGGTGATGAGCTTGAGGCTCTTCTGCCCCGCGAACAGGCCCGACTTTGGCTTGCTGGTAAATTCGACTCGCAGCGGCGGGAAATCGCAGACATCGGCCTCGCGCCGGGTGATCCCGCGCGGGTTGAGGCGGATGGGCAACGTCTCACCGCCGACGGTGAGCGTGCCGTCGCGCTTGTTGGTCTCGTCGCGGTCGCTTGTCAGCTGCGCGATCGGCGCCGAGACGGTGATGGTGATCGGCTCCTCGCTGCTGAACAGCGGGGTCGCGGGCCCGGCGTGCGCGGCGGCGGCGGTCGCGAGGATGGCGCCGAAAGTGACCGTTCGAAGGTGGCGAGGCATCAGCGGGCCTTTGCTGGAGTGGGCAAGGGACGCGGGACTGTGTGCGGCGCCAGCCGATCACCGAGGATTTCGAGATAGGTGAGGGGGCCGCCGTAGTAACGGCTGTTGCCGCTATCGATCCGGACCAGCCGACCGTCCTGGTCGACGATGATGCCCTTGAGGCTCGGCGTATGCCCGACGACGATCCGCTTGGCACCGGTGGCGGCGAGCACTTGCGTCAGGTCGTCGGCGATGCTCGGGCGGGAAGCGGCGGCGGCCACCGTCGCTTGCGGCGCGCCCGGCTCGGGCGCCCGGGTGACGAGGCCGCGGTACCATAACGGCCCGAGCGGGTCGTTGATCAGCGCCTTTTCATCTTGCGACTTCGCGAGCAGTTCGGTGCGGGCCTGGGCGTTGAGCGCATCGAGCGTCCGCGCCGAATATTCGGCGCTCAGACCACCATGGACGAACAGCGTGTCGCCAAGCTTCACGATCACGGGATTGGCGGCGATCCACTTGCCATAGGTGCCCTTTGCCGGGTCAAAGGCGAGCTGATGTTCGACGAGGCCGAGCGGCGTCTCCGCTTCGAATTGCGCCCGCAACTGCGCCGGGGTCAGCCCCTTCGCGGCTGCCCCGATACGGGTGGCGAAGGCGACGCCCTGTTGGGCGAATAGCAGGTCGCGCAGGCGTGCGCTGTCGGGAGTGACGAACGCGGCATATTCGCCGGGCGTCACGTAACGCAGGTCGCCGGTGACGTTCATCGCCTCATGATTGCCGGTGAGCACGATCACCCGCCCGCCCCGGCGCGGCGCCTCGCGCTCGAGGCGCATCAATTGGTCCATGATCTTGCGGCTGTCGGGCTCGCGGTCGACCATGTCCCCGGTCTGCACCAGCACGGTCGTCCCGCCGGCCCAGCGGCCGCGTGCGTCGATCAGCCCGGCGGCACGGGCGATCGCGGTCCATGCGTCATAGTCGCCATGAAGGTCGCCGACCGCGATGATCCGGGCGGGGGCCGGGGCGGGCGTTTGCGTCGCGCCCGGCCCCGCGCAAAGCGCGAGCAGGATCGCCAGCCAAGGCCACAGGCGTCGCATCATCTCGAGCCCCCCGGGAAGGACTTGAGAAGGCCATGTCGCGGCGCCGATTGTCAAGCGGACCGTCGGAACGCGTCCGGGTGCCGCGGGTTCGGCTTGGGTGTCCCAACTTTCTGTCGAGCGCACCAGCGCTTCCCTTGAGTCGCCTTCGCCCGCCCCGACCACCGAAAAGACTGCCGCCGCGCTGCTCGACGCGGTTTCGCAGCATGAACTCATCTACCTCGCCGCCGACGAGGTAGTCGGGCGCGACCTTCAGCGGATGGTCGCCGCCGCCGCGCCCGAGGCGTTGGTGCTCTTCTATCCCGCGAGCGATTCGCTTCCCGGCGAGTCCGCCCCGCCGACCCCGGCCAACGCGGGCGAACGCACCGCGGTCCTCCGCCACGTCCATGTCGAGCTGACCAGGCCCGACCGCCGCCGGATCATGCTCGTCAGCAGCGGCGAAGCGGCGGCGCGGCTGACCGCGCCTCCGGCCGCTTTTGCCACCTCGCCCCCGATCGTCACGCCCGGCCAGGAACGCAGCCTCGAGGCGCTCGCTGCTGAGCTGATCGAGCTCGGCTATGTCGCCGACGACCGGGTCGACGAGCCGGGCGAGGTCGGCCTGCGCGGCCAGGTGCTCGACGTCTTCCCCGCCGACACTCACCAGCCGTTCCGGATCGAGGTCGCCGACGGCAAGGTCACCGCCATCCGCGCCTTCGACGCCGTCACCCAGCTCACCGTCGACGAGTGCGACCGGCTCGAACTCGGGCGGGTGAGCGAGCCGGCGCTTGGGGACGGCGCGACCCTGCTCGACCACCTGCCGGGCGCGCTGCTCGCGTTGGCCGACAAGGCCGACGGCCGCCGTCGCCGCTTCCTCGATCTCGCCAAGGACGCCGGCAAGCGCCGCCCGCGCCGCGCGCTCCGCGACATCTGCCCCGACGAGCGCTGGCAGGCGGCGGTGGCCGACCACGAACCGCTCGCCATCGCCGGTGGCGACAGTGAGCCACCGCCGCGCTTCGCCGAGCAGCGCGCCCCCGACCGCGCCTTTCTCCGTTTCGCGCGCGACACACTCGCCGCCGGCGAGCGATTACTGATCGCCGGCACCCCCCGCGACCTGCGTTTCCTGGCGCCGCGAATCGCGCGCAAGCTCAAGCAGGAACTTCAACCGCTCGAACGGTGGAGCGACGCCGCCACGCTCGAACCCGGCGCCGTCGCGACGCTCGCCGCGCCCTTCCTGCGCGGGTTTCGGCGTTCCGGTCTCGTGGTGGTCGCGGCGGCCGATCTCCTCGGCAGCCGCGCGCAACGCGACGACGCGGCCGCGCTCAGCGATCCGCTGGCGATGCTCCAGGCGCCTGAGCTGCGGCTCGGCGATGTTGTGGTGCACGAAGATCACGGCATCGGGGTCGTCACCGGCCTCCAATCGCTCGACGACGAGGGCGAGGCGATCGTCCTGCGGTTCGCGGGCGATGCCCGCCGGCTGGTCCCGGTCGCAGAGGCCGACCGGCTGTGGCGCTACGGCGCCGACGAGGACGCCGTGACGCTCGATAAGCTCGACGGCTCGAGCTGGGAGAAGCGCCGGCTCGACATCCTCAAGGGCATCGCTGAAACCGCGCGCGGACTGGTCGCGCTCGCCGCCGAACGCGAAAAGCTGGAGGCACCCTCACTCGAACCGGACCCGGCACGCTACGAACAGTTCGCCGCCGACTTCCCCTTCACCGAAACCGCCGACCAAGCCCGCGCAATCGAGACCATCCGCGGCGACCTCGCCTCGGGCAAGCCGATGGACCGGCTGCTGATCGGCGACGTCGGTTACGGCAAGACCGAGGTCGCCTTGCGCGCGGCGGCGATGGCGGCGCTCGCCGGGCGCCAAGTGGTCATCGCCGCCCCGACCACGGTGCTCGCCCGCCAGCATCTCGAAACCGCGCGCGAACGCTTTGGTGCGCTCGGAATCGAGGTCGGCGGCCTCTCGCGGCTGACCTCCGCAAGCGAGCGCAAGCGCATGCTTGTCGGCATCGCCGACGGCAGCATTCGCGTCGTCGTCGGCACCGGCGCGGTCGCCGGCAAGGCGGTCGGCTATGCCGACCTTGCGCTCGTCATCGTCGACGAGGAGCAGCGCTTCGGCGCGGCCGACAAGGCCAAGCTGCGCGCGCTCGGCGCGGGACATGTGCTGACGCTCAGCGCGACCCCGATTCCCCGCACCCTCCAGATGGCGCTGATCGGGCTCCAGCAGGTGTCGGTGCTCGGCACGCCGCCGGCGCGTCGCCAGCCCATTCGCACCACCATCGCCGGCTATGACGAGGCGAGCGTGCGCACCGCGCTGCTGCGCGAGCATCAGCGCGGCGGGCAAAGCTTCGTCGTGGTGCCGCGGATCGAGGACATGGCCGACATGGCGAAGCGCATCGCCAAGGCCGCGCCCGAGCTCGAACTGCTCCAGGCCCATGGCAAATTGCCCGCCGCCGAGATCGACGAGGTGATGGTCCGCTTCGCCGGCGGCGAGGGCGACGTGCTGCTCGCCACCAACATCATCGAGGCCGGGCTCGACGTGCCCCGCGCCAATACCATGCTGGTCTGGCGCGCCGACCGCTTCGGCCTGTCGCAGCTTCACCAGTTGCGCGGCCGGGTCGGGCGCGGCTCCCGCCGCGGGCAAATCTATCTGCTGACCGAGGAGGGCGCCGAGATCGCCCCGCGCACCCGCGCCCGGCTCGCCACGTTGCAAGCGTTCGACCGCTTGGGCGCCGGGTTCGAGATCAGCGCCCGCGACCTCGACCAGCGCGGCGCCGGCGACCTGCTGAGCGACGAGCAGTCGGGCCACGTCAAGCTAATCGGGGTCGACCTCTACCAGCATCTGCTCGAACGCGCGCTCCGCGAAGCGCGCGGCGAGCCGGCCGACGACTGGGTGCCCGAGCTTAATCTCGGCGACATCGGCCACCTGCCGGCAAGCTGGATCCCCGACGAGGAAATCCGGGTCGGGCTCTACGCTCGCTTCGCGCGGCTCGCCGACCTTGGCGCACTCGAACGGTTCGAGGCGGAACTGGCCGACCGCTTCGGCGAACTCCCGGCACAGGTCGAGCGGATGCTTGTCGCCGCGCGTCTCCGCGTCCTCGCCCGCGCCGCGGGCATCGCCCGGCTCGACGCCGGCCCCGCCGCCATCGCTTTCACGCCGCGTCGGGGTCGCACTCCGTCCGACCTGCCCGTCGAACTCGAGGAAAAGGGCGACCGCTTCCTGCTGCGCGAGGCGCTCGACACCGACGCCGACCGCCTCGCCCGCAGCGAGGAACTGCTCGCGGCGATGGCCTGACCGGCAGGTGGCGCGCCTGCCAGTCGGGAGCGAAATCGTCTCTGTGCGCTGAAGTCAAAAAAACGGGAAAGTATCGCGATTTAGACTGACAAGGACGTCACGCGCTTCCGAAGGAACGGCAAAATTCCGCCCTTGGCGCAAGCAGCGCGGGAATTTGGAAACGGGAACTTTCGCAAACTATACGGGACGCAGTTCGATCAGACTGCGTAGGGGAGGGTTTTGCAAAGGCGACGACCGAGGTCAGCTTTCGGGGCTGCACTCCCCCTCAAGAAGGATCGCTCGGCTATCTCAAGCGAGTCAATAAGCCGTGTGCTAAAGCCGCTCGAAGATGGCGCGCAAGTCGATCGTGTATTAGGTGAGCAGTTACTCGCAGAGGTGCTTAGCGAGTACCTGCTTTCGCGCGCACTTGAGGCTGGCAGACCCTCGCGCCCGGACGTGACCGAGACACTCAGGCGATTGGGTGCCACAGCGGACTCCACGCGTGTCTTGATCAAGCGCATTGGCGTCAATGAGGAGGAACTTTGGCTGCATTTTGATCAGAATGCTGAAGAGTGGCTGCACATGTCGACACTGGCTCGTGCAATCATCGAATTGACTGAAGATCTCGCATTTTCTGATTGCGCCGCAACAGCGTTGACCGAAGCGGCGGTCATACAGAAGCTCGTCAATTCGCTCGAAAAGCTCAGCGTTATGCTGGCAAATTTGCCTCAGTCGGCCGAGTGGTTGCTTATCGTCCATCAGGAAGACGAGCCCATACGACGCGAGGGAGATCATGGCAGACTGCTGCTCTCCGGCACACTGAGTTGGCTTGCAGCCAATTGCAAGAGAAGTTGCGGGGAGCTGCGAAAACAGCGAGGCACTAAGAGTGACTCTGGGCAGATGCAGGCTGTTCAAAGATTAGCAGAAGTCTACGAGCGTCTAACCAATCAGGTGCCGACACATTCGGTACGCGAGCATCGTATTTATATGGGCGAGCCTCAGACCGCTTTCACGAAGATGGTCGAGGCATTTTTCCTTGAGTTTGAGGAAGACCCCGCGAAGCGGCGTGGTTTTCGAAGCGCTTGCATGTGGGCCATAAAGCAGCGTCGGCAGCTCGGATGACGAACTGACTGCCGGACCGGCCTGCCGTTACATACTTTTGATCCCGAGGCGCACGCGTCGATAGATAGGCCCGCTTCTCCACAAGCAGGAGAAGATGAGTGGCCAAGGTTCGCACATGCGCTCTCGAGATCGTCGAACTGCCGATCGAGCACATCAAGCCCTATCCGCAAAACCCGAAGCTGCATCCGGAGAAGCAGCTTGCGATGCTCGAGGCCTCGTTCCGGCGGTTCGGAATGATCAATCCGGTCCTCGTCGCGCCCGATGGCGAGCTGATCGCTGGTCACGCGCGGCATCTCGCCGCAATGCGGCTCGGTCTCGTTAGCATTCCGGCGGTGATCCTGCCGCACCTCAGTGAAGCTGAGCAGAAGGCTTACCGGATCGCCGACAACCGCATCTCGGATAAGGGCGAGTGGTCCGTGGAACTCCTGTCCCGCGAGATCAAGCTGATCAGGACGCTCGAGGTAGGGATCTCGCCGATCGAGCTTGGTTTCGAAACGCCGGAGATGGATGAGGTTCTCTTCGGGACTGACCAAGGGGATGCGTCTGTTGAGCAGGTGCCCGAGCCCCACCGAAATAGCCCTGCCACTTGCCGCCCCGGCGACGTCTTCACGTTTGGAGACAAGCACCGCATTGGCTGCCTGGACGCCAAGCAGCGGTCGAGTTTTGAGCTGTTGTTGGACCGAGAATGTGCGCGGGCGGTCATCTCGGACCAGCCGTGGAATCTGCCGGCAAGCTTCATCTCGGGCCGAGGCAAAACCAAACATCCTGACTTTCACGAGTGCGCCGGTGAGATGACTCGCGAAGAGTTCCTCGCCTTTACCAAGGGAGTTCTGCGCAACCAGGCGTCCTGCTGCGCGCCGGGGACGCTGATCTACCAATTCATCGACTGGCGCAGCGTGGACGTGATGCTTGAGGCCGGCAAGAATGAGGTGGGTGAACTCGTCAATATCTGCGTCTGGGCGAAGCAGTCGGGCAGGCTCGGCTCGCCATACAGGAGCCAGCACGAACTGGTGTGCGTGTTTCGCGTGCCCGGGGGCAAAACTAAGGACAACGTTTGCCTCGGCAAGTACGGTCGCAACCGCACGAACCTGTGGCGTTATGACGCGCCCTCAGCGTTCGGTAACGGCCACGCAGAGTTGAAAAGTCATCCCACGGCCAAGAACGTGAGCATGATTTCGGACGCTATCCTTGATTGTACCGACGAAGGAGACGTCGTTCTCGATGCTTTTCTTGGCTCCGGCACCACGGTGCTCGCTGCCGATCGAGTGGGGCGTCGCGGCTTCGGGATGGAAATCGACCCGTGGTACGCCGATCTGGCGATCAGGCGCCTCAGCGAGCAGATGGGTGTAGATCCGATTCATTCCTCCGGAATGGTCTGGTCGGACCTGAAAGCTTCCCGTCAGGAGGGAGGCCTGTGAGCAAGAAGCCGGATGTTCACTCCAAGGATGAGAACACGCGCCGGCCCAAACGGCGGAAACCCCGTTCCGAACTCTATAAGGGAAACAACGAAGGGGGCTTTTGCAACCCGCCTGTTCGTACCCAGTTCGGCATGGGTAACAAGGGCGGCGGACGTCCGCGAGGCAGCACGCTCGAGAGCGCCCTCCGAAAAGCTCTCGCGAAGCGCATCGCCGTCAACCGAGATGGCGAACGCATGTCGATGGCAGTCGCCGACGCCTATGCGGAGCGTATTCTCGAAGCGCTCTTCAAGGGACCGGCATCTCCGCGCATGCTCGAGTTTGGCATCCGGCTGCTGCAAACTTACGGGCGGCAGGACAACGTCGCTGAAGAAGCCAAGAGCGGCCTTACGAACATCAAGGCATTGTCGCTTGCCGAGAGTACGCTGCTGCTTGCCCTGATGAATAAAGGAATGGGTGAGCCGGCTCCTCAAGACAGAGAGTCGCCGCTCGGACCGCAGTACGCGCGACGATTGGCGGGCACCTACGAGGTCACGCGTGGTGCCGACGGCATGGTAGCGATCCGAAATACTGACTGGTTGGTACACGACTGAGACGCTCTAAGGTGTGCGTTCTCGGCCAATTGTTCGCTCTAATGGTCAATCGCGGCACGACCCAAGACGCGTCAACAAACGCCTGCATTCGACCCACTGCGGACTTTTCGGTCAGTAGATGCATGAAATATACAATAGGCTCATGCTCGCGCTCACCAACGGGGAGCGCGGCAACGCGAAACATCAGGCGGCAACCATCATCGTTTTACCGTATTGATTGAAGATTTCGACGCATTTCCCGGCATGCGTAAGGATCATACCGCCTGTCTCGCCCGATGTCATACCATAGACGTCTGCAATCTGTGCCTCGATGACGGCGGTATCGGGCTTTGAGAAACCGTAGGTTGAAGCGATGATCCTTGGGAAGGGATGATTAGGGTGGCGACCAACGGTAAGCAGTTGCATGTTTGGTTCGTGAAAAGCAAAGCCGAGGTATATCAGGTTTCGCGCTTCTCGCATCTGATGGTGAATTGCAGCGGCGAGCGCTGCATCCCGCGTGCTTTCCGAATAGGTCATCAAGCCGTCAGCGACCTCACGTAACTCAACGTTTTCGCCACCAAACGGAATCGCAGTGCCGTTCGTTGCCCATATCGAACCAAGCCGACCATATGGGTGGTAAATGCGTACGCCGCTAAGGACGTCCCGGGCCTCGTTCGAGTCGATCCCAAACCATTGAATGAGTGCGGCGTGCAGGAATAGCTCGAGGCATCGGTCATAGTTGAAGGTGACAAAAGTCACATTCTTGAAGGCTGACTTGATGTCGCGCGCAGACACGCCCGAAAACAGTTTTTCAGCCAAGCTGGCAAACCACGTTCCGCGCACTCGGCGAAGGTCCAATCCATTAGAATTCGCAAAAAGAGCGCTGCCCTTTTCAGCCTGTAGAATTGCCTTAGCGATGCCGAGCTTACTGACCGCAACAAGCGTCTGATCGTGACTAAAATTCTCAACAAACGTGTCGATTGACGGAGCAACAACCAATGCTTGGCTGACCCGGTTACCGGCGACGTATATCTCATTGTCGATTTGCATCCGGTTCGAGCCAATTGCCGCACGCGCTGCGAAGAAAACCGCGGGATCTCCCGACTCGATCTGATCGAACTTAAAGCGGAAATTCAGTAACTCACTAATCTTTACGGCCAACTGATTGCCAACCGGCATGTTGACCTCGGCACTAGCTCCCGCGCCGATCACGAAAACTGTGGGGTACTTGAACATCGCTTAGCTCAACGCCCCATCATTGCGCCTTCAACGGCTTGCCGAAGCGCAGTGGTTTCGCTCGCATCTTTGCTTTGGTAGGCTTGGACCTTGTTGCTCGATGTCATAAGGAAAAGCCGGTAAACAGCTTTAGCCTTAATCCAGAGATATGCGCCAAGAGCCAAGAATATGGCGGCGACCATCCAACCTTGATTGCCAGGTGCGAGGTTACCAAGAAGCACGATTGCGCCGACGCCTACTAGGAGGGTGGCTGCCCCGTGCCTTGGTTGCTGTTCTCGGATCTCAACGGTGTTCATCTTGTTGATTGCGTAACTCTTGGAACCGAACCGTGCGAAATAGCGGTCAACAGAGATGTTACCCCTTTGGTAAGTTGTCACGCTGGTTCCCCTGTCTTGATTCAGCGGACGCTAACGCGTCCAGCGAACAAGGCAAGTAAGGTTGACCACAATTTTAGTGTTTAACCTATGAAATGTTAAGGGGGCGGCACTTATGAGATTGGTTTCGATATTTGGCCGTCTGTCGCTCGCTGCATGCGAGCCCAATAGCGGCGACAGTGGCGCCGACAAGTCGGCTAATGACTTGGCGAGAATATCTAATAAGTATCCTCCGGCCGATCTTGGCCCTTGTTAATCCCCCATACGATCTTTCCTCACGTGTCCAGCATCGTCGAGGACGGCGTGATAGGCAGCCTCGGAATATTCGCGCTTCAAGGCCTGCTCGCACGGTTCTTGTTCAGCCGAATGGTGGAGCGGTCAGCGGGCGATTGCCGCAGCATCGATCTAGCTTTTGTGACTGGCTCAGGCCTGTTTGGCGGCGTTCTCTGGTTGCCGGTGGTTGCCGCATTCTGATGAGTCACAGCGTCTGTCTTCCAGACCTCGTGGATGTCAGGACTTGGATTACAGGATCGACGCGAATAGCCCCCGCCGGCTAGGGCGCGCCGCCAGGCGCCTCATCGCTCCCACGCTTAGAACGCTTGCCTTCTTCGCTGCCCGCGACGCCAATTGGTCTATCTCGAATTTCTCGACGGAGTCGATTGGTGCTTGCTGAGCGTCTATCGATATTAGTCCCGCATTCTCTTCTTGGTCCCGGATAGAAGCGATGGTGGGTGTCTATACTTCCAGAGTATCCGGCATAAATGAATCCACCGTTCGAGACAGCGGGTTTCAACCTTCTTATGAAGGCATCGCGCTGTACAACAAAACAGCCGCAGCTCCGTCCAGCCTTGTGACCATTGCCCTCAATATACTCGTCACTCACGTAATCGGGAGACTCGTTGAAGGTTGAGTGGAGGTAAATAAATCTTGATCGCGCCTGATCGTTGAGCGGTCCGTCCAGTCCGTAAAGCACCACCGCGTCAGGATGGGCATCCGTCTTCGCGTCCCTGCCACCTACAAAGGCGCCTAGCGAAGACATTTGACTGTCGTGAATATTCCCAAAAAAAACTGCTCGGCCCTTCTGATCAGGATCGGAGCCCTGTCCATGGGCAACGATGAAAGGCACGTCCTGACCAGCGCCGGTGACAACGTTCACTAACCAAGATCGCGGCGTGCCGGAGGGGAGCGCAAAATCCACGACCATGACCTCCGCGCGCGGTCCAGGTCGGCAGCCGTGCTTTTCCAGACTGTCCATAGCGTCCGAGAGTAGTTGCAATGGAATTGAACGTTCGGAGTTCGCGAGAGAGGCGCGCGCAGCGAGAACAGCGCTGCGGCTGGGGCAGCTAACTGATACTGTGGGCGGCGCCTCAGCCGTCGCCGCGTTAAGCCTAGCAATTGGTATCAGAGTGAGTGGGACCAGGAAGCAGGCCGCAAACTTCATGTTGACCCTCCACGAGTAGGCAAACCGAGACGAAACAGCAGATCCAGTGATCATCCTCTCAAACAAGCCACTGCCGAGGGCGCGCCTTCGCTTAGGAGGCAAGAGCTCCTACCCGATAAAACCATGGTTGACATTCCGTTTACTTACTTCAGGATAATATGGAAAGCGGTTCTGCGTACTCGACTCGATTGTAGTCTGGGGGCTGAGCGATGATCACGAGAGCTGTACTGCTGAGCGCTGCAATTCTCTCGTCGTGTTCAGCATGCAGCAGCTCTCGCGGAGCCGAGCGTATCCACGAGTTCGCTCCAATTGGCGGTGCGTACGCGGGTCCAGCACCCCGCTCGTTGGGTCTCCGAACCATCTTTGCGAACGACTTACAAATCGCTTTCGCAGCGCGGACCTCGCAGCAATTCTCGGGAACTGCTTACGAGCAGAAAGTGCATAGGGTGCTCGATAGCGGTTTCGCGCTCATACAAGCGAACTGCAACGAGTACTTTAACCAAATGGGGCGCAATCAGCGCGACACGCGAGTCCTCCGCGACCTCATTGCGCCAGTTTCTGCGGTGGTCACTGGCATCATCGGTCTTGGTGCTTTCGCAAAGCAAAATAACCGAACGGACGTTTTGACTGGGTTCTCGCTCGTGACTGGCGCCGCCGCGTCGTCGCTAGATATCTACGACCAGCGCTTTCTCTTCGGTGCCGAAAACATTGGGTCGGTACGAACGATGACGATGACTGCTCTGAGCAATCATCGCCGTGCTGTGATGGACGATGCCCCTACGGAGCTCGTGTTTGCGATAAATCAGCTGCAAGACAACGAAGACCTTTGCACGCCGCCTCAGATTCTCACTCTAGTCCGTGAGTCTATCAAGAACGCGGCGCCAAAAACACCTGAGCAGGCCAATCCTATCAGTGGCGAGAATAGAGCGCACGATCTGACTGGCGCGCAAAGCGGTGGGGATGTTGGCCGTGCCGTTGCTCCAGCGGCAGGAGCAGGCTCTCGGTCAACATCGACTCCCAGTCCTGCGCCCGAAGATCATCACCCGATAGCTGTTCGACCCGGTTGAGGTGCCGCCGACCGTTCCGTTCTCACCATCGCGCCGGATGCAGTTATCCGTTCTTTCTGGAGAGGCTGTATGACAAAGCTCGCCGATATGGTGCCAGTCTCGTCAATACCGAATCTCAATGTGGGATTGAGTTCGGCGCGCGAGGAAACGATGATTAGCTGCCTGGGCAGCCCGCAACTCCCGTTAACGACTGACGATACGCCCGAGCGCGCCAGCGCCCTTGTCCGCAAGCTTGAGTTCTTCAAAAAGATCGGCGGCGTCAATGCTAACGGAATTGCGCCAGCGGTGAAGAGCTTGGCAACCTTGCTCTCGAAGGCCTTCAGGGACAATCCCGAACTCAGGCCCGTGCTGCGCGGCGATGGTATGTTAGTCGTGAGATTGCGGCGACCGACTGATGGCCACCCCTCGAAACTGATCAGCAACCACGCCTGGGGAACGGCAATCGATCTCAGACTCGATAAGACGCCGCCGCCAGCAAATACAGGCCACGTCGTTCCCAACTTTATCGCGCTCTTAGTGCCATACTTTAATGAAGCTGGATGGTATTCTGGGATCGGCTTTGCCGACGACATGCATTTTGAAGTTGCTGACCAGACCATTCGGACGTGGGCGCACGAAGGAGAGCTAGGCTACACATACGCCCAGTTTGAAAGGTTCTCAGTGCCCTTAGGACGCGCTGGCATCCCCGACCACCTTATCGCGTCTCACCCTGATCACGAATTAGAGCTTGCCGAAACGTACAAGCCGTTTGTCGCCGCCTCTGCAGCAAAATATTCACTCGATCCCTTGCTTGTTTATGCACTTGGCTCGCGCGAGTCCGACTGGGGGCTGACTCTCAAGCCACCGGGCCCCGCCGGAACCGGTGATTGGAGGCCTCGTAGCGCAGCAAAGTGGGGGTATTCTATGCCTCCGGATGGCCTGGGCTGGGGCAGGGGCTTGCTGCAGGCAGATTACCAACAGCCCTTCGCCCAAACAGGCAATTGGCGTGACCCGGGCGCGAATATTGATCATGGCTGTCGCGAATTAGCCGAGAACATCGCTTACTTTGATGCCCACAAGGCGCCGAACATCGATCCACTCCGAGCGGGTGTTGCAGCTTACAATTGCGGCCGTGGGGGAGTGCGGACGGCTATCGCAGCAGGACTAGACGTTGATCACTTCACCACAGGAAAAAACTATTCAGCCGATGTCTTGTACCGCAGGACTCGTTTCAAGAGTCTAGTCGCTTGAGATCAACGATCGGCGCGGCTGCGATTGACCCTTCGCAATTTGAAGCAGCGCATCGTCACCGGATTGGCTTTGCTGATGCTCGCAAAGAGAAGACTTAGCCTGCCACGTTGTCGACGACGGATGGCTGAAACTTGACGAGCGTGAGCCGCTGTCTTTCCGGCATGCGCAATCTCGAACCACGAAGCGAAGACGTCTCTTCACAGTACCCCCTTTTCGTGGTCAATCGAAGGTCGTGGAAGTTCAGCAGCAACATAACGTGATAGCATCGGCTATTGCTTGGCTGAGCGAGCTCATGACGGGCTCGCTCGCTGTCACTGTTGCTGTGATCGCAGTGGCTTGGATCGGGCTTATGCTGCTTACTGGCAAGATGAATCCTCGTGTCTCAGCGCGAACGATCTTAGGCTGCTTCATTGTATTTGGAGCAGGTGGTCTGGCCGCAGCGCTGCTGAGCCTTGGCTCGCCATCTCAAGAAGCCGAAATCGCTGCGATTTCACCAGCACCAGTAGCTCCAATCACGTCGCCGATCGCAGCGCCCCCAAGCAAGCCGCAGACGCCTTCAGATCCTTACGCGGGGGCTGTTCTGCAACAACCGAGGTGAGGGCGTTTCGCTGAGGCAGTTGCCTTTAGGATCGGATGCGTACGATCGATGTATTTGTGCAGCTTGAGCGCACGGCGGGGCGGCGCTCGGTCGGGCAAGTAATTTGCCGAACGATGTTGGCTTAGTGGCGACGGCCGTTAACAGGATTCGCTGTGAAAACATCGGCTTACCGGCGGCATTCAGAAGTAATGGTTCTTAACGCAGTTTGTAGCTTCACAGCGGGTTTGAATGGGGCATAGTTTGCGCTGAACCGCTCGATTCGCCGCTTTTTGCGTTGCGATGGCGGAACGGGGGCAAGATGAGATCAGGCGGTTTGGCCCCAAAATGGTCCCTGCGATCTACTCTCATCGCGGCAGGAGCGATGTGCCTGCTTGCGGCTCCAGCAGCAGCTGAAACCATCACCTACACCTACGACGCGCTCGGCCGGTTGGTAACGGTTACCCACGCAGGTGGGCGGAATGACGGCGTGAACGCGGTCTACAACTACGACAAAGCGGACAACCGGACGTCGGTGCAGGTGACGGGTAACAACCTGCCGGTTGGCGGAGCGACCGGTGCAGGCGTCTCTTCAAATACAATCTACATCGTCGTTCCGCTCAACGGCTTTGCCACAGTGAGGGCCAAATAATCATGCGTTTGTGCGTGCTGACGATGGGCGATCGGAGCGCATCTTAGAAACAGGGGGGCGACAAGTTGATCGGCTACATTTTCTTGGCCGCACTGATGCAAAGTACATCGAGTGTGCCGATACACCCATTGTGCGCTGGCGGAGGGGTTTGCACGCCCCCGCCGGTCACCCCCGAGACCCAGGCCGAGGCCGAGGCGCGCAAGAGCGCGGAACAAGCGCTTGAAGCGCAGGTGTATGCGCCGCTGCGTAGCGGCCGCACCGACGCCACCTGCGCCAGCGCCCGCCAACTCGCGGCCACCGCCAGGCGGCCCGATATGATCGCCGCCATCAACGCACTGTGCGCGGTTCCAACCAACTGAGGCTGACCATGAAGAAAGCACTGCTGGCACTCTGCGTCCTGCCCCATTGCAACTCCCGCTCTCGCTGGAACGGCGGGCTCCGGTCCGCCCATCAATGTGTTGGTGGCCCAAGGTGGGCCGATGCTGTTCGATCTTCCAAACAATCGCTCAGGGGCGCCGACTTGCGCCGCAACAAGCCAAATCGCTTTGCCATTCCGTCAAACACGGACTGGGGCAAGGCGATGATCGCCATGATCCTCTCGGCACAAGCTGGCGGCAAACAAGTCTTCATCAGCCGCACCGGCATTTGCATCGCCGGGGTGACTCCGAAGGCGTCGACTTCGTGCTGATCTCTAATTGAGTCGGTTGCTCTGATTGAAGAGGCGACCAAGCAGCAAGGGATTAGAACCTGGCCTAAGGATTCGACTGACGCTGGGTGGCGCCGAATGGAAGCCCTTTCAGTGTTAATTACTAAACTTTTTCCATTGAACTCGGGATAGTCAAAACATGTTTCGTGGAAAGCGGTGGGTCCTCGCATATGCCGGGATAACGTTGCATGTAGGTGCAAACGCCTATGGTCCTGCGCCGGAAATTCACCAACCGGTCACTGACGACTTTGGGGTTGAGAGAAAGTCCGGGCGTATCTTCACTCCGACTCCGACGCAGATTCAGATAGGGCAAGGCGACTCAAATATAAGCCTAGCCTACATGCCGATGAATCCAGGAACACCGGGATCTCAAGACTACGCAAGCATGAATCAACTGGACTTCCGACCAGTTGGTCATATTTTCGTTTTCAAGAGTACTGGAACTGATGGAGCTTACGGCTACGAGTATTACTCCATTGAGTACCCTGAAGGTTCGTGCACCTTCCGTCGAAATTTGACGCAGGGAACGCCCTTCGAGGCCGAATACCCCAACTGCGGAACGATGACGTTAACCGCCAATGGCGTACTCTTTCAAGATAAGAACGGGGTCACCCTCGAAACGAATGTTACGGGAAGTGGTGTAATCGTTTTAACTTATCCAGATGGCCGGCAAATCCAATACAAGTTCCTTGATGGGCAATTTAATCGTGCTGTCACGATTGCGAACAATTTTGGATTCATTTTAAAAAATGAGACCAACAGCCAAGGCGTGCTCGTTCGTGCAATAAATAGAGCAATTGATGCTTGTGCGGTAGAGGCGACATCCTGCGGCGCAGTCAGCTTCGACCGGCACTCTAGCCTTCAAACAGGGGACGTTCCTGGCCTCTATTTTTACGATTCTGCTGGCGGAAGAACTATCTATCGTAGCACGGTCATCAATGCATATACCGAGAAAAAGTACTACATCAATAATTATAACGCTTCCCCAACTCCAGGAAATGATCCGTTCATTGTGCCAAGATACTACCCAGCTGGTATCACGTTTCCTTGGAATACTGCAGAATCGCTCACAATTTCCTATTCTAATCCAGACACCCAAGACGAGGTACTTGTCTCGTCTATAGTCAAAGACGGTACTACTGTCACTTACAACCAGCAGCGGCAACTGTATGGGAGCTATGGTTCGTCAAATAATATTAATACACTTCCCTACCTTCTCAAGATTTCCTCTTCGTCAAGCGGAAATCAGCTGTCTTACTCAGAGGCTAATCGCGGTTTTCGAGGATGGGGTGGTGGGCGTTTGGTGCTCGATTTCGTAACTGATGCTCTTGGTAAGACAACGACCTACGGTTTCAACATGCTTCACGAAGTATCGAGCGTGGGCTTGCCTGAGGGTAATGGCCAGCGATTTGAATACGACTCCAGATGGAACGTCAAAGTAGCCTATCAAACCCCGAAGCCAGGATCAGGTGCTAGCGAGATCGCAACTCAATATGTCTATCCTGAGTCCTGTACTGCCCAGACTCAGGCCTTCTGCAATAAGCCATCGGCAGTTATCGATGCTCGGAACGGCGAGACTGACTACACCTATAATTCGGCCGGTCAAATCACGTCTGTAACTCTTCCGGCGGATCGCAGTGGTCTGAGAAAGACTACTCTTTTTTCCTACACGCTGAGAACGGCGTACATCAAGGATAACCAGGGAAATGTCGTCCCAGCTGGCCCCCCAATCTCAATGCTTACAAGCGAAACATCATGCCAGACAACTCAGACGTGTAGCGGGACAGCAGACGAAGTGACAAAAACGTACGACTACGGACCGTTTTCTGGTCCAAACAACCTCCTACTAAAAGGCATAGCGGTTACCTCGAATGGAATTACACTACGCACATGCTACGGTTATAACTACTTCGGCGAAAAGATTTCGGAAAGTTCTCCCAGAGCTGGATTATCGTCATGTTCGTGATCAAGAAGCGACCCCTTGATAAGCTGTTCGTTGCCTCATTGAGCTCTTCCTTTTTAGCCGCTTTTTTAGGGGCGGAGCCGGCAACCGCACAAAGCTCGCCTGCCGCATTCACCAAAGAGTGGCGGTATGACATGGCTGGCCGCGTCGTTGCGGTCATTTCTGCTGATCCAGACGGTATCGGTACCGCCAATCCAGCCGTCGCAACAAGGACAACTTACGGAACGGGAGGTTTAATTTCTCGGATAGAAGAAGGTAGTCTCACAACGTGGCAACCGCCGTCAGTTCCTCCAAATAGCTGGTCGAATTCTTTTCAAATCCTTTCGTACAAAGATTTCAGCTACGACTCCGCAGGTCAGAAGATTGCTGAAGTGCTTAGGAGTGCCGATGGGGTCATCAGAAGCTATACCCAGTTCAGCTACGATGCCTTCGGGCGTATAGACTGCACGGCAGTGCGTATGACGCCAGCCGTGTTCGGCTCACTGCCGGCCAGCGCGTGCACGCCAAGTACGACAAACTCGCCGAATAATCCCAGTCCCGATCGGATTAGTCGCAACATCTACGATGCGGCCGGTCAGGTCGTGCAGATTCGTAACGGGGTCGGCACTGACAAAGAGCGGGCGGAGGCAACGCTCAGCTACACGCCCAACGGCAAGCGTGAGTATGTCATCGACGCGGTCGGCAATAGGGCGCGCTATGTCTACGACGGCTTTGACCAATTGAGCCAGTGGCAGTTCCCGTCTGTCGCGGCGCCACCTTCAGGTTATGATTTCTCGAGCCAGGCGACGGCGTTGTCCACAGCTGGAGCCGTCAACACGGGGGACTACGAGCAGTACGGCTACGACGCCAACGGCAACCGCACGAGCCTGCGCAAACGCGATGGGACGACGCTCACCTTTGCCTTTGATGCGTTGAACCGGATGGCCACCAAGACAGTGCCGACGTCGGCTACTGGCGCTCCCGGGTACACAGTATCGTACGGGTATGATTTGCGTGGGTTGCAGACGTACGCCCGGTTCGCCTCGGGCGAGGGCATCTCCACCACGTACGACGGCTTTGGTCGCGCGACCTTCGCAACGGTGAACATGGCTGGGCTCTCGGGTACGATGGGCTCGCATTACGATTCCAATGGCAACCGGGACATCCTGCAGCATCCGGACGGCGACTATTTCACGACGGCCTACGATGGACTTGATCGGCCCACCACAGGCACCTGGACGACGCCGGCTGGCACTAGGCAGTATCTGGCCATCAATTACGACGCGGCTGGTCGACGAAGCGGCATGCAGCGCTTAGCAAGCGGAACCACCTACAACTACGATGGTATCTCACGCCTATCGTTACTTCAGCAGAGTTTTTCTGCCAATTACGGCAACTTGGCCGAGAGCTTCACTTACAATTCGGCAAGCGGTATTACGAGCGAAGCCCGTGATAACGATGCTTACGCCTGGACGGGCGTCGCTGCGGTCAACCGGCCGTACACCACTAATGGCCTGAACCAATATACGGCTGCGGGCGGTGCGACATTCACCTACGATGCCAATGGCAATCTTGCCACGCAGACCGTCAACAATGCCAATGGCACACCGGTCACCACCACCTTTGTCTACGACGCTGAGAACCGGCTTGTCTCTTCGAGCAACGGAACGGCGCTGACGTACGATCCGCTGGGTCGACTGTTCCAGATCAGCAAGGCCGGGATGATCACCCGCTTCGTCTACGACGGTGATCGTCTCGCGCTGGAGTACAATGGCTCGAACGCTATCACGCGGCGCTACATCTTCGGACCAAACACTGACGAGGTGCTGGTCGACGATGCCGGCGCGCAGCTCAATTGCTCGGGCACGCGCTTTCTCCACACCAACTGGCAGGGTTCGGTCATTGCCAAGGCGGACTGCTCTGGAGCACAGGCCGCCGCCAACAGCTACGACGAGTACGGGATTCCGGCGGCCACAAACACCGGCCGCTTCCAGTACACCGGCCAAGCTTGGTTGCCCGAGCTCGGGATGTATTACTACAAAGCCCGCATTTACTCGCCAACGCTCGGCCGTTTCCTGCAAACCGACCCCATCGGTTACGACGACCAGTATAACCTTTATGCCTATGTCGGCGACGAGCCCATTAACGGCAGGGATCCCACCGGTCAGTCGGTTCTTGTGGATGACGCTATTGGTGGCGGGGTCGGAGCTCTAGTCGGAATTGGTGTGACGCTAGCGCTTCACGGTTCTAACACGACTTGGGGCGATGTTTCCGGAGCTGCTGCTAGTGGTGCGATCATGGGCATAGGTGTAGTAAATGTGCCCGAGACAGCAGGAGTATCCCTGGTCGTAGCAGGCGCAGCAGTTGAAGGCGGCATCGCCGCCGGAACAGGAAGCGTCATTCGGCAGGGTGTAGATACTGGTCATGTCAGTGGTCGAGTGGTTAGAGTGGACGCAGCTTTTGGAGCGGTCACAGCCGGAGTCGTGCGTTTTTTGCCTAGTGTTCGGATTGGTGGAGTTACGGCGGGCCGCAACAGCTGGCAGGCTGTGCATCAAAGCGTGGCAACCCGCGTTGCGAATGGCACGGCGCGAAACATTTCAGTGCAAACGGCCCTTAAGGGTGCGGCCGCTCATCAGGTTCGTGACTTAGCCCATACTGGAGCAGAGGCCGGAGCGGACAAAGCCAGAGAGAAGTCTAAAAGCTATGTCTGTCGGTGGATAGGTATGGGATGTTGACAAGTAATGGAGACCAATTCGAGCTGCGTCATTCTCTTGCGCCACCGATAACTTACTTGGCGATGGGTGCAGCAATCCAATGTCTTATGTTAGTTCTGTACTACAAGAAATTTGATAATGGTTTTCTTTACTTCGGAGGAATATTCTGGCTCTATGTTGCTGCCAAAGTCTCGACTATGTACCTCTATAGGGTTGTTATCTATCGAGACGGCATCGCCAAACGTCCTTTTGGCACAAGTAAATGGGATTGCTTGAATTTTGATGCAATCAAATTGATTTCTATTCGCAAATTGCGCCCTGATTATAAAAATCAGAACCGGCAGTTGCCAACTTCGAGAGTCGAATTTATAACTAAGTCGGGAGGTATTTTTTCTGTATCTCTAAATCATTTTCGCCACGAAGATGTTCTTCGTCTTCGAAAGCATCTAAGTGCCTCTCGGCCAGACTTAGAATGGAAATAGAAGCTATTGTGAGCAAATGAACCGATAGAATCGGCTTTGTGGGGGGGGGGCAGTTTCAAGTCCACTCATTTGCTGAGCAATTTATCTAAGAATTTCTAAAACTAAATCGGGGAATTATTATTGTTCAACTCGTCCAGTCATGGAGCTATAGAATATTAGCGGATTTCCGCTTTGCTCAAGGTCTTCCGTTGGCTGCATTTTCGCTTCCTGCCAGTCGTCTTGGATTTGACAACCGGAGGAGTGGACGATTGCAGAAAAGACATTGAAGCGCAGTTCTTCGCGTCATTGCGCCGTTTTAAATATCGCGCCATCGGTGTGAGTGCGCGGAATTTGGCATTGACCGAAGACGCCGAACTTGATCGCCGTGATCGTGGCCGACGCGCCGTGCGCGTTCCAACCTAGTGAGGCTAACCATGAAGAAAGCACTGCTCGCGCTCTGCGCGTTGACCATCTCGACACCCGCACTCGCCGGAACTGCCGGGTATGGCGTTCCGATCAACGTGCTCGTTACAGAGTGGGGTTTTATGCTCTTTAACGTCGTCAACAATCGATTAAACGCACCATCCTGCGCAACTCAGACTTCTCGATTTGCTATCCCCTCGAATACTGACGCAGGTAAATCGATGATTTCGGCGATTCTCACGGCACAGTCACGGGGCAAGCAGGTTTACGTCAACGGTGCAGGCACCTGTAACGTCTGCAGTGATTCGGAAACCGTCGACTACGTTCAAGTCGAAAATTGAAAGTTTTGCATTCCTGTCTGACACCGTCGAAAGGTGGTTCTTGGCCCGGCGACGCTTAAAGGGGGTTCTAGAAAGGTTGAGATGACGATTGGGCTGGTCAAGCTCGCCAACGTCGAACAGATTGTATCAGCGAATCATTTCAATAGGAGGAAGCATGCTTCGTAGGCATGCGCTTGTCGGCTTGGCGGGTAGTTTGCTTTCTGCACCGGTCCTTGCTCAGGAAGCAGGGGCTGATCCTGCCGGATCAGGCGTTTTCCTGTCGGCCGTCAATTGGGCGCAAGGGACCCTGCTAGGGACATTTGCGACGGTTGCGGCGGTCATCGCTGTTGCTGCCGTCGGGTTCATGATGTTGACCGGCCGCATCAATTGGAGACATGGCGCGACAGTTATCCTTGGCTGCTTTGTGCTGTTTGGGGCGACAAGCATCGTTGCTGGCATCCATAGCACCGCGGCATTGGGTCAATAGATGAGCGGGCTTGAGCGCGACACGGTTTTCGTAGCGCTCACGCGCCCTCAGATGTTCGCTGGCGTGACCTATAGCTTATTCGTCACGAACTTCGTCGTCGCAACGGAGCTCTTTCTCGTTTTCCGGTCGCTTTGGGTGCTAGCAATCTGCACATTGCTGCACGTCATCGCTGCTGTGCAGTGTTTGCGAGAACCGCGCATATTCGATCTTTGGATCACCAAACTCTCGCGTTGCCCGCGCGTGAAAAACTATCGAGTGTGGGGTTGCAACTCCTACCGCGCCTAACCGCTGATGCGAAAGTGCAGCTGCGCGAGGAAGGCAGCGCTAAGCATGTGCCTTACGCTAGGCATGTCGACGACTTTACCCTCGAGACCCGAGACGGCTTATTGCTCCAAGTCATTCGGCTCCGTGGTTATCTGTTCGAGACTGCGGATACCGACGAGCTAAATCATCGCAAGCGGCTGCGGGATGCAATGCTGCAAGCGATCGGATCTTCACGGTTTGCGGTGTATCATCATCTCGTTCGCCGAGAAATCAGCCCCGAGCAAACAGGAGAGTTTGCCGACGAATTCTCTAAGGACTTGGATCTGCGATGGTCGGAGCGTCTCGGGTCGCGTCGGCTATACGTCAACGACCTTTATCTGACGCTCATTCGCCGGCCGTTGCAGGGCAAGGTCGGGGTGTTCGACCGCGTGCAGCACGTGCTGGGGCGTAAGACTGGATCGGCAGGCAGGCGCGGCGAATTCGACCTTCAGCAGCTAAATCAGGTCCGCGATGCCTTGGTAGCTTCGCTGGGGAGCTACGAACCGCAGCTCCTCTCCGTGTACGATACACCAGAGGGGCCGTGCTCGGAGCCGCTGGAATTTTTGTCATATTTGCTCAACGGAGAACTTCGGCCTGTTCTGCTGCCAATGCAGGATCTGGGAGATTACCTGCCCTACAGGCGCGTTAGCTTCGGACAGGATACGGTCGAATTGGGGCGCGCGGGTCAGAGCCCGCGGCAGTTTTGCGGCATCGTGTCGATCAAGGATTACGCCGCGCAATCGTCGTCCGGGATGTTCGATGAGCTTGCGCGCTTGCCTTATGAGCTCACCGTCACGCAGTCCTTCGCATTTGTCGATCGTGGGGCAGCGCTGTCGCGGATGAACCTGGCGCTTCGCCGGATGCGCTCAGCAGAGGACGAGGCGCTCAGTCTTCGCAATGAGTTGAGCGATGCCAAGGACAATGTCGCGGCTGGGCGCGCAGCCTTCGGCGAGCATCACATGACGGTGCTCGTCCGGAGTGAAAGCCCGAAAGAACTTAATGATGCGATCGCCGAAGTGCAGGCGGCACTCTCCGAGCTAGGCATCAATGCTGTCCGCGAGGACTTGGCGCTTGAACCGGCATTCTGGGCGCAGCTGCCGGGCAATTTCTCCTACATCGCTCGCCGTGGACTCATTTCCACGACCAATTTCGCCGGCCTGGCAAGCTGTCACAACTTTGCGCTGGGGAGGGCCGAGGGCAATCATTGGGGTCCTGCCGTCTCGCTACTCGAAACGACGGCGGCTGGCCCATACTTCTTCAACTTCCACGAGGGCGATCTCGGCAATTTCACGATTATCGGACCGTCCGGCTCGGGCAAGACAGTCGTGGTCAACTTCCTGCTCGCGCAGGCCCGTCGTTTTCAGCCCAGGATCGTCTTCTTTGACAAAGATCGTGGCGCCGAACTCTTCATTAGAGCGCTCGGTGGCCGCTATGATGTGCTTCGACCTGGCAGTCCTTCAGGTTTGAACCCGCTGCAGTTGCCTGACACTCCGGCAAACCGGCAGTTTCTGATGGAGTGGATAAGCGCTCTCGCTGGCGGGCTCGATAATGCTGAGGAAGAGCTCGTAAGGGAGGCCCTTGAGGCCATCTTCGAAGAGCCGCTGCAACACCGCCGTTTGCGGCATCTCGTTGAGCTGTTCCGGGGAGCGGAGCGACCGCTCGCCAATGATCTGTGGTCGCGCTTGCGGACGTGGTGGGGCGAGGGCGATCGAGCTTGGCTATTCGATAACCCGCTAGATCTCACCGATCTCGCGCTCGATACCGTTGGCTTCGACATGACGCTGTTGCTGGACGACCCTGTTCTCCGGACGCCGGCGATGATGTACCTATTTCACCGGGTCGAAGAGCGTCTTGATGGCAGCCCGGCGATCATCGTCGTCGATGAAGGCTGGAAGGCGTTGGACGACGATGTGTTCGTGCGGCGGATCAAGGATTGGGAAAAGACCATCCGTAAGCGCAACGGGATCGTGGGGTTTGCCACCCAAAGCGCTCAGGATGCTCTGGAAAGCCGTATCGCAAGTGCCATCATCGAACAGGCCGCGACTCAGATCTTCATGTCCAATCCAAAGGCCCGGGCAGCCGATTACATCGATGGTTTTGGGCTAACCGAGCACGAGTTCGAACTTGTGCGAACGATCCCGGAGAGCGCACGCTGCTTCCTCATCAAGCACGGCAACGATAGCGTGGTGGCTCGGCTCAATCTCGACGGCGAAGGCGAGTTGCTGACGATCCTGTCGGGTCGAGAGCGGACTGTCCGCCTGCTGGACGGCTTGCGGGCTGAGGTTGGTGACGATCCGAAAGACTGGATGCCGCGGTTGCTCGAGCTTGCGTCATGAGCCTGTGTGAGAGCTCGCCCGAGAGCATCGGGTTCATCGGCTCTGTGCTCCGGTGGACTGACTGCCAGGCTGAAGCCTTCTCATTGGGCAGCTGGCAGGCTCTGAGCGCGCCAGGCTCAACGCTCTCGCTCGTGCTCAGCGGCTTCCTGACGCTATTCATTGCCCTGATCGGCTACAATTTGCTCTTAGGCCAGGCTCTGACGGTGCGGAGCGGCGTCGTCGCGATGGTGAAGATTGGCGCTGTCCTCGCGCTGGCGACGAGCTGGCCAGCATATCGAACGCTGGTCTACGACGTCGTTGTCGACGGCCCATCCCAGCTGTTTAGCGAGCTAGGGTCACGCACCTTTGCCTCGGGCGATGATCGAACTCTCGTGGCGCGTCTCGACCGGATCGATGATGCTCTCACGCGCCTCGCCATTTTGGGCCCGGGGTATTCCGCGCTGATCAACACCGCTCCGCAGACTGAGCCAGCAGTGCCGCCACCGTTTGCAGGCTTCGACTCGTTCGCTCTCGGGACGTCGAGGATCATCTATCTTTTCACAGCGATCGGCTCACTGGGCCTTGTGCGGCTCGTCGGTGCCCTCATGCTGGCACTTGGACCACTTCTTGTCGCCTTCCTCTTTTTCGATAGCACACGAAGCATCTTTGAAGGCTGGATCCGGGTGACCGCGGGGGCTGCTTTGGCGGGCTTGGGAGCGCGGTTCGCGTTGACCCTGCAGCTAACGATGCTGGAGCCATGGCTCACGGATCTGATCGCGAGGCGGCAGGCTGAGCAGATCATTCCGTCGGCACCCATTCAGCTGCTCGTGATCACCCTTTTCTTTGCGATGCTGGCGGCTTCACTCGTGTTCGCGTCGTCACGGATTGCAAACGCGTTTCGGTTGGCTCCTCTGTTGCACCTGCTTCCGCTTGGTGAAGGCGAAGGTAGATCGTTTGAAACGTCGGCAAGCTTTAAGGGCCAAGCTACCCCGCGTTTGGTTACGCTCACTGCGGGCGCCCCAGGCCGAGTGAGTGGCATCGCTCAATCGATCACCGGTCGAGAGAGATTGTGGTCTACTCAATCGGAACGATTGATCAGCGCCCGAGCTGTCGCGAATGAAGAAGTAGCAGCTCGCGGCGCTGATGGGCGGGGACGAGTGCCCTTGGGCCAGAGCGGTCGCAACCGGTCACGCTCTCGGTCGGTCGCGGGGGCTGTAGAGCGGGATAGTCGCGGATGAACGAGCATAGCCGAGAAGCGCTTGACGCTTATTATGCCGAGGCGGCGAGTTGGAATCGCGATCGCGTTCAAGCGCTTGTATCATCGCGCAAGGTGGCTTGGTGGGTCGCCATTGGAGCCGGCTCGATCGCGGTCATGGAAGCGGCTGCGCTGATGCTGCTTACGCCGCTGAAAACGGTCGAACCTTACACTCTGTTGGTCGACCGCACGACGGGCTTCGTTCAACCGCTCAAGCCGCTCGATCCGG
Organism: Sphingomonas ginsengisoli An et al. 2013; assembly: GCF_009363895.1. Lineage (NCBI taxonomy): Bacteria > Pseudomonadati > Pseudomonadota > Alphaproteobacteria > Sphingomonadales > Sphingomonadaceae > Sphingomonas > Sphingomonas ginsengisoli (ex An et al. 2013). Next base: position 1,146,377 of record NZ_CP045434.1, on the reverse strand, counting down.
CCAAGATCGCGCCGGACACTGCGCTCACCCAATCCTTCCTAGTTCAGTATGTCATCGCACGAGAAGGATTTGACCGCGCCACGATCCGTAATGAGTATAATAAGGTTTCATTGATGTCCGCGGACACCGCACGCGCTTCTTATGTGAGCGGCATTCAGGTCACCAACCCCACGAGCCCAGTGAATATTCTGCCGCCAGGCAATGTCATTGAGGCGCGTGTAAAGAGCGTATCTCCTGTTGGACCGAACGTAGCTATGGTTCGCTTCGACACAGTGAGAAGCGATGCTTCTGGCCGCCTGTCTCTGGCAATGCCTTGGGTAGCAGTCGTTACCTATCGCTACTCCGGTGAACCGATGTCGCTTGAGAGCCGGTACGTGAACCCGCTCGGATTCCAGGTGACGAAATACCGACGTGATCCGGAGGCGCTGCCGATTGCAGATAGGGCTGCGTCAAAGCCCGAAACAGTGGAAACCGTGGTGACGACGCAACCGGTCGGTGTACCGACCCGATGAAGTTCGTTTTCATCATGGCGGGGGCGGCTCTGGCAGTCCCGAGCGCGGCCTCCGGACAGAGCTATTCCCAAGATCCGCGTGTTCAGACGGTCGCCTATGCGCCCGGTGGCGTCGTTTCGATCCGCGGCGCTCCCGGCTATGAGATCACGGTTGAGCTATCACCTGATGAGCAGGTGCAAAACATAGCCATGGGCGATAGCTCGATGTGGCAGGCAGCGGCCAACAGGCGCGGGGACTTTCTCTTTTTAAAGCCGCTGGTGAGTGACGGCTCTACCAATATGACGGTCGTCACCAATGTTCGAATTTACAATTTCGAATTGATAGCGAGCTCCTCGAACGGATCATCATCGCCTTGGCATTTGCAGTTTTCCTATCCGGCCACGACTTCGTCGATGGTTCAACAGACCGAGCCAACTATCGGACCACATCCTGCAGGGATCTACCGGGTAAGCGGCGACGCCAAGCTGCGGCCTGCCAGCGTTCGCGATGATGGCAATCGCACTTACATAAGTTGGCCGAGCGATCAGGCTCTCCCGGCCGTCTTCACCATCAACGACGACGGCAATGAAGCGCTGGTCGACGGGATGATGCGCGATGACGTGATGGTCATTGACCGCGTCGTGCCTAAACTTGTTTTCCGAATGGATGAGCGCGTCGCTCGTGCGGAGCGCATGCCGCTAAAGAGGCGCCGATGACGACTGCGCGTCACGCTAAAGATCCGCGGCTCGATGCAATGTTCGGGTTGGACGATCCCGAGCTCGCAGATATCCGACCGGTGGTTCGTAAGCCAAACACCGGCTTGTCACCGTGGGCATTTGGCATTGTTCTTGCCCTGTGCGCCACGACGTTGTTCGTCGTGCTAGAGAGCCGCCGGCAACCTGCATCGCAGCCAGCTGTCCGCGTTCAGGCGAGTGAGCGCGTGCCTAACTATGCTGACGCGCAACCATTGTACTTGCCACCAATTGCCGTGGCGCCGATCACCCCAGCTCCAGCGCCGCACCCTGTTCAGACTATCATCCGGCCCCTTACGGCCCCCCCGCAAATTCTCGTTACGCCTGGCCGACCTGCCACGCGACAAAGCGCCGTGCTGCCGCTGCCGAGCGCAGCACCAATGCCGTATGCGCCGCCGCCCCCCCTGAGCGCTCCGCTTCCCCGCGTTTCTTCGGGCTCGATCATTGTCGCCGACGCCTCAACCGGGAGAGAGGTCACCCCCGAGAGCAATTCAGCCCACTCGTCCGCCAATGACTCTCAAAACGGTAATGATGCGGCGTGGGCGGGGGCGCCGCGGGTTCGCGCCGGCACGCTTTCAAATAAGTCTGGCACCGTTGCTCAGGGATCGATGATTTCAGCTGTGCTTGAGACGGCGTTGGACTCCAATCAAAAAGGCTTTGCTCGCGCGCTCGTCTCTCGCGATGTCAAAAGCTTCGATGGCAGCCGAGTCCTCGTTCCTCGCGGCAGTCGATTGATTGGCGAGTATCAGTCTCAGCTCTCGCCAGGTGAGCGCCGCGCTGGGATCATCTGGAGCAGGATCATCCGACCGGATGGTGTGACGATGGAGCTCGACTCGCCCGCCGTTGATCCGCTCGGTCGTAGCGGCGTGCCTGCCAGCGTGAACACTCACTTCTTCTCTAGACTCGGCACCGCGCTGCTCCGTACGACGCTCGACATCGGAACCGGGCTTGCCACGCGATCCTCTCGCTCGCCCGTGATCGTCGCTTTGCCCGGATCGCTCCAAGGTACGACTGCGGCGACAGTTGCGAGCCCAGAGCGGCCGCCGACACTACGTGTGCGCGCTGGCAAGAGCATCAGCGTTTTCGTGGCCCGCGATCTCGACTTCGGTTCCGATGAGCGGCGCCAGTGAACGCCGAGGTCAAGGTCGCAGCTCCCGACGGGATCTTCTTAAGAGCTTGTCTCGCTCCGTTCGCGGAGCTTCTTGCAAGAGCGGACGTCACCGACATCTACGTCAACCGCCCTCACGAAGTCTGGATTGAAACCTTGGGCGGCACCATCGAACTTCAGGAGAATGCGCAGCTAAGTCCCGCGATGCTGAAGCGGTTCGCCCGCCAGATTGCGGCGCTGACCCATCAAGGCATCAATCGCGAACATCCGCTTCTTTCGTCCTCACTGCCCGACGGATCGCGCGTTCAAATCGTGGCTCCTCCAGCCACACGGGGACCACTTGCGCTCGCTATTCGTCGGCATTTGCCGGCAGCGCTCTCCCTGCGGGAATTCGAGCAACAGGGGCTCTTCAATGAATGCAGCGTCGATGGAATCAAGGACCGCAAGCTGACTACATTGGACGACCTCCTGCGAGCGGGACAGGTGGGTGCGGCGCTGAGTCATGCTGTCACTTCGCGTTGTAACATCCTGATCGCCGGCGGCACGTCGACCGGTAAGACGACCTTCCTGAACGCATTGCTGCGAGAAATCCCATCTGAAGAGCGGCTCCTCTTTATCGAGGACACCCCCGAACTTTCTTGCGATCATCCCAATCAGGTCGGGTTGATCGCGGTCAGGGGTGAGTTAGGAGAGGCTAAAGTTGGCGCAGACGATTTGCTCGCTGCGAGTTTGCGCATGCGCCCCGACCGCATCATCCTTGGCGAGTTGCGCGGCGCTGAAGCATTCACTTTTCTTCGCGCGATCAACTCGGGCCATCCAGGATCCCTTACAACCATCCACGCCGACAGCCCCGAAGGTGCTATCGAGCAGCTCGTTCTACTTGTGCTGCAGGCCGGAACCACTTTGAGCCGTAGCGATGTCCGGCATTATGTTCTGAGCACGATTGATGTGTTTGTGCAGCTTGAGCGCACGGCGGGGCGGCGCTCGGTCGGGCAAGTAATTTGCCGAACGATGTTGGCTTAGTGGCGACGGCCGTTAACAGGATTCGCTGTGAAAACATCGGCTTACCGGCGGCATTCAGAAGTAATGGTTCTTAACGCAGTTTGTAGCTTCACAGCGGGTTTGAATGGGGCATAGTTTGCGCTGAACCGCCTGAGTCGCGCGCTTTCTGCGCTGCGATGGCGGAACGGGGGCAAGATGCGATCAGGTGGTTTGGTGCCGGAGTGGTCCTTGCGATCTGCTCTCATCGCGGCAGTAGCGATTGGCCTGCTTGCGGCACCGGCATCGGCTGAAACCATCACCTACACCTACGACGCGCTTGGCCGGCTGGTGACGGTTGTTCACACCGGCGGACGGAATGACGGCGTCAACGCGGTCTACAACTACGACAAAGCGGACAACCGGACGTCGGTGCAGGTAACCGGTAACAACCTGCCGATTGGCGGAGCAACCGGTGCAGGCGTCTCTTCAACTACAATCTACATCGTCGTCCCGCTCAACGGCTTTGCGACGGTGAGGGCCAAATAATCATGCGCTCGTGCGCGCTGACGATGGGCGAGCGGAGCGCATCTTAGAAACAGGGGGGGCAAGTTGATCGGCTACATTTTCCTGGCCGCACTGATGCAAAGTACATCGAGCGTGCCGCTACACCCATTGTGCGCTGGCGGAGGGGTTTGCACGCCCCCGCCGGTCACTCCCGAGACCCAGGCCGAGGCGCAGGCGCGAAGGAGCGCGGAACAAGCGCTTGAAGCGCAGGTGTATGCGCCGCTGCGTAGCGGCCGCACTGACGCCACCTGCGCGAGCGCACGACAACTCGCCGCTACCGCCAGGCGGCCCGATATGATCGCCAGCATCAACGCGCTGTGCGCAGTTCCAACCAACTGAGGCTGACCATGAAGAAAGCACTGTTGGCATTCTGCGCGTTGATCATTTCGACACCCGCACTCGCCGGTACCGCGGGATATGGTCCACCAATCAATGTTCTGGTGGCTGAATGGGGGATGATGCTTTTCAATCTACCGAACAATCGCTCCGGGGCGCCCGCATGCGCAACTCAAGCAACCCGTTTTGCGATCCCGTCCAACACGGACGCCGGCAAATCGATGATTTCGTCCGTTCTGACCGCTCAAGCACGCGGTAAGCAGGTGTATGTAAACGGGGCAGGCAATTGCAACGTTTGGAGTGACTCAGAGACCGTGGACTACGTGCAGGTCGAGAACTGACTTATGTGTTTACTCGAGCCCAAATTCGCGCCCGGCAACTCGCTGCATCTGCCCGGCCGCCCGGCATGAACGCCACCATCAACGCGCTGTGCGCTGTCCCAACCAACCGAGGCTGACCCATGAAGAAAGCACTGCTCGCGCTCTACGCCCTGACCGTGTCCTCCCCCGCTCTCGCTGGCACCGCAGGCTCCGGTCCTCCCATCAACGTGCTAGTGACCCAAGGTGGTCCGATGCTGTTCGACCTTCCAAACAATCGCTCGGGTGCACCCGCATGCGCAACCCAAGCAACTCGCTTTGCCATTCCGTCCAACACTGACTGGGGCAAGGCGATGATCTCGATAATTCTCTCGGCTCAGGCCGCAGGCAAGCAGGTCTTCATCAACGGTACCGGTAACTGCAGCACCTGGGGTGACTCCGAAGGCGTCGATTACGTGATGATCTCGAACTGATTTTAACGCGTACAACCCGAGCTAATCGGAAATCTGCGACGCTTTTCGTAGAAATTCCTTACCGTCTGACTTCAATCCTCTTGAGGGTTTTGCATTGGCGCTCTTACCTCAAATCGATAGGCAACTTCGGCGCTCAGTTTCGATCCTAGGCGCTGCGCTCTCGCTCGTTGTTTTGGGTGGGCCGGCCTATGGCGATAGTATTCTTGCGCCGCCGCCTGAGAAGATGCTTATCAGCCCTGGTGGTGTCGATTTGCGGTCAGGCCGCTACAACTATGAGCACAAGGATGTTGCGATCGGGGATGCGAACGGGATCGTCCTCACGCGCAGTATCTCTCAGCAGCTCGTGGGCCATAACAATCCATTTGGCTCATTTTCGCATTCGTTCGACATTATGGTCTCCGAGAAGAGGATCAACCTATTCACGGGCGATCTTATCAATGGTCACGGCAATGACTTTCAAATCGAAGTGAACTTTGGCGGCTTGTCACAGACGTTCTCTTCGCAACAGCAAGCTGGCTACGGCTACTCTCAGGCTTCCCGCTCGGGTTACGCCATCCTTACCTATTCGGCGCCCGGTGGTGACAAGGCTAGTGGGAGCACAGTGTACACATTTCAGGCTGCTGACGGCACGACAGCGGTGTTCCGTAGCATGGGAAGCGGTGACTGCTCATCGGTCTTGAGATGCGCCTACGTGTCGCAAGTCGTGAAGCCGGATGGTACGACGTTGGATTTCGCTTACGACGCCACCGGTGGCCAAAACACGACCCGTTTGAGAAGTGTGCGTAGCAGTCGCGGATACGCGCTAATCCTTGAGTATGCTGGTCAGTATGTGAGCAAGGCATGCGTGCTTAACCTTGCCGCGACGACCATGCCGACAAGTGCAACGTGTCCCGCAGGCGTCCAAACGAGCAGTTACACATATGAGGTCGTCAATGGGAAACAATCGCTCCTAAGTGTGACTGATGCTCGAGGCGGACTTTGGCGCTTCGTGAACACCGCCACCTCCATGGGCTTCATCAAGCCCGGGAGTAACTCGCCATGGCTGACGAACCAGATCGACTGGCAAGTCAATGACGACGGCCTATCTCAAGCAATCATCGATTCACAATCGTTCGCAAGCGGCGAGTCTTACACTTACAACTACCAGTATGCACCGCAGATAAGCGGTCATGCCAAGACCCTTGCGGGCGGTACCTACTCTGATGGAAATGGGACGGGCATTGGTGCGGCGTATGATTTTCCGCGACGGCCCTATAGTGGCGACGTCGGAGACCCATGCATAAGCAACCCATGTGCGCCTTATTCGATCCCACCCTCAGACCCTGACAATAGTCTCTATCAGATTACGCCAGGGCCGGTGACGATCAGCGATAGCTTGCTACGCCAAACGACAGTTGACTATTGCGACCCGCAAGCTGAAGCAAATCTACCAGCCACGATGCAAGATCGCTGCTATGTTATGCCAACTCCGGTCTCGTCAACCGATCCGCGGGGCATCACGACCTATTACACTTGGGATATACAGGCGCGCCTGCTTCTAAAAACGAGGCAGGTCGGGTTGAGCGGCGGTGAGATCGTGAATACCGCCACATACAATTGTGGGCCCAATACGATCAAATACTGCACTAAGCCTACATCCCAGACGGATGCCAATCAGAATGAAACGGACTGGACTTATGATCCTGTGCACGGCGGTGTACTGACAGAAACTCGTCCAGCGGTTGGCGGCATACGGCCTCAAACTCGCTATGCGTATGCGCAACGCTATGCTTGGGTCAGCAACGGCAGCGGCGGGTATGTTAGGGCTACCTCACCAATCTGGGTGTTAGCTTCTGAAAGTTCGTGCCGAACATCGGGGGCGACGGGCGGCAGTCCGGCTTGCTCAGGTGGAGCTGCTGATGAGGTCATCACGACGTATGACTACGGTCCGGATGCAGGCCCCAACAATCTCCTTCTGCGCGGCAAGACGATAACGAGCACGGACAGCAATACTGTCACGACCCTTCGCACCTGTTTTGGCTATGATGCGCAAGGTAACAAGATATCGGAGTCGTCGCCGCGTGCCGGTTTGACGGCTTGTCCATAATGAGGAGACCGATGATGAAGCGTCGCTATCCTCTGCTCGTCCTCGCTATTGCCGCGCTTGCTGGAGTAGGGTCGCCAGCGCTGGCGCAGAGCGTGCCCTCGGCATTCACGACCGGCTTCCGCTACGATGCGGACCACCAATTAGTGGGGACCATTTCGGCCGATCCCGATGACACAGGTCCGCTTCATTATGCGGCGGTGCGCAACACTTACAACGCTGCGGGCGAGCTTATCGTTGTCGAGAAGGGTGAGTTGGCGGCCTGGCAAAGCGAGGCGGTGGCGCCGTCGGCTTGGTCCGGCTTTACAATCCAGCAACGGCTAGAGACCGATTACGATAGCGAGAGCCGCAAGGTCCAGGAGCGGACGATCGCGGTAGCCGGCGCCAATCCCGGCCTCAAGACAGTAACGCAATACAGCTACGACAATGCCGGAAGGCTGGACTGCACGGCAGTGCGTATGACGCCAGCCGTGTTCGGCTCGCTACCGGCCAGCGCGTGCACGCCAAGTACGACCAACTCGCCGAACAATCCCACTCCCGATCGCATCAGCCGCAACATCTACGATGCGGCTGGTCAGGTCGTGCAGATCCGCAACGGGGTTGGCACTGACAAGGAGCGGGCAGAGGCAACGCTCAGCTACACTCCCAACGGCAAGCGGGAGTATGTCATCGATGCGGTCGGCAACAAGGCGCATTATGTCTACGATGGCTTTGACCGGCTGAGCCAGTGGCAGTTCCCGTCGGCAGCGGCGCCACCTTCAGGTTTTGATTTCTCGAGCCAGGCGACGGCGCTGTCCACGGCTGCAGCGGTCAACACGGCCGACTACGAGCAGTACGGCTACGACGCCACCGGCAACCGCACGAGCCTGCGCAAGCGTGATGGGACAACGCTCACATATGCCTTTGATGCGCTGAACCATGTGACCACCAAGACCGTGCCGACGTCGGCTACGGGCGCCACGGGGTACACAGTTTCGTACGGCTACGATTTGCGGGGATTGCAGACCTACGCCCGGTTTGCCTCCAGCGAGGGCATCTCCACCACGTACGACGGCTTTGGTCGCGCGACCTTTTCGTCGGTCAATATGGCCGGGCTCTCGGTTACGATGGGCTCGCACTACGATCCGGATGGTAACCGTGACATCCTGCAGCATCCGGACGGCGACTATTTCACGACGGCCTACGATGGCCTAGACCGGCCCAAGTCCGCCAGCTGGACCACGCCTTCAGGCACTCAGCCCTACTTGACTATTACGTACGACGCAGCGGGCCAGCGTAGCACGATGACACGCACTGTAAGCCCGACGCCCTCCAACTATGACACGACAACCTTCAACTACGACGGTGTCTCACGCCTGTCGTTGCTGCAGCAAGTCTTTGCCGCCAACTATGGCAATGTCGCCGAAGCCTTCACCTACAATTCGGCGAACGGGATCGCGAGCGAAGCGCGCGACAACGATGCTTATGCCTGGACTGGCGCCGCGGCGGTCAATCGACCGTACACCACCAATGGCCTAAATCAGTATACGGCCGCAGGCGGTGCGACGTTTACTTACGATTCTAATGGCAACCTGGCGACGCAGACCGTCAACAATGCCAACGGCACACCGGTCACCACCACTTTCGTCTATGATGCTGAGAACCGGCTTGTCTCTTCCAGCAACGGGACGGCGCTGACGTACGATCCGCTCGGTCGGCTGTTCCAGATCAGTAAGGGCGGTACGGTCACTCGTTTCGTCTACGACGGCGATCGTCTTGCGGTCGAGTACAACGGCTTTAACGCCATCACGCGACGCTACATCTTCGGTCCCAACACCGACGAGGTGCTGGTCGACGACGCCGGCGGGCAGCTCAACTGCACCGGTACCCGCTTCCTCCACGCCAACTGGCAGGGCTCGATTATCGCTAAGGCGGACTGCTCGGGCACTCAGGCCGGCGTCAACAGCTACGACGAATACGGGATTCCCGGTGCGGGTAATACCGGTCGCTTCCAATACACGGGCCAAGCCTGGCTGTCCGAGCTTGGCATGTACTATTATAAAGCGCGAATCTACTCACCGACCCTCGGGCGATTTCTTCAAACCGATCCCATCGGTTATGAAGACCAGTTCAATCTCTACGCCTACGTCAGAAACGATCCGGTAGATAAGACGGACCCCAGTGGTGAAGATGGATTTTGCCTCGGCTCATGCCCTGACTACAACGAGAAGGTGGTCATAGGGTTCACCACATCCGGCCTTTACGTAAATCCAAATGCTCCAAATGCTGGCGTTGTCGCCACCATCGCCACCTTATTCATTCCTATCGCAGGTGAGGAACGCGGGGCAGCCGAAATTATGAGTGCTGCTAAAGGGGAGGGTGTGCTTGCCCGGGTGGAACAGAGAACTTATCAGACTTATACGAAGGCCAATGAGCGTACCGGTCAAATCTACACAGGGCGGACAAGCGGCATTGGAACTCCCGCTCAGAACATTGCTAGGCGAGATGCAGGTCATCATATGAGTGCGCGAGGATTTGGACCGGCGAGGCTCGATAGGTCATCGACTAATCCAAGGGCAATCAGAGGACGCGAACAACAGATGATTGAAAAAAATGGCGGAGCTCAATCACAAGGTGGAACATCTGGAAACCGCATCAACGGTATCTCCGATCGTAACCCAAACGGCCCGGCGTGCCGTGCCGCTGCTGAAAAAGAATTTGGTGGATGTTAGGGCACCGAAACATCTCCAAGAAGCAGCGCCGCAAGTCAGGTCAGGTTTTGAAAGTGGGACTTGGAGACGGTGCATACGCTCTTGCGATGGTTCTGAAGGAGCCTCTCATAGCTTTCTTCGACCGACTTTTCTTAAGAGATCAACCCGAACATTTTGAAGTAGGCGGATTACCGGTAGCTTTTACACTCATGGTGATGAACCATGCCGTGACATCCAGGCGATGGCCTGTTGTGGGCAGCGCAGATATTCCTGAAGAGCTCAGATTTTCTCCAAAATTCTGTAAGCAAGATGAGCTATCGGGTATACTTTCAATCTACCATGAAATTCCAGAGCTTGCGCCCTTGTATGAGAGATACGCCAGTCCGGGAGAGTGCATCGGTCTAGAGACCGCAGCAGTGTGGGAGCCCGAGCACGTTGAAGACCGATTAAGGGACCACTTCAGGGGTTTGCCGAACAAGTGGGTTGAACAGCTGAAGATCACCTGAACTGCAATGCAAGGTCACGAGTCTGTTTAAGGAGCCTCTGACCACAATGGTAGGCGTGAGCGTCCGATTTGGTGCTCTGAATGGGTCGTCGCCCGCACACAAAACCATTTCCTTTAGATGGTTAGCAGGGGTCGATTATTCCCGAAGCCTAATGATCCTGCGCCAGGGCAGCACAAGACTTTTAGGGCAAGCACGCGAGGCGGCAGCTGAACGATTAGATCAGCAGCACTCAGCGAGTGGCCCGACGAGCGGTGACCTCCACTCGCCAGGCCGCATTTTAGACAAGCTCAGCTTGAGGCTTTCTGCCGCCTCGCACGCGTTGCCTTCGGAGGTTGGCCTCCGGTTGCTGCCTTCGGCTTACGTCCCAGACCAATTGATTTCGCCAGAGCCCTCCGCTTCTCGGCATAAGCAGGCGCAACCATCGGATAGTCAGCCTTGAGACCATAACGCTGACGATATTCAGCAGGGGTCAAACCATGGCGCGACAAGTGCCTTTTCAGCGACTTGTACGCTTTCCCGTCGATCAGCGAGACGATGTGCTCAGGTGATGCGATAGATTTGCGCACTGTCACGGCAGGTTGATGAGAAGACTCAGTGACGCTCTCGTCGCCGGCAGCTGCCGGACTAGCGAGATCAGTTACAGCCTGATGCATTGTGCGCAGAAACTCGGGAATTTCATTGGCCTGCGCGCGAGTGTTTGGATTCGAGAGCCAGGCGATCGTAAGTTCCGTAGCAAGTTCAATCGATCCATCATTGGATTGGTCATCAGCCATCGTCTTTTCTCCGAGCAATTATGGGGGCCTATTAATCAATCAGACGTTGATATCAATGTGAGCCAAGTTAGATTTTCGGTCTGCGTACCGCCCCATCCGCGCTAACGCGCGGACGAATTCTACGGTCAAGCCTCGATCCAAGTTTTGTTGGACGACGCTTTCGGCTTGAGGGTCAACCCGGCAGTTTGCAAGTTCGGATGCGGAGACAAACTGCGTGCCCGAATAAACTGTCGTTTCAGGCAGGTTCTGTTTCTCAGAGTGTTAGCCGCACTTTCCAAGCACAACGACCAGGCCCAGCGGTGCTAAGGCAAAACCGCAACTATTCTGACCAGTCTTCGGCTGAGAACGCCTCGTCGTTGCACCTTACGGGAATGTCCACTTAGTGGGCTCATGAAGCTTATTCAGTAGGAGGCTCCGCGCATTTTGCGTCAACCGCTGTCTGCCGGATAGAGTCTAAAACCTGGCCGAGGTCATCGTCAGCGATCAGCCAGTTTCGATAGCGCGGCACCCATCGGCCTTTGCCTTTGCAGGCGTTTCGTACCACGGCGATCAGTCGCGGATCACTGTCGTTGCGCAAGGCGACTTGCGCTGCCGAGACACGAGAAATTTTGATCTCGCCGAATGGCGTTCGCACAGTATTCGGGGTTGCTGCCTGACTAGGATAGGTCTCTGAATCAGCCTGCGGCTTCTCTGGAACGGGGACTACCTCGGCAACCGCCTTGCTAATACCAATCCGCGCTGCCCAATCGAACTTGATGGGCTCGTGCGCGCCGACAAGAGTCCGACCGAACGCTTCGAATTCCGTCGGGCTCAGGCCACTCACTGCATGCCGCCCCAACATTTGCAATGCGGTGCCAAGGCCAATCTCGCCGGCTTGCTCTTTCCACCATGTCGCAAAGTTATCTGCCTTCACGACGTGCTCGTCGGGAGAGAGTTTTCGCCGATCGACGCTCGACTTTGGGGAGATGAGGACGACAGGATGCACGTTCCGGAGCCACGTGTAGCCATGAGCGTCGAGCCACAACTGCAAGGCTTGGCATTGCCGGCGTGCTTGGTTGATGGGGGAGGGGACAGAGATTGGTTTTCCGCCCCGCCACAGAGTCCAGTCTCCGTGCTCGTCACAACTCAGGCGCCCGTTGTAGTTCTTGGTCTCAAGCACCCACGCGGTGGCCTGCAGTCGATGGATCAGAAGGTGGTCGATTTGGGCGTAATCGCCATCAGTGCCGATCCGCAGATCGTGAAAAATTGCGACCCGCTCGCTTTTGCCAAACTCAAGGTCGATGAAGTGTGCAGCACTGCGTTCTCCAGCGGCTCCGGACCGAATGTTTGCGATCTGTTTGTCGATCGCGGTTTGGCTTGAAGACGGCGCAAGCAACCGCAACCGCTCAAGTTCGATTACATCGTCTTCGCGATCATCAGCAGTCTTCAAGATCATCAATAAAGCCCTGAACGCCAGCGCGACTTTCCACGAGGTTGCCGCCCTTATGCGATCCCCAGTGTGACCAGGATGCTAAGATGATCGCAAGGGTGGAGGCGCCGTGCCGAATTAAGCAATGCTGTTCTGCGCGGATCGACGGAGGAGATGTTCACCGGTCAGGCGGCGATGGGCGCGGGATACAGGATCGCTTCAGCCGTTTCTCGATAAACGCAGATCATTCAGTGCAGCGTCTAATCGGCGTTCGGGAGCTCAACCGAAAGGTCTTCTGGCATTCGCCAGCCGCAGATCGCGCATGCGACCCGAATGATCCCCATCTTCGTTCGGTTAGCGATATTGAGACCAACGGACCATCCTGGAGCGATCTCTACGGCACGAGCGAGGTGAGGCTTCGCTGGGTTTATCTCCTCAGGCGACTGTCCGATGTGGTTGATCTTTGTGCCACTGACCGCCGCTGCGATCTCGGGAAGCTTGTCTTCATGACCGATGACGATAGCGCGCAGGATCTCGACTAATGCGACGCTTGCATTGGGCGCGATGCAATTTTGGCCTTTCAGCGTGTAGTTGACCGATCGGTCGGAGCCCTTCGCGCCCCTGTCTGGGAGTGAGGTCGGTTCTTGCGGTGGCGCACGATCGCTGTTGAGCAGGGAAGGGGAGGGCAATGACTCCTCCACCGCCTGGGTAGTCGGCCGCAAAGCACGCAAGAAGCGGACGACCTCGTCCTGAGCAGGCTTATAGCCGCAGAGCGCTTCAGCCTTGTCGGTCAGCGCCTCAAGCAGCTGGTCGTGAGAGTCAGCCGTGAGCTCGCGCCACGCACGAGGTAGGACACTTGAGGCTTCTCGCCTGCGAGCTGCATCGCGGTGATCGCGCTGCGCATCCTCGAACGCACTCTGATCCCTGACCCGGTCACGCGATAGATAGCGTCTCAGCATCTGCTCGCATTTCGCGGGTTCTCGATCGTCGATCTGCAAGCGATAGACCCGGCGGTCCTCATAGCTCCCGAGCCCACCCGGCAGATAGAAGCTCCACTCACGGCCATCCGTCAGCACGCACAAGGGCACGCCCTGGTGGAAGCAGTACTCGAACAGCTGCCGATCACCGGCGACAGCGCGCCCGACCTGCTTAACCTCGATAAAAACGGCAGGCTTGTGGCCCAATCCGAACAGGGCAAAGTCGACTCGTCCGCCCGAGATCGGGAATTCAGGAACGACCTGCTGCGGATCCGCGGTGTCCCAGCCAAGAGCGTTGATGATTGGCATGACTACGCCATGGCTGATGGCGGCTTCGTTGACGTAGGCGCTGCGTTGCAGACGGCCCCTAATTTGCTCGATCAACAACTGCACGCGCACCTGCCTTCGGAAAAAGCAGAATAGCTATCGCCGGCAATGAACAATGTCACTCATCGTCTGTAGAACCTTCGTCGACAGCCGCGCTTCAAGGAGCGGGTGGATGTCCAGCATCGCCTTGCCGCCAATCTGCGGCGTTTGCGCCAGCAGCGCGAGCTCAGCCAAGAGGCGTTCGCGGATGAGGCCGGCATTCACCGGACCTATGTCAGCGATCTCGAGCGTGCTGCTCGCAATCCGACCATCAAGGTTGTCGAGACGCTTGCTTCTGCTCTCGGCGTGACTGTGTCCGAGCTACTAAGTTAGGTCACTTACGCTCGGCCGACAGCAGCGCCTGCATGGCTGCTACGAGTTTCCCGGCAGCATTGAGTGCCGCTTGCATGTCGGTGACAACCGACGGACACTGCGCGTCGGTCACACTGGGCAATAGCGCGGCATTGACGCTCGCTTCCTCGAAGATCGCTGCCAGCTCACTGCCAAGCTGATTGAGCAAGTCGCGTCGCGCTGCGTCCATACCCGCACCAAGCGCACAAAGGCGCGCGAAGTCGAGCCACAGCTTTCAAGGCCTTCTGCGGAAAGCCCTCGCTACAAGCGAACCCAAACTTGAGACGTAGACGATCAGAGACAATCAGCTTGACTGTAGCGGCCGGCCAAGCGTGTGTCGGACGTCTCTCATCGTCTACAGGAGCTAACCCGCATGCTTCGCCTTCGTGCCCAAATCTTGCTCGCTACGGTGTGCTGCTGGACCCAAGCGGCCGCGGCGCAGAGCCGAGAAGACCGTATCGAGCCGTCCGCTAAGCAGATGGCAAAACTGCAGGAGCTAACGCCCGCCGGTGTCGCGGCCGTGGTGCAGGTCAAAGACGACGACCTTGAGCCGACTGCCGTCCTCGACACATCCAAAGCTTATTTTAGCAACGGAGCCTTCACTGACCGGGTAAGATCGGATGCCTTCCTCCGCGCTCTCGTGAACAAATCGACCGGCGCGGTAACCTATCAAGTCTACGAGAACGTGCGGTATAATTATGTGGCGCGGCACTTCACCTCGGCGAACATCGCGACGGCCGCGGGGCCGATGACGGTCCCGGTGCAGCCGATCTCATTCAAGGTCGACGCCTGCTTCGCCACGCTCTGCTCTTATGAAGAAGATGTCGGCTTCGTCGTTCCGGAGCCCATCCTGCGCGAAATCGCGGCCAGCTATAAACCGAGCGAGTCCACTCCCTGGCGCTTCAGGCTGAAGTCGTCAGGACTCGATTGGGAGGACCGTCTTATGCCTGCAGAGGTCGCTGGCCTCCTGCAGGCGGTCGAGGCTTACCAAAGCCGTCATCTCAAACGATAGGCGCTCGCCGGCGCTCTTCTGCTGATGGGGTCGTGGTTTGCCAGCTGTCTCTTGCATTCCGTGACACAGCTCGGCGGGTGCGGATGTCTTAGTGTACGATTGAAGGAGCATCGGGTCGCCAATTTCAGGGCCAGCTGGCATCAAAGGGAAAGCGTTGGAATCCCCGGAAAAGCGGGCTCAAAATCTCGAAAGCGAACCTTAGGTGACGACTTCCATCGCAACGGACTTGCAACACCGCAAGACAAAGCACCTTTGTCTTTAAATTGGGGCGTTTAAGGGTCAGCAGAGTGAGCTATCCCATGCGCATGAGCGTTCGCTGCCTCTTCAACGCGCACCGCCCCATGTTGAACTCAATCGTGCCGCGCGACGATAGGTACGCGGCCTTGTGCGACGACTGCGGCTTGCCCCTGCAGCGCTCAAAGGCAGGGCGCTGGAGTATTTCCCAGCCCGTTATTCGATCTGGTGTAAAGCACCCGAAAACTCGGCTCAGCTAGCTCATCCTAGCCCATGGCAGGGGTGGCAAACCTTCAGTGCGAAACCCAACCAGCGGGCACTTGGCGCCCTGCCGACCGCCCCGCGTATCACTCAGCGGGACCGATGTCCGTTTGTGGTGGAAAGCGGACCGGCGGCTTTCGGGTGAGCAAGGGCAAATAGCAGCCTCTCGTTCAGGCGATCTTGGCGCGGGACGGCTCGGGGGGTTTATCTCGTACTCCGGTGCATCAGATCGAGTGCCGGTGACTTTGACTTTGCGGATCCCGATTACGCTTCTCCTTGCCAAAAGCCTTCGCCCGTAGGCAAGCTCGCCACAGACTTCATTCTGGCAGGTAAGCTGCGTGTCGCGTCCACTTCTCAACACCACAGCCAAAGAACTAAGCGAAGCAGTTGAACGGAACCGGAGTAATCTGGCTGAGCTGCAACTGATTATACGTGAGCTTGGCCACCGCAGCACACCAAGTGCGAGGCAAGCGGCCGCAAAGGCGAGGGGCTACATTCGAGACATAGAAAGGCAGGCGGGGCGGCCGGTGGAGGAAGGGCAGGTAGAAACGCCCGAGTTGCGCCAGAGGCGTATCTGGACACTTGAAGCCATCGCAGGCCTCAGGTCGAAGCTCATCGATCTTGGCAAGCGCAATCCGTTGGTCTCCTTCAAGCACTCCGAACGGGGAGCGACCTACCTCAGGATCATCGATGAGCGTCCCGACCTCCTGTTCGAGGCGCTCTCGGAAGGGCAGATGAGGTTCGAGGCTCTGCCCGATGAAGAGGTCGTCCCGAAAGACGAGCAAACAGATGACTTCAGGATCGCGTTCGAGAGGGCGCGATTGACCGATGCCGAGTTCCTCGGCGCAATCGAGGGCCTTGGCGAAGAAGAAGGCGACACCGTTGCGCTTCAAGCAGCCGAACGGGCGCTACGCGCGCGAATTCGCCAACAGCTTGGCCTGCCCCAGCTCAGCTTCGGTAAGACGATAGACATCGCTTCCCTGGCCCGCGCGCACCACTTCGATCCCTCATATGAGCTACGCGACAGCGACGATGACGAAGATGCCGAGCATCATCGTGACAATCTCATCAGGGTCCTCCTGACTGAAAAGCAGCTTGAGCGCCGGCTGGGCACCATCCACGATCGGTACCGGAGTCATGAACGCGAAACAGGGTTGCACACGCTGTTCCTCGTTTTTGGCTTCGTTGAGTGGTTTGAGGATGACGATAGCCAGCTAGCGCTTCACGCTCCTGCGTTGCTGCTTCCAGTCCATCTCGAGCGTTCGCTTGTCCGTGGTCGGTACGTCTTCAGCATCAGCGGAGAGGACGAGGACCTGCAGGTCAACGTGGCCATGCGCGAGCTGCTCCGGCAGCGTTTCGGGCTTGAAGCGCCCGGACTGCGGGAGGACGAGACTACAGAGTCCTATTTCATCCGCCTTGCTGGGGTGCTCGAGCAAACGAAGCGGTTCCGGCTTCGCCGCTTCGTGACCCTCGCAGTGCTGCCGTTCCCCCGAATGGTGCTGTGGCAAGACTTGGATCCTGAAGTATGGCCAGAGGGAGCCTTCGCCCGGCATGACCTACTAGTCCGTCTTCTCGGGGCGGAGAGTACTGGCGGCGCACCGGCCTTCGGCGAAGACTACCCGATCGATGACTCCACATTCCCGGAAGCCGTGCCGCCGCTGGTCACGGACGCAGACGTGTCGCAGCATAGCGCGCTCATCGATGTTGCTGCCGGCCTCCCGCTCGCCATCGAAGGGCCTCCTGGTACTGGTAAGTCGCAGACGATTACGAACATGATCGCTGGCGCACTCGATGCGGGCAAGAAGGTCCTGTTCGTAGCAGAAAAGCAGGCTGCGTTGGGAGTCGTGGCTGAGCGACTACGGGCGCTGGGCCTGGGGCCGCTTCTCCTGGAGCTCCACTCTGACCGGGTGACCAAGGCAAGCCTGATTGAAAGCTTGCGGGAGCGCCTTGATGCTCGTGCCAGCGGCAGGGACCGGGACATTTCCGAGCTCCAGAGAACCTTGGTGTCCCAGCGTGACCAGCTTCGCACCTATCTCAGCCTGCTCGGGCAGCCCCTTGGCAAGCTCGGACGCACTGCACACCAGCTCATCTGGCGCTTCCTAAACCTGCGGCAGGGATTGCCGGACGATGCAGTGGCCGTGGGTGACCGGCATCCAGGCCTGGGTAGTGCGGGATCAATCGACGCCCTGTCACTCCAACAGCGTCGCGAGGTGCTGGATCGAATAGCCCAAAAGATCGACGAGCATGTCATTGTATTCGGCTCCGTCGAACAAAACCCTTGGTCTAACGCCAAGAATATCGAGACGTTTGAAACAGCCTCCATTCTGGCAGCTGCACGAAAGTGCCTCCACATCGCGGAGGAGCTGGTTGCGACAGTGTCGACCGGCTGGGAGGAAACCGGTTACCCAATCTCGCTCAAGCTGGACGAACTGGGCCGCCAAGCCAGCGTCATGGCAGCGGTTCCTTTGCCAGGTGGGTTGTCCACGGTGGCCCTGCGCGGGGTCCTGCAAGCACCTAAGGCGGCAGAAACCCTCGCCGGAGTGCGGCAGGCTTGGACCGCTACCGAAGAGGCTGCGCGGGCAGCCTGCAGCGATCCCCTCGGCTTGGACGATGATTATCTTCAGCGCCTCAAGACCGCGATTTCGGAAGCCAATCCGGTAGGATTGAGCGTTGCCCAAGCGGTCGACAAAGCTGCCGCCGAACGTGCGCGCATTGAGGCCCTCAAGGCCTTGTCAGCCGACGCGGCCGTGCTTGCCGGGCGCTTTGGGCTAGATGGCGGAAGCCTCACGACGCTTCAGCTTCGGGAGTTTGCCAGCACCCTCGTCGAGCTCAACGAGGCGCCAGAAGCAGTAAGGGCCATGTGCCAACCGGCTGTCCTTGAGAATGCCTTCAACGGCGTTGCGCAGTCCGCCCAAGTGGCCGCTTCGCAACTCGCCGAGAGGCGCGCGGCTATCGCACAAGTGGCTGCTTCCGAGATCTTTGGCGAGGCGCCGCGCGACCTGGACGAGGTGGCCGAAACCTTGTCGAACACTGGCTTCATTGGCCGCCTGTTTGGGGCGGAGTATAAGAAGCAGAGGGGCGCGGCAGAAAGGTTGGTGCCGGGTACGACCGAGCGACAAGAGCTTGTCGATCGGCTTCGCAGCGCCAGCAAGCTCCTCGCCGACGAACAGGCGTTTAAGGACGCCTCTTCCGCCAAGGCGTACTTTCCGCCCTCCCTGTGGGCCGGAAGCGACTCTGATTGGGCTAGCCTTTTTGCGGCGAGAAGCCTCCTCGAAGGCGGATATGGCAGGCTGGCATCGCTCGATCTTGAACGGGCCCTCTGGCGCCTCGTCGAGTGCCCTTCAATCGAACTGCGCGCGCCAGCGAGGAAGGCTGCCGCTGTATTGGAAGCCATCGGCAGCCTCGAAGAACCGCAGCTGCGGCTAACGTTCGGGGCCTTGCTGGAGGAACTTGAACAGGGGTGTGCCCGACTGGAGCACCTTGCTGGCTTAATGGGTGAGGGCGGACTCGTCGCAACGGCTGCCTTGGTCGGTGGCGAAGGGACGATCGTTGAGGTCATCGAAGCCTTTCGAGAGGTTGATCGTGACTTCCGGGCCCAACACTTGCCATCGTGCTTGTCGTGGGCATCTGATCCACGCACCGCCGCTCCCGAGCTCGGGGAAGCACTCGGGTACCGGGCTAGCCTCGATCCCGAAGTCCTTGCGACGCTTGCCGGGAGCGAGGAGCCACTCCAGCTACGGGTGAAGCTAATTGGCCTTGGCGGGGAACTGGTCAGCAGCCTGGGTGGCTGGAAGGAAGCCCGCTCGGCCTTCGAGGCCAGCATCGAGACCGATTTGTCGGTGCTGTTCCCGGCCGCTTCTTCGTCGATCAACGACTTGGGCGACGCGCTTAGGCTGCTCTCGGCCGATGAAGCTGGCCTGCGGCTCGCAGCGGATTTCCAGCGCTACACGGCAGAGGCCAGGGCGCAGGGTTGCGATTTCGTCATCAGCCTGGCGAGAAGCCATGGAGTTCCGCACCGTCGGCTTAGCGACCTTTACGAGCTGCTGGTCTGCCGTGCAGTCCTAGGCGCCTACCTCAAGGCTGAAGGCGAGGAGCTCAGTCGCTTGGGAGGCCTGACACTCGAAGCGATCCGCACTCGCTTCCGCGAGATCGACAAAGAGCTGCAGTCAATGGAGGCTCAGCGGATCGTCAGCCAGAGGCTCGCAGACCGCGCCCCATGGGGCAATGACACGGGACCAAGGGGAACTTGGACCGAGGCCGCCCTTATCGATAACGAGGTGAACAAGAAGAAGCGGCACATTCCAATCCGCGACCTCACCAAGCGGGCAGGCCAGGCCCTCCAAGCCTTGAAGCCCGTCTGGATGATGTCGCCATCATCGGTGGCGCAATACGTGCAGCCCGATACCGTGACCTTTGATCTCGTGGTGATCGACGAGGCTTCGCAGATGCGCCCGGAATATGCGACGAGTGCGATCCTCCGCGGCAAGCAGCTGGTCGTTGTTGGCGACAGCAAGCAGCTGCCGCCGACTGACTTCTTCCAGACAACCCTTGCCGGTTTGGGCGACCGCGATGATGCAGATGACGAAGAAAGCATCACAGTCGACACGGAGTCGATCCTAGACTTAGCAAACTCGCGCATCGGCAAGCGTCGCCAGCTAAGCTGGCACTACCGATCGCGCCACGAGAGCCTGATCCAGTTCTCAAATAGGCAGTTCTACGACCGCCGGCTGGTGGTTTTCCCCAGCCCGAGCACGAATGACCCGCTGCTCGGGGTCAAGCACGTCTACGTGAGGGGGACGTACGAGGCTTCCATCAACCAAGCGGAGGCTGAAGCGATTATCCGTGATGCCATCGGATTGATGATTGCCCACCCCGAGTGCTCGATGGGCATCGCCACGATGAACATCAAGCAAACTGAATTGATCAAGGCTGAGTTCGACCGGCTGTCTGGCGAGCACGAAGCCGTCCGCAACTATATCAACGCCTATTCGGGCGGGATCGACAGCTTCTTCATCAAGAACCTCGAGAACGTGCAAGGCGATGAGCGCGACATCATCCTAATCTCCACGGTGTACGGTCCGGACAAGGCGGGGCGGGTAATGCAGCGCTTCGGACCCATAGCCAGCGATGTGGGGCACCGGCGCCTTAACGTACTCGTCACCCGTGCGAAGCTTTCGACCCGAATCTACACCTCGCTCCGATCCGGCGACATCAAGGTCGTCGACGGCTCGAAACCAGGAACCATCGCAACCCAAGCCTACCTCACCTACGCCGAGGGCGGCGCGCGGTTCGACTTGGCGGATGGTGGCGAGCCCGATAGCGACTTCGAGGTCTTCGTCGCCGATAGGCTTCGCGCGGCAGGTTTCGAAATCACGCACCAAGTCGGCGTCGAGAAGTTCCGTATCGACCTTGGGGTGCGACATCCCGATTACCCACTTGGCTTTATCGCAGGTATCGAGTGCGATGGCGCTCGCTACCACTCTGGCTTCACGGTCCGGGATCGTGACAAGATCCGGCAATCGGTCCTCGAGGGACTTGGCTGGAAGATTTATCGCGTTTGGTCGACGGACTGGTTCACGGACCCCGATCGCGAGGCCGCGAAACTCATCGCGCAGGTGACGAGGTGGCGCGACGAATTCATCGCGAGCTTCCAGGCGCGTCAGGCAAGTGGAGAGTTTGCGATTGCAGCGGCCAATGATGTTGAGCCTCCTGCGGAGGTCCCGGTGCCGCCTGACGCTGCGCCGGCCGCGCAAAAAGTCAGTTCAACGCCCGTCGCGGCTCCTACTCAGCCCGTCGAGGTCGAGCAAGGCCCGCGCCAGGTCCCGACGGGGCGGAAGCGCGAACTCGATGGAATCGACTGGTACGAAGTCGAGACCGCCACTCGTTATGAAGTCTGGCCGGATGGCATCTTTGGGGGCGAAGTTGAGGTGCTGGCGCGGGCGATGGGAGCGCCCCAAATCTATGGTGGGGGAATGCGCATTCCCAAGTCCGAATATCGCGGTATCGTCGAGGCCACTGGAGCCACCTTCATCGAACATGATATCTACGCGGCAGTTCGCCGTGTCGCTCGGCTAGCTAGAGCCGGGCTAAGCACATGAGCGGAGCCGCATTTGATCTCACCTGGTTCAGATTTCGATTGGTCACACAGACAGCCAGACGGATGCTTGAGGATCAGTCCTTCCTTCAGGATCGCAGCGGCGGAGAGGACAACGCAGGTAAACTTAAGTCGGCTTAGATGATTCCTCTATAGCTTGCTGCAGGACCTTAATTGGAACTGGTGTGCTTGCAGCAAGCGGGAAGGCTTCTTGAAATTCTAACCACGAGTGGTCGTAACCATCGAGAAGTGCCTTCCGGGCAAGCTCAACTTTCGCAACGGTCCAGGTCCCTCTTTTGAAGAGAAGCGCAGCGTTGCAGTCGAGCAGAATTACAGGCCGGTCCTCGACTTCCCTCAACCTGAAACGAAGATTAGCCATAGCGAACAATATCCTGCCTCCACGCACAAGCAAGGACCAGCTGTGGTGGTTAGCAGACGGTCCGCATTTGGGCAGAGAGGGCGAAAAGCAGACTCGTTGGTGCGGAGTGCAAATCGGCATTAGGCCGGTTCTACACGCTTAAGTTTACTTCTCCCGTCGCCCTTGAGCGGACTTCGTTAGGCTACCTGGACCCGAGTTTCGACGACAAAGGCGCTTAGGAAATCGTGAGGCTGTCACAACCTAGCTGAAGCAAGTCGAGCAATTCGGCGGCATTGCGTGGGGTCATGAAAGTATCTTAATCAGCTGCACACATCCCCAGCAATGCCAGCTAGTCACGATCGCCTATTTCAAGCTTTAAGGCCGCGTTGTTCTTGCGTCCGGAGCATGGGTTGAAGACAGTGCGAGCTACCCACTCCAGCGAGTTGTTCGGAGTAAGAGTGAATGCCTGTAACCCTCTGCGATCTGGCAGCTAAGTTGCCGCTAGTTATCGGCCGGTTCCTCGACCGCGAGAGGCTTCTACAGCGGGGCCGCTTCGGCGAAACGACGATGACCGACATCTTCACCACCGCGCTGACGGCCTTCGCCGGTCCCGAGCTCCTTATTGAATATCCGCCCGAAACGGAGACCGGTGGAGACGTCGACCTTGTATTCGCCAATTTGCGGTCTGGCTGGAGCTTAAACGCGAGGCTCCAGGCGAAGCGCCTCTCGGCAGAGCGGCAGGCTGGCAAGCCCGTGAAGATCGAACATCGCAACTTCTCTGAGCTGCTTCACAAGCCCAAAAGGGCGACCCAGTATCAGTATCAGACTCTCGTGAACGCGCCAGACCCGTGGATTCCACTCTACATGCTCTACAATCATCATAGCGTCGCTGGTCACGCCCATTTCGCAACAGCAGGCCCAAAGGTGAGCGGCGTGAATCTCGCCTTTGCCTTCGACATCGCTGACGAACTGGATGCCAAGGTCAGCGCTGCAGCTACTAAGCCGAAGAAGATTCTGCATCATAAACGGCTTAGCCACCTGCGGCCGCATCTCTTCGGCTTGGATGTGATTCTCTGCCCCGCTGGCAATTGGGATCGTTCAAGTGTTCCGCCCCCTGAAGCGGTCGCAGAATCGCTCCTCCGACAATGGAACATCGCTGGTGAACATGAGCTACGAACTGAGGACGTCGACACCGTTCTCCGCAAGCTTCTCCAGCCGGCCCGACTGACAGGTGGAAGGCAGGAGGAACAACTTTTCACGGATGGTCCGTCAGTGCGGATCAACGAGCGGCTCCAGCGGCCAAGGATCACACTGCTCTCGGGCCGAACTGCCGACGATAACGGCCCAGTTATCAACGACAACGACGGCCGTGACCCCCAGTAACGTGCCCGTAGTCGGTGGAAAGCGGGACGGCGGGTTTCGGGAATGGAAGCGTCTCTATTGGACGTACGGCTTCGAAGTCACCAACTTCGCTCCCGGCGCCGCTGTCCGAATGCGCTATCACAACTACAGCAAGGACAAGCCGCCCAAGGCCTGCGATCGTCCGTTCGCGGGTGCTACGGTGACCTTCGTCATATCGCCAGTGCTCGAAGTAGACTGACGAACATGCGCGGTCTCCTTGGTAAGGCACCTCGCCAGCGATAGCCGCCGGCAGGGCACTAGCCGGTTCGCTATCGAACAGACCTCCAAGCAGCTTGGATGATCAAGTCCATATCAGTAGTCTCGTGCTCGATCCGTCCTGCAAGAAAGACCATCAGTGCGTAAAACCATGTATTTCTTCGAACCCGGCCTCGTTCATCCGCATCCTCTTGAGCTAAACGAGTGGGCGCGCGAGAGAGGCCGCACCGCACACCAGACGACTGACGCTTCGCTCATGTTGGAGGCCGCTGAACTTCTGCGTGAGCAGGGGCCGACTGCGATCCTCCGCCGTCAAGCGCTTACCGAGGCCGTTCTGCCGGATGGTACCAGCAGAGCCGACCTTCTCGACACTCTCTGTTACCAGCTGAACCGTTGCGGCCCGACGCAGTCCCTGCTGATCGTAGATCCGTACCTCTTTCCGAAAGCGGCTGACGCGAGTTACCTCACTGACCTTATTTCACTCATTGAGCCAGCACTTAAGGCCGGTGCCAAGCTGCGGATTGCAACCAAGCAGGATCATGATCAGGCTCTGAATGCGGCTTTCATGAACTCCGTTTCAGCGCTGCAGAACGGAGCGCCGCCTGAGCTTAAGCTTACTGACGTCTTTCATGACCGCTTTTGGATAGCGGATGGCGAGAGAGGCATGTTTGTCGGTACCTCACTGAACGGAATCGGCCGGCGCTATGCCATGACCGACTACTTGGCAGTGGATGATGCACGTGAGGTAACCGCGAGATATGATGCGCTGCCCTGAGCGCAGGCGTTTGCCGGACGCGAGCGAATAGCTGCCGGGTTGGCCTGCTACCTGGCTTCCAGGAAGCTCCGCACCGCACGGCAGACTCCGATTGTTTCGCCCACATCCAAGCTTCCATCCGGGGCATATGGCGGCGGATCCGTCTGCCAGAGGATGCCCGCGTCGCGATCGTAAGTCATGCCGGGAACATTGCCGGTAAGTAGCGGCTTCTCCCGCTTGTCCTCCAGCCACAGACCTACCCTAAAGACATTGTCTTCCATGTCGGCGCAGAGCCACAGCCGCTCGGCTCCCTGGAGAAAGAGGCGACCGAACCAGTTCTCTTCCCAGCAGACATTCGGGTGTGGATTGAGATTGCGGTTCAGCGGAACCTGCTCGTCGGGGTCCACGGCGTTCCAACCAGCGGGCACGTTGTCTGACCAGCATGCTTCCCATAGCTCGAGCAAGGTCAGGGCCCAGTCACCCTTCACCCGCTGAGCTGCCAACCACGCCTCATAGTAGGAAGGGAGCTCATTCCATCGAAGGTCGGGCACGAGCTTGCTCGAAGTGTCAGCTAGAAGATCGACGCCGGCGCCGATCATCCGGTCGTGGAGGTAAGAACGCACACTGTCCCTGAAGTGGTAGATCATCATGGTTCCTTAGCGGCTGGAGCGATCGAGCAGGGTGCGACGAAATCGCCTGAAGTCATCGTCGTCGAACTCGCGGGGCAGTTCGCGTTCCAGGTTGAGGAGGAGGCGTCTCCAGGACTGAAAGGACCAGGCGGGATTGCGCCGGAGCCTCGCCTGGATGGTCGCATCGATGGCGACCGCAAGGACAATGAAGCGGCAGTTTCCTGTGTGGAGGCCGAGGCGACCGGCCGTCGCGTGATAAGCGGGCAGGGGATTGGTGCTAAGGTCGTGGCCGAACTTGGCTTCGATAACCGCGCCGTAATCCTGCCCAGCACTCTTTCCTGCGACCAGGAGATCTATGCGGCCCGCAGACACCTTCCTGCCGCGCCCGCGTGCAGGCTTCTCGGCGGTAACTTGCGCCTCGTTCAGGGTAACTGGCCACTGCGTTCCGGCCGGCGGTTCGAGAGATCGCAGGAAGGCCAAGCAGCGGGCCAGGCGCACGCTCCGGCTCGGCTGCGCGAGGTAATAAGCAAGGCCCTCGGTCGCTTGCCATTCAAGAACCCAGAGCCAATCATGCCCGAGCATAGCTAGGCAGTGGCTCTCGTCGTGCCAGCCTTGAAAGGCTGCAAGCGCCTCCCGATCGGTTTGCCAGTCCCGCTTAGGGAGGCGTTCAAGCGTTTGCGGCTGCATGAGGTGACGCGAGGCATGCACGGTACGAGCGCCGAAGCGCGACAATGCCTCAACGCCAGCGCACGACCAGGGAGGCGACGAGAGCTGAGCTGAAAGCTTATTGATGAAGTTCGACATGTCAGTCACTCAGCCCATGATCCTCTGGCGGGTCGCCGAGTGCAGGAAGAGCGCGGGCAAGCTCCACTAAAACACTTGGCCTACTTTCGGGCCTTTGGTGTACGAGCTGCCGAGAAGCTATCACCAGTAGATCGCAATCACTTCGACATCGAGGAGCTTGGGTAGCTTTTGCTCAGGACCGGCATAAACGACTGGCGCCGGAGCTTCCGTGTCGGAACCTGGAAGGAGGGCCAGACCGGCGAAGGTTCGGGCTTCATTCCTGAGCGCCAGGTCGCTGTCCGGGTCTATGGTCTTGTCCTGGTCCTTCAGGATCGCGTCGCGGACCACGGCAAAGGCCGTTCGCTGCTCGCCGGCGCTGCCATCGGTGGCAGCAAGGGCATCGATCAGGAAGTCGGGAGAGGGGCGCGATGCAGGCTGTTCGTCGGCGAGATGCGCTACGATGCTGTTTGCGTAATGCTTGAGCGCGACTTTCATTCGGTTCGGCCCTTCGTCGGCCGGCTTTTTCGATCCGTCCAGGAAGGGATCTCGGCTCGCCCGGGTTATCTGGCTCACCAGGTCGGGCGTGAACGGCCGGAACAGCTCAGCAAGCTTCACGGGCGTCCAGCTGTCGTGCAGTCGGGAGCGTGCTACACGCGCGAGCATCGTGCATTCAGCACCGGAGAACAGCACCCGACGAATGTCCTTCCAGTAGGCTAGGTGCTCCGTCACGCCCACTAGCTCGAGTGTCCTCGTTTCCAATCCAAGACCCTTAACGAGCTCACGCCGCGCGACATATTCCTCGCCTGCGACCTCCACGACCACGTAGTCGAGTGCCTCGCACCTCACCGGGATCAAGCCGGCTAGAAGGCGGCTCAGGAGACGGCTCACCACATACGTGTCGCCCAGCATTGCCTTCGCCTGTGGTGACGCGACGATCTGGGGAAAGTCTTTGGCGATCCCGGCGAACTCCTCGGCGATGGTCCCGAGGTGAAATACGTAGTCAGCCGCCAGACGGATCCGGAACTCGACCATCTCGCCGCGCTTCAAGCTTGCCGCGGGTAACGCGACGTTGGTGTCGCGGACTTGGCTGAGCTCATCTTGATGCCGGAGCGGCGACACCTCGCCGGTCGGTTCGACTAGACGAACGTTGCGGAACCCATGCAGCTCGCGAAACCACGACTGCACAGTGGCCTTGCGCGAAGTCTGGAGTGTGCTGCTGTTGCTCGTCTGATACTTGGACGTGACCTCGGCTTTACCGACGACGGTAGCGCCCATGGCCATCTTGCCCACCAGCTCGCCCTGAAAGCCCGATCCCTGCTGCTCGGACGTGCTTTCGGTTACTTCGCCCCTCAGCGAGGAGAGCAAGCTGCGAAGGCTAACCTCATCGAGGTAGATAAATTCGCGTAAGTTGGGTGGGGTTTCCTCCTCTACCGGCAGCGGACGCTGTCCGAGCCCCACCAGCCGCTTCAGCCGCTCAGCGATCGTCACATCACTTCCTTGTCGTCGTTGGCTGATTGCTCCCGGCGCGGGCGGGCAGCCACTCGCTCGTACCCTTGGGCCAGGTCTTCCCCGGCAATGCTATGACGGTCGTCGCCAGCGGCTACCAAGGCCGCTTCGGCCCAGATCGAGTCCAGCTCTGCCGATGACCAACCGGCGCTGAGTTCCGCAAGCTGCCTGAGCGGCAGATCTCCGGTCGTCTTGATCTGCTTGGCTCCCACAGCAAGGATCGCGAGCCGATCTTCGAGGGAGGGCAGGCCGAACTGGATCTCCCAATCGAACCTTCCTGGCCGAGTAAGCGCGGGATCGAGCGATTCCACCCGGTTGGTCGCTGCAATCACGACCACACTTCGATCCTTGTTCTCGAACCCATCCATGAGAGTGAGAAGCTGTGCGACCAGTCGCTTTGAGGCCTCGTGTGACTCTCCCGAGCGTCGCTCGGCGATACTATCAATCTCATCGAAGAAGATGATGGCGCGCCCGTTCTCTGCCGCGGCCGCGGCTTCGAAGATCTTTCGCAGATTGTCCTCCGTGTCGCCGACCCACTTGCTGACGATCGATGGGCCACTGATCAGGAAGAAGTCGGCTTGTGATTCATGCGCGATGATCCTGGCGAGATGTGTCTTCCCTGTCCCCGGCGGTCCCGTGAACAAGATACCTCTGACTGGTCGCGCGCCGATCGCCGCGAGTTGCTCACGGCGATCCAGCTGTGTTTCGATCAGCTCGCGGGCGCGGCCGACCACCTCCCGGTAGCCACCGAATTCTTCGAACGTGAGGGGATTGGCAGAAGGCGCAACCAGATAATCTTTCAGGATATCTGTCGCTTCGAGGCCGAAGTCCCGGGGTCGTACCGGCGTTTTCGACAGGACCCTCACGATCCCGTCGATCTCGTTGTATTCGACCGTGTTATGCGGCTCGATCGCGACGTGATTGGGATTGGTGGTCAGACTGAGCCCCATCCACCCATCGATCAGCACCCGCGCATCTTCCTGGATGCTTCGCACCACAGCGATATTGTTTTGCCCAGTCCAGGCGCCTTCGGGAGCAGGTTCGTAGCGATTATCAAAGAGGAAGAGGACGTCACCATGCTCGGGAAGGACGCCATCGGACTGTTGGAACTTGCGATTGACCCCTTCGGCAGTCTTCGCGTGGACCCAGCCGGTTTCCTCGTCGATGAAGAACACCTTGACGATGTGACCGATGTCGACTCCGTTGTGCTCACCCATGAAAGCTTAGCTGCTCCCTGATGTACGCCGGCCGACTGGCGGTCTGCAGTCTGATCTGCTTAGCTCATGTAGCGCAGGATCTAGCACCGCGCATGTAGCCAACACATCGATTAGCCGAGATCCGCGCTAATTGCGGCATTTCTGCACTTGGCGCGGTCTCCACCAGCCAGTTATTTCCGTGTATGCTCTTACGTACGGTAGTACCATCAGGTGAAAGCAGGCGTAGCCTGGTTCGCTAAGCGCCTACGTCGATCTCGCGCTAAGAAGGCCGCAAATGCCTCGCGCTTCACCCAGACGCGTGGGTATTTCGGGCTACGCTCCGCACGAGTGTCTTTCCTCAAATGCTGAGAGGAGAAACGGTGTCCGCTCGCTGCGGCTTTTTGCAGAGACCGGCCACTTACAGTTTCAAGACATGCATGAACAAACGGCTGCTTACGGGAAACGGCGAGGTTGCCCTGAATGGCGGCAGATGGGTCTTTTCAGACACTTCTTCACCGATTGGAACCGCGGGTCAGCTCAGAATGCTTCGTCGTCCGAAAAGACCCAGAAACGGTCGTTCAACTCTCGTCTGGTGGCCCCCGCTTGCGGACGTTGGATCATCGGAGCACAGTTATCCTGAGAGCAGGGACTGATTTCAAGGAACTTAGGAATTGGCGTTCGACGTTCCGCATTTCGAGCGCGAGTTCGAGACCTTCAGCGACTCGACTTACCGGCACTTCAACGATGGCCCGTTCATCAGCTTCGCGTCGGGTGCAGCGGACGGCTGGGAAGGGTACAAGCCGCAGCTAAGAGAGCGAGCGCTCGGAGAACTCAGCGCTGGATCATGGACCGAGGGTGACATTGGCAGCGGTAAGATGCTCGACGGCGCCATAGCCGCGATCGAAATTAAGGGCACCGACCAAACGCGCAATAATCTCGTCTCGTGGGAAGGACGCTACGGTCCAGGCTCGGCGAGCCATGCTTCCCTCGTCTCGGCCCGGACTAATTCGCAGCGGCGCCGGGCGTTTGAAAGGTGGCTTTGGGAAGCCTTCCGCACCGTTAGCCACCCAGGCGAGCTGTTCGAGCGCCTGCGCGAGCTCGCTGGCGATGGCTACCCACTGGTGGCATATCTCTTCTTCCTGATTGACATCGATCGGTTCGCTCCCATCGCTCCCCGCACCTTCGATCAGGCGTTTACGCGGCTCGGCATCGATCTCAGGACGAGCGGGCGCTGCTCGTGGGCGAACTACGCCGACTTCAACGAAGCCCTGGAAGCTGTACAGGAACGGCTCGCCACCAAGCCGGGTCTGGCGAACGCAAGGCACATCGACGCACATTCCTTCTGCTGGATGCTGGTCCGGATGGACGAGGAAAGGCGCGCTAAGGGCACCGGACCGGGCACCGTACGCTATTCTAGCGCGCAGAAGAAGTCGGTAGTCGAGATGGCGATCAACGCTATGGCTGCCGCCGCGCAGTCCGGTCAGACCTCGACGACCATCCGCAAGATCAAGCGGGTCCACCACTCTCAATCGGAGCTCGAGGCAATTATCGTCCGTTTAATTGCGGAGCAGGAGAAACGCTGCGCAATAACGTCGCTGCCGCTGCAATGGCGTGGCGAGGCCGAAGATTTAGCGATGCTTGCATCCCTGGACCGCATCGACAGCGGGGGACACTATTGTGATGGCAACTTGCAGGTGGTGTGCCGCTTCGCGAACATGTGGAAGGGCGCGACGCCAGATGGCGAATTCAGGCGGCTGCTCGACCTCATTCGATCGTAAGAGCGGCCATGACGAGAACCGAAGGTGCCATGCCTGATACCGTTTTGGACTCCGAGGTCGAGTTCATGAAGGTTCTCAACGCTGAGTATCAAGCACGCTCTATGCTCACCGAGCGACGCTTCTATAGCATCTTCTACAGTCGCATCACGCCCTCGCCAATCATGGTGCTTGGCATCAATCCCGGTGGGGATCCGTCGACGTGGACCATGAACCCCGATGCGGACGAGTTTTGCTCCGCTTGGCAGCACGACTACGTTGACGAGCGGTACGACATCCAGGCCGTTATGCAGCCGCTGCTCAAGCGCGTCCTCGGAATCGACGACGCAATTCTCCGCCGCGTGCCCAAGACGAACATGGTCTTTCGCCGCTCGCAAAGCGTGACCAAGTTTCGCAAGCAGCAGGGCGGCATGCCGATGGCCAAAGCGTTGCAGGAGTCGATCCCGGTTGTCTCGCAGATCGTCGGTCGCGTCTCACCCGAGGTCATTATCTTTGAAGGTCACGATGCGCTTGCGATGTTCCATCAGGCCTTCGGGACCGCGCCTCTCGGGCCTTCGCTTGTGGCACCGGTCCTCACGCCCAACGGTCGGCACTCAGCGCTCGTCTATGCTGTCAAAGAGGTTCAGTGCTCGATCCTGCCGCGGCCGGTACTCGCGTGCGCACTGGCACATCCATCAAAGTATGCACGGCGAGTGGAGTTTCTAACCGCCGAACAGGACATGAAGCTTCGCCTCAGTCATATCGGCGCTCGGCTTAGGGAAATGGGTCCACCCCGTCCGGTGAACAGGGGCAGCTCAAAAAACCGCTCTTCAGACGGAGCGCTCGGGTGAAGGCAGCAGGGAACCACGAGCCGACATCGAGAGCGGCGTAATCAGTTCCCGAGAGTAGCCGCTTGTTCGGGTCCACCCTCAGGCTCCGAGAAGATCACTCGCTCGCAGATCACATCGATGACAGCCTAAGGGCTTCGAGACACTGCCGATTTGCCTTGGGCTCCATCACACCCGATAAGTCACGGATCGACAACCATCACGGCGGGCTCGGGCGTCTGATCAAAGGGGAAAGCAATCAGTGCCATTAGAGAACCTGACTATTGGCAGGGTTTGTCTGCACGAAGTGCATCGGCGAACCGAAGAAGGGCCACTCCGCCGGCCGACGTATGGGACCGGTCTCCTCCGGCTTGAAGACCGCGCGCTCGAGGCATTTCGCAGTCGAGTGATCGCCGCCTTCAAGGCGAGCGCCCAGTGCATGGAGATGACGATCCGAGAGTTCGGCGCCGGCAGCGTCGTGGCGAATGGCGTCGAGCTGATCACTAAGAGCGATGATGATTTTGTTGGCCACTCGCAGCTGTTTGCGGATGCCTTAGCGAACGCTCAAGGATCGCGCGCCATCCCGGGCGGGCTCATAGTCGTGTTCGACGGAACAGTTGGTCATCCAGCCACTCGTTTCTTCGGCCTCATGAAAGCTGAGCTGCACGAGGGATTCATCAAAACGAACGATCTTCAAGCCAGGTTTGAAAACAACCTTTTCCTCAGTCCGAAGACCAAGCTCTACAAGATCGGGCTCTTCATCAGCGATGGAGCCGAGCCGCGGCCGGCCCTCCCAGAGGGATGGCGACCGGTAGTCTACGATAGCGCTATGACGTCCTTGCAGCGCGACGCTGCAGCTACCTATTTCTACAGCACTTTCCTCGGGCTCAACATCCCCGAGAACGCCGCTCAGCAAGTTCGAAAGTTCTTCGAGGAGACCAAAGCCTTCATCAAGGCGAGCAACTTGGCCGAAGACGAGAAGGTCGACCTCTTCAACGGGCTGTATTCTTACTTGAAGCTTGACCGCGGCAACACGATCCAGACTTCGCGGTTCGCCAACACGTACATGCGGCCGGAGATGGCAGATGAGTACGAGAGGCATATGCGCCAGAAGCGGTTCCCCGCAGGCGCGGTCACCAAGGACCTGTCGGAGGTCACAGGGTTGCTGCGTTGGCGGAAGCTCAAGTTTCCCAGATCGATCACTCTGTCGGGTCCGCCGGATGCTGTGCGAGACCTCGTTACTGTCGACAGGATCGAGGGCGAGCGGGGTGCCGGCTGGACGCAGATCACGATCCGCGGCGAGATGCAGGGGCAGGAATGAGCAAGGAGCAGGAACTGCTCGATCGGTGGCACGCCGAGAGGGGCACCTACTTGGCATGGGGACGGAAGATATCTCGCGAGGTCGCAGAGCGGCTTGCGCCCATCATTGCCCCAGTTCCCGCGAGTTACTTCTTGCGGACGCCGGCGGAGCCCCGGGCGAAAGATGGACAGAAACTGATTGAAAAGGCGTTCTACCGGAACAAGCCTTACGCCGACCCATATGACGATATCACCGATAAGGTGGGGACGCGTTTCGTCGTCCTGCTCGGCAGCGACATCAAGAAGGTCGAACAGGCCATTGAGTCAGTTGGGGGCTGGACGCTCTCGAAGGATCGAGACTATGAGGCGGAACAGAACGAGAACCCACTCAAGTTCGATTATGCCGCTGTCCACTTCATCGTGCGTCCAGACGCAGACACTGATCATGACGGCATCAACATTCCTGCCGGCACTCCATGTGAGGTGCAGATCAAGACTCTGCTTCAGCACGCGTACAGTGAACTTACGCACGACACGATCTACAAGCCACAAATTGCCGCGACTCCGTACATGCAGCGCAATGCGGCGAAGGCTATGGCCCTACTCGAGGCCACTAACGACTACTTCGAGAAAGTCTCCACAGATGTCGATGCGGCCCTCGCGGCTGTCAGGCAGATGACATCCGACCTAAGCGCCATTTATCGCGAACTCATTGGGATCGAGCCGAAGCCAACATCCTTGGAAGGCCTTCTGCTCGGCGCCTACGAGAATACTTCTCCCAATTATCTGGAAGAGGTGAAGCGCCTTTTGGATGAGAAAGGCTTTCTTCCAGGGCTGATCCGCGAAAGGGTTGCCGCGAACAATCCGATTTTTAAACAGCCGTCGGTACTGCTCGCGTACCTTGCGATTTGCTCGTCGGCACGGCGCGCGAAGGCTCAGTGGCCGCTCACCGAACGAGAGATGGAGCCGCTTTTGAACGACCTTGGCGAAAGTGTTCACTGACCAGCCTTCGAGGTAGCGGGTCCGGGCGTGAGCGGCCGGCAATGGCGCTGGGCAGACATCTAGCTGCGCATCAGCGAACGTCAGCTATGCGCGAGGGCTCGCCCGGAAGCAGTCGGTTCGCTTCCCACCACGGATGGACGACCCGTTGACTTCTCCGAGTCAGCTTCGGCAAGTGGTCACTTGCAGACTGCTCGCGAGGGCTTTGGCCTAGCTCACAGACGCGGGTCGACAGGCTCGCTTTCCATTGCCAGCACACCGAATACGCATTGATGCACCCGCGTGAGCGGAGAGTGTTCGACGAAGCGGTGCAGCGCCTCTAGCCCGAGGGCGAATTCTCGCAGCGCCATTGACCTTTTCTGGCCGAGGCCACGCTTCTTCAGGCGGAGCAGGTTCTCGGGCCGGTCGTAATCGGGTCCGTAGATGATCCGGAGATACTCCCGGCCGCGACACTTGATGGCGGGCTGAAGCAAACCTTTCTGTCCCAGGGTGACGAAGTCTAATGGCTTCACGACCATGCCTTCGCCGCCTGCCTCGGTCATCTGCTCCCACCAGGCAATTGCATCCGCAGTTGAGCGGTCATCATCAAGATCGATGCGCCGATACTCGGTCGCAAGCAGCAAAGCAGGATCAGCAGTGGACAGCCGGTGCGCCGCGCCCATGTGCCACAAGTGGCTCTTGTCGGAGTGCGCAGAACTCTCGCTGGCCAGCAGGTGGAAGGGCGCGAT
This sequence comes from Sphingomonas ginsengisoli An et al. 2013, assembly GCF_009363895.1. NCBI lineage: Bacteria > Pseudomonadati > Pseudomonadota > Alphaproteobacteria > Sphingomonadales > Sphingomonadaceae > Sphingomonas > Sphingomonas ginsengisoli (ex An et al. 2013). The sequence goes on along the minus strand of NZ_CP045434.1, from coordinate 1,112,150 downwards.
CTTCAGGTCGTCGATGCCAGCGAACGGAGCAACGTAGCGGTTGTAGGCCGAACGGAAACGAACGGCATCGTTGAGCCGTCCGAAAGTTGTCTCAGCCAGATCAGCGACCCCCACCCCGCGCGACCGTGCGGACGAAAGCGCTCGTGAAAGCGTATCCAGACCACTGATTGCCGCGGCCCCGACGGCCGCATACTGCCCCCGCACCAAGGCACCAGCTTTCATGCTCCAGGGCAGGATCTCCGCGTCCCACAAAACCCAGTCAGTAGAGAGCTCGGACCACAGCGCCGATGCCTCCATCGCCGCATCCACCCGGTGCAGCGCTGCGGCCTCAAGCTCCGCATCGTTGAAGAAGCGTCGACCCGTACGGGTGACGATCACGCCACGGCTGCCATCATGGACGCCAAAGCGCTTGGCGGCAGCCTCCTGCGTGCGCGCAAGCAGAATGAGGCCTCGCGAACCCATGTGCTTCTCTTCGGCAATGAGCGTTTTCACGCCCTTGCTGCCGTAATAGGCGAACGCCTCTTCCGGCCGCTCCAGCCACCCATCCATGGCGCTGGTTTCAGCCGGCGACATGGTTGGCGGGAGGTAGATGAGCCATCGAGGGTCAACAGCATGGCGGCTCATCACTTCCAGTGCCGCCGTCGCATTCTCCTCACGCACCGTCACCATGCCGTAGGTACGAGTCTCGATCACCTGCTTGCCGAGCACGTCGGCCAGGTTCAGCTGGAGCGGATTCGTGTCGCCCGTGTCCGCCGGTGGTCCTGCGAGCGGGCGGATGGGCTCGTAGTAGCTCTTGGCCGCCGGGACAGAGACAAGCTCCAGCTCAGGGTAGCGCAGCGCCGTCAGCTTGCCACCGAAAACGCAGCCGGTATCGATGCATAGCGTGCCGTTGACCCAGTTGGCCTCAAGCACCGGGGTGTGGCCGTAGATCACCTTGGCCTTGCCCTTGTAATCGGCCGCCCAGTCCCAGCGCACGGGCAGGCCGAACTCGTCGATCTCGCCCGTGGTCTCGCCATACATGCAGAAGGATCGAATAGCGCCCGAGGCGCGGCCCTGCATCTCTTCCTTCAGGCCGGCATGCGCAACGACGAGCTTGCCGCCATCGAGGACGTAGTGGCTGATCAATCCGTCAAGCCACGATTGCAGGCTGGCGGTGAACTCGGGCGGCTCTGCGGCAAGCTGCTCGACGGTCTCGGCAAGGCCGTGGCTCAACTTCACCTGCCGGCCGGCTAGATGGCGCTTCAACTTGTCGTCATGGTTGCCGACAACGGCGAGCGCATGGCCAGCTTCCACCATATGCTTCGCAATGCGCAGCACATCTGGTGAGCGCGGTCCCCGGTCAACCAGGTCGCCGACGAAAACCGCCCGTCGACCGTCCGGCGGCGTTACCGTCACATCCTTGCCGCTCCAGGAGACGGCGTATCCGAGTTGCGACAGCAGACTCTCGAGCTCGTCACCGCAGCCGTGGACATCACCGATGATGTCGAAGGGGCCGGTAAGCTCCCTTCGGTCATTCCACAGGCGTGTGCGAGTGATCTCTACAGCATCGATGTCTTTGACGGAGCGAAGCCGGTGAACGTAACGCAGCCCCTCGCGGCTCATCCCGCCAATCGAGCGACGAAGGCTTTGCATCTGCCGTCGGACGGGACCGGCTCCGAATTGCCGATCGAGGCGTTGCGCATTGCGGTCGACCGCAATGTCCTCCGGTAGGTCGAACACGATCGCCACCGCCAAGGCATGCCATTTGCGGGCAAGCGCAATCAGGCCCTTGCGCGCTTCCGGCTGAACGTTTGTGGCGTCGATAACGGTGAAACGTCGACCTTTCAGGCGCTTCTCGACGAGATAGTGCAGGACGTCGAACGCATCGCTGGTGGCGACTTGGTCCGTTTCATCGTCCGCGACCCACCCGCGCATCCGGTCCGAAGAGATCACCTCAGTCGGAAGGAAGTGCTTGGCGGCGAAGCTGGACTTACCGGTGCCGGATGCTCCGACCAGCAAGACAAGGGCGAACTCAGGAATTTCAATCTTCACGCTGCCGCCCTCACGTTCTCAGCGCGCACGAAAATGGCGACCTGAGTCGGGTGCCCGTGAGCGGCGTCCTCAGCGCCAATGCCTTCGAAACGGATTTCGTAGCCATGAGCCTGAGCCACGCTCTGGGCCCAGTGGCGGAACTCGGCGCGCGTCCACTCGAAACGGTGATCCGGATGGCGCATGGCCTCCGGCCGCATGCCTTCGAACATGACATTAAACTCGCGATTAGGCGTGGTAATGACCGCCAAACGCGGCCTGGCATGTCCGAACAGAGCCGCCTCGAAGGCGGGAAGACGCTCCGGCTCCATATGCTCAATGACCTCGATCACTGCTGCCGCGTCGAAGCCAGTAAGCCGGTCGTCGCGGTATACCAGCGATCCCTGCAGAAGCTGGATACGCTGCCGCTTCATGTCCGGCATATGGTCCAACTTTAGGCGGTCGCCGGCAGCGGCCAGCACCCTCGGCGCAACTTCGACACCGATGATCTTTCTCAGGCCGGGTATCTTGATCAGCTCGCGAAGGAGCCGTCCCTCGCCGCAGCCGAGGTCGAGGATGCTCTCGGCGCCGCTTTCGCGGATAAGCGCCGCCACATAGGTCATCCGCTGGTCATTAAGCCGGATTGGCTTCTCGATCGCTTCTTCCTCCGCGTCGCGGGACGAATGCTCCTCCGCATCCTCGGCCTCCACGCGCTCGTCCAACCGGGTCCGCGCCTGCCGCATGAGCGACTGAAAGCCCCGCAGGTAGCGCCGGACGATCAATTCTCGGTCTGGGTGCGTCTCAAGCCACCCTTCGCCCTTGCGGAGCAGCTTCTGCACCTCGTCTTCGCCCACGTAGTAATGCTTTGAATTGTCGAGCACGGGAATGAGCACGAACAGATGGGCGAGCAGCGCCGCCAACCGTTGCTGGCCGGCCAGCTTCAGCTGGACGTAAGGGCTATCACCCCATTCCGGGTGCGCCGGATCGAGCGGGATGGCAGACACTTGGACGGAATAGCCAAGCGGCTCGAACAAGCGGGCGAGCAGATCGGCGGCTCCTCGAGCCGGCAATGGTGTAAGTTCGACCTCCAAAGGGATCGCGACCTCGGCCAGCTCCTGTCGGTGCTTGGAGCGGCCGCCCATCGCCGTGTTGAGGAGCCGCCCAAGCGCGACCGACAGCAGGGAGGAAGCCACATAGGGCCGGTCGCTGACATACTGATCCTCGATCTTTGCCTTGCCGCGCACCAACTCGACCGTATCGACCTCTAAGGTGATCGCAGCCGTGCAACGTTCCTCCTTCGCCTCGGGGTAGAACAGGGTCGCGCGACCGAACGACAGGTCCACCGAATGCACGTTGTCCGGATGCTTCATCAGCAGGAAGCCCAAGTCGGTCGCGGGCTGATGCGTCGTCGAAATGGTCAGCAGCATACGGAAACTCACTTACAAAAAAGCCCTCCCGGGAAGCGGAAGGGCTGTGGCGATGGTCGGAACGTCAGGTTCGACTAGGGCACAGCTCCGGTAGGGGGTTCTGGCGCGTTGTATGGGCGCGCGAAAGCAACGGCCGCTCTCGACCGACGAAGAATGGAGGCAAGGGCGTCCGCTCGCATGTAACCTTCATCGACCGAGGTCTGACTTCGGTCAAGCTTTAGGTGTTTTCACTGGCTGTGAGTGCCAGCTACGCTTCTAACCTTCACCTAAGCCGTGGTCCGGTGGATTCGAGATGTGGTCGAAGCCCCGTGATGGCTAATAAGCTAGCTCCGAGCCGCGCATGAACGACTGTCGGCTATACGCCTGCGTTCACCCTCAAGCAGCCGTTCCGCTTTCCACCAGCTCCAAGCATGGGGGTTAGAGCTAGTCCGAGCGTCAACAGCTGGCCGTAAGCAGACCTTCTGATATGGTCCTTTTATTTCTATCCAAGCGATGTTTGGCCATCACCGCATCAGCAGACCGACCTTTTAGCGAGACTCAGATGAAGCTTTGGTCGATTGTAATCGCGGTCTTGGCTTCATTGTCGTCTGCTCCATCCTCGGCCCAAGGCTCTGTTGGCCTCTCGTTCAGAATGAAGACAGACACGGCAACAGTGATGGCTGAAATGGCCGTCCTCGGCATGAGAGAGGTTTTCATATCTGGTCCGATCACGTCCGGAGATGCTGATCGTTTCGTTCAATTTGCAGAATCGCACAAACTTGAAGCGGCAAGGATAGTGCTCGACTCTCCGGGGGGTTCCTTGCTTGAAGGTATCAAGCTGGGCCGCGCGATAAGGGAGAAGCGATTTTTCACGAGCGTAGGTGCTTTCGATGATCAGGGTACATCGTCGAATGCCATCTGCGCTAGCGCCTGTGCATACGCCTTTGCTGGTGGTGTGAGTCGCTTCCTTGATCGCTCGAGCGGCAGACTAGGTATTCACCAGTTCGAGAGGAGCGGCGGGCTCTCCCAGAGTGAGGCCCAGCTGATTAGCGCTATCGTGGTCTCTTACCTTAGAGACATGGGCGTGGACGCGAAAGCCTTCGTGATTGCGTCGGCGACAAGTGCCTCGGGAATTAGATGGCTGACGCCGTCGGAGGCCCAAGAACTCGGGCTTGTGAACAATGGCGTTCAGCCGACTTCCGCTGAAGTCCGGATCGTTCGGCTTCACCCGTACCTTCGGTTAAACCAAGACAAATCCAGCGGGACCATTCGGGCTCTTTTCACCTGTGGGAAAGGCACGCTCTTACTACAAGCGGGAATAGTGACCGATCCAGAGCAGAGTGCCCTCTTCGGCGATGCGAGATGGCAAAAGCGTTCATACTTAGAGATTGACGGGCGGGAGACTGCTGTCGTGAATGGACCGGCAGGTGCGAAACCGGAAGACAGTGCTGTATGGCTATTCCGGGTTCTGGATAGCAAGCAAGCAGCGGACCTATTAAAAGCGAGCGAGCTTGGAGTTTGGATCGACGGCTTCGGAGCAGTTCGTGCTGGTGGATCAATGGACCTCAAACCCGTCAGATCTGAGATAGCTGACTACTTCAAGCAGTGCCTTAGCAGCTACGTTCGTCGGTAGGACGCAGAACGCCTGTCGTTCGCCTTTGCACCTAGAATCAGCCCTTCCGACCTTACCGGGCAGCGCCGCTCAGGCCTGCGTTGGCCCTGAACGTCCACGATGCGTCGCATCCCGTTATAGCGGCTTGGCTGAACGAACGTCGACCATCCACCTACGCCGCGCCGAAAGCAGACTGTCGGATTTCCACCAATGCCAGACGTCGGAGAAGGCCTCCTTGGGCCATCTTGAGTAGCCGCGAAAGCAACCGCCCTGGCCTCGATGAGCTGATCTTTCGCTCGACTTCGTCGTCAAGCTGAGCATTGGTGCTGTCAGCGCCCCGAAGCTGGGCGCCTAGCCCCGACCGGCGAACCGGTGGGGCTGTCGATGGTGGGAGCAGCGCTTGGCTGCTCTGCACAGGGAGCCATCGACATGAACAAGACGACTTCGACAAAGTCTCGAGGCGGTAAACCACGCGGCAGCGTGCCACAGTCCGAGAGTGCAACGCGCAGCCACGCTTCCAACATTACTACCGCGAAGCCTAGCAAGCAGGCGAAGATCGTAGCGATGCTGGTCAGCGAGGCTGGAGCCACGCTGCCAGTCCTGGTTGAAGCGACCGGCTGGCAATCGCATACGGTGCGTGCCTCACTGACGGGCTTACGTAAGCGTGGATACGCAATCACCAGCGACAAGGTCGATGGTGTTCGCACTTACCGCGCGGTGGCGCCCGAATGAGCAGGAACCTCGACGCGAAGCTAGCGGCGCTCCAGCAAATGAGCGCCGTCGAACTCAGGGCCGAGTGGACTCGCCAGCTCAAGGCTGAGCCACCAAAAATCACTGCCGAGTTGATGCGCCTCGCAATCGGCTATCGGCTTCAGGAGCGCGCACTAGGCGGCTTGTCCGCCCGTTGCCGGAGGAAGCTACTCGCTCCAACTGGCCGAGGTGCGGCGCTGCCGGTCATGAAGCCAGGAACGCGTCTACTGCGAAGTTGGAATGGCCGGACGATCGAAGTGCTGGTCACTGATGAAGGCTACGAGCACGAAAACCGAAGCTATCGTTCGCTCAGCCAGATTGCGAGGGAGGTGACCGGGACCGCGTGGTCGGGCCCACGCTTCTTCGGTCTGAACGCCAATGCATGACGCCGGTAAAAGGGAGGGGGTGAGGAAGCTCCGTTGCGCCGTCTACACTCGTAAGTCGACCGAGGAGGGACTGGAGCAGGACTTCAATAGCCTCGATGCCCAATATGAAGCCTGCGCCGCCTACGTCAGCAGTCAGCGGCACGAGGGCTGGACGCTCGTAAGGGAGCGTTACGACGATGGTGGTTTCTCCGGGGGCACGCTTGAGCGGCCCGGATTGAAGCGACTGCTCGCCGACGTGGAAGCGCGAAAGGTTGATGTGATCGTCGTCTACAAAGTCGATCGACTTACTCGCGCTTTGTCTGACTTCGCTAGGATCGTGGATGTGCTGGACAGCAGAGACGCCTCGTTCGTGAGCATCACGCAGTCGTTCAACACGACCACAAGCATGGGTCGGCTTACGCTCAACGTTCTTCTCAGCTTTGCTCAATTCGAGCGAGAGGTCATTGCCGAGCGCGTCCGTGATAAGGTTGCGGCCTCCCGTCGCAAAGGCATTTGGATGGGTGGGAGCCCGCCGCTCGGGTACGAAGTTCAGGACCGCAAGCTGGTCGTGAACGATGTTGACGCTGCCACCGTGCGCCACATCTTCCGCCGTTATGTCGAGTTGGGATGCGGCAGCCTTTTGCTCGCCGAGCTTCGACGCGAAGAGATCAAGACCAAGGCACGCGCCGGCAGGGGAGGTGTCCACTTCGGGCGGGGCTCGATCTATTATCTGCTGACGAACCGTTCGTATTTAGGGGAAGCTCGCCACAAGACGAATTGGTACCCGGGCGAGCACAGCGCGATCATCGGACCGGAGCTCTGGGCGCAGGTCCAAGCAAAGCTTGTTGTTAATCGTGTGAGCCAAGCTCGCGAGAAAGCCAAAACGCGCCGAAGCGTCCTTGCGGGCATCCTATACGACCAAGACGGTCGCAGGATGGTCCCAAGCCACACGAAGAGGCGGGGCAGGGCGTACCGCTACTACGTCACAGATCAGAGCTTTGCTACGCCAGCGGCTCCGGCGTTGCGGGTGCCAGCGTGGGACGTGGAACAGGCGGTACTCTCGCGAGTGCGATCATTTCTCAGTTCAAACAGTGAGCTTAAGGCCAAGCTGGGGATCGAGTGCGCGAGCGAGCTCTCGCGGGTGGCCGCTTCGGCTGAGATTGCCGGAGGACGTCTTCAGGAGAACATCGGGCCGGAGAAACTGATTGGTCGCGTCGAGTTGACGGAAAGAAGCCTGACCATTGGTCTGCGTGGAGACTTGTTAGCCGACACTCTCAACCGACCTTCCGAATGCGCGGGTGAGCTCATCCTGTGGGCTAGGGTCTCTCGTGTGAGGCGAGGCAAGGAGATCAAGCTGGTACTCGGGGAGGGCGCCAAGCACACGGAGCCTCAGTCACAATTGCTTTCGGTTCTCAGAGAGGCTGCGGAAGCTAAACGACTTATCGACTCTTCCGCAGGAGTAAGTCTCTCCGCAATTGCCGCCAAGGCTGGTCGCTGCCGTGCGAACCTGGCAGCGCTCTACCGTATAGCCCACCTCTCGCCCGAGATCGTCGTCACCATACTCGACGCAGCCTGTCCTACTCACCTAACTAAGCGAGCTTTGCTTGCCGCCGATCTTCCGGCCAATTGGACAGAGCAACAGCGCTTGCTCTTCCGCAACTAAGCGCATCAGACTTGCGGTCACGAAATCGGCCACCTGAGATTTGCGTGCGAAAGGGCCCGCAACTCGCTCTTGAGCTCCGTCTCACGGCGGCAATCACGGAAAGGGCGCCTCCAGGTATCCGGGGTTTCCGGCGAGTTCCTGAGGCGCGAGGGTGCCGGCCTCGAAAAAGGAGAGGCGAGCAGGACTGGGTGGCGCGCCCGGTAGGGTTCGAACCTACGACCTCAAGCTTAGAAGGCTCGTGCTCTATCCAGCTGAGCTACGGGCGCGTGCAGGCGGACTTATCGCCTTGCGGGCGGTGGCGCTAGGCCGCGACGGCGGCGAACAGGCCTTCGAACAGGCGGCGGCCGTCGCGATTGCCGTGGGCCGTCTCGAGCGCACGCTCGGGGTGGGGCATCATGCCGAGCACGTTGCCGCCCTCGTTGACGATGCCGGCGATGTCGCGCGCCGAGCCGTTGGTCCGCTCGGCATAGCGGAAGGCGACGCGGCCTTCGCCTTCGAGCCGGTCGAGCGTCTCGGCATCGGCCTGGTAATTGCCGTCGTGGTGGGCGATCGGAACGGTGATTTCCTCGCCCGCCGCATAGCCGCTGGTGAACAGCGACTGGCTGTTGCCGACCGCCAGCTTCACCGGCCGGCAGATGTAGGCGAGCCCGGCGTTGCGCATCAGCGCGCCGGGCAGCAGCCCCGCCTCGGTCAGGATCTGGAAACCGTTGCAGACCCCGATGACGGTCACGCCGCGGGCGGCGGCGTCGGCCACCGCGCGCATCACCGGCGAGCGCGCCGCCATCGCGCCCGAGCGGAGATAGTCGCCGTAGGAAAAACCGCCGGGAACGCCGATCACGTCGAGGCCGTCGGGCAGGCTCGTCTCGCCATGCCAGACCAAGTCGGGCTCGCGCCCGCCGACCTCGCGGAAGGCGACCGCCAGATCGCGGTCGCAGTTCGAGCCGGGGAAAACGACGACCGCGCTACGCACCGGCGCCATCCATCGACTCGATGCGGAAATTCTCGATCACCGTGTTGGCGAGGAGCTTGCGGCACATCTCCTCGATCTGCGGGATCGAGGTACCGTCGGCGAGGTCAAGCTCGATCAGCTTGCCTGCGCGGACGTCATTGACCCCGTCGAAGCCGAGCCCCTGCAGCGCATGGTGGATGGCCTTGCCCTGCGGGTCGAGCACGCCGGACTTCAAGGTGACGAACACGCGCGCCTTCACGGTCTTTTCTCGCCGGCTGTTTACGGTGCTGCGCCTATGGCGGGGAGGGGCGCGACAGGCAAGCCTTGGCGGCTCAACACCGGCCAGCCCATTGACGCCATGCCGCCGCCGGATGCAGCATCGCCAAGCATGAGCGAGGCCGATCCCACCCCCAGCCTGCAGGGCGAAGACGAATACGTCTTTCCCAAGGACGTGCACGAATTCCTGCTCGCCGCCGACAGCGGGCAGATGGCCTTGAGCCAGATGGCCGACAACAAATCCTCGATGCTGATGGGCGCCAGCTTCGTGGTGTTCAGCCTGTCGATCAGCGACGTCGCGGCCGGCAAGGCCAGCCTGCCGTTGGTGCTGCTGACCGCCTTTTCCTTCATGGCGACGGTGCTCGGCATCCTTACCGTCCGTCCGGGCCCGCTGCGCAAGTGGAAGGTCACGCCCGAGACCGCCAACCTGCTCTATTTCGGCTCCTTCACCAACATCAGCCGGGCGGCCTATATCGAGCAGGCGATCAAGGTGATGAAGTCGGAGGAGGCGGTCTATCGGCACATCGCCGGCAGCGTCTACGACCACGGCTTCGTGCTTCGGAAGGAGAAGTATCGCTGGCTCTACTGGAGCTACACTTTCTTCCTGACCGGCCTGATCGTGACCGGGCTCGCGGTCGCCTACGAGCTGGTGATCAAGCGCTAGATCCAGCCCTGCGCGGCATACCAGGCGGCGGTGTCCGCAAGGCCGGTGGCGGCGTCGATCCGCGGTTCCCACAGTTCGCCCGGCGGCCGCTTCGCTGGATCCACCGCCCAGTCGGGATGGCAGAAATAGGCCGCGCGGTCCTGGGTCAGCTTGGCACCCTTGCCGCGCAGCAGCTGGTCGGCGCGCGCGCTGAGCTTGAGCAGCGGGGCAGGGATCGACAGGCTGAGCGGACGGCGCTCGACCGCCGCGCCGATCGCGCGGGCGAATTCCTTGTGGCTGTAGCCATGCGGCCGGCCGTCGTCGGGTTCATAAAGCACGCGGTGCGGCGCATCGGGATCGGCTAGCGCTAGCAGCAGCCGGGCGAGGTCGTCGGCATGGATGATCGACAGCCGACCCGCGGGCGGCAGCGGAACGAACCCGCTGCGCGCCGCCTTGAACAGGTCGAGCATCTCGGCATCGCCCGGGCCATAGACCGCAGGCGGCCGAACGATCGCCCAGTCGAGGCCGCTGTCCATCACGATCTGCTCGGCGCGCGCCTTGGACGCGCCATAGAGTGACAGCGTCGGCTCGCGCGCGGCGAGACTCGAGACATGGACGAAGCGGTGGACGCCCCCGGCGGTCGCCGCCGCCAGCATGTTGAGCGTACCGGTGACGTTGCCCGCGTCGAACTCGGCGCGGGTGCGTGCCTTGAGCACGCCGGCGACGTGGATCACCGCGTCGCATCCCTCGACCAGCCGCTGCAGCGTCTCGCGATGGTCGAGCGCGCCGACGATCCATTCGACCCCGCGCTCGTCCTCACGCGGCTGGCGTGTCAGCGCGCGGAGCTTGTGCCCGGCGGCGACCGCGAGGGCACGCAGACGCCCGCCGACGAAGCCAGTCCCCCCGGTGATCGCCAGCTTCACAGCGGCGACCAGGCCTTTTCGGTCGGCTCGTCGTTATCGTCGAGGTCGGCGTAGTCGGTCGCCTCCGATCCGCCGCTGAGCCGCTCGAGCAGCGTGTCGAGCACCTCGTCGACCCCGTCGCCGGTGGCGGCCGAGACCAGCAACGGCTCGCTCGCACCCGCCTTCTTGAGCGCCTTGCGGGCCTGCTTAATCTGCTCGGGCGTGGCGGCGTCGCTCTTGGTCAGGACCAATACCTCGGCCTTGTCGTCGAGATCGGCGCCATAGGCCTCTAGCTCGCCGCGGATCACGCGATAGGCGTCGGCGGGGTCGTCGCCCGCGGCGTCGATCAGGTGAAGCAGCACGCGTGTGCGCTCGACATGGCCGAGGAAGCGGTCGCCGATCCCGGCCCCCTCGGCCGCGCCTTCGATCAGCCCGGGAATGTCGGCGAGCACGAACTCGCGACCCTTGTGGCGGACGACGCCGAGCTGCGGGCGCAGCGTCGTGAACGGATAGTCGCCGACCTTGGCCATCGCGTTGGTGGTGCGGTTGAGGAAGGTCGACTTGCCCGCATTGGGAAGGCCGACCAGTCCGACGTCGGCGAGCAGCTTGAGGCGCAGCCACAGCCACAATTCCTCGCCGGCGATCCCCGGCTGGTGCTGGCGCGGCGCGCGGTTGGTCGAGGTCTTGTAGCTGGCGTTGCCGCGCCCGCCCATGCCGCCTTCGAGCAGCACGACCCGCTGGCCGAGCTCGGTCAGGTCGGCGATCACCGACCGGTCCTCGTCGTCCGCCAGCACCTGCGTCCCGACGGGCACCTTGATCACCAGGTCGGGGCCGCCGGCACCGGTGCGGTTGGAACCCGACCCACCCTTGCCGCGGGGGGCGCGGAAATGCTGGGTGTAGCGGAAGTCGATCAGCGTGTTGAGGCCGGCGACGGCTTCGAACACGATGTCGCCGCCCTTGCCGCCGTCGCCGCCGTCGGGACCGCCGAACTCGACAAACTTCTCGCGGCGGAAGCTGACGGCGCCGGGGCCGCCTGCGCCCGCGCGGACGTAGATCTTGGCTTGATCGAGAAAATGCATGGGCTCGCCCTACTCCGGGGCGGCGCAATGCGCCACCTCAGGCGAACAGGCGGGTCAACCCCCAGGCGCTGGTCGCGGTGAGGACGATCCCGACCATCACGAGCAGCCGATCGGCCGGAATCCGCTTGGCGAGCATCGCGCCGAGCGGCGCCGCGACCACCCCGCCGATCAGCAGGCCGACCGTGGCGTAGGTGAACGCCTCCCAGCCGAGCGCGGCGATGAAGGTCGCCGACACGGTCACGGTGACGAAGAATTCGGCGGTGTTGACGGTGCCGATGGTAGTTCGCGGCGCGGCGCCCTGGACCATCAGGTTGGAGGTGACGATCGGCCCCCAGCCGCCGCCGCCCGCCGCGTCGAGGAAGCCGCCGATGAGCCCCAGCGGCTCGACCACCCGCGGTTCCTTCTCGACGTGGCGGTGGGTGAGGCCGCGCCACAGCAAATAGAGACCGATCGCCGAGAGGTAGGCGAGAACGATTGGCCGCGCGGTGGAAGCGTCGATGTTGCTCAGCGCGTAGGCCCCAAGCATCCCGCCGATCACCCCCGGCACCACGATCCGCAGGAACAGCCGCCAATTGACGTTGCGATGGGCGACATGGCTCACCGCCGACACACCGGTGGTGAAGGTCTCCACCGTATGCACCCCCGCCGAGGCCATCGCCGGGGGCACGCCCATGCCGACCAGCAGGGTCGAGCTAATCACCCCATAGGCCATGCCGAGCGCGCCATCGATCAATTGCGCGGCGAAGCCGACCAGGATGAAGGGTAGGAGGACCGACGGGTCCGAGAGGAATTCCGGGATGGCCGGACCTTTCGCGTAACGGGCGCTCCGCCTCTGGCGCGCATTGCGTGCGCTCGCAAGGTGCCAAGGCGCGGGCGGGCGTCGGCACGGGCCGGACCGGCGCAGCGCGGAACAGCTTCGCGTAGGCGACTGGCAAAATGCCCGCTCGTTGCTTAAATTACGCGGGCACGAGGCAAGAGGCGCGACACGACTTGGCGTTCGGACTGATCGATTATCTGGATTCGGTGAAGACCCGCGATCCGGCGGCGCGCAGCCGCTGGGACGTGATTCTCTACCCCGGCGTGTGGGCGCTCGGGCTCCACCGGGTCGCGCACTGGCTGTGGATCGGGCGGCTCTACTGGCTGGCCCGGCTGGTCAACCATCTCAGCCGGTTCCTCACCAGCATCGACATCCATCCCGGCGCGACCATCGGCCGCAACTTCTTCATCGACCACGGTTTCACCGTGATCGGCGAGACCGCGCACATCGCCGACAACGTCACCATCTACCAGAACGTCACGCTCGGCGGGACCAACCCCTCGACCGGGGTCGGCGGCAAGCGCCACCCGACCCTGTGCGACAATGTCGTGATCGGCTCGGGCGCGCAGGTGCTGGGGCCGATCACCGTCGGCGAGGGCGGGCGGGTCGGCGCCAATGCCGTGGTCACCCGCGACGTGCTGCCGAGCACCACCGTAGTCGGCATCCCGGCGCGGCCGGTGCCGGTCGACCTCGTCCACTACAGCCCCGGTTTCGTCCCTTACGGCACGCCGTGCGGCGAGGACCTCGACCCGATGCGCACCCGCCTCGCCGAGATGGAGCAGGAATTGGCCGCGCTTCGCCGTGAATTGCAGGTGCTCAAGACCCGCAACCAGGATGCTCCCGAGGTGAAGGCTTCGTGAGCGTCGTCACGCCCTTTCCGGGGGCGTTTCCCCGGAAGGTCGTCGCCACCTTCGAACGCTTCGAGCTGCAGCGGATCATGGACCTCTACGGGCGGATGGTCGCGGCGGGCCACTGGCGCGACTATGCGATGGACTTCGCCCCCGACCTCGCCAGTTTCGCCGCCTTTCGCCGCACCGCCGAACGACCGGAAATCCGGATCGAAAAACGCCCCTCGCTTCGGGTGAAGCAAGGGGCGTGGGCCTTGATCAGCGAGCATGGCCAGGTGCTCCGGCGGGGCCACGAGCTCAAGCCCGTGCTGGCCCCGCTGGAGCGGCGCCTGATCAAGCTGGTCGAGGACTGAGCATCGCCGGGTCGATCACCGGCAGGTGGGCCCTCAAGCCGCCGGGCAGGCGGGTGACGATCGCCGCCCGCGCCTGGTGCCAGAAGGCCGACAGCAGCAGCAGCGCCGAGCCGATCACCAGTGCGGTCAGCGCGATGTTGAGGCTGACCGCGCCAAACCGCTCGAACAGGCTGTTGAGCGCGAACAGCACGTAGGCGAGCGCCGACACCAGCAACGCGCGGCGATCGATCGCCAGCGCCGCGATCCCGAGCAGGACGTAGATGGCGACCACCGTCAGCCCGCTGCCGATGCTCGCATCGCCATTGTTGAGGCCGAGCAGGGTGAACACCGGGTGGACGATCATCGGCGCCGCCAGCAGGTGGAGCCAGAAGGCGACGTCCGAGCGGCGGGTCACTCGCGTCGGGTCGGAGCTGTCCCAGCGCATGGCGTAGAGGAATACGCCGACGCCCAGGACCAGGATGGTCCCCAGCACGAGGTTCATCGTCTGCGGCGTGTCGCCGATCACCGAGGCGAGCAAGGCGACGACGATGCCCGAGACCGCGAGCGCGCCTGCCGCGACGGTGATCGGGACTCGGAACCGCTTCCAGTGCGCGAAGGCAGCGAGCGCGCCGGAGCCCGCAGCGGCCGCGCCGATCAGGCCGGCGACCAGCGTCTGCTGGTTCGCTTCTTGGTCGGGATGTCCGAACAGCATGATGAGCAGCGCCCCGACGCTCGCCGTCACCCCGAAGACGAAGGCGAGGAGGAGCAGGATCGAGGGCAGCGCCATCCGGCGCCTGGCGGTGAAGAAGGTGGCGAGGCCCCAGGCGGCGATCGCGACCAGCGCCGGCGCCAGCGGGGAGGGACCGTGCGTGTCGATGGCTAAGCCAAGGTTGGCGCCGATGCTCTGGCCGATGAAACCGACCGCGAACAGCAGGATCGCCGCGGCGATCGAGACGAAGATGTCGTTGAAGCCAGTGATCAGCCGGAACTGCTCATCGTCGACCGCGGTCGACTGGCGCGACTGGTCGAGAAAGCGGCGGAGCGAATCGGCCGACTCGGCGCTGATCGCACCGGCCGCTACCGCTTCATCGAGATCGATTTGCGAATACATGGTCACCTCCCTGTTGGCGCCCAGCCTACGGAAGGTGTCTTAGCTAGTCAATACAGCGATACGGTTTGCACCGGCGCCCCGTGGGGACGCCGGTGCTCACCCTGCCGATTTAGCGGCAATAATAGCGGTTGCCCGACCGGTTGCGGTCGATCGAGCGACCGAGCAGCGCACCCGCCGCGGCGCCGAGAATGGTGCCGGTGGCGCGATGGCCGTGGGTGTCGATCGCCCGGCCGACCAGCGCACCGCCGGCGGCGCCGATCAGCAGGCCGGTGGTGCCGTTCGACCGGCGACAGCGCGCCTGGCCACGGTCGTCATACCAGGTGCGACCTTGGTAATAATTCTGGTTGTAGCTCTGGTCCTGGTAATAGTGCGGGCGGGCCTCGGCCGGCGCGGCCATCACGGCCGGCAAAGTGATCGAGGCGGCGCTGAGCGCCATGAGCATGGTCCGCATGATGATTTCCCTTCGTGGTTGCGGTCGTTGAGACCGTTATGCTCCGCACAACATGAACCTCCCTCGTCGGGTCCGTTCATCTACCGCGGGAGTGCCTCAGTTAACGCTGACCGGAGCCGAAATAATAGGCGAACGGAGCCTTTCGCCGCCGCCTGACGTTGCCCGCTTCACCGATATGTCGCCGCGCGCCGCGGCCTTTGGGGAGCAAGCATGACCGAGGATACCACCCGCCACCGCATCGCCATCGTCGTCGGCTCGCTCCGCGAAGGGTCGCTCAACCGCAAGCTCGCGCGGGCAATCTGCGGCGCGGTGCCGCACAGCCTCGAATGCCGCATCCTCGAGATCGGCGATCTGCCGCTCTACGACCCCGACCTCGACCGCGAGCCACCGGCGCCGTGGGCGCGCTTTCGCAAGGAATTGGGCGACTGCGACGGCGTGCTGTTCGTCACCCCCGAATATAATCGCGGCATCCCCGGCGCGCTCAAGAATGCGATCGATGTCGGCTCGCGGCCCTATGGCCACAGCGCCTGGGCCAAGAAGCCCACCGCGGTCGTGACCGGGTCACCGGGCGGGCTCGGCGGATTCGGCTGCAACCACCAGTTGCGCCAGTGCTGCGTCTTCCTCGACATGCCCGTGATGCAGCAGCCCGAAGCCTACGTCGGCCAGCTCGCCGACGAGAAATTCAGCGACGACGGCACCATCACTGACGAAGGGCTGGCCAAGCTGGTCACCTCACTCGGCGAAGCCTTCGCCGCGTGGGTCCAGCTGATCCACGCCGGCCGCGCGGCGCTGCGGCCCGACCCGAGCGGCAACCAGGGCTGAGCCAATTAGAAAGCGAGTGGCCGTTCAAGGAGCTGACGGAAATCGTCCGGCGCATACAATCGGTAGATGGGCTTGCCGCCCTGGGCGCCGATGAACGCTATCCGGCCCTCTTTCGTCAGCCATATGCTCTGGACATCGTTGAGCTTCGTCGCGACCCATTGTTGGCGGCCGGTCGAGAAATGTCCCAGCAGGACGTCATACGTCGGCGGTCGCTCTTTCTCACTGGATGGGCGCCTCACGACCATCGCGTAGCTGTCGGCCGGCGTTTGACCTTTGGCTTGATCGGACGAAACGTCGTAGACATTGTCTTGCGAGGGAGCGTCGCCGAGGACGATCCACTGACGCACTTCGAAGTGCTCGTCGGGCAGCACCTTGCGGCTTTCACCGGTTGCCGTGTTGAGGATGAGCCGGTTGCGCTCAGTGCCCGCATCGCGAGAACCGAACGTTATGGAGCCGTAGGAATTTCCGCTATCTCTCTTCGGCATCACGGACATCGTGACGAATGCCGTCCCGCCCACACGTTCCACGTCCCCGAGGATTAAAGGCGGCACGTCCGGCTGACCGCTGTTCTTGACGACGCGATCCTCCGTCCGATCGATTCTCGGTCCGCAGCCCGCGAGCACGAAGCAAAGCAGGAGAAAGTAAGCCTTCACTGCCATGAACTCCCGAGAGGTCAAAGACGCGGCAACGTCACCCCGCGCTGGCCCATATATTTGCCGGCGCGGTCGGCGTAGGTCACCTCGCACGGGCTGTCGCCCTTGAGGAACAGGAACTGGCAGGCGCCCTCGTCGGCGTAGATTTTGGCCGGGAGCGGGGTGGTGTTGCTGAACTCCAGCGTCACATGCCCCTCCCAGCCGGGCTCAAGCGGGGTCACGTTCACGATGATCCCGCACCGCGCATAGGTCGATTTGCCGAGGCAGATCACCAGCACGTCCTTGGGCACCCGGAAATATTCCACCGTCCGCGCCAGCGCGAAGCTGTTGGGCGGGATGATGCAGACCTTGGTCTGGCGGTCGACGAAGCTGTTGCCCGCGAAGTCCTTGGGGTCGACCAGCGCATTGTCGACGTTGGTGAAGATCTTGAACTCGTCGGCCACCCGCGCGTCATAGCCATAGCTCGACAGCCCATAGCTGATGCAGCCGTCACGCCGCTGCGCCTCGACGAACGGCTCGATCATGCCGTGGTCCTGGGCCTGGCGGCGGATCCAATGGTCGGGGAGGATGCTCATGAGGGCATGGGTTAGCGAGCGAAACTCTCCCCGTCACCCCGGCGGTTGCTGAGCGGACGCGGCTCGGCGCGCCCAACCGTTGGTCGCGTCGGCTGTGGCGGAAATGCGCCAGTTTCCCGTAATCCCCCTTATCCACAGCTTGGCCGCAACCGGCCCATGTGCCTAAGGACCGCGCATGGCCGAAATCCTGAGACATCCCGGCGCCGGCACCGACGCGCCGCAGCCGCCCAGCCTGCCCCAGAACATCGAGGCCGAGGCCGCGCTGCTGGGCGCGATGATGCTCGACAACCGGCTCGTCGAGGACGTGCAGTTGAAGCTGCGTGCCGACCATTTCTTCGAGCCGCTGCATGGCCGCATCTATGATGGCATCCTCCGCCTGACCGACCGCAACATGGTCGCCAATCCGGTCACTTTGCGCCCGCTGTTCGAGGCCGATGAGGCGATGAAGGAAGTTGGCGGCCCCGGCTACCTCGCCCAGCTCACCGGCTCAGGCGCGGCGATCATCGGCGCGCGCGATTTCGCCCAGCAGATATACGATCTCGCCCTGCTCCGCAGCCTGATCTCGGTCGGCCGCGAGATGGTCGAGGTGGCGCTCGACACCAGCGAGGACGTGGTGCCGCTCGACCAGATCGAGCGCGCCGAGACCGAGCTCTACAAGGTCGCCGAGCAGGGCGGCGGCGAGGGCAAGGTCAAGGCGTTCGCCGAGGCTTCCACCGTCGCGCTGCGGACGGTCGAAAAGGCGCTCCAGTCGGGTGGCCACCTGTCGGGCATCACCACCGGACTCGAGAGCCTCAACGCCAAGATCGGCGGCATGCACCCGAGCGATCTGATGATCCTCGCCGGGCGTCCGGGCATGGGGAAGACCTCGCTCGCGACCAACATCGCCTTCGCCGCGGCGCAGCGCTGGCTGCGCGACCAGGAAGACGGGATCGAGCCGGCCAAGTCGGTGGGGGCGCCGACCGCCTTCTTCAGCCTCGAAATGAGCGCGGACCAGCTCGCCACCCGCGTGCTTGCCGAGCAGTCGGGGATCAGCTCCGAAAACCTCCGCATGGGCAAGATCAGCACGGCCGAGTTCCACAAGCTCGCCCGCGCCGCCGCCGAACTCCAATCGCTGCCGCTCTACATCGACGACACCCCCGGCCTTACCATCGCCGCGCTGCGCGCCCGTGCCCGCCGGCTTAAGCGCCAGAAGGGCATCGGCTTCGTGGTCGTCGACTATCTCCAGTTGCTGTCGGGCACCGGGCGCGGCGGCAACGACAATCGCGTCCAGGAAATCTCCGAAATCAGCCGGGGCTTGAAGCAACTCGCCAAGGAACTGGACGTGCCCGTGCTCGCGCTGTCGCAGCTCAGCCGTGCGGTGGAGCAGCGCGAGGACAAGCGCCCGCAGCTGTCGGACCTGCGCGAATCGGGCTCGATCGAGCAGGACGCCGACATGGTCTGGTTCGTCTACCGCGAGGATTATTACCTCAACGCCAAGGAGCCCAAGATCCCGGTCGACGGCGACGACCCCAAGATCTTCGAGGCGCATGACGAGTGGAAGCGCAGTATCGAGCGGGTGTGGGGCCTCGCCGAGGTGATCGTCGCCAAGCAGCGCCACGGCTCGACCGGTAAGGTACGGATGAAGTTCGACAGCCGCGTCACGCGGTTCAGCGACCTTCCCGAGGACCAGCATCTGGCCGACATGAACGACTAAAGGCCCAGGGCGGGGCAGGCGGGCCGGGGCGGACGCGCTTCGGCCCGCCCCAGAAAATCAGCGATCCGCGATGATGTCGCGAAGGCCTTGGGCGATGCTGGCGCGGGCGATTTCCGCCTCGCTGCTGGTCACCGGATAGGCGCAATAGTCCGCTGCGTAGAAGGCGCTCGGGCGGTGGTTGCCCGACAGCCCGACGCCGCCGAACGGGGCGTTCGAGGGGGCGCCGTTGGTCGGCTTGTTCCAGTTGATGACGCCCGCGCGGACGGCGGACCAGAAGTGCTCAAATTGCTTGGGCGAGCCGCCGATCAGGCTCGCGGCGAGGCCGAAGCGGGTGTTGTTGGCCTCGGCGATCGCGGCCTCGAAATCGGGCACGCGGACGACCTGCAGGACCGGGCCGAACAGTTCCTCGTCGGGGCGGCCCTGGACGTTGGTGACGTCGATAACCGCGGGGGTAAGGAAAGGGCGGTCGGCCTGGGGACGGTCGAGCCGGCGGATCACCTTGCCGCCCTTGATCATCAATCCGACGAACTGTTCCTGGAGGAGGTCGGCGGCGTGGTTGTCGATCACCGGGCCCATGAACGGGACGGGGTCGGCGTGGGGGTGGTCGACGATGATCCGGTCGACCAGCTTGAGGACCGCGGCGAGGAGGGCGTCGGCCTGCTGCTCGGCGACCACCAGCCGCCGTGCGGCGGTGCAGCGCTGGCCCGCCGAGAGGAAGGCCGACTGGACCACCATCGCCGCGGCGGAGTCGAGGTCCTTGGCGTTCCACACCACCAGCGGATTGTTGCCGCCGAGCTCGAGCGCGAGGATCTTGTGCGGCGTGTCGGCGAACTGGCGGTGGAGCGCCTGGCCGGCGCGGGCCGAGCCGGTGAACAGGAGGCCGTCGATCCCCTCCTCGGCGGCGAGCGCGCGGCCCTGCTCGGGCCCGCCGATCACCAGCCGCGCGACGGCTTCGGGGACGCCCGCTTCGTGGAAAAAGTCGATCAGCCGGGCGCCCACCGCGGGGGTCTTTTCCGACGGCTTGAACACCACCGCATTGCCGGCGAGCAGGGCTGGCACGAGGTGGCCGTTAGGGAGGTGCGCCGGGAAATTGTAGGGGCCGAGCACCGCCAGCACGCCGTGGGGCTTGTGGCGCACCGCGACCTTGGCGCCGAGCGCACCTTCGGAGCGGCGGTTGGAGGTTCGCTCGGCGTAGGCGGTGATCGAGATGTCGACCTTGTTGACGACCGATTGCACCTCGGTCGCGGCTTCCCACAGGGGCTTGCCGGTCTCGCGGGCGATTAAGTCGGCGAAACCGTCGGCGTTGGTCCTGACCACATTGGCGAAGCGGCGGAGGGTTTCGCTACGGTAACCGACTGATTTGGCGGCCCATTCGGGCCAGGCCTCGCGGGCGATGGCCACCTCTTGCGCGGGGTCGCCGAGGGGGCCGGACCAGAGTTCGGCGCCGGTCGCCGGTTCGTGCGAAATCAGCAGGTCAGTCATGCGCCGCCCGTGTCGAGCATGGCTGGCGCACGGTCAAGCATCGGCCCGAAAAGCGGCTCCCATCCGCCAAATGGCGGAAAGCTTTCCGCCAAATGCCAACCAATCGTCGGCCTCCGCGATCGGCGCCCAGATCGCCTCGACCTCGTCGATCAATAGCGAACAGGGTTGGTCGTCCTGCCAATAGGGATGAGTGACCGGGCGGACCCGGGTTTCCAACTGGCGGCGGAGGTCGGGGTCGGCGAGGGCGGCGAGGCGGCCGGCGCGGGCGTCGAAAAAGAAGCGGTCGATTCCGATTTGCTGGCGGCCGAGCTCGGCGATGACTTGGCGGACGAGGGCGCGGTCCTGGTCGGGGTCGGTGGGGGCGAGCCCCAAGCGCTTGAGGATCGCGGCGACCAGGGCCTGGTGAAAGCGCTCGCCCCAGCCCTGGAGCAGGTCGGACAGCGGCGGGGCGTCGGCGATGAGGGCGAGGCAGCCGGCGAGCTGGGCGAGGTTCCACTGGATCGCCTCGGGCTGGCGGCCGAAGGCGTAGAGGCCGGCGTGGTCGAAGTAGGCCGCAGTGAACTGCGGGTCCCAGGTCGGCGCGAAGCGCCACGGGCCGTAGTCGAAGCTCTCGCCGGTGACGTTGATGTTGTCGGTGTTGAGGACGCCGTGGACGAAGCCGGCGGCGAGATAGCTCGCGGCCAATTCGGCGGTGGCCTGGGCGACGCGGTCGAGCAGGCGCACCGGACCGGCGTCGGGATCGTCGTCGAAGAGATGTTCGAGGCAGTAGCGGGTCAGCTTGGCGAGGTTGGCGGTGTCTTCGAAGTAAGCGAGCCGCTGGAAGGTGCCGATGCGGATGTGCGAGTGGCTGAGGCGGGTGAGCACCGCCGAGCGCGTGGGCGAGGGCTCGTCGTTGCGAACGAGGTCCTCGCCGGTCTCGAACATGGCGAAGCTGCGGCTGGTTCGGACGCCGAGCGCTTCGAGCATCTCGGTCGCGAGGATTTCACGGACCGCGCCCTTGAGGGTCAGCCGGCCGTCGGCGGTGCGGCTCCAGGGGGTCTGCCCGCTGCCCTTGGTGGCGAGGTCGAGCAGGCGGTTCCGGTCGTCGCGGAGCTGGGCGAAGAGGAAGCCGCGGCCGTCGCCGAGGTCGGGGTTGTAATGGCGGAACTGGTGGCCGTGGTAGCGTAGCGCGAGCGGCTCGGGGAGATTGTCGGGCAGCGGCTCGAAACGGTGGAAATGGCGCGCCCAGTCGACGTCCTCCAGCCCGACCTCGGCGGCGGCGCGGCGGTTGACGAAGCGCTCGGTCGCCGCCGGGAAGCGCGCGGGGGTGACCGGATCGTAGAAGTCGGATCCCAGCTCGAGGATGCGGGGGTCGGGCCGATAGGCTTGCGTTCGGGTCATATGGTCCGGATAGGGGGCGGAGGAATCATGGGAGGCAATGTGGCCGCTTTCGAGGACCGCTACTACAACAGCGCGGACGGCGTGCGGGTCCATTACCGCGATTATGCCGGGGGCGAGCCCGAGCAGCCGCCGATCATCTGCCTACCCGGGCTGACCCGCAACGCGCGCGATTTCGAGCCGGTCGCCGATCGCTTCTCGGGGGAATGGCGGGTGCTGGCGCTCGATTTCCGCGGGCGCGGGATGAGCGATGCCGACCCGCAGCCCGAGCGCTACGTGCCGCCGACCTATGCCAAGGACGTGCTCAAGCTGCTCGACCAACTCGGCATCGCCGATGCGGTGTTTATCGGCACCTCGCTTGGCGGGCTCACCACCATGCTAATCGCGGCGATGGAGGAAGAACGGATCGCCGGCGCGCTGATCAACGACATCGGCCCCGACGTCGACCCGGAGGGGATCGCGCGTATCCGCAGCTATGTCGGCAAGGCGACCGGCTGGCCGAGCTTCGCCGCCGCCGGCGCGGCCTTCGCCGAGCGGATGGGCGACGTCTATCCCGACTGGACGCCGGCGCAGTGGGAGCAGTTCGCCCGCCGTTGCTGCCGCGAGGAGAACGGCGAGGTCGGCCTCGACTATGACATGGCGATTGCGCAGCCGTTCGCGGCCGCCAACGACGCCCCGCAGCCCGACCTGTGGCCGCTGCTCGACGGCCTCAAGGGCAAGCCGGTGGCGATCCTGCGGGGCGAGGTCAGCGACCTCTTCTCCGCTGCGACCGCCTCGAGGATGGTCGAGGTGCTGGGACCGAGCGCCGAGCTGGTGACGGTGCCGCGGGTCGGCCACGCGCCGAGCTTCGACGAGCCCGAATCGATCGCGGTGCTCGAGCGGCTGCTGGCGCGGGTCGCGCGCTAGCTCGTAATCCGCTTCAGCTTGGCGAGAGCAGTGTCGTCGCCCTCTTCCTGGGCGATGGTGGCGACGAACTTGCCGTCGCGGCCGAACAGCAGCGCGGCGGCGCTATGGTCCATCGTATAGCCGTCGGGGGCGCTCGAATCGGCCACCTTGGCTTCATAGACCGCGTGCTGCTTGGCGACCTGGTCGACCTGGGCGCGGGTGCCGGTGAGGCCGATGATCGGGCTGTTGAACAGCTTGGCGTAGCTGCCGACCGCCTCGGGCGTGTCGCGCTCGGGATCGACGCTGACGAAGACGATCTGGAACGGGGTCTCGCCCTTGCCGAGCTGGGTACGCAGGCGGACCAGCCGGGCGAGCGTGTTGGGGCAGACGTCGGGGCAGTGGGTGAAGCCGAAGAACATCACATAGGGCTGGCCGGCAAGCTTGGCCGAGGAGAAGGACTTGCCGTCGGCGCCGGTCAGGGTGAAGGGGCCGCCCAGCGTGAAGGCGCCCTGGGCGGGGCGCTGGGTCACCTCGCCCGAGGTCGCCGGCCGGAGCCAGAAGAAGGCGAATACGGCGAGGACGACGAGGACGACCGCCCAGATAATCAGGCGGAGGCGATGGAGGCTGGAGGTCGCCGCCGGCGCGGGGACGGGGTCGGTGGGCTCGGTCGTCGGATCGATCACTGGGGCGCGCTCATCTGGATCGGAAGCTGAAGGGTGCGGCGGCCGGCCTTGGCGAAGGTGACGGTCAGCGGGAGCTTCGCGCCGGGCTTGAGCGGGGCTTTCAGGCCCATCAGCATGACGTGATAGCCGTTGGGCGCCATGGTCAGCATCTTGCCGGGCGCGATCTCGATCGGGCCGGCGGGACGCATCCGCGAGACGCCGCCGGTCAATTGCGAGCGGTGGACGCCGGCCATGCTCGCGGCGGGGCTGGCGACGGCGACGAGCCGGTCGGCGCCGGGGCCGTAGTTGCGGATGACGAGGTAGGCGGCGCCGCTGCTCTGCCCGGCGACGGTGGGGCGGGCCCAGCCGCTGACCGTGACGCCGGTCGGCGCGGCGGACGCCGGGGTCGCGGCGAGGGTGGCGGCGAGCGCCAGGAGGAGGGGCGTGCGGTTCATGCGCGGCATGTAGGGGCGGGGGCGGTCACTCGCCAGTGAAACCGCTCAGTCCTCGGGGGCGACGGTGACCGCGAGGCCGTCGAGCGCCGGGCTGACGATGATCTGGCAGGAGAGGCGGCTGTCGGGGCGGCGGACGTCGGTGGTGTCGAGCACCTCGTCCTCGAGCGGGCTGACGGGATCGAGCCGGCCCAGCCACTCGTCGGCGACATAGACCTGGCAGGTGCCGCAACTGCAGCAACCGCCGCACAACGCGAGGATCTCCTCGATCCCGGCGGCGCGGAGGTTATCCATCAGCGAGCGGCCGGGGGTGACGCTCACCTGCTTGGCGCGGCCGTCGCGGGTGGTGACGGTGACCGTGACGCTCATCGCGCGGCTCTAAAGCGCCTCGACGATGGTGACGTTGGCGATGCCGCCGCCCTCGCACATGGTCTGCAGCCCGAAGCGCTTGCCGTTCTTGCGCAGCGCGTGGACGAGGGTGGTCATCAGCTTGGTGCCGCTGGCGCCGAGCGGGTGGCCGAGCGCGATCGCGCCGCCGTTGACGTTGAGCCGGTCGGGGTCGCCGCCCAGCTCGCGCAGCCAGGCGAGGGGGACGGGGGCGAAGGCCTCGTTGACTTCGTAGAGGTCGATGTCGGCGAGGCTGCGGCCCGAGCGCTCGAGCGCGCGGCGGGTGGCGGGGATCGGCTCCATCAGCATGATGACGGGGTCGCCGGCGGTGACGGTGAGGTGATCGACCCGGGCGAGCGGGGTCAGCCCATGCTCCTTGAGCGCGCGTTCGCTGACCACCATGACGCCACTGGCGCCGTCGCAGATCTGGCTGGCGTTGCCGGCGGTGACGACGCCGTCGGGCTTGAGGGTTTTGAGGCCCGCGAGGCCTTCCAGCGAGGCGTCGGCGCGGATGCCTTCGTCGTGGCGGTGCTGGTGTTCGCTGCCGTCCTCGCCGACCACGGTCAGGGGGACGATCTCGTCGTCGAAGTCGCCGCGCGCGGTGGCGGCGGCGCCGCGGCGGTGGCTTTCGAGCGCGAAGGCGTCGAGCTCCTCGCGGGCCATGCCGTAGTTGCTGGCGATCATCTCGGCGCCGGTGAACTGGCTGAACTCGGTGACGCCGTAGCGGTCCTTGATCGACTGCGGCCAGGGGCCGATGCCGATCCCGGCCTGCATCGGCAGGATGACGGGGAGGCCCATCGGCACGCGGGTCATGCTCTCGACCCCGCAGGCGATGACCACGTCCTGGGTGCCGCTCATCACCGCCTGGGCGGCGAAGTGGAGCGATTGCTGCGAGCTGCCGCACTGGCGGTCGATGCTGACCGCCGGGACGCTGTCGGGGAGCTTGCTCGCCATCACCATGTTGCGGCCGATGTGGAAGCTCTGCTCGCCGACCTGGCCGACGCAGCCGGCGATGACGTCGTCGACCGCGGCCGGGTCGATGCCGGCGCGGTCGACCAGTGCGTTCAGGACCGCGGCGCCGAGGTCGGCCGGGTGCCAGTCCTTGAGCGCGCCGCCGCGCTTGCCTCCGGCGGTGCGGGCGGCGGCGACGATATAGGCTTGGGGCATCGCGGTTCCTTGAGGGACTTAGGGGATGAGGAGGACCGAGCCGGTGGTCTTGCGCGCTTCGAGGTCGGCGTGGGCGCGGGCGGCGTCGGTGAGGGGATAGCGGGCACCGATGTCGGCGCGGACCTTGCCCTCGCGGATCATGGTCCACAGCCGCTCGGCCCCGGCGCGGCGCTCCTCGGCGTCGCGGTAATAGTCGAACAGGGTGGGGCGGGTGACAAACAGCGAGCCGTGGCTGGCGAGGAGGGCGAGGTTGACCCCGGTGACCGGGCCCGAGGCGTTGCCGTAGCTGACGATCAGGCCTCGGCGGCGGACGGCGGCGAGGCTGGCCTCCCACGTGTCCTTGCCGACGCCGTCGAAGACCACCGCGGCGCCCTTGCCGGCGGTCAGCTCGCGGACGCAGGCGGCGACGTCTTCATGGTCGTAGCGGATAACCTCGGCGGCGCCGGCCTGGCGGGCGAGGTCGGCCTTGGCCTCGGTCGAGACGGTGCCGATCACCCGCGCGCCGAGCGCATGGAGCCACTGGACGAGGAGCTGCCCGACCCCGCCCGCGGCGGCGTGGACGAGGACGTCCTGGCCGGCCTCGACCTTGCCACAGCGCTCGGCGAGGAATTCGGCGGTGCAGCCCTTGAGGAGGGCGGCGGCGGCGACCTCGGCGGAGATGCCCTCGGGGACCGCGACGAGCTGGTCGGCGGGGACGACGCGGGCGGTGGCGTAGGCGCCCTTGCGCGGGCCGAAGGTGGCGACCCGCTCGCCTTCCTTGAACGGCGCGTCGGGGCCGGCGGCGCGGACGATGCCGACCGCTTCCATGCCGAGCTGGCTGGGCAGCTCGCCCGGGTAGATGCCGTTGCGGTGGTAGACGTCGATGAAGTTGAGGCCGACCGCCTCATGCTCGACCAGCACCTCGCCGGGGCCGGGGGCGGGGAGGTCGACCGTCTCCCATTCGATGACCTCGGGACCGCCGGTGCGGCGGAGAATCGCGCGAGTGGCTTGCATGGGCAGCGATCTAGGATGCCGGGGCGGCGGGCGCCAGAGCGGGGCGAGCTCAGGCGATCGGCAGGCTGACGGTGGCGACGATGCCGCCTTCGGCGCCGTTGGCAAGGCTGACGTCGCCGCCGTGCGCGCGCGCCGCGCCGCGCACGATGGCGAGGCCGAGGCCGATGCCGCCGGTCTGGCGGTTGCGGCTCTGCTCGGCGCGGTAGAAGGGCTCGAAGGCGCGGGTGAGGTCGGCGTCGGTCATGCCGGCGCCGCGGTCGGCGATGGTCACTTTCGCCGTCTCGCGGGCGACGTCGACGCGGACGCGGGCTTCGGATCCGTAGGTGACCGCATTGGCGATGAGGTTGCCGAACAGGCGCTTCAGCAGCAGCGGGTCGCCGCGGACCACCGCCTTGCTCGCGCTCTCGAGGACGACCTGGCGGCCGAGGTCGGCATGGTCGTCGACGATCCCCTCGACCAGCAAGGCGAGGTCGATGAGCTCGGAGGAGCGGGCGCGGGTTTCCTCGAAGACGAAATCCATGGTCGCGCTGATCATTGCTTCCATCTCGGCGATCTCGCCGTCGGCGCGCTCGCGGGCGGGGCCGGCCATGTCGTGGAGGTGGAAGCGGAGGCGGGCGAGCGGGGTGCGGAGGTCGTGGGCGATGGCGCCGATGACGCCGGTGCGCTCGGCGATGTAGCGCTGGATGCGCGACTGCATCTCGTTGACCGCGTGGGCGGCCTTGCGGATCTCGGCCGGGCCGGCGAGTGCGACCGGGGCCAGCTTGGGCTCGCGCCCGATCTGGTCGGCGGCGCTGGCGAAGGCGGAGATCGGCCGGGCAAGGGCGCGGGCGAACCACCAGGCGATCGGCAGCACGAGGCAGAGCGCGAGGATGAGCAGGGTGACGGTGCTGCGCTGCCACGCCCCGGCCGGATCGTGATTAAGGCGGACGAGGACGCGCTCGCCGCCGTCGGGCAAGGTCGCCATCACCTCGAAGCCGCCGAAAATGAGCGGGTTGAAGGCGGTCGCGGGGTAGAGCCGCGCCTGGAGGAGCATCTCGTGGTCGGTGTGGGCCAGATTTTGCGGCAGTTCGGCGGTGCGGTGGAAGCGGACCGCGGTCGGCGCGACGCCGAGGTGCATGGCGATCGCGCTGCCGATCAGCCGGTCGGTCGGGGTCTCGGGGGCGATGGCGATGGGGCGCTCGCCGCGGACGATCTCGGTCGCTTCCTTGGCGATGGCCTTGCCTTCGAGCAGGCGCGAAATCTCGTAGGAGGTCAGCGGCGCCTCGCGCGGGGGCGAGCGCCACAGGATGATGCTGAGGTTGATCGCGGTCAGCAGCACCACCAGCGCGAACGACAGCGCGAGGGTCCGGCCGAGGATCGAGTCGAGGAACTGCAGCCGCCGACCGATCACCGGCGGACGACCTTGGGCATGAACATATAGCCTTCGGAGCGGATGGTGCGGATGAGCTCGGCGTCGTCGCGGCTGCTGAGCTTGCGCCGCAGCCGGCTGACCTGCGTGTCGACCGCGCGGTCGAACGCCTCGCTGTCGGGGCCGCGGGCGAATTCGAGCAATTGGTCGCGGGTCAGCACACGCTGCGGCCGCTCGACCAGCACGCGGAGGAAGGAGAATTCGCCCTCCGACAGGCTGACGATCACCCCGTCGGGATCGCGCAGCACGCGGCGCATCGAATCCATGATCCAGCCGGCGAAGAAGAAGCTGGTCGGCAGCTCGTCGACCGGCTCGGCGGGTTGCTGGCGGCGGAGCACGGCGCGGATGCGTGCCAAGAGCTCGCGCGGGTTAAACGGCTTGGCGAGATAGTCGTCGGCGCCGACCTCGAGGCCGATGATGCGGTCGGTCTCGCTGCCGAGCGCGGAGACCATCACGACGGCGAGGTCGCGGCGAGCGGAGAGCGAGCGGGCGATGGTCAGCCCGTCCTCGCCGGGCATCATCACGTCGAGCACGACGAGGTCGATCGGCTCGGCGTCGAGCGCCGCGCGCATCGCGCTGCCGCCATCGGCCGCCGACGTGCGGAAGCCGTGCTGGGTGAGGAAATCGCACACCAGCGAGCGCAGGCCCGGGTCATCGTCGACGACCAGGATATTGGCGGAATCGATCATCCGACCTCGCTAGCACCTTGCGGTGCCGGGAGTTTGTCGCGCCCGTAACGTGGCGGCAAGTGATCCGCCACCCGCGGACCGGCCGCCCCCTGCCATAATCAGACACAATCGCGACACGAACGAGGCAAGGCCGAGCGGCAGAGGGCCCGATACGCCCCGCCGGGCGACGTCTCACGATCCTTCGAGGACCTGGCCATGCTCACTCGCGACCGCATCTCCTTCCGCCCCGCCGTGACCGCACGGCGCCTGCCGACGATCGCCGGCGGGCTCGGCGCGCTGGTGCTGTTCCCCGGCACGGCATGGGCGGATTGCACCCCGCCGTCGCCGGCGGTGAGCGTGCAGTGCACGGGCGCCTCGACGGGCTATTCGAACGTCTCGACCGGGGTAAACCTGACCGCCGACAGCACCGCGGCGATCACCGGGCCGATCCTGCTCGGCAACAGCGCGGTCGTGACCAACGGCGGCTCGGCGACGAGCAGCACCACCGCGCCGCTGATCCAGGTCGGCAGCGGGACCCTGATCACCAACAACGGGACGCTGTCGCTGACCAGCAGCACCACCGGCAGCGCGGCGCTGCTGCTGGGCGACAATGGCACGGTGGTGAACAACGGGTCGCTGAGCGCGGTGGCGGGGACGCCGGTGGTGCAGTTCGGCCAGAATGGGACCTTCACCGACAATGCGGCGGCGACCGCGGCGGTGACCGGCAACATCGTGTTCGGTCCGAACGTGAACGGCGGGACCAGCACGCTCAACAATAACAGCACGACCTACGGGATCACCGGCAACATCTATTCGAGCGGAAGCACCGCCATCAACAACAATGGCCTGCTGACCGGGCTGCTCGTCCAGACCCCGACCGGGAGCAATGTCAGCTTCAATAACGGCACTGCGGGCGTGTTCACCGGCGGGCTGTCGACCGGCGACACGACGACGCTGGTCAACAATGGGGCGATGTCGATCGCCTCGGCGAGCAGCCTCGGCAGCGCCCGGCTGGGGGTCAGCAGCCTCACCAACAACGGGACGCTGACCATCGGCACCACCAGCCCGACCAGCCTGGTGGTGGCGGGCAACTTCACCAACAGCGCGAGCGGCGTCCTCAACATCGCCTTGCACAGCAGCGGCGCGGTCGCGCCGGTCGCGGGGACGACCTACAGCCAGATCTACGCGGCGGGGAGCGGCGGGACCGCGATCCTCGGCGGGACGCTCAACCTCGTTCCGACGGCGGGCTTTTACCAGTCGGGCTCGACCTACAATGTGATCGTCGCCGACCAGTCGATCAGCGGCAACTTCGCCAGCGTCAACGGGACGACGCTGCCGTTCATCAGCTTCGTGCCGGTCGGCGTGGTCAGCCTTGGCACGGGGCAGGCCTATCAGGTGATGGCGGTGCGCACCGCGACTTATGCCGGGGCGATCGGGTCCGCGGGGACGGCCGACCAATTGGTCATCGCCAACGCGCTGCAGCCGCTGGTCACCGCCGCCAACGCCGACCCGACCTCGAACGCCGCGGGGCTGGTGGGGACCATCGACCTGTTGACGGTGCCGCAGTCGCTGACCCTGCTTAACCAGTTCAATCCGGTGGGTTACCTGGCCTACGGGCAGGCGCTGGCCGACCAGATGAACATCTTCAACCGCCAGGTGCGGATGCGGATGCTCGATTTCCGCGCGGATAGCGAGCCGGCGGGGTTCTGGATCGACGCCAATGCGCAATTCCACCTCGGCAGCACCCCGACGGAGGGGTCGCGCGAGCAGCTCTACGGGCTGACCGCGGGCTATGACATCAGCGGGCCGCACTGGGTGCTGGGGGCGGCGATCGGGCTGTCGTCGGCGACCCTGCGCGATGCGACGAGCGGGCTCAGCGGTCACAACAACGCCTTCATGTTCGGCGGCTATGGCGCGGTCCATGCGGGTCCGCTGGTGGCGACCGCGCAGCTTGGCTACGACCTCGGCAACATCTCCGCCACCAAGGCGCTGTCGCTGACCTATGCGACGACCACCGTCGCGGCGACCTCGACCGCCGCGGCGACGACGACCACGGCGGCCAGCAACACGACGGTGACCGCCTCGCCCAAGGATCATCTGCTCAAGTTCAGCGGGACGCTCGGCGTCGCGCTGCCGGTCGCCGGGATCAAGGTGACGCCGTTCGTCGGGCTCGACTATGCGCGCGGAGCGATCAACGGCTTCACCGAGGCGGGCGCGAGCGCCGCCGACCTCACCGTCAGCCGGATCTCGCTCAACCGCACGGACCTCTTGGGCGGCATCGAGATCACGCCGAGCGACGGCAAGTTCCGGCCCTATGTGCGGGGGGACTATCGGTCTGAGCTCGGTGGGTCGGCGAGCCCGGTGGTGACGGCGGTGTTCAACGCCGACCCAAACACCAGCTTCTCGCTCACCGACCTGACCGCGAGCCGCAAACAGGCCGACGTCGATGCGGGCGTCAACATCGTGTGGGAGGAGGGCGGGACGATCTTCCTCGGCTACCAGGGTACGCTGAGGAGCCACATGAGCGAGCATGGCCTCCATGCGGGGATCCGGCTGAGCTTCTAGGCGGCTGCAGCGACGCGGAAGGGCCGTTTTCTCACGTTCGTTGACTCAAGGTTAATCAGGAGTAAACTTTCCGGCGGCACCCAGGGGAGATCAGTTGTGAACGCAACCGTGACCGTCGATCGTAGTGACCGCGTCTCCATCCCACACAGCAACACGAAATATTGGACGGTCGGGGCGATCGTCGCCGCGGTCGCGGTGGGCGCTTACGGTGTTGGCCGCGTCTATCCGCCGCAAGGTCCGTCGGCGGGCACCATCGCGCCGGCTGACCGCTATGTCTCGTCGCAAGTCGGGGCGAAGGACGTGCAGCTGGGCGACCAGTCGGTCGCGCAGCTGATGCAGACCGATGCGTTCGACCTCCTGACCCGCGATCCGGGCTTCCGGGCGTTGGCGCGCGATGCCGGCTTCCAGGCCGCGCTGCAGAACCCGCAGGCGATGGCCGCGGTCGCCGCCAATCCCAAGGCCTTCGCGGCGCTGGCGGCCAATCCGGCGGCCTTCGCGGCGGCGGTGCGCGACGCCAATGCGATCAGCGCGGCGGCGACCCAGGCGGACGCGAGCCGGGCGGCCGCTATCGCCGCGATGGCGCAGAATGCTGCCGGCTTCTCGGCGTTGGCCGGGCATCCGCAGGTCTTCTCGGCGATCGCCAGCAACGCCGATGCCTTTGCCAAATATAACCAGGCGAACGGGATCGCCGCGGCGCTGCGCAACCCGCAGGCGGTGGCGGCGGTGCGCGGCGATGCGGCGGCGTTCGCCAGGCTCAGCGCCGACTCGGCGGCGATGGCCAAATTGAGCCAGAGCAATGCGGTCGCCGCCATGGCCCAGAACGCCAAGGCCTTCGCGGCGCTGAGCGCCAATGCGCAGGCGCTGGCCAATGCCGCCAACCAGGCCGCTTCGCTGTCGGCGCAACTGACCTCGGCCGATGCGATGAGCGCGGCGGGGACGATGGCGCAATATGGCAGCAACTTCGGGGCGATGGCGACCAATGCGCAGCTGTTCTCGGCGCTCGCCCAGAACGCGCCGGCGTTCGCGGCGCTGGCCAATCATCCGCAGGCCTTCGCGGTGATGGCGCACAATCCGCAGGCCTTCGCCCAGTTCGCCGGGCGCGGGGCCGACTTCGCCGCGGCGGCGCGCTCGGGTCAGGTGTCGGCGATGCAAAGCGATGCGGCGGCCTTCGCGCGACTCGCCGCCGACAGCCAGGCGATGGCGGCGGTGGCCAAGTCGAACGTGTTCGATGCGATGGCGCGCAACGCCGCCGCCTTCCAGTCGCTCGCCGCCAATGCGCAGATGTTCCGCAGCGCGACCAACGCGGCGGCGCTGAGTGCGATGGCGCGCGACCAGGCGGCGTTCGCCTCGCTCGCCCGCAACGCCAATGCCGCGGCGAGCGCCGCGCTTTCGGCGCAGGCGGCCAACGCCGCCGCCGCCGCGGCGCAGATGGCGGCGAGCGGGCAGGCCAATGCCCAATTGATCTCGGCGATGGCGCAATATCCGCAGGCGATGTCGGCGATGGCGAGCAATCCGGCGGCCTTCGCGGCGCTGGCGCGGCAGCCGGCGGCGGTCGCGTCGCTGGCGCGCAACGCGGACGCGATCGCCGCGCTCGGGCGTAATCCGTCCTTCGCGGCACTGGCGATGAACCCGAGCTTTGCCGCGGCGCTGCGCAGCGGCGGGCTGGCGGAGGCGACCGCCCGGCAGTGAGGGTAAGAGGGCGGGCCTCGGTCGAGGCCTGACCCGAATAGAGGGGAATGCGGTTGGGGGCAGCCAGTTGCGTCGGGGGCCTGTGCGCCTGAGTGGCATGCTGCTGGCCGGACTGGCGATGCCGGTGGCCGCCCAGCAGGCGCCCGAGCCGCAAGCCCCGCCGCCGGCGCCGCCGCCGACCACCGTGGTCGAGCCGGGCTCGCCGATCCCGCCGACGCCCGAGCCGGGGCCGACCCCGCGCCCGACCGAGGAGACCAAGACGGTCCCGCAGGACGCGTCGGGCATTCCCCTGTCGACACTCGAGACGAATGACTTCTCGCTCCTCTACTTCGACCCGGTGCAGACCTTTCTCACGCCCTACCTCGGCCGGGCGTTCGAGAATGCGATCGACTTCCACAAGCGCAAGTTCAACTGGAAGCCGTGGGATCGCACCACCGTGCTGCTCAAGGACTTCGGCGATTACGGCAACGCCGGCGCGCGGGCGTCACCGAACAACGCGGTGCTGCTCGACGTTGCGCCATTGAGCCAGAGCTTTGAGACATTCACGCCGGGCGAGCGTTTCTTCACGCTGATCAATCACGAGCTGGCGCATGTCGCGACGATGGACGTGTGGAACCGGCACGACGCCGCGTGGCGGCGGCTGCTGCACGGCAAGCCGATGCCGATCCAGGAGCATCCGGAATCGATCCTCTACAATTATCTGACCACGCCGCGGACCAACGTGCCGCGCTGGTATCTCGAGGGCAGCGCGGTCTTCTTCGAGACGTGGATGGCGGGCGGGCTCGGCCGGGCGCAGGGCGCCTTCGACGAGATGGTGTTCCGCGCCAAGGTCCGCGACGGCGAGCGGCTCTATTCGCCGCTCGGGCTCGAGAGCGAGGGGAACAGCGTCGACTATCAGGTCGGGGTCAACGACTATCTCTACGGCACCCGCTTCTTTTCCTACCTGGCGCTGACCTATGGGCCTGAGCGCGCGGTCGACTGGCTGCGGCGGCCGGAGGGGAGCGCGGGTTTCTATTCGGCGCGGTTCAAACAGGTATTCGGCAAGCCGCTCGACCAGGTGTGGGGCGAGTGGCTGGCGAGCGAGCGGCAGTTCCAGCAGGGCAATCTGGCGCGGCTGGCGCAATATCCGCTGACGCCGGTGACGCCGCTCAGCCCGCGCGGACTGGGGTCGATCTCGCGCGGTTACGTCGACACCAAGACGAACAGCCTGGTCGCGGCCTTCCGCTATCCCGGGCGGATCGGCTTCGTCGGGACGATGGACCTCGCCACCGGCAAGCTGAGGCCGCTGCGCGAGATAAAGGGCATGATGCTCTACAAGGTCACCAGCCTGGCCTTCGACGAGCAGGCGCGCACGATCTTCTACACCGAGGACAATTACGCCTTCCGCGACCTGATTGCGCTCAACGTCGACACCGGCGAGCACCGGATGCTGCTCAAGGACGCGCGGATCGGGGACATGGTGCTCAATCCCGTAGATCGCTCCTTGTGGGGCATCCGCCACCAGAACGGCTATGCGACCTTGGTGCGGATTCCCGCACCCTATACCTCGTTCAACCAGGTCCACACGTTCGACTATGGGCAGATCCCGTTCGACCTCGACATCTCGCCCGACGGCGCGCTCGTCTCGAGCAGTTTCGGCGAGATCGACGGCAAGCAGTCGGTGCGGGTGTGGAAGAGGCAGGAGCTGCAGGACGGGCTCGGCCCCATCGAGGTGACCCGGCTCGAGCTGCCGCCCTCGACGCCCGAGGGGTTCGTCTTCACGCCCGATGGGAAGAGCCTCATCGGGTCGAGCTATTATACCGGCGTCTCCAACATCTACCGGTTCGATCTGGCGACCGCGAAGTGGGCGGTGGTCAGCAATGCTTCGACGGGTTTCTTCCGCCCGCTGCCGCAGCCCGACGGGTCGCTGATCGTCTACGATTATTCGGGGCAGGGCCTGCGCCCGGTGCGGATCGTGCCCAAGGTGCAGGACGACCTTGGCACCATCCAGCTGTTCGGCACCAAGGTGGTGCGGACCCATCCCGAGCTGCAGTCGTGGGGAGTCGGCTCGCCGGCGAAGATCGATCTCGACCCGCTGGTGACGGGGCGCGGGCGTTACGATCCCGGCAAGCGGATGCGGCTGGCGGGGGCCTATCCGATCGTCGAGGGCTATCGGAAGACGCCGGTGGCGGGATACCTCTTCCACTGGGAGGACCCGATGCAGTTCCGCCAGGTGACCGCCACGGTCGGCGTGTCGCCGCTGGGCGAGCGGACGCGCGGGGGTGAGCGGCTGCACCTCGACGTCCAGTATAAGACGCTCGCGTGGAAGCTGCGCTACCGCCACAACGGCGCCGACTTCTACGACCTGTTCGGTCCGGTCGAGCGGAGCCGCAAGGGCGACATTTTCACCGCCGAATACGTGAAGAGCCTCACCTACGATCCGCCGCGCCAGCTCGAGCTGTTCGGCAATGGCGGCGTCTATCTCGGCCTCGACCGGCTGCCCGGCGCGCAGAATATCGTCAGCCCGCGCAACATCGTCAGCGTCGAGGGCGGGCTGCGCTTCCACAATCTGCGCAAGAGCCTGGGCAGCGTCGACCGCGAGAAGGGGCTGGCGTGGCAGGTCAGCGGGGGCGTCGACCGGGGCGGCGGGGTGACCAGTCCCAAGCTGGCAGGGAGCCTCGACGTTGGCGTGCCGCTGCCGCTGCCGAACAGCTCGGCCTGGCTCTATGCGGCGGCGGGGAGCGCGTGGGGCAAGGCTGCCTCGCCGCTTTCCAATTTCTACTTCGGCAGCTTCCGCAACAACTATGTCGATGACCGGCCCGAGAAACGGTATCGCGAGACCGAAGCCTTTCCGGGCTTCGAGATCGATGGGATCGCGGCGCGGCGTTATGCCAAGCTGATCGGCGAGGTGAACTTGCCGCCGGTGCGCTTCGCCGAGGTGGGGACGCCGTCCTTCTACCTTTCCTCGCTGCGGCCGGCGCTGTTCGGCGGGACTTTGCTGACCCGCGATCCGGCGGGCGGGGGGCGGCGCTTCGGGACAGTCGGCGGGCAGCTCGACCTTAACTTCACCGTCGCGCTGCGGCTGCCGATGATCGTCTCGGTCGGCGCCGCGCACGGCTTCGGGCGACGCGGGGAGGGGCGGACCGAGACGATGATCAGTTTGAAGATCATGTGATGGCCGGGACGGTCGGCCACTGGCTGGTGGCGTTGGTGCCGGTGCTGGCGATGCTCGGCCTGTTCGTCTGGCTCGACGCGTTCAAACTGATGCGGCTGCACGAGATAGCGGCGCTGCTCGGGCTTGGCGCGGTGGCGGCGGCGCTGTCCTATCCGGTGGCGGGGCGGGTGATCGACGCGCTGCCGCTCGGCTTCTCCTTCTACAGCCGGTTCATCGCGCCGTTCATCGAGGAAACGATCAAGGGCGCGGCGATCGTGCTGCTATTTCGGATGAACCGCATCGGGTTCAAGCTCGACGCGGTGATCAGCGGGTTCGCGGTCGGCGCCGGCTTCTCGGTCGTCGAGAACATCCTCTATTTGCTGCGCTTCCCCGAGATGGCGATCGGCGTCTGGCTGGTGCGCGGGCTGGGGACGGCGGTGATGCACGGGACGACGCTGGCGGTGCTGGCGGCGATCGCGCACGAGCTGGCCGAGGCGGAGACGCGCGGGAACGCCGACGACTATGACTTTCGCTGGTGGTGGTTCGTGCCCGGCTATGCGGCGGCGGTGGCGCTGCACCTCATCTTCAACCAATTGCCCGACCACCCGCTGCTGGCGATGATCGGAGCGCTGACGGTGGCGCCGATCGTGGTGATGGGGCTGTTCCGCTTCGGCACCGCGGAAGCCGAGCAGTGGCTGCTGAGCGAGCGCGCGGCGCATGCCGAGACGCTGGGCGTGCTCGAGGCGGGCGGGTTTCCGGACGATGCGCGGGGGCGACGGCTGGCGGCGCTGTGCGCGCGGAGTGGGGCGGCGGCGGGCGAACGCATCCGCGCCTACGCCTGCGCGCAGCTCGCGCTGATCGTGATGGCGGAGGGGGCGCTGGCACGGCCGGGGGAACGACCGGAGGGCGGCGAGGCGGCGTTCGCGCGGGTCCGGGCGGCGCGGCGGGAGCTTGGGCCGACCCTGCTCGCCGCGGTCGATCCTTTGCTGCCGATCAGCCGCAACGACCAGTGGGAAATCCGCGAGCTGGAGGAGCGGCTGACGCGGCGGTGATCAGCTCGCGGCGCCGGCGATGCGGAGGAAGTTGCGGCTGGGAATGGTGATGTCGTCGCTCTGGTGGATGAGCCACATGCCGGTCACCGCGCGCGGGTCGCTCAGCGGACGGTAGACGAGGTTCGCCGACTGCAGCGCGCAGAGCGATTCCGCGAGCACGGTGATCCCGAGGCCCGCCGCGGCGAGCCCGAACATGGTCGAGATTTCGGCCACCGTCTGGGCGACGTGGGGCCG
Source organism: Sphingomonas ginsengisoli An et al. 2013 (assembly GCF_009363895.1). Taxonomy (NCBI): domain Bacteria; kingdom Pseudomonadati; phylum Pseudomonadota; class Alphaproteobacteria; order Sphingomonadales; family Sphingomonadaceae; genus Sphingomonas; species Sphingomonas ginsengisoli (ex An et al. 2013). The sequence continues at coordinate 1,075,042 of NZ_CP045434.1, read as the reverse complement.
GATGCCGGCGTCGGCGAGCATGGCCATGAATTCCTGGGTGAAGCCGCCGCTGCGATCGAGCGCGTAGACGAGCATCGGTTCGCCCTGGAGGTCGGCGAGGGTCAGCTCCGAGCGCTCGGCGAAGCGGTGGTCGGGGCGCATGGCGACGAACAGTCGCTCGGTCAGCAGCGAGACGGCGGTCACCCCCTCGGGGAGGGGCGGGGGGCCTGAGCGGCGCAGGAAGCCGACGTCGAGCGTCCGCTCGGCGACCGCCTCGATCTGCGCCGGGCCGCCCTTCTCGCACAGGTTGAGGTGGACGTCGGGAAAGGCCTGGCGGAAGTCGTGGATGGCGCGGGCGACGCGGGGGACGAAGGGGGCGGAGGCGTTGAAGCCGATGCTCAATTCGCCAAGTTCCCCGGCGGCTGCGCGGCGGGCGATGGTGACCGCATGGTCGGCCTGCGCCAGCGTGGTGCGCGCTTCGTCAAGGAACAGCCGGCCGGCCGGGGTCAGCGCGACGCTGCGGCTGGTCCGCTCGAGCAGCCGGACTCCGAGCTCGTCCTCGAGCGCGCGGATCTGCTGGCTCAATGGCGGCTGCGAAATGCCGAGGTGGCGGGCGGCGCGGGCGAAGTGGAGATCCTGCGCGACCTGGACGAAATAGCGAAGATGCCGCAGCTCCATCAATATGTTTTAGCTATCGATCCTGCTGCAAACAATATTAGACAATCGCAGGTGCGGACCTAGGTGCTGCGACGGTGCCGCCGTCGCGGCGCCAGTCTCGTCTCGACCTCTGCCCGGCCATGCGTTCCCCCGGCCGGCGACCTGGAGCGGTCCGCCTTGATCGGAATCGTACGCATCGCGCTTGCGCGGCCACTCACCTTCATCGTGATGGCGCTGCTGATCTCGATCGTCGGGGTGCTGGCCGCCTTTCGTACCCCGGTCGACATCTTCCCCAACATCGGCGTCCCCGTGATCGCCACCGCCTGGCAGTATCAGGGCCTGTCGCCCGACCAGATGTCGGGGCGGATCATCACCCCGTTCGAGCGGGTGCTGACGACCACGGTCAACGACATCGACCATATCGAGAGCACGTCGCTGCCGGGGATCGGGGTGGTCAAGATCTACTTCCACCCGGGCGCGGACATCCGCACCGCGACGGCGCAGGTCACCAGCGTCAGCCAGTCGGTGCTCAAGCAATTGCCGCCGGGCGTCACCCCGCCGCTGATCCTCAATTACAACGCCTCGACCGTACCGATCCTGCAGCTCGCTTTGTCGGGCAAGGGGATGTCGGAAGGGCAGATGTTCGACAGCGCGATCAACCAGATCCGGCCCGGGCTGGTGACCGTGCCGGGGGCGGCGATCCCTTATCCGTCGGGCGGGCGGCAGCGGCAGATCCAGATCGACCTCGACCCGCAGGCGCTGCAGTCGAAGGGCCTGTCCGCGCAGGACGTGGCGACCGCCATCGCCGCGCAGAACCAGATCACGCCGGCGGGCTTCGCCAAGATCGGCGACTTCCAGTATAATGTGGCGCTCAACAACGCGCCCAATTCGGTCGAGGCGCTCAACAACCTGCCGATCAAGACCGTGGGTGGCGCCGCCATCACCATGCGCGACGTCGCCCATGTCCGCGACGGGTCGGCGGTGCAGACCAACGTCGTCCACGTCGACGGCTCGCGCTCGGTGGTGATGACCATCCTCAAGAATGGCGTGACCTCGACCCTCGCCATCGTCCAGGGCGTCAAGGACGCGCTGCCCAATATCCAGGCGACGCTGCCGGCCAATTTGAAGGTCGTCCCGATCGGCGATCAGTCGCTGTTCGTGAAGGCGGCGGTGCAGGGGGTCGTCAAGGAAGGGGCGATCGCGGCGGCGCTGACCAGCCTGATGATCCTCTTGTTCCTGGGGTCGTGGCGCTCGACGGTGATCATCGCCATTTCGATCCCGCTCGCCATCCTGTCGGCGATCATCGCGCTGGCGGTGACCGGCAACACGCTCAACATCATGACGCTGGGGGGCTTGAGCCTCGCGGTCGGCATCCTTGTCGACGATGCCACGGTGACGATCGAGAACATCAACTGGCACCTCGAGCAGGGCAAGCCGGTGCGGCAGGCGATCCTCGACGGCGCGGCGCAGATCGTGACCCCGGCGTTCGTCTCGCTGCTCTGCATCTGCATCGTCTTCGTGCCGATGTTCTTCCTGCCGGGGGTGGCGGGCTTCCTGTTCGTGCCGCTGGCGCTGGCGGTGGTGTTCGCGATGATCGCCTCGTTCGTCCTGTCGCGGACGCTGGTGCCGACGATGGCGATGTATCTGTTGAAGCCGCATGGCGCGGGCGACGACCATGACCAGCACAGCGCGGGCTCGCCGACCTCGCGCAACCCGCTGGTCCGTTTCCAGCGCGGGTTCGAGAACCGGTTCGAGAGATTCCGCACCCGCTACGGCGGACTGCTCGAGCGCGCCTTGCAGACCCCCAAGCCGTTCGTGATCGGCTTCCTCGCGGTGGTGCTGCTGTCGTTCCTGCTGGTGCCTTTCCTTGGCCAGAACTTCTTTCCCTCGCTCGACGCGGGGCAGATCGCGATGCACGTGCGTGCGCCGGTCGGCAGCCGGCTCGAGAGCACGTCGGCCGAGTTCGACCGGATCGAGACGCGGATCCGCCAGATCATCCCGCCGGATGAGCTCGTCTCGGTGGTCGACAACGTCGGGCTGCCGGTGAGTTCGATCAACACGACCTACAATAATTCGGGGACGATCGGTCCGCAGGACGGGGACATCCTCATCCAGCTGAGCGAAGACCATCGGCCGACCGCCGACTATGTCGCCAAGCTGCGCGCCGCGCTGCCGCGCGAGTTCACCGGCTCGACCTTTTCCTTCCTGCCCGCCGACATCACCAGCCAGATCCTCAATTTCGGCGCGCCGGCGCCGATCGACATCCAGGTGGCAGGCGGGACCGACGCCGCGCAGAGCGAAGCCTATGCGAGGAAAATCCTGCGCAAGATCGCGCTCATCCCCGGCGTCGCCGACGCCCGCGTCCAGCAGAGCGCGCATTATCCGCAGCTCAACGTGACGGTGGACCGCAACCGCGCCGGGCTGATCGGGCTGACCGAGCGCGACGTCACCAACAGCCTGGGCGCCAGCCTGGCGGGAACCCAGCAGACCGCGCCGACCTTCTTCCTCAATCCGCAGAACGGGGTGTCCTACCCGGTGGTGGCGCAGACGCCCGAGCGCCAGGTGGCCTCGATCAGCGACCTTGCCAACGTGCCGGTGACGGGCAGCGGCGCCAGCGCCGCGCAGGTGCTGGGCGGGGTGGCGACGATATCGCGCGGCACCTCGCCGGCGGTGGTTTCGCATTACAACATCATGCCGACCATCGACATCTATGCGACTCCCAACCGGCGCGACCTCGGCGCGGTGGCGGGCGACATCCAGCAGGTGCTGGCGGGGATGAAGGGGCAGGCGCCCAAGGGCGTCACCGTCACGCTGCGTGGGCAGTATGAGACGATGCGCGCGGCTTTCTCGGGGCTCGGCTTCGGGCTGATCGGGGCGATCTTGCTGATCTACCTGCTGATCGTGGTGAACTTCCAGAGCTGGCTCGACCCGTTCGTGATCATCACCGCGCTGCCCGGCGCGCTCGCCGGGATCGTCTGGATGCTGTTCACCACCGGCACCACCTTGTCGGTCCCGGCGCTGACCGGGGCGATCATGTGCATGGGCGTGGCGACCGCCAATTCGATCTTGGTGGTGAGCTTCGCTCGCGAGCGGCTGGCCGAGCATGGCGAGGCGGCGAAGGCGGCGCTGGAGGCCGGGCTGACCCGCTTTCGCCCGGTGCTGATGACCGCGCTGGCGATGATCATCGGGATGCTGCCGATGGCGCTCGGCCTGGGCGAGGGCGGCGAGCAGAATGCGCCGCTCGGCCGGGCGGTGATCGGCGGATTGTTGGTGGCGACCTTCGCGACCCTGCTGTTCGTTCCCGTCATCTTCAGCCTCGTCCACCGCCGCCGCGCCGCCGCGGCCGCGACACCCGAACCCGTATCGATGGAGACTGCGCTTGCCTGAACCCGGCAATCAACGATCGCTCAAGGTCGCCGGAATCGTCGCCGCCGTGGTCGCGCTCGGGATTGCCGGCGCGGGCATCGCGTCGCGCCAGCACAATGAGCATGAGCTGGCCAGGGAGACCGCGGTCGGGTCGGTTCCGGTGGTGTCGGTCATCCACGCCGCGGCTGCGACCGCCAATGGCGAGCTGACCCTGCCGGCGACGCTGCAGGCATTGAACAGCGCGCCCATCTATGCGCGCACCAGCGGCTATGTTCGCAAGTGGTTCGTCGACATCGGCTCACCGGTCCATGCGGGGCAGGTGCTGGCGGTGCTCGACGCGCCGGAAGTCGACCAACAACTGGTTGCTGCCGAGGCCGACCTCCAGACCGCTCGCGCCAACCAGCAGCTCGCCGCGACCACCGCCGCGCGCTGGCGGAGCATGCTGGCCAAGGATGCGGTGTCGAAGCAGGAGACCGACGAGAAGGTCGGCGACTATGCGGCCAAGGCGGCGGTCACCCGCGCCGCCGCGGCCAACGTCAATCGGCTGCGCTTCACACAAGGCTTCACCCGGCTGGTCGCGCCGTTCGGCGGCATCGTCACCACCCGCTCGACCGAGATCGGGCAGCTGGTGACCGCCGGCAGCGCGGGGGCGGCGCCGCTCTTCACGGTCGCCGACGTCAGCCGGATGCGCGTCTTCGTCCATGTGCCGCAAAGCTATTCGGCACAGGTCCATCCGGGGATGCACGTGGCGCTGACGCTGCCCGAATATGCCGGGCGGACCTTCGACGCGACGCTGGTGCGCAGCGCGGGCGCGGTCGATCCGAGTTCGGGCACGGTGCTGGTCGAGTTGCAGGCGCCAAACGGCGGGCGCGAGCTCAAACCCGGAGCCTATGCCCAGGCGAGCTTCTCGCTTCCCGGGACCGCCAGCGCGGTGTCGCTGCCCGCCAGCGCGCTCATCACCAACAACAAGGGCACGCAGGTGGCGACCGTCGGTCCGAACGGCCATGCGGTGCTGAAGAACGTGACGCTCGGCCGCGATCTAGGCAGCACGGTGGAGGTCACCGCCGGCCTGTCGGCGTCTGACCGGGTGATCGACAGCCCGCCGGACTCGCTCCAGAACGGCGACCCGGTCCAGGTCCAAGCGGGCGCCCGTGCGGGGCGGTAGGGCGGCCCTGACCGGGGCGCTCCTGCTCGCCACGGGCGCGTGCGCGATGGCGCCGCCCTATGCGCCGCCGGCGGTGCCGACGCCCGCGCAATTTAAGGAGGCGCGCGGCTGGCAGGCGGCGGGGATGAACCTCGCGCCGGCCGGCCGCTGGTGGGAGATTTTCGGCGACCCGATCCTCAATGGGCTCGAAGGCCGGATCGAGGCGGGCAATCCGTCGCTCGCCGCGGCGGTCGCCCGCTATGATGAGGCGCGCGGGCTGCTCGGCGAAGCCAATGCCGCCCGCTTCCCCGAGGTGGGCGCGAGCGCCAGCGCCGAACGCACGCGCATTTCCGCCGGGCGGCCGCTGTCGCCGGGCAGTTCGGCGACCTACAATGAAGTGACGGTCGGGCCGTCGCTTACTTACGAGATCGACCTATTCGGGCGGGTGCGCAACTCGGTCCGCGCCGCCAGGGCGGGGGCCGAGGCGAGCGCGGCGGACGTGGCGGCGACGCGGCTCGGCCTCCAGGCGCAGCTCGCCAGCACCTATTTCGAGATGCGCGGGTTGGATGCGCGGACCGTGCTTTTGAGCCAGACGGTCGATGCCTATCGTCGCGCCTACGACCTGACCTCGACCCGGCATGACGGCGGCATCGACTCGGGCGTCGACGTCAGCCGGGCGCGGACCCTGCTCGCGACCGCGCGGGCCGAGCTGAACGCGGTCGCGATCGAGCGCCAGCGCGACGAGCATGTCATCGCCGTGCTGATCGGCGATGCGCCGGCGGCGCTGACGATCCCGGTCGCGGACCAGGCGCTGGCGGCGCCGACGATCCCCGCCGGACTGCCCTCGACCCTGCTCGAGCGGCGCCCCGACGTCGCTGCGGCCGAGCGCCGGGTGGCTGAGGCCAATGCCAAGATCGGGGTCGCGCGCGCCGCGCTGTTCCCGTCGCTGACGCTCGAGCTGGCGGGCGGTTTCCAGGCGTCGTCGGGGGCGCTGCTCAGCGCCGCCAACAGCTTCTGGGCGCTGGGGCCGCTGTCGGCGGCGATGGCGATCTTCGACGGCGGGCGCCGCCGCGCCGGCGTGCGGGTCGCCCGCGCGCAATTCGACGAGGCGGCGGCCAATTATCGCGAGACGGTGCTGACCGCCTTCCGTGAGGTCGAGGACGATCTGGCGAGCCAGCGCCTGCTCGCCGCGCAGGAACGCGACCAGCGCGAGGCGGCGGCGGCGGCCGACCACACTCGCGACCTGGCGCTGATCCGCTACCGCGACGGCGCCGCCGACTATCTCGAAGTCGCGACCGCCCAGACGACGGCGCTCGATGCCGAGCGGGCACTGGTCCAGGTCCGAACCCAGCAGATGACGACCGCGGTCGATACGGTGAGGGCTATCGGCGGGCTCTATTAGGCGAGCGTCGGCTCAGCCGAGCGAGGCCCGAAAAGCGCGCAAATTCAAAGGAGTGGAGGCCCGAGCCGGAATCGAACCGGCGTGCAAGGATTTGCAGTCCTCTGCGTCACCACTCCGCCATCGGGCCGCCGGGGGTGCGTTTGTCGGGGTTGGGCGGGAGTGTCAACCGGTGACGGCGGCATACCAGCGCAGCGCGAGGCGAACGGCGACATAGAGGATGAGGAGCGCGGTCACCAGCCGGACCCACTTGGGGTCGAGCGCACGGGCGCCGAGCAGGGCGCCGACCGCGCCGCCGGCGACCACCGCGGGGAACAGCGGCCAGTAGCTCGCGACCACGGCGGTGGTGGCGGCGGCGCCCTTCAGGGCCTGGCCGACCAGCCCGGCGAGCGAATTGACGAGGATGAACATCGCCGAGGTGGCGGCGATCGCCTTGGGGCTGCCCCAGCGGCGGACGTGGAGCAGGGGCGCGAGAAAGATGCCGCCGCCGATCCCGACCACCCCGGCGGCGAAGCCGAGCAGGCCGGCGGCGAGCGGCTCGATCCAGCCGCTGCGGTGCTCGGCGGGTTCCTCGTCGCGGCGCCAGAAGGGCTGCCACAACATGGTCAGCCCGGCGCACAGCAGCGACAGCGCGAGCAGGCCGAGGAAGAGCGTCTCGCCGACCGGGAGCCGGCCGCCGAGCGCGGCGGCGGGGACCGAGAGGACGAACAGCGGCCAGCTCCGCCGCGCGTCGAAGTGGCCGGCGCGGGCGAAGGCGAGCGTGCCCATCGTCACCACCAGCACGTTGCACAGCAGGCTGATGACCGGCACCGCGCGATAATCGACCCCGGCGAGGACGAGCAGCGCGGTGTAGGTCGAGCCGCCGCCGAACCCGACCATGGCGTAGATGAGGGCGGTGAACAGGAAACCGCCGGCGAGCAACAGCATGGATGTCAGAACCTTCGCGCCGCGAGCAGCGGCCCGCCCGGCCCTTGTTGCAGCAGGACAGCGGTCTTCCAAGCCGGATCGGCGGGTGGGGTGACGGCGAGGCGCAGCGGAGCGCCGGTCCAGCGCCCGCGGTCGCTCAATTCGGTGACGATGTTGCGGTGGGGGAGGGTGCGGCCGCCATTCTCGCCCGCGGTGATCGCGACCTGGCGAACGCGGGGATCGTAGCGGACCAGCCAGACGGTGGCGGGCTGGGTGGGCTTGCCGGGGCCGATGTTGATCGCGCCCGGCGCGGCGTCGATCGCCGGGCCGGCGGTGAGCGGGGGCGTGGTGCGGAGGAGCTGGTCGACCTGTCTGGGATTGCCGCCGACGATCGCCTGGCGGCCGTTCCAGATCATCTGCGGGGTCGCGACCTGGTTGCGGCCGCCGGCGTGGGCATAGTCCCATTGGCGGCGGGTGAAGGCAGGGCTGGCGAAGCGGTCCTTCCAGCCGAGCTGGTCCCAATAGGTCACCGCGAAACTGAGCGCGAGGACGTCGGGGCGGTCGGCGATCCGGTTCAGATTGGCATTGGCGGGCGGGCAGGAGGAGCAGCCCTGGCTCTGGAACAGCTCAATGACGCGGGGGTGGCGGGCGTCGCCGGCGATGGGCGGGGAGGCCGGCTTGGCGGGCGCGTCGCGCATCGGCTGGCCGCTGCTCGACGAGCAGCCGGTCAGCAGGGCGGCGATGAGCAGGGCGGCGCGGCGCACGTCAGATACCGGCATACCAGGCGTAGCCGGCGCTATCCTCCCAATAGCCGCCCTTGCCGCCGAACAGGTCGTCGAGCCGCTCGCGCGCCTCGATCCGCATGACGAACTTGGCCTGTTTGTAGCCGAGTTGGCGTTCGACCCGGAGGCGGATCGGGGCGCCGTGGGGGACCGCCAGCGGCTGGTCGTTCATGTGGGTGGCGAGGATGGTCTGCGGGTGGAAGGCGTCGACGATGTCGATCGATTCGTAATAGGGGCGCCCGCCGCTGTCGTCGGCGCAGTGGAAGACGATGAAGTTGGCACGGCTCGACAGGCCGGCGGCGCGGAGCACGGCGCCGAGCTGGGGCCCCTGCCACTTGCCGATCGCGCTCCACCCCTCGACGCAATCGTGGCGGGTGATCTGCGCGCGTTGCGGGGCAGCGTGGAGCTGGGCGAGGGTGAGCTGGAGCGGATGCGCGACGAGGCCGTCGACGACCAAGCGCCAGTCGGTGAAATTGGCGGCGGCATGGGCCTGATAGGCGGCGGCGGCGGGCATCGAATTGCCGTTGACGCGGAAGATCGGCGACATGTCGGCGGCGTCATATTCGCGGGCGAGCGCGTCGCACCCGGCGATCAGCCGGTGGGTGCGGTAGTGAAGCCCCTCGGCGCTTTGCAGCAGGTGCTTGAACTGGGGGACGGCGTAGAGCTTGTCGCAGCCCGCCAGCGTCAGGCTGCCGGCGCCGAGCGCGAGGCCGCGGACGAGGGTCCGCCGGTCGAGAACGGGATCGCTCATTCCGGGTCCCTTTCCTTCGGCAGGCGATAGCGGCCGGTGATCATCGAGCGGACCTCGTTGATCGGCCCGGCGAGCACCACCATCACGATGTGGACGATGAAGAAGCCGACCAGCAGGACGGCCGCGATGAAGTGGAGCGAGCGTGCCGATTGGCGGCCGCCGAACAGGTCGATGAGGAAGGACCAGCCCGAATCGAGCGCGGGGCTCATAGTCATGCCGGTGAAGATGATCAGCGGGAGGAGGACGAACAGCACCCCGGCGTAGGCGAGCTTCTGGAGGATGTTGTAGCGCAGCGCCGCGATCCCGGTCGGGAAGCGCAGCCGGGCATGGTCCTTGATGTCGTGCCACAGGTGGCGCGGCGCGACCTCGGCGGCGCGAATCCGCAGGTCCTGCTGGAAGTGGCGGTTGACCAGCGAGACGATCATGTAGGCGGTGAGGCCGAGCGCCAGCACCCAGGCGAAGGCGAGGTGCCAGATGCGCGCGTCGGCGAGGCTGTAGCTCGAGGGAATAGTCGCCCAGTGGGGGAAGGCGCGGTGCTGGACGGTGCCGTTCTCGGCCTTCCACACGCCGAGCACGCCGGTGGTCTCGACCTTGAGCGGGCCGACGCGGGCGAAGCCGCGCTCACCCACACTGCCGATCTCGAGCCAGGCGCGGTCGTAGTTGGCGCCATATTGGCCCCAGTAGAGGCGGGGGTGGGCGTTGAAGATCATCAGCCCGCTCATCAGCATGACGAGGAGGGTGATGGCGTTGACCCAGTGCCACAGGCGGGTCGACAGGCGGTGTCGCTTGACGAGGTCGCCGCCGCGGGGGGCGTCGGCGGGTGCCGGAGCGGCCGGCGGTTCGGGCCTCGGTTCGGGCAGGGGCGAGTCGAGCACGGTCGCCATGTCAGCGGCTGGCTGACCTGAGGGCAATCCCCGGCGGACGCGTGAGCATGAAGCGACTCCTTGCTTGCCGGGGGTAGGGAAAGCCACTAAGTCAGTCAACTTACTTATGGGACGGGCTCACGAAATCGAAGGACGCGGCGCGGTGCGGCGGCAACGGCTGGTCGCGGCGGCGGCCGAGCAGTTCCACCGCCGCGGCGTGCCGGCGACCGCGCTGGCCGACGTCGCGCGGGGCGCCGACGTGCCGCCGGGCAACATGTTCTATTACTTCCGGACCAAGGATGCGCTGGCCGAGGCGGTGGTCGCCGACTGGACGGCGCGGATCGAGGCGTCGCTGGGTGAACTCGAGGCGGCGAGTGCCGACCCGCGCGAACGGCTGGGGCTGCTACTCGAGCGGGCGGCGGGGCGAGGCGCCAACTATGCGGCGTATGGCTGTCCCCTGGCGGGGATCGCGCGCGACCTGCGGCAGATGGGGGCCGAACCGGCGCTGGCGGCGGCGCCGCTCAAGCGGCTGACGGCGTGGGTCGAGCGGCAGCTTGGCGAGGCGGGCGACGGCCAAGCGGCGCGCCACGCTTTGTTCGTGGTCGCCGCGCTGCAGGGGGCGTTCGTGCTGGCGCATGCGTCGGACGAGGCGGCGGTGGTGGACGAGGTCCGCCGCAGCCTCGACGCGTGGCTGGCAGGCGACGTGGCGCGCCGGGCAGGCTAGGGGCGCTTCATGCGAGTGCGGTTCTTCGGACTATTGGCGGATCTGGCGGGGCGCGAGCGCGCGCTCGACTGGCCCGGCGAGGGCGGCACGGTGGCGGCGCTGATCGAGCGGCTGGGGGCCGAGGCCGGGCTCGGCGCGGCGCTGGCGGGGCCGGGCGTGCGGACCTGTGTCGGGCGTGACTTCGTCGGGCCGGAGCAGTGGCTGGCGGGCGATGAGATCGTCGAATTCTGGCCGCCGGTTTCGGGCGGATGACGCGGATCGTGACCGAGCTGGTCCTGACGCCGTTCGACGAGGCGGCGCTCTATCGCGCCTTCGTCGCGGCGGTGCCGGCGACCAGCGGGGCGGTGGTCAGCTTCACCGGGCGGATGCGCGGGGCGGACGCCGAGGGGGCGGCATTGGAGCGGCTGGTGCTCGAGCATCATCCCGAGCGGACCGCCGAATCGTTGCGCGAGCTCGCCGAGCGGACGGCGGCGCACTGCCCGGTCGACTTGCTGCAGGTGATCCATCGCGCGGGGGCGGTGGCGCCGGGGGAGGCGATCGTGTGGGTGGCGGCGGCGGCCGCGCATCGCCGCGCGGCGTTCGACGCGGTTGACCAGCTGATGGATCGCCTCAAGACGGAAGCGGTGTTGTGGAAGCGCGAGGAAGGCCCGAGAGGACGGCGCTGGATCGAGCCGTGCGCTGGCGATCACTCGGACCGCGCGCGATGGGAGGATTGAGTTTGGGCGGACGGATCGACGAGAGCTTGCCGTTCCATGCGCTGCGGATCGCGGTGCTGACGGTGTCCGACACGCGGACCGAGGAGACCGACAAGAGCGGGGCGACATTGGTCGAGCGGCTGACCGGCGCGGGGCACGAGCTGGCGGGCAAGGCGATCGTCCCCGACGAGGTGGCGGCGATCCAGGGCGCGGTGCGCGGGTGGGTCGACGACGGGAAGGTCGACGTCATCCTGACCACCGGCGGCACCGGCTTCGCGCCGCGCGACGTCACCCCGGAAGCGATCCAGCCGTTGCTGCGGCGGACGATGGAGGGGTTTGCGGTGCTGTTCCACCAGGCGAGCCGGACGACGGTCGGGGTGTCGACGCTCCAGTCGCGCTGCTTTGCCGGGCAGATGGGCGATGCGTTCATCTTCTGCCTGCCGGGGTCGACCGGCGCCTGCCGCGATGCGTGGGACCTGGTGCTGGGGGAGGAGTTGGACAGCCGCTACCGGCCCTGCTCGCTGCCCGGGCTGCTGCCGCGGTTGAGCGATGCGGTGACGCATTGAGCGGGCTCAGCCATGTCGGCGACGACGGCCGGGCGCGGATGGTCGATGTCGGCGACAAGCCGGTCACCTATCGCACCGCGCGCGCCGAGGGCGAGCTCAGTTGCGCCGCTGAGACGCTGCGGATCGTCGCCGAGGGACGCGCGCCCAAGGGGGCGGTGGTGGCGACCGCCGAGCTGGCGGGGGTGATGGGGGCCAAACGGACCGCCGAGCTCATTCCGCTGTGTCACCCGCTCCCGCTGAGCAAGGTTGAAGTGACGATCGTTGCCGATGCGGAGCTGCCCGGCTTCCGGATCGCAGCCGAGGTTCGGACCAGCGGGCGGACCGGGGTGGAGATGGAAGCGCTGACCGCGGTCAGCGTCGCCGCGCTGACGTTGTTCGATATGCTGAAGGCGGTCGACCGGACGATGGCCATCGGCGGGGTGCGGGTGGTCGCCAAGAGCGGCGGGCGGTCGGGCGACTGGGCATGATCGGATTTGACGAGGCGGCGGCGCTGCTGGCGACGCTGGCGCGAACGCTGGGGAGTGAGGAGGTGGCGCTGGCGGAAGCGGCCGGGCGGGTGCTCGCCGCGCCGGTGGTGGCGGGGATCGATTCGCCGCGCGCGGACGTGTCGGCGATGGACGGCTATGCGGTGCGCGAGGCCGAAGTGGCGGCGGGCGCCGCGCTGCCGATCGTTGGGAAGAGCTATCCAGGGGCGCCGTTCGACGGGGAGTTGGCGCCGGGCAGCTGCGTGCGGCTGTTCACCGGCGCGGCGCTGCCGGCCGGGGCCGATCGGGTAGTGATCCAGGAAGAGGTCGACGAGGCCGACGGGGTGGCGCGGTTTCGCGGTGTGCCGGCGGGTCCGCGCTTCGTCCGCCCGCGGGGGAGCGATTTCCGGGCTGGTGAGACGCTGCTCGAAGTGGGGCAGCGGCTGACCCCGGGAGCGCTGATGGCGGCTGGCGGCGGCGACGCGGGAAGCGTGACGGTGTGGCGGCGGCCGCGGGTCGGGTTGCTGGTGACCGGTGACGAGCTGGTCGCGCCCGGCGAGGCGGCGGCGACGGTGGCGGCGGTGCCCGACAGCGTCTCCGCCGCGCTGGCCGCGCTGGTCGAAACATGGGGCGGGACAGTCGGGCGGGTCGAGCGGCTCGGCGACGATCTCGACGCCTCGGTGGGGATTGCCGGGGCGCTGCTCGACGCGAGCGACGTGCTGGTGATCAGCGGCGGGGCGTCGGTCGGTGAAAAGGATTTCGCCAAGGCGATCTTCGCCGCGCTGGGCGGGGAATTGCTCTTCTCCAAGGTGGCGATGAAACCGGGCAAGCCGGTGTGGGCCGGGCCGGCGCGGGGCAAGTCGGTGCTCGGATTGCCGGGCAATCCGACCTCGGCCCTGGTGACGGCGCGGCTGTTTCTCGCGCCCTTGCTGTGTGGATTGGGCGGACGCGCGTTCGGCGAGGCGCTGCGCTTTGGCGAGCGGGCGCTGGCCGCCGAGCTCGCGCCCGTCGGCGACCGCGAGACATTCTTGCGCGGGTTCGATGGCGATGGGTCGGTGGCGCTCGCCGACCATCAGGATTCGAACGGGCAGCGGACCCCGGCGAGCGCCGACCTGCTGGTGCGGGTGGCGGCGGGGACGGGCGCGCTCGCCGCCGGCACCCGCGTCGCGGTGCTGCCTTTGTGAGAAACTCACCACGCCATTCGAGCGGGCGACGGCCCGCTTCGACGAAGCGCGTGGGCAACGCTTGAGAAGCCGCCCCGCTCGCGTGTAAGGACGGTTGCACCGGCTGTTTTAACAGCATAACACAGCAGCCGACCGAGGGGTTTCATGGACTACGCAACCGCCCGCCGCGCCATGGTGGACAGCCAGCTACGCCCGCAGGCGGTGACCGATCCGCGCGTCATCGCGGCGATGGCCAGCGTGCCGCGCGAGCAATTCGTGCCCGCCGCGCTGCAGCCGATCGCCTACAACGACCGCATCCTCGACCTCGGCGACGGGCGTACCTTAAGCCCGCCCGCGACGCTCGGGCGGATGCTGACCGAACTCGAGCCGCGGGCCGGCGAGCAGGCCTTGGTGATCGGCACCGCGCCGGCTTATGCGGCGGCAGTCCTTGCGCAAATGGGCCTCAACACCAATTTGCGCGCCGACGGCGATCTTGCCGAAGGGCTGGTGGGCGGTGGACCCTACGATCTCATCATCCTCGACGGGGCGGTCGAGCTCGTGCCCGGCACCATCATCGCCCAGCTGCGCGAGGGCGGTCGGCTCGGCACCTGTCTGATCGAAAATGGGGTCCAGCGGCTGGTGGTCGGCCGGCGCTCGAGCGGGGGTTTCGGAACCCGCTCGATCGCCGACGCGGCGGCCGGGCCGCTGCCCGGGTTTGAGCGTCCCCGCGCGTTCGTTTTCTAGGAGTTTCCCGCTTTGAAGCGCTTCCTTCTCGCTACCGCCGCATTGGCCAGCCTGGCCACGCCGGCGCTTGCCGACACCCTGCGCGACGCGCTGGTCTCGACCTATCGCAACAATCCGACCCTGAACGCCCAGCGCGAGGCACTGCGCGGGACCGACGCGACGGTCGCGATCGCCCGCGCCGGGGCCCGGCCGCAGGTGGCGGCGACGGTAGGGGTCAACCGCGACCTCACCCGCTCGGGCGTGCTGGTCTCGACCCAGACCAAGGGGCCGACGATTTCGGGCGGGCTCGACCTCAGCCTGCCGCTGTTCCAGGGCGGGAGGGTCAAGAACTCGATCGCCGCCGCCAAGACCCGGGTCGAAGCGGGCCGGGCGACGCTGCGGGCGGTCGAGGGCGACACGTTCACCGACGCGACCTCGGCCTACATGGACGTGATCCGCGACCGCGCGATCGTCGAACTCAACCAGAACCAGATCAAGGTGCTGTCGACCGACCTCGAGTCGACCCGCGACCGCTTCCAGATCGGCGACGTGACCCGCACCGACGTCGCGCAGTCGGAAGCGCGCCTGAGCCTGGCGCGCGCGCAGTTCGAGACGGTCAGCGCCCGGCTTTCCGCGAGCGAGGAGAATTATCGGCGGGTGATCGGGCGCCGGCCCGACCAGCTGCAGCCGCCGCCGCCGCTGCCGCCGCTTCCGGCGACCGGCGACGAGGCGGTGCGGATCGCGCTTGCCAACAACCCCGACCTGATCGCGGTGACCCGCGCCGCCACCGCCGCCGGGTATGACGTCCGCACCGCCCGCGCCAGCCTGCTGCCGACCGTCTCGGCGACCGCGTCGGGCGATTATGTGAACGCGCTCGGCGGGACCAGCGTGGTCGGCATTCCGCGCTCGGGCACGCAGACCACGGTCGGCGTCAACACCCGCATCCCGCTCTACCAGGGCGGCCTGCCCGCGGCGCAGATCCGCCAGGCGCAGGCGTTCGAGGGCCAGGCGCTCGAGCAGGTGGTCGGGACCGAGCGCGCGGTGGTCGCCAACGCGCAGTCGGCGTGGGCCGCCTACACCGCGGCGCAGCGCGCGATCCAGTCGAACCAGGTGGCGGTTAGCGCCAACCAGCTCGCGCTCGAAGGCGCGCGGGCCGAGCGTTCGGTCGGCACCCGCACGGTCATCGAAGTTTTGAACGCCGAGCAGGAATTGCTCAACGCGCAAAGCTCGCTGGTGACCGCCCGGCGCGACGCTTATGTCGCCGGCTTCCAGCTGCTGAACGCGATGGGCCAGGCGCAGGCCGACACGCTCGGGCTCGACGGCGGGCCGCTCTACGACCCCACGGGCAGCTATCGCCACACGGTGAAGAGCTGGAGCGACTGGGCGCACGACCCGCGCTACACGGTGGTGTCGACGCGGACGCTGACCCCGTCGGAAGCGCAGCCGCTGGCCACTCCGGTGCAGCCGATGCAGCCGGGGGTGGCGGGGCCGCCGCGCTAAGGCTACCGTCGGCGCCATGCAGGACCAGACCGATCCGTCGATGGAGCAGGCACTCGCGGCCATCAAGCGCGTGATGGCCGAGGACAAGGGGCAGCGGGCGGCGAGCAAGGCCGCCGCGCCGCCGCCGGCCGAGTCGGCTGCGGGAGAGAGCGGGGTCGACAACGACCCGGTGCTCGAGCTCGACCAGCCGTTCATCGAGGACATCGGGCTGCCGATGATCGACTTGACCGCGCCGCTGGTCGACGTGCCTCACGAGGAGCAGGCGGGCGAGCCGCTGATCAGCGAGGTCACCGCCGAGACGACCCGCGCAAGGCTGGCCGAGCTGCAGCAGGCTGCGAGCGCGCCGCCGCCGTCGCCGCCGAGCGATCAGAACCCGTTCGAGCGGATGGTGCGCGAGATGATGCGTCCGATGCTCAAGGACTGGCTCGACGAGCATTTGCCGCGCGTCATCGAGGAACAGGTCAAGCGCGAGATCGGGCGGATTACGGGCCAGCGCTTCTAGCGCATCTTGCGGTTCATTACGGCAGTGCTACGCCCTGCCACCATGACCAGAACCCACCTGCTCGCCGCCGCGGCGCTTGCCGCTTTCCTTAGCCCCAGCGCCGTCGCCGCGCGGCCGATGACCGCCACCGACATGCAGATGATGCACCGGCTGGCGCTGCTCGACGTGTCGCCCGACGGGCGCACCGCGGTGCTGAGCCTGTCGACCACCACCGACCTTGCCAACAACAAGCGCAGCAACGCGCTTTACACGCTCGAGATGGGCCGAGCGGGCGCGGTGCCGCAGCCGCTGGCTGGGGCCGCGGGCGGGCATGACGCCGCGTTCGGGCCCGATGGCGCGCTTTATTTCCTCAAGGCCGACGGCGACCACGACCAGCTGTTCCGGATGCCGGTCGGCGGCGCGGCGACGCGGATCAGCGACTTCGGCGCGGATATCGGCGGGTTCAAGCTGTCGCCGACCGGCGACCGGGTGCTGGTATGGGCCGACCAGAAGGATTGTCCGGACCTTGCCTGCTCGACCGTGCGCTTCGCCGCCAAGCCGGGTGGCGCGGGGCGGACCTACGACCAGTTGTTCGTGCGGCACTGGGATACGTGGGCCGAGCCGGGGACGCGCAGCCGGCTCTACAGCTTCCCGCTGCAGGGCGGGCGGCTGACCGGGCAGGGCGTCCGGCTGACCGGCGGGCTGGTCGGCGACACGCCATCGAAGCCGTTCGGCGGAGGCGAGGAATTGAGCTGGTCCAAGGACGGGCGCACCGTCTTCTTCGCGCTGCGCGAGGCGGGACGGATCGAGCCCAAGTCGACCAACCTCGACATCTTCAGCGTGCCGGCCGACGGCTCGGCGCAGCCGACCAACCTGACCGCCGCCAATCGCGGCACGGACAATCTGCCGACCGTCTCGCCCGATGGGCGGACGCTGGCTTATTTCTCGATGGCGCGCGAAGGCTATGAGGCCGACCGCCAGGTGCTGATGCTGCGCGACCTCGCCAGCGGGCAGACCCGCGCGGTGACGCAGGGGTGGGACCGCTCGGTCGGGTCGATCGAATGGGCGCCCGACAGCCGTTCGATCCTGGTCACCGCCGACGACACGCTCGAGGCGCCGATCTTCCGGGTCGAAGTGGCGAGCGGGCGGGTGACGCGGCTGACCGGCGAGGGCCATGCGGGGAGCGTCCATGCGCTGCGCGACGGGTCGGTGCTCTACGCGTCGAACAACATCCTGGCGCCCGACGACCTCTATCAGCTGCGCGGGCGGGGCCGGCCGGTGCAGCTGACCAACGTCAACCGCGACCTGCTTGCCCAGCTTGATCCCGTCACGGTCGAGCGGTTCAGTTTCACCGGCGCCAACAACGACAAGGTGTGGGGGATCAAGATCAAGCCGCACGTCGCGGCGGGGCAGACGCTGCCGATCGCCTTCGTCGTCCACGGCGGGCCGCAGGGGAGCTTTGGCAACGGCTGGTCCTATCGGTGGAACCCGCGCGTGTTCGCCTCGATGGGCTATGGCGTCGTCAGCGTCGATTTCCACGGGAGCACCGGCTACGGCCAGGCCTTCACCGACGCGATCCGCAACAATTGGGGCGGCTGGCCGCTCGAGGATCTGCAGAAGGGGCTGGCCTACGCGACGGCCAACGACCGCCAGCTCCAGGCCGACAATGCCTGCGCGCTGGGTGCGAGCTACGGCGGCTACATGATGAACTGGATCGAGGGGAATTGGCCCGACCGGTTCAAGTGCATCGTCCAGCATGACGGCGTGTTCGACGCCCGCGCCATGGCCTATGAGACCGAGGAATTGTGGTTCGACGAGTGGGAGCATGGCGGCAAGGCCTATTATGAGGACCCGGCCGCGTTCGAGCGGTGGAATCCGGTCAACCATGTCGCGCAGTGGAAGACGCCGCAGCTGGTGATCACCGGCGAGAAGGACTTCCGCATTCCCTACACGCAGGGGATCGCCGCCTTCACCGCGCTTCAGCGGCGCGACATTCCGTCGCGGCTGATCGTCTTTCCGGAAGAGAATCACTGGGTGCTGAAGCCGCAGGATTCGATCCAGTGGTACCGCGAGGTGCAGGGCTGGATGAACCGGTGGACGGGGACGGGAGCCGGGGCTCCGGTCGCCGCCGCGCCGGCGCCGTCAGCGCCGACGAAGGGTGAGCGCGGCTAGGTCGATTTGGCCGCCGCTGACCGCGACGCGCAAGCGGTTGCGGCCGGGGCGGAGGACGACCGGGATTGTGACCTGCTGCCACGCCTGACCGGGTTTCACCGTCCGGACTGTTGGAGCGCCGCCGTTTGCCGCGATGGTGACGGTGGCCGGGGCGGGCGCGCGGAGCGTCAGGGTCAGGGCGCGCTGGCCGCTGGCCGCCGCGTCGAGGCTGTATTGGAGCCACTCGCCGGCTTCGAAGGCGGTGACATAGGGCTGGCCGGTCGCGTCGCGGGCGAGGTCGACGCCGTCGTTGCGATAGGTCTTGCCGTCGTTCCACTCGGTCCGCTCGCCGCCGGTGGCGACGTGATAGTCGGCGTCGACCCGGTCGACGTAGGCGATTCCCGGTGCGCCGAGGTCATAGTCGGCGGCGCGGATGGTCAGCGCGGCGGGGCCGAGCCGACGGGGGCGGAAGGGAAGCGCGCGATCGTCGTGCGGCTGGCGCATCAGCGCGTCGACGACGTCGGGATGCTGGCGGTTGAAGCGGACGTCGACGTCGTAGGTGGCGAGCTGCATCATCGCCGCGCGGGCGGCGGCGGGCGAGGGCCTGGGTCCCTTGCCGGTGAGGTAGGCGACGACTTTCGTCCAGCCGGGGTTGGCGACGATTTCGAGCGGGTTGCTGTGGCCGATCTTCTTGAGCGGCCACCATGCCCAGCCGACGCGGTTGGCTTCGAGCAGCCGGACGACGTCGCGGCCCCAGGCGTTGCTATTCTCGCCGGTCTCGCCGACCCATACCGGGCGGCCGGTGGCACTGCGCAGGGCGACCATCTTGGCGATCGAGGCGGGGTCATTGCGATTCCAATATTTGTGGAAGCTCAAGACCAGCCGCGGGTCCCAGTCGGGGGCGATGCCGTCGTAGTTGTTGCCCCAGCAATTGCCCTCGATGAGGATGAGGTGGCCGCGGTCGCTTTCGCGGATGGCGGCGGTGATGCGGCGGTAGAGCGCTTTGATCGGCGCGTTCTTATGGTCGTTGCAGCCGTGGCCGCCGCTGCCGTCGAAATCCCAGTTGGGCTCGTTCAAGATGTCATAGGCGCCGACCCACGGGTTGCCGGCGTAGCGCCGGGCGAGCGCGCGCCACAGCGCGACGGTGCGGCGCTGGTTCTCCTCGCTCTGCCATAGCGAGGGCGTGTTCGGATCGCGGTCGGCGATGGCGAGGTCGGTGCCCTGGCCGCCCGGCGCGGCGTGGAGGTCGAGGATCACCCAGATGTGGTTGGCAGCGGCCCATTGGAGTAATTGGTCGGTGCGGCGGAAGCCGTCGGCGCGCCAGCGGATCGTGCCGGTGGGGGCGGCGGGGTCCATGAACAAGGCGTGGTGGAGCGGCAGGCGGACCGCGTTGAAACCCCAGCGGTGAAGCAGTTCCAAGTCGCCGCGGGTGGTCTGGTGGTCGAGCCAGGCGGTGGCGAAGCGGTCGACCGCGGGCTGGCCGACCAGCGCGGCGAGCCGCTGGTGGATGACGTGCTGCTGCCCGAGCTCGCCAAGCTGGAGCATATAGCCTTCCTGCAGCATCCATCCGCCGAGCCCGACCGCGCGGAGGAGGATGGGGCGGCCGGCGCGGTCGACGATCTCGGTCCCGCGGGCGTCGAGGAAGCCGGGGGTGGGCGGCGGCGCCGCGCCCCCGAGGGCCAGCGACGCCAGTGCCACCATCGCCGCCTTGCGCATCCTCGTGCTCCCCTGTGAACGTTCTCAAGCGAGTGTGATACGGCGCGGCGGTGCTGGCAAGCGGGCGGCGCCGCACGGTTGAAGCGCGGAGCGCGGGCGTCTAACCGCGCGGACATGAGCGAATTGCCGAAGACCTTCGAGCCGGGCCCGATCGAGGCCCGCTGGTACGACCATTGGGAAAAGACCGGCCAGTTCCGCCCGCAGCGGGAGGGCGCCGAGCCGTTCACCATCGTCATGCCGCCGCCCAATGTGACGGGCTCGCTCCACATCGGCCATGCGCTCGACAATACGCTGCAGGATATCCTTGTCCGCCGGGCGCGGATGCAGGGCAAGGACTCCTTATGGGTCGTCGGCACCGACCATGCCGGGATCGCGACGCAGATGGTGGTCGAACGTCAGCTCGACCTCGAGCAGAAGAAGCGCGCCGACCTCGGCCGCGAGGCGTTCCTCGAGCGGGTGTGGCAGTGGAAGGGTGAGAGCGGCGGGCAGATCACGCGCCAGCTGCGGCGGCTGGGGGCCTCGTGCGACTGGTCGAATGAGCGCTTTACCATGGACGAGGGTTTCTCGGCCGCGGTGACCAAGGTTTTCGTCGAGCTGCACAAGCGCGGCCGCATCTACCGCGACAAGCGGCTGGTGAACTGGGATCCGCGTTTCCAGAGCGCGATAAGCGACCTCGAGGTCGAGACCCGCGAATTGCAGGGCAAGTTCTGGACGCTGCGCTATCCGCTGGCGGACGGCAGCGGGCAGATCGAGGTGGCGACGACGCGGCCCGAGACGATGCTCGCCGACATGGCGGTGGCGGTGCATCCGAGCGACGAGCGTTACAGCGCGCTGCTCGGCAAGCAGGTCAGGCTGCCGATCACCGGGCGCCTCATTCCGATCGTCGCCGACGAGCATGCCGATCCCGAGCTTGGCAGCGGCGCGGTCAAGGTGACGCCGGGACACGACTTCAACGATTTCGAGGTCGGCAAGCGCGCCGGAATGCTCGCGCGCGACATGCTCAACATGTTCGATGCCTCGGCGAAGGTGGTGCAGACCGCCGACGGGCTGGTGCCGGGCGAGCTCATCGGGCTCGACCGCGACGACGCGCGCACGGCGGTGGTCGCCCGGCTCGAGGCCGAGGGCGCCTTGGTCAAGGTCGAGGACCGCACCATCGCCACCCCGTTCGGCGACCGCTCGGGCGTGGTGATCGAGCCGTGGCTGACCGACCAATGGTATTTCGACGTGGCGCCGCTCGCCGAGCGGGCGATGGCGGCGACCCGCTCGGGCGCGATCAAGATCGTGCCGGAGAGCTGGGCCAAGACCTGGTATATTTGGCTCGAGAATATCCAGCCGTGGTGCATCAGCCGCCAGCTGTGGTGGGGGCACCGGATCCCGGCGTGGTTCGACGAGCAGGGCACGATCTTCGTCGCGGCGAGCGAGGAGGAGGCGCGTGCGCTGGCGGGGGACGACCGCCCGCTGCGGCAGGACGAGGACGTGCTCGACACCTGGTTCAGCTCGGCGCTGTGGCCGTTCGCGACGCTCGGCTGGCCCGAGCAGACGGCGGACCTCAAGCGCCATTATCCGAACGACGTGCTCATCTCAGGCTTCGACATCCTGTTCTTCTGGGACGCGCGGATGGCGATGCAGGGGCTGGAGTTCATGGACGAGGTGCCGTGGCGCACGCTCTACCTTCACGGGCTGGTGCGCGACGCGCAGGGCCAGAAGATGTCCAAGTCCAAGGGCAATACGGTCGACCCGCTCGGGCTGATCGACCGCTACGGCGCCGACGCGCTGCGCTTTACGCTGACCGCGATGGAGAGCCAGGGGCGCGACATCAAGTTGGATGAGAAGCGCGTCGAGGGCTATCGCAACTTCGCGACCAAGCTGTGGAATGCCGCGCGCTTCCTGCAGATGAACGGGGTCGGGCCGTCGCAGTCGATCGCGGCGCCCCCCGCGACGCTGCCGGTCAACCGCTGGATCATCGGCGAGGTGGTGGAGACGCTGGGCCGGCTCGACCGCGCGTTCGACGAGTTGCGCTTCGACGGGATGGCCGATGCGGTCTATCACTTCGCCTGGGGCACCTTCTGCGACTGGTATGTCGAGCTGATCAAGGGCGCCTTCGACGAGGAGACCAAGGCGGTCGCGGGGTGGGTGTTCGACCAGATCTTGGTGATGCTCCACCCGTTCATGCCGTTCGTAACCGAGGAACTGTGGCACGGCGTGGGTGAGCGGCCGTACGATCTCATCGTCGCCAAATGGCCCGCGCCGGAGGCGGCGATCGATGCGGCGGCGAAGGGCGAGATCGACTGGCTGATCCGGCTGGTCGGCGAGGTGCGTTCGGCGCGGACCGAGCTGAGCGTGCCGCCGGGGGCGAAGCTGCAATTGTTCGCGGGCGAGGGCGGCGAGGATGTCACCGCGCGGCTCGACCGCCAATTTGCCACGCTGAGCCGGTTGGCGCGGCTCGAGGCAATCCAGCGCTCGGCCTTCGCCGGGACCGGCGCGGCGCAGGTGGTAGTTGACGGGCTAACCTATGCACTGCCGCTCGAAGGGGTGATCGACCTCGACGCCGAGCGCGCGCGGTTGGCCAAGGCGATCGCCGTGGCGGAAAAGGATCGCGACGGGCTGGCGGCGCGGCTCGGCAATCCGAGCTTTACCGAGCGGGCCAAGCCCGAGGCGGTGGAGAAGGCGCGGGCGGACCATGAGGCGCGCGCGGCGGAGGCCGAACGGCTGGGCGCGGCGTTGGCGCGGTTGGGGTGAGGGACGGCCGCCACCCCGGCCTTGAGCCGGGGTCCACCTGCCTTCATTCCGGACGACAAGAACAGGTGGATGCCGGATCAAGTCCGGCATGACGGAGACGAATAGAATGGCCGACGCCGAACCCGCTCCCGCCGCACCCGCCCCGCGACGCGGCGGGCGGGACCTGACGCAGGGGCCGATCACCAGGACGCTGATCGCCTTCGCGTTGCCGACGCTCGGCAGCAGCGTGCTCCAATCGCTGAACGGGTCGATCAACACGGTGTGGGTGGGGCGCTTCCTCGGCGAGGGGGCGCTGGCGGCGACCAGCAATGCCAACATGACGATGTTCCTGCTGATGAGCTTCGTGTTCGGCTTCGGCATGGCCTCGACCATCCTGATCGGGCAGGCGTTTGGGCGCCGCGACGTCGAGGAAGCGCGGCGGGTGATCGGGACCGCGATCGGCGCGTTCAGCCTGGTGGCGATCGCGGTGGCGGTGCTGGGGTGGATCTTCGCCCCGCAACTGCTGGCGCTGCTGGCGACGCCCGAGGCGGCGAGGCCGCTGGCACTGGCTTATCTGCGGGTTATCTTCCTCTCGATGCCGGGCGGGCTGATGCTGGTGCTGTTGATGATGGCACTGCGCGGGGGCGGGGACAGTCTGACGCCCTTGTGGTTCATGATCCTCTCGGTGGTGCTCGACAGCGGGCTGAACCCCTTCTTCATCGCCGGGATCGGGCCGTTCCCGAAGCTCGGCATCGCCGGCTCGGCGACGGCGACGGTGATCGCCAATACGACCGCGCTGATCGGGCTGGTGATCTACATTTACGCCCGCGACCTGCCGCTGCGGCTGCGCGGGCATGAGCTCGCTTTTCTGAGGCCCGACCCGGCGCTGCTCCGAATCATCCTCAAGAAGGGGCTGCCGATGGGGCTGCAGATGATCGTCATCTCGGCCTCGGGGCTGGCGCTGTTGGGGCTGGTCAATCGCGAGGGGGTCGACACCACCGCCGCCTTCGGGGTGGCGATGCAGCTGTGGACCTATCTGCAGATGCCGGCGATGGCGGTCGGCGCGGCGGTCAGCGCGATGGCGGCGCAGAATATCGGCGCGGGCAAGTGGGAGCGGGTGGGGCGGATCACCCGTTCGGGCGTGCTGACGGCGCTGGTGCTGACGGGCGTGTTGGTGGTGCTGCTCGCCGCCGCCGACCGCACCGCTTTGTCGCTGTTCCTCGGGGCGAACAGCCCGGCGATGCCGATCGCCCGGCACATCCAGCTGATGGCGACCTGGAGCTTCCTGCTGTTCGGGGTGACGCTGGTGCTGTTCGGCACGGTGCGCGCGAACGGCGCGGTGGTCGGGCCGCTGGTGATCCTGTGCATCGGGCTGATCCCGGTGCGGCTGGGGTTCATCCTGCTGGCGCGGCCGTATCTTGGCGCCGATGCGCTATGGCTGAGCTTTCCGGTCAGCTCGCTGTCCAACCTCGCGCTGGCGGCGGCTTATTATTTCAAGGGCGACTGGCGGAAGATCAAATTGCTGGTGCCGGCCTCCGAAGACGAATGCGTCGAGCTCGCCGAGACCGCGGGTGAGGCGGGCGGCCGGCTCAACCCGAGCGCCTAGGCGGGCGCCGCCACCCACACCGCGGCCCGCGCCACTGAGACCTCGCACGGCGTCTTGGCGCACAGCTCGCCATCGACCGAGATCTTCTGCTGCGGGCGGGCCGAGAGCTTGAGCTTGGTGCCGTGGAACTCGCTCACCGTCTGCTTGCGCGCGCGCAGCTTGAAGAGGGTCGTGAACCAGCTCCAGGCGAGGCCGAGCAGGCTGCGACCGGTGACCGCCTGGACCATGATCCGGCCGCTCTGGACGCAGGCGTTGTCGGTCAGCTCGACCCCGCCATGAAAGCGGCCATTGAAGATGCGCGCTTCGGTCGCCCAGACGCGGTGCACGGCGGTGCCGTCGTCGATCTGCAAGCGAAAGGGCTGGAATTGGAACGCGACCTTCACGGCCCACAGCAGATAGCCGATCATGCCGAGATGGCGCTTCAATTTGTGCGGGACGGTCTCGGCGATCAGCGGCGACAGCCCCATGGCCGCGGCATTGGCGAAATAGTCGCCGTCGATGACGCCGAGGTCGATCCGCAACGCGGCGCCGGCGGCGATCACCTCGACCGCGCCGGCGACGTCCTGGGGGATGCCGAGGGTGCGGGCGAAGCTGTTGGCGGTGCCGAGCGGAAGGAGGGCGAATACGGTCTCGGTGCCGAGGAAGTCGTCAATCGTCGAGGACAGCGACCCGTCGCCGCCGCCGACGATGATCATCGGGGCTCGGTCGGCGAGTGCCTGGCAGACCGTGGGCCGCAACTGGTCGGGATCGGTGATCGCGTGCGCGGCAATGAGGTCGATGCCCTTCTGGGTCAGCAGGTCGCGCGCTTCGTCGAAGGCGTCGGCGCCGCGCCGGCTCATGGCGTTGACGATCAGCACGGCCTGCTTGGGAAGGGGTCGGGACATGGCCGCTCAATGCTTGGGCGTCGGCATCTTTCCCGCTAGAGGCGCGAGCATGACCGCCTCATTTCCCGCGTTGCGCATGCGCCGGGGCCGCACGAGCCCGTGGATGCGCGTTATGCTCGCTGAGCATCGGCTGGCCCCGAGCGATTTCATCCTGCCGCTGTTTGTCTGCGACGGGCATGATTGCGAGGAGCCGATCGCGGCGCTGCCGGGGGTCAGCCGCTGGTCGGTCGACCGGATCGGGGCGGTGGCGAGGGACGCGGCGGCGCTGGGTATTCCGTGCGTGGCCTTGTTTCCGAACACGCCGGCCGGGCTGCGGTCTGAGCGGGCCGAGGAGGCGCTCAACCCCGACAATCTCATCTGCCGCGCGGTGAAAGCGGTAAAGGACGCCTGTCCCGAGATCGGCGTGCTGACCGACGTCGCGCTCGACCCCTATACGGCGCACGGGCATGACGGACTGATCGACGACCAGGGCCGGGTGCTCAACGACGAGACGAGCGAGGTGCTCGTCCAGCAGGCGCTGGTCCAGGCCGAGGCGGGGGCCGACATCGTCGCCCCGTCGGACATGATGGACGGGCGGGTCGGCGCGATCCGCGCCGCGCTCGAGCAGGGCGGACGGCAGGACACGGCGATCATGGCCTATGCCGCCAAATATGCCTCGGCCTTCTACGGGCCGTTCCGCGACGCGGTCGGCTCGCGCGGGCTCTTGAAGGGCGACAAGCGCGGCTACCAGATGGACCCGGCCAACGCGGCCGAGGCGCTGCGCGAGGTCGCGCTCGACGTTGCCGAGGGGGCCGACATGGTAATGGTGAAGCCGGGGCTGCCCTATCTCGACATTGTCGCGGCGGTGAAGCGCGAGTTCCTGCTGCCGGTGTTCGCTTACCAGGTGAGCGGCGAATATGCGATGATCGAGCATGCCGCGGCGGCCGGTGCGGGCGAGCGCGACGCGTTGATCCTCGAGACGCTGCTGGCGTTCAAGCGGGCGGGGGCGACTGGCATCCTGACCTATCACGCGGTCGACGCGGCGCGGCTGATCCATGGTTGAGGTGGTCGCCGAGACCGAGCGGCTGCGCCTCCGGACGTGGGGGCCGGGCGACCGCGAGGAGTTCACCCGGGTGACCAATACGCCGGCGGTGATGCGCTGGCTGGGCGGAGTGTCGGACGAGGCGACCCGCAACGGCGCGTTCGAGCGGATGGACGGCTTCCAGCGCGATCATGGCCACACCTTCTGGATCGTCGAGCGCAAGGACGATGGCGCTTTGCTCGGTTTCTGCGGCTTGAAGCGGGTCAATGCGCCGGGGGCCGAGCCGTTGCACGGTGAATTCGAAGTGGGCTGGCGGCTGCGCGAGGATGCGTGGGGCGCGGGGTATGCCAAGGAAGCGGCGATCGCCTCGCTCGACCTGGCGTTCGGCCGCTATTGCGCGAGCCGGGTGCTGGCGATGACGGTGGCGGGAAATCGGCCGAGCTATGGTTTGATGGAGCGATTGGGGATGCGCCGGCGCGAAGACCTCGACTTCGTCGACCACCGCTTCCCGTCGCCGAGCGAGATCAACCCGGCGATCGTCTACTCAATCGATGCCGCCGATTGGCCGGCGGCGCGCGCGGCGGCGCTGGCCTAGCTGCCGAGCCGGCGCTGCATCGCCTCGATCCGTTCGGCCTGACGGGTGTCGATGGCGGTGACCTCCGCCGCGGCGGCGGCGACATTCTTGAGGTCGGTCGGGACCAATTGATTGACCGAGCGCGAGGTCAGCGCGTCGATGTCGCCCAGCGCGGTGGTGACCGGTGAGCGGGCGGTGATGGCGGCCGACAGCAGCTGCTGGGCGGCGATCCAGCTTTCGCTTTGCCGCGGCCCGGCGCGCGACGCGCTCGCTTCCGCCGCGGCGATGGCGCGATCGGCCGCGCCTTGCGCTGACCGCGCGCGGGCGACGAGGCTGCGGAGTTGCGTGGACAGCGAACCGCTGGCGGGCAGGCTGCCGCTGGTGTCAGGGATGGGGACGCGCGGATCGATCAGCTCGGCGGCGCGGGGCGCCAGGCTCGGCTCGTCGCCGGGAGTGCTGCAGGCGCCGAGGCCGGCGATGAGGAGGAGGAGGCCGAGGCTGCGCATCGCCGATTGCCTTAGGCGAGCGGGCCCCCTCCCAACAAGGGGTTGCGCCCTCCGGCGCATCCCCCTAAGTGCCCCCCACGGCAAGCGCCCGTAGCTCAGCTGGATAGAGCATCAGACTACGAATCTGAGGGTCGGACGTTCGAATCGTTCCGGGCGCGCCATTTTCCCACATCGATGCACTCAGGGAATGATCGTCAGGTCGACCCGGCGGTTCTGCGGTTCGCGGACCCCATCGGGCGTGGGGACCAGCGGGTCGTCTTCACCATGCGCAACGACCGCGATGGCGACCGGGTTCGCGCCGAGCTGGAGCAAGGCGGCGCGGACGGCGTCGGCGCGTTGCCGGGCGATGCGGCGATTGGCGCCCGCCGGGCCCGAACGGTCGGTATAGGCATCGAGTCGGAGATGACCATCTGTGGGGAGCCGGAACGCGATAGTCTTGACCCTATCTAGCCATTCGGGCCGGATCGCGCTTCCCTCGCCGCTGTCGAAATAGATCGATTCAATGCATCCGGAAGGCTTGGCGGTCGAACAGGCCGGCATCGGCGGCGTGGCAAGCGCCTGGAGCGCCAACACTAAAATTATCGAGAGCATGAGCGGCCTTCTGGCTGACAGGACCCGAGCCGGGTCGTCATGCGCCGCTGCTGCTCGAAATGTAAAGCTTAGCCGCGGCTAAGGTCAGGAGCGGCGCGGCTGCACAGGTCAGGCGGCCGACAGTCCGGCGGTCAGGCCCTCGGCCTCGGCCGCGCGCGCGGCGAACTGCTGCGCCAGCTTGGCATGCCATTGGCGGGCATTGTCGGTCATCGCCCGCTGTGCCGCCATCCGTTCTTCCGCCGCCCGGCGGAAGTAGTAACGCTGATTTGATTCCACTGCCCGTCCCCGGCTGAATCCACGCGATTTGCTAGCAGAGCATGGGTGAAGAGTCCTACCGACTGGTAAATATCCACAGGCCACCCAGCCCGCTTACGGCTCGTTCCAACGCGGGACAGGCCTGTGCTCTCGCGGTGACAGTTGGGTGAACTCGGTTTATCGATGAAACCCAACGGTTCACCGACCGTTGAAGGAGCGTACCGAGTTTTTGGGCGAGAGGGACACTTACGATGCTTCAGCAGACCGACCATCAGCGCCGAGCGTTTGATCCGGCGACGCGTGGCTATCATGTCGTCTACCGCGAGAATGCGGTGAACCGCTGCCCGGGCTGCGGCCGCAGCCACTGGCTGATCGGCCGGATGCTGGCCGAGTGCGGCTTCTGCGGGACCGCGCTGCCCTTGAGCGAGAGCCAGTCGAGCGGGACCGTGCTGTTCCGCAGCCATGGCCCGCGCGGGACCAAACTCGCCGCCTGACGGACTCCCGCGCGGGGCCCGTTTCGGCTATGGAACGGGCATGCGGCGGATTTCGAGAATCGCTGTTTTGCTGGCTTTGGCGGGCTCGCCGGCGGTTGCCGCGCCGCGCTCGATCACGATCTTGAATGGCACCGGCGCGCCGCTGAGCGAGGTGTCGGCGCGGCCGCAGAATGGCGGCGAGTGGAGCCGGCTGACGCCCGGCCTCAGCCCGGGCGCGCGAACCAAGGTGACGGTCGATCCCGACCTGTGCGCTTATGACGTCAGGGCCAGGGCCGGCGGCGCCGACCTCGTCTGGCGGGGGGTCAACCTCTGCGAGACCAACTCGGTGACGCTGAGCCGGCGGGGCGACGGTGCGCTGTGGGTCGACTACGATTGAGTCGGCGCGGGGCCGTCCGCGAGACGGCCAGCACCGGCTTGGGCTGACGGACGCTGTCGAGCAGGCGCGGGCCGGCGACGAACACCACCAGCAGGCAGACGCCGAAGAACAGCCAGCCGAGCCAGCCGGGGTAGAGATCGAGGTAGTGCTTGCCGCGTTCGGCGGCGCCCAAGGCGATCGCCCAGGTCACTGCCCAAGCCTCCAGCCGCGTGCGGATCAGGAACGGGCGGGCAAGACGCTGCAACATCGACATATAGTTAAGCAACGGGCGTGCCAGCGGCGCAGTTCCGGGATTTTTGCGTTAACCATAATGAGACACTGTCAGTTATTCCGACAGGGATGCGAGGGAACTTTTGGCTCAGGCGAGCTGGGTAAGGTCGAGCGCCGCGAGCAGCGCGGTCCGGGCGCGCTCGACCTCGGCGCTCAGCGTCGGCTCGCCGAGGTCGGCGGGGGCGATCTCCTCGGGCCAGTGGGCGGCGACGACCTCGGCGAGGCGGTCGAGCTTGGCGTCGTCGACGAGGAAGCGCGGATCGACCGTCGCGGGGTCGGCGACGACGCGCAGCCGCAGGCAGGCGGGGCCGCCGCCATTGGCCATCGATTCGCGCACGTCGACCACCTCGACCCGGCGGATCGCGCCATTGCCGGCAAGGTGGCGCTGGAGCCAGGCCCAGACGCTCGGCGTGTCGCGCGCCTCGGAGGGAACGATCAGCGTCGGCTGGCCGTCGGGCGGGGTCACCAGCTGGGCGTTGAACAGGTAGGAGCGAATGGCATCGTCGAGGCTGACCTCGGCGGCGGGGACCTCGACATATTCGAGCGCGGGAAAGCGTGTGCCGAGCTGGTCGAGGAGGCCGTCGCGGTCGGCGAAGGCAGTCTCGTGGGCGAACAGCACGCGCTCGTTGGCGACCGCGACGACGTCGTTGTGGAAAGCGCCTGCGGCGATCGCTTCGGCGGACTGCTCGACGAACAGGGTGCGGTCGGGGTCGAGGGCGTGGAGGCGGGCGACCGCCCGGCTGGCCTCGAGATGCTGGCGGGCGGGGAAGGCGCCGCCGCTGACGCCGTAGACGAACAGTTCGAGCCCCGGCTGCCCGTGGCGCTCGGTCAGCCGCATGTGGTTGGCGGCGCCCTCGTCGCCGAAGGCGGGGGGGACGGGGGCGTGGACCGCGAAGTGGCTCTCGTCGGCGAAGGCCAAGCGGAGCTGCGCCAGCGTCGCGGGCCATTCGTGGCTGCGGTGCGGCATCGACTTCAGATTGGCGACGGTGAGGTGGGTGCGGCCGTCGGCGGTGTCCGGGGCGGGGGAGACGGTGGCGGCGTTGGCGGCCCACATCGCGCTTGCCGACATGGCGTTGGCGAGCAGCGCGAGGTCGGCTTCCTCGGGCGTGGTGCCGAGCTCGGCGAGCCAGGACCGGGCGGGGCGCGGTGGGGGGACGAACAGGCCTTGGGTGAGGCCGAGCGCGAGATTGGCGCGCATTTTGGCGAGGCCCTGCAGCGCGGCGGCGCGGGGCCGGCTCGGCGCACCCATGTTGCGCATCGCGGCGAGGTTGCCGAAGCTCAGCCCCGCATAATTGTGGCTGGGCCCGACGATGCCGTCGAAGTTGATCTCGACGAGCGCCATCGTCAGCGGCCCGCGACCAGCACGGTGTCGCCGACCTCGACCTCGAGCAGCGCGGCGGTCTCGGGGCTGAGCTGCAAGCCGCCGTCGTCGCCGCGACCGACCTGGCCGAGGCAGGCGCGGAACTGCTTGAGGCGACCGGTGGCGAGCAGCACCTTGGTGGTACCCCCCGTGACGATCGCGACAACCTTCTCTTCGACCGACTCGCGGACGGTGCGGATCTGGTCGGTGCGGCAGGTGACGGTCGGGCCGCCGTCGAAGATGTCGATGTAGCGCTCGAATTCGAACCCCTCGCCCTCGAGCATCCGCAGCGCGGCGCGGCCGGTCGGGTGGGGAAGGCCCATCACCGCCCGCGCGCTGTCGGGGAGCAGCGAAACGTAGATCGGCGACTTGGGCATCAGCTCGGCGATGAAGTGGGTGCCGTGGACCGCGTTGAAGGCGTCGGCCTCGGGGAAGCTCATGTCGAAGAAGCGGCCGGCGAGCGCGTCCCAGAAGGGCGAGTTGCCGGCTTCGTCCATGACGCCGCGAAGCTCGGCCAGCACGCGGTCGCCGAAGCGCGCGCGATGCTGCTTGATGAACAGGTAGCGACTGCGCGCGAGCAGGAGGCCGAGCCCGCCGGCGCGCATGCCGGGGTGGAGGAACAGCCCGCCGACCTCGCTCGACCCTTCGAGGTCGGTGGTCAGGCTCAATTGCTGGTTGCGGAAGGTCTTGCCGAGTTCGGGCGACCATTGGGTGAGGGTCGAGAGGTGGTAGGAATAAAAGGCCTGAGTCGAGCCGACCTGGCCGAACACCTGGCAGGTGCCGCGGATGATCTTGGCCTGCGGATCCTCGAGGACGAAGATGTAGCAGTCGTTGCCTTGCTCCTCGGCAGTCCGCTCGAACGCGTCTTCGGAGCGGGCGAGCTTGTGGACCAGAGTCCCCTTGTCGGCGGGGAGGTTGGTGAAGCCGCCGCCGGTCAGCTTGGCCATCTCGTAGATGGCGTCGAAGTCGGCGGGGCGAGCGGCGCGGACGCGGAAGGTCATGCGGCCTCTCCGGCGAGGCGGGCGATGGTCAGGGCCGACAGCGCCGCGCGCTCGGCCAGCGAAGCCACAATCAGATATTCCTCCGGCGAATGGATCGCACCGCCGCGAACGCCCATGGTGTCGACCACGGGCACGCCGCAGGCGGCGATGTTGTTGCCGTCGCATACCCCGCCCGAGGGCTGCCAGCGGATCGGCTGATCGAGGTCGGCGCCCGCCTTTGCGACGAGGCCGAACAGCGCCTCGAGCGCGGGGGTCATCGGCTTGGGCGGGCGGCCGAAGCCGCCGTGGCGGTGGATGGCAAGATCGTGCGCGGCGGCGACCTCGCGGACCGCGGCGGCGATGGCGGCGTCGGCCTTGGCCTGCAGCTCGGGGGTCGCCGGGCGCAGGTTAACGCGAAGGACGGCGCGCTCGGGCACGACATTGTTGGGGCCGCCGCCGTCCATCCGGGCGACGTTTACGGTGAGGCCGGGCTCGATCAGCGCGGTGAGGCGGAGCGCGAGGTCGGCGGCGGCGACCACGGCGTTGCGGCCGTCCTGCGGGTTGCGGCCGGCGTGGGCGGAGCGGCCGGTGACGACGAAGCTGAAGTTGCCGCTGCCCGGGCGGGCGCCGGCGAGGGTGCCGTCGGGCAGCGCCGAGGGCTCGTAGGTCAGCGCGGCGCGCTTGTTCGCAGCGGCGGCGGCGAGCAGCGCGGCGGAGGCGGGCGAGCCGACTTCCTCGTCACTGTTGATGACGACCTCATAGCCGACCGTGGGGCCAAGCGGGCTTGTCTCGATCGCCTGCAATGCCGCGAGCATCACCGCGAGGCCGCCCTTCATATCGGCGACGCCGGGGCCGTTGAGGACACCGTCTTCGCGCCAGTGGAGCTGCTTGAAGGGGTGATCGGCCGGGTAGACGGTGTCCATGTGGCCGGTGAAGAGCAACTGGACCGGGGCCGAGGGGCGGACGGCGAGGTGGAGGTGGTGGCCGTGGCCGACGGTGCGCTCGGCGCCCGATGAATCGACTGCGGTGACCGGCGTCGGTTCGGCGAGCCGCAGCTCACCCGGGAACGCGGCGAAGGCGTCGGCAAGAACGCCGGCCATGTCCTTAAGGCCGGCGAGATTGGCCGAGCCGCTGTTGATCGCAGCCCAGCGCTCGACCTGTGCGAGCATCGGGGCCGCGGCCGCTCGCTCGACCAGCGCCTGTTCGGTTGCGGTAAGCTCCCCCATGGCCGGCTCCTAGCGAGCCGCGCGCGCGAACGCCACACCGGCGGGCGCGACGGTCAGGGATGCGCGTCAAGTTCCTTCTTGAACGCGCGCAGATTGGCTTCCAGCCCATCGGCGTTGGCAAGGTAGTTCGCTACCGCAGCGAGATGACCGTTCAATTCCCCGGCGAGCTCCGGATGCGCTCGGAGCGCAGCCGCCGTTGCAGCGGCCCGATCTGGCGGCAGGTGCAAAGGGCAGGTCGGCGGCAGCGCGACATATTGAAATCCGCTGGCGAGGGTGACCGTGCGGTCGCCGCACCGTTGCCGGATGTCGTCCTGGACGTCGGCGGGGATGACGAGCCGCACATGCTCGCGGTAGGGCGACGCGACCGAGTTGAATCCGACCGGCTCGTAATCGGCAACCAGTACCGTCGCCAGCGTCTGGCGCAGACGGGGATTGTCGATGTCGCGCAGCTGGTTGCCGCCAAAGGTCAGCGACCAATTCTGCGGATTGATGCCGATCCCGTAGATCTGGCTGGCCTGGTAGGCGGCGATCGCGAACTGCTCGTCGGTGAGAGTGTGATCCCCCTGCCAGCCAGCAAGCGCCTGAAAAGAATAGCGCCGCGCGTTCGCGTAATAATTACGCGCGGTCTTGAAGAAGGTCAGTTCGTTGGCGACTTCGGGGCGGAGCTGGTCGAGCATGCGCCGGGTCTGTTCGCGCTGCGCGCGCTCCTCGTTCCAGCCGGTCACGAGATTGGCGATGAACACGCCGATGATCACGATCACCAGCTCGATCGTGATCGACAGCCAATGCTGTTGCTTCAGTCCAACGACCAGGCGGCGCAATAGCATCGCAATTTCCCCCGAACGGGAGCTTACCGCCATTCGCCAGCCTGGCAATCCGGCTCAGTCGCCGAGAAAATTCGCCCAATGATCGATGAGCTGGCGGTAGAGGTCGCGCTTGAAGGGGACGATGAGGTCGGGGAGCGCGTGGGCGGGGACCCACTTCCAGTCGCAGAACTCGGGATGCTTGGTGGCGATGTTCACGTCCGACTGGCGGCCGAGGAAGCGGCAGAGGAACCAGTCCTGCTCCTGCCCGCGCCACTTGCCGCCCCACAGCGAGGATCGCAGCTCCTTGGGGAGGTCGTAGCGGAGACGCTCGGGATGGTCGGCGATCCGCTCGACGAGGTGGGGCGGGATGCCGGTCTCCTCCTCGAGCTCGCGCAGCGCTGTCGCCCACGGCTGCTCGCCCGGATCGATCCCGCCCTGCGGCATCTGCCACGCCTCGTCGGTGTTATCGATCCGCCGCCCGACCCAGACCTGGCGGTCGGCATTGAGCAGCATAACGCCGACGCCGCGGCGGTATTTTGCGTCCTGTCCCATGCCGTCCGCCAATGCAGAGCGCAGCCCCCGCACGCAAGCGCCTGAAATGGCGCCAATGTAATGTGGCCGACACTGGGCATAACGATTTGTTTGCGTCACAGTGACAAGGCTCGGCTGCGTATCTTGCTGTTGGGGGTTGCTTGACCGGCTTGTTCTTATTCCATCTTCCTAAGGCCGGCGGCTTGTCGCTGCGGGCCGCACTCCAGGGTTTGTTCGAGCCGGCGGAACGGTGTCCGGTCATCGAGAACGATACGATCGATCACATCCGCAACGGCGGCAATTACCACTTCGCGCGCGGCTATCGCTGCTACGCGGGGCATGTTGGGGTGGACGTGTTTCGAACCGTTGCCGACGGCCATGCGGCGGTGACGAACTTCCGCCATCCGGTGGCGCGGATCGGCTCGCTCTATCGCTATTTCCGTGCGGTCCCGATCGCCGCGCCGGAACTCGAGCACCCGCGCTATCATGCGGTGCGGTTCGCGCGCGAGCGCAGCTTCGAGGAATTCGTGACGACCGACGATCCGCGGGTGCGGGTCTATACCGAGAACCAGCACGCGCGGCAGCTGACCGGCTCGCCGTGGCGGCTCGACCCCGCGATCGACATGGCGGCGGCGGTGGGGCTGATCGACACCATGCCCTGCTTCTATGTCTGCGAAGAGCCGGCGCGGTCGCTGGCGTGGTTCGGCGAGCGGTTCGGGATCGCCACCATCCCGCGCGACAATGTGACGCCGGGCGAAGCGGGACAGGCGCCGCTGCCCGACCTTTCGGAGGCGATCCTGGCGATGAACCGCTGCGATCTTGCGCTGCACGACTATGCGGTGGCGCGGCTGCGGGCGCTCCAGCCGGGCGGGGCGGCGCGGGTCGCCGCCTAGGCGAGCAGCAGCTTGAGGTGCGCGATGCAGCGCTCGAGGTCCGTCTGCGCGCTGGGCAGCGCTTTCCTCAGGTTGAGAAAGCCGTGGATGGTGCCCTCGGCCTCGAGATAAACCACCGACACGCCGGCCTCGGCGCAGGCGGCGGCGTAGGCGCGGCCCTGGTCGCGGATGGGATCGAGGCTGGCAGTGACGACGAGGGTCGGCGGCATCCCGCTTTGGTCCTGATGGAGCGGGTCGTAGCGCCAGTCGGCGCGGTCGGGCGCATAGCAGCGGTCGAACCAGTCCATGCCGTCGCGGGTGAGAAGATAGCCCTCGCCGAAATCGGTGAAGCTGGGATAGCCCTCGGTCGGGTTGGCGGCGGGGTAGATCGGCCATTGCGCGAGGACGGGGACGGCGGCGGGGCGGTCGCGCAGCGCGAGCGTCACCACGATCGCAAAATTGCCACCAGCGCTGTCGCCGCAGGGGATGAGGCCGGTTGCCTCGCGGCCGAGCTCGGGCGGGTTGGAGGCGACCCAGCGGGTGGCGGCGAGCGAGTCCTCGACGCCGGCGGGGAAGGGATGCTCGGGCGCGAGCCGATAGTCGACGCTGACGACGGCAAGGTCGCTGAGCCGTGCGATCTCGGCGCAGGCCGAGGCGTGGGTGTCGAGGTCGCCGAGGACGAAGCCGCCGCCGTGGTAGAAGACCATGACTGGCCCGGGTCCGCGTTCGGCGCGGGCGTCGAACAGCCGCATCGGGCAGGGGCCGCCGGAAAGGTCGCGGATCACGGCGAGGTCGCCGACCTCCTGGTCGAACAGCTTGCGCGAAGCGTGCATCATCCCGCGCGCCTGCTCGGGGCCGACCTCGTGGCTCTTGGGGCCGTTCAGGCCGTTGAGCATCTCGAGAAAGGCGCGGACATCGGGGCGGACGAAGGGTTCGGTCATCGGGCCAGTGTAGCGCGCTGCGCGGGCAGGGCCAGCGGCTCCTCGCCACCAGTGAAAAAGGCCCCGCGGCATGGACTGCCGCGGGGCCTTTTCCTCAGTCGGCGCTGGCGCGCTCAGGCGAAGGCGACGCTCGTCGTCGTCGCGCGACGCCGGCGCATGCCATAACCGACCGCCCCGAAACCCAGGATCATCAGCGCCCAGGTGCCCGGCTCCGGCACCGCGGCGACGGCGTTCGAGACGTCGGCGCGCAGGCCGGCGTTGCCAGCGCTTTCTCCGCCGCCCGAGAAGTTGGCATTGAAGCCGAGCGTGTAGGACGCGCCGGCGATCGTCGCGATGGTCTGCGCGAACGAATCGTACGAGCCCGTGCAGGTGCCGCCGAAGCTGAGGTTGTTGGTGCCGGTCGTGCTGCCGCCAAACTCGTTGGCCAGTGAACCGCAGGCCGCCGGGGTGAAGGAGAAGTGGGTGCCGAGCAGGTTGGTGGTGCTGCCCGCGGCATAGAGATAGATGTTGGTGAAGCTCGAGAAGCTGGGGACGTCATAGCCGGAGAGGGTCACCGCGGTGCTCGCCGAACCGGCGGTGAAGGCGATCGCCTGGGTCGAGCTCACCCCGTTGACGACGTCGAAAACGACGGTCGCATTGGCGGCGGTAGGAACGGCGAATAGCGCCGAGGCGGCGAGCAACAGGCCAGCAATTTTCATGACGATACCCCTATTCAAAACGACTCATCTCAACGAGTGCTGTTTACTTGCCATTAATCAAAATCAGATTCACCTCTTTAATGATCGTCAGGCGTCCCGGATCGGAACATGGCGTGGGATCGGCATCGGCACCCGGCTGGGTCGCGCAAGTGTCTGGCGCGTGACGGCGCGGAGTCCTAAGGACGGGGGCGAACCACTCTCCACAGGACGAACGGATGGCCTCGGCCTCTCATTTGCTCACTCCCGAAGAAGCCCACGCCGACCTGCCCCAGGAGGCGGTGGTCGTCCGGTTCGCCGGCGACAGCGGCGACGGCATGCAGCTAACCGGCGGACAGTTCACGCTGTCGACCGCGCTGGCCGGCAACGACCTCGCCACTTTTCCCGACTTCCCCGCCGAAATCCGTGCACCGCAGGGGACGACGTTCGGGGTGTCGGCCTTCCAGATCAATTTCGGCTCGACCGCAATCGAGACCGCGGGCGACCAGCCCGACGTGCTGGTGGCGATGAACCCGGCGGCGCTCAAGACCAACGTCGGCGCGCTGCGCGAGGGCGGGCTGATCATTGCCGACGAGGGCGAGTTCTCGCAGCGCAACCTCGCCAAGGCGGGCTATGACGCCAATCCGCTCGAGGACGACAGCCTGGCGAAGTGGCAGCTGGTCAAGTTCAACATCAGCCAGCTGACGATGGACGCGGTGAAGCCGTTCGGCCTTGGCAACAAGGAAGCGCTGCGTTGCAAGAACATGTGGACGCTGGGGCTGGCGCTGTGGATGTTCGACCGCAGCCGCGAGCCGATCGTCGACTGGCTCAAGACCAAGTTCGCCAAGGCGCCTCAGCTCGCCGAAGCCAATATCGCGGCGCTGAACGCCGGCCACGCCTATGGCGAGACGGTCGAGATGGGCGCAGCGGTCAAGCCGCGGCACATCGCCGCCGCACCGGCCGAGCCGGGGCTCTACCGGACGGTGACCGGGGCCGAAGCGCTCGGGCTCGGGCTGGTCGCGGGGGCGCAACTGGCCGAATTGCCGATGTTCTTCGGCTCCTATCCGATCACCCCAGCCTCGCCGCTGCTGCACCACCTCAGCCGCCTCAAGGAATATGACATCACCACCTTCCAGGCGGAGGACGAGATCGCGGCGATCTGCGCGGCGATCGGCGCGTCCTATGCCGGAAGCCTGGGGGTGACCTCGTCGTCGGGGCCGGGAATCGCGCTCAAGACCGAGGCGATGGGGCTGGCGTTCATGACCGAGCTGCCGCTGGTGATCGTCAACTCGCAGCGCGGCGGGCCGTCGACCGGGCTGCCGACCAAGACCGAGCAGTCGGACCTCTACCAGGCGGTCTATGGCCGCAACGGCGATGCGCCGCTGCCGGTGATCGCCGCGCGCTCGCCCGCCGACGCGTTCGAATGCGCGATCGAGGCGTGCCGGATCGCGGTCCATTACATGACGCCGGTCATGCTGCTGACCGACGGCTATATCGCCAATGCCGCCGAGCCGTGGAAGGTGCCCGACATGAGCGGCTTCGCGCCGTTCCCGGTGACGTTCGCGGGCGCCGAGACGCCGCGCAACGCCGAGGGCAAATTGCTGCCCTATGCGCGCGACGCCAAGCTGGCGCGGCCGTGGATCCGGCCGGGGACGCCCGGTCTCACCCATCGGATTGGCGGGATTGAGAAAAACCCCGGCACCGGCGACCTCGATTATTCTCCCGCCGCGCATGCCGAGATGACCCGCCAGCGGCACCAGAAGGTGCTCGGCATCGCCGACGACATTCCCGAGCAGGAGGTTTGCCTGGGCCAGGCCGGGGCCGCGCTAGCGGTGGTCGGCTGGGGTTCGACCTTCGGGCCGATCCACCAGGCGGTGCGGCGGTTGAGGGCCAAGGGCCACGACGTCGCCCACGTCCACCTGCGCCACATCTGGCCGCTGCCGCGCAACCTCGGTGAGCTGCTCAAGGGGTTCGGGCGGATCATCGTGCCGGAGATGAATGCGGGTCAGCTCAAGACCGTGCTGCGCGACCAGTATCTGGTCGACGCGCGCTCGCTGACCAAGGTGTCGGGCCAGCCGTTCCAGATCGCCGAGATCGAGGCCGCGATCCTCGACGCGCTCGGCGGGACCACGCCCGCCAATCTCCGCCCCGACGCGGGCCAGCTGCCGACCCCCGACAGCGGGCACGACGACGGCCGGCTGGTCCGCGAGGAGGGGGCATGAGGCCGATCAACCCCGTCCCCTTGATCGCGATGCTGATCGCGGTGCTGTTCCTGCTCTATTGGTTGCTGGTGCGATGAACGAACTCACTCCCCTCGAAAAGACCACCGCCAAGGACTGGGCGAGCGACCAGGAAGTGCGTTGGTGTCCGGGCTGCGGCGACTATGCGGTGCTCAAGGCGGTGCAGCGGACGATGCCCGACCTCGGCATCGCGCGCGAGAAGACGGTGTTCGTCTCCGGCATCGGCTGCTCGAGCCGCTTTCCTTATTACATGGAGACTTACGGCTTCCATACGATCCACGGCCGGGCGCCGGCGGTGGCGACGGGGATCAAGCTCGCCAATCCCGAGCTGGATGTGTGGATCATCACCGGCGACGGCGATGCGCTGAGCATCGGCGGCAATCACACGATGCACGTGCTGCGCCGCAACCTCGATTGCCAGATCCTGTTATTCAACAACGAAATCTACGGGCTGACCAAGGGCCAATATTCGCCGACCAGCCAGATCGGCACGCGCAGCCCGTCGACCCCGTTCGGCTCGGTCGACCGGCCGGCGCGGCCGTGCGCCTTTGCGCTTGGCGCCGGGGCGCGGTTTGTGGCGCGCGGGATCGACGTCAACAAGAACTTGCCCGACGTGCTCAAGGCGGCGCACGCCCACCGCGGCGCGGCGTTCGTCGAGATTTTCCAGAATTGCGTGGTCTATAATGACGACGTGTTCGCGCCCTTCACCGCGCGCGAGGTCGCAAACGACATGCAGCTGTGGCTCAAGGCCGGCGAGAAGATGCTGTTCGCCGGCGGGGCCAAGGGGCTGGCGCTCGACGCCGAGACCCTCACGCTCAAGGTGGTGGCCGGGGACGATCCGGCGGTGCTGGTGCACGATCCCAAGAACCGCTCGCTCGCGCACATGCTGGTCGAGCTGCCGACGCACAGCTTCCCGGTCGCGCTCGGCGTGCTCTACGACGATCCCGCGCCGACCTTCGCCGAGGCGGTGATCGAGCAGAATCGCACCGCGGCCGCGGGCAAGAAGCCCGACCTCCAGGCGCTGGTCAGCAAGGGCCAGAGCTGGATGGTGGATAAGGAACCGCGCGCTGAATAATCTGTCCCGGCGGGGGCGGTCGCTGTGATCCCCCGCACGCTTGTCGCGTCAGCGCAAATCCCCAACGGTCCCGAGATGCGGCTCTATCGCCGCGGCGAGGATCACATGATCCTGCTCGAGCGCGAGGAGCTGATGAGCAGCCGCCAATCGGGCTCGGAGGTCGCGCTGGCGACGCTGACCGCCGACCGGCTGGGCCCACGGCCCGGGCAGCGCTGGCTGATCGGCGGCTATGGCATGGGCTTCACCCTGCGCGCGGCGCTGTCGAAGCTGCCCGGCGACGCCGACGTAACGGTGGCCGAGCTGGTGCCCGAGATCATCGACTGGGCGCGGGGGCCGATGGCGGCGCTGACCGCCGGCGGGCTCGACGACCCGCGGGTGACCGTGGCGATGGGCGACGTCACCGACGAGATTGCCAAGGGCGGGTGGGACGCGATCCTGCTCGACGTCGACAACGGTCCCGACGCGCTGGTCCGCGCGCAGAACCAGTGGCTGTACGAGCCGGGCGGGCTGGCGGTCGCGAGGCGCGCGCTCAAGCCCAAGGGATTGCTGGCGATCTGGTCGGCGTCGTCCGACGCGAAGTTCAGCAAGACGCTCGCCGCCGCCGGCTTCGCCATCGAGGAAAAGGTCGTTCGCGCGCGCAGCAACGGCAAGGGGCCGCGCCACCACATCTGGTTCGCCCGCCCGCGCTGAGCGGGGGCGTAGGGTGGACCAAGGGCCGCATGGCTCTGGTGCGCGGGTTCGTCGTTGAAGGCAGCATGACCGCTCCACATCTCGTCTGGCTGCGCCAGGACCTTCGGCTCGACGACCAGCCCGCCTTCGCCGCAGCGGCCGAGGCCGGGCCGGTGGTGGCGCTGTTCGTGCTCG
The DNA here is from genome assembly GCF_009363895.1 of Sphingomonas ginsengisoli An et al. 2013. Lineage (NCBI taxonomy): Bacteria > Pseudomonadati > Pseudomonadota > Alphaproteobacteria > Sphingomonadales > Sphingomonadaceae > Sphingomonas > Sphingomonas ginsengisoli (ex An et al. 2013). The sequence goes on along the minus strand of NZ_CP045434.1, from coordinate 1,034,148 downwards.
ACGATGAAACCCCCGGCGCGTGGAAGATCGGCGGGGCGCAGCGCTGGTGGCTGCACCACAGCCTGGCCGCGCTCAACGAGGAGATCGAGGCCAAGGGCGGGGCGCTGATCCTGCGGCGGGGTCGGGCGGCCAAGGTGGTGGCCGAGGTCGCCGACCAGCTTGGCGCCGAGGCGATCCACGCGGTGCGGCATTACGAGCCATGGTGGCGGGCAGCCGAAGAGGCGCTGGGTGAGCGGCTGACGCTCCACGAGGGCGACGTGCTGCACGATCCCGACGATCTGCGCACCGGCGCGGGCGGGCGGTTCAAGATCTATGGGCCCTTCTATCGCGCGCTGGCGCAGACGCTGCCGCCAGCCGCGCCGGTCGCCGCGCCGCGCCGGTTCGATGCGCCCGCCAGGCTGCCGCACAGCGAGGCGCTGGGCAGCTGGAAGCTGCTGCCGACCAAGCCCGACTGGGCGGGCGGGTTCGACGTGTGGGAGCCCGGCGAGAGAGGCGCGCGCAAGCGGCTGCGGGCGTTCGCGGGTCATGTCGGCGACTATGGCAAGCTACGCGATCACCCGAGCGAGGACGCGACCTCGCGGCTGTCGCCGCACCTTCACTGGGGCGAGGTCAGCCCGCGGCGGGTGTGGCAGGCGGTCCACGAGGTCCGCAGCGACAAGTTCGCGCGCGAGCTCGCCTGGCGGGATTTCTCGCGCGCGGTGATACTGGGCGATCCCAAAGTGGGCGAGAAGGAGCAGCGGCCGAGCGGGGTCCATTACCGCGAGGGCAAGCGCGCCGACGCCGACTTCGTCGCCTGGACGCGGGGGCGGACGGGCTATCCTTTGGTCGACGCCGGGATGCGCCAGCTGTGGACGATGGGCTGGATGCACAACCGCGCGCGGCTGGTGACGTCGAGCTTCTTGATCAAGCATCTGCTGCTGCCGTGGTGGCGGGGCGAGCAATGGTTTTGGGACACGCTGGTCGACGCCGATTACGCCAACAACAGCCAGAACTGGCAGTGGAGCGCGGGCACCGGCTTCGACAGCCAGCCCTTCTACCGGGTGATGGCGCCGCTGACCCAGTCGGCGAAGTTCGACGCGGCCGACTATATCCGGCGCTGGGTGCCCGAGCTCGCGAAGCTGTCGGACGCCGACATCCACGATCCGCACGGGCGCGGGGTCGCGCCCGCGGACTATCCCGAGCCGCTGATCGGGCACAAGGAAGCGCGCGAGCGGGCGCTCGAGGCTTTTCGCAAACGGACGAGCCGCTAGCTCGTCATTGCGAGCGTAGCGAAGCAATCCATCTTGTTTCCTCGAGCGCTGCGAAACTGGATTGCTTCGTCGCTGCGCTCCTCGCAATGACGGCGGATGGCTTCGCGCGGCGCGCATCTCTTGAACGCGGATCGGACCTTCGCGACCGGCGGCGGGCTGCTTGGGCGGCTGGTCGCGCCGGCCTTCGCCACGGTGGTCGACCAGCTCGACCGGCGACTGCTTCAAGGCGGCATCCATGCGACGCTGCCGGGTGGCGCGGAGCGGCGGGTCGGCTTCCACGCGCCGGGTCCCGAGCCGGTGGTGCGGCTGCATAGCTGGCTCGCGCTGGTCCGGCTGGCGACGTCGGGAAGCGTCGGCTGGTACAAGGCGTGGGAGAAGGGCGAATGGTCCTCGCCCGACCCGGTGCCGCTGTTCGAACTGTTCATGCTCAACGCCGCCAGCCTCGGCGGGGCGGCGCGGGCAAAGGGGCCGTTCCGGCTATTGAACTGGCTGGCGCACCAGTGGCGCGACAATGCCGTGGCGCAGGCGCGCGAAAACATCGCGGCGCATTACGATCTCGGCAACGACTTCTACGCGGCGTGGCTCGATCCGAGCATGACCTATTCGGCGGCGCGGTTCGCCCCTCGACTGCGGCCTGCGGCCTCCGCTCGGGACGAGCGTGAGGAGACGCTCGAGCAGGCGCAGGAGCGCAAGATTGCGCTGCTGCTCGACCGGCTCGCGCTCAAGCCGGGAGACCGGCTGCTCGAAATCGGCTGCGGGTGGGGGGCGCTGGCGATGGCGGCGGCGAAGCGCGGGGCCCTCGTCACCGGGCTGACACTGTCGACCGAGCAGAAGGCGTGGGCCGAGCAGAAGATCGCGGCGGCGGGGCTGGCCGAGCGCATCACCATCCGGCTCGAGGATTATCGCGAGCATCGCGGGCAGTATGACGCGGTCGCCTCGGTCGAGATGGTCGAGGCGGTCGGGCAGCGCTGGTGGCCGGCCTATCTCGACGCCATCGCCGGGGCGTTGCGGCCGGGCGGGAGGGCAGCGCTCCAGTATATCGCCATCCGGCCCGAACTGTTCGAGCGCTATGCGGCGAGCGCGGACTTCATCCAGACCTACATCTTCCCGGGCGGGATGCTGCTCGACGAGCCGCGCTTCGCGGCGCTGGCGGCGGCGCGTGGGCTTGGCTGGAGCGCGCGCGACGGCTTCGGGCTCGATTATGCCGAGACGCTGCGGCTGTGGCGCGAGCGCTATGACGCGGCAGTGGCGGCGGGGACGCTCGCCGGGTTCGACGAGCGCTTCCACCGGCTGTGGCGATATTATCTGATGTATTGCGAAGGCGGGTTCCGCGGGCGCGGAATCGACGTCGCGCAGGTGACCATGGTCAAGGGGGCTTGAGGATGCGCTGGAAGCTGATGGCGGCGGCGACGTTGGTGCTGGCCGGGACCGCGGCGGCGCAGCAGCCCAGGCCGGTCGACGCCGCAACCAGCGCGCGGCTGCGCCAGGCGGGCGCCGAGGTGCTGTTCTGGAGCCAGGCGCAGCGCGACGCCAATTTCCGCCGGATGGAGCAGCTGTTCCCGACGGTGACGATCAAGGCCGGGGGCAAGGTCCGCGTGCTGCCGCGGGGGCGGCCGCTGGCGGTGCCGGCTGCGGAGGTCGACCGCTACCTCGCCGAGCAGAACATCGCCGGGTTGATCGTGCTTCAGGACGGCAAGGTCCGGCTCGAGCGCTATGCGCGCGGGTTCGGGCCGGCAGGAAGGTGGACGACCTTCTCGGTGGCGAAGTCGCTGACCTCGACGCTGTTCGGGGCGGCGGTGAAGGACGGCAAGCTCAGCCTCGACGATCAGGTCACCCGCTTCATCCCCGAGATGCGGGGCAGCGCCTATGACGGGGTGACGGTGCGGCAGGTGCTGACCATGTCGTCGGGCGCCAAGTGGAACGAGAATTATTCGGACCCGAAGAGCGACGTCGCGCAGATGTTCTCGCGGCCGGTGGCGGCGAACGAGGACGTCATCGTTGCCTACATGAAGACGCTCGGGCGGGCGGCGGCGCCGGGGACCAAGTTCAACTACAACACCGGCGAAACCAATCTGGCGGGCACGATCCTCAGCCGCGCGGTGGGGATGCCGATCAGCCGCTACGCGTCGGTCAGGGTGTGGCGGCCCTACGGAATGGAGGCCGACGCTTTTTGGCAGGTCGACGAGCATGGCCGCGAGATTGCCGGCTGCTGCGTGTCGATGCGGCTGCGCGACTATGCCCGGATCGGGCAGCTTCAGCTCGAGCAGGGGCACGGGCTGCTGGCGCCGGGGTGGGTGGCCGATGCGACCCGCATTCACGTGCCCTTCCCGCAGCAGCCGGGGTGGGGCTACGGCTATTTCTGGTGGGTGCAGCCGGGCGGCTATCGCGCCAGCGGCATCTTCGGCCAGCAGATCTGGATGGACCCCGCGCGGCACGTGGTGATCGCAGCGGTGGCGGCGTGGCCCAAGGCGGTCGACGACAAGATGGCGGCCGACCGGCAGGCGTTCTTCCACCGGCTGGCCGAGGCGGCGAGCCGCTAGTCGACCCGGACCTTCGCGCCGGTCTCGCGTTCCTCGCCGAGCAAGGCGATTAGCCGATCGGCGACGGCTTCGGGCGGCTTGACGCTCTCGGGCTCCTCGCCCGGGAAAGCGAGGCTGCGCATGCGGGTGCGGGTGGCGCCGGGGTCGAGGATCGTGACGCGGAGCCTGCCGGTGTAGGCGGTCTCGTCGGCGTAGGCGCCGAGCAGGCTTTCGAGCGCGGCCTTGGACGAGCCGTAGGCGCCCCAGAAGGCACGGGGCCTGGCACCGACCGAGCTGGTGACGGCGATGACTTCCGCCTTGTCCGAGCGCTTGAGCAGCGGATCGAAGGCGTTGATCAGCGCAAGGTTGGCGACCAGGTTCAAATTGAGGATCCGGGTATATTCCTTGGGGTCGATGTCCTGCACCGGCGACAGGCTGCCGAGCATGCCCGCGTTGAGCATCAGCAGGTCGAGCTTGCCCCAGCGCTCGGCGACCGCGGCCGACAGCTTGGCGATGCCGTCGGCGTCGGTGAGGTCCAATGGGGCGATGGTCGCCGAGCCGCCGGCCGCATGGATGCGTTCCTCGACATCCTCCATCGCCTTGCCGTTGCGGGCGACGAGGATGACGTGCGCGCCGGCTCGGGCGAGCGCCTCCGCCGAGGCCGCGCCGATGCCGCGGCTCGCGCCGGTGACCAGCGCGAGCTTGTCCTTGAGATCAGTCATGGGCGAGGCGCTTAGAACGCCTCGACCGGCAATGCCATGATGGTTTCGGCGCCCGCCTCGATCTGGCCGCGATAGGCGCTCGCTTTGGGCAGCTCGCGCTGCGCGTAAAAGCGCGCGGTGGCGAGCTTGGTCTGGTGGAAGGTGGCATCTTCGCCTGCTTCGTTTTCGAGCCGGGCGCTGACCTTGGCCATCTTGAGCCACATCCAGCCCAAGGTCACCAGCCCCATCAGGTGCATGTAGGGCACCGCGCCGGCGCCGGCGTTGTTGGGATCGGCCATGCCGTGCTGGGCAAGCCACATGGTCGACGCCTGGAGGTGCTGGAGCGCCTGCTCGAGCGGGGCGGCGACGCCGGCCGGGTCGCCGTTCGCCTTGGTGTCGGCAATGTCGGCGCCGACGGTGCGGAAGAAAGCCTGGACGGCGCGGCCGCCATCCTTGCCGAGCTTGCGGCCGACGAGATCCATCGCCTGGACACCGTTGGTGCCCTCGTAGATCTGGGCGATGCGGGCGTCGCGGACGAACTGCTCCATCCCCCATTCGCGGACGTAGCCGTGGCCGCCGAACACCTGCTGCATGTTGACCGCGGCCTCGAACCCCTTGTCGGTGAGGTAGCCCTTGATGACCGGGGTCAGCAGGCTGATCAGGTCGTCGGCCGACTGGCGGTCCTCTTCGGTCGCGGCCTTGCGGCTCAGATCGACCTGGAGCGAGCCCCACAGGACGAGTGCACGCGCCGCCTCGTTGAACGCCTTGGCCTCGAGCAGCATGCGGCGGACGTCGGGGTGGACGAACAATGTGTCGGCCTTGGCGTCGGGATCGCGCTGATCGGGGCGGAGCGCGCGGCCCTGGCGGCGATCCTTCGCGTAGGCGACGGCGTTCTGATAGGCGACCTCGCCCTGGGCGAGGCCCTGCAGGCCGACGCCGAGGCGGGCGGCGTTCATCATGATGAACATGGCGGCGAGGCCCTTCTCGGGCTCGCCCACCAGCCAGCCGGTCGCGCCGTCATAGTTCATGACGCAGGTCGAATTGCCGTGGATGCCCATCTTGTGCTCGATCGAGCCGCAGCCGAGCGCGTTGCGCTCACCCGGGCTGCCGTCCTCCTTGACGAGGAACTTGGGCACGATGAACAGCGAGATGCCCTTCACATTGTCGGGCGCGCCGGTGATCTTGGCGAGCACCAGGTGGATGATGTTGTCGGACATGTCGTGCTCGCCCGACGAGATGAAGATCTTGGTGCCCGAGATCCTGTAGCTGCCGTCGGCCTGCGGCTCGGCCTTGGTCTTGATGAGGCCGAGGTCGGTGCCGCAATGCGGCTCGGTCAGGTTCATGGTGCCGGTCCAGGTGCCCCCGACCATCTTGGGCAGATAGGTCTGCTGCTGTTCAGGACTGCCCTTGACCAGCAGCGCGGCGATCGCGCCCTGGGTCAGGCCATTATACATCTCGAAGCTCTGGTTGGCCGAGAGGATGTATTCGCTCATCGCGGTGGCGAGGACGTGGGGCAGGTTCTGGCCGCCGAACTCGGCCGGGGCGGAGAGCGAGGTGAAGCCCAGCTCGCAGAATTGCTTGTAGGCGTCCTTGAAGCCCGGCGGGGTGGTGACGGTGCCGTCGTCGTTGCGCTTGCAGCCGACCTCGTCGCCGACGCGATTGAGGGGGGTCAGCACTTCCTCGCAGAAGCGCGCACCTTCGCCAAGGATCGCCTCGACCATGTCCGGCGTGGCGTCCTCGAAGCCCGGCAGATTGCCGTAGTTGTGCATCTCGACGATGTGGTCGAGGAGGTAGCGGGTATCGCGGACGGGGGCGGTGTAGACGGGCATGGGGCGTCTCCGATGAAGGTCTGGACGGGGTCTAGGGGGTTGGGCCTCAGCTAATCAACAATAATGTCAGCAAAGCGGATCGCCGGCGAGGTCGGTGACCGGTTCGGGCTTCGGCGTGCGGGTGAAGGTCTTGCCCGCGAAGCTGGCCGGGGCGGCGCAATAATAAGCGCAGTTCGGCGCGATCGGGCCGAGCCGTATCGAGTCGCCGGTGCGGGTCACGGTGACTTGGCACTGCGCGTCGCCGTCGGCGGTGAGGGTGGCGCCGGCGAGCGTGCCGCGGACGCTGCAATTATGGTCGCCGGCGGCGGCGTAGGTGATGAAGGCGGCGCGGTTGCCGGCGAGGCACAGGCGATCGCGGCCGGTGCCGGCGAAGCTCAGCACCGGTGCCGGGGTGGCGGCGACGTTGTTGGTGGGGGAGGGCTGCTGGCGGCAGGCGGCGAGGGCGCCGGCGATCAGCGCGAGGGTTATGAAGCGGGAAGCGCTGGCCGGCATGGCTGAAGGAGGTGGCAGGCGGGCTTCGCTTGTTCAAGCGCCGAGCGGTGGCGCGAGGGCGGTCAGGGAGGGGCGACAAGCGCGGCCGGCGCCCCTATATTCGCGGCTCTCCTCACCGACAGGCGATCAGGCGATGCTCTCGACCAACCCGTTCGATGACGACAAGCTCAAGGAAGAGTGCGGCATCTTCGGCATCTGGAATGCCGAGGCGGCGGCGAGCTTCGTCGCGCTGGGGCTCCACGCCCTCCAGCACCGCGGGCAGGAGGCGGCCGGGATCAGCAGCCTCGATGGGTCCAATTTCCATTCGCACCGCGCGGCCGGCCATGTCGCCGGCAACTTCGACCGCGACGAGGTGATTCGCGCATTGCCGGGCCGGACCGCGATCGGGCACGTGCGCTATTCGACCACCGGCAGCTCGGCCATGCGTAACGTCCAGCCGCTGTTCGCCGAGCTGGCCGAGGGCGGCTTCGCGGTCGCCCACAACGGCAACATCTCCAACGCGATGAAGCTCAGGCGGACGCTCAACCGGCGCGGCTCGATCTTCCAGTCGACCTCGGACACCGAGGTCATCATCCACCTCGTCGCCACTTCGCAGGAAACGCAGCCGCTCGACCGGATCGTCGATGCCTTGAACCAGGTCGAGGGCGCTTACTCGCTGCTGATGCTGACCGAGCAGGGGCTGATCGCGGTGCGCGACCCGCTTGGCATCCGGCCGCTGGTGATGGGGCGGATCGGCGATTCGGTGATCTTCGCCAGCGAGACGGTCGCGCTCGATGTCATCGGCGCGCATTATGAGCGCGACGTCCAGCCGGGCGAGATGGTGCTGGTCAACGGCGAGGGGGTGCGGAGCTTCCGTCCGTTCGCCGCGCAGTCGCCGCGGCCGTGCATCTTCGAGCATGTCTATTTCAGCCGGCCCGACAGCGTCGCCGACGGCGTCTCGGTCTATGAGGCGCGCAAGAACATCGGCGCGGTCCTGTCCGAAGAGGCGCCGGTCGAGGCCGACATCGTCGTGCCGGTCCCCGACAGCGGGGTGCCCGCGGCGATCGGCTACAGCCAGGCGTCTGGCGTGCCGTTCGAGCTCGGCATCATCCGTTCGCACTATGTCGGACGGACCTTCATCCAGCCGAGCCAGGAAGTCCGTCACCTCGGCGTCAAGCTGAAGCACAATGCCAATTCGGCGCTGATCCGCGGCAAGCGCATCGTGCTGATCGACGATTCGATCGTGCGCGGCACCACCAGCGTCAAGATCGTGCAGATGATGCGCGACGCCGGCGCGGCCGAAGTCCACCTCAGGATTGCCTCGCCGCCGACGCGCCACAGCTGCTTCTACGGGGTCGACACGCCCGAGCGGGCCAAGCTGCTCGCGGCGCAGATGGATGTCGCGGCGATGGCGAAATACATCAATGCCGACAGCCTGGCGTTCATCAGCATCGACGGGCTCTACCGGGCGCTGGGCGACGCGCGCGATCCGGCCCAGCCGCAGCGCTGCGATGCCTGCTTCACCGGCGATTATCCGACCCGGCTGACCGATCTCACCGAAAAGGAAACGGGCGCCGCCAGCCTGCGGGTGGTCGCCTCGCGTTAAGCGCTCAGCTCGCCGCCTGGTCGACGTACCACGGGCGGAGCACCGTGACGTCGTTGCGCTTGATCGGCTTGGGGGCGAGCCTGGCGAGGTCGAAGTCGCCGTCGAACTGGAGCCCGAAGCGGTCCTTGGAGGCCCAGCGGACGATTCCGCCGACCGGGCCGACGCCAACGATGTCGAGCGCGATCTGCATCCCCGGGGTGACCGGGATCGGGCACTCGACCAGCGCCCCGGTCGAGGAGATGTTGCGCAGGCGGACCTCGCGGACCTGGCCTTGGATGGCGGTGATCGCGCGGCGCATCAGCCGCTGCCGCGGCTGGCGGATGAACTGGTGGCCGTCGGCCTCGACCGCCGCAGCCTTGGCGAGCCGGCTGGCGCCCTCACCGTCGGTCGGGCGGCCGAAGATATAGCCCTGGACCTGGGCGACTCCGAGCTCGCGGATCAGGGCGAGGTCGTCGTGGGTCTCGACGCCCTCGGCGACGGTTTCCATCTGCAGGCTTTCGGCGAGCGTCACGATCGCGCGGATCAGCGCGGCGTTGCGGCTCGACACGCTGGCGGCGCCGCGGACAAAGCTCTGGTCGATCTTGATCTTGTCGAACGGCGCGTGGCGCAGATAGCCGAGCGAGGAGTAGCCGGTGCCGAAATCATCGAGCACCAGGCGGACGCCGAGTCGCTTCAGCCTAGCGAATGTCTCTTCGGTGGCGTCGCTGTCGGCGAGGAACACGCCTTCGGTGATCTCGAGCTCGACCCGGTTCGGGGCACAGCCGGTGTCGCGCAGCGCCTCGGCGACGGTCTCGACGATCTGCGGATCGTTGAACTGGATCGGCGAGAGGTTGATCGCGATGCGGACGTTCTCGGGCCAGTTGGTGGCCTCGGCAATGGCGGTGCGCAGGACCCACGCGCCGATCGGCCCGATCATCCCGCATTCCTCGGCGAGCGGGATGAACTTGGCGGGCGAGATCGAGCCGCGGATCGGATGCGACCAGCGGACCAGCGCCTCGAAGCCGGCGACTTCCTCGCCGGCGACGCGGATGATCGGCTGGTAAGCGACGCTAAGTTCGTTGCGGTCGAGCGCGAGGCGGAGCTCGTTCTCGAGCATTTGGCGGTCGGTCGCCTCGGAGTGCATCGAGGGTTCGTAGAAGCAATGCTTGCCGCGCCCGGCGGCCTTGGCGGCGTAGAGCGCCAGGTCGGCGTTGCGGATCATCGAGTCGGCGCAGGCGCGGCCGGGGTCGCCGATGGCGATGCCGACGCTGGCGCCGATGGTCACCCGATGGCCATCGATGTCGTAGGGGCGCGAGACTTCGCTGATGAGGGTGCGGGCGAGGTTCTCGATCAGGCCGACTTCGGCGGCGCCGGGAAGGACGGCCTTGAACTCGTCGCCGCCAAGCCGCCCGACCTTGCCGTGATCGCCGAGCACCGCGGTCAGCCGCTGGGCGACCTGCTTGAGTAGGGCGTCGCCGGCGGGATGGCCAAGCGTGTCGTTGACGTTCTTGAAGCGGTCGAGGTCGATCAGGAACAGTGAGCAGGCGCGCTGGCGGCGGGCGGCGTTGCGCAGTGCCTCGTCGAGCGTCTGGCGCATCATCGGCCGGTTGGGCAGGCTGGTCAGGCTGTCGTAGCGGGCGAGGCGGCTGATCTCCTGCTCCGAACGGCGCTGCTCGGTGAGGTCGGTGCCAATGCCGCGAAAGCCGAGGAAACGGCCATTGTCGTCGAAGATCGGGTTGCCCGACAGCGACCAGTGGACGTTGGGGTCGCTGGCCGGGCGGACCACCACGTCGGAGAAGGGGAAGCGCGCCGACAGGTGGAAGCCGAGCGTGCGCTCGTCGCGCATCTCCTCGCCCTTCTCCATGTCGACCGAGAGGAGGTCGGTGAACTGGCGGCCGAGCAACGCGCTGGGGGTCGTCTTGAAGTCGTCGGCGAGCTGCTGCGAGACGTAGGACAGGGTGCCGGCCGAGTTGGTCTCCCAGAACCAGCCGCGGCCCGAGGCCTCGAACTCCTCGACGAAGTGGAGCGCCTTCTGGGCGAGATGGTCGAGCTGGAGGCGGCGGCGGGCATTGGCGAGCATCAGCCGGGTGACCGCGACGCTATAGCCGACGGTCAGCAGGCTGAGCGCACCGATGGTCGCGGTGACCTCGGTGCTGCCCGAAAAGAGGAAGGCGCCGAAAGTGGCGACCAGCGCGTTGACGATCGACAGCGGGGGCGAACCGAAGCTGACCAGCGAGCGCATGGTGAGGCCGGCGCCGAGCACCAGCGGCAGGAAGCTCGCCTGGTCTAGCCCTTCGAAGCGCGAGGCGGCGCCGGCGAACAGCATCCACAGGACACCCGAGCCGGCGAGATAGGCCATGGTGATCCGACCGACGCTGTGCGGCGCGAAATTGAGCCGGCGGAACTGCGCGAGGAACAGGCCCATCGCCCCGTCGAGCAGCATCGCCAGGAGGAGCGGAAGCACAGCCGAGAAGATGCCGCGCCACGACGAGCCCGACAGGCCGTAGCAAAGCACGGTGATGCCGACCACGGCGTGGCTGGCGGCGAGCAGCATCGGGCCGTTGCTGAAGGTGCGGACCCGGCGCGTGGCGAGGATGCCGTCGCCGGCCGATTCGGTCGGCGCGACGTCGAAGAACAGCGCTTCGCGAACGGACGTGCGCGGGGGTAGCCCCGTCATGCCCACTCCGCCTTCAAGCCGCTGCCGACGCATTCGTCCCCACTTTCTCGAGCGGGGATGATGTACCGGCCGAGGCGTTAACGACCCTAGCAACCGATCAGGTTAACAACCCTTCAACTTCATTCGGGAAGAAAATCCGGAACGGACAAATAACGCTCGCCGGTGTCGTAATTGAAGCCGAGCACGCATGGCCGTTCACCAAGTTCGGGCAGCTTCTGTTTAATCGCGGCCAGGGTGGCGCCCGATGAAATCCCGACCAGCATGCCCTCCTCGCGGGCGCTGCGGCGGGCCATTTCCTTGGCGTCGGCGGGGTCGACCTGGATGGTCCCGTCGAGCAGGTCGGAGTGAAGGTTCGACGGGATGAAGCCGGCGCCGATCCCCTGGATCGGGTGCGGCCCGGGCTGGCCGCCCGAGATGACGGGCGAAAGTGTCGGCTCGACCGCGAACACCTTGAGCTGGGGGAACTTGGCCTTGAGCACCTCGGCGACGCCGGTGATGTGACCGCCGGTGCCGACCCCGGTGATCAGCGCGTCGAAGCCCTCGGGGAAGTCGGCGATGATCTCCTGCGCGGTGGTGTCGCGGTGGACCTGGATGTTGGCGGGATTGTCGAACTGCTGCGGCATCCACGCGCCGGGGGTTTCGGCGACGATCTCCTCGGCGCGGGCGATGGCGCCCTTCATGCCCTTTTCCTTGGGCGTCAGGTCGAAGGTGGCACCGAAGGCAAGCATCAGGCGGCGCCGCTCGAGGCTCATACTCTCGGGCATGACGAGGACGATCTTGTAGCCCTTGACCGCCGCGACCATCGCTAGGCCGATGCCGGTGTTGCCGCTGGTCGGCTCGACGATGGTGCCGCCGGGCTTCAATTTGCCGCTCTTCTCGGCGTCCTCGATCATCGCCAGCGCGATGCGGTCCTTGATCGAACCGCCGGGGTTGGAGCGCTCGGACTTGATCCAGACCTCCGCGTCAGGGCCGAACAGGCGCTGGATGCGGACGTGCGGCGTCTTCCCGATCGTCTCGAGGATGTTGGTGGCCTTCATGCGGGTTTCTCCTCAGTCACAGCCCTGGCGAGCACCTCTGGCGGCGGGTCGAAGGTTCGCGCCCGCCGAAGTTCGGGAAACAGTTGGGACCACGCACCCGCAATAACAATGGCCGCGGCGCCGCCGAACACCACCGCGCCGACCGGGCCGAGCATGGCAGCGAACAGCCCGGACTGGAGTTCGCCCAGTTCATTGGAGGCCGAGATGGCGAGCCCCGAGACGGCCGAGACCCGCCCGCGCATCATGTCGGGGGTGTGGAGCTGGACCAGGCTCGAGCGGACGTAGACGCTGAGCATGTCGGCGGCGCCGAGGCCGGCGAGGATGAGCAGGCTCGCCGGGAAGTTGCGCGACAGGCCGAAGAGGATGGTGGCGAGGCCGAACGCGGCGACCGCCCAGAGCATTTTTACCCCGACGTTGCGGTGGAGCGGGCGGACCGCGAACACCGCGGCGACCACCGCGGCGCCGACCGCCGGCGCGGCGCGGAGCAGGCCGAGCCCCTCGGTCCCGACTGCGAGGATGTCGCGGGCATAGACCGGCAGCATCGCGGTCGCACCGCCGAGCAGGACGGCGAATAGATCGAGCGTGATCGCGCCTAGGAGGAAGCGGTGGCCGCGGACGTAGGTCAGTCCGTCGACCATCTGGCGGATAGGATGGGGATGACCCTCGATCTTCGGTGGGACGATGCGGCGGATGGGGGTGATCAGCAGCATCGCCGCGATCATCAGCGCGGCGGCGGTCCAGTAAGGCGCGCTCGGGTGGGCGGCATAGAGGAAGCCGCCGAGCGCTGGGCCGGCGACGGTGGCGCTCTGCCAGGCGATGGAGGAGAGCGCGATCGCCTTGGGCAGCAGCTCGGGCGGAACGATGTTGGGGGCGATCGCCGACATCGCCGGACCGACGAATACGCGGGCGACGCCGTGGAGCGCGGCGAGGGTGAATAGCAGCGGCAGGGTGAGCCAGCCGTTCATCGTCGCCAGCCCGAGCATCAGCGCGATCGAGGCGTCTATCCCGTTGGCGAAGCGCGCCACGGTGCGCCGCTCGAAGCGGTCGGCGACCCAACCGGCGACGGGGGTCAAAAAGGCGAGCGGCACGAATTGCGCGGCGCCGAGCAGGCCGAGGACGAAGGAGGCTTCCTTGATCGACATGCCATAATGGGCGCGGGCGGTGTCGTAGACCTGGTAGCCGATGATCACTACCATCCCCATGGTCGAGATCACCGCGCAGAAGCGGGCGAGCCAGTAGAGCCGGAAATCGCGGATCGCGAGGGGGGAAGTGGGCACGAGGCGGCGTTAGCGACGGGGGCGGGGGAGGGCAATCGCGGGTCGCGCGGGCCGTGCCTTACTTGTCGCGCCGTGCCCGCTCGACCTGTTGCTTGAGCGCGCGGCGAATGTCGCCGCGCTGGGACGGGCCGGTGCCGAATTCACGCGCGCCGTAGAGGGCGCGGAGATAGCTGAAGTCCCATGTGGTGAGACCCGCGGGCACGACTGCGTCCTTGGGGGCATCGAGGACCTTGAGGACGGTTGGGGTGCGGCCTTGCTGCACCCGGGCCGGATCGGCGCCGGTGAGGAAGCGCATCGCCGCATAATCGGCGAGCTGGTCGCGCGTCAGCCCGGCGAGGCCGCGCTGTTCGACCACCAGCACGGCGACGTCGAACACCGGGCGGGTGCGGTCGCCGAGCCGGCTGGCCGACGCGCCAAGGCGCATCGGGGTCATGTCGGAGGCGTCGTTCAGCGCCTGGCCGGTGTCGGTGACCTTGCCGCCGAGCTGCCACGCGGTCGCATAGCCCGGGGTGCGCAGCAGCGCGCGTAGCGGGGCAGGGTCGAGGTTGCCGAGGGCGTCGGGCTGGCGCTCGGCCAGCAGGCGAACGAAGGCGCGCTTGTCGGGAGTGGCGATGAGCAGCATGTTGGGGCGGCAGGACGGTACGCCGACCTTGACCCCGACCGCGCTCGCCACCGTCCGCAGCCGCGCCGCGATCGCCGCCGCATCCTCTTTCGCCAGCCCCTGCACGGCGGGGCAGAAGCTCGCGGCGAGCACGCCGACCTGCTCGAGCGGGTGGGGCGCAAGCGAGCCGACGAAATCCTTGACCTGCCGATCGACGTCGGGCGCGGCGGTCACGGTGACAATTGGAGGCTCGGCGGGCGGCGGCGGCGCGACCGGCGGCGGCGCGGCCGCGAGCGGCGCGGTCACGGCGGCGAGGGCGATGAATGAGACAATACGCACGGTCGGCTCCCGAACGGTCAATGGCCGCTGCCGGCCCGCGCCGGGATCGGGCGGAGCTTGAAGGCGGTGATGGCGGTGGTGAAGCGGCATTCGAACGACTGACGGCCGCTGGCGCCGGTAACCGTGCCCCAGACGGTCAGCCGGTCCACGCTGTCCTGGACGACGTCGATGATCGCGACGGTGCCGAGCGGCGCGGCGCGGGCGGTGCAGGCGGCGCGGGCCTGCGGGGCGAGCGCGGCATTGCTTTGTGGCCTGCCCTGCGCCTCGCGCGCGGCCATGCCGGCGGCGCCCGCGACCATCCCGGCGACGCAGCCGGCGAGCGGGAGGAGGAGTAGAGCGGCGACGACCGGGCGTGGGGCTGGCATGAGCGGCAGGCTAGCGGGACCGACCGCTGCTGGACAGCCCGCACGGGCGCGGCGAGACTAAGTCGCCGCAGCAGCAGGAGTCGCGTTGACCATGGCCGCAGGAGCAATCGATGTCGCCGCCATCATGGGCGGGCTCTACGGCGACGGGATCATCGGCTGTCCCGGTGCCTTCACCGCGGAATGGGCCGACCGGATGGCGGCCGACGTCTGGCGGGTGTGGGAACGGGTCAAGGACCGGCCCGGCGGGGCGCTGCCGCGCGGGCCGCACCGCTTCTATGTTGAGGTCGCGCCGGAAGACCTTTCGGGCTTCGTCGACATCGTCACCCACCCGTGGTTCGTCGCGGTGTGCGAGGCGGTGCTGACGAAGGATTATCGGATCGTCGAGGTCGGCTTCGACATTCCCTTCCCCGGCGCCGAGGATCAGCCGTGGCACCGCGACTTCGCCGCCCCGGCCGAGACGCTGGCGGGGCGGCGGCTCAACAGCCTGGCCTTCAACCTGACCTGCGTCGACACGCGTCCCGAGCACGGCCCGTTCGAGATCGCGCCGGGGACGCAGTGGGATGCGATCGAGGGTGCGAAGGACGGGATGTTCCCGGAACCGGCGGGGTGGGAACGGTATGAACAGCGCGCGGTGCGAAAGCTGCCGCGGCGCGGGGACATGGCGGCGCGCTCGGCGCTGACCATCCACCGCGGCACCGCCAACCGCTCGAACGAGCCGCGTCCGGTGGTGGTGGTCGGGGTCGATGCCCCCGGGGCGACCAATGCCGCGCACCACGATCTGCAGGTGACAAGAGCATATCTCGACGCGCTGCCCGCGCGGGTGCGCGACCATTTGACCTGCCGGGTGGTCGACCGGGTTACGATGATCGAGCAGCACCATGTGATCGAGGGGCTGCTGTAGGTCTGCCTGCGGGAACCGTCGCCCGCCGTGCGCGCTGAGGGGCGAAAGACCTTCAGGAGTAGATCAAAATGGGCAACATGCTAGGCGCGCTGATCGGCGCGGCGATCGACCGCGAGGACGGCGACAGCGGGATCAAGGGAGCGATTGTCGGAACGGTCGCGGAGGGTGCCATCCGCGTGCTGGCGCCGGTGCTGCTGACCTATGCGCTTGGCTGGGCAGTACAATATGGCGTCGCCAAGGGCTGGCAGGCGATCACTGGCAACGACCCGGCGCAGACCGGGCGGCTGCGCTCGGCCTGACGCTGCGGGGGCCTGGTCTCCGAATGTAGAAACCAGGCCCCCACCTGCGCAGGCGCGACTTATTGCGCGCTTAAGGGGATCGCGCTGCCGCTGGTGTCGGCGGCGGTGCCGCGATTGTCCTGCGTGAGGAAGCTCACCACGTCCTGGCAGAAGCGCGCCTTGTCGGTCTCGAAGATGCCGTGCGGGCTGCCGTCGTAGCTGATGAGCTGCGCGTGGGGCAGGGCTTCGGCGACCTTCTTGGCCGTGCCTTCGAACGGAACGGTCTTGTCGCTGGTGCCGTGGATGATCAGCGTCGGAACGCCTTCGAAGGCGGGCAGGTCGGGACGGAAGTCTGTGCTCGCCCAGGCCTGCGCCGCGGCATAGGTCGAGCGCGCGCTGGCCATGTTGGCCTGCTGGAAGGCGCTGTCGAGCACGCCGGCGCTGACCGGCTGGCTGACCAGGCCGACTCCAAAGAAGTCCTTAAGGAAGGACTGGAGGAAACCGGCGCGGTCGGTCGTCATCTGCTTGACGATGTCGTCGAGCGCGATCTGGGGGACGCCATCGGGATAATCGTCGGCCTGCGCCACCTTGGGGACGACCGAACTGGCGAGCACCGCGGCGCTGACCCGGCCGCGGCCCTGCTTCGAAAGCAGGCGGGCGACTTCGCCGCCGCCCATCGAAAAGCCGACCAGCGCGACCGGCTGGCTGATGCCCGCATCCTCGAGAATGGCGACGACGTCGTCGGCGAACGTGTCGTAGTCGTAGCCGTCCCACGGGCTGTCCGAGCGCCCGAAGCCGCGACGGTCGGGGATGATGGCGCGCTTGCCGGCCTCGACCAGCTTGATGCCAAGATCGTCGAACGTGTCGCCGGTGAGCGGCCAGCCATGCATGAGGACGACGGGATCGCCGCGGCCCCAGTCCTTGTAATAGAGCATGGTGCCGTCTTTGGCCTTGGCATAGGGCATCGGGAATCTCCTTGGGGGGAGCGGCGTCAACGGCCCGGACCGCCGACTGTTGCGTGTGTTCCTCCTTTGTTCTAGGCTTTATTTCGATGGCCAAATTGAAGTCCCGCTATGTCTGTCAGGCCTGCGGATCGGCCCAGTCGCGCTGGCAGGGGCAGTGCCCCGATTGCGCCGAGTGGAACACGCTGACGGCCGAGGCGGCCAACGTGACGGTATTCTCGGCCAAGCATGACCTCCACAGCGGCGGCCGGGCGGTCGAGCTGGTGGAGCTCGACGCCGCGGTGGCGCTGCCCGAGCGGGTGCCCACCGGGATCGCCGAGTTCGATCGCGCGGTCGGGGGCGGGCTGGTACCGGGCTCGGCGATGCTGCTGGCGGGCGATCCGGGAATCGGCAAGTCGACGCTGCTGCTGCAGGCCGCGGCGGCGATCGCGCGGAGCGGGCGCGGCGCGGTCTACATCTCGGGCGAGGAAGCGGTCGACCAGGTCCGGCTGCGCGCGTTGCGGCTGGGCGCGGCAGGAGCGCCGGTGCGGCTGGCGAGCGTGACCAGCGTGCGCGACATATTGACGACGCTGGGCGAAGGGCCGCCGCCGGCGTTGCTGGTGATCGATTCGATCCAGACCATGCATTCGGACCTGATCGAGGGCGCGCCGGGGACGGTCAGCCAGGTGCGGGCGAGCGCGCAGGAATTGATCCGCTTCGCCAAGGACCGCGGCACCGCTTTGATCCTGGTGGGCCACGTCACCAAGGACGGCAGCATCGCGGGCCCGCGCGTGCTCGAGCATATGGTCGACGCGGTGCTCAACTTCGAAGGCGAGCGCAGCCACCAGTATCGCATCCTCCGCGCGGTCAAGAATCGCTTCGGCGGGACCGACGAGATCGGCGTTTTCGCGATGGAGGGTGCGGGGCTCGACGAGGTGCCCAATCCGAGCGCCCTGTTCCTGACCAAGCGCGACGATCCGGTCAGCGGGACGGCCATCTTCCCGGCGCTTGAGGGGACCCGGCCGGTGCTGGTCGAGATCCAGGCACTGGTGGTGCGGCTGGCGAGCGGGGCGACCCCGCGCCGCTCGGCGGTCGGCTGGGACAGCGGTCGGCTGGCGATGCTGCTGGCAGTGCTCGAAGCGCGCTGCGGGGTGAGCTTCGCCACCGCCGAAGTCTATCTCAACGTCGCCGGCGGCTACCGGCTGCAGGACCCGGCGGCGGACCTCGCGGTGGCCGCTGCCTTGGTCTCGGCCCTCTCTGAGCGGCCGGTGCCGAGCGAGGCAGTGGTGCTGGGCGAAGTCGCGCTGTCGGGCGAGGTGCGCCCGGTCGCGCACGGGGCCCTCAGGATGAAGGAAGCTGCTAAGCTGGGGTTCGAGCAGGCGTGGGTCCCGGCGGGGGTCGAGGGCACCAACGGCATCCGCACCGCCAATTTCGGGCAGGTGCGCCAGCTGGTCGAGCGGATCCTCGGCCGCTGAGCAACTTTCCGGTAAGCTCGCCGCGCTAAACCCGTCGGCGCAAATCGGGGGGGTATGCGTGGATCAACGAGGATCGTTCGGCCGCAAGGCATTGCCTGGCTTCGCTCCGGAGCCGGCGCCGTCGACGGTCGCGCCGCCGGCCTTCACGCCTACGCGCGCATCGTTCGACTTCGCCGCTAGCAGCGACCCCGGTCCGTGGCTGAAGCGCGGGCTGCTCGCGCTGCTGACGCTGCCGCTGGCGATCCTGTTCGTTGACAGCCTGGTCTCGGGCACCGAGCTGATCACCCCCATCGACCATCAGGGGCTGGTCGTGATGCGCTGGCTGGGCGCGGCCGACGGGCTGTTGCTGTGGCTGGTGGTGCGCAAGGAAGATGCGATCCGGAACCGCACGCTCGGACGCCGGATCATCATCTGCGTCGGGCTGCCGCTGATGATGGTGCTCGCCTTCGACGCGCTCGCCTGGCGGCTCGCCAATTGGGGGGCGTTCGGCGGCTCGGACGCGGCCTTCGAGACCGCTTCCTACCCGATCAAGTCGCTCAACCACGGCCGCAAGGGGCGGCGCGATTCGATCACCATCGACCCCTTTGGCGTCGGCGAATCGTCGCATATCCCGATCCCCAGCTGGCAATATTCGCAGCTGCTGGGGACCGCGAGCGGGCAATGCGTCGAGGTCCAGCAGCGCCGCGCGGCCAGCGGCGCCATTCAAATCAAGACTGACGGGCAATATGTGCTGCAGGAGCCGGCACCGGTCAGGATCACCAGTTGCTAGGCTGAGCGCGGGTCTGGCCAGCGCCGCCTTGCTTGGGCTAGCGCTGGGGGATGACCGCGCTCGACGTCTTCGTGCTGATCCTGCTTGGCGGCGGTGCCCTGGTCGGGTTCGTCCGCGGCTTCGTCCATGAGGTGCTGAGCCTCGCCGCCTGGCTCGGCGCGGTGGTGGCGATCAAGCTCTTCCACGCCCCGGTCACCGACTATGTCATGGCGTTCGGGCGGGGGCCGTCGTCGGCGGCGATCATCGCCTTCGCCATCCTGTTCCTGCCGACCTATTTCATCATCCGCGTGCTCGCCGCGCGGGCCGGCCGCGCCAGCCGTCGGTCGGTGCTGGGGCCGATCGATCGCGGGCTCGGCGGCGGGTTCGGGATGCTCAAGGGGCTGGTCACCGCGACGCTGGTTTTCCTGCTCGCCAACTTCGCCACCGACCTGCGCTACGGCCCGACCGCCGAGCGGCCGGCGTGGATGACGACGAGCCGGACCTTTCCGCTGTTGAACGCCAGCGGCCACGCGATCGTGGACATGGTCGACCGCTACCGCCATGCGGCCCCGGCCAAACCATGATCAAGCTTCACGACACCCAGGCGCGCGAGAAGCGCGCATTCGTCCCCGGCGAGCCCGACCGGATCACCCTCTACGTCTGCGGGCCGACGGTCTATGGCCGCGCGCACATCGGCAATGCCCGCCCACCGGTGGTGTTCGACGTGCTGCGGCGGTTGCTCGAGCATGAGTATCCGAGCCATGAGGTAGTCTTCGCGCGCAACATCACCGACGTGGACGACAAGATCATTGCCGCGGCGGCGAGCGAGGGGGTGGCCCCCGACGTCATCACCGCGCGGTGGGAGCTGGCCTACCTCGACGACATGCGCGCGCTCGGCGTGCGCGACCCGAGCATCGCGCCGCACGCGACGCAGGAAATTGGGCCGATGGTGGCGATGATCGCTGACCTCATCGAGCGCGGCCACGCCTATGCGGCCGAGGGGCATGTGCTGTTCGATGTCGGTTCGGACCCCGATTACGGCGCGCTCAGCCGCCGCGACCGCGAGGCGATGCTGGCGGGCGCGCGGGTCGAGGTCGCGCCCTATAAGCGCAGTCCCGGCGACTTCGTACTGTGGAAGCCGAGCGAGCCAGACGTGATCGGCTGGGAGTCGCCGTGGGGGCGCGGCCGGCCGGGCTGGCACATCGAATGTTCGGCGATGATCCGCGCGCATCTGGGCGAGACGATCGACATCCACGGCGGCGGGATCGACCTCGTCTTTCCGCACCACGAGAATGAGGCGGCGCAGAGCCGCTGCGCGCATGGCGGAAAGCCGCTGGCGCGTTACTGGGTGCACAACGGCTTCGTCGATTTCGGCGCTGAGAAGATGTCGAAGAGCCTCGGTAACGTAGTGACCCCGCGGGAACTGTTCGACGCGGGGCACAAGGGGGAGGTGCTGCGGCTGGCGCTATTGAGCGCGCACTATCGCTCGCCGCTGCCATGGACAGAGTCGCTGGTGGCGCAGAGCAAGGCGGTGCTGGACGTATGGTACCGGCTTCTCTCAGATTTAGAGAGATTTGCACACGACGATCCTACCGATGAAGTCGATTGGCAATTTCTTGAGGCTCTTCGAGACGATGTGAACACGCCAGCAGCGATCTCTCGCTTAAACCGCCTTGCTGATAACCTGCGGCAACTTCGGAATCAGTGGGCGCATGCGACTGAAGATTCCGTAGAGTTTGCCGGGATCGCCGAAAACATGGCGATCTTTCGAAATTCAGTCAGGCTGTTGGGCCTGCTGACTGAAACTTTCGAGTCCTGGTTCCGCGGCGACGGCGACAGTGCGGTCGACGCCAAGGTCGCCGAGCGGACCGCCGCCAAGCAGGCGCGCGATTTTGCGGCGGCGGACCGGATCCGCGACGAGCTCAAGGCCGAGGGCATCTTGCTCGAGGACGGGCCGGTCGGGACGACGTGGCGGCGGGCGTGAGCTTCTTTTTTCTGGACCACCGTCCGCTCGTCCCGAGCGGAGCGCAGCAAAGTCGAGGGGCGTTTCGCGAGGCGCCCCTCGACTTCGCTCGGGACGAGCGGACGGGTAAGCGCTTGGTTCTGCCATGAGTGACCCTGTCTACACGCTCGACATCCTGCGGCTGGCGACATCGTTGCCGCTGGCGACCACGCTGGCCGAGCCTGACGGGCGGGCCGAGCGGCGGTCGGTGACGTGCGGGAGCCGAATCGCGGCCGAGGTGCGGCTGGTCGATGGCCGGGTGGCCGAGGTCGCGCAGGCGGTTCAGGCGTGCGCGTTCGGGCAGGCGAGTGCGGCGCTGCTGGGTGGATATGCGGTCGGGCGCACCCCGCTCGAGCTGGCGGCGGCGCGGGTGGCGTTGCGTGGCTGGCTGGGCGGGGCGGGGTCGCCGCCGTCCGGCTACGAGGTGCTCGAACCCGCGCGGACCAAGACCGGGCGGCATGGCGCGATCCTGTTGCCGTTCGACGCGCTGATCGCGGCGCTCGACGCGGCACTCGAGGAACGGGTCGAATGACCGAGCTGCTGACCGGCCTTGCGGTGATGCTCGGGATGGCGGTCGCTTGCGTCGCCTTATTCCGGAAATTGGGGCTCGGCGCGACGCTCGGCTACATCGTCGCCGGCGCGCTGATCGGGCCGCAATTGCTCGGCCTCGTCGGCAGTGCCGACGCGATCATGCAAGTGAGCGAGGTCGGGATCGCCTTCCTGCTGTTCCTGGTCGGGCTCGAGCTCCAGCCGAGCCGGCTGTGGCGGCTGCGCAAGGACATCTTCGGGCTGGGGCTCGCGCAGGTGGTGATCGCCGGGGTCGCGCTGTCGCTGCTGCTGCGCTTCGGGGTGGGGCTGTCGTGGGGCGCCAGCTTCGCAGTCGGAATGCCGCTGGCGCTGTCGTCGACCGCGCAGGTGCTGCCGATGCTGCGCTCGACCGGCGAGATGAACTCGCCCTACGGCGAGCGCGCCTTCTCGATCCTGCTGCTGCAGGACCTCGCGATCATCCCGCTGATCACCGCGGTGGCGGCGCTGAGCCGGGTGCCCGATCCGAGCGCGCCGTCGGGGCTGATGCTGGGGGCCTATACCGTCGGCGCGGTGATCGGGCTGGTGCTGGTCGGGCGCTTCCTGCTCAACCCGGCGTTCCGCCTGATCGGCCGGCTGCAAGAGCGCGAGCTGTTCGTGGTGGCGGGGCTGTTCACCGTCATCGCCGCCGCCGCGCTGATGCATCAGCTCCACCTGTCGGTCGCGCTCGGCGCCTTCGTGGCGGGCGTCATGCTGGCCGAGAGCCCCTATCGCCACGAGCTCGAAAGCGATGTCGAGCCGTTCCGCTCGATCCTGCTCGGCCTGTTCTTCATGTCGGTTGGAATGCTGCTCGACCTGTCGGTGATCGCTGCGCGGCCGCTGATGGTGTTCGGGCTGGCGGCGGCGATCATCCTGATCAAGGCGGCGGTGCTTTACCCGCTCGCCCGCGGGTTCAAGATGAGCCAGGGCCGCGCGATCAGCCTGGCGCTGCTGCTCAGCCAGGCGGGCGAGTTCGGCTTCGTGCTGTTCGCCCAGGCCAAGAACGCGCTGCTGATCGCGCCCGAGACCGCCAGCCTGTTCGGCGCGGTGGTCACCCTGTCGATGGCGACGACGCCGTTCCTGATGCGGCTGATCGGCTGGCTGCAGGCGCGCGCGCCGGCCGACCCGGTCGACCTCGAAGGCCCCGAATATTCGCCCGAGACCAATGCGATCGTGGTTGGTTACGGTCGCTTCGGCCAGACGGTGGCACAGATGCTGATGGCCAAGAAGATCCCGGTCACGCTGATCGACCTGAAGGCGACCCAGATCGAGCTGGCGGGCGAGTTCGGGACCAAGGTCTATTATGGCGACGGCCTGCGGATCGACCTGCTGCGGACCGCGGGGGCCGAGGGCGCCGAGGCGATCCTCTTTTGCCACGACGACCGGACGATGAGCCGCGACCAGCTCGAGCCGATCATCGAGGCTTTTCCGCAGGCGCGGATCATGGTCCGCGTGTTCGATCGGCGGCAGGCCATGGACTTCAGCGAATTGCGCCTGGGGCTAGTTCAGCGCGAATTGTTCGAGAGCGCGGTGACGATGGGCCGCGAGGCGCTGCGCCAGCTCGGCATCGCCGAGCGCGAGGTCGGGCGGGTCGAACGCGCCTACCGGCAGCGCGACGGCGAGCGGCTCGAGCTGCAGGCGGCGAGCGGCGACCTCCACAGCGGCATGGACCGCAGCTTCAGCGTCGACAACACGCTGCCCGACGAGCCGCGCGCGCCCGCTGCTTAAGCGGCGCGGGCGAGCAAGTCGGCGAGGCGGGCGGGCTCGACCCCGTCGCTGAGGAAGGCGCGGCCGATGCCGCGGGTCAGCACCAGCTTGAGGCGGCCGCCCTCATTCTTTTTGTCGGCGCCCATCAGCGGCAGGAGATCGGCGCGGTTGAGCGCGACGTCGACGAGGCGGGTGGGCAGGCCGACTTCGTGGAAGTGGGCGGCCACCCGGTCGGCGTCGGCGCGCGAGCAGAGGCCGAGCTCGACCGAGAAATCGTGGGCGAGGACGCAGCCGAGCGCGACCGCTTCGCCGTGGAGGATCGTGCCGAGGCCCGCCGCGCTCTCGATCGCGTGGCCGAAGGTGTGGCCGAGGTTGAGCAGCGCGCGCACGCCCTTGGTGTCGTCGACGTCGGCGGTGACGAAACGCGCCTTGCTGGCGATGCTTTCGTGCACCGCATGGCTTCTCAGTTCGAGGTCGCCGGTGAGCAGGGCCGCGCCGTTCGCCTCGCACCAGGCGAAGAAATCGGGCTGGTCGATCAGCCCGTATTTGACCACCTCGGCATAGCCGGCGCGGAGCTGGCGGGGGTCGAGGGTGTCGGTGAGCGAGGGGTCGGCGAGAACTAGCGCGGGCTGGTGGAACAGGCCGACGAGATTCTTCTGCCCCTCGACGTCGATCGCGGTCTTGCCGCCGACCGCGCTGTCAGCCTGGGCGAGGAGGGTGGTGGGGAGGTGGATGACCGGCAGCCCGCGCTTGAACAGCCCGGCGGCGAGACCGGCGAGGTCGCCCACCGCGCCGCCGCCGAACGCCACTATGGGGCGCTTGCGGTCGAGGTTGCGCGCGGCAAAGGCGGCGACCAGAGCTTGGAGATGGGGCCATTGCTTGGCCTCCTCGCCTTCGGGGACGAACAAGGGGTCGCAGGGCACCAGCCGTTCGAGTGCCGGGCCGTGGAGGGCCCAGACCCTGGGTTCGGTGATCACCGTGACTGGCCGCTCCGCGCCGAGCCGCGCGAGGAAGTCGGCGGAGGCGGCGAGGGGGCCGACGACCACTTCGTAGCGGGTGTCGCCGGCAATGATCTCGATCACGCTCATCGTTCGTCCAGATAGCGTTCGAGCGCGGCGACGATGGTCTCGACCACCTCGCCATGCGTGCCGCCAAGGCTCGGCACGCGGATATGCGCCTCGGCATATTGCGGGCGGCGCTGCGCCATCAGATTTTCGAGGATCTGGTCGCGCGGGCCCTTGTTGAGCATCGGCCGGGTCTCGGGGCGGCGGGCGGTGCGCTCGGCAAGGAGGTCGGTGGGCGCATCCAGCCAGACGGTGATCGCCTTGTCGTTGAGCAGGCGGCGGGTCTGCTCGTTGATGTAGGCGCCGCCGCCGGTAGCGATGATCCGCACCCCGCCGTCGATCAGCCGGGCGACCAGCCGCCGCTCGCCGTCGCGGAAATCCTGCTCGCCATAGCGTTCGAACACTTCGCCCGCGGGAAGTCCGGCGGCATCCTCGATTGCCGCGTCGCTGTCGATGAAGGGCAGTGCGAGGCGGCGCGCGAGGCGGCGGCCGACGGTCGATTTGCCCGCGCCCATCAGCCCGACCAGCACGACGGGCCGGTCGAGCCGGGCGGTCAGTGCGGAGTGGTCGCGCGGGCTCATGTCGGTCGGGGCTATACAGGCGGTCGGCGCTTCGGCAAAAGCCCGCCTCATGGCTATCCAGAAGCGTCCGCCCCATCCCGCCCGGGGGCCGGTTACCCTGCTCGTCGTGCTGGTCGTCCTGATCGGCGCGATGGTGCTGATCTCGCGCCACGCGCATCCGGTTCCTCCCAAGCCGATCGAGGTCGACGTCGCCCGTGGCCAACCGGCTTAAGCTCTTCTGGCTGCTGGCCGGGGCAGCCGGCGCGGTCGCGCTGGCGCCTGCGTTGGCGCAAGAGGTGCTGCTGCCGCCCGGCTTCGGTAATGTGCCTGCGCCGGCCCCGCAGAACAATGGCCAGGCGCCTGCTGCCAACGGCCAGACAACCGCGCCCCCCGCCGCTGACACGAGCACGGCCGACGAAGGCGGCGACCTCGTCGAGACCAGCGATCTCGGCAATGAGGATTTGCCCGCGCCGCCGCCGCCGGTCGAGATGCCCGACGCCTCGCGCCGCGACCCGCGGCTCGTCGGCGCGATTGATCCCGAGCATTGGGGCTTCGGCGCCAATCCCTGGGGCAGCGCCGACGGCAGGTTCCTGAGCGGACTGCTGCGGCGGCAATCGACCCCGCTGCCCTCGCGCTGGCTACAGATCACCTTGCGTAATGCGCTGCTGGCGCGGGCCGAGGCGCCCGCCGGGGTCAACGGCGCCGACTGGGCCGCCGAACGCGCTTGGCTGTTGCTGCGGATGGGCGAGGCCGATGCCGCGCGGATGATCGTCAGCGGAGTCGATGTCGCGGAGTTCAGCCCCAAGCTGACCCAGGTCGCGGTGCAGTCGGCGCTGGCCAACGCCGATCCGGCCGGCCTCTGCCCGCTCAAGGACAAGCTCGGCCAAGCCGACGCGCGAATCGCCCCGCTGGTGCAGGCGATGTGCGCCTCGCTCGAAGGCGAGGGCGCCAATGCCGCCTCGCAGATCGACCAGGCGCGGCGCCGCGGCCGGATCGGCGGGATCGACCTGACGCTCGCCGACAAGGTGGTCGGGGCGGGCGAAGGCACCGGCCGCGCGGCGACGATCGAGTGGGAGCCGGTCGACGCACTGACCAGCTGGCGCTTCGGCCTCGCCGCGGCGACGGGCATGCTGCCGCCGGCGCGGCTGTTCGACGCGACCAGCCCGCAGGTGCGGGCGTGGGCGGCGCGTGCGCCGCTGCTGGCGGCCGACGTGCGGCTGCCGGCGGCACGGACGGCGGCGGGGCTGGGGGTGTTCTCCTCGGCCGCGCTGGTCGACCTTTATTCGCAGATCTACGATTCGACCGATCCGTCGGACCTGCCGGGGACCGACGCATTCCGGCTCCGCACGGCGTTCGTCGGCAAGACGGTCGACGCGCGCCTCGATGCGATGCGCGCGCTGTGGAAAGTCGGCGAGGGCGAGCTCGAGAAGAGCGCCGGCCATGCGCTGCTCGCGCTGGCAGCGACCCGCATCACCCCCGACGCCAAGCTGCAGAAGGAAGCGCCCGACCTCGTCGCCTCGATGCTGGCGGGGGGCTATGACAGTCAGGCGGCACGCTGGAACGCGGTGCTCGGTGACATGGAAGAAGGGCCGGCCGACCGGGTGTGGGCAATGCTCGCGCTCGGTACCGACGCCCGCGGGCTCGACCTCAGCGCCAGCCGCATCCAGGGCTTCATCGACCGCGACAACAGCCGCGACCACCAGCGCAGCAAGCTGCTGGTGGCGGGGCTGGCGGGGACCGGTCGGATCAACGGCGAGACGCTGGCGAAGCTGAACGAGAAATATGAGCTCGGGCTCGGCGCGGCCTCGGTATGGACGCGGCTGGCCGACGGTGCCGGGCGGCGGCACCAGGCGGGTACGGCGGCGGTGCTGGCGGGGATCGGGCTGCAGTCGCCAAGCTTCACCCGCGTGCCGGCGTGGCAGCTGCTGCACGCGCTGGCCGCGCTGCGCGGCGCGGGGCTCGACTATAATGCGCGGATGATCGCCGCCGAGGCGCTGGCGCGGACGTGAGCCCGGACGACCGGCTGCTGGTCGACCGCTTCTGCGAGATGCTGGCCGCCGAGGCGGGCGCCGCGCGTAACACGCTGCTCGCCTATCGCGCCGACCTTGCCGCCGCCGCCGAGACGGTGCCCGACCTGGGGTCAGCGAGTGGCGAGGACCTCGGCCGCCTCGCCGAAGCCTGGGCCGCGCTCGCCCCGTCGACCGTGTCGCGGCGGGCGGCGGCGCTGCGGCGCTTCTATGGGTTCCTCCACGAGGAAGGCGTGCGGAGCGACGATCCGTCGGCGTCGCTGCCGCGGCCGCAACTGGTCCGCCCGTTGCCGCGCATCCTCGAGCCGGCCGAGGTCGACGCGATGTTCCACGCCGCCGAGGACCGGGCGGCGAGCGGGCAGCCCAATGCGCTTCGCAATCTTGCCTTGCTCGAGCTGCTTTACGGGTCGGGACTGCGCGCAACCGAACTGGTCAGCCTGCCGCGCATCGCGCTGCGGCCGGGGCAGCCGTTCCTGATCCTCAAGGGCAAGGGCTCCAAGGAGAGGCTGGTGCCGATTTCGGAGCGAGCCCATGCCGCGGTCGCCGCGTGGCTGCCGCACGTTCCCGGCAAGACCGGCTTTCTGTTCCCGGGCGGCAAGGCGCATCTGAGCCGGGTGCGATTGTTCCAGCTGGTCCGGGCGATGGCCGCCGACGCCGGCATCGCGCCCGAGCGGGTCAGCCCGCACGTCCTGCGCCATGCCTTCGCCACCCACCTGCTCGCCGGCGGGGCCGACCTGCGAGCGCTGCAGGCGCTGCTCGGCCATGCCGACATCGCGACCACGCAAATCTACACGCATGTCGACAGCGGGCGGCTGGTCGAGCTGGTCAACCGGGCGCACCCGCTTGCCACTGACCGCCGCCCGGCCTAGGTCGCGGCCCTCATGACGACCTACCTCGATTTCGAAAAGCCGATCGCCGAGCTGGAAACCCGTGTCGCCGAGCTGCGCGAGACCGCCAGCAGCGGCGAGATCGACATCGATTCCGAGATCGGCAAGCTCGAGACCAAGGCCGAGCGGCTGCTCAAGGACACGTACGCCCGGCTGACCCCGTGGCAGAAGACGCAGGTCGCGCGCCACGCCGAGCGGCCGCACTTCAAGGACTATGTCGCTGGGCTGACCGACGACTTCCTGCCGCTCGCCGGCGACCGCAACTTTGCCGACGACCAGGCGATCGTCGGTGGGCTGGCGACGATCGACGGGCGCAAGGTCGTGCTGATCGGGCATGAAAAGGGCGACGACACCGCCAGCCGCCTCCGCCACAATTTCGGGATGGCCAAGCCCGAGGGCTATCGCAAGGCGATCCGCCTGATGGAACTGGCCGACCGCTTCGGGCTGCCGCTGGTGAGCCTGGTCGACACGCCCGGCGCTTTCCCCGGGGTTCAGGCGGAAGAGCGCGGGCAGGCCGAGGCGATCGCCCGCTCGACCGAGCAATGCCTCGCGCTTGGCGTGCCGCTGGTGGCGGTGATCGTCGGCGAGGGCGGCTCGGGCGGGGCAGTCGCCATCGCCACCGCCAACCGGGTGTTGATGTTCGAGCATGCGGTCTATTCGGTGATCTCGCCCGAGGGCTGCGCCTCGATTCTGTGGCGGACCGCCGACAAGGCCGCCGACGCCGCCGAGGCGATGAAGATCACCGCCGCCGATCTGCTCAACCTCAAGGTCATCGACCGGATCGTGCCCGAGCCGCTCGGCGGCGCGCATCGCGATCCGGCAGCGGCGATTGCCAGCCTGAAGACCGCGATCGGCGAGGAGTTGGCGGCGCTCGACGGGCTCGACCCCGCCGCGCTCCGCCGTGCGCGGCGCGACAAGTTCCTCGCGATCGGCTGAGGCCGCGGGGCAGGAACCCGGCGCAATAACCTCCGTTCAGAAGCGCGACAGGAACGGGGAATAATCTTTCGCTTATGATCAGGAAGAGCTTGCTGCTGCTCGGCGCCGCGCTGGTCGCCGCCGCGCCTGGCCTTGGCACCGCGCAGACCACCGGCCGGCAATTGTCGCCCCGCTATGTGCAGGAAGCGCAGCGCGACAATGCGGCGCTGGTCGCCGAATTCGGCGGCGCCGAGACCGGCGCGCGTGCAGCCTATGTCAGCGAGGTCGGTCGGCGGATGGCGGCGCAATCGGGGGTCGACCCGCGCTTCTTCCGCTTCACCACCTTGAATTCGGCGGTCGAGAACGCGTTCTCGGTTCCCGGCGGCTACGTCTACCTGACCCGTCAGCTGATGGGGCTGATGAACAACGAGGCCGAACTGGCCTTCGTCATGGGGCATGAGGTCGGCCATGTCGCCGCCGACCACGCCCAGGCGCGCGAGCAGGCCTCGCGGCGCAACAGCGTCGGCGGAATCCTGGGCGTGATCCTCGGAAGCGTGATCGGCGGCGGATTCGGCGATGCGATCGGGCAAATGGCGGCGCAGAGCTCGGCGCTGAGGACCTTAAGCTTCAGCCGCGCGCAGGAATATCAGGCCGACCAGCTCGGCGTCGCTTACCTGACCCGCGCGGGCTATGACCCGATGGCGTCGGCGACGATGCTGGCGGCATTGGCGCGGGCCGATGCGCTCGAGCTCCGCGTGCAGGGACGCGGCTCGCGGCAGACGCCCGAGTGGGCGCAGACCCATCCCAACAGCGAGAACCGCGTGGTGCAGGCGGCGCAGCTGGCGCGGCAGACCGGGCGGGCAGGAGCCGGCGTCGTCAACCGCGACGCGTTCCTCGCGCAGGTCAACGGGGTGACGGTCGACGACGATCCGGCGCAGGGGATCATCGACGGGCGGACCTTCACCCACCCCGACCTCAAGCTGCAATTCTCGGTCCCGGCCGGTTACCTCATGCAGAATGGGACCGACGCGGTCTCGATCAGCGGCAGCGCGGGTAAGGCGGAATTCTCCACTGCGCGGTTCACCGGCGACCTCCAGGCCTACATGGCCGGGGTGCTGCAGGAGCTGACCGACGGCAAGATCCCGCTGCAGGTGACCGACACCAACCGGATCAGCATCAATGGCATCCCGGCAGCGTACGTCATCGCCCGGGCACAGACCTCATCGGGCGTCGTCGACGTCAGCGTGTTCGCTTATCAGTTCTCGCCCACGCAGGCCTATCATTTCGTGATGATCACGCAGGGCGGGCAGGGGGTCGGGGCGTTCGTGCCGATGGTCAATTCGCTGCGCCGGATCAGCGCGGCCGAGGCGGCGCAGATCCGCCCGCGGGTGATCGAGGTGGTGACAG
This sequence comes from Sphingomonas ginsengisoli An et al. 2013, assembly GCF_009363895.1. Lineage (NCBI taxonomy): Bacteria > Pseudomonadati > Pseudomonadota > Alphaproteobacteria > Sphingomonadales > Sphingomonadaceae > Sphingomonas > Sphingomonas ginsengisoli (ex An et al. 2013). The sequence continues at coordinate 1,004,021 of NZ_CP045434.1, read as the reverse complement.
TGCGGCCGGGCGACACCGTGCAGTCTCTTGGAAATCGGATGGCCTACCGCGACTATCAGGTCGAGCGGTTCGTGTCGTTGAACGGGCTCGCCGCCAACGCGCGGCTGGTCCCTGGTCAAAAGGTCAAGCTGGTCGTCCTGGGAACGCGGAACAGGAGCTGACGACCGGCCTGGCAGTCCGGCGTCGCTTAGGACGCCGGCGGCTGCATCGCGGTGACGACGCGGGTCTTGATGATGTCCCACATCCCGCCGGCACCGCCGCCCAGCGCGTTGAACGCGCCGATGCAGGCCACCGCGATCAGCGCGACGATCAGGCCGTATTCGATCGCAGTCGCCCCGTCTTCGTCACGGCGCAGCTTGCGCAACATCAATCGGACAGCGCTCACGCCACCCTCCTCTGGTCCACGTCCACGGCACGGCGATAGCGCACCGCAGGTTAACAAGACGTAGGGATGGGCCGGTTATCCGGTCGTTAGGGACGTTTGTTGTCCGCCGGGGTCCAGGCCGAGAAGTGGATCAGCTCGACCGTCTCGACCGTGCCCTGCGCATCGCCGGCGGCGGCGAAGGCGGCGCGGGCGGCGGCGAGCGCGGCGTGTGTGAGCGGACGGCGGCTGCGCTGCACGAGCGCGTTGGTGGCGCCCATGCCCCTCAGGTCGGCGATGAGGTCGTCGAAACGACGGTAGCGCAGGCGAACGCGGTCGACGTCTACCACTGGCAGGTCGAACCCGGCGTCCTGCAACAGTCCGGCAAAACCGGCCGCGGCGACGCGCGGATGGATCCGCGGCGCGACCCCGCCACCCTGCGCCTGGTCGGCGGCGAGCATCGCGCCGCGCAGCACTGGCAACGTATCGTTGCCGGGGAAGGCGCCGACGAACAGGGCCTCGGGGGCGAGCAGGTGGCGGACGACCTGGAGCAGAGCGGGAAGCTCGGGCGCGGTGTCGAGCTCGCCGAGCACGATCAGCAGGTCGAGGCTGCCCGGCGGAAAGGCGGCGAGTTCGTCGAGCGAAGGAGCGAGCAGCAATTGCTCGGCGGCGGCGCCGAGCGGGCTGGCAAGACCCGGCTCGGGGGCGCCTACCACCAGGCCGCGCCCGAAGCGGCGGCTCACCAGCGCGAGCCGCTCGGCCAGTTCCTCGATCACTCGTTCGGCAAGGAAGGTGCGCGGCCCCTTGGCGAGCGCGCGGGCGCGGCGGGCGGCGAGGGCTTGCTCATCGAACAGGGGTTCGGCCATGATGCGCCTGTGCCGGTCGCAGTCAGGATGGACAAGCCTGTTGAGCCCGCGCGCGTTGCTGACCCTGCCGTTCCGTTTTGCCTTGGACTTCGCGCTGCCGCCGCGCTGCGCGGGCTGCGGCGCGGTGGTGGCCGAGGTCGGGCTGTTCTGCGCGTCCTGCTGGCCCGAGATCGAGTGGTTGGCGGGCGGGTGCGGGCGGTGCGGCCTGCCGCTCCGCAGTACCGAGGCGGAACTTTGCGCCGGCTGTCTCGCGGGGGGCGGTCGGCTCGACCGGATTCGCGCCGCGGTCGCCTATGACGAACGTGCGCGGAGCCTCGTCCTGCGCCTCAAATATGGTCGCAAGACCGCGCTGGCGCGGGTGATGGCGGGCTATATGCAGCGCCCACTGCGCGACTTGCCACCCGATGCCCTGCTGGTGCCGGTGCCGCTCCATCGCAGCCGGTTGTGGAGCCGCGGCTTCAACCAGGCGGCGCTGATCGCGGCGGTGCTGGCACGGGGCTCGGGGCACCAGGCCGATCCGTTCGTCCTTGAACGGCGGCGGCGGACACCCAAGCTCAAGGGCATGACGGTCGCCGAACGGAAGCAGACGGTGCGGGGCGCATTCGCGCTGCGCGCGGGCAAGGATGTCCGCGGGCGGCATCTCATTCTGGTCGACGACGTTTATACCAGTGGCTCAACTGCCGAGGCCTGCGCCCGGCTGCTCAAGCGCAAGGGGGCGGCGAGCGTGTCGCTGCTCGCCTGGGCGCGGGTGGTCGCTCCGCAGCGCATCGGTTAGGACGGCCCGAAACCAAGCAAGCGGAGGTGCCGCGTGGCGCGTGTCGAAATCTATTCCAAAAGCACTTGTCCCTATTGTTTCCGGGCCAAGGACCTCCTGCGGAGCAAGGGCGTCGCGGCCGAGGAACATAATATCGACGCCGGCGGCCCGAAGCGGGCGGAGATGATCGATCGCGCCGGGCGGACGACCGTGCCGCAGATCTTCATCGACGGGCGTCATGTCGGCGGGTGCGACGACCTGTTCGCGCTCGAGCGCGAAGGCAAGCTGGACGCACTGCTCGCCGCATGAGCCGGATCGCGATCCTCCAGGCGCAGACCGGGATCGACCCGGCGCGCAACGCCGCCGACCTCGTCGAGGCGGTGCGGCAGGCGCGGGCCAGCGGGGCCGACATGCTGTTCACGCCCGAGATGAGTGGCCTGCTCGACAAGGAGCGCGCGCGCGCGTCGCAGCATTGGCGGCTCGAGGAAGAGGAGCCGGTGCTCGCCGCGGTGCGCGAGGCTGCCGCGCGCGAGGGACTGTGGGTCCACCTCGGCAGCCTCGCGGTGCGCAGCGGCGAGGGCGAGCTGCTCGCCAACCGCGGCTTCGTGATCGATCCGGCGGGCGCCATCCGTGCGCGCTACGACAAAATCCATTTGTTCGACGTCGACCTGCCGACCGGCGAGAGTTGGCGCGAGTCGGCGGTCTATCGGCCCGGTGACGGGACGGTGGTGGTGCGCGATACGCCGGTCGGCGCGCTGGGCCTAACCATCTGCTACGACCTGCGCTTTCCCGCGCTGTTCGCGGCGCTGGCCGAAGCGGGCGCGGAGACGATCGCGGTGCCGGCGGCGTTCACCGTCCCGACCGGCCAAGCGCATTGGGCGACGTTGCTCAAAGCGCGCGCGATCGAGGCCGGGCTGTTCGTGGTCGCGGCGGCGCAGGCCGGCACCCATGAGGACGGGCGCACCACCTACGGCCACAGCCTGGTGGCGGGTCCGTGGGGCGAAATGCTGCTCGAAATGGACGGCGCACCGGGGATGGGGTTTGCCGAGATCGAGCTTGGCCGGATCGCGGAAGTTCGCAGCCGGGTTCCGGCGCTCAGCCATCGCCGACCGATCCCGCCGGTGCGCGTCGCATGATTGATTTGCCGCCTGCGCCTCCTGTAGGGCTGCGCGGACGGCCCCGTAGCTCAGCAGGATAGAGCGCCAGATTCCTAATCTGTAGGTCAGTGGTTCGAATCCACTCGGGGTCACCATCGTCGCCAAGGGAGCAAGCAAGTGCTGGGCCGGCTGTTCACCAATCACCCGAAGTCCCTGGGGATGAGCTGGGCGGGTCATGCCGTCGGCGCGGTCCGCATCGGTGGCGAGATGATCGGCGCGGGGACCGCGTGCCTGATCCACGCGGTGGTGCCGGGCGTGTTCACCGAGACCGCCGGGCGGACGGTGGTCCGGCTTCACGACTATATGCAGAAGCGCAAGCACGGCAGCCCCGACTGGCCCGATTATGAAATCTGACGAGACCGGCGACACGCCGGTCGCGATTGTCGGAGGCGGGTTCTCGGGGACGATGACCGCGCTGCAGCTTGCCCGCCGCGGGGTCGCCAGCGTGGTGATCGACGGCTCGGGGCTGGCCGGGCGCGGGGTGGCCTATTCGACCACCGATCCGGCGCACGTGCTCAACGTGCCGGCCGCCAAGATGAGCGCGTGGCCCGACGCGCCCGAGCATTTCGCAGGCTGGAGCGGGCTGCCCGGCGGCGCCTTCGCGGAGCGGCGCGCCTTCGGCCGCTACCTGTCCGAGCAATTTGCCGAAAGCGCGGTGCCGCTGGTCGAGCAGACGGCCGCCGGTGCCGAGCGCACCACGAATGGCTGGCGCGTGCGCTTGGGCGAAGGCAGCACGCTCGACGCGCGCGCGCTGGTGCTGGCGCAGGGCAACCAGCCGCCGGCGCCGCTGGCGGTCGCGGAGGGCCTGCCGCCTGAGCTCTACGTCGCCAATCCGTGGACCGCCGAGGCGCGCGCCGCGATCGCGCGCGCCGCCGAGCGCGACAGCGACGTGCTGATCATCGGCACCGGGCTGACCATGGTCGACACGGTGCTGTCGCTGGTGGCGGCGGGCCACCGTGGGCAGATCACCGCGCTGTCGCGGCGCGGGTTGGTACCGCGCGCGCACGCCGACCCGGCCCCGCCGCCCGCGCCGGTCGAGCTGAGCGAAGTCCCGCTGGGCTCGGTCACCCGCCTCTCGCGCTGGCTGCGGCGGCGCTCAGGCGAGGTCGGCTTCCGCGCCGCGGTCGATTCGCTGCGGCCGCACAGCCACGCCATCTGGCAGAGCTTCGACCAAACCGAGGAAGCGCGCTTCATCCGCCACGCGCGGCCGTGGTGGGACATCCACCGCCACCGCATCGCGCCCGACGTCGCGGCGCAGCTCAAGGAGCTGATCGCCGCGGGCAAGCTGCGGATCATGGCCGGGCGGCTCAATTCCCTGCGCGACGAGGGCGGCGAGGTGAGCGCGACGATCCAGCGGCGCGGCGACGGGATCGTCGAGCGGCGCTTCTGCCTCGCGGTCAATTGCACCGGTCCGCTGGGCGAGATCGCGAGGACCCGCGATCCGCTGCTCGCCGACCTCCTCAGCCGTGGCGAGGTTCGCCCCGACCGCTTCGGCATCGGGCTCGAGGTCGATGCGCACGACCGGGCGGGGGCGGGGCTGTGGGCGCTCGGGCCCCTGACCAAGGGCCGCTATTGGGAAATGACCGCGGTTCCCGATATTCGTGGGCAGGCGGCCGCGGTGGCCGAGGACATCAGCGCGGAGCTGGCGAGGCGATGAGCGACACCCCCGACGACGGCGACTTGGTGGGACCGCCGCCCAAGCTGCCGGTCCCCGACGACGTCGCCGACGCGGTCCGCACGCTCATTCGCTGGGCGGGCGACGACCCCGCGCGCGAGGGGCTGCTCGACACCCCCAAACGGGTCGCGCGGGCGTGGAAGGAATATGCCCGCGGCTATGACGAGGACCCGTCGCACCACCTCAGCCGGACCTTCAAGGAAGTCGGCGGCTATGACGAGATCGTGCTGCTGAAGGACATCCCCTTCCAGTCGCATTGCGAGCATCACATGGCGCCGATCATCGGCAAGGCGCACATCGCCTATCTGCCGCATAACCGGGTGGTCGGCATCTCCAAGCTGGCGCGCGTGCTGCACGGCTTCGCCCGCCGGCTGCAGGTGCAGGAGCGGCTGACCGCCGAGGTCGCCGACTGCATCTGGGAGCATCTCCAGCCCAAGGGCGTCGCGGTGGTGGTCGAGGCGACCCATGCCTGCATGACCGCGCGCGGGGTCAATACGCCGGGCGTGATGATGACCACCAGCCGGATGATGGGCACCTTCCGCGAGGACGAGCGCAGCCGCAAGGAAGTGCTGGCGCTGATCGGCCGGCCAAGCGCTTGAACCAAATGTAACTTTGCCGAGGGAGCCGGCGGCGCGGGTCGTTCGTTGTGGTGCCGTACCCTTGCGAGGAGCATCTCGATGATAAATCGTTCTTTGAAGCTGGCGGCGGCGACCGCGGCGCTGCTGGCGGCGTCGGCCTGCACCACCACCGGCATGGGCACCGGCCAGTCGCCCAATGGCCAGCTCGGCGCCACGTTTAACTGGACCGAGACCGGCGGCACCCGCGGCACCATGATCGCGTCGCTGACCAACGGCCAGCAGTTCCAGGGTCCGTTCTTCCAGGTCACCCAGGAATCGCGGGTCGACGATTATGGCCCATTATGGAACGGCTGGGGCGCCGGCTTCGGCTGGGGCCGCGGCTGGGGCGGCCGTCGCTGGGGCGGCGGCTGGGGCGGCTGGGGCCCGTGGGGTCCGGACATGGAGACCATCACCCACTACAGCGGCCAGGTGCTCGCCAACCTGCAGGGCCCGGGCGGCTTCATGCGCTGCCACTTCACCCTCGCGCGGCCGAGTTCGGGGCTGGCGAGTGGCGGTCTTGGCCAGTGCCAGCTGCCGAGCGGCGCGGTGATCAACGCCCAGTTCCCCCCGCATTATTGAGTGAAAGGCGGCGGAGCGGAGCCGATCGGTTCCGCTCCGCCTCTCAGCAGTTGATCACCACCTCGCGGGTTCGGATCGGTTCGTCGAAACCCTTGAGTTCGACTTCGCCCACCGCCGCGAACTTCATCCCCTTGCCAAGGCAAAGCTCGGCGATCGCGTTGGTGACCAGGACGCTGCCGGGCTCGGCGTAAGCACATAAGCGCGCGGCTAAGTTCACAGTTGAGCCGAACAGGTCGTTGTCTCGCTCAATCGGTTCGCCTGCGGCCGCGCCGATCCGAAGTTGAAATGCGGGTCGACCGTTGTCGGGGATCAGCGCCGCCACGGCCGTCTGAATCTGGCAGGCGGCCCGCACCGCCTGCACCGGCGAAACGAAGGCCGCCATCACACCGTCACCAGTATGCTTGACGACCCGCCCGCCATGCTGCGCCACCGCCGCGCGAACGATGGCGTCGTGGGTCGTCAAGACCTCGAAAGCAGCATCGTCACCGAGCCGCTGCGCCAGCTCGGTCGAGCCGACGAGATCGGTGAAAAGGACGCTGCGGACGGCCGTATCGCGCTCGCGTCTGCCGGGCAGCCAAACTGCGCCGTTTGCGTCAGCTTCGCCGGCGCCGAGGAAGCCGTCGATCATGTCGGGATCAACCTCGATAATCTTTTCGGCCACCAGGCCGTGCGCCTCCTGGTGGACTTGCCGCGCCGCCTCGGCATTGGGAGCTTCGAACAGGCAGAAGGCCTTGCCGCACTGGGCGTTATGCCAATAGCGCCGGTAGTCCACCCCGTGCTGTGCCTGCACCGCAAGATCGGCAAGGTGCGCGCGGCGCAGGTCCTCGGCATCCGCGCCCGGCACCGTATGGATGTCGAGGTAAAGTGGCATGAGACCCCCGGCTTCGCCTTGCCGTAGCGCAAATGAGGTAATTTCGCCATTGCCAGATCGTTGCCGGTCGATGCTGCGCATGGCAGACATCGTGCCATGGCTACCCAGCTCCGCCCCGTCGATCCCGCTGCCGATCCGCTCGACGGCGTCAGCCTGCCAGGCTGGCTCTATCACGATTCCGAATTCTTCGCCGCCGAACGCCGCGCCTTCCTCCGCGCCGTGCCGCAGGTGGTGTGTCACGAGAGCGAGCTCGCCGCGCCGGGGGAATGGCGCAGCCTCGACTATCTGGGCGAAAGCATCATCGTCATCCGCGGCGACGACGGCGCGGTGCGCGCCTTCACCAACGTCTGCCGCCATCGCGGCTCGCGGCTGGTCGACGGCGAGGGCGGCTGCGCCCGGGTGCTGACCTGCCCCTATCACGGCTGGAGCTATGCGCGCGACGGGCGGCTGGTCGGCGTGCCCCACCGGCGCGAATATCCGGGGCTCGAAACCGACCAGCTCGGCCTGGTGCCGGTCGCGCTCGAGCGCTGGCACGGTTTCCTGTTCGTCACGCTCGAGCCGGGTGCGCCAAGCGTGGCCGCGATGATGGCGCCGTTCGAGGATGAGGTGGCGCCTTACCGGTTCGAGGAATTGCGCGCGATCGGGCGGGTGACGCTGCGCCCGCGCGATCTCAACTGGAAGACCATCGCGGACAATTATTCGGATGGGCTGCACATCCCGATCGGCCATCCCGGCCTGACCCGGCTGTTCGGTCGCGGCTACAAGATTGAGGCGCACGAGCAGGTCGACCGGATGGAGGGCGACCTCGTCGAGCAGCCCTCGGCCAACCCGTCCGAGCGGGCCTATCAGAACCTGTTGCCCGAGGCCGGGCATTTACCGCCGAGCCACCGCCGCAAGTGGCTCTACTACAAGCTGTGGCCTAACGTGGCGTTCGACATCTACCCCGATCAGGTCGACTTCATGCAGTTCCTGCCGGTCAGCGCCACCCAGACGGTGATCCGCGAGATCAGCTACGCGCTGCCCGACGACCGGCGTGAGATGCGCGCGGCGCGGTACCTCAACTGGCGGATCAACCGGCGTGTCAATGCCGAGGACACCGAACTCATCACCCGGGTGCAGCAGGGGATGGCCTCGCCGACCTATCGGCCGGGCCCGCTCGGGACGTCGGAAGTGTGCCTGCGCAGCTTCGCGCAGAAGCTGCGGCGGCTGATCCCCGAAGCTAGGCTGGAGTCGCCCCCGCCGCGGGGGTGGAGCGCCGGCTGAGCCAGCGCAGCGGCAAGCCCGCGAGCGCGAGGCCGAGGCCCCAGACGGTCGCCTCGAGCCCGGCGCCGACGAACATCGCGAGCGCGTAGACGAGGGCGAGCGCCGGGATGGCCAGCCCACGGCTCGGGCGGAGCTTGAGCGCGGCGGCGGCGCAGACGGCGTAGAGCACCAGGCTGGCGACGGTCGAAACCAGTGCCATGAATTCGTAGACGCTGACGAAGCTGTCGGAGGTGCTCAGGCCGACCAGCACCGCGGCGATGGCGGCGCCGACCAGCAGCGAGCCGACCGGCACGCCGGCGGCGTTGGTGCGCGCGAACAGTGGCGGCAGGTCGCCGGCGGCGGCGATGGATTGGCCGACCTCGGCCGAGAGCAGGAGCAGCGCGTTGCAGGTGCCGAAGGCGCTGATCGCGGCGATCACGGCGACCACGGCGCCCGCCTCGGGGCCGAGCAGGGGCGCGATGGCGTCGGCGAAGGGCGCGCTGCTCTTGGCGGCGACGAGGCTCGGCAGGATCATCAGCGTCGCCAGCGTCGCGGCGAAATAGATCGCCCCGGTCAGCCCGGTCCCGAGGATGGTCGCGCGCGGGACCACCGCGGTCGAATCGTCGGTGACGTTGGCGGTGACGGTCGCTGCTTCGAACCCGGTCAGCGAGAAAAGCATCAGCGCCGCCGCGCCGGCGATCCCGGCGAGGCCGACGGGCACCGCGGCGAGCGGCTCGGCCGGCTGGCCGCCGCCGACCCGCGCGGCGAGCAGCAGGACGACGAGGATGAGCGGAATGATCTTGATCAGCGTGGCGGTCAGCTGGACCCACCCCGCCGAGCGCGCCCCGGTGAGATTGATGACGAGGAGGATGAGGATCGAGCCCAATGCGACGATGCTAAGGCCAGCTCCGCTCGCCGCCGCGGGGAGGACGTGGCCGATCGCCCCGCCGACCGCGATCGCGACCGCCGCGACCCCGACCCATTGCGAGACGAGGTAGCTCCACAGCGTGAGGAAGGCGGCGGTGTCGCCGAAGGCGGTGCGGACATAGACGAACGGGCCACCGGGCAGTTTGCGGGCGAGCGCGGCGAAGGTGATCGCCAACAGCATCGTCCCGGCGACGGTCAGCGCGAAGGCGACCGGGATGTTGGGCCCGAATGGCGCGAGCGTGGTCGGCAGCAGGTAGATGCCCGAGCCGATCATCGTGCCGACCACCATCGCCAGGCTCATCGCGCCGCCGAGGCGCTTGGCCGGTGGCGGCGGAGGCGGGGTGAGGGTGGCGGTTTCGGTCATCGTGCCGGCGGCTTTGCACCCCCGGCCCGGCTTGGCAATTGCGACGCCGCAGCCTAACCGCGCCGACACGTTCACGAGGAGGCACCATGCGCGCGTTCATCTTTCCCGGGCAGGGGAGCCAATCGGTCGGCATGGGACAGGCGTTGAGCATCGCCAGCCGCGCTGCGCGCGACACCTTCGCCGAAGTCGACGAGGCGCTCGGCCAGCATCTGTTCAAGCTGATGACCGAGGGGCCCGAGGACCAGCTGACGCTGACCGAGAATGCGCAGCCGGCGATCATGGCGCATGCCATCGCGGTGTTCCGCGCGCTGACGCAGGAGGGCGGCGTGTCGTTGACCAAGGCGGCGAACTTCGTCGCCGGGCACAGCCTCGGCGAATATAGCGCGCTGTGCGCGGCGGGGACGTTCGATCTCGCCACCACCGCCAAGCTGCTGAAGCTACGCGGGCAGGCGATGCAGGCGGCGGTGCCGGTCGGCGAGGGCGCGATGGCGGCGCTGCTCGGCGCCGATCTCGACAAGGCCGAAGCGATCGCCGCCGCGGCCGCCGAGGGCGAGGTGTGCACCGTCGCCAACGACAATGATCCGAGCCAGGTCGTCATCTCGGGCAAGCGCAGCGCGATCGAGCGCGCGGTGGCCATCGCCAAGGATCATGGCGCCAAGCGCGCGGTGCTGCTGCCGGTGTCGGCGCCGTTCCACTGCCCGCTGATGCAGCCCGCCGCCGACCGCATGGCGGAGGCGCTCGGGAGCATTGACCTCATGGCGCCGGCAGTACCGGTGTTCGCCAATATCATCGCCGCGGCGGTCAGCGATCCCGCGCGCATCCGCGAGCTGCTGGTCGAGCAGGTGACCGGCATGGTCCGCTGGCGCGAGAGCGTTCAGGAGATGGTCGCCGCCGGGGTCGAGGAATTCGTCGAACTGGGCGGCAAGGTGCTTGGACCCATGGTCAAACGCACCGCACCCGACGCCAAGGTGACGAGCCTGCTCACCATCGACGATATTGAGGCGCTGGCGAAGGAGCTCGCATGATGTTCGATCTGACCGGAATGACCGCGCTGGTGACGGGCGCGAGCGGGGGCCTCGGCAGCGCGATCGCCAAGGCGCTCAGCGCGCAGGGCGCGCGGCTGGCGGTGAGCGGGAGCAACGAGGCCAAGCTTAACGCCTTCCGCGACGAACTTGGCGGGGACCATGTCGCCTTGCCATGCAACCTGTCCGACGGGGCGGCGGTCGATGCGCTGGTGCCGCAGGCGGTAGAGGCGCTCGGCGGCAAGCTCGACATCCTGGTCAACAACGCCGGCGTCACACGGGACAACCTCTTGATGCGGATGAAGGACGAGGAATTTGCGGACGTGATCCGCATCAACCTCGAAGCCGCCTTCCGGCTGATGCGCGCGGCGGCCAAGCCGATGATGAAGGCGCGCTTCGGGCGGATTGTCTCGATCACCTCGGTGGTCGGCGCGACGGGCAACCCGGGGCAGGCCAATTACGTCGCCTCCAAGGCCGGTCTCGTCGGCATGAGCAAGGCGGTGGCGCAGGAGCTGGCGACGCGCGGGATCACCGTCAACACGGTGGCGCCGGGCTTCATGACCTCTGTGATGACCGATGCGCTGAACGAGGCTCAGCGCGCCGCCATCCTCGGCAAGATCCCGTCGGGGGCGATGGGCACGGGCGAGGATGTCGCCGCCGCGGTATGCTACCTCGCCAGCAAGGAAGCCGGCTATGTGACTGGCCAGACATTGCACGTGAATGGTGGCATGGCGATGTATTGACGCCGCACCGTTGCACCCGAAAGCCACAACCCTTGTTGCGCCCGAACTGACCCCTATATCGCCGCCGTAATAACGAAATCCGGCGCCTCGGAGGAGGAGTCCGGGGGCTAGTCAAAGGGTCTGATAAATATGGCGAAAGTGATCGGGATCGACCTCGGCACGACCAACAGCTGCGTGGCGGTGATGGAGGGCGGCAAGCCCAAGGTGATCGAGAATTCGGAGGGCGCGCGGACCACACCGTCGGTGGTGGCCTTTGCCAAGGACGGCGAGCGGCTGATCGGCCAGCCCGCCAAGCGCCAGGCCGTCACCAATCCCGACAACACCATCTTCGCGGTGAAGCGCCTGATCGGCCGCCGGTTCGACGACCCGGTGACCAAGAAGGACACCGAGCTGGTCCCCTACAAGATCGTCAAGGGCGCGAACGGCGACGCGTGGGTGCAGGCCGGCGGCAAGGACTATAGCCCATCGCAGATCAGCGCCTTCACGCTGCAGAAGATGAAGGAATCGGCCGAGGCCTATCTTGGCGAGACGGTCACCCAGGCGGTGATCACCGTCCCGGCCTACTTCAACGACGCCCAGCGCCAGGCGACCAAGGACGCCGGTCAGATTGCGGGCCTCGAAGTGCTGCGCATCATCAACGAGCCGACCGCGGCGGCGCTCGCCTACGGCCTCGACAAGGACAACAACAAGACGATCGCGGTCTATGACCTTGGCGGCGGCACCTTCGACGTGTCGGTGCTTGAGATCGGCGACGGCGTGTTCGAGGTGAAGTCGACCAACGGCGACACTTTCCTCGGCGGCGAGGATTTCGACGCCAAGATCGTCGAATATCTGGCCGAGAAATTCCAGCAGAAGGAAGGTATCGACCTCAAGAAGGATCGCCTTGCGCTGCAGCGGCTCAAGGAAGCCGCCGAGAAGGCCAAGATCGAACTGTCGTCGGCCGCGACGACCGAGATCAACCAGCCGTTCATCACCGCGCGGATGGAGGGTGGCTCGACCACTCCGCTCCACCTGGTGGAGACGATCACCCGCGCCGACCTCGAGAAGCTGGTCGCCGATCTGATCAACCGGACGCTCGAGCCGTGCCGCAAGGCGCTCAAGGACGCCGGGCTCGACGCCAAGGCGATCGACGAGGTCGTGCTGGTCGGCGGCATGACCCGCATGCCGCGCGTCCGTGAAGTCGTGAAGGAGTTCTTCGGCAAGGAGCCGCACACCGGCGTCAACCCGGACGAGGTGGTCGCCATCGGCGCCGCCATCCAGGCCGGCGTGCTCCAGGGCGACGTCAAGGATGTGCTGCTGCTCGACGTGACCCCGCTGTCGCTCGGCATCGAGACGCTGGGCGGCGTCTTCACCCGGATGATCGATCGCAACACGACCATCCCCACCAAGAAGAGCCAGGTTTTCTCGACCGCCGACGACAACCAGAATGCGGTCACCATCCGGGTCTTCCAGGGTGAGCGCGAGATGGCGGCCGACAACAAGGTGCTCGGCCAGTTCGACCTGGTCGGCATCCCCCCGGCGCCGCGCGGAGTGCCGCAGATCGAGGTTACTTTCGACATCGACGCCAACGGCATCGTCAACGTTTCGGCCAAGGACAAGGGCACCGGCAAGGAGCAGCAGATCCGCATCCAGGCGTCGGGCGGGCTCAACGACAACGACATCGAGAAGATGGTCCGCGAGGCCGAGCAGTTCGCCGAAGACGACAAGAAGCGCAAGGCGGCGGCCGAGGCCAAGAACCAGGCCGAAAGCCTGATCCACTCGACCGAGCGCCAGCTTGCCGAGCATGGCGACAAGGTCAGCCCGGAAGTGAAGAGCGAGATCGAGAATGCCATCGCCGAGGCCAAGGCCGCGGTCGAGGGCGGCGATGCCGACGCGATGAACGCCAAGGTCCAGGCGCTGACCCAGTCGGCGATGAAGCTTGGCCAGGCGATCTACGAGACCCAGCAGAGCGCCGGTGGCGAAGCCGGTGCCGGCGCCGAGCAGGCGGCCGACGTGGGCTCGAACGACGAGGAAGTTGTCGACGCGGAATTCTCCGAAGTCGACGACGAGAAGAAGGCGTAAGCCATCATGAGCGCCGCCCCGGTGCGTCTCACCGGGGCGGCGGTTTTTAGGTTTCGCCCATGACGGTTCACACCGACTATTATGAGTTGCTCGGGGTCGCCAAGACCGCCGACGAGCGGGAGATCAAGGCCGCGTTCCGCCGCCTTGCGATGGAATGCCATCCCGATCGCCACGGCGGCTGCACCGACAAGGAAGCCAAGTTCAAGGCGCTCAATGAGGCCTACGACTGCCTCAAGGACCCGCAGAAGCGCGCGGCCTACGACCGCTTCGGCCACGCCGCCTTCCAGCAGGGCGGAATGGGTGGCGATCCGTTCGGCGGCGGCGCCGGGTTCGACGGCTTCTCCGACATCTTCTCGTCGATCTTCGGCGAATTCATGGACCAGCGCGGGGGCGGCCGGCAGAGCGCCGCGCGCGGTTCGGACCTGCGCTACGACCTCGAGCTGACGCTCGAAGAGGCGTACGCCGGCAAGCAGTCGACCATCGAGATCGAGACGCTGCAGCGGTGCGAGCCGTGCGGCGGCGACGGCTCGCGCGGCGAAAGCCGGCCCGAGCGCTGCGCCACCTGCGGCGGGCAGGGCAAGGTCCGCGCACAGCAGGGGTTCTTCGTGGTCGAGCGTGCCTGCCCGACCTGCCACGGCCATGGCGTGACCATCGCCGATCCCTGCCCGAGCTGCGAAGGCGAAGGCCGCATCCTCAAGCGCCGCCAGCTATCGATCTCGATCCCCGCCGGGGTGGACGAGGGCACCCGCATCCGCGTTGCCGGCGAGGGCGAGGCGGGCGTACGCGGGGCCGCGAACGGCGACCTCTACCTGTTCGTGCATTTGAAGCGCCACGCGCTGTTCGGGCGCGAGGGCACGACGTTGATCGCCGAATGCCCGGTCAGCTTCACCACTGCGGCGCTGGGCGGGAGCATCACCGTTCCCGGCATCGACGGCCAGCCGATCGAGATCAAGATCCCCGCCGGCATCCAGTCGGGCGACACGCTGCGCCAGCGCGGCGCGGGGATGAGCGTCGTCAACGGCCGCGGCCGCGGCGACCTCGTCACCCGCATCCTGGTCGAGACGCCGACCAGGCTCTCGGCCAAGCAGAAGGAACTGCTCGCCCAATTCCGCGAGACCGAGACCGGCGAAGAATGCCCGGCGAGCAAGAGCTTCTTCGGGCGGCTGAAGGACGCGTTGGGATAGAGGGTTCGGCGTGGAGCCGGCACCCTTAAGCCAACGCCGCGCGTTCGTCGTCCATGCATCATTATCGAACCGGCTACGGGCCGCCGCTACTCCTCGTCCATGGACTGGGAAATACACCGTCCGCGTGGGATCCGATCGTGCCCGTGCTGGCCTGCCATCACGAACTGATCATCGTCACTCTTCCGGGCCACGACGGCAAACCGGTCGAAGACGACAGCGGCACCTTCGCCGGGCTCACCCGCAGTGTGGCCGACTTCATCGCCGACCGTCAGCTGGACGCGGCGGCCGTGGTAGGCAGCTCGCTGGGCGCACGAATGGTGCTCGAGCTGGCGCGGCGCGATCACGCCGGGCCGGTCGTCGCGCTCGATCCGGGCGGCTTTTGGCGCGGAGCCGAGCGCACGCTGTTCCGCACCACCTTGCAGGCATCGCTGGCGCTCCTGCGCGGGCTTTCCCGCACGCATATGCTTGCGCCACTGGCGAGAAGTGCGGTCGGAAGAAGCGTCCTGCTGGCGCAGCTATCCGCTCATCCGTGGCAGCTCGATGGGACGCTCGTGGCGAGCGAACTGGAGGCTTTGGCAAGCACGCCCACGGCGGCGGCGCTGATCGACGATCTGGCGACCGGGCCGGAGCAGCGCGGACCTGGTGCCGCCGGGAGCGGCAAGGTCACGATCGGCTGGGGTCGGCATGACCGACTTTGTCTGGCGCGTCAGGCCCGTCGGGCCACCGCCGCTTTCCCGAGTGCGCGTCTGCACTGGTTTGACCATAGCGGCCATTACCCGATGTGGGACGAGCCTGCCGCCACGGCGCGGCTCATTCTCGAAGCGACGGGAGCGGCTGCCTAACAGGCCAGCCAAAGGCAATGCTCAGACGCGGCCGAACACGCGGCGAAAGATCGTGTCGACCTGGCCGAGGTGGTAATCGAGGTCGAAGCTCTTCGCGAGTTGCTCGGGCGGAATGGCGGCGGTTACTTGCGGGTCGGCCTGAAGCAGGCCGAGCAGGCTTAAGCGTCCGTCCGATTCCCATACCTTCATCGCGTTGCGCTGGACGAGGGCATAGGCGTCCTCGCGGCTGAGGCCCGCCTGGGTGAGCGCCAGCAGTACCCGCTGCGAGTGGACGAGGCCGCCCATGCGGTCGAGGTTCTTCTGCATCCGCTCGGGGTAGACGAGCAGCTTGTCGATGACCCCGGTCAGCCGGGCGAGGGCGAAATCGAGGGTGATGGTCGCGTCGGGGCCGATGTAGCGCTCGACCGACGAATGGCTGATATCGCGCTCGTGCCAGAGGGCGACGTTTTCGAGCGCCGGGGTGACCGCCGAGCGGACCATCCGCGCGAGGCCAGTGAGGTTCTCGGTCAGCACCGGGTTGCGCTTGTGCGGCATCGCCGAGCTGCCCTTCTGCCCGGGCGAGAAATACTCCTCGGCTTCGAGCACTTCGGTGCGCTGGAGGTGACGGACTTCGGTCGCCAGCCGCTCGATCGACGAGGCGATGACGCCGAGCGTCGCGAAGAACATCGCGTGGCGGTCGCGCGGGATGACCTGGGTCGAGACCGGCTCGGGAGTCAGGCCGAGGCGCTGGGCGACATGCTCTTCGACCCGCGGATCGATGTTGGCGAAGGTGCCGACCGCGCCTGAGATGGCGCAGGTAGCGATGTCGGCGCGCGCGGCCTGCAAGCGGACCTTGTTGCGGGCGAATTCGGCGTGCGCCTGCGCGAGCTTGAGGCCGAAAGTGACTGGCTCGGCATGAATGCCGTGGCTGCGGCCGATGGTCGGCGTCAGCTTATGCTCGAACGCGCGCCGCTCAAGCACGGCGAGCAGCTCGTCGAGGTCGGCGAGCAGGATGTCGGCCGCCTGGGTCAGCTGTACCGCCAGCGCGGTGTCGAGCACGTCCGAGCTGGTCATGCCCTGGTGGAGATAGCGCTTTTCGGGCCCGAGCCGCTCGCCGATCCAGGTCAGGAAGGCGATGACGTCATGCTTGGTCACCGCCTCGATCGCGTCGATCGCGGGGACGTCGACCGGGTCGATCGCCTTGGCGTCATGCGCGGCGACGATTTTCTGCGCGTCCTCGGCCGGGATCATCCCGATCTGGCCCATCGCCTCGGCGGCGAAGACCTCGATATCCCACCAAATGCGGAAGCGGTTCTCGGCTTCCCAGATGGCGGTCATGGCGGGGCGGGAATAGCGGGGGATCATGGGCCGCGCGCCTAGCAGGGGCGGCGGCAAGCGGCAATCGGACGGGCCGGGTGGAATGCTCGGGCAGCATACCTATCTGTGGGTCGGGCGGGGACGAGCACGCAGATCAGAAAAAAGGCGCAGCGCGATGAAAATACTGATGGTCCTCACCAGCCATGACCAGCTTGGCGACACCGGCAAGAAGACCGGCTTCTGGCTCGAGGAATTCGCCGCGCCATTCTACGTCCTGACCGACGCCGGGCATGAAGTGACGCTGGCGAGCCCCAAGGGCGGCCAGCCGCCGCTCGACCCCAAGAGCGACGCTCCCGACGCGCAGACCGAGGCGACCAAGCGCTTCAAGGGCGACAGCGCCGCGCAGCAGCAGCTCGCCACCACCAGGCGGCTCGAAGAGGTGTCCGCGGACGACTTCGACGCGGTCTTCTATCCTGGCGGGCATGGTCCGCTGTGGGATCTGGCCGAAGATGCCAACTCCAAGGCGTTGATCGAGCAGACGCTGCGTGCCGACAAGCCGGTGGCGCTGGTCTGCCACGCCCCCGGCGTCCTCAAGAACGTCACAGCCGAGGACGGCCAGCCGCTCGCCAAGGGCAAGCGTGTGACCGGCTTCACCGACGAGGAGGAAGCCGCGGTCGGGCTGACCGCGGTGGTGCCGTTCCTGGTCGAGGACAT
Organism: Sphingomonas ginsengisoli An et al. 2013; assembly: GCF_009363895.1. Taxonomy (NCBI): domain Bacteria; kingdom Pseudomonadati; phylum Pseudomonadota; class Alphaproteobacteria; order Sphingomonadales; family Sphingomonadaceae; genus Sphingomonas; species Sphingomonas ginsengisoli (ex An et al. 2013). Next base: position 986,746 of record NZ_CP045434.1, on the reverse strand, counting down.
GCTCAAGGAGCAGGGCGCCGAATATAGCAAGGTAGAAGCCTTCAAGCCGCACGTCGCGGTCCACGGCAAGCTGATCACCGGCCAGAATCCGGCGTCGAGCGAACCGGCGGCGCAAGCGCTGCTCGAGGTGCTGGCGCGGCAACCGGCCGACGCTGCCGCCTGAAGGATGAGCACGGCGGCCGGATTGTGCCCGGTCGCCGCCGTTCTCGGATCAGGTGCGATCTTAGCCCACGCGCCGCGATCGCTGCCATCGGTTCGCGGCCCAATTCGTCGCCCAGCTTATGAGCAATGTGCAGGGCGTCAGAATGGCGATCATTATCGCCCCGCCGATCAGAAGTGCGCCGGGTGGTGGGCTGTCGACCTGCATGTCGCTCAGCTCATACAACCCCAACAGACCGACCATTGCCGGAATTAGCATGCCGCCAAAGACGGTGATCGCGAAAGCCGATTGAAGAAACCGACGCAGGGTGAGCGTCGCTGTCACATTGAGGATGATTGCGACGGCAATCGCTAGGGAGATTGCGAGCCCGTCAGTCATGGCAGCAAGATCGCCATGATCGGTCTCGGTCGCATTAGGGGAAGGCGAAAGGTCATCACATCAACCCCTGCGCGCGCAGGCTGGTCTGGCCTTGGGTGCCGACAATGATGTGATCGTGGACCGCGACCTTCATCAGGCGGCCGGCCTCGACCAGCTCCTGCGTGAGGCGGATGTCGGCGCGGCTCGGGGTGGGGTCGCCGCTGGGATGGTTGTGGACGATGATGATCGAGCTGGCGCCGAGCGCGATGGCGCGCGCCATTACCTCGCGGACATGGACCGCCGCCTCGTCGACCGAGCCGGTCCATAGGGCTTCATTCGACAGCAGCATGTTCTTGGCGTTGAGAAACAGCACGCGCACCTGCTCAATCGCGAGGTGGGCCATCGTTGCCTTGAGATAATCGCTCAGCGCCTCCCAGTTCGACAGCACGGGGCGGTCCTCGAGCCGCGTCTCGAGCAGGCGTTGCGCGGTGGCGCGGGCGATCGCCAGCGCGCCGACAACTGGCTCCGACAGCCCTTCGCGCAGAAGCACTTGCGGCGGCGTGCCGAGCAGCCGGCCGAGCCGGCCATAGGTCTCGAGCAATTGCTTGGCCTTGTCCTTGGTGTCGACGCGCGGCAGTCCGGTGGTCAGCAGATATTCAACCAGCTCATGATCAAGCAACGCGTCGCCACCGCCGTCCAGCAGCCGTTGCCGAAGGCGCGCGCGATGCCCGTCGGCGCCATTCGGCTTGTCGCCCATGGGCCACAGAGTAAGAGCAAAGCCGGCGCGCGCGCAACCGCGATCATGCCGGTGGCGGAACGGCATCGGCGCCCCGCAGTTTGAAAGGACAATGACCGTCGAGCCCAGCGTAAATCCCGAGCGGCCGGAGGAAGCTGGGTCAGCCGAGTCCCCGCTCGTCGCCGCCCGTCGGCGGCGGCGCTGGCCGCGGCTGCTCGGCTATTTGCTCCTCGGGCTCCTGGCGCTGCTGGTGGTGGCGATTGCGGTGGTGTGGACCCAGCGGCGTCCGCTCGCGTCCGACATCCTCGCCCGCGAACTTGCCAAGCGCGGGGTGCAGGCGACCTATCATCTCGACCGGGTGGGCCTGCGCACACAGCAGGTCTCGAACCTCGTTATCGGCGATCCGCGCCGGCCCGACCTCACCGCGCGGATCGCGCAGGTGCAGATGCGGATCCTGCTTAACGGGCGGGTCGAAATTTATCGCGTGGTGGCGCGCGGGGTCCGGCTCAACGGTCGCTTCGTCGGCAACAAGGTCAGCTGGGGCCAGCTCGACAAGCTGCTGCCGACCCCGTCGACCCCGGGCAAGCCGTTCACGCTCCCTGATATCGCGGTCGATCTTGCCGACACGTCTATCGCGCTGGCGACCCCGTTCGGGCCGCTGGGAGTCGCGGTCGAGGGGGCGGGCAATCTGACGGGCGGCTTCAAGGGCCGGCTGGCGGCGTCGAGCCCGCGACTGGCGCCGGGGCGCTGCAGCCTCGAAGGAATGCGAGCGACGGTCCGGCTAGCAGTGATCGCGCGGCGACCGCAGGTCACGGGACCGGTGTCGGCCACGGGCTTCTCCTGCCCGACAAGCAACATCGCGGTCGCCCAGCCGCGGTTCGACGTCGACGTCTCGTTCAGCGAAGCCTTCGAGCGCTTTCTTGGCAAGGCGCGGGTCGGCGCCGCCGGGGTTCACGTCGGGGTCAACGCGTTGGCCGGGATGAACGGCACGGTCAGCGTGGCGGGCGATCCCACGCGCGCGCTCGGCAAGCTCGACGTCGCTGCGCTCGGCGCGCGGCTGGCCGACGTGAGCGCCGCGCGGACGCGGCTCAGCGGCAGCTATCTGCTCAACGCCCGGCGCGGTGAGATCACCCTGGTGTCGGATTATGCGGTGCAGGGGGTGAGCCTCGCGCCGACGCTGACCGCTGGCTTCACCGACAGCCTCGGCGGCGCCAAGGGTACCCCACTCGAGCCGCTCGCGGTCGCACTCCGCCAGGCGGTCGGCAACGCCACGCGCGACATGGCGGCCAACGGCTCGCTGCGCCTGGTCAACTTCACCGGCGGCGGTGCCGTGAGGGTCGAGACCGCCAACGTCCGCAGCGCCAGCGGCGCGCGCATCCAGGTCGCCGGCGGCGACGGCATCACTTATTACTGGCCGAGCAAGAAGCTGCGCCTCGACGGCACGGTCGCGACCGAGGGTGGCGGGCTGCCGACCGCGCGGATCGCGCTCCGCATGCCGCGCGGCGGCGGCCCGGTCAGCGGCCGCGCCGAGCTCGCGCCTTATTCCGCCGGCGGCGCACGGCTGGCGCTCGCGCCGGTGACCTTCGCCGCGCAGGCGAATGGTGGGACCAGCCTCGACACGGTGGTTGTGCTTGACGGGCCGCTCGCCGGCGGGCGGGTCCAGGGCCTGCGCTTCCCGGTCAACGGCAGCATCGGGCCGGGCTCGGCGCTGGCCTTCGGGCGCGGCTGCGTCCCGATGTCCTTCACCGCGCTCCAGCTCGGCTCGCTCCAGCTCGGGCGGACCACCGTTCCCGTCTGCGCGACTGGTCAGGCGATCGTCACGCGCCAGGCCAATGGCGCGATCGGCGTGGGCGCCTTCGCCAACCGGCTCGCCGTCGCCGGCCGGCTCGGCAGCTCGCCCTTTTTCGCGCAGACTCAGCGTCTGACCATGCTCGACACCAAGCGGTTTGACCTCACCGCCGTGCGCGCGCGGCTCGGCAATCCGGCGGCGCCGATCCTGCTCGATGCCGCCAACCTCAAGGGCAGCTTCATCCCGGGTGGCCTCGCGGGCATGTTCAGCGGCGGCGACGGGATCATTGGCAAGGTGCCGCTCAAGATGACCGAGGCGCGCGGCGACTGGCGCTTCGTCGACGGCCGGCTAAGCGTAGCGGGCGGGCTGACCGCCAACGACATCGGGGTCGACCCGCCGCGCTTCTACGCGCTGCGCAGCGAGGATTTCCGCTTCCTCCTCGACCACGACCTGATCACCGCATCGGGCTCGCTCCACCAGCCCTCGAGCAGGACCTTGGTCACCAACGTCGCCATCCGCCACCGCCTATCGAGCGGGGTCGGCGGCGCGACCCTCGACGTGCCGGGCATCCGCTTCTCCACCGGCGGGCTCCAGCCCGAGCAGCTCACCCGCCTCAGCGAAGGCGTCATCGCGCTCGTCAACGGCGAGGTCCACGGCCAGGGGCGGATCGACTGGAACAACGCCCAGGTCACCTCGACCGGCTCGTTCACCACCGACAACATGGACCTCGCCGCCGCCTTCGGTCCGGTCACCGGCCTGAAGGGCACGATCAATTTCAGCGATCTGCTCGGCCTCGAGACCGCGCCCGGCCAGACGCTCAGCATTGCCAGTCTGAACCCGGGCATCGAGGTTCTGAACGGCACCGTCCGCTACCAGCTCCTGCCCGGCCAGCTGGTCCGAATCGAAGAAGGGCGCTGGCCGTTCATGGGCGGCACGCTGATTCTCCAGGAAACGGTGCTCAACCTCGGCAAGCCGAGCGCCAAGCGGCTGACCTTCCGGGTCGAAGGGCTCGACGCCAACCAGTTCGTCCAGAGCTTCGGCTTCAAGGAGATTTCCGCCGAGGGCGTGTTCGATGGCGTGCTGCCGATGATCTTCGACGAGAATGGCGGTCGGATCGTCGGCGGCCGGCTCGACAGCCGGGCGCCGGGCGGGCGGCTGTCGTACAACGGCACGGTCAGCAAGGCCGACCTCGGCACCGCGGGCAACCTCGTCTTCAATGCGCTGAAAGACCTGCGCTACCGCTCGATGATCATCCGCCTCGACGGCGACCTGGCCGGCGAATTCGGCACCAGGCTGACGGTCGACGGCGTGTCGCTGGCGGGGAGCACCGGGACCCAGCGGCTGATCCAGCGGGTGATCAACGTGCCCTTGAAGTTCAACGTCTCGATCCGCGGGCCCTTCCGCGCGCTGATCAACATGGCGAAATCGATGCGCGACCCGCGCGAGCTCATCTCGACCACGCTCGAGGTGCCGCTCGAGAATATTCCCGGCATCACCACCGAGGTGCGCCGCAAGGAAGACGAGCAGACCCAGACCCAGACCCCCGTCGTCGACCAGACGACCGCGCCAGCGAGGTAATGCCCATGATCCCCCGCAAACCCCTGTTGCTCGCCGCAGCGCTGCCCGCGGCGCTGTCCGGCTGCATCAGCGTCAAGACCCCCGACAAGCCGATCGAGATCAACCTGAACGTCGCCATCCGCCAGGAAGTGGTGGTGCGGATGCAGAAGGACGTCGAGACGCTGATCAACCAGAATCCCGAGGCCTTCCCGCGGCAACCGGGCACGACCACCACCACGCCGCCGGCGCCGCGCCAGTGAGGCGGACGCTGCTGCTGGCGGCGGCCGGCCTGCTGGTCGCGGCGGGTCCGGCACTGGCGCAGAGCGGGCCGACGGCGCTGCTCGCCGTCAAGTCGGCCGGGGTGATCGGCGAGCGCTACGACGGCTATCTGGGCTATGTCCGCGAGCCCGACAGCAACGCCGCGCGGGTCCAGACCGAGGCGGTCAATATTCGCCGCCGGGCGATCTACACCCGCTTCGCCGGGCTGCACCGGTTGAGCCCGCAGGATGTCGGCATCACTGCCGGCTGCACTACGCTGGCGCGGCTCGAGGTGGGCGAGGCCTACATGCTCGCCGACGGCCAGTGGCGGCGGCGCGAGCCGGGGCAGCCGGCGCCCGTCCCCGCTTACTGCACGGGTGGCTGAGGCTCGAAGCTGGCGCGATAGTCGGGCTTGATCCGCGCAATCATCGCCGCGGTCAGCGGTAGGCTGACCTTGTACATCCCCTCGGCATAGGGGCCGGCAACATAGGGGTCGGCGGTCACCACCACATGGTCGAGCCGGCCGTTGCGATTCTCGTCGGCGAGGGTCAGCGTGACTTCCTTGAGTTGCGGACAGGCGCCGAAGCCGAAGCTGTCGGTCTTGTCGACCGGGGCCTGGCGGCGGACGGCGCGGGCGCGGTCGAGGAGGATGCAATAGGGCTGGCGGATCGCGCCGTCCCACCAGCCGCTGCGCTGCAGCAGCGTGTCGATCTTGACCTCGCGGCCAAGGCGGCGGTCCCACAATAGCGGCAGGGTTGCCGAATTGCCGTGCGCGCCGCCGCTGAAGACGTAGGTCAGCGATGACAGTGAGAGGAGCCGCGGGGTCTGGCCGGCGGTGTGCCAGTCGCGCTGGAACTCGTAGGGCGCGGGCCAGGGGAAATGGCTCTTCTGCCGCTCGGCATAATCCGTTCGCGCCATCGCCGCATAGCGCGCGCGCTGGTGCGCCGAATCGGCCCGGAAGCGACGGTCGAGCGCGGAGATGGCGGCGGCCTCGGCCGACCAGGCATAATGGAAGGCGAGGAACTGGTCCTTCGATCCGACGGTGACCGGCGCGGCGGCCAGCAGGAGGAGACTGAGCATCGCGGCACCCTAGGCCTCACTCGCTCCACCGGCCAGCGCATACGGTTGACCTGTGCGCCCCCCCTGCTAAAGGGGCGGCGCCTTGGCGGGCTGGTTGGCCGCCATGTTCCTTGCCTTACGCGATCGACGCGCGATTTTCGCTGCGCCGCCGCGCACATGAGGGAGTCGGGGTCATGGTGGATGAACAGCCCGGGGCGGACCCGTTGCTTCCCCCGGATGCGCGGCTCGACCGGCTCGAAGAGCGAGTGGCCGAGGCGCGGCGGAAGGAAGAAACGCGGGCCGGCAAGGGACCGCCGGCCGACACGAACGAGCAGACCGGGCAGCGCGTGCTGTCCTACCTGCTCGGCGGTCTGCTCGGTGGGGCGCTGCTCGGCTGGCTGTTCGACGGCTGGTTCGGGACGGGGCACGTTGGTCTGGTGGTCGGGGTTGTGCTGGGCACGATCGGCGGCTTCTGGAGCATCATCAGATTGTCGTTGCGCAAGTAAGGATAGAGGCAAGTGGCGGCTCAGTCGGGCAAGATCGATCCGATGCACCAGTTCAAGGTCGAACCCCTGTTCGGCCAGGATTGGAGCATTGCGGGCCACTCGATCGCCTTCACCAACTCGGCGCTGTGGATGGCGCTGACCGCGCTCGTCATCTGGGCGTTCATGCTTGGCGGCATGAAGCGTGAGCTCGTCCCCGGCCGCTGGCAGGTGATGGTCGAGGGAGTCACCGGCTTCATCACCGACATGCTCGACACCAACATCGGGCCGGCGGGACGCAAGTACGTCCCCTACGTCTTCTCGCTCTTCATGTTCATTCTGGTCGCCAACGTCCTCGGCCTGCTGCCGTTCGGGATCGTGCCGGGCGTTCACCCCTTCACCGTCACCAGCCACCTGACCGTCACCGGCGTGCTGGCGATCGTCTCCTTCTCGATCGTGCTGATCGTCGGCTTCGCCAAGCACAAGCTGCATTTCTTCAGCCTGTTCGTTCCGCACGGCACCCCGCTGGTGATGATCCCGCTCATCTTCCTGGTCGAGCTGCTGAGCTTCCTCGTTCGGCCGTTCAGCCTCGGCCTGCGACTGTTCGTGGCGATGACCGCCGGGCACATCCTGCTGAAGGTGCTGGCCGGCTTCGTCATCAACGGCCTCAACGCCGACGCCATGTGGGTCGCCCCGGTGGTCAGCCTGCCGTCGCTGCTGCTGATGATTGGCATCTCGGCGCTCGAGCTGCTGGTCGCCGCGATCCAGGCCTATGTCTTCGCGCTGCTGACGTCGCTCTACCTCAACGACGCGATCAACCTTCACTAAGCCAACAACCAGAATAGATAAGGGAGTAATTCATCATGGACGCAAATGCCGCCAAGCTTCTCGGTGCCGGTCTCGCCGCGATCGGCGTCGGCATGGCCGCCCTCGGCGTCGGCAACGTGTTCGGCTCGTTCCTCGAGAGCGCGCTGCGCAACCCGGCCGCCGCCGACAGCCAGCAGGGCCGTCTGTTCATCGGCTTCGCCGCCGCCGAGCTTCTCGGCCTGCTGGCGTTCGTCGTGGCGATGATCCTGCTGTTCGTCGCCTAACCAACTGAACACTCCTTAGGGGTCGGCCATGCCGCAGATCGCCCAAATCGGCGAAATCTACGCATCGCAGCTGTTCTGGCTGGCGATCATCTTCGGCGCGATCTTCGTGTTCGTGGGTCTCGGCATGGTGCCGAAGATCCAGGGCACGGTGGACGCGCGCGACGCCCGGATCGCCGCCGACCTCCAGGAAGCCGCCGGTGCGCGGCAGGCCGCCGAAGGCCTCGAGGCGGACTATCGCGACGCGATGGACCGCAGCCGGGCCGAAGCGGCGCGGCTCGCCTCTGACGCCAAGGCCGAGGGCGCCAAGGCGACCGAAGCCAAGGTCGCCGCGGCCGATCAGGTCTCGGCCGGCAAGCTCGACGAGGCCAGCCGCCGCATCCGCGACGCGCAGACCTCGGCCCAGGCCGAGATCGAGAATGTCGCCGCCGAGGCCGCCGCGGCGATGGTCGCGCGGGTCTCCGGCCTGACCGTCGACGCGGACACCGCCCGCGCCGCCGTCCAGCAGGAGCTCGTCCGTGGCTGATAACGTCTCCCAAGCCACCCACACCGAGGTGGAGTCCGGCGCCGAGCATCATGTCGATCCGAGCGCGCTCGGCTTCGACGCGACCATGCTGGTCGGGCTGGCGATGCTGGTCGTCATCCTGCTGATGCTGTGGAAAAAGGTCCCGGCCGCGATCGGCAAGTCACTCGACAGTAAGATCGCCGCCATCCGCGCCCAGCTCGACGAGGCCGCCGAGCTGCGCAAGGAAGCCGAGGCACTCAAGGCCGAGTATCAGGCGCGCTTCGCCGCCGCCGACCAGGAAACCGCGGCGATGCTCGAGCGCGCCCGCCACGAGGCGGACTCGATCCGCGCCAAGGCCGAGAGCGACGCCGCCCAGCTGGTCGAGCGCCGCACCCGCATGGCCGAGGACAAGATCGCCGCCGAGGAGCGCGCCGCGCTACAGCAGCTTCGCGCCACCGCCGCCGATGCCGCCGCCAAGGCTGCCGGGCGGATCATCGCCGAGCGGCATGATGCCGGCGCCGACAAGGCGATCATCGACCAGGCGATCGCCGGCCTCGGCCGCTAAATCCCGTCGCAGTGTAGCTTGAAAAGGCCGTCGGAGCGATCCGGCGGCATTTTCATTTTCGCTTTCCCGCCGCCTATGGTGCTGAGAGAAGCGGCGCCGCCTGCTCGTAGCGGCGCTGCTCGACGAAGGGCGTGCGACGAGTGACGACGTCGATCCGCTGGCGCTCGATCCGGCCGGGGTCGCGCGTGGCGCGGGGCCAGCGCGGCAGGCCGGCGCCGTTGGGATCGCCGCGCTTCACGAAATTGGCCCAATAGCCGAGCATCGTCCGTGAGACGGCGCGGTCGGCCGGCTCCCAGCGGTAGAGCGGGTTCACCGCGAGGTTGCCGAGCGCATATTCGATCTCGCCGCTGTGCACCGCGCCAAATTCACGCGGCTTGTCGGCGGGGTCGGTGACGAACGGCGGGCGGACCCGGGCGAACTGATACCAGTAGGTCGGCGCGCCGGTGCGCCGTTGGAGGTCGAACCAGCGCCAGGTCGAGACACCGAGGAAATCGTCGCCGGCGAGTGCGGTGGCGGCGGCGGTGACCTCGTCGTCAGAGCGCGCCGGGTAGAGCGCGAACAGCGCGTCGGCCCGGGCGCCGTAGGCGCGGGCGAGCGCGGCGCGATAGGCGGCGACAGTCCGCGGTGCCTGGTCGAGCAACGCGGCGGCGCCGGCTTCCTGCGAGTTGGTCCCGACCAGCAGCGGCACATGCGCGGCGCGGCCGGCGGCGAAGGTGGCGGCGGGCAGTTCGGTCAGCGCCAGGCCGTCGACGATGATCCCGGTGGTGATTGGGGCGCCGCGGTCGCGCGCGGCCATCAGCGCCTCGGGGGTGAGCGCGCGCATCGCGTCCAGCGTGGTCGCGCCAAGCGCGGCCGTGAAGGCGACGCCCTCGCGCTCGGCAGTCTCGCGCGACGGTGGGGCGATCTTCTCCATCGCCCCGCCGCTCTCCCCGATCGCCCCCGCGATCAGCCCGCGCGACAGTGGCGAGGCCATCAGCGCGCTGACCGAGATCGACCCCGCCGATTCGCCGCCGATCGTAATGTGCCTGGGATTGCCTCCGAACGCCGCAGCATTGCGCCGGAGCCATTTCAGCGCCGCTACCTGGTCAAGCAGGCCGTAATTGCCCGAGGCATGGGCGGGACTCTCGGCCGTCAGCAGCGGGTGGGCCATCCAGCCGAACACGTCGAGCCGGTAGTTGGCGGTCACCACGACGATCCCGTGCCGTGCCAGCGCCGCGCCGTCGTAACGCTTCTCCGAAGAATCGCCGGCATCGAAGCCGCCGCCGTAGAAGAACAGCAACACGGGATAGCCATTTCGGGGCATTGGGGTGCCGCGCGGTGGCTGCCAGACGTTGAGGAACAGGCAATCCTCGCTGGGAGTGGGCGAGCGGAACTGCATGTCCGAGAATAAGGGTCGCTGCAGGCAGCGCGCGCCGAAGCTGCTTGCGTCGCGTCGCCCATGCCAGTGGGCGGCGGGCTGCGGAGCGACCCAGCGCAGTGGGCCGACCGGCGGAGCGGCGAAGGGGATGCCGCGGAACATCCGCACGCCGGCAGGATCGACGATCCCGGCGAGACGCCCGGTCTCCACCGTCGCGGCCGGCGGCGGTGCGGCCAGCGCCGGACCGGCCACGCTCGCGGCGATCAGCGCCAGCAGCAGGCGCCGGCTCACGGCACATTCTCCGTCAGCAGGTCGTAGGTCGCGACCAGCTCGTCCTTCTGATTGAAGATCTCGACTGCCCAGCGGACCACGCCGGTGTCTTCGCTCTTGAGGCTCTTGGAGCGGACGGTGAGCTCCACCCGCATGCTGTCGCCCGGATAGAGCGGGGTGAGGAAGCGGAGGTTCTCAAGCCCGGTATTGGCAAGCACGGGGCCGGGATCGGGATCGACGAACAGGCCGGCGGCGAAGCTCAGGATCAGATAGCCGTGGGCGACCCGGCCCTCGAAGATCGGCGAGGCCTTGGCAGCTTCCTCGTCCATGTGGGCGTAAAAGGTGTCGCCGGTGAAGTGGGCGAAATGCTCGATGTCCTCGATGGTGACCGTGCGGCTCTTGGTCCGCAGCGTGTCGCCGATGTGAAGCTCGCTCATCTTCTTGCGGAAGGGATGGGCATCAACGAAGTGCTTGGGCGCGCCAGGGATATATTGCCCGGTGATCGCGGCGATCATCGCGGGCGAGGACTGGATCGCGGTGCGCTGCATATAGTGGGCGACGCCGCGGATGCCGCCCATCTCTTCCCCGCCGCCGGCGCGGCCGGGGCCGCCGTGGACGAGGACGGGGAGGGGCGAGCCGTGGCCGGTCGAGTCCTTCGCGTTGGTCCGGTCGATCACCAGCATTCGGCCATGGAAGCTCGCCGCGCCGAGGACGAAGTCGCGCGCGGCTTCGGGCGAATGGGTGAATAGCGACAACGCGAGGCTGCCACGCCCGCGGTTGGCGAGCGCGATGGCGTCATCCAGGTCGCGGTAGGGCATCACCGTCGCGACCGGGCCGAACGGTTCAACATCGTGGACCGCTTCGCAGGCCCAGGGATCGTCAGCGCGGAGCAGCAGCGGCGAGAAAAAGGCGCCGCCGTCCGGGCCGGTGGTGGCTTGCATATCGCCGGCGACGACCAGAGCGCCCTGGGCGGTGATGGCGGCGACCGCCTCGCGGACGCTGTCGCGCTGGGCGCGGCTGACCAGCGCGCCCATGCGCGTGTCCTCGGCGCGGGGATCACCGACCTTGGTGGCCGCCAGCCGGTCGCGGATCGCGGCCTCGACCGCGTCGAGATGCTCGGCGGGCGCCATCGCGCGGCGGATGGCGGTGCACTTCTGCCCCGCCTTGACCGTCATCTCGGTGACGACTTCGCGGACGAACAGGTCGAATTCGGGCGTGCCGGGGGCCGCGTCAGGACCGAGCAGCGATGCGTTCAGACTGTCCTGCTCGGCAATGAACTTGACGCTTTCGCGCTGGATGGCCGGATGGGTGCGCAGCTTCAATGCGGTCGCGGCCGAGCCGGTGAAACTGACCACGTCCTGCCCCGACAGATGATCGAACAGGTCGCCGACCCCGCCGACGATCAGTTGCACCGCGCCCGGCGGGAGGATGTCGGCCTCGATCATTACCCGGAAGGCGGCCTCGCACAGCCAGGCGGTGGCGCTGGCCGGTTTCACGATCGCGGGGACGCCGGCGAGGATGGTCGGGGCGAGCTTCTCGAGCATCCCCCAGACCGGGAAGTTGAAGGCGTTGATGTGGAGCGCGACGCCCTGCAGCGGGGTGAAGATATGCTGGCCGACAAACAGCCCCGACTTGCTCAGCGGCTCGAGCGGGCCATCGAGCAGGACGTGCGCATCGGGCAGCTCGCGGCGGCCCTTGGACGAGAAGGAGAGGAGCGTGCCCGCGCCGCCCTCGATATCGATCCAGCCGTCCTTGCGGGTCGCGCCGGTCGCATAGTTGAGCTCGTACAATTCCTCCTTGCGGGCGAGGATGGCGAGGCCGAGCGCCTTCAGCATTCGCGCCCGCTCGTGGAAGGTGAGGCGGCGCAGCGCCGGGCCGCCGACTTCGCGGGCGAAAGTCGCCATCGCGGCGAAGTCGAGCCCGCCCGAACCGGTCAGCGCGACCGGGCTGCCGTCGATCGCTGAAGCCAATTCCGTCAGGCTGGCGGCATCGCCCGGGGTCCATCGGCCCGATGCGTAATTGAGCAATTGAGGGGTCTTCATGGCCGCACCCTAGGCGATCCGCCGCCGCGCGCGAAGAGCGCCAACGTCGGTCCGTTATGGAGAAGTGGTCAAGCCAATCTTGCCGGCCGTCGTCGCATCTCCAAGCCCATGACCGATGGCACGCTGTGGCAGCGCGAATATTGGGAGAGCAACGACCCGGGTCGCCCGATCCGCTGGCGCCAGGGTGTCCGCTGCAAGCTCAAGGCGCAGGTCGTCCTGCGGCGCTCGAATTGGGACAAGTTCGAGGTCGCGGTCGACAATTTCTCGCGCCACGGCTGCTGCCTCACCTTCGTCGACGAGCCGACGCTCGACGAACGGGTGTCGCTCAAGTTCGAGGGCCTCGAACTGCTCGGCGCGATGGTCTGCTGGGTGCGTCATCGCCAGGTCGGGCTCGAATTCGAGAAGCCGCTCCACGACGCGGTGTTCACGCATATGGTGCAACGGCTCGGCGCGCTCTGCCCCGATCGCGGGTGAAGGCGCCAGCGGTCGAAGCGCCGCGACGGTAGATGTCACTGACAGCCGCGCCCGATCAGCGCACTCCACCGGAACTGACGGTGATCGGATGCGCGCGGGCGGTGGCGACAATGTCTTCCCATGGCGCCTGGCCGTAGGTGGGTGGAGCATCCCGCGGGATGGGTTGGCAGATCGCCAGTTTCGCCACCGGATTTTCCGCATAGTCGCGAACCTCCCCTGCATCGACCTTGAGGCGGTAGGCCGTCGCGATCTGATCGGCGCGAATTCCAGACAATGTGATGAAGCGGTGCAGGGTGCGCGCCTCGATGATCGTCTCGCGCGTACGCTCGGCCTCCGCCGGGGAAAAGGCGCGGCCGGGGCCGACCAGACTGTACAGCCGCGACCAGACGTCGAGCTCGCGCCGGTTGGAGTCGTTGAGCAGATCGACGAAGCGGTAGAGCGCCGTCAGCCCGTTGGCTTCCGCGCGGGGGAAGTGGAATGCGGTCTGGGAGGCAATGGTGCTGTCCCATACGCCCCGATCCCAGGTCCGCCACGGTGCGGTCGACAGCTTGCCGACCGGGGGTAGCCGACCCGATTTCTCGGCCGCGTCGACGATGGCGGTCACCTCATCCAGTCGGCGCTCGATACACGGGCCGAAATTGACCCGCTCGCGCGCCTGCCCGACCGTTTCGCCGATCTCGAAGGCCAGCGCGTCGCGCGCGTCGCCGACATCGCTGCGCTGGCTGATCGCCGTCGCCACCACGCCCAGCCCGAGCGCGATCAGCACACCCAGCACGATGATGCCGACTTCGCCGGCGAAGCGGCGCCAGCCATCGATCGGTCGCAGGCGTCTCCACACCATCGGTCAACGCCCGGTGAAGTTCGCCGGGCGCTTTTCGAGGAAGGCGGCGACGCCCTCGCGATAGTCGGCGGTGAAGCCGAGCCGGCGCATCTCGTCGCGCTGGAGGTCGAGCTCGGTCTCGAGGTCGCGGGTCCAGCTCGAGCGGACAAGCTGCTTGATCGCGGCGAGTCCGAGCGGGGGCAGCGCGGCGAGCTTGGCGGCAAGCGCGTCGACCGTGGCGTCGAGCGCCTCATCCTCGACGCATTGCCAGATCATGCCCCACTCGGCGGCCTGGGCAGCCGACAGCGGCTCGCCGGTCAGCGCGAGGCCCAGCGCGCGGGCCTGGCCGACGAGGCGCGGCAGGTGCCAGCTGCCCCCGCTGTCGGGGATGAGGCCGAGCGCCGAGAAGCTCTGGATGAACTTGGCCGACTTGGCCGCGATCGCCAGGTCGCAGGCGAGCGCAACGTTGGCACCGGCGCCGGCGGCAACGCCGTTGACGCGCGCAATCACCGGCTGGGGAATAGTGGCGAGGCGGCGGATCAGCGGGTTCCAGCTCTCCTCGACCGTCTCGCCGAGATCGACCGCCTCGCCCGGCGCGACCGCGCGGTCGTTCAGATCCTGACCGGCGCAGAAACCGCGCCCGGCGCCGGTCAGCACGATCACCCGCGCCGACGCCGCCTGCCGCAGCGCGTCCGACAGCTCGGCGTGCATCTGGCGGGTGAAGCTGTTGAGCCGCTCGGGCCGGTTGAGGGTGATCCGGGCGACATGGTCCGCCTGCTCGAGGATGATGGTTTGGTAGGTCATGTTGGCTCCTCGGCGAATCGCGGCGTCCGTGGTGCCGCCCGCGCTGGTCAGTGGCAACCGCCCCTGCTACCGCTTGGACATCATGGAAGCGCAGCCGCACCCCCGTCAGGCCGAGCGGCTGAACACGCTGCGCCGTTACGCCATTCTCGACACCCCGCAGGAAGCCGAGTTCGACGCCATCGTCGCGCTCGTTGCCGCAATCTGTGAGGCGCCAGTTTCGGTCATCAACCTCATCGACGCCGACCGCCAGTGGTTCAAGGCCGAGGTCGGGCTGGGCGTGCGTTCGACTCCGCTCCAGACCAGCCTGTGCAGCCACGTCGTGCTCGAAACCGGCTTCGTTGAAATTCCCGACACACTCGCCGACCCGCGGATGTGCGACAATCCGCTGTGCGTCGCCGACGGCGGCTTCCGCTTTTACGCCGGCGCGCTGCTGGTGGCCGACGACGGGCTGCCGCTAGGCACGCTGTGCGTGCTCGACACCAAGCCGCGGGTGCTGACGGCGCTGCAGCGGCAGACGATCGAAGTGATGGCGGCCGCGGTGATGCGTGAGCTCAACCTCAGGCGGGTAGTCGCCGAGCAGGATGTGCTGCGGCGCGAGGTCGATCACCGCGTCAAGAACTCGCTCGCCTCGATCGCGGCGATCATCCAGCTCGAGGCGCGGGCCCAGGCCAGCGCAGAAGCGCGGGAGGCGCTCGAATCGGTCTTGAAGCGGCTGACGGCATTGAGTGCGCTTCATGAGGAGATGCACGATGGCGAAGCGGGCGGCGACGTGGCGATTGCGCCGCTGATCGACCGGGCCTTCACTAAGCTGCGGCTGCTGGTGCCGGCGCGAGTCACGCTCGCGGCCGATGTGGCGGCATTTTCGCTGCCGGTGGCACAGGCCAGCGCGCTAGCGCTGATCGTCAACGAATTCGTCGCCAATTCGGTCAAGCATGGCTTTGCCGACGGGCGCGAGGGGCGGATTGCGGTGCAGGTCGCCAACGACACCGCCGGGTTTGCGCTCCACTGCCGCGACGACGGCGCCGGCAACGACGCCGCCCTCGTGCGGTTGGAGGGCTCGGGCGGTCTCGGCACCCGGATCATCACCGCGCTTTCGCGCTCGATCGGTGCCGAGGCGCGCTGGGGCAGCGACGGCCGGGGAATAACGCTCGAGGTTGTCGCCCGCTAGCGGGGCATGTTCGCCAGTATCGCGGCTTTCTCTTCGACCGAGCCGTCCTTCTCGGCAAAGCGGAAGCCCTTCACCCGTTCGACCAGGATTTCGGACGGGGTCGGCTGCTGGCCGAACAGTGACATGACCTCGTCGATGAATTCGTTCAGCGGCATATAGCCCTGGCGGGTCGCCTGGCCGGGGGTGAGGTCGGTCTGGACGCCGGGCGGCACCAGCTCGATCACCTCGATCTTGTCCATCAACCGATTGCGCAGCGAGATGGTGTAGCTGTGCAGCGCGGCCTTGGTCGCCGAATAGGTCGCGAACAGCGGCTGGGGCACGGTGGCGAGGCCCGAAGTGACGTTGACGATCGCCGCATCGGGCTGGGCTGTCAGGTGGTCGACCAGCGCGTCGATCAGCCGAATGGGGCCGAGCAAATTGGTGGCGATCGTCGCCTCGGCATCGGACAGGTCACGCTTGGACCGGGGATCTTCCTGGCGCATGATCCCGGCATTGTTAACCAGCACGTTGAGCTGTGGATGCTCGGTCGTGACGCGCTCGACGAAGTTCTGCAGCGCGGCCGGATCGTCGACGTCGACGGCATAAGCGGTGATGGAATCGCGGTCGCCCTTGGTCTCGTCGAGCGCGTCTTGGCGGCGGCCGGCGACGATCACCTGGTTGCCGGCGTCGGCCCACCGCCGCGCGAGTTCGCGGCCGATGCCCGAGCCGCCGCCGGTGACGAGGATGGTGTTGCCCGAGGTCTTCATGCGGCATGCTCCAGATGGGTCGTGGTGGCAGGGGAAAGGTTCATCGTGTCGGCAAGCAGGTCGTAGGAACGCTTGCGGGCCTCGGGATCGAAGATTTGCGCCGTGACCATCAGTTCGTCGGCTTGCGTTCGTTCGATGAAGGCGTCGACCTGGGCCCGCGCGGTGGCGGGGTCGCCGATCGCCGAGCAGGACAGCACCTGTTCCATCGTCAGGCGATGCTGCATCGGCAGGCTTTCGAGATAGCCGGCCTGGGGTGGCGGTAGCTGGCCGGGGGTGCCGCTGCGCAAGGCGACGAACGCCTGCTGGACCGAGGTGGCGAGCAGCTGCGCTTCCTCGGCGCTGTCGGCGACAAAGGCGTTGAAGCCGAGCATGACGTAGGGCTTGTCGAGCTGCTCGGACGGCTCGAAGCGGTCGCGGTAGAGCTTGATCGCAGCGTCCATCTGCTGCGGCGCGAAATGCGAGGCGAAGGCGTAGGGCAGGCCGAGCATCGCCGCGAGCTGGGCGCCGAACAGGCTTGAGCCGAGGATCCAGATCGGCACCATCTGCCCCTCGCCGGGGATGGCGCGGATGCGGCCGTTCTGGCCTTTGAAATAGCCCATCAGCTCGACGACGTCGTTCGGGAACTGGTTCTCGTCGGCGTTGAGGTTGCGCCGCAGCGCCCAGGCGGTCTGCTGGTCGGTCCCTGGCGCGCGACCAAGACCGAGATCGACCCGGCCGGGGTAGAGCGCTTCCAGCGTGCCGAACTGCTCGGCGATGGTCAGCGGGGCATGGTTGGGGAGCATGATCCCGCCCGCGCCGATGCGGATGGTGCTGGTGCGGGAGCCGACATAAGCGAGCGCGACCGCAGTGGCGGCGCTCGCGATGCCGGGCATGCCGTGATGCTCGGCCATCCAGTAGCGATGGTAGCCGAGCCTCTCGGCATAAGCGGCGAGCTCGCCCGAGCGGCGCAACGAATCGCCGGGGGTCGAGCCCTGGGGGACGGGGGAGAGGTCGAGGACGGAGAGGAGGGCCATCGCACTTACATGGGTGGCCCAGCGGCCAGTTTGAACCGCTGCCCGCGAACGACTAGATAGAAGTCATGTACACGACCGATCTCTCCAAGTCCGGCGCGGGCGCTAAGGTCCAGCCGATCGGCCCCGCCGAGGACCCCCAGCTGCTCGCCGCCTTCGAAGCGCGGGTCGCGGCGGACGAGTTCATCGAGCCCAAGGACTGGATGCCCGAGGCCTACCGTCGCACGCTGACCCGGCAGATCAGCCAGCATGCGCACAGCGAGATCGTCGGCATGCTGCCCGAGGGCAATTGGATCACGCGGGCGCCGAGCCTGCGGCGCAAGGCGATCCTGCTCGCCAAGGTGCAGGACGAGGCGGGGCATGGCCTCTATCTCTACTGCGCGGCCGAGACGCTGGGCACTGCCAGAGAGGAAATGATCGAGGCGCTTCACTCGGGGAAGGCCAAGTACAGCACCATCTTCAATTATCCGACGCTGACCTGGGCCGACATCGGCGCGATCGGCTGGCTGGTCGACGGCGCGGCGATCATGAACCAGGTGCCGCTGCAACGGACCAGCTACGGTCCCTATGCCCGGGCGATGGTCCGGGTATGCAAGGAAGAGAGCTTCCACCAGCGCCAGGGCTATGAGATCACCATGGCGATGGCGAACGGCTCGCCGGCGCAGAAGCGGATGGCGCAGGACGCGCTCAATCGCTGGTGGTGGCCGAGCCTGATGATGTTCGGCCCGCCCGACGAGAATTCGCCCAACACCGAGCAGTCCCTGCGCTGGCGGATCAAGCGCGAGACCAATGACGAGCTGCGGCAGAAGTTCGTCGATATCACCGTGCCGCAGGCCGAATATCTCGGGCTGACAGTGCCCGACCCGGACCTCAAGTGGAACGAAGCCAAGGGCGGCTACGACTTCGGCGCGGTCGACTGGGAGGAATTCTACTCGGTCGTGCGCGGCGAGGGGCCGGTCGCCAAGGAGCGGATCACCGCCCGGCGTGAAGCGTGGGAGAGCAACGCCTGGGTTCGCGAGGCAGCAGCCGCGCACGAGGCGAAGCGGCAGGCGAAGGCCGCGGCTTGACCTTGTCCGTCGGCCCGGCGAAGGCCGCCGGCGGAGGAGTGACCCATGTCTGACTGGCCGTTGTGGGAAGTGTTCGTGCGCGCCAAGGGCGGCCTCGCCCATCGCCACGTCGGCTCGGTCCACGCCCCCGACAGCGAATTGGCGCTGCGCCACGCCCGCGACACCTACACCCGGCGGCAGGAAGGCGTCAGCCTGTGGGTGGTCAAGTCGACCGACATCGTCGCCAGCGATCCCGACCAGGCCGGTGAGCTGTTCGAGCCCGCCGCCGACAAAGTCTACCGCCACCCGACCTTTTACGACATTCCCGACGTGGTGAAGCACATCTGATGCCGAGCCTGCCGCCGATCCGGCCCGAGGACGAAGCCGCCGCCGCGACGCTGCGGGCGACCGGGGAGTTCGATGCGCCCGCCGACGTGCACGATCCGGTCCGCGCCGGCTATTTCGCCCGGCTCGGCGACGACGCGCTGATCCTCGGCCAGCGCCTCAGCGAATGGTGCGGCCATGCGCCGAGCGTCGAGGTCGACCTCAGTCTCGCCAATCTCGCGCTCGACCTGATCGGGCAGGCGACGTTGTTGCTCGGTGAAGCCGGCGATGCCGACGAACTGGCTTTCAAGCGCGACGTGCTCGACTTCCGCAATTGCTGGCTGGTCGAGCAGCCCAATGGTGATTTCGCGCGGACGATGGTCCGGCAGTTGCTGTTTTCGACCTGGCAACATTTGCTCTACCAGCGGCTGACGCAAAGCAGCGACACCGCGCTGGCCGGCATCGCCGCCAAGGCGGTCAAGGAAGTCGCCTACCATCGCGAGCTTGCCGCCGACTGGGTCATTCGGCTGGGCGACGGCACCGACGAGAGTCGCGCGCGCACCGAGGATGCTCTGGCGTGGTGCTGGCGCTTCGTCCCCGAGCTGTTCGAAGTCGACGCGGAGCTGGAGGCGGCGATCACCTGCGGGCTGGCCGCCGATCCGCGCGCGTTCGAGGCGGACTATCGCGCCGCGATCGCCGCCGTGCTCGGTGAGGCCGGGCTGCCGGTCCCGCAGGACCAGCGCCCGATCCTCGGCGGCCGGCGCGGTCATCACAGCGAGCATCTCGGCCACCTGCTAGCGATCATGCAATATCTGCCGCGCACCTATCCGGACGCGGTCTGGTGAGCGGCAAGGAATTCCACTCGCTCGAGGTCGCCGAGGTCGTTGCCGAGACCGACGAGGCGCGCTCGATCCGCTTCGCCGTCCCGCCCGAACTCGCCCCAATCTTCCGCTTCCGCGCCGGCCAGCATCTGACCCTGCGCGCCGACATCGGTGGCGAGGATGTGCGCCGCAACTATTCGCTGTGCGTCGCGCCCGACGACGGTGCGCTGACGGTGACGGTGAAGCAGATTGCCGGCGGCGCTTTCTCCAACTGGGTCGCGCGCGAATTGAAGGCGGGTGACCGCCTCGACGTCATGCCGCCGCACGGGTCGTTCACGGTCGACTTCGATCCGAGCAAGGCGCGCCGCTATGTGGGTTTTGCCGGCGGGTCGGGGATCACCCCGATCATGAGCCTGATCCGCACCGCGCTGAAAAGCGAACCGCGCAGCCGCTTCACCCTCTTCTACGGTAACCGCGACGCGAGCTCGATCATCTTCCTCGAGCAGCTCGCCGCGCTCAAGGACCGCTACCTCGGCCGCTTCGAGCTCTACCACTTCCTCGCCGACGAGGAGGGCGACGTCGAGTTGCTCAACGGCATGCTCGACCAGCCGACCTGCGAACGGGCGATCGCGGCATTTGTCGGCGATGCTCAAGACGTCGACGCCTGGTTCGTCTGCGGTCCGGGGCCGATGATGGACGCCGCCGAAGCCGCGATGCTCAAGGCCGGCGTTGCCCCCGACCGCATCCACATCGAGCGCTTTACGGCGGGCCGTCCCTCGGCGGCGCTGGCGGCGGAAATGGCGCAGCTTTCGAAGCAGGCGTCTGGCCTGCAGATGAGCGTCACCATCGACGGCCGCACCCGCAAGGTCGCATTCGACGGCTCGAACATCCTCGACAGCGCGCGGGCGAGCGGATTGCCGGCGCCCTTCGCATGCAAGGCCGGGGTCTGTGCCACCTGCCGCGCGCGGGTCACCAGCGGCGAGGTCAGCATGGCCGCGCGCTATGGGCTGACCGACGAGGAGATCGACGCCGGCTACATCCTCACCTGCCAGTCGGTGCCCACGGGCGACGGCGTGGCGGTGGATTACGACGCCTGAACGGACTAGACGCTCTTCCCATGCTGACCACGCCTGCGCCCAAGGGCATTGCCGACCTCGACCCCGTCGTCAGCGACTCGCTGCTGGCCCTGATCGGGATGATCGCCGCCGACAAACGGGACAATTTGATCGACGTCGGCGTCGGCGTCTTCCGCGACGGCGAGGGACGCACCCCGATCCCGCCGAGCGTCAAGGAAGCCGAACGGCGCCTGCTCGAGACGCAGGAGACCAAGGCCTATTTGGGCGGCTGGGGTGATCGCGGCTTCACGCAGGCACTGCGGCCGATCGTGCTCGGCAACCATGCGGACGACGACCGCATCTCGGGGGTGCAGACGCCGGGCGGCTGCGGTGCGCTGTTCCTGGCGACGCGGCTAATCAAGCTGGCGCGGCCCGATGCGAAGGTGCTGGTCGGAACCCCGACCTGGCCGAACCATCCGCCGGTCATCAAGGGCGCCGGGCTCGCGATGACCGAATATCGCCATTATGATTTCGGCAGCCGCACGGTCGATTTCGGCGCGCTGCGGCAGGCGGCGGAAAATGCCGCGCCGGGCGACGTGCTGCTGCTCCACGGCTGTTGCCACAACCCGACCGGCGGCGACTTGAGCGAAGCGCAGTGGCGCGAAGTCGCCAGCATCGCGCGGGAATGCAAGCTGACCCCGCTGATCGACCTTGCCTATCAGGGGTTCGGGCGCGGGTTCGAGGAGGACGGCTATGGCGTCGGGGTCATGCTCGACGCCTGCGACGAAGTGCTGATCGCGCAAAGCTGCGACAAGAATTTCGGCGTCTACCGCGACCGTGTTGGCAGCTTCTGGCTCAAAACCCGCGACAAGGACGCCACTGCCAACGCGATGGCGCACGTGCTGCAGATCGCCCGCGAAGCCTGGTCGATGCCGCCCGATCATGGCGCCGCCGCCGCGCGCATCGTGCTCGAGGACGAGGGCCTGCGCGCCCAGTGGCTTGAAGAGGTCACGGCAATGCGCGACCGCATCAATGAAGTGCGCCGGCGGATCGCGGCCAGCGACCAGCGCCTTGGCTACATCGCCAGCGAATATGGCATGTTCTCGATGATGCCGCTCAACCGTGAGCAGGTGCAGACGCTGCGCGACCGCCACGCGGTCTACATGGCCGACAGCGGGCGCTTCAATGTGGTCGGGATCGCCGATCGCGACATTGACCGCTTCTGTGCCGCAGTGATCGAAGCGATGGACAGCGTGCCCGCGCATGGCTGACGCGGACCCTGCCTTTAGCGGGACCGACGTCGACTGGCGCGAGGTCGCTCGGCTCGTCCTCACCAGCCGCGAATTGGACCGGATCGAGGAAGAGGAACTCGTTCCCGCCCGCAAGGTGCTCTACCAGTTCAGCGCGCGCGGCCACGACATGGCGCAGGTGCTGCTCGGGCTCAAACTGCGCGACGGTGATGCGGCGTGTGGCTATTACCGCAGCCGGCCTTTGCTGCTCGCGCTTGGCGTGCCATTGGCCGATGCGCTCGGCTCGGGGATGGGTCGCGAAGGCGGCTATTCGGGCGGGCGCGATATCGGCGTCGTCTTCAATTATCCCAATCCCGGGGGCGCGCATGCGCTGCCGATGAGCGGCGGGGTCGGCGCGCAATATACCCCCGCCGCCGGCTGGGCGCAGGCAATCCGCTACAAGGCCGAGGTGCTGAAGAGCCAAGGCGGCAACAACATCGCGCTCGTCCTCGGCGGCGACGCGAGCTGCGCGACGGGTGGCTTCTGGTCGGCGCTGACCATCGCGACGACGCAGCAACTGCCGCTGCTGATTTACGTCGAGGACAATGGCTACGGCATTTCGGTGCCGTCGACATACCAGACGCCGGGACAGGACATCGCCGCCAATCTGGGCTCGTTCAAGGGCCTGACCATCTTCAACGGCGACGGCACCGATCCGGTCGAGGCGGCGCGGTTGATCGACCAGGCGGTACGCCATGTGCGCGACAAGCAGGCCCCAGCGCTGCTGCGTCTGACCGTGCCGCGGCTCGAGGGGCACAGCTACCAGGACACGCAGACCTACAAGAGCGAAGAGGTGATCGCCGCCGAATGGGCGCGCGATCCACTACCCAAGCTCAAGGCGCACTGCGCCGAGCGGCAGATCGGCGAGGGGGAGTGGGCCGAGATCGAGCAGCGGGTCGGCTGGGAGGTTGGCCAGGCGCGCGAGGAGGCCGAAGCGCGCGGCGTGCTGCCGGTGGCGAACGTCGCCGACAACGTATTTTATGGAGGCACGCCGAGCACGATTGGCGGCGGCGCCGGGCTGAGCCTCGACGGCACGCACGACGAGCCGCGCCCCGACGGCCAGCGGATCAACATGGTCACCGCCATCCGCCGTGTGCTCGAGCAGGAACTCAGCGCCAATCCGAAGATGGCGGTGTTTGGCGAGGATGTCGGTCCCAAGGGCGGCGTCCACGCGGTGACGCTCGGGCTACAGGAGCGGTTCGGCCACGACCGGGTGTTCGACACCAGCCTGAACGAGGAGGGCATCGTCGGCCGCGCGGCGGGAATGGCGATGGCCGGGCTCTTGCCCGTGCCCGAAATCCAGTTCCGCAAATATGCCGAGCCGGCGACCGAGCAGATCAATGACATCGGCACCATGCGCTGGCGGACCGACAACCACTTTTCGGCGCCGATGGTGCTCCGCGTGCCGGGCGGCTTCTTCAAATGCGGCGATCCCTGGCACAGCCAGACCAACGAGGTGCAGTTCGTCCACAATCCCGGCTGGCTGGTCGCGGTGCCGAGCAACGCTGAGGACGCGGTCGGCCTGCTTCGCATGGCCCTGCGCGGCCACGATCCGGTGCTGTTCTTCGAGCATCGCGCGATGCTCGACGACAGCTGGGCGCGGCGGCCGTGGCCGGGCGACGGCTATGTTCTGCCCTTCGGCAAGGCGAAGAAGACGCGCGAAGGCGACAGGATCACCATCGTCACCTGGGGTGCGATGGTCCCGCGCTGCGAGGCGGCGGCCGAGGGCGTCAGCGCCGACGTCATTGACTTGCGCACGCTGATGCCGTGGGACCGTGAAACGGTGCTCGACAGCGTCCGCCGCACCCGCCGCTGCCTGATCGTCCACGAGGACCTGCGCACCGGCGGCTTCGGCGCGGAGATCGCCGCGGTGGTCGCCGACGAGGCGTTCCTCGACCTCGACGCGCCGGTTGCGCGCGTCACCATGCCCGACATCCCGAGCCCGCATCATCCGAGCCTGCTCGAGGCGGCGGTGCCGAGCGTCGAACGCATCCGCGCCGAAATCGACCGGCTGGTGGGCTTCTGATGATCGAAGTCCGCGTTCCCGACGAGCAGGAAGGCACCAAGGCGGTCGTTCGCGCCTGGCTCAAAAGGGTAGGGGAGCAAGTCGCGCTCAACGATCCGCTGGTCGAGCTCGAGACCGACAAGGTGACGCAGGAAGTGCCGGCGCCGGCGGCGGGGGTGCTGAGCGAGATCTTGCTCGACACCGATGCCGAGGCGGTGCCGGGAGCGCTGCTGGGGGTGATTTCGAGTGCCGAGGTTTCCGCTCGTCCTGAGCGGAGGCCGGAGGCCGAAGTCGAAGGGCGTCCGGACCAGCGCGCTTCGACTGCGCCGCTTGCAGCGGCTCCGCTCAGGACGAACGAAAACAACGAGGAGATGGAAACCCGCCTTTCCCCCTCGGTCCGTCGCGCCCTGCTCCAGCACGACCTCGACCCGGCGCGGATCGACGGCACCGGCCGCAACGGGCGCATTACGCGCGAGGACGTCGACCGCGTCGTCGCCTCCGCCACCGTCAGCCATGTCGAAGGTGGTCCCAAGCCGATCGCCCAGCCACGCGTCGCCGAAACCAACTGGTCCGACATTCCTCACGACCGCATGCGCCGCACCATCGCCGAGAACATGGTCCGCGCGGTCGGCGAGGCGCCACATGTCACTGCATTGTTCGAGGCCGACTTCGGCGCGATCGCCGCGCACAAGGCGGCGCTGGCGGCGCGCGGCACCAATCTCAGCTACACCGCCTATCTGCTCAAGGCCGCGGCCGAAGCGATGGCGGTCGCGCCGGCGATCAACGGGCGCTGGGCCGACGACCGCATCGCCATTTCTCCCACCGTCGACATCGGCGTCGGCACCGCCCTTGGCGATAAGGGTCTCGTCGTCCCAGTCGTGCGGAACTGCGGCGCCTTGAGTGTCGAGGAGATCGGCGCCCGGCTCGACGCGCTGACCGCCAAGGCGCGCGACGGCAAGCTCGAGCGGGCGGACGTCAGCGGCGGCAGCTTCACCATCTCGAACCACGGCGTAGCGGGCTCGCTACTCGCCGCGCCGATCATCCTCCACCAGGGCCAGGCCGCGATCCTCGGCGTCGGCAAGCTCCAGAAGCGCGTGGTCGTCCGCACGGTCGACGGCGTCGATGCGATCGCCATCCGCCCGATGGCCTATGTCACGCTGACCATCGACCATCGCGTCGTCGACGGCCATCAGACCAATGGCTGGCTGTCGCGCTTCGTCGAGTTGATCGAAAGCTGGCCCGCGCCCTGAGCCTATCCGCCGGAACGCTCCGCGCTCCGGCCCGTTGGCGGGATGATGAGAAGCGGCACTTCATTTTCGGCCTCTCCCGCAAACCCGGGACAGGCTGCATTTTGACCTCGAATCGCGCCGCATGAGCGATGCCGTCTTCATCCGTCGGACGCTGATCGTCCTCGCGCTGACGGCACTGTTGTTCCTCGCCTGGACACTGCGCGACGTCATGCTGATGGTGTTCGGGGCGGTGGTGTTCGCGACGCTCTTCCGCGCGCTCGCCGGGCAGATCCAACGTCTCGGCATCCGGCGCGACGGATTGGCGCTGGCGATCTCAGTCATCGTCATCTTTGCCGTCGTCGCTGGCGCCATCTCGCTGTTCGGAACGCAGCTGGCCAGTCAGGCCGAAGGGTTGAGCCAGGCGATCCCGAAGGCCTGGGCCTCGCTCCAGCAGCGCCTCCACGGCTGGGGCATCCCGGTCCCGCCCAAGCTCAACGCCGGCGGCATCTTCGGCAACCTTGCCGGCAGCCTGCCGAGCTTCGTCATGTCGGTCGGGGGCGGGCTCGCCGACGGGCTGCTGATCGTCGTCGGCGGCATCTTCATCGCCGCCAGCCCGCGCTTCTATGGCAAGGGCCTGCTGACGCTCTTCCCGGCCGAGCGGCGGGCGGTGGTCGGCGAGGCGATGGTCGACAGCGGCCGCGCGCTCGGGCTGTGGCTCAAGGCGCAACTGGTGGCGATGCTGCTGATCGGCGTGTTGACCGGCACCGGGCTGTGGCTGCTCGGGGTGCCGGGGCCGCTCGCGCTCGGCGTGCTCGCCGGCCTGCTCGAATTCATTCCCTTCGCCGGGCCGATCCTGTCGGCGACCCCGGGCATCCTCATCGCGCTCGCCATCGACCCGCAGCTCGCTCTGTGGACGATGCTGCTCTACGTCGGCATCCAGCATGTCGAGGGCTATGCGATCCAGCCGATCATCCAGAGCTGGGCGGTCGAGATTCCCGGCGCGGTGCTGCTGTTCGCGCTGCTCGCGTTCGGTGCGCTGTTCGGCCCGATGGGCATCATCTTCGCCGCCCCGCTGACCGTCGTCGTGTTCGTGCTGGTCAAGCGGCTCTACGTGCAGGAAGCGCTCGATACGCCGACCGCCATTCCCGGCGAGGAACCCGCCGACGGCTGAGCCTCAGTCGGCCTCCAGCTCGCGCAGCGTGCGGCCGCTAGTTTCGCGCCCGAACCAGGCGATCATGCCCGCGGTGATCGCGGTTGGAATGATCAGCGCAATCGCGGCTCCGACCAGCGTCGGCACGAAGCCGAGCAGTGCGCCGACCTGCACCGCGACCCCGCCGAACTTGCTGCTCCCCGCGACCACGCCGGTGGTCCGCCCGCGCCGGCCAAGCGTGGTGTTCTCCGCCGAATAGGGCAGCAGCACCGCGATGGTGCCGTTGGTGCCGACGATCAGTAGCGCAATGACCGCGATCAGCACTGGCTGGATGGTGAGCAGACTGGTGGGCAGGAGCGCGCCGACCAAGCCGAGCAAGGTGACCCCGATCGTCGCGACCAGCGTCCATTTGCTGCTCACCTTGGCGTAGAAGAAAGCGGCGAGCGCCACCGTCGGCAAGGCCAGCAGTGACGATTTGGCGAGGATTCCGGTGGCAAGCTCTGCGCTATACCCGCGCGCGCGCAGATCGCTCGGCAGCCATAACAGCAGGCCGAAATTGACCAGGCTCCAGCACAGGGCGGTGACGATCAGCGCGGCGTTCAGCCGGCGGTGCGCGGCCGGGGTCGGCGCATCGGGAGCGGGGGCGGCGCGGGGTTTGGGCAGCAGGCCGAACCGCTCCTGCATCTGCGCGAGCTCGGCGGTGCGGCCCTGTTCGGCGAGGAAGCGCGGGGTCTCGGGAATGAAGCGCGCCAGCGCGAGCAGCAGGAGGCCCGTCGGGAAGCCCTGCAGCCACAGCACCCGCCAGCCATAGACCGGCTCGAACGTATGCGCCGCGCCGCTCGCCGCGAGATAGCCGCCGACCAGTCCGACCCCGCCGACCAGCACCAGCACCCAGCTGCGGTGGCGCGGCGGCATGACCTCGGTCAGCAGCGTGTAGACAACCGGCAGCATGCCCCCGGCCGAGCTTCCCATCAGGAAGCACATCACGAGATTCCAGCCGAAGCTCGGCATCGCGCCGCAAATGGCGGTTGCGGCGAACAGGATGGTCGACAGCAGGATTGAAACCCGCCGCCCGTAGACGTCGGCGAGCCAGCCCCACAGCAGCGAGCCGACCGTCGTTCCGGTCAATGCCACCAGAGGCAGCAGCGCCGCGGTCGACTGGGCGATGCCATATTCGGCGCGCAGGCCCGGCAGCACGAAGCCGAGCGTCGCGGGCTTCATCACGTCAATCACCAGCCCGAGCGTCAGCACCACCAGCACCGCCACATGCCAGCGGCTGAGCGGCAGGTCGTCGCGCGCCTCATAATCGGTGCCGGCCGCGTCGCCGTGCGGGGCGCGGCGGGCAGGGAGGGCGCCCCAGCAAGAAATCGGCACGCCGAGTACGATCGCCGCCATTCCGACCAGCATCTCGGGGCTCGTCGGCATGGCGGAGAAATGGCTGCCCATGCGGTGCGCCATCGCCAGCATCGGCAAGTGCAGCAGCACGCCAATGCTGATCAGCCCGCAGCCGAGCCAGAACCAGCGGCCGCGCGCACCGACGATCGAAACCTTGTCCCCCATAAGCTTCGCTTAGTGAGGCGGTTTGACCGTAACAAGCTGCCGCGAACCTAAGCGGCTGTTAACCCTGACCCGGTAGCCCTCCTGCCATGCACGGCAGCAGTTCTCGCGAGATCTGGATCGACGCGGCGCTCGCGCTCGGCATCGCGCTCGTGCTCGCGCTGATCGGCTGCGTGCGCAGCTGGGCCGAGCTGTCGCAGCTGCGCCTTCCCGACGCCGACGACATGATGCGTCTGCAGCAGATCCGCGACTGGCTCGGCGGGCAGCGCTTCGCCGACCTCACCCAATATCGCCTCGGCGCGGCCGGGGTGCCGATGCACTGGTCGCGCCTGCCCGACCTCGTTCCCGGCGCGCTCATCCGGCTGCTGGAGGGACCGCTAGGACGCCACGCTGCCGAGCTCGCCGCGGTGATCGCCTGGCCGACCGCCTTGCTGGTCGCGGCGCTGTGGCTCGCAGGCCAAATCGGCCGGCTGGTCGGCGGCGCCGAGGTCGGCTGGCGGACGATGATCGTCGCCGCCGCCGCTTACCCCGCCAGCACCGCCTTCGCCCCGGGCCGGATCGATCATCACGGCCTCCAGCTCGTGCTGTTGCTGGTCAGCGTCTGGGCGCTGCTGCGACCGGCATCCGTGCGCAATGGCCTGGTCGCCGGCTTCGCGATCGTGCTGAGCCTGGTGACGGGGATGGAAATGGCGCCGCTGCTGGCGGTGATCGTCGCCGCGGCGGTGCTCGAATGGGGGCTACGCGAGGACGGCGCGCGGGCTCGGCTCGCCGGTCTCGGCGCCGCGCTGTTTGCTGGGACGCTGGCGGCAAGTGTGGTGTTCCGCCCGCTGGCCTGGTCCTATCCGGCCTGCGACGGCTTCACCGCCGCGAGCGCGCGGGCGATGCTGATCGGGTCGCTCGCCCCGCTGGCTCTCGCTGCCCTGCCCACCCGCTGGTCGTTGGCGTGGCGTGCCGGTGCGGCGCTGGCCGCAGGCGGCGCGGTCGCAGTGGCGGTCGCGCTCGCCGCGCCCGCCTGCCTGTCGCCCTACGGCCAGGTGCCGCCGTTGCTCCGGCAGCTCTGGCTCGACCGCGTGCTTGAAGCGCAGCCGCTGATCGCCGCGCCGCTGGCGGTAGTGGTGGCGCATTGCGGGTTGATGGCGGCCGGGCTGGTGGCCGGTTGCTGGCAGGCGTGGCGGACGCCGACGCGGCCGTGGCTGCTGCTGCTAGTCCTGCAGCTCGCCGCGACCGCCGTGACACTGGTCCAATTACGCGGTTTCTACGCGGGCGCGCTGCTCGCTGCCCCCGCGCTCGGCGCGCTGCTGGCACGGGTGGCCGAGCGGGGCGGGGCACGCACCGTCGCGGCGTGGCTCGTCTCGGGCGGGCTCGTCTATCCGGTCGCCGCGCAGGCGCTGCCACCCGCCGCTACTCCCGCCCGTGTGGCAATCGGAGCGGGCGCCAGCTGTACCGCGCCCGACCTCGTCGATCGCCTCGCCCGTCTGCCGGCAGGAGTCGTCATGGCCCCGACCGACACCGGCGCCGCGGCGATGCTGCCGACCCGCCAGCGCTTCATCGCCGCCGCTTACCATCGCGACGTCGCAGGCGATCTCGCCATGTATAATTTCTTCATCGGCAGCCCGGACAATGCCGAGCGCCTCGCCCGCCAGTGGCGAGTGCGCTGGGTGGTCGCCTGCGACGGCTTCGGCGGCGTCTCGGCGCCCTTCGCCGCCCAGTTGCTCGAAGGACGACAGCCGGGCTGGCTGCGCCCCCTCGGGCAGGTCGCGACGGGCGCGCGGCTGTTCGAGATCGCGCTGCCGGCGACGCGCTGAACGCTACTTCTCGCCCGGGTGTTCGACCGTCAGCGTGCCGATCATCAGCTCGCCGTCCTTGCCGCGGCTGACGTCGAAATCGATCACCTGCTCGCGCTGCGTCGGCCGGCCCCAGTCACGATAGAGGTGCGCCGTCACCCGCGCCGCCCCATTGGGGTCGAGCCGGTCGGGCGCGAAGACGTGGGCGCGGGTGACATAGGCTCCTGGCGCGGCGCGGCGGAGGAAATATTCCTCCGGTCCGAACCCCTGCGTCATGTCGTCCGATAAATGCCCACCGATATGGCTGCGCTGGTTCGAATAGATCACCCGCTCGCCGCTCGGCTCGTCGACCCACAGGTCAATGTCGGTGGCGTCGTTCGACCAGTCGATCACGATCCGGAGGTCGCTCGCGAGGTTGCGAACGAGGCGCGGGTCGATCGCGACGTCGCCGCCCAGTGCGCGCAGCTTTGGCAGCAGCGCATTGGCCTCGACCAGGCTGACGAGGTCGATGCCGTTCCAGCGCGCGTCGTGCGGCTTCACCGCGACGTCGATGAGCAGCTCGATCGCGCGGGTGAGGTCGGCCTTGGCGGTCGGCCCGCCCAGCGCGGCGCGGCGGGCGAGGACCAGCGCCAGCAGCCGCTTGGGCTGCGGATGATCCAGGTCGAGGTTCATTTGTCGCTCGCGCAGCGCCACCGCAGCGTCGAGCGCGCCGTAGCGCTCGAGCCGGGTCGCGACCATGCCGATCGTCACCTGGTTGGCGGTCGGCAGGTCGAGCGCCGACAGCAGCACCTCGGGCGCGTCGGCGGCGCGATCGTGCCGCACCAGCCAGTCGGCGCTGTCGAGATAATAAGCCGGAACGTCGCCCGCCTTGCGCTCCCACTCGGCGTAGAGGCGGTCGAACTCGGCCGGCGCGGCGTCGAATGCTTTCAGATATTCGCGATCGGGATTCCACGCGTCGACCGAGACGCGGACGTCAGCAGGGGCGGCGGCGCGGTTCGGCATCCGCGTACTGGTGACCACGATGTCGCCCGTGGCTGTGCTGGCCTCGTCTTCCCGCTCGGGAGCGGGCGGCGGCGGAGGCGGAGGCGGAGGCGGCGGTGGGGGCGGGGGCGCGTCCGGTGAGTCCGCCACCGGCGCCGGCGACATCATCGCGGGGGGAGCGCCCCGCGGCTTGCCCGGCGTCACGACCGGCGGTCGCCAGGTCAGGTCGAAGCGCTTGTCGTACCAGGCGAGCTCGGCGGTCCAGTCCTTGACCAGCTGGTCGAGCCGGTTCGCCGCGGCGGCCTTGCGGTTGGCGTCGGCGGCGAATTGCAGCTCCTCATATTTGGCGAGCTTGGGATAGTTGGCCGGCGGCCGCACCCCGTTCAGCACATAATCCTCGGGCTGCTCGAGCACGACGAACGACAGCGACGGGCTGGCGATGGCATAGCGGCGGCTGGTGGCGACGAACTGCTCGCGGCTGGCGGTGCCTTCGAGCAGCGACAGGCGGGCGGCGGCGAGCAGCGCGCTGTCGCCGTCGAAGCGGACCGCCGCGGCGGTGGGCTGGCGGGCGACGGTAACCCCGCCGACGGTGACCTGGGCAGGGCCGCTCGCCGGCGCCTGGACGATCGCCCGCCAGTGGTCGGGTGCGCTCGGCAGCAGGGTGAAGGGCAAGGCCGTGCCGGCTGTATCGGAAATCCGCTCGACCCCCGGCGCCGTGAGGTCGGCAGCCGCATCGTCGGCATCGATCACCCGCCCGCCACCGGCCTGCGCCAACGCGGTCAGGCGCGCGCGGTTGGCGCCGCTGGTCGGGGCGATGGCGAATAGCCGGCAGCCCGGCGCGACCATATTGTCCTGGTCAAGCGTCAGCTGCCCGTCGCTGACCAGCAGGCAGGTCCCCCCCGCGCCGCCGTTGCTCAGCGCGCGATAGCTCGTCGCGCCGCGATAGCGGACGGCGGCGACGCGCGCGGCCAGCTCGGCGGCACTGGCGAGCACCGCGCGCTCGGGCGCGCCGCTGGCGAAGGCGACCCACTCGATCCGCGCCGGGCGGAGCGCGGCGATCGCCGCGGTCACCCGCGCGAGTTCCGCCGCATGGTCCTGGTCGCGGCGGCTGCGCGAGCGGTCCCAATAGACGCGCACCGTGCCGCCGGTCGGCGCCACCGCATGGGGCAGGGGGCCGCTCACCTGCCACGTCTGCTCGCCGGTCGCGTGGACGCTGGCGAGCGCGTCGGTCTCCGCTTCGGACGCCGCAATGGTGAGGTCTCCGGGAAGGGCACCGCGGCCCGACAGGCTCAGCACGCCGCCGCGCTCGGCGAGCGCCCGTCCGCCCAGGCGAACCGAGTCGCGCGCGGCGCCGGTCACGCTGACGTGCCAATCGGCGGTGGCGAGCGCGCCGCCGAGCGGGAGCCGCCAGACGGTTCCCGCCGGCGCGGTGAAGCGCACCTTGAAGGTGCGCCCGGCTGTGCGGCTGATCGGAAAGACGCGGGTGTTGAAGCCGCCCGCGGCGTCGATCGTAGCGACGCCCGGGTCGACCTGCCGGCGCAGATTCTGCTCGTAAGCCGCCTGCGCCTTGGCGCCATCGACCAGCGAGCCGTCGACCAGCCGGCCGTCGATGTCGAGCGCGTATCCGGTCACCACCGCGTCCGCCGGCAGGGGAATCGCCACCCGCCCTTCGACCGGCTCGTCAGTGGTGCCGTGGACCTCGAGCGTCAGCTCGGCGGTCGCGACCGCGCCGTGGACGGTGGCGACCAGCGCCAGCCGCCGGATCTCGAGCGGCCGCACCGCCTCCGCCTGGTTGACCCCGCGCACCAGCGCGGTGACCGAGGGCCCGGCGAGCACGGTCGGCGCCGCTGCGGCCACTCCCCCAAGTCCCGCGAACGCTGCGCCTGCCAGCAACATCCCGCTCATCCGCATGACCGACCCCCCTCCTGGTTCAACACCAATCTAACGCGGTCATCACGCGCGGAAAGGCGCCTTTCGATCGACCGCGCGCTTAATGAGACATTGTAACATTTTAGCATCAAGGTCGCAGACAGCCGCGCCAGGCTGCGCGGCTAAGGTGGGGAACTGCGAGGAAAAATGGCGCACCCAAGAGGGGTGCAACTAGCTATACCTTTCAGGTGCTTAGCTTGGCGCACCAGCCGCTTAGCACCTGATAGTTGTCCCTCGCACAACTCCTTGATGGATAACCTTCAAGCTGCCGGTCTCGTGCCAGCAGGGGAGGGTAGCTGCGACAAGCGCATAAGCCCTGCCAAGGAGCTGAATACACTGGCGGAAGGGCTCTACAGCCAAACCAGGGGGGTCCGATATTATTTGCGAGCCAAGTTCGAAAGGCAGAGCGGCGATCGGCGGGGCGGAGGACAGCCTCGTAAGCAACTGCTGAGCATCTTGCGACCTCTCGACCAGAAGCGTCCGAAAGCGAGGGTCGGCTCCGACTGTCATACTTGAACGGACCGGACTGCCTTCGGCAATCGAGCGATACACGCTCGGCGCCGGGGATTGTTGTCCTATGTCCGTTCGCTCAGGTCTCACCAACTGTCATGTACTGCCCTCTTTGGCAAAATCACCGCTCTGATAAATAATCACGCTTTCCTGATTATTTAGGAAAATCTGGAGAATTGACGTGGGCGGATGTGGCTCAGGTAATTACGGCGGCAAACTGACCGCTGACCTCTGGCTTAAGGTCGACATTGCTTGGAGGATCCGCACTGAGCGGCTGATCCCCGGATGCTTCGTTTTTGGCGGCCTGAGCTGGACCTGCGGCGGCTCGCCTTCCGGTTCAATCGACTACGAAGGAATATGGCCGACCTTGGGAACGCCACCCTTACGCTTCGCTACACGCTGACGAAAGGTGGCGCGCGACAAGAGATGCAGCAGCCGATCCGGCTGAACTTCACGACGCCAATCTCCTGCGGCCGGCGTTGATGGATGCACTGTCCGGCAACTGGGCAACGTGTCGGCAAGCCCTACAAGCCCTTGCCTGGCGACCGATTTGCCGGTCGGAAAGCTGGCGGCTCGCCTACCAGTCACAACGTCATGCACCTCGTGACCGGCCCTTTGAGAAGGCTGTTCCGTCTGCAAACGAAGCTCGGGGGTGACAGAGGCTTCGACATGTGGCTGAACCGGCCAAGGGAATTTGGCACCGCACCTACGAGCGCCACTGGGACGAGTAAGAGCGGCTCGCTGGCTTGTGTAATGTCGAGATGATGCGGATGATCGGCCTGCTCAGAGACCTAGGCTGAGCCGAATGTCTGCTCTCGACCCATTGTGGACGTTCGTTACCGGTGAGATGCATGGGCTAGATCGTGGTAATTTCGAGGGCAAAGAAGCGTAAGATAGCGATCCCTGCCTTAATCAGCCTGATCGTTGTCTTGCTCGCGTTCTATTTCGAGTTTCTTCAAAACCCCGCTCAGAACGCTCATCCACGCATCGGTTCGGAGAAGCAGTAAACCGAAGTCACCCAATCAGACTTCGATGAGAACGTCCGCTCTGCACCCATTGCGGACGTTCGTAGGAATGGGCACCATCCAGCGACGAGGGTTTATGTACTCCGCCCCGAGACCGATGTTTTCGATGGGAGCGGCAAGCTCAGCCAAGAAGCCCAGATGACCCTGGCTGCTCGCTGACCTCGTGGCGGACCATCTGCGAGAGGGAGGTTATTGTAGTCATCAGGCAGTGGTCTGGGAGGGACCAAGTTTACTCGAACGGACTGCGACTGTGAGATCGCTTGGCGAGCGAGCAGACGTTGTGAAAACCGCTCTCCGCCTGATCGACCCCAACAACTTCGACGAAGGCGGCATTAGGTCTGCCATAAACTGTTTAGCGATCACTTTCGGTCAAGACGGCCAAGCCATCCTCTGCCTGCGACACGAGGACAGCAAGGCGCAATTATCACCCTCCGGCCTCGTCACAATGGAGGAGGCCTCGCGGTGGCTGATCGAAACTGACTTGCTGGATGGCACCGCCACAAACTGACGTCCGCTTTCCACCCAAAGCGGACAGTCCGCTTGCGGCTCAAGTCAGATGTTTGATTTCGGCCTCCAGGATAGCCCCAGCAAACGAGTGATGTGCCGTAATCAAACAGAAGCGCCGAGCTGCCTTTTGAAGGCGACTTCACGAGGCTAGTTCCGCTCGCAGGCAAGCTGTCCCCTTGTCCTAGGCCACGAACAGCTCGGTTGCGAAGGCGGCCGGGCTGTTTTGAGTTTCGTGCGATGAGAATCCGCTAGACCAGCTCGCCTTCGGTTTGGGATCTGGCTTGTTCTGACGCTGCTCGTTCTGCGCCGGTGAAGGGCGCGATGACTTCATCGTAGAAGGCTGGCGGGACCGGGCGGTCGATACCGTAGACGGTCGGAAAATGGTCGGGGAGGTGGAGCGTCCCGAACAATCGGTCGATGAACGGCAGCGTCGCGGCAAAGTTGTGATCACGATGCTCGTCGTTGGTATGGTGCCAGTGATGAAAGGCCGGGGTCGCCAGGAGCTGCTCGAGCGGTCCGAACCGCCACCGGACATTCGCATGGACGAAGAATGACCAGATCGTTCCGATCACAACGATGATGAGCGGTACCAGTCCGCGCTCCGAACCACCGCCGTCGAGCCCGAGCATGTACAGCGGCACCAAACCGCCAAGCCGCGTAAACACTACATCGACCGGATGCGCGCGGCTGTTCACCAGCCAATCGAGATGCTCGGGCGTGTGATGGACGGCGTGGAACCGCCACAGCGTGGGGGAATGGTGTGCCCAGCGATGCGCCCAGTAGGAACCGACTTCGGCGACGAGGAGACCGAGCGGAATCGTCAGCCAGAGCGGAAGGCTCGTGACGGCCTGGTGCCAAGCAAGGGGGGTCACGCCCCGGACCACGGCAGCGAGCGCCGCAAGGGGCACCGCCATGACCAGCGTGGGGATCAGCCCGTTGAGATAATAATAGAAAATGTCGGCGACGATCGAGGTGCGCCGTTGCGCCTTGCGCAGGGTGAAGAGCTTTTCGAGCGGCGCGAAGAGAAGCGCCAGCAACGAGAGCCAGACCGTCAGCCTAATGAGATCAATTAGGATCGACGGCATCGCGAGATTCTCCGGCAAAGCGGCCTCCTCCTGCTCGCGCCAGCGAACGGAGGAGGCCGTCAGTGCTTAGTATCGATCGGAAATCTTCAAACCGTAAAGAGACTTCCCGATCAGGCCATGGCCGGAATGTGCGCCCGGCGCTTGCGCATGCTCACGCCCACCGCGCCGAAGCCGATCAGCATCAGCGCCCAAGTGGCCGGTTCCGGCACGGCGGCGGTCACCGAGACGTTGTCGAGCAGCGCGACCGG
This sequence comes from Sphingomonas ginsengisoli An et al. 2013, assembly GCF_009363895.1. NCBI lineage: Bacteria > Pseudomonadati > Pseudomonadota > Alphaproteobacteria > Sphingomonadales > Sphingomonadaceae > Sphingomonas > Sphingomonas ginsengisoli (ex An et al. 2013). The sequence continues at coordinate 950,954 of NZ_CP045434.1, read as the reverse complement.
CGGCAGTCCGTTGGGAGTGCCGGTGGCAAGGAAGCTCAGCGTCTGCGTGGCGCCGGTTGCCGTGAAGGTACGGGTGACCGTCGACCAAGGCGTTGCGCCTTCCGACGGCGTGTTCTGGTTGGGAAGCGAGATGACGAGGTTGCCGACGGTGATGTTGAGGCCCTCGGTCGTCGCGCCAGTGCGGCTGGCGATCTGCCCGGTCGCCCAGTCAAACGACAGCGTGTAGAGCGCGCCCGTGGTCAGGCCCGTCAGGATCGTCGAGAAGGTCCCGTTGACACTGGTGTCGCCGTCGAGCGCCATGAAGTTGCCATGGCCGGCATTGTTGCTCGGCAGCGCCCAAAGGAATTCGCGGCCGGTGCCCTGATACTGGCCAAGCGCGCTGCTCGAAGTCGCGATGTCCGAATGATAGAGCAGGTTGTACGGATTGGTGCTCGTCGACGAATTGCCCGTCGACCAGCCCGTGACCGAGCCATATTGATTCGAGGCATTCACCTGGAAGTTTTGGCTGTTGTTCGACACGCTGTTGAAATTGCCATTGGTCACATACTGCTGCGCCGCCGCCGGAGTGGCGGACAGGGCCGCAGCGGCGAGCCCAATCATGCTGAGAAGTTTGCTGTTCATGGTTCCCCTTTTGGACCGGCCATCTCGATCCCGAACTCTCCCGTGAAAGTTCTGATGACCGAACCGCTATCTTGCAGGTGATCGCGAGCCGACGCGCCAAATGACCAAGCCGAGGTACCGAGAAAAGTCAGGACATTGTCACTGTCCTAGTCCGGTACAGGTCGAATATTGTCATGGGCGGGAAAGCGCGGTCGATCCCATCTTCCGCTGCTCCAGTGCGGGAAGAGGCCAGTCAGACGACGTCCGTTTCCCACCCAAAGCGGACGTTCCCAACGTCGCCGCCACCGCGCCTACAGGTACGGCCCGGGCGCGCCGAGGAGGGTGCGGGCGCCGTCCTGGAAGTCGTCGACCGCGGGGGTCTTGAGGCGGAAGTGGCGGAGGACCTGCTCGCCGGGTGCGACGTCGAGGCGGAAGTTGCCGCTCTCGAGCAGGGTGGCGAGCCAGGCGAGGAAGCGGCCGAGCGAGGGGGCGAGGACCGCTTTCACGTCCTCGTCGCGGCCGTAGAGGATGATCTGGCCGACCCGCCCGCCGGGCCAGGGCGCGAAGTCGAGCCCGAGGTGGTTGCCCGAGCCGTCGGCGGTGAGCGGGATCCAGCCGGGGTTAGTGTAGGCGGGGTCGACCGCGCCGACCGGCCAGCCGCCGCCGGGGATCGCATAACGGTTGCCGCCGAAACCGGCGGCGACCTTCTGCCAGCTCAGCCACTCGCGGCCCGCCGCATCGAGCGAGAGGATCGGCAGGCCGTAAATGTGGCCGCGGCGGTCGTCGTTCTCGCCGTCGTGCCAGCCGTAGAGCTGGCGGTAGGCGCGCGGCAGGCGGACGCGCACGAGGCGCTCGAAGGCGTCGAGCTGCGCCTCGCTCGCGGGTGGATTGAAATTGGCGGCGTCGGCGGCGAGGTGCGCCGCATACCAGGCGTCGAGCCGGGCGAGGACGGGGGCGATGTCCTCGTCGAGCATCGGTTTCGCCGCGCCGGCGGGGCGCTGGGGGGAGGCCGTGCGCTTGCCCATCGACTGGCAGCCGCGCGCGCCGAGGCCGGCGGCGACGAGGGCGGCGCCGAGCGCGGTGGCGAGCCAGCCGCGGCGGGAGAGCGTGCCGCTCATGCTTGCGCGGACACCGGGGCGCGCGGGGTCACCGGCGGCATGGCGGCGGCGAGGAGGACGTTGTCGCTGGCGAGCGCGCGCATGACCGTGATCGCCATGATCGGGCCTTCGTGACGGGCGGCAAAGGTCTCGACCCGCATGCCGTCGCGCGGGGTGCCCGGCGCGGCGCGCGCGAAGCCGCGGGCGCGGATCTCCTCGGCCAGGCGGTCGAACAAGTGAGCGGCGCCCGCCGCGGCGAGCTTGGCCTTGGGGAGCGGCAGCGCCGGCTTGGCGAAGAGGCAGACCGCACCGTCGCCGACCGGACGGGCGAGCATCGGAGTGCCGTCGGCCTGCCGCGCCATCCGATAGCCGACCGCGGCGAGCGCGTCGTGCGCGGTCTCGGATTTGCCGCCGAAGAAGAGGGGAAGATGGTCGAAGATGGCTTCCACCAGCGCGTCGAAGCCGTGGTCGTCGGTCATCTTCATCCCCCCTTCGTCCACCGCCTGTAGGCGACGGGCTTTGCCAAATTCTTAGCCGGGGGCCGGCGCGGTGGCGAGGCGGGTGCTGGCCTTTCGCGGGGGCGGGGCTAGGCTGGTGGGATGTCCTTGCGTCTCAGCGCCCTCATGCGGGCTTCGGCTTTTCTGCTCGCGTTCGGCGCGGTGCCAGTAGTAGCCGCCACGCCGCCCGCGCCGATCACCATCGGAACCAGCTATCGGCTGCCGTCGGCGGCGCTGGGGGGTGAGCGGGTGGTGAATGTGGTGCTGCCGGCGGGCTATGCCGCGCATCCCGAGCGGCGTTACCCGGTGCTCTACCTGATCGATGGCGGGGTCGATCAGGATCTGCTGAACATCGCCGCGCTGGTCGGCAATGGCGGGCAGTGGGGGCGGTCGGGCGAGGCGATCCTGGTCGGGGTGGCGACGGTGGATCGTCGCCGCGAGCTGGTCGGCCCGACCCGCGATCCGGCGCTGCTGGCGAAATATCCGACCGCAGGCGAGAGCGCGCGCTTTCGGACGTTTATCCGCGACACGGTCAAGCCGTGGGTGGCGCGGAGTTTTCGCTCGAACGGGCGGTCGGCGGTGATCGGCGAGTCGCTGGCGGGGCTGTTCATCGTCGAGACCTACTTGCGCGAGCCGGGGCTGTTCGACGCTTATGCGGCGATCGATCCGAGCCTGTGGTGGGACGGGGCGGCGCTGGCCAAGGGCGCGCGGCCGGCCCTGGGGGCGGCGCAGCGGGGGCATCCGCTCTACCTCGCGCTGGCCAAGGAGGAATTGGCCGAGCCGACCGGGTCGCCGGCCTTGCTGGCGGCGCTCGGCGGGGCGGGGGTGCCATTGTGCTACGCACCGCGCCCGGACCTGGGGCACGCGACCATCTACCAGCAGCTCGCCCCGCAGGCGCTGACCAATGTGCTGCCCCCGGCCGAGCCGGCGCCGGCGGAATATGGCTTCGCGGTGACCTGTGCCGCCAACCCTTATTCGTCGCGGTAGGCGAGTTCGAAATTGCCCCAGCGGCGGCCGTTGACGAACAAAGGCACGAAGACGTTCTTCACCGGGATGTTCTTGTCGCCCAATTCCATCCGGTAGGTCATCAGCATCGCCGGCTTGTCGCTGGCGATCGCCGCGCGGGTCTGCTCGTCCATGAAGATGCGGCGGTTGCGGCAGTGGGCGTCGTTCCACACCGGATCGGTGCCGGGCTGCTGGCAGCGCTCGGACAAATGGGTCGGCAGGAAGCCGTCGACGTTGGTGATCGCCGAGCCGATGACGCGGGCCTCGCGCGCCTTGAACTGGTCGAGGATCGGGCGGATGTGCGCGTCGGCGAAGTCGCAGAAGCGGTTGTCATACTGGACCGGGTTGCGGCCGGGGATCGGCACGTAGGTGCGGTCGAAGATGTCGTCCATGCCGATCTCGCCGGCGGCGACGCCGCGCTCGCAGGCCTGCGCGATCGCCTTCATCGCATCCTGGGCGAGGATGATCATCGGCGTGTCGTCGATCTCGGCGCCCGAATTGGCGAGCGTGTCGAGCATCGCGTTGCTCATCATCTCGAGCCCCGAGAGGCGCTTCTGGGCGATCATCAGCGCGCCGCCATTTTCGCGCGCGTCGGCGGCGAAGTCGGTCAGCGACGCCTTCACCCGGTCGACGCTGGTCTGGATCATGCTGGTCGAGTGGGCGATGCCCTCGGTCTGGCGGTCGACCATCGAGACGATCTCGGTCACTTCGCGGACGGTGTCGCCGATCTGGCCGAAGCCCTTCTGCGCGGCGCGGCTGCGCTCGACGCCGGTCTTGATCTCGGTGGTGACGGCGCCGGCCTCGCGGGTCAGCTCGCCGATGGTGAGGCCGATCTGGCTGGTCGCGGCGCGGGTGTCGTGAGCGAGCTTCTTCACCTCGGCGGCAACCACCGCGAAGCTGCGCCCGGCGTCACCGGCGCGGGCGGCCTCGATGGTGGCATTGAGCGCCAGCATGTTGGTCTTGCGGGCGATCGCCTCGATGGTCGAGCTGACGGTCTGGACCTGGTTCATCGCGCTGGCGAAGCCGGCCATCCGCTCGCCCAGCTGGACGACCAGCTCGGTCAGGCCCTTGAAGCCGGCGATGGTGTCCTCGATCGCGGCGCGGCCGGCGTCCAACTTGGCCTTGGCCTGCTCGGAAAGTAGGCGCGCCTCGTCGGTCGAATCGGCGACGCGGGCCTGGTCGGCGAGGAGGCGGGTGGTGACGTCCTCGAGCGCGTCGAGGGTCTTCAAATGGTCGGACAGGCGCTCGGCGACGTCCTCGACATAGCCCGACACGTCGGAGCATTCGATCGACAGGGAGCCACAGTCGCGCGCGACCGTGCGGATCGCATTCTCGGTAATTTCTTCGATGCCGGCCGTCGCCATACCCAGTCCTCGAACCAAAACTCGTGGGGGGAGGTCTAGGGAGGAGGTTCTACCGTTTCGTTAACCGTGCTGGGGGCTCGTCAGTGAATTGCTTCGCTGCGCTCGCAATGACGATGGGGCCGGGGTAGACCGAGCCCATGTTCATCAACTTCGTCGAGGCGCTGCGGCGCGGGGGGATATCCGCAAGCCTCAAGGAGCATCTGGTGCTGCTGGAGGCGCTCGACGCGGCGGTGATCGAGCGGAGCCCGGAGGAATTCTATTACCTCGCCCGCGCGGTCTTCGTGCACGACGAGAGCCAGCTCGACCGCTTCGACCGGGTATTCGGCGAGGTATTCAAGGGGCTGCTCCCGGCTGAGGGGGAGGACCTCGCGGCGCAAATCCCCGAGGAGTGGCTGCGCGCGGTGGCCGAGCGCTACCTGACGCCCGAGGAGATGGAGGCGGTCAAGGCGCTCGGCTCGTGGGACGAGATCATGGAGACGCTCAAGAAGCGGCTCGAGGAGCAGCAAGAGCGGCATGAGGGCGGGTCGAAGTGGATCGGCACCGGGGGCACCTCGCCGTTCGGACATGGCGGCTACAATCCCGAGGGGGTGCGGATCGGCGGGCCGGGCAAGCAGGGCCGCGCGATCAAGGTGTGGGAGAATCGCGAGTTCAGGGATCTCGACGACACGCGCGAGCTCGGCACCCGCAACATCAAGGTGGCGCTGCGGCGGCTGCGGCGCTTCGCGCGCGAGGGGCGGGCCGACGAGCTCGACCTCGACGCGACGATCGACGGGACCGCGCGGCAGGGCTGGCTCGACGTCCAGTTCCGGCCCGAGCGGCACAATGCGGTCAAGGTGCTGCTGTTCCTCGACATCGGCGGGTCGATGGACGGGCATATCCGCGTCGCCGAGGAACTCTTCTCGGCTTGCCGGACCGAGTTCAAGCACCTCGAGCATTTCTATTTCCACAATTGCATCTACGAGGGCGTGTGGAAGGAGAACCGGCGGCGCTGGACCGACCGCACCGCGACCTGGGACATCCTCCACAAGTTCGGCCACGACCATAAGCTCGTGATCGTCGGCGACGCGGCGATGAGCCCCTATGAGGTGAGCCATCCCGGCGGCTCGATCGAGCATATGAACGAGGAGAGCGGGGCGACCTGGCTCAAGCGGCTGACCGACACTTACCCGGCGGCGGCGTGGCTCAACCCGACGCCGGAGGCCTATTGGGGGCATAGCGCGTCGACCGGACTGATCCGCCAGCTGATGGGCGAGCGGATGTATCCGCTGACGCTGGGCGGGCTCGACGAGGCGATGCGCGAGTTGAGCCGAAAGAAGTGACGCCTCAGCCGAACGGCTGGTCGATGCTCGGCGGCGGGACGCTGAACCAGGCGGGGCCGGCCGTGGTCATGTGGAAGCAGTCTTCGAGGCGGATGCCGAACTTGCCGGGGAGGTAGAGGCCGGGCTCGTTCGAGAAGCACATGCCCGGCGCGAGCGCCGTCATCTCGCCGTGGACGAGGTTGACCGGCTCGTGGCCTTCCATGCCGATGCCGTGGCCGGTGCGGTGGCTGAGCCCGGGGAGGGCATAGCGCGGGCCGTAGCCCCACGATTCGTACAAGCGGCGGACGGCATCGTCGACGCTGCCGGCGGGGGCGCCGAGCCGGGCGGCGGCGAAGGCGGTGGCCTGGCCCTGGCGGACCTGGCTCCACACCTTGCGCTGGGCGGGGGTCGGGTCGGCGCCGAACACGAAGCTGCGGCTGATGTCCGACTGATAGCCGCGAACCGCGCAGCCGCAGTCCATCAGCACGACGCTGCCGCGCTTGACCACCTGCGGGCGGCCGCTGCCGTGGGGCAAAGCGGCGGCCTCGTCGATCAGGACCAGCGCCCAGGTGTCGGTGCCGCCGAGCTCGCTCACGATCCGCTCGAAGCGGGCGGCGATGTCGTGGTTGGTCTCGCCCAGCTTGACCCCGGCGTGGGTGGCTTTCAGCGCCTCGATGGTGATGTCGGACGCATATTGCATCAGCGCCAGCTCGGCCGGCGACTTGCGCATCCGGATCGGGCGGACCAGCGCGGCGCCGTCGGCGAGCTGGGCGGCGGGGAGCAATTTCCGGACGCCGTCGACGATGAAGGCGCGGGTGGTCTCCTCGAAGGCGAGCGGGCGGCGGTCGGCGCGGCGGGCGCGAAGGTAAGCGGCGACCGGCGCGTAGGGGCTCTCATCCTCCTGCCACGGGCGGATCTCGAGCGGGAGCTGGAGGCTCTCAGCTACTGACGGGCGCTCGAAGAAGGGGGTGACGATGATCGCCGCGCCCTCGGCGGGGATGACCGCCAGCGTTGGCCGCTCGCTGCGATGCCACTGGACGCCGGTGAAATAGTCGAGCGCGGGACCGCTTTCGACCACCAAGGCGCCGATACCGAGGGTTCGCATCCGCTGCTGGAGGGTGGCGACGCGGCGGCTGCGCTCGGCGGCGCCGATCGGCGGGGGCGGACCGCGGCGGGGGGCGACTTGCGCGAGGGCGGGCGCGGCGGGGAGGGTCAGCGCGGCGAGGCTGCCGACCAGCGCGCCGCGGCGGCTGAGTTCAAATGAGCGCATAGGGACCGCCGGCTTTCAGCGCGCGCTGGTAGGCGGGGCGCTCGTGGATGCGCTGGAGCCAGGCCCAGACGTGGCGGCGCGAGGCGTTGAGCCCGGCGCGCTTGGCGGCGGCCTCGAGCGGGAAGCTCATCATGATGTCGGCGCCGGTCAGTTCGTCGCCGGCGAAATAGGGGCGGCCCGACAGCTCGAGGTCGCAATAGTCGAGGTGGCGGTCGAGCATCCGGAGGATCGGCTTGCGCGCGGGCAGGCCGAGCAGCCCGAGCCGCTTGATCACCAACAGGACGAGCAGCGGGGGCATCAGCGAGCCCTCGGCATAATGGAGGAACTGGCGGTAGCGCAGCTTGCCGCATTGCTGGTCGAGCGGGCCCATCCGGCCGCCGGCTTTCTCGACCAGATATTCGACGATGGCGCCGCTCTCGGCGATCACCATCTGGCCGTCCTCGATCACCGGCGACTTGCCGAGCGGGTGGAGGCGGCGCAGCTCGGGCGGGGCGAGCATGGTCTTGGAATCGCGCTGGTAACGCTTCACCGTATAGGGGAGCTCGAGCTCCTCGAGCAGCCACAGTATGCGCTGCGAGCGGCTGTTCTCGAGATGATGGACGACGATCATCCGAGCTGTCTGACATGGCTTCGCGCGCCACGCCAGCCTGGCTACCGCCGGCGAAATGATCGCACGCGCTGGAACTCCGGCGCCAGGCGGTCCATTGGGCGGTTTCCCATGCCATTCACCCTCCACCACCTGCCCGGCGACGGGCCGCGTCCGGGCGCGCGCGAAATGGTCGCGCTGCTCGCCGCGCTGATGGCCTTGAATGCCATCGCGATCGATTCGATGATCCCGGCGCTGCCCGACATCGGCGCGCACCTCCATGTCGCCGACCCCAACCGGCGCCAGCTGATCATCGTCGTCTACATGCTCGGCTTCGGGCTCGGGCAATTGCTGTGGGGGCCGCTCGCCGACCGCTTCGGGCGTAAGCCGATCCTGACCTGGGGGATCGGCGCTTATGCGCTGTTCGCAAGCCTGTGCTCGGTCGCGCCGAGCTTCGAGGTGCTGATCGCCGGGCGGCTGTGCCAGGGCGCGGCGGCGGCGGTGACCCGCGTGCTGGTGGTGGCGATGGTCCGCGACCTGTTCGAGGGCGAGGCGATGGCGCGGGTGATGAGCCTGACCTTCATGGTGTTCATGCTGGTGCCCGTGCTGGCGCCGAGCTTCGGCCAGGCGGTGCTGGCGATCGGGCCGTGGCAGGCGATCTTCTGGGCGCTGGCGGCTTACGGGCTGTTGCTCGGGGTGTGGAGTTTCCTCCGCCTGCCCGAGACGCTGCATCCCGAATTTCGGCGGAGCCTCAAGGTTGGCGAATTGTGGGCGGCGGCGAAGGCGGTCGTCAGCGAGCGCCAGTCACTGGGCTATACGCTGGCGCAGACGGCGTTCTTCGCGGGGCTGGTCGCCTACATCTCCTCGATCCAGCAGATCGTGTTCGACAGTTTCCACGCCGGCAGCCGGATCGGGCTGGTGTTCGGGGCGGTGGCGGCGCCGATGGCGGTGGCCGCCTTCACCAACAGCCGGATCGTCGGCCGCTTGGGGCTGCGGCGGGTCGGCCATTGGGGGGTGGTGGCGTTCGTCGCGGTAACCAGCGCGCACGCCCTGCTGGCGTTGCTCACCCCCGAGCGGCTGGCCGAGTTCGTGGTGCTGCAGGGGCTGGCGATGGGGAGCTTCGCCTTCACCTCGTCCAACTTGAACACGCTGGCGATGGAGAAGATGGCGCCGATCGCGGGGATGGCGAGCTCGATCCAAGGGCTGGCGAGCACGGTGCTGGCCTCGGCCGCGGGCTTCGCGATCGGCCAGGCGTTCGACGGCAGCCAGCGGCCGTTCCTGATCGGCGTGGCGGTGTGCGGCTGGGTCGGGGCGCTGCTGGTGGTGCTGACCGATCGGCGGCGGTTGTTCGAGCGGTTGCCGGTGGGCGGGGTGAGCGCGGCGGTGGTGGCGGAGTAGGGGGGGTGGCGGAGGGGTGGCCGTCACGGGAGTAAATCCCGTGACGTCGATCAGGTTCGGCTGCGCCGACCTGTCGGCCGGCTTTCGCGCTCTCTTCGTCTAAGCGGAAAATCGCTTTCGCAATTTTCCGCTTAGTCTTGGGCGCTCAATCTTCCGGCCCAGCCCCAACCATCAACGCTTCACCAACCTCATCCTTCTTGCCGCGGACGGCGTTTTCGATGCGGGCGGCGATGTCGGGGTTTTCGCGCAGGTAGACCTTGGCGTTCTCGCGGCCCTGGCCGATGCGGATCGAGTCGAAGCTGAACCAGGCGCCGGACTTCTCGACCAGCCCGGCCTTGACCCCGAGGTCGAGGATTTCGCCGACCTTGCTGACGCCTTCGCCGTACATGATGTCGAACTCGACCTGCTTGAACGGCGGGGCGACCTTGTTCTTGACCACCTTCACGCGGGTGGTGTTGCCGACGATATCGTCCTTGTCCTTGATCTGCCCGGTGCGGCGGATGTCGAGGCGGACGGAGGCGTAGAATTTGAGCGCATTGCCGCCGGTGGTGGTTTCAGGATTGCCGTACATCACGCCGATCTTCATCCGCACTTGGTTGATGAAGATGACGGTGCAGCGCGAGCGGCTGATCGAGCCGGTGAGCTTGCGGAGCGCCTGGCTCATCAGCCGGGCCTGGAGGCCGACGTGGCTGTCGCCCATCTCGCCCTCGATCTCGGCCCGCGGGACCAGCGCGGCGACCGAATCGACCACCAGCACGTCGACCGCGTTCGAGCGAACCAGCGTATCGACGATCTCGAGCGCCTGTTCGCCCGTGTCGGGCTGGGAGACGATCAATTCGTCGATGTTGACGCCGAGCTTCTTGGCATAGACCGGGTCGAGCGCATGCTCTGCATCGACGAAGGCGGCAGTGCCGCCGATCTTCTGCGATTCGGCGATCGAGTGGAGCGCCAGCGTGGTCTTGCCCGAGCTTTCTGGGCCGTAGATCTCGATGATGCGGCCGCGCGGGAGGCCGCCGACGCCGAGCGCGATGTCGAGCCCGAGCGAACCGGTCGAGACCGTCTCGATCTCGATCTTCTCGCGGCTGCCCAGCTTCATCGCCGAGCCCTTGCCGAAAGCGCGGTCGATCTGCGCCAGCGCCGCGTCCAATGCCTTTTGCCGATCCGTAGTCACCGCATCCCCGCTCATTCCGACGACCTTCAGTTGCGTGGCCATGCCCCTATTCCTTTCGTCAGTCAGCCATGCGGATCAACTCCGCGCTGAAACCGATGTACCCTATCCGTTCCGGTGGAACAAGTAGGGAACGAAAAGGAGGGGCCGTGGCCCGAATTCGCCGAGCAAGACCTTGATAGCCGACCGGCGGGGGGCGGCAAGGCGAAAGTGCGGCGGGGCCTCGCGTGAGATCGAGAACGAACCAAACAGGCAAAATATATTGACTTGTTGGAGTTCGTTTGGCTTGTCCCGGGCATGGGACGAAATAGTGGCGATGCGCCGGGGGACGAGGCCGCGGACAGCAAGCTGGCGCTGGCGCGAATCTACACAAAGCTCGAGTTTGCTTTAGTGAGGGCGGCGACTTCCGTGCTGAGCGGGGCCGGGCTGCCCGAAGGTGCCCCGCTGATTAGTGCGGAGACGGCGGTCAAGCTGCTGACGCTGCGCAACGCGGCGCGCGCGCAGGCGGCGGAGGAGGATCGCCCGCCGCCGCCCGACCCGGCGCAGCTGCGGGAGATGATCGCGGCGCGGGTGGCGGCGGTCCGTGACGACGGGGCTGCCGAGCCGCCGACCGCGCCCGAGTGAGGCACGGCGAATTTCCGGCGCTGGTCGCCGGGCTGAGCCACGCCGAGGTGCTGGCGCTGCTCGGCACGCTCGACCCGTCCGAGCTGGCGGCGATCGCGGACGACTGGCGCCTGTGGGCGCGGCCCGAGCAGGTCTCGCCGGCGGGGGCGTGGGAGACCTGGGTGGTGATGGCCGGGCGCGGGTTCGGCAAGACCCGCGCCGGGGCCGAGTGGATCGCCGAACAGGTTCGCGCGCGGTCCGACCTCAGGATCGCGTTGGTCGCCGCGACCTATGCCGAGGCGCGCGACGTGATGGTCGAAGGCGACAGCGGGCTGCGTGCGGTGGCGGATCCGCTGATCGGGCGCTTCTACCCCGCGCGGCGGCTGATAAAGTTCCATAACGGTTCGGAAGCGCGGCTGTACAGCGGCGCCTCGCCCGACGAGCTGCGCGGGCCCCAACATCATTTCGCCTGGTGCGACGAGCTGGCCAAATGGAAGAAGTCGCACGAGACCTGGTCGACGCTGCAGCTCGGGCTTCGGCTCGGTCATCGGCCGCAGGTGATGGTGACGACGACGCCGCGCGCGCGGACCGTGCTCGCCCAGCTGCTGGAGAGGGAGGGGACGGTGCACACCGGTGGGTCGACCGCCGCCAACCGCCACCTGCCGCTCGCCTTCCGAACGGCGATGGAGCGGCAATATGGCGGGACGTCGCTCGGCCGGCAGGAGCTGGAGGGCGAGCTGGTCACCGACGTCGCGGGAGCACTGTGGACCGCGGCGCTGATCAAGCGCTGCCGCTGGCCGGGCGGGGTGCCGCTGCCGGGCTTCGCGCGGATCGTCATCGGGGTCGACCCGCCGAGTGGCGGCGGGACGTGCGGGATCGTCGCCTGCGCGCTCGACCGCGAGGGGCGTGGCCATGTGCTCGCCGACCATAGCGTCACTGCGGCGACCCCCGAGCAATGGGCGGCGCGGGTGGCGGAGGCCGCCGCGCTCCACGGGCCGCGTAGCAGCGAAGGCCGCGCGCTGGTGGTCGCCGAGCAGAACCAAGGGGGCAAGATGGTGCTGAGCGTGCTCCACGGCGCCGCGCCCGACCTCCACGTCCGGCTGGTCACCGCGCGGGTCGGCAAGAGCCACCGCGCCGAGCCGATCGCGCTGCGGTTCGAGAACGGCAGCGCCTTCTTCCACGGACGGTTCGGGCCGCTCGAGGGGCAGTTGATGGGGCTGATCGCGGGGGGCGGCTATGACGGGCCGGGCACCAGCCCCGACCGCGCCGACGCGATGGTGTGGGCGCTGACCGAGCTGCTGCTGGCGCCGAAGCGGGCGAAGCCGGGGATCGGGTCGCTTTAATTGCCCTGGCGTATCTTGGCCGCGACGTCGGGGTGTGCGTTCAAATAAGCGAGCACCTCGGCTTTGAACTGCGCGACCTTGACCTGCGAGCGAGCGCGGCCCTGTTCGACCGCTTCCTTCGCCACGGCCTGGACTTCGGGGTCGGACACCAGTTCCAGGCTGCGCTGGAGATAATGGCTCCCGGCAGGTGTGAGGGCAAAGGCGTGGATGTTCTTAAGCTCGGCGAGGGTGAAGGCGCGGGCGTAAGCGCCCTCCATCGCCGCCAGACTCTTCGGGAAATTGGCGCGAGCATTGGCGGCCGCCTCCGCCCGCGCCGATGCGATGAAGCGATCGAACATCGCCTTGAGGCCCGGATCGTCGACCGTCGGCAGCTTGAATGTCTGCAGCATGGTCGCGGTAAGCGTGTCCATCATCTTCTGCATCGTCGCCTCGCGAGTGGCGGGCGGGAACATCACCTCGATGATGGCGTGCGCCTCAGTGCGGCGGGCGGCGTCGTCGGGGGCAACCGCGACGGACGCCGGCTGGGCGTGGAGCGCGGCCGGCGCGGCGACCGCGAGCAGCGCGGCGGATAGGCTGATGGTACGCATGACTTTTCTCCCCCGTGAGGAGGCGATGCTAGCGCGCCGGTGGCGGGGTGCAAGCGAGCCGCGGCGGTGGGGGCGTCGGCCGGGCGAAAATGCGGCTGGCGGAGCGAACCCGCGGCGGCCTCAATCGTTAATCTTTGCGAACCCCAACCAGCTGGAGATGACCGCCATGCCCATCCTGTCCGTTCGCGCCCTCGCCCTGGCCGCCGCCGCGCTGGCCGGCGCCGTGCCCGCTGCCGCGCTCCAGACCGCGCCGCCCGCCGCTGCGTCTGCCGCCATCGCCCCGGGGACGGCGGTCGTCGATGCCAACGGCGGCGCCGTCGGCGTGGTGAGCCGCGTCAATGGCGACCAGTTGGTGGTCAAGACCGACAAGCATGAGGTGCAGCTGCCCGCCTCGTCCTTCACCCCGCACGACGGCAAGCTTATGTTCGCGCTCACCCAGGCGCAGCTCAACGCGCAGGCCGAAGAAGCGCTGGCCGAGGCCAATGCCAAGGTGACCATCGGGACGACCGTCTATGGCCAGGCGGGCACGCCCGCCGGCACGATCACCGCGATCGACGACCAATATGTGACGATCAAGCTGACGGGCGGAAAGCTCGTCCGCCTGCAGCGCAACGCCATCGCGCCTGGCCCGCAGGGGGCGGTGCTGGGCATCAGCGCGAGCGAGCTGCAGAAGCTCGCCGACCAAGCCAAGTAAGCGCTTCCGGGCGGGGTCAGGCGTTCGCAGGCATCGGCGCCTCGACCCCGACCATCGCGGCCTGGGCGGGGGCGTAACGGTCGCCTTCGACTTCGAGCTCGCCCAAGCCGACACAGATGCGGTCGAGCTCATCGTCGCCGAGCGCGAGGTCGGCGGCGGCGAGGTTCTCCTCGAGGCGGGGGAGCTTGGTCGTGCCGGGGATGGGGACGATGTAGGGGCGCTGGGCGAGCAGCCAGGCGAGCGCGACCTGCGCCGGGGTGGCGCCTTTCTCGGTAGCGATTTCCTTCAACAGGTCGACGAAGGCCTGGTTGCGGTCGATCGCTTCGGGGGAGAAGCGCGGGGTCGTGCTGCGGAAGTCGCCCGCGGGGAGCGCCTCGCCGGGCTTGATCGCGCCGGTGAGGAAGCCCTTGCCGAGGGGGGAGTAGGGGACGAAGCCGATGCCGAGCTCGTCGCAGGCGTCGAGGATGCCGTTGCTCTCGGGTGCGCGCCACCACAGCGAATATTCGTTCTGGACCGCGGCGACCGGCTGGACCGCGTGGGCGCGGCGGAGGGTCTGGGGGCCGGGCTCGGACAGGCCGAACGCCTTGACCTTGCCGGCGGCGATGAGGTCGCGGACGGTGCCGGCGACATCCTCGATCGGGACCGCGGGGTCGACGCGGTGCTGGTAAAGGAGGTCGATGGTCTCGACGCCGAGACGCTTCAACGAGCCATCGACCGCGGCGCGGATGGTCTCGGGGCGGCTGTCGGTGCCGGGGAGCTGCTTGCCGTCGGGGTCGAACTTGAAGCCGAACTTGGTGGCGATGACGACCTGGTCGCGGTGGGGCTTGAGGGCCTCGCCGACGATCTCCTCATTCTCGAAGGGGCCGTAGACTTCGGCGGTGTCGAAGAAGGTGACCCCGCGCTCGACCGCGGCGCGGATCAAGGCGACGCCGTCGGCGCGGGAGAGCTTGTTGGCATAGCCGAAGGAAATGCCCATGCAGCCGAGGCCGAGGGCGGAGACGAGGGGGCCGGAGCGGCCGAGCTGGCGGGTGTGCATGGGTGGCGTAACGAGCGAGGGGGGAGAAGGTGGCGCGGGCGGGGGCGGCGAGCGGGCGAAGCGTCAATATTTAACTTGGCGAAGGGGGGCGGCAGGGGGATAGCTGGTGCGGACGCCGTCACGGCGCCCGGTTGCTGGCGTTTCTTCGCATCATGGAGTGTCGCGCATGAGCCTGCTCAATGGAATCCTCGGCCAGGTGACCGGGTCCGCCACCGTCCAGAACCTCGCCGAGAAGGTCGGCCTCAGCCCCGAGCAGGTCGAGCAGGCGGTCACCGCGCTCGGCGCGGCGCACACGCAGGAAGGCGACACGGTGGAGACGGCGGCCGATCAGACCGGGCTGCCGCAAGACAAATTGCAGGAGATCGTCGGCCACATCGGCGGCGAAGGCTCGCTCGGCCAGTTCGCCTCGCTGCTGGGCGAGGAAGGCGGGGTTGGCGGGATGATCGGCAAGATCAAGGGTATGTTCTAAGCGCGAGCGGCCGAGCCTAAGCGGCAGAGCGCAGCGAGCCGCTTAGGCGAAGAGCCCGCGAGCGCCGGCCAGCCTGCGCGCAAGCCGCCTAGGCGGCGAGGGCGGCAGGACTGACGTTAGCGCAACGTCGAAACGAACGTAAGCGCGATCGTTCGCGCAATCTCGTGGCCCTGAATTAATTCACGTACTAGTGCCCGGTAAGGCTAAAAGCGTCCTACGGTTTGCATGATCTTGCCTGGCACCCTTCACAGTCTCAAACCGACCCCACCGGTAGCTTCACGTCTGGAAAAGCATCAGGTTCTGACGAAGCCACTCCATCCTTGAAAGCTGACTTAAGCTGTTCGGCGCTTTTCAACATAAGAGAAGCAGTCGGGCTTATTGCTGTTCTTAAACCGGCTATGGCTGCATCAATATCACTAAGAGATTGCTCTTTATCGATCTTTTGCTGGGCAATTGCCCTATTGAGAAATGCACCATAAGCGACCAAGCGGCTTTCCTCGTCCGGAGCATGCTCCAGTTCCCGGATAATCCTGCTGAAAATACGAACTGCTTCCTCGACACGATTTGATTTTGCTAGAGTAACACCTTGGTTCGATCGAATGCTGTTTTGCAGCCGAGATGGAATCTGATCGAGAGTGAATGGAAATATGTCTTCAGCTTTTTGATAATAATCGATTGCTTTGGGAAAATCTTTCTCATTCGAGTAAAGTTGCCCTAAGGCGGCGTAAGCCTTAGCGACTTGGGCTCTCACGCTCGGTTCGTCGTCGTCAGACAGAGAACTGATCAAACCCTCGAATGCCGCAATGGCTTCACGATCTGTGCTGAGCTCTTTGATTATGGCAGCCCGATTGTACATCGCTCTTGCTAGGGTATCTCGCGCATCAGCCGAGATCGCACCTTTCGAACGCTGAATGACAAAATCATAAGTTGAGAGCGCTTCGGCATTTCTATCAAGATTGGAGAGCGTCACACCCTTGTTATATAGAAGAGAGTTAAGCCCATCCCTGATATCCGGCTCAGCACTTGAGGCCAAACGATCCACAGCATCGTTATAAGTCAAGAGCTCTAAATCATGCGCACCTAGTTTGTCATAGCAAACGGCTTTAGTATCGAAACCGGCGAGAATTTCCGATTCTTGACCGGAAACGGTAATCAAGATGCTTGCGAAGTCGAGAGCAGAGAAAAGCTCCCCGCTCCGGATTTTAGCATCAATTTCCCTATTTGCGTGCTCCAATAGAGTTTGGCAATCGGCAAAAGGAAGGCTGTTCATGATGGTCTCTTCTTCGGATTCGCTTCCGAAACGTTGATTTTGTACTGACGAATCTTCTCAACATCTTGAGCGGCCACAACTTTATGCCCTTCGATTTGAAGAAGAATTCGCTGCGTATCCTTGAGAGCCTGCTTACTCTCAGTCACACAATTCTCAATTTCTTCCTTACTGTCTTTGAGATCATCTTTAGCTACGCCAGTGGCAGCTCGTATGGCAGATTGCTCAACACGCCAGCCAAGATAGATTACCAACAGTGTGAGAAGGACGCCAAATACACCCAGTAAGATCTCAACGCGCGCGTATGCTTCGTTTTGTTCGTCGAGCCGTTTATCAAGCGCCCCAATTTTTACCTCTATGATCGCCGACCGTTGATCTTGAGCTTTCAAGCCCATTAGCAGATTTGCCGCGCTTTGTGTCGGTTCGGGTGTAGCCACTTGACCTTTGTTGCTCCGATTGCGCGTCGCGCTTGAAAGACTCTTCAGGAGGCCAGTGTCTTCACTGATCCAAGAACGACCGCATCTTCCGCGACCGGCTAGGATGCTTCAGCTTCCGCAGCGCCTTGGCTTCGATCTGGCGGATACGCTCGCGGGTCACGCTGAACTGCTGGCCGACCTCTTCGAGCGTGTGATCGGTATTCATGCCGATGCCGAACCGCATGCGCAGGACGCGCTCCTCGCGCGGCGTTAGGGACGCCAGCACGCGGGTGACCGTTTCCTTGAGGTTCGCCTGGATGGCGGCGTCGACCGGGATGACGGCGTTCTTGTCCTCGATGAAGTCGCCGAGGTGGCTGTCTTCCTCGTCGCCGATCGGCGTCTCGAGGCTGATCGGCTCCTTGGCGATCTTGAGGACCTTGCGCACCTTCTCGAGCGGCATCGAGAGGCGCTCGGCGAGCTCCTCCGGGGTCGCTTCGCGGCCGGTCTCGTGGAGGAACTGCCGGCTGGTGCGGACGAGCTTGTTGATCGTCTCGATCATGTGGACCGGGATGCGGATGGTCCGCGCCTGGTCGGCGATCGAACGGGTGATCGCCTGCCGGATCCACCAGGTGGCGTAGGTCGAGAACTTGTAGCCGCGGCGATACTCGAACTTGTCGACCGCCTTCATCAGGCCGATGTTGCCTTCCTGGATGAGGTCGAGGAACTGCAACCCGCGGTTGGTGTATTTCTTGGCGATCGAAATGACGAGGCGCAAGTTTGCCTCGACCATTTCCTTCTTGGCGATGCGCGCCTCGCGCTCACCCTTCTGGACCATGTTCACGATCTTGCGGAACTCGGCCAGGTTCATGCCGGTGGCCTGCGCGATCTCCCCGATCTCGACGCGGATGCGGTCGACGCTGTCGCCCTCGCCGGCGGCGAAGGCGGCCCACTTCTTGTCGAGCTTGGCGACGCGCGGCAACCACGCCTCGTCGAGCTCATTGCCCATATATTCGTCGAGGAAGGCTTTCCGCGGGACGCGGTGGCGCTCGGCGAGGCGGAGCATTTGCCCACCTAGGGCAGTGAGCCGGCGGTTGTAGCTGTAGAGCTGCTCGACCAGATATTCGATCTTCGAGCCGTGGAACTGCATCGCCTCGACTTCGGCGGTGAGCTGTTCGCGCAGCTTCTGATATTTCTTCTCTTCGGCAGAGGCATAGGCCTGGCCGGCGCTCATCGCCACCAGGCGCGCGTCCTGGAGCTTGGCGAACTTCTTGTAGTGGGCGGTGATGAGGGCGAACTTCTCGAGCGCCTGCGGCTTGAGCGTCTCCTCCATCTGCGCGAGGCTGAGGGTGTTGTCGTCCTCTTCCTCTTCGGCGGCGGCGCCTTCGGGACGGGCGCGACGTTCGGTGAATTCGTCTTCCTCGTCGTCGGCGGCCGGGGCCTCCTCGGGCTCGGCATCTTCCTTGATGGTCGGACCGGCAACCGCGGCGCTGATCTCGCCCGCGCCTTCCTCGCCCTCGCTCTCGGCGGCGTTGATCTGCTCGGCGGTGGGGCCCTTGGAGAGCATGGCTTCGAGATCGAGGATCTCACGCAGCTGCATCCGGCCTTCGTTCAAGGCGTTCGACCATTCGATGATCGAGGTGAAGGTGATCGGGCTGTCGCACAGCCCCCAGATCATCGTGTCGCGGCCGGCCTCGATCCGCTTGGCGATGGCGATCTCACCCTCGCGGGAGAGGAGCTCGACTGCCCCCATCTCGCGCAGGTACATGCGGACCGGATCGTCGGTGCGGTCGGTCGGCTCTTTCTTGACCGCCGCGGCCGGGCGCGCGCCGCCGTCGTCGAGCGGGTCGACTTCCTCGACCTCGTTCGCGCTGTCGCTGTCGCCGTCCTCGTCCTCGTCGTCCGAGCCTTCGCCCTTCTCGACGATCTGGACGCCCATGTCGTTGAGTTCCGACATCAGGTCTTCGATCTGCTCGTTCTGGTCGGCCGGAAGCGCTGCGTTGATCTCGTCAATGGTGATGGTGCCGCGCTTCTTGGCGCGCGCCTTCAACCGCTTAATCGCAGCGTCGTTCTGGTCGATCAGGGGCGCATCGTCGCCGTCCTGGGGTTCGGTTTCTTGAATCTCTGCTTTCGCCATCGTGCCGCCACTTAGTCGTCCGCGGCCAGTTCCGCCAGACGCTTGGTTGTTTCGATTTTTGCGACGCTTAGTCGCTGTTGCTCTTCAAACCCTTCAACCTCGCCCAACGCCAGCCGTTCGGTGGCGGCGCGAAGGGCGCTGGCGATCTCATAGTGCGCGCAAAGGGCGTCTATGACGTTGCCGAGTTCACGCTCTGCGCGCGCCGGATCCGTGCCGGGCTGAGTGAAGGAATATCCTGCGCCTGCTCTCCTGCCGCTCCGTTCAAGGAGGGTCGAACCGCCTGCACCCTGCAATATGGTGGCGATTCGCGACCGATCAAGCACTTCGCCCGATAGCGCCGCTTCGAGCAGCTGGTCGCGAATTCGGGCGAGCGCGCGGTCGCTGAGCGGGAGCCGCTGGACCTCGGAGAAATGGTCGATCAGCGCGGCGGGGAACAGCGCCAGTCCCTCGAGCACCGCGCGCGAGGTCTGCGGATCGATTCCCTCCGAGCCGATCGCTCGCGCGGCCGGGCTGGCGGGGGGCTCGGGGGGGACGAAGCCCTTGCCCTTGACCCAGCTGCCGCGGCGCTGGCCGACGGGGCTTAAGGCCCCGCGCGTCCGCTCGGGGCGGGTCAGCGCGTCGAAGCGGACGAGCCATTCCTCGCGGTAGAGTTGGCTGAGCGAGCGGTCGCCAATCGCGGCGGCGTGGGCGACGAGGCGCTGCTTGAGGCCGGCGCGCTCCTCGGGCGTGGCGAGGGGGGAGGCGTCGCGCTCGTGCCGCCAGAGGCGGTCGACCAGCGGCTCGGGCTCGGCGAGGATGGCGTCGATCGCGGCGCGGCCGCCGGCCTTGACGAGGTCGTCGGGGTCCTGACCCGCGGGGAGCGCGACGAAGCGCAGCGTCCGCTCGGGCGCGAGGTGGGGGAGGGCGCGCAGGGCGGCGCGGATCGCGGCCTTCTGCCCGGCGGCGTCGCCGTCGAAGCAGAGGATCGGCGCGGGGTCGAGCCGCCAGAGGATGGCAAGCTGGGCCTCGGTCAGTGCGGTGCCGTTGGGGGCGACGCTCTCGGCGATCCCCGCCTGGTCGAGCGCGATCACGTCCATATAGCCTTCGACCACGATAATCCGGTTGGCCTGGCGGCTGGCGGGGGAGGCGCGGTCGAGGTTGTAGAGCGTGCGGCCCTTGTCGAAGAGGACGGTCTCGGGGGAGTTGAGATACTTGGGCTCGCCGGCGCCGAGGATGCGGCCGCCGAAGCCGATCACCCGCCCGCGCGCGTCGCGGATGGGGATCATCAGCCGGCCGCGGAAACGGTCGTAGGGCTCGCGGTTGCCGTCGTCGGGACGGATCAGCAGGCCGGTATCGACGAGTTGCTCCTCGCCCTGCTCCTTGAGCGCGGTCTTGAGGCGGGTGCGGCCGTCGGGGGCGAAGCCGATCCCGAAGCGCTGGACGGAGAGGGCGGAGAAGCCGCGCTTCTTGACGTAGGCGCGTGCGTCGGCGGCTTCGGGGCCTTCGAGCTGCTCGGCGTACCAGCGCTGCGCCGCGCCCATCACGTCGTGGAGGGTCGCGGCGCGGCTCGCCTGCTCCTGCGCGCGGGGGTCGGGCGCGGGGACCTGCATCCCGGCCTTGTCGGCGAGTTCCTTAACCGCATCGATGAAGGGGAGGCCGCGTTGCTCGGTGAGAAAGCGGATCGCATCGCCGTGCGCGCCGCAGCCGAAGCAGTGGTAGAAGGCCTTTTCGTCGTTGACGTAGAAGCTGGGGGTCTTCTCGTCGTGGAACGGGCAGCAGCCTTTAAATTCGCGGCCGGCGCGGGTGAGCTTCACCTGCGGGGCGACGACCGCGCTGAGCAGGGTGCGGGCGCGGAGTTCGTCGAGGAAGGCGGGGGAGAGGGTCATGGGGTGGAAGCGCCCCTCGACTTCGCGCCTCGCGCTCCGCTCGGGACGAGCGACCCAGTCGCTGCCCTACTATCGGCAGTTGCGACCACCCTTTCGCTCGTCCCGAGCGAAGTCGAGGGGCGTTCGCAAGGCGGCTTGGCGAAATGCGACACCCGGGCCCAGTCGCGCGCGATCAGGCCCTCTTTCTTAGCGCGTGACCAGGGCTTGATGCGGCGTTCGGCTTCATAGGCTTCCTGCCGAGTGGGCAGGACTTCGCACCAGACGAGGGAGACCGGTCGCCGCCGCCGGGTCCAGTCGCCGCCGATGCCGGAATTATGCTCACCCACACGCTTTTCGAGATTGTCCGTGTGGCCGGTGTAGAAGGAGCCGTCGCTGCAACGCACGATGTAGACCCAGAAATGCACGTTGCTTGGGCGCCCCTCGACTTCGCTCGGGACGAGCGACTCTCCTGCGGGAGTTTTCTCTCAACGCGGCGAGAAGTCTAGCTCAACGCCGCCTTGACCAGCGCGCTCGCCCGGGCCGGTTCGATGCTGGTCGGATGACGCTCCTTCACCGCGGCCATGACGCGGCCCATGTCCTTCATGCTCGAGGCGCCGAGCTCGGCGACGATCGCCTGCACCGCGGCGCGGGCTTCGTCGTCGCTCATCTGCTGGGGGAGGAAGCGTTCGATGATGGCGATTTCGGCTTCTTCGGTGGCCGCCAGCTCGTCGCGGCCGCCCTTCTTGTAGAGCTCGACCGATTCGCGGCGTTGCTTGATCATTTTCTGGAGGACGTCGGTGACCAGCTGGTCGTCGTCGGCGGGGGCGGTGCCGGTCCTGAGCTCGATGTCGCGGTTCTTGAGGGCGCTCTGGATCAGGCGGATGGTGCCGGTGGCGGGCTTGTCGCCGCCCTTCATCGCCGCGACCAGCGCGGCCTTGAGGTCGTCTCGGATCATCGCTTCAACTCGTTCGGGAAAGCGGCCAGCCGTAGCGGCGGTTTTCCGCCCTGACCAGCCGTTGACCCTGCGCGCTTATGCGCTTAGCGACCGCGGCTTAGCGACATCGTTGTCTAACGTCCGAAGGAGCCTCCCGCCGATGGCCAGC
Organism: Sphingomonas ginsengisoli An et al. 2013; assembly: GCF_009363895.1. Lineage (NCBI taxonomy): Bacteria > Pseudomonadati > Pseudomonadota > Alphaproteobacteria > Sphingomonadales > Sphingomonadaceae > Sphingomonas > Sphingomonas ginsengisoli (ex An et al. 2013). Next base: position 929,175 of record NZ_CP045434.1, on the reverse strand, counting down.
CCCATGCCCGCGCCTGCGCCGCAACCGAGCGGAGCGACCGGAGTCCTGGTGTTCGCCGACGGCCGGGTCGCCTGGGGGCAGGGGTTCGGGGCCGAGGGCGAGGCGGTCGGCGAATTGTGCTTCAACACCGCGATGACCGGCTATCAGGAAGTGATGACCGACCCCTCCTACGCGCGGCAGGTGGTGGCGTTCACCTTTCCCCACATCGGCAATGTCGGGGCCAACGACGAGGACGTCGAGGCGGCCGATCCGCATGCGCTCGGCTGTATCGTCCGCGAGGCGGTGACGGCACCGAGCAACTTCCGCTCGAAGAGCGATTTCCCGAGCTGGATGGCGAACAACGGGCGGATCGGGCTCGCCGGGCTGGATACGCGGGCGCTGACCCGGCTGGTGCGGCGGGAGGGGCCGCCGAGGGTGGTGATGGCGCATCGGGCGGACGGGGTGTTCGACTTGGCGGCGTTGCAGAAAATGGCGATGGATTGGCCGGGGCTCGAGGGGATGGACCTCGCCAAGGCGGTGTCGCGGGAGCAGTTGGAGATTTGGAGCGGGGGGAAGTGGAGCCTCGAGTTGGGGTATGCGGGGGAGCGCCCCTCGACTTCGCTCGGGACGAGCGGTGTTGTGGCGGAGCGTCCTTCCGATGCGCTCGTCCCGAGCGCAGTCGAGGGGCGTTCTGACCGCCCCCACGTCGTCGCGATCGATTATGGGGCCAAGCGTAACATCTTCCGCAACCTGGTCGAGGCCGGGGCGCGGGTGACGATCTTGCCGGCGACCGCCACCTTCGACGAGGTGATGGCGCACGCGCCCGACGGCTTCTTCCTCTCGAACGGGCCGGGCGATCCGGCGGCGACGGGGGAATATGCGATTCCGGTGATCAAGCAGATGCTGGAGACGGGGAAGCCGCTGTTCGGCATCTGCCTCGGCCACCAGCTGCTCGCGCTCGCGGTGGGGGGCAAGACGGCCAAGATGTTCCAGGGCCATCGCGGGGCCAATCATCCGGTCAAGCGGCTGGCCGACGGGGCGGTCGAGATCACAGCCATGAACCACGGCTTCGCGGTCGAGCGCGAGGGGATGCCGGCGGGGGTCAGGGAGACGCACGTCTCGCTGTTCGACGGCTCGAACTGCGGGCTCGAGCTCGAGGGGCGGCCGGTGTTCAGCGTGCAATATCACCCCGAGGCGAGCCCGGGGCCGCAGGACAGCTTCTACCTGTTCGAGCGGTTCGTGGGGATGATGCGGTGAGCGATCTCGGCGCATCCCAAAAATTGCCGCTAAGCGTCTTTGGCTCGGCCATTCATCCTGACTGCGAAGTACGCGGCGGGCACCACGGCGACTGCCAGGCGGGTGTAGTCGCCGGCAAGCACGGCTTGTGCGAGCAGCCAAGAGCCGCCGACCAATGTCACGACGATGAAAGTCCAAACGATAAGCTTGAACCGCGTAAGTCTGCGCTTCTTGATCATGATCGTGGCCATACCGTCGCAATTGTTAAGGCTCTCTAATGCCCCGCCGCACCGACATCTCCTCCATCCTCATCATCGGCGCCGGCCCGATCGTCATTGGCCAGGCGGCGGAGTTCGATTATTCGGGTAGCCAGGCGGTCAAGGCGCTCAAGGCCGAGGGCTATCGCGTCATCGTCGTCAACTCGAACCCGGCGACGATCATGACCGATCCGGAAGGCGCCGACGCGACCTACATCGAGCCGGTCACCCCCGAGATCGTCGCCAAGATCATCGAGGCCGAGCGGCCCGACGCGCTGCTGCCGACGATGGGTGGGCAGACCGCGCTCAACACCGCGCTTGCGCTATTCAAGGACGGCACGCTCGACCGTCTGGGGGTCGAGCTGATCGGCGCCAATGCCGAGGCGATCGAGAAGGCCGAGGACCGCCAGAAATTCCGCGACGCGATGGACCGGATCGGGCTCGAAAGCCCCAAGTCGGCGATCGTGCACACGGTCGAGGAGGCGATGGCGGCGCTCGACACGATCGGGCTGCCGGTGGTCATCCGGCCGAGCTTCACGCTGGGCGGCACCGGGGGCGGGATCGCGTACAATCGCGACGAATATAACCACTTCGTCCGCACCGGGCTCGAGGCCTCGCCGACCACCGAGGTGCTGATCGACGAGAGCCTGGTTGGGTGGAAGGAGTTTGAGATGGAGGTGGTCCGCGACCGCGCGGACAACGCCATCATCATCTGCTCGATCGAGAATGTCGATCCGATGGGGGTGCATACGGGGGATTCGATCACCGTCGCCCCCGCGCTGACGCTGACCGACAAGGAATATCAGCGGATGCGCTCGGCGAGCATCGCCGTGCTGCGCGAGATCGGGGTCGAGACGGGCGGGTCCAACGTCCAGTTCGCGGTCGATCCCAAGACCGGGCGGATGGTCGTCATCGAGATGAACCCGCGGGTGTCGCGCTCGTCGGCGCTGGCCTCCAAGGCGACCGGCTTCCCGATTGCCAAGGTCGCGGCGCGGCTGGCGGTGGGCTACACGCTCGACGAGATCGCCAACGACATCACCGGCGGCGCGACGCCGGCGAGCTTCGAGCCGACGATCGACTATGTCGTCACCAAGATCCCGCGCTTCACCTTCGAGAAGTTCAAGGGCGCCGAAGGGGTGCTGTCGACCGCGATGAAGTCGGTCGGCGAGGTGATGGCGATCGGACGGTCGTTCGCCGAGAGCCTGCAGAAGGCGCTGCGCGGGCTCGAAATCGGGTTGTGTGGGCTCGACCGGGTGCGGCCGCTTGAGGAAGCGTCGACCGACGAGATCGCGGCGGCGCTGGCGCGGGCGACGCCCGACCGGCTGCTGGTCGCGGCCGAGGCGCTGCGCCACGGCTTCACGGTCGAGCGGATCAACGAGATCGCGGGGTTCGACCCGTGGTTCCTCGAGCGGCTGGCGGAGATCGTCCGCGCCGAGGGGCAGGTGCGCGCGTTCGGGCTGCCCAACGACGCGGCCGAGATGCGGCGGCTGAAGGGGATGGGATTCAGCGACGCGCGGCTGGCGCAGCTGTCGCTGCGCTCGACCGGCATGAACCGCGAAATGAGCGAGTTGCAGGCGCGCGGGCGCGGGATCGTCCATGCGGCGATGCGGGCGATGACCGGCGGGGTCACCGCCGAGGAAGTGCGCTGGCACCGCCAGGGGCTCGGCGTCCACCCGGTCTACAAGCGGATCGACAGCTGCGCGGCCGAGTTCGACGCGTCGACGCCTTATCTCTACTCGACCTACGAGGCGCCCTTGTTCGGCGAGCCCGAGGACGAGGCCGAGGTCAGCGACCGCAAGAAGGTCGTCATCCTCGGCGGCGGGCCGAACCGGATCGGGCAGGGGATCGAGTTCGATTATTGCTGCTGCCACGCCGCCTTCGCGCTGCGCGACGCGGGCTATGAGACGGTGATGATCAACTGCAATCCGGAGACGGTGTCGACCGACCCGGACACGTCGGACCGGCTCTATTTCGAGCCGCTGACCGAAGAAGACGTGCTCGAGATCGTCACGCGCGAGCAGGCCAAGGGCGAGCTGGCGGGGGTGATCGTGCAGCTGGGCGGGCAGACGCCGCTCAAGCTGGCGGCGGGGCTGCAGGCGGCGGGGATCCCGATCCTCGGCACCAGCCCCGACAGCATCGACCTCGCCGAAGACCGCGAGCGGTTCGCGGCGCTGGTCTCGCGATTGAAGCTGCGCCAGCCCGAGAATGGCCTCGCCCGCAGCCGCGAGGAGGCGTTGGCCGTCGCCGAGAAGATCGGCTACCCGGTGCTGCTGCGGCCGAGCTACGTGCTCGGCGGGCGGGCGATGGAGGTGGTCGACGGGCCGGCCCAGCTCGACCATTATATCGCTACCGCGGTCGAGGTGTCGGGCAATTCGCCGGTGCTGGTCGACCGCTATTTGCGCGATGCGGTCGAGGTCGACGTCGATGCCATCTGCGACGGGACCGACGTCAAGGTCGCCGGGGTGCTCGAGCATATCGAGGAGGCTGGTGTCCACTCGGGCGACAGCGCCTGCTCGATTCCGCCCTACAGCCTGCCCGCCGACATCGTCGCCGAGATCGAGCGGCAGACACGCGAGCTCGCGCTGGCGCTCAAGGTCAAGGGGCTGATGAACGTCCAGTTCGCGGTCAAGGACGGGCTGGTCTACCTCATCGAGGTCAATCCGCGGGCGAGCCGGACCGTGCCCTTCACCGCCAAGGCGATCGGGGTGCCGGTCGCCAAGCTGGCGGCGCGGGTGATGGCGGGCGAGGCGCTCGCCGACCTGCCGCATCTGCGCAAGCCGCAGGGCTATGTCGCGGTCAAGGAGAGCGTCTTCCCCTTCGCGCGCTTCCCCGGCACCGACCCGGTGCTCGGCCCCGAGATGAAGTCGACCGGCGAGGTGATGGGGATCGACCGCGATTTCGACATCGCCTTCGCCAAGAGCCAGCTCGGCGCGGGGACGATGCTGCCCGATGGGGGCACCCTGTTCGTCTCGGTCAAGGACAGCGACAAGGACCAGATATTGCCCGCGGTCGAATTGATGATCGAGCTGGGCTTCGAGGTGATTGCGACCGGCGGGACGGCGGCGTTCCTGCAGGGCAAGGGGCTCACGGTGACGCTGGTCAACAAAGTCGCGCAGGGGCGGCCGCATATCGTCGACCGCATGGTCGATGGCCAGGTGAGCCTGGTCTTCAATACCACCGAGGGGTGGCAGGCGTTCAAGGACAGCCAGTCGATCCGGGCGACCGCGCTCAATCGCAAGGTGCCCTACTTCACCACCGTCTCGGCGAGCCTGGCGGTGGCGCGCGCGATCAAGGCCGTGCGCGGCCGTTCGCTTGAAGTTCGCTCCTTACAGTCCTATTATTCCGCCCTCGAAAGTTAATCTTCCCGCATGCCCACCCGTTTCGGTGCGGACCTTCCGGTCGGCGCAGCGGGTGGGTTTTGGCGAGTGAACACAAGGACTGGATGCGCCCATGGCGAGCGACAAGGTGCCGATGCTGGCCGAAGGCTATCGTCAGCTCGAAGACGAACTCAAGCGGCTCAAGATCGAGCGGCCGCAGGTCGTCGACGCGATCGAGGAAGCCCGCGCCCACGGCGATCTGAGCGAGAATGCCGAATATCATGCCGCCAAGGAGCGGCAGGGCCAGATCGAGGCCTATATCGCCGACATCGAGGACCGGCTGGCGCGCGCGCTGGTGATCGACCCGACGACGCTGTCGGGCAACAAGGTCGTGTTCGGCGCGACGGTCAGCCTGATCGACGAGGACGACAAGCCGGTGAAATATCAGCTCGTCGGGCAGACCGAGGCCGACGCCAAGGTCGGGCGGATCAGCTACAACAGCCCGCTCGGCCGGGCGCTCATTGGGCGCGAGGTCGGCGACGAGGTCGAGGTGACCACGCCGTCGGGTGACCGCTATTACGAGATCGCGCAGATCGAGTTCGTGTGAGGCGCGTGCTGCCGGGTTTTTGCTTCGCTCGTCCTGAGCGGAGCGCAGCGAAGTCGAAGGGCGCCCTTCGACTGCGGACCTTCGGTCCTTCGCTCAGGACGAGCGGTTCTCTATGACACTCAACTGGCGTTCGCCGACGATCGCGATCGCGGTGGTGAGCAGCGTGATCTCGCTGCTGATCCTGCTGGCGGGCTATGGCCCGCTTGCCGCCGGGGCGATGGGGGTGGTGCCGGCGCGGCTGTCGGGGGTGCTGCAGGTGTCGTCGGCGCTGCCGGCGTGGCTGACCCCGTTCAGCTGCACCTTGGTCCACGGCAGCCTCATGCACCTGCTCTTCAACATGCTCATGCTGCTGCTGTGCGGGGTGGCGGTGGAGCGGGTGCTCGGCGCGCCCGGGCTGGTCGTCATCTATCTGGTCAGCGCGGTGACCTCGGCGCTGGCGCAGTGGGGCTACGCGCCGCTCAGCGACGTGCCGGTGATCGGGGCGAGCGGGGCGATCAGCGGGGTCATCGGCGCTTATGCGCTGAGCTTCGGGCGGCCCAAGCAGGTCAGCCGCAACCAGTCGCTCAACCGGCTGGTCCATATCGTCTGGCTGGCGGTGGCGTGGACGCTGCTGCAGATCGGGGTCGGCTATGCCGCGGGGACCGAGGGGCTGATGGTTGCCACCCCGGCGCATGTCGGCGGGTTCATCACCGGGCTGCTGCTGCAGCGGCCGTTGCTGCTGTGGCGGTATCGGAAGGCCTGATCAGGCCTTGGCGTCGACGTCCGGCTCGAGCAGCCGGTGCAGGTGGACGACGACATATTTCATCTCGGCATCGTCGACCGTGCGCTGCGCCTTGTCGCGCCAGGCGTCCTCGGCGTCGGCGTAATTGTCGAACAGGCCGACGATGTCGATCTGCTTCAAGTCGGTGAAGTCGAGGCCCTGCGGATCCTTGACCCGGCCGCCGAATACGAGGTGGAGCTTGCTCATGGGAGCGGGCGGATAGCAGAAGCGCGAAGGCGGCCCAAGTCGTCATTGCGAGGAGCGCCAGCGAGGAAGCAATCCACTCCGCCGCGCGGCAGGAATGGATTGCTTCGCTTCGCTCGCAATGACGATTTTCAGTCCTTGCTGCTACTCGAGCCCGAGCCGAAGAATTCGCGGACCTTGTCGCCGGCCATTTCGTCGAAGCGCTGCTTGGCCATTTCGCGGCCACGCTCGATCGCGCCGGTGCTGGCGGTGTTGAGCTTGGCGCCGAGCGGCTGGAGCAATTCCTTTTCGCGGCGGCTGGCCGGAAGCACCGCGCCGAGCACGGCGCCGAGCGCGATCCCCGCGCCGAGCGCGATCAGGGGCGAATCCTCGATCCGGGCCGCGGCGCTGTCGGCAAAATCGTCGAAGCGGCGGTCGGCCTCGTCAAAGGTGGTGGTGTCGGTGTCGTTACGCTTGGCCATTACTTGTCCTCCTCGGCGCGAGCGCGCTTGCGCCGGCCGTTGTCGTGAGTGTGGTTGTCGTCTTCGTCTTCTCCGCGCCACCAGCTTGCCGCCAGCGCGAGCAGCGGCTTGCGGGCGATCAATAGCGCGGCGGCCCCGGCGATGCCGGCGGCCATCAGCGGGCTTTCCTTGACCGCGGTGACCGTGTCGTCGGCCACCACGATGCTCTTGTCCTTGGCCGCCTGAAACGCCTGGCCGGCGAGGGTCTTGGGCGCGATCCGCGCTTTCAGTTCCTCGAGAGTGGCGATCAGCCGGGCCCTGGCCTCGTCGGCCTCACCGCGGGCGCGGGCGATACGGACCTCGTGCGCGTCGCTCATCGGCCGGCCTTGCCCTTGATCCGCGCCTTGGCGAGCGCGGCGAAGAGGCCGGCGAGACCGCCGAGCACGACCAGCGTGACGAGCCCGGCGAGCGCCGCATTCATCACCTGCGCGAGACCGACCCAGAGGAGGGCGCACAGCGCGAGGAAGGCGGCGTGAGCGAAGAACAGCGCCAGCACCCCGAAGACGAGCGGCTGCTTGAGCTCACTCGCCTTCTCGGTGCCGAGCGTCTTCACATAAGCGAGCTCGGCCTTGGCGTAGGCCTTGCCGTCGTCCACCAGCCGGTGGACCAGCTCACCGATATTGTCGTCGCCGCTCGAAGGCGTGCCCGCAGGCTTGAGCATGCGGTCAGTCCGTGTGGCGGTTGTTCCGCGCGCGGCCGCCGCTGGTGTCGCCCGCGTCGATCCCGGCTTTGAGCAGGCGAACGAGGCCGAAGCCGACGATCGCCGCGCCGGCGAGCGCGAGACCTGGGCTCTTGCGGACCAGTTCGCGCGCGTCGTCGACGAGTTCGTCCGGGTCCTTGCTCTGGAGCGTGGTGGCGTAGCGGTTGACCGTCTCGGACGCCGAGCGGGCGTAATCGGCATATTGCGGGCCGAGCCGCTCACCGATCTGCTCGACCGTGTCACCGATGATCGAGGCGACGTTGCCGAGCGCGGCCGAGCCGCTGGTCAGGCCTTGGCTGACGAGGCCGCGGGCGCGGGTGGCCGCTTCGTCGCGGGCCTTGGTCCCGGCGGTCGAGATCATCCCGCGGATGCCGCCGCTGTTCTCGTTGGTGCCGTCGGTGATCAGGCTGTCGGTGCCGCGGTCGCTGGCGGTCATGCTTCGTCCTCCGGTCGCGTTGCTAGCGCCGGTCCCGCCGGCTTCGAGGATGGTGTCGGTGCCCTCGGGCAATCCATTGTTCGGTTCGGCCATGTGGCTCTCCTTGGGTACGAGTTACTCTTGCCCCAAGAACCCGGGAGCGACACGCACGTTCCGGTTCGCAGCGGCGAATGTTGCCGCCGCTGGCCGGCACCGATAGAGGCCTCTCATACCGCATCGCCGCGCCGGAGACTATCGTTCCATGACCGCAATCATTGACGTCCATGCCCGCCAGATCCTCGACAGCCGGGGCAACCCCACGGTCGAAGTGGACGTCACGCTGGAGGACGGCAGCATGGGCCGCGCGGCGGTCCCCTCGGGCGCCTCGACCGGGGTGCACGAGGCGGTCGAGCTGCGCGACGGCGACAAGAGCCGGTGGGGGGGCAAGGGCGTCACCAAGGCGGTCGCCGCCGCCAACGGCCCGCTCGCCGACGCCATCCTCGGCTATGAGGCGGAGGACCAGCAGGACATCGACGCCGCGCTGATCGCCGCCGACGGCTCACCCAACAAGGGCAAGCTCGGCGCCAATGCGATCCTCGGCATCAGCCTGGCGGTGGCCAAGGCCGCCGCGGAGGCACGCGGGCTGCCGCTCTACCGCTATGTCGGTGGGGTCTCGGCGCATTTGCTGCCGGTGCCGCTGATGAACATTCTGAACGGCGGCGCGCACGCAGACAATCCGATCGACTTCCAGGAATTCATGATCCTGCCGGTCGGGGCCGACAGCTTTGCCGAGAGCCTGCGCTGCGGGACCGAGATTTTCCATGCGCTGAAAGCCAAGCTGCACGGCGCTGGCCTTTCGACCGCGGTCGGCGACGAGGGCGGCTTCGCCCCCAATATCGAAAGTCCGCGCCAGGCGCTCGACTATATCGGCGAGGCGACGCACGCCGCGGGCTATACGCTCGGGACCGACGTCCTGATCGCGCTCGACTGCGCGGCCTCGGAATTCTTCAAGGACGGCCAGTATCGGCTCGGCCAGAAGGACGGGCGCGGCGGCGGCGAGGCGCAGAACCTCACCCCTCAGCAGATGGTCGATTATCTCGCCGACCTCGCGCGTGACTATCCGATCGCCTCGATCGAGGACGGGATGGGTGAGGACGACATGGTCGGCTGGAAGGCGCTGACCGAGCGGCTCGGCGACCGGGTCCAGCTCGTCGGCGACGACCTGTTCGTCACCAACGTTGAGCGGCTGGGGCAGGGGATCAAGGACGGGATCGCCAACTCGATCCTGGTCAAGGTCAACCAGATCGGCTCGCTCTCGGAGACCATCGCCGCGGTGCGGATGGCGCAGTCGAGCGGCTACACCGCGGTGATGAGCCACCGCTCGGGCGAGACCGAGGATTCGACCATCGCCGACCTCGCGGTCGCGCTCGACTGCGGGCAGATCAAGACCGGCAGCCTCGCACGCTCGGACCGCACCGCCAAGTACAATCAGCTGCTGCGGATCGAAGAGGAACTGGGCGACGCCGCCCGCTACGCCGGCCGCGCCGCGCTCAAGGCCTATCGCCCGAGCTGAGGCTCAGCCTAGCACGAACATGCCGAGCGCGGCGGCGGCCATCACCGCCGTCGCGGTCCAGCCGAGCCAGCGCTGCCAGCGGTTGGCGACATAGTCGCCCATCTGGCGGTGGCGGCCGCTGATCCACATCGTCGCGGCCATGATCGGAACGGCGATGACGCCGTTGAGCACCGCGCTCCAGAACAGCGCCTTGATCGGATCGAGGGTGGAGAGCGGCACCGCCAGTGCGACGATCATCAGCGTGGCGATGATGCCGTAGAAGGTCTTCGCCTCGCCCATCGACTTCTCGAGGCCGGCGGGGCGGCCGAGCACTTCGCACAGCGCGTAGCCGGCCGAGCCGGCGAGCACCGGCATGGCGAGCAGCCCGGTGCCGACGATGCCGATGCTGAACAGCCAGAAGGCGAGCGGACCGGCGATCGGCTTCAGCGCCTCGGCGGCCTGGGCCGAGGTCTGGATGTCGGTCATCCCGCTCTGGTGGAGGGTGACCGCGGTGGTCAGGATGATGAAGAAGGCGATGAGGTTCGAGATGCCCATGCCGGCGAAAGTGTCCTGGGTCATTCGCCGGATCTCGCGCCGGGCGGTGACTTCGGACGCGTCGCGCAGCGCGACCCGGTTCTTGAGCTGCATCTCCTCGACCTCCTCGGCCGACTGCCAGAAGAAGAGGTAGGGGCTGATGGTGGTGCCGAAGACGGCGACCACCATGGTGGCGGCCTCGGGAGTCCATTTGAACGAGGGCATGAGGGTGCTGAGCACGACCTGGTGCCAGTCGATGGCCACGGTGAAGACCACCCCGACATAGGCGAACAGGACGAGGGTCAGCCACTTCAGCAGCTTCACGTAGAAGCGGTAGGGGACCAGCACCTGCAGCACGAGCGAGAGCAAGGCCGCGCCGATGGTGAACCAGGTGTCGTCGCGGGCGCCGGTCACGAGGGTCGCCGCCGCGCCCATCGCGCCGACATCGGCGCCGATGTTGACGGTGTTGGCGACCATCAGGCCGAAGACCAGCAATCCGACCATCCAGCGCGGGAAGACTTCAGTTAGATTGGCGGCGAGGCCGCGCCCGCTGACCCGCCCGACGCGGGCGCAGATCACCTGCACCGCGACCATCAGCGGATAGGTGAAGCAGACCGTCCACAGCATGTTGAGGCCGAATTGCGCCCCGGCCTGCGAGTAGGTGGCGATCCCGCTGGGATCGTCGTCGGCGGCGCCGGTGATGAGGCCGGGCCCGAGCCGGCCGATCGTCCCGGCGACGAGCAGACGATACCAGTGGCGGCCCTGGGGCGGAGCCGCCGCCGCGGCTTCCTGGGTGGTCGTTGCCATTGTTTCTCTCCCAAGGGCACGGCGGAAATTTCGCGCGGCTGCTAGGCGACCTCGTTCTTCAAGGCCAATGAACCTTTATTCAACCGGGTAAGCGGTGCTGTGCTTGACCCGCTCCATCGCGAAGTGGCTGGTGACGTTCTTGAGCGGCACCGCGGCGATCAGCCGGCGGTAGAAATCGTCATATTGCGCCATGTCGCGGACGCTGATGCGGAGCAGATAGTCGAGCTCGCCCGCCATGCGGTAGATTTCCATCACTTCCGCCATCGGGCTGACGGTGGCGGTGAAATGGTCGAGCCAGGCGGGGCTGTGGTCGCCCGCCTCGATCCCGACGAAGACGTTGAGCCCGCGGCCGATCGCCTGCGGATCGACGATCGCGACCGTGCGGCGGATGACGCCGCTCGCCTTCAACTTCTGGATGCGGCGCCAGCAGGGGGTGGCGGAGAGGCCGACCGCGGCCGCGATCTCGGATACCGGGCGGTCGGCGTCCTCCTGCAGCAGCGCGAGGATGCGGGTGTCGGTGCGGTCCATGGCGCGACTTTGCCCGATCTTGGAAGAAAGTTGCAAGGATGGGCGGTCAGGGCGCGCGTTCGCTGCTATTTGCGGCGGTGGTCTTTGCGGATCTTCCTTCGCGACGTAGGTAAGGCGTGTCACCGGCGGCGCGAGATCCTGGCGGAGCACGCAAGATTTTTCCAAATCCCGCCGGTGACACCCTTTGGAACTGGCCCCGGCGAGGCGACTCGCCGGGGTCTTTTTTTGATGAACATATTACGCTGCCGTCTCAAAGGGGTTGCCACGAGTCGCAGACTCTGATTCTGTGTCTTTATGGGAGGCGCGGCACAGCGAGCGACGGGGTTGATCAGGCGGGCAGTCTTGCCGGCGCTGGCCCTGCTCATCATCGGCACGTTCGCCGGCCACGCGGTGGCGGGGCCGAACGGGCTGCTCGCGCTCGGCGGCTATGCCCACGACCTCAAGGCCCGCAAGGCCGAGCTGGCGTCGCTCGAGGCGCAGCGCGACGAACTGCGGCACCGCTCGGCGCTGCTCGACCCGCGCAAGGCCGATCCCGACATGGCCGACGAGATGGTCCGTGCGCGGCTGGGACTGGTTCGTCCCGACGAGGTCATCGTCCCGCTCGACAACTAAGCGGGCCGGCGTCGTAAACGCCATTTGCGAGCCGGCGACGGCGCTCCTATAGGTCCGCCAACTTTCAGTTCAGCGAGGATATGCCGTGGCGCGTTCCGCCAAGCCCCAGGCCGCCGCAGCGCCGGCCGCACCCAGCCCCACCGCCGACGCAGCGCCGCTGCTGCTCAACCGGGAACGGCCGGCCGAGCCGCAGCGCTTCCAGGCGACCAAGGAGCAGCTGCTCGACTTCTACAAGCAGATGCTGCTGATCCGCCGCTTCGAGGAGCGCGCCGGGCAGCTTTACGGGCTCGGGCTGATCGGCGGCTTCTGCCACCTCTACATCGGCCAGGAAGCGGTCGCGGTCGGGCTGCAGAGCGCGATGACGGTCGGCAAGGACAGCGTCATCACCGGCTACCGCGACCATGGCCACATGCTCGCCTACGGGATCGACCCCAACGTCATCATGGCCGAGCTGACCGGCCGCGCCGCCGGCATCTCCAAGGGCAAGGGCGGCTCGATGCACATGTTCTCGGTCGAGCATGGCTTCTACGGCGGCCACGGCATCGTCGGGGCGCAGGTGAGCCTCGGGACCGGCCTCGCGTTCAAGCATCAGTATAGCGGCGACGGCGGGGTCTGCCTGACCTACTTCGGCGACGGCGCGGCCAACCAGGGCCAGGTCTACGAGAGCTTCAACATGGCCGAGCTGTGGAAGCTGCCGGTCGTCTATGCGATCGAGAACAACCACTACGCGATGGGGACCAGCGTCGAGCGGTCGTCGTCGGAACCCGATTTCTACAAGCGCGGCGAGAGCCACCGCATCCCCGGCATCCAGGTCGACGGGATGGACGTTCTGGCGGTGCGCGGGGCCGCCGAGGAAGCGCTCGCCTGGACCCGCGCGGGCAAGGGACCGATCATCCTCGAGCTCAAGACCTACCGTTATCGCGGCCACTCGATGAGCGATCCGGCCAAGTACCGGACGCGCGAGGAAGTGCAGGGCTATCGCGAGCACCACGACCCGATCGACCGCGCCGGCAAGGAGCTGGAGGCGCTCGGCGTGGGCGAGGATGAGCTCAAGGCCATCGACAAGGAAATCAAGGACATCGTCGTGAACGCTGCCAAGTTCGCCGAAGACGCGCCCGAGCCCGAGGCCGGCGAATTGTACACCGACGTGCTGGTGGAGCGTTACTGATGGCGCTCGAACTCAAGATGCCCGCGCTGTCGCCGACGATGGAGGAGGGCACGCTCGCCAAGTGGCTCGTCAAGGAAGGCGACACGGTCAAGTCGGGCGACATCCTCGCCGAGATCGAGACCGACAAGGCGACGATGGAATTCGAGGCGGTCGACGAGGGGACGATTTCGAAGATCCTCGTTCCCGAAGGCACCGACGGGGTGAAGGTCGGCGCGCCGATCGCGCTGATGGGCGGCGAGGGCGAGGAAGCGGCAAGCGTCGCCCCGCCGCAGGCCGGGGCGGCGGCGAGTCCTGACGCTGCGCCCAAGCCCGCTGAGGTCCCGGCCTCCGCCGGGACGACGCCTGCGCCAGCCGCCGATCCCACTCCGCACCATGCCGAAACCGGGGCGCGGCAGTTGTTCGACGCCGCCAACCAGCAGCCGGTCGCCCCCGACAGCGAAATTCCCGAGGGCGCGACGATGCAGAGCGTCACCGTCCGCGAGGCGCTGCGCGACGCGATGGCCGAGGAAATGCGCCGCGACGAGCGCGTGTTCGTGATGGGCGAGGAAGTCGCGCAATATCAGGGCGCCTACAAGGTGACCCAGGGGCTGCTCGACGAGTTCGGCGCCAAGCGCGTGATCGACACGCCGATCACCGAATATGGCTTTGCCGGGCTCGGCTCGGGCGCGGCGATGGGTGGGCTCAAGCCGGTCATCGAGTTCATGACTTTCAACTTCGCCATGCAGGCGATCGACCACATCATCAATTCGGCGGCCAAGACCAACTATATGTCGGGCGGCCAGATGCGCTGCCCGATCGTCTTCCGCGGGCCCAACGGCGCGGCCAGCCGGGTCGGCGCGCAGCACAGCCAGAATTACGGGCCGTGGTACGCCAGCGTCCCCGGGCTGATCGTGATCGCGCCCTATGACGCGGCCGACGCCAAGGGGCTCTTGAAGGCGGCGATCCGCTCGGATGACCCGGTCGTCTTCCTCGAGAACGAATTGCTCTACGGGCACCACTTCGACGTGCCGCAGGTCGACGACTGGGTGCTCCCGATCGGCAAGGCGCGGACGATGCGCGTCGGCAAGGACGTGACGCTGGTGAGCTATTCGATCGGGGTCGGGGTCGCGCTCGAGGCGGCGGAGACGCTGGCCGGCGAGGGGATCGACGCCGAGGTGATCGACCTGCGCACGCTGCGGCCGCTCGACAAGCAGGCGGTGCTGACCTCGCTCGGCAAGACCAACCGGCTGGTGGTGGTCGAGGAAGGCTGGCCGACCTGCTCGATCGCCTCGGAGATCATGGCGATCTGCATGGAGGAGGGGTTCGACGACCTCGACGCGCCGGTGATGCGGGTGACCGACCAGGACGTGCCGTTGCCCTACGCCGCTAACCTCGAGAAGATGGCGCTGATCAAGGCCGAGGACGTGGTCAAGGCCGCCAAGGCGGTTTGCTACCGCTAGCCGCCAGGCTCGCTCGTCCTGAGCGGAGGACCGAAGGTCCGAAGTCGAAGGGCGTATCGCGGAACGCCCTTCGACTACGCTACGCTCCGCTCAGGACGAGCGGTGTGGTCCTTTACGGCTGTTCATGACGACCGACCGCGACCTCGTCCGCCTGCACTGGCCGCCCGCGCTGCGGCCGGCATTCGATGCGTTGTTCGCGATCGACGATGCGCTGGCCGAGGTGGTCGAAACCGCGCGCGAGCCGATGCTGGCGGCGATCAAGCTGGCGTGGTGGCGGGAAAGCCTCGAGAAACTGGACAGCGCGCCCGCCCCGGCCGAACCGCGGCTGCAGGCGGTGGCGGCGGAGTTGCTGCCGCGCGGGGTGAGCGGAGCCGAACTGGGGCGATTGGCGGACGGCTGGGCAAAGTTCGTCGAGTTAGAAGAACCGCAGACCTTCATTCAGGCGTCGGCGATCCGCGGGTCTATGTTATTCGCCTTGGGAGCGCGCTTGCTCGATCCGGACGATCGGGGAGATTGGAAAGACGCCGGGATCGAATATTGCGCGACCAACTTCGCCCGGCGCAGTTATTATGACTCTCCCGGGCAAAAGCTCGGGCGGATCCCGCGCATCCCGTCTCGCCTGCGACCCATAAGCGCATTGTGGGCACTCGCGCGCCGGGACAATCGCCGAGGTGGGCCGCCGTTCGAGCCCGAGGCAACGCCGGGGCGGGCGTGGACGCTTTTGCGGCACCGCCTGACCGGGCGTTGACTCGCTTTCCACCGCGGTCCATCCGTTTCGGTGCCGAATCCGTTGCTTGAGAGGTCCGCATGGGACGCTTTTTCGCCGGAGTGGCAGCCTGTTTTCTGATGGTCACCGGGGCCTTTTTGCTGTGGCAGGGCCATGCCGCCGATACCAGCGGCTTGCCCGCGGTGCCGGCCAAGTTCGCCGGCACGGGCATTTCGCCGACGCCGTTGCTGGCGGTGTCCGACACGATCCGCCCGCCCGAGGCCACGCCCAAGTCGCGCGAGGAGAAGCGTTTTTCGCGCGCCGACCGCAACAAGGACGGCCGGATCGAGATCGAGGAATTGCTGCAGCCGCGGCGCAAGGCATTCGCCAAGCTCGACACCAATGGCGACGGCAAGCTGAACTTCGAGGAATGGGCGACCAAGACGCTGACCAAGGTCAAGGATGCCGACGCCGACGGGAGCGGCTGGCTGAGCCCGGCCGAATATGCCTCGACCGCGCCGCCGCCGCCCAAGCGCCGTGCGACCTGCAGCTGCTGAGCGTTTTCAGACGCCCCCGAAACGGTTAATACGGGGGCGATGGATCTGCTGTCGCTCACCTACACCAGCCAGGCGGTTGCGGGGCTCAACGAAGCGGCGATCGAGCGCATCCTGCACAGCTCGCAGGGCAACAACGCGCTCGACGGGATCACCGGCTTCCTGCTGTTCGACGGTGCCGCCTTCGTGCAGGTGCTCGAAGGGGCGGAGGACGCGGTCGACGATCTGCTGGCGCGGATCAAGGCGGACCCGCGGCACCGTGACCTCGAGGTGAGCGACCGGCGCGCGGTGGCGCAGCGGGCCTTTCCCGACTGGACGATGGGCTATCTGTGCGTCGACGGGACGCTGGGCAATGCCGCGGCGGTGACGCGCGCACTCGATCGCGACACGCCGCCGCCGGTGCGCGCGCTGCTGGCGCGGCTGGCGGGACCGCTCGGGGAGCGGGGCTAGGCGGCGACCAGCCCGGCGGCCGCGCCGGCCCAGCCGTCGAAGGCGGCGCGGGCGCGGTCGGTATAGGCTTTCTTGCGGTCGGCCTTGCGGAACTTGGGGCCCAGCGGCGGCATCAGCCCGAAGTTGACGTTCATCGGCTGATAGCTGTCGGCGGTGGCGCCGCCGGTGATGTGGTTGAGGAGCGCGCCGAGCGCGGTCTCGACCGGGGGCGGGGCGAGGGTCTCACCGCGCCGCTCGGCGGCGGCGAAGCGGGCGGCCATCAGCCCGACGGCGGCGCTCTCGACATAACCTTCGCAGCCGGTGATCTGGCCGGCGAAGCGGATGTTGGGCCGGCTCTTGAGGCGCAGCTCGGGGTCGAGCAGTTCGGGGCTGCGGATAAAGCTGTTGCGGTGGATGCCACCCAGCCGCGCGAACTCGGCATTCTCGAGGCCGGGAATGGTGCGGAAGATGCGGACCTGCTCACCGTGCTTCAGCTTGGTCTGGAAGCCGACCATGTTCCACAGCGTGCCCAGCTTGTTGTCCTGGCGGAGCTGGACGCAGGCGTAGGGCCAGCGGCCATTGGGATGCTCGGGGGTGGCGGTGTGGGGGTTGTCGAGGCCGACGCCCTTCATCGGGCCGTAGCGGAGGGTCTCGACCCCGCGGTCGGCCATCACCTCGATCGGCATGCAGCCTTCGAAGTAGGGCGTGTCCTTCTCCCACTCCTTGAACTCGGTCTTGTCGCCGGCGCGCAGCGCTTCGACGAAGGCGACGTACTGGTCTTTGGTGAGCGGGCAGTTGATGTAGTCGTCGCCGCCCTTGTCCCAGCGGGCGGCTTTCCAGCAGACCGACATGTCGATGCTGTCGAGGTGGACGATCGGGGCGATGGCGTCGAAGAAGGCGAGCGCGTCGCTGCCGGTCTCGGCGGCGATGGCGGCGGCGAGGCCGGGGCCGGTGAGCGGGCCGGTGGCGATGATCGTCGGATGATCGGGGAGGGCGTCGACCCGCTCGCGCACGACGGTGATGTTGGGGTGGGCGGCGATGGCGGCGGTAACGCCCGCGGCGAATGCCTCGCGGTCGACCGCCAGCGCCGAGCCGGCCGGAACGCGGTGGGCGTCGGCCTCGCGCAGGATGAGCGAGCCGAGGCGGCGCATCTCCTGGTGGAGCAGGCCGACAGCGTTGTTGTCGGCATCGTCGGAGCGAAAGCTGTTCGAGCAGACCATCTCGGCCAGCCGGTCGCTTCCGTGCGCCGGGGTGGTGTCGACCCCGCCGCGCATCTCGCTGAGGCGGACGGTGAGCCCCGCTTCGGCAAGCTGCCACGCGGCTTCGGACCCGGCGAGGCCGCCGCCGATGATGTGGATGTCGTGCATGTGGCTCGCCTTAGCCGGGCTGAAGCGCGGCGCGAAGGGTGCATGACGGATGGACGAGAAAAGCGCACCAGGCGCCGGTCCCGCCGAGGGCGAAACAGAGGAGCGGCGGCGCTCCGGCCAGCCAGGCGGGCACGGCCACGAGCGCCGCACCGGCGACGACCCAAATTTCGGGCAAGGCTGCCCAAGCGAGGTGGCGCGCGGCCGCGGTGAGCAGGTGTCGTCCGAGCAGGCAAGCGACGAAGGCTGGGAGAAAACCGACGCCGGCCGACATCACCACTGTGAAGAAGTAGAACGGGAACATCCGCGGCCAGATGTCGACGGCGTTCGGGATCGAGTCGACCAGCCCCGCGAACGCCAGCAGGACGAGGAAGGTCGGACCTGCCAGGGTGCTCGCCAAGGTCACGGCGCTCGCGGAATCTGTCGGCCGGTGCATTGCAAAACTCCTCGGATGGGAGGGCGGCGCCGGGCCGAAGCCCGGCGCCGTTCGGGTCAGGCGTTGGCCGGCACCGGCTCGGTCCCGAGCCACTGATTCACCTTGCGGCCGAAGCGGGCGATCGCCGACATGTTGAAGAAGTGCATGCCGCCGAGGACGAGGACGGCGAGGCCGACCTTGCTGCTGAGGAAGCGGATCGCCTCGGGCCAGCTGTGCGGCTCGTTGCCGAGACTCAGCGTCATGGTGATGAAGCCGATGTTGATGAGGTAGAAGCCGACCACCAGCAGGTGATTGGTCGAGGCGGCAAGCTCGGCATTGTGGCCAAAGCATTGGACCAGGAAGACCTCGCCGTTGCGCGACAGCGTGCGCGCGACCCAAACGGTGATCGCCAGCGAGATGGCGAGGTAGAGGATGTAGGCAATCTCGACCATGTTTTATTCCTTTCCGTTGTTTCTGTAGTTACCGAAATAGGTGAGTAAGCGGATACGGCTCCTTGTTGGCGGTTGACGTTTAGTGGGAGGTGGCCTTCGCGCCCGGGATGAAGCGGGCGACCTTGGCGCCCAGCTTCATCAGGGTGACGAGGGTGGGCTTGGGCAGGCTGCGGACCTGGCTGTACCAGTTACCGAGCGTGCCGATGAAATCGTGCATGCGGGTGATGCGCTCGCGCAGGAGCGGGGGCGCGGCGGGGTCGTCCTTGAGCTGGTCGGCGAGCTCGGCGAGGAGGGCGACGGTGGGGTCGACCTCGCGCCGCTTGCGCTCGGCGGTGATGCGCAGGAGCAGCTCCCACAGGTCGGTCTCGGCGATGAAGTGATCGCGGCGGTCGCCTTCGACGTGGACCCGCTTGACGATGTTGTAGCCCTGGAGTTCCTTCATCCCGGTCGAGACGTTGCTGCGGGCAAGGCCGAGCTGGTCGACGATGTCCTCGGCATTGAGCGGGCGGTCGGACAAATAGAGCAGCGCATGCATCTGCGCGACCGAGCGGTTGACGCCCCACTGGGTGCCCATTTCGCCCCAGTGAAGGATCAGCGCCTTGGCGGCAGGATGGTCGGCGATCTTCATGTCGAGAGTTTCTGTAATGACAGAAATAGCGAAAGGCAAGCGCTGATTGCGGCGAGCCTGCATACGTTTTCACCCGCGCGAGGCTGGCGGCGCTCGAGGCGGCGTGCTTCACTCCGCCAATGAGGAGCTTCCTGTTCGCCGCCGCCGCGCTGTCGCTGGCTTTTGTCCCCACCGCGGCCCCGGCCGGCATCTATGCGCCCAAGGATCTGAGCGGGGTGCGGCACGCCGACTGGACCAAGGACGCGGTGATCTACCAGATCAACACGCGCCAGTTCACGCCCGAGGGGACGTTCCGCGCGGCGGAGGCGCGGCTGCCTGACCTGAAGGCGATGGGGGTCGATATCCTGTGGGTGATGCCGATCAACCCGATCGGCGTGAAGAACCGCAAGGGGCCGCTCGGCAGCCCCTATTCGGTGCGCGACTATCGGGCGGTGAACCCCGAGTTCGGGACACTGGCCGACTTCCAGCATTTCGTCCGCGCGGCGCACGCGCTGGGCATGAAGGTGATCATCGACTGGGTCGCCAACCACAGCGCGTGGGACAATGCGCTCGTGACCCAGCATCCCGACTGGTACGAGCGCGACTGGAAGGGCGATTTCCATCCGACGCCGTGGTGGGACTGGTCGGACATCATCGACTTCAATTACGACCGCGAGGGCCTTCGCCAATATATGGCGGACTCGATGCTTTACTGGATCCGGACGGCGGACATCGACGGCTTCCGCTGCGACGTCGCGGCCTATGTCCCGCGCGATTTCTGGGAGGCGGTGCGGGCTGAAGCCAACAAGATCAAGCCGGTGTTCTTTCTCGGCGAGGCGCAGATGCGCGACCTCCACGCCAAGGCATTCGACGCGACCTACGGGTGGGACTGGTACAAGGCACTGGAGAGCGTCGCGCAGGGCAAGGCCGATACCGGGGCGCTATTCAGCTACTTCAGCGAGAACGAAAGCGCGTGGCCGACCGGGGCGATGCGGATGGTCTATACCGAGAACCACGACGAGAATGCGTGGCACGGGACCGCGCGCGAGGTGTTCGGCGCGGCGCAGCGCAACGTCACCGTGCTGAGCTTCGTCGGCGAGGGGATCCCGCTCATCTACAACGGGCAGGAGGGCGGCAACGACAAGCGCCTGAAGTTCTTCGAACGCGATCCGATCGAGTGGAAGGAGTCGCCCTATCGCGCGCTCTACACCCGGCTGGCGGCGCTCAAGACCCGCAATCCGGCGCTGTGGAACGCGCCGTGGGGAGCGCGGATGGTGGGGGTGGTCAACGACCAGCCGCAGAAGGTCTTTTCCTTCGTTCGCCAGAAAGGCGGCGACCGGGTGTTCGCGGTGTTCAATTTCTCAGCCCAGCCGCAGACGGTGAAGTTTACCGAGCGGCTGGCCGACGGCGCCTATCGCGATTTCGACAGCGGCGCGGCGGTGAGCGTCGATGCGGCGACGCGGATGACGCTGGCCCCGTGGGCCTACCGGGTGCTGACGACCCGCTGATTTCTAGCGAGCGCCGAAGCCCGAGAGCATCGTCTTCACCGTCTTGAAGACGATCAGCAGGTCGAGCCAGGGCGAGAAATATTTGATGTAGTAGAAGTCGTAGTGGAGCTTCTCGTGCACCAAGGCGACCTCGGCGACATGGCCCTGGTTGACCTGCGCCCAGCCCGAGATGCCGGGCTTCACCA
Organism: Sphingomonas ginsengisoli An et al. 2013; assembly: GCF_009363895.1. Lineage (NCBI taxonomy): Bacteria > Pseudomonadati > Pseudomonadota > Alphaproteobacteria > Sphingomonadales > Sphingomonadaceae > Sphingomonas > Sphingomonas ginsengisoli (ex An et al. 2013). The sequence continues at coordinate 908,340 of NZ_CP045434.1, read as the reverse complement.
CGTGGCGGTAGCGATAAAAGGGTAGCTCGGCGACGTACCATGAGGAAAGCTGATGAGCTTCGGGGCGCGGGCCGATCCAGCTCATCTGGTTCAAGAGGATGTTGAAGAGCTGGGGCAACTCATCGATCCGCGACTTGCGCAGGAAGGCGCCGACGCGGGTGACGCGCGGGTCGATCGCGTCGGTCATCAGCGCCTGGCGGGTGTCGGTGGGCTCGTCCGCGCTCACCCGCATGGTGCGGAACTTGGTGACCTTGAAGCGGCGGCCGCGGTGGCCGATCCGGACCTGGCGGAAGAAGATCGGGCGGCCGTCGTCGAGGAGGACGGCGAGCGCGGCCAGCAGCATTACGGGCGTGATGATCGGCAGCAGCAGCACGGCGGTGAGCCAGTCGAGCGCCGACTTGAAGTGGAAGTAGCCGCGCGCGGGGAGCAGGCTGCCGAAGCTGTTTTCCGACAGATGGTCGATGCGGACGCGGCCGGTCAGCGATTCCTCGAGCGGCTTGGCCTGGTAGACGATCATGCCTGCCAGCGCGACGTCGGCGAGGAAGGCTTCCCACGCCGGGGGCAGGTCGGCGCCGAAGTCGGCGACCACCGCGTCGAAGCGGCGGCGGAGCTGGTCGACGCTGGGCTCGTTCAGCTCCACCCAGGTGACAGTGTCGATGCCGAGCAGGCGGCTGAGATCGCCGATCGGGACCACCCCGATCCGCAGCCGCACGCGCCGCTGGACGAGGAAGTAGATGAGGTAGAACCAGGCGACGTGGAGGAGGAAGCCGGCGAGAAAGGCGAAGCGGTCGTAGGGGAGGCGGGTGAAGAAGAAGAAAGCGAGCACCGAGCCATGCGCCACCGCGGCGGTCGGCAGGATGACGGTGCTCGAGCGGATGCCCGGATAGGGCTCGATCGACAGGCGTACCCAGAAGGCGATCACCACCGCGACCAGATTGGCGAGGAAGGTATTGCCAGTGGCGACGTCGATCGCCTGCGGGGTGAAGGCGAAGCGCCAGAGCAGGGGCGGGACGGAGGCGATGAGCAGCGCGCCGATCAGCTGGACGCGGCGGCGGGTCAGCCAGAAGCGGCGGCCGAGCTGCTGGGTCTTGCGCGGGGTCGGCTGGAGCATCGGGACAGGGGGCCTAGAGCGTCCACAGCGGCAGGCGGTCGCCGAGACTTTGGCGGTCCCACACCCGCTTGATGTCGGCGACGGTGCCGCCCGGCTCGAGCAAGGCGGCGAGCCGGTCGGCGTCCCACGCCTTATAGTCGGCGTGGGGGACCGCGCCGACCACCATCGCGTAGCGGCTTGACCCCGGGGTGACGAGCTCGAGGCCATATTCGGCGCGCGCCTCGGCGGGGTCAGCGAGCGGGTCGGCGACCTCGACCTGGTGGCCGAGCCACTGGAGCCGGCGGACGATGTCGATCACCCGGCTGTTGCGCAGGTCGGGGACGTTTTCCTTGAAGGTGAGGCCGAGCACCAGCACCGAGCGGCGCTCGCGTCCGAGCCGCTCGTGGAGGCGGTCGGCGATCCACGCCCCCATCCCGTCGTTGGTCGCGCGGCCGGCGAGCACCACCTGCGGATGGTGGCCCAGCTCCTGCGCGCGGTGCGAGAGGTAATAGGGATCGACCCCGATGCAGTGGCCGCCGACGAGGCCGGGCTCGAAGGGGAGGAAGTTCCACTTGGTGCGGGCGGCGTCGAGTACGTCCCAGATCGACAGGTCCATCCGCGCGAAGATCTGCGCCAGCTCGTTCATGAAGGCGATGTTGATGTCGCGCTGGGCATTCTCGATCACCTTGGCGGCCTCGGCAGCCTTGATCGAGGCGGCGCGGAAGATGTTGCCGCCGTTGATCGCGCCATAGATGCGGGCAAGGAGGTCGAGCGTCGGTTCGTCCTCGGCGGCGACGACCTTGGTGATCTTGTCGACGGTGTGGACGGTGTCGCCGGGATTGATCCGCTCGGGGCTGTAGCCGAGGCGGAAGTCGCGGCCCTGGACGAGGCCCGAGAGGCGGGCGAGTTCGGGGCCGCAAATGTCCTCGGTGACGCCGGGGTAGACGGTGCTTTCGTAGACGATCACCGGCTGGTCCGAGGCGGCAAGCGCGGCGGCGACGGTGCGGGTGGCGCCAAGCAAAGGGGTGAGGTCGGGGCGGTTGGCCTCGTCGACCGGGGTCGGGACGGTGACGATGAAGACATTGGTGCCGGCGAGGTCGGCGGGATCGCTGGTCAGCCGCAGCGAGGTGGCGCGCAGCCGGTCGGGCGTGACCTCGCGAGTGCGGTCGTGGCCTTGCGAAAGTTCGGCGATGCGGCCGGCGTCAATGTCGAGCCCGGTGACGGGGAAGTGTTGCGCCAGCGCCACGGCCAGCGGCAAGCCGACGTAGCCAAGGCCGATGACGGCGATGCGCGGAGACTCTGACACCTGATTTTCCCAACCGCCGCCGTGACTTGCCCGTCCTTAGCCGCTGCCACGGGCGCGGCAAGCGCCTTGTTCGCTTGTGCAACCAAGCCTTAAGGTGTGGCGTTGAGAATGGTTGATGTGCCCGCCGTGCCAGCGTAGGGTCCGCCATGTATCGCCAAGGGGTTGTTTCGACATGAAGCTTGCCAAGATCAGCGTCGGCCTGGTGGCCCTTTCCTTGAGCGGCCTCGCGGCGGCGCAGAGCTGGACCCCGGGGTCGGAAATCGTCGGCCAGTCGGTTCAGGTCGAGACCAACGGCGTGGTCAACACGGTGACCTTCAACGCCGACGGGACCGCCAGCATCGCGACGCCCGCGGGCCGGCTGGTGCCGGCAACCTGGTCGGGCACCGGCGGCAAGCTGTGCCTGACGACCGGCGGCGCGACCGAATGCTTTCCCTACACCCACGCCTTCCAGGCCGGGCAGCCGGTGACGGCAACCAGCGATTGCAACTCGACATCGCGGTGGCTGGCGAATGCGGTGAACCAGCCGCCGGTGCAGGCGGTCAAGGGCGAGCGCGGCTAGGCCCACCCCCCGAGTTTCAAGAAAAAGGCCGCTCCGCCGACTGGGCGGGGAGGCCTTTTCTTATGGTCAATCGGCCGGAGCGAATTGGGCGCCGAGCTTGGCGGCGACCCGGGCGACTTCCTCGTCGGTCGGCGGGTCGGGCAGTTCGCGGCCCGGGCCGAGCGCTTCGTCGGGAATGCCGGGCCCGGTTCCGGCAATGGTCTCGTTGACGGCGGCTTCATTGGGTCCGGTGCTGATCTTGGCGCGGTCCTTCATCGGCTCTCTCCTCGTCAGGCGACCCGTCCATAAAGGCCGGGGAGGGACGAGCGTTCCCCACAAACGAACCGAAGCGGCCGGTTCGTCGCGCGCGCGGGCCGCCCCGGCGTCTTTGTTGCGCGGGCGAGAGGCACCGCCCATATGAGGGCTCTATGAGTCAAACGCTTCCCATTCTGCCGTTGCGCGACATCGTCGTCTTCCCGCACCGGATCGTCCCCCTGTTCGTTGGCCGCGAGAAGTCGGTGGCCGCGCTCGAGACCGCGATGGCCGCGGACAAGGAAATCTTTCTCGTCGCCCAGCTCGACCCCGCCGAGGACGAGCCCGATCGCGACGCGCTCTACGACCTGGGCGTGGTTGCCACCGCGATGCAGCTGCTGAAGCTGCCCGACGGCACGGTCCGGGTGCTGGTCGAGGGCGTGCGCCGCGCGCGGCTGCTCTCGCTCGAGCCGGCCGAAGGGCACCTCATGGCCACCATCGAGGATGTGCCCGAGGACGAGGCCGACGATACCGAGACCCAGGCGCTGATGCGCTCGGTGGTCGACCAGTTCGACACTTACGCCAAGCTCAACAAGCGCCTGCCGGCCGAGACCAGCATCCAGCTCGGCGAGATCGAGAGCGCCTCGGTGCTGGCCGATGCGGTGGCGTCGAACCTGTCGATCAAGGTCGCCGACAAGCAGGCGGTGCTGGCGGAGCTGAATGCCGCGCGCCGGCTGGAGATGGTCTACGCCTTCATGGAGGGCGAGCTTGGCGTCCTCCAGGTCGAGAAGAAGATCCGTAGCCGTGTGAAGCGGCAGATGGAGAAGACCCAGCGCGAATATTACCTCAACGAGCAGTTGAAGGCGATCCAGCGCGAGCTCGGCAACGAGGACGGCGAGGGCGGGGACGACTTGAACGAGCTTGCGGCCAAGATCCGCAAGACTCGGCTCAGCAAGGAAGCGCGCAACCGGGCAAACGCCGAGCTCAAGAAGCTGAAGGGCATGGCGCCGATGAGCGCCGAGGCGACCGTCGCGCGCAACTATCTCGACGTGCTGCTCGGCCTGCCGTGGGGCAAGAAGAGCAAGCTCAAGCACGACATCGGCGAGGCGCAGCGAATCCTCGACGAGGACCATTATGGCCTTGAGAAGGTCAAGGAGCGGATCGTCGAATATCTGGCGGTCCAGGCGCGGACCAACAAGCTCAAGGGGCCGATCCTCTGCCTTGTCGGCCCGCCGGGTGTCGGCAAGACCTCGCTCGGCCGTTCGATCGCCAAGGCGACGGGGCGCGAGTTCGTTCGTCAGAGCCTCGGCGGGGTGCGTGACGAGGCCGAGATCCGCGGTCACCGCCGGACCTACATCGGCTCGCTGCCGGGCAAGATCGTCGCCAATCTCAAGAAGGCGGGGACCAGCAATCCGCTGTTCCTGCTCGACGAGATCGACAAGCTTGGTCAGGATTTTCGCGGCGATCCGGCGTCGGCGCTGTTGGAGGTGCTCGACCCCGAGCAGAATTCGAAGTTCCAGGACCATTATCTGGAGCTCGACTACGACCTTAGCGACATCATGTTCGTGACGACCGCCAACTCGCTCGACATGCCGCAGCCGTTGCTCGACCGGATGGAGATCATTCGCCTCGAGGGCTATACCGAGGACGAGAAGGTCCAGATCGCCGAGCGGCACCTCATCCCCAAGCAGCGCGAGGCGCATGGCCTCAAGCCCGAGGAACTGGTGTTCGAGGACAGCGGGATCCGCGCGATCCTGCGCTATTACACCCGCGAGGCGGGCGTCCGCACGCTCGAGCGCGAGCTGGCCAAGGTCGCCCGCAAGGCGCTGCGCAAGATCCTCGAAGGCGCCTACCAGACGGTGACGATCAGCGAGGCCAACCTGGCCGACTTCCTCGGGGTCCAGCGCTACCGCTACGGGATGAGCGAGGAGGAGGACCAGATCGGCGCGGTGACCGGGCTCGCCTGGACCGAGGTCGGCGGCGAACTGCTGACGATCGAGGCGGTGACGGTGCCCGGCAAGGGGCAGATCAAAACCACCGGCAAGCTTGGCGACGTGATGCAGGAGAGCGTCCAGGCGGCGTGGAGCTTCGTCCGCGCGCGAGCGCCGGCCTACGGAGTCAAGCCGTCGATCTTCGCCAAGAAGGACATCCACGTCCATTTGCCCGAAGGCGCGGTGCCCAAGGACGGCCCAAGCGCGGGCATCGGCATGGTGACCACGATCATCTCGACTTTGACCGGCGTGCCGGTGCGGCGCGACGTGGCGATGACCGGCGAGGTGACGCTGCGCGGGCGGGTGCTCCCGATCGGGGGCCTCAAGGAAAAGCTGCTCGCTGCGTTGCGCGGTGGCATAACCACGGTGATCATTCCCAAGGAGAATGAGAAGGACCTTGCGGAACTGCCCGCGAATGTGAAGGAGGGCCTGCGCATCGTGCCGGTCGCCCATGTCGATGAGGTGTTGGCCGAGGCGTTGAGCGCCAAGCTCGAGCCGATTGAATGGACTGAGGCGGACGAGCTTGCGGCCGAGCCTCCCCTGGCGGGGGGGACTCACCCGGTCGTTCGGCACTAGTCACGCGTAACGGCGGTTCCTTGCGGGCCGCCGCAAGGAGAGTTTTTCCAAGATGAATAAGCAGGACCTCATCAGTCAGGTCGCGGACCGCGCCGGGCTGAACCGCAACGACGCGTCGCGCGCCGTCGAGACCATGCTCGAAGTGATCACCTCGGCGCTGAAGCGCGGCGACGAAGTTCGGCTAGTCGGGTTCGGGGCCTTCTCGGTCACTCGCCGCAAGGCGTCGACCGGGCGCAACCCGCGCACCGGCGAGCCGCTCGAGATCCCGTCGAGCGCCAATCCCAAGTTCCGCGCCGGCAAGGTCCTCAAGGACGCGGTGCAGTAGTAGTTCTGGACAGGGCGGGAAGTTCAATCTATCCGCCCGGTCCGCGCGGGATGGGCGCGTAGCTCAGTGGTAGAGCACACCCTTCACACGGGTGGGGTCGTAGGTTCAATCCCTACCGCGCCCACCATCCACCCGCTGCGAACAGCCCCGGCGAACCATCTGGTTTGCCGGGGCTTTTTCGTGGGATCGCCATTTGAGCCGCCAGCGCGCGATGCTCCCGGCGTTGCGATTGCCGCCCGCCTGAGCCACTTCTTCACTCTGCCTTGGGGCCGCCGCAGTTCGCTGCTAAGGGCGCGCCCATGCTTAACATCAACGGCATTACGGTTCGCCTTGGCGGGCGGACCATCCTCGACCGCGCCACCGCCGCCATTCGTCCGAAAAGTCGCGTCGGGCTGATCGGCCGCAACGGCGCGGGCAAGTCGACGCTGATGAAGGTGATGATCGGCCAGCTCGAGGCCGATGAGGGCGCGGTCGAGATGCCGCGCAAGACGCGGCTCGGCTATATCGCGCAGGAAGCGCCGAGCGGCACCGCGACCCCGTTCGAGACGGTGCTTGCGGCCGATACCGAGCGCGCGGCGCTGATGCTCGAGGCCGAGGACCATAGCGACATGGATCGCTTCGCCGAGGTCCATGAGCGGCTGCTGGCGATCGACGCCTATGGCGCGCCGGCGCGGGCGGCGCGGATCCTGCTCGGACTCGGCTTCGACGAGGAGATGCAGGGGCGGCCGCTCGACAGTTATTCGGGCGGATGGAAGATGCGGGTCGCGCTGGCGGCACTGCTGTTCTCCGAGCCCGACGTGCTGCTGCTCGACGAGCCGTCGAACCACCTCGACCTCGAGGCGACGCTGTGGCTGGAGAATTTCCTGCGCTCCTACGCGGGGACGTTGGTGGTGATCAGCCACGAGCGCGACCTCCTCAACAACGTGGTCGATACCATCCTCCACCTCGAGGGCGGCAAGATCACGCTCTACGCGGGCGGCTACGACGATTTCGAGCGGCAGCGGGCCGAGCGGGCGGCGCAGCTGGCGGCGGCCAAGGCGGCGCAGGACGCCCAGCGGGCGCGGCTGCAGGACTATATCGCCCGCAACAGCGCGCGCGCCTCGACCGCCAAGCAGGCGCAGTCGCGCGCCAAGATGCTCGCCAAGATGCAGCCGATCGCGGCGATGGCCGAGGATCCGAGCCTTAGCTTCGCTTTCCCCAATCCGAGCGAATTGCGTCCGCCGCTGATCACGCTCGACATGGCGGCGGTCGGTTACAGCAAGACGCCGATCCTCAGCCGCCTGAACCTGCGGATCGATCCCGACGACCGGATCGCGCTGCTCGGCCGCAACGGCAACGGCAAGACGACGCTCGCCCGCCTGCTCGCCGCGCAATTGCCGGCGATGGAGGGCGGGATGACCGCCACCGGCAAGATGAAGGTCGGCTATTTCACGCAGTATCAGGTCGAGGAGTTGCACGGCGACGAGACCCCGCTGCAGCATATGAGCCGGGCGATGGAGGGGCACACGCCCGGCGCGGTGCGGGCGCAGCTGGGGCGGTTCGGCTTTTCGGGCGACAAGGCGATCACGCAGGCAAACCGGCTGTCGGGCGGCGAGCGGGCGCGGCTGGCGCTGGCGCTGATCACCCGCGACGCGCCGCACCTGCTGATCCTCGACGAGCCGACCAACCACCTCGACGTCGATGCGCGCGAGGCGCTGGTCCAGGCGCTCAACGACTATACCGGCGCGGTCATCCTGATCAGCCACGACCGCCACATGGTCGAGCTGACCGCCGACCGGCTCGTGCTGGTCGACGACGGCAAGGCAGTCGAGTTCGGCGGCAGCATCGAGGATTATATCGACCTCGTGCTCGGGCGGAATCAGCCCGCCGCGCCGGCCAAGGCCAAGGGTGGCAAGCCCGACCGCAAGGCCGCGGCCAAGGCGCGCGACGAACTCAAGCAATGGCAGAAAGCGGCGAGCGAGGCCGAGCGCGAGAGCCAGCGGCTGGCGGCGCTATGTTCGGCGATCGACCAGGCGATGTTCGATCCCAAGGGGGCCGACCCGGCGCTCGCCAACCTGCCGATGAGCGAATTGTCGCGGCGGCGGGCGAAGCTGGCCGACGACCTCGCCCAGGCCGAAGCGCGCTGGCTGGCGGCGAGCGAGCAGATCGAGGCCGAGGCGGCCTAGCGCCCCTAGTGGAGATATTCCGGCTGGAAGCTCGCCAGCCGGCGCATCTCCGCCCAGTCGGTGAAGACGATCTCGCGGCCTTCGCGGACGATCAGGCCCTGCCGCTCGAGGTCGGCGAAGACACGGTTGACGTTGACGCTGGTCTGGCCGGTGATGTCGGCGATCTGCTGCTGGGTGAAGGGGTTGCGCATCCGCTCCCCCTTGGCGGCGAGGCCGAAGCGCTCGGCGGTTTCGCACAGCAGATGCGCGACCCGCGCGGTGCTGTCGCGGCGCCCGCAATTGACCAACCATTCGTAGCCGATCGCGGCGTGGCGCTGGGTCAGCGCCCAGAAGAAGCGCGCCATTTCCGGATTGGCGTCGACGATCGCGTCGAAATCCTTGGCGCTGCCGATCATCACGTCGGCACGGGTGATCGCCTGGATGCCATAGTCGGCGGGACGACCAGTCGGCAGGATGCCGTCGCCGGTCATCCTGAGCGCGATGATCTGGCGGCGGCCGGCGCCGTCGGTCTTGAACTTGGAGAGCATGCCCGAGCGGACGAACATGACCTCGTCGCGCAGATGGCCTGGCTCACGGAACGGCCGGCGCGGCTCGACCACCACCAGGCGGTGCGGCATCGCCTCCAACTTTTCGGCCAATGGCGCTGACAAACCTGCGCCGATCAGCGTCTCCGCCAGCGAAGCGCCCGACTGATCGAAAGCGCGAGAGCGATTGCCCATCGTCACTTGCTCCTCTCCCCACGAAACCAGTATCTACTTAGCTACTCACATAGGCAAGCTATATTGCAGCGCCCTAAATCCCGTTTAAACAATTGGTCTATTTGGGTGTTTTTACATCTGGTCGATTGCCTTAACAATCGACCATGACTTTGGCGGGGTGCGCCGAAGAAGGCGCGGCGACTCATCTTGCCATTCGGGGCGGGCCTCCGTAAGGGACCGGCGCGCCCGCACGCCGGGCCGTGGCGATCGTAGCTCAGTTGGTTAGAGCACCGGTTTGTGGTACCGGGGGTCGCGGGTTCAAGTCCCGTCGATCGCCCCATCATCTCCTTCTTTTTCGACGGGAAATTGGCGATCATGACCGCTGTGTGGGCGTTGCCCGATTTCGATGCGCATGAAGAGGTGCACTTCATCACCGACGCGGCGAGCGGGCTCAAAGCAATCATCGCCATGCACTCGACCCACCTCGGGCCCGCCGCGGGTGGTTGCCGCTTCTGGCATTATGCCGAGGACGAGGCCGCGCTGACCGACGCGCTGCGGCTGTCGCGGGGGATGAGCTACAAGAATGCGATGGCCGGGCTGCCCTTGGGCGGCGGCAAGGGCGTGATCCTGGCGCCGGCCGACGGCCGCAAGACGCCCGAGATGATCGCCGCCTTCGGCCGCGCGGTGAACGGCCTGGGCGGACGCTACGTCACCGCCGAGGACGTCGGGATCAACGAGGCCGACATGATCGAGGTCAGCCGCCAGACCCCGTTCGTCGCCGGCCTGCCGGTCGCGGAAGGCGCGGTCGGCGGCGATCCGGGACCGCACACCTCGCTGGGCGTGTTCCTCGGCCTCAAGGCCGCGGTGCGCCGCGCACTCGGCAAGGACAGCCTCGCGGGGCTTCACATCGCGATGCAGGGCGCGGGCAGCGTTGCCGGCGGGGTCGCCCGCCGCGCCGCCGCCGAAGGCGCACGCCTGTCGATCGCCGACGTCAACCAGGAGCGGGTTTCGAGCCTCGCCGCCGAGACCGGCGCGACCATCGTCGACCCGACCGAGATCATGACGCTCGCCGCCGACGTGTTCAGCCCCAATGCGCTGGGCGCGATCCTGACCGAGCAGTCGATCGCCGCGCTCAACGTGCCGGTCGTCGCGGGCGGGGCCAACAACCAGCTGGCGACACCGCAGGACGGCGAGCGACTGATGGCGCGCGGCATTCTCTACGCCCCCGACTATGTCATCAACGCCGGCGGGATCATCAACGTCTCGACCGAATATGTGAAGGACGGCGACACCGACCTCGTCCGCCAGCGGATCGAGGCGATCCCCCAGCGGCTCGAGCGGATCTGGGCCGAGAGCGCCGAGACCGGGCTCAATCCGGCCGCGGTCGCCGACCGGATGGCGCAGCGGCTGATCGGGCGCGGGTAGGCAATACACCCTAGTGGCAATCGGCGGCCCCGGTCGCTAGATAGCCACCGCGCTTATGCACCGGTTCGCCAACCCCGCCCGCTTCCTCCGCATCGCCCGCCCGGCCACCGCCTGGCTGCTGGCGATCGGGCTGCTGCTGTCGCTGGCCGGGGTGGCGGGGGCGCTGTTCGTGATCCCGCCCGATTATCTGCAGGGCGAGACCGCGCGGATCCTCCATATCCATGTGCCGGCGGCCTGGCTGGGCATGGCGGGATGGACGGGGATCGCCGCCGCGAGCATCGCGACGATCGTCTGGCGGCACCCGCTGGCAGGGGTCGCGGGCCGCGCGATCGCTCCGGTCGGCGCGACCTTCGCCTTCCTGTGCCTCGTCACCGGCTCGATCTGGGGGCGGCCGACCTGGGGTACTTGGTGGGAGTGGGACGGGCGGCTGACCTCGATGCTGATTCTGTTCTTCCTCTACCTCGGCTATATCGGGCTGGCAGCGGCCGAGCAGGAGCGCGGCCCCGAGGGGCGCGCCGCGGCAATTTTCGGCATCGTCGGGATCGTCAATCTGCCGATCATCCACTTCTCGGTCCAATGGTGGCGGACACTGCACCAGGGGCAGAGCATCTCGCTGCAGGGGTCGACCATCGCGCCCGAGTTGCTGTGGCCATTGCCGCTGACCTTGCTCGGCTTCTCGGCGCTGTTCGGAGCGGCGGTGCTGATGCGGATGCGCGCCGAGCTGGCCGAGACCAAGGTCGAGGCACGGCTGCGCCGGCTGGCGGCACCCGAGCGCGCCGAACCCGAGGCAGTGCCGGCATGAGCCAGTGGGCCTTTGTCATCGCTGCCTTCGCGGTGGTGCTGGGCGGGACCGCGCTGCTGCTGGTCCTGAGCTGGGCCCGGATGCGCACCGCCGAGGCCAAGGCCGACGCGCTGAGCCGTCGCTAGGTGAGCGCCAGTCCCAAGAATCAGCGGCTGGTGCTCGTCGCGGTCGCGATCGTCGCGCTGGTCGGCGCGACTCTGCTCGCGATGTGGGGGCTGGCGGGCAAGGCGGCCTATTTCCGCACGCCGCAGGACATCGCCGCCGGCCGCGCCGAGGTGGGCCAGCCGCTGCGGCTGGGCGGGATGGTCAAGGCGGGCTCGATCGTGAAGCAGCCCGACGGGGTGTCGATCCGTTTCACGGTCACCGATGGGCCGGCCGACGTGCCGGTGCTGTTTCGCGGGATCGTCCCCGACCTGTTCAAGGAACGCGGCGGGGTGGTCGCCGAGGGGCGGCTGCAGGCGAACGGTCTGTTCGTCGCCGACAATATCCTCGCCAAGCATGACGAGCGCTACATGCCGCCGCAGATGGGCAATCTGCAGGCCGAGCAGAAGACGCGGGAGACGGTGGAGAAGTGATCGCCGAGGCGGGCCTTGCCGCGTTGTGGCTGGCGGCGGCGCTGGCGCTGCTCCAGCTCGGGGTGGCGGTGGCGGGGCCGCGGATCGGCGACGTGCGCGGAATCGCCGTGCCGGCGGCGGTGGCGCAGGGATTGCTGACCTTGTTCGCCTTCGCGGCGTTGATCGCGCTGTTCGTCCGCACCGACCTGTCGGTCCAGCTGGTCGCTGCCAACAGCCATAGCCTCAAGCCATTCATCTATCGGTTCTCGGGCGCGTGGGGGAACCATGAGGGGTCGATGCTGCTGTGGGTCACCGTGCTGGCGGTGGCCGGGGCGGCGCTGGCGCTGCTCGAGCGGCGGCTGCCGGCCGAGACGATCCGCGCGACGCTGGGCGCGCAGGCGGCGCTGGCGCTGGGCTTCTTCGCCTTCCTGCTGATCGCCTCCAATCCGTTCGCGCGGCTGTATCCGGCACCGGCGGAGGGGCAGGGTTTGAACCCGCTGCTGCAGGACCCCGGCCTCGCCTTCCACCCGCCAACGCTCTACCTCGGCTATGTCGGGCTCTCGGTCGCCTTCAGCCTTGCGGTCGGCGCGCTGATTACCCGTGATGTCGGCCCCGCGCTGGCCCGGGCGATGCGGCCGTGGGTGCTCGGCGCGTGGGTGCTGCTGACGCTAGGGATCACCGCGGGCAGCTATTGGGCCTATTACGAATTGGGCTGGGGCGGCTGGTGGTTCTGGGACCCGGTCGAGAATGCCTCGCTAATGCCGTGGCTCGCCGCCACCGCCTTGCTGCACAGCGTCAACGTGCTCGCCGCGCGTGGAGGGCTGCGGGCGTGGACCATCATGCTGGCGGTGGTCGCTTTCTCGATGTCGATGGTCGGCACCTTCCTGGTCCGCTCGGGCATCCTGACCAGCGTCCACAGCTTCGCCATCGATCCCAGGCGCGGGACGTTCATTCTCGGTTTGCTGGTGCTTTACGTCGGTGGCGCGCTGGCGCTGTTCGCGTGGCGCATCGGCACCGTCCGCGAAGGCGCGCGGTTCAACCTCGTCAGCCGCGAAGGCGCGCTGGTCGCCAATAACCTGCTGCTCAGCGTAATCTTGGGCACGGTGTTCGTCGGCACGCTCTACCCGATCTTCGTCGAGGGGCTGACCGGCGACAAGATTTCGGTCGGGCCGCCTTATTTCAACGCGGTGAGCGGGCCGATCGTGCTGCTGCTCGCGCTGTTGCTGTTCATTGGGCCGTTGCTCAACTGGCGGTTCGACCGGCGGCCGAACCTCCGGCGGATAGCGCTGCCGCTCTGTGTGGCGGTGCTGGCGTTGGTCGCGACCTTCATTTGGGCGGGAACGATCGGCCTGTTGCCGCGGCTGGGGCTTGCGATGGCGGCGGGGCTGGCGGTCGCGGCCTTTTTGCCGTTGGTGGGGCGCCATCTGGGGCGGACGCCACTGGCGACCTGGGGAATGGTGATCAGCCACTTGGGCGTAGCGGTGGCGATCGCCGGGGCGGCATCGGACAGCGCCTTCACCCGCGAGACGCTGACCGCGGTGCGGGTGGGGGAGAGCGCGTCGGTCGGGCCGTGGAGCGTGCGATTTGCCGGGGTCGAGCCGGTCGCCGGGCCAAATTGGACGGCGGTCGAGGGGCATCTGGTCGCCACCCGCGGCGATGCGCGCGAGACCTTCGCGCCGCAGAGCCGGGCCTTCTCCGATCCGCCGACCGAGACCAATGAGGCGGCGATCCGCACCTTCGTCGACGGCCAGCTCTATACCGTGCTCGGGCGGCAGGAGAGCGACGGGCGGTGGCAGCTGCGGCTGTGGTGGAAGCCGATGGTGACGCTGATCTGGCTCGGCGGCTTCCTGATCGCGTTCGGTGGCGCGCTGGCGCTGGTCGGGCGCTGGTGGCGCGAGCGACGCCAGCGGATCCGCGCTGAGGAGGCGTTCGCGTGAGCCGGCGGATCTGGCTGGCGGTGCCGCTGCTGATGTTCGCTTTGTTCGTCGGCGCGGCGCTGTGGCGGCTCGGCGATCCGCCGCGCACCACGATCGAGAGCAAGCTGGTCGGCCAGCCGCTGCCGCCGTTCGCCACCGCCGCAATCGTGCCGGGCAAGTCGCCGGTGTCGTCGGCGGTGCTCGCGGCCGAGCGCCAGCCGCGGCTGGTCAATCTGTTCGCGAGCTGGTGCGTGCCGTGCATCGCCGAGGCGCCGGTGCTCGCCGAGCTCAAGCGGCAGGGGGTGCGGATCGACGGCATCGCGGTTCGCGACAGCGCGGCCGACCTCACGAAATTCCTTAGCCAGCATGGCGACGGCTACGAGCGGATCGGTAGCGATCCGGCCGGGCAGGCGCAGATCGCGCTCGGCGCGTCGGGGGTGCCCGAGACCTTCCTGGTCGATGGGGGCGGGGTGATCCGTTACCATCATGTCGGGCCGATCATGCCCCAGGATATCGGCGACGTGCTGGCGGCGTGGCGGGGGCTTCGGTGAGGTCGGTTCGGCACGCCTTGGCGCTCGTGATCGGCTTGTTGCCGGTCGCCGCTTATGCCGATTCCAGTCAGCCGCCCGCGCCTTATGCCTATCGCCAGCTGCCCAATCCGCGGCAGGAAGCGCAGGCCAAGGCGCTGATGGAAGAGTTGCGCTGCCTCGTCTGCCAGGGGCAGTCGATCGCCGACAGCGATGCCGAGCTAGCCGGGGACATGCGCAGCCTGGTGCGGCAGCGGATCCAGGCGGGGGAGCGGCCCGAGGCGGTCAAGGCGTGGCTGGTCGCGCGCTACGGCAGCTGGGTGAGCTATGCGCCGGTGCTGGGGCCCGACACCTTGCTGCTTTATGCCGCGCCGGTGCTGCTGTTGCTGGTCGGCGGATGGCTCGCCGCGCGGCGGTTGCGGGGAGGGCGCTGATGGGGCTTGCACTGTTGCTGCTGCTGGTGCTGCTTACCGCCGCCGGGCTTTGGTGGTTCGGAAAATTGCGGGGGGCGGCCTTCCAGTTGGCGCTGGCGGCGTTGATGATCGGCAGCGCCGGCTATGCGCTGCAGGGCCGGCCCGAATTGGCTGGGGCGCCCAAGGCGGCCGGGCAGCGGGCGGCGCCCTTGCCGCTGACCAAGCCGCGGCAGGCGATGTTCGGGCAGTTCAACGCCGCCGACCGCTGGCTGATCATCGCCGACGGGTACGAGAGCCGCGGCGAAACCGCCGACGCGGTCGGCATCATTCGCGCCGGGCTTCGCGCGCATCCCAATGACCCCGCGCTGTGGGTGGGGATGGGCAATGCGCTGGTCGACCATGCCGGGATGCTGACCCCGGCGGCGACCATCGCCTTCGAGCGGGCGCGGGCGGCGGCGCCGAACCACCCCGCGCCCTTGTTCTTCCAGGGACTGGCGCTCGCCCGCAGCGGGCAGAACGAGCAGGCGCTAGCGCTGTGGCAGCAGGCGCTCAAGCTCACCCCGCCCACTACGAGTTATCGGCCGTTCATCGCCGAGGGGATCGCGGCGCTCGGCGCGGCCCCACCGGCGACTGGGCGCTAGTCACCGCGGCCGGTCTGCTCCTGCAGCGCGTCGATCTTCTTCGACGCATCGGCCTTGGTGAGGTCGGGATCGAAGGCCTCGCCGGCTTCCTCGGACAGGGTCTGGAGATAGCTCGCCTGCGCGCCGGTCATCGGCTCATCGCCAGTGGTCCACTGATCGGGATCCTTGACCGCATTGCCGGTCGGATGCGCCTTGGGATTGTCGTCAGGAGTGTCGGTCATTGTCCTGCCTTCTCAAAAGCTTGAGGTTGGCAGGACAACGCCGATGTTCCCCTTGTGTTCCGTCAGGCGACCAGCGGCTCGAACGGCAGGTCGAGCGCTTCGGCGACCGCCTGGTGGCGGATCTTGCCGTCCGACACGTTGAGCCCGTTGGCGAGGTGCGGATCCTGCCGCATCGCCTCGGCCGCGCCGAGCGAGGCGAGCTTCATCGCGAAGGGCAAGGTGGCGTTGTTGAGCGCGAAGGCGCTGGTCCGCGACACCGCGCCGGGCATGTTGGCGACGCAATAATGGATCACGCCGTCGACCTCGAAGACGGGGTCGTCGTGGGTGGTCGCATGGCTGGTCTCGAAGCAGCCGCCCTGGTCGATCGCGATGTCGACCAGCACGCTACCGCGCTTCATCGTCTTGAGCATGTCGCGGGTGACGAGCTTGGGGGCGGCGGCGCCGGGGACGAGCACCGCGCCGATCACCAGCTCGGCCTCCTCGACCGCCTTGGCGATGGTCGCCTTGGTCGCATAAGCGGTCTTGATCTGGCTCGAGAAGAACATGTCGAGCTCGGCCAGCCGTTCCATCGAAATGTCGTAGATGGTGACGTCGGCGCGCATGCCGACCGCCATCTGCGCGGCGTTGACGCCGCTGACGCCGCCACCGAGGATCGCGACCTTGGCTGGGGCGACGCCGGGGACGCCGCCGAGCAGGACGCCGCGGCCGCCCTGTTCCTTTTCGAGGTAGTGCGCGCCGACTTGGACCGACATGCGGCCGGCGACTTCGCTCATCGGCTTCAACAGCGGCAGCGCGCCGGTGCGGCTGGTGACCGTCTCATAGGCGATGCAGGTCGCGCCCGACTTCATCAGCCCCTCGGCCTGCGCCTTGTCGGCGGCGAGGTGGAGGTAGGTGAAGAGGAGATGGTGCGGCTTCAGCAGCGCGATCTCGGAGGGCTGGGGTTCCTTGACCTTGACGATCATCTCGGCCGCGTCGAACACTTCCTGCGGGCCAGCGAGGATGGTGGCGCCGGCTTTCTGGTAGGCGCTGTCGGGGCAGTCGATCCCGCTGCCGGCCTTGGTCTCGACGAACAGCTCGTGCCCCGCCGCCACCAGCTCCTTGACCGAAGCGGGGGTCAGGCCGACCCGATATTCGTGATTCTTGATCTCTTTGGGCACGCCGATGCGCATGGAACTGTCGCTTTCCCGAAGCTGTTGAGATGATGTGATCGCGCGCGCCTATAGCCCGGCTCTGCCGCAACATGCCAGCGGTCTTGGCGAGCGATTGCCGGAGCTCGACGGGCTTGCTAGCCACGGCGTCTCACAATGATGACAAATGCCGACGCCGCCGCCGAACCCGTCAACGAGGAAGGCGTCAGCGAAGCGCTCCAAAGCCATTCGCATGCTCCGCAGGGATCGCTCGCCAAGCTGGCGCTCGGAGCGGTCGGCATCGTCTTCGGAGACATCGGCACCTCGCCGATCTACGCCTTTCGCGAGACGTTCGCCGGGCATCACAAGCTCGCCCCCGACGCGCTGCATATCTATGGCGTGCTCAGCCTGATCTTCTGGTCGATGATGATCATCGTCACGCTGAAATATGTGACGATCATCATGCGCGCCGACAATAAGGGAGAAGGCGGCAGCCTCGCCCTGCTGGCGCTGATCAACCGCACCGCGGGAACCAAGCGACGCTGGACCGCGGGGATCGTCATGCTCGGGGTCTTCGCCACCGCCCTGTTCTACGGCGACAGCATGATCACGCCGGCGATCTCGGTGCTGTCGGCGGTCGAGGGACTGACCACGGTCAGCCCGGTGTTCACGCCGCTGGTGTTGCCGCTGGCGATCGGCATCCTGATCGGCCTGTTCTGGATCCAGAGCAGGGGTACTGGCGCCGTCGGCACACTGTTCGGACCGGTGATGCTGGTCTATTTCGGCGTTCTGGCGGTGCTGGGCATCGTCCACATCATGGCCTTCCCGACGATCATCCTGCGGATGATCAATCCGCTCGACGCCGTCTATTTCTTCGTGGCCGAGCCGACCCGTGCCTTTCTGGCGATGGGGTCGGTGGTGCTGGCGGTGACCGGCGCCGAGGCGCTCTACGCCGACATGGGGCATTTCGGGCGCAAGCCGATCCGCGCCGCCTGGTTCCTGGTGCTGGGCTGCCTGCTGCTCAATTATCTCGGGCAGGGCGCGATGCTGCTCGCCCAGACGCCGGCGCAAGCGCTCGAGACGGTCAAGAACCCATTCTTCTACCTCGCGCCCGAGGGTCTTCGCCTGCCGCTGGTACTGCTCGCCACCGCCGCCACCATCATCGCCAGCCAGGCGGTGATCAGCGGCGCTTTCTCGGTCACGCAGCAGGCGATCCAGCTTGGCTTCATCCCGCGCCTCAAGATCACCCACACCAGCGAGACCGCCGCCGGGCAGATCTACATCCCGGCGATCAACTGGGCGCTGATGATCATGGTGGTGCTGCTGGTGGTGACCTTCCGTAGCTCGTCCAACCTCGCGGCGGCCTACGGGATCGCGGTGACCGGGGCGATGGCGATCGACACGCTGCTGATCGCGGTGGTGTTCGGAACGCTGTGGAAGTGGCCGGCGTGGAAGGCGTGGCCGCTGGTCGCGCTATTCCTGCTGGTCGACACGACCTACTTCGGCGCCAACCTGCTCAAGGTGCCCGCCGGCGGCTGGTTCCCGCTGCTGATTGGCGCGATCGCTTTCACCCTCCTTACCACCTGGGCGAAGGGTAGGCAGCTGATGCTGAACCGGATGGCCGAGGCGAGCCTGCCGATGGAGGTGTTCATCAAGTCGGCGGCGGTGAGCGCCACCCGCGTGCCCGGGACGGCGGTGTTCATGACCAGCTCGGCCAATGGTGTGCCGCACGCGCTGCTGCACAATCTCAAGCATAACAAGATCCTCCACGAGCGGGTGATGCTGCTGACCGTGCGGATCGAGGACGTCCCGTTCGTCACTGCCGAGAAGCGGCTGACCCACGAGGATTATGGCGCGGGCTTCTTCCGGGTGATGCTGCGCTACGGCTTCATGGAGGAGATCGACGTGCCCGCCGACCTCCAGAAGCTCCAGGGCTGCGGGCCAAAGGCGAAGATGATGGACACCAGCTTCTTCCTTGCCCGCCAGACGCTGATCGCCTCGTCGCGGCCAGGGATGGCAATCTGGCGCGAGAAATTGTTCAGCTGGATGCTGCGCAACGCGGAAAGCGCGATGGAATTCTTCAAGCTGCCGACCAATCGGGTGGTCGAGCTGGGGAGCCAGGTCGAGATCTGAGCGTGCCCGCAAGCCAGCAGTCGGATACGAATCGCTTGCCCCGGCATTGCGGGTAGATGGATCAACTTGCCTCTTGGGTCGCGACCGGCACGACCATCCTCGCCGCCTGCCTGACCGCCTCCAACCTCGGCAGCCGGATCACCGGCTATGGCTTCGTCATTTTTACCATCGGCTCGATCGGCTGGTTCCTGACTGGGCTCCTGACCGGCCAGCCGGCGCTGATGTGGACCAACGTCGTGATGACCTTGCTCAACCTGTTCGGCGTCTACCGCTGGCTCGGGCGCCAGGCCAAGGTCGAGGACGGCGCCGCCAGGGCCACGGAGAAGAGCGCGACGCTGCCCGGCGAGGATCTGTTCGCCGCTTCCGCGCTCGCCTCGGCCAAGTTGCTCGGCCGCGCGGGGGAGGAGCTTGGTGCCTGCGTCGACGCGATGATCGGCTGCGGCTCGGGCCGGCTTCATTATCTGGTGGTGGCGGAAGGCGGAGTGGCCGGGGTGGGCGAGACGTTTCGCCGGGTCGACTGGCGGCAGGCGCGGATGCACGAGGGCGCGATGACTGTGCCGCTCGACCGGGGCGGACTTGAGGCGCTGCCGACACTTACCAAGAACGATTGGCCGGGCCGGTGAGCGGGGCACTGATCGTCACCGCCGAGCTCGGCAAGGCCGACTTCGCCTGGCTCGACGGCGAGCGGCGGCGCTTCTTCCCGCCCGAGCGCAACCAGCTATCGGCGCATCTGACGATGTTCCACGCGTTGCCGCCCTCGGCCGAGGAGGAAGCCCGGCGCGAGCTCAAGCGCCACACGCTTGGCCCGGTGCCGGCGGCGACCGTCGCCGGGCTGATGAACCTCGGCGGCGGGGTCGCCTATCGGATCGTGTCCGACGAGCTGGAAGCGATCCGCCGCGATCTTGCCAATCATTTCCACGGGCTGCTGACCGCACAGGACGGGCAGGGCTGGCGGCCGCACGTGACGATCATGAACAAGGCTGAGCCCAAGGCCGCCAAGGCATTGCTCGACGCGTTGCAGGCGAGCTTCCGCCCGCGCCCACTGCAGATCGCGGGGCTGGGGCTGCACCGCTATCTGGGCGGGCCGTGGGAGAAGATGCTGGTCAGCAACTTCCGCTGACCAGTCGCGCATCAATCAGCTCAGGTCGCCGACGCCCTCGCAGGTGAGGTCGAATGCCGCCATGCCGCTTTCGAGCACGCTCGCCAGCATCGGCATCTCCATCAGCGAATCGATGGCGCTCTTGGCGCGGACTTCGGTCAGGGCCTCGTCATAGGCCTCGTCCCAGTCGCCGGTGTCGTAGGTGCCCTGGCCGACCCAGCAGAAGGCGAGCACTTCGGCGAGTTGGTCTTCGCCCAGGTCGTCGAACGCCGCCTGCAATTCCTCCTCGACCCCGTCGTTCAACTCGTCGTCGAGGACCGAGAGCGAGCCTTCCTCCTCGTCGTCGACATTATCGGCATCCTCGCCGGGGTCGTAGTCGCTCGGCGTCTGCGCCTCATATTCGCGGGCGCGCAGGATGATCCGGCACAGGGTGTCGAGCGGCGTCAGCGGGTCCATCGGTGTCATTCTCCTATCGCCGGCCCAACGGCAGGCGACGGGCGCGGTTCCGTTGTCGCGGGGAAGCCGCTAAACCCGGCGGTAACCATTCCCGTGCAAGGGGTGCCACATGACAGCGAACACGGCCGAGATCGCGCCCCCCAGCCCGCGCGGACGCTCCTACAACGTCAGGGTCGGGCTCGACATCGCCGAACGGGTCTGCCTGATCCTCGCGGCGGCGCCGTTCCTGATGCGCTTCTCGACCGCGCTGCAGCAGGACCCGTGGATCCTCGGCCTGATCCTGGGCGAGATGATGACCGTCGGGTTGCTGCTGATCCGCCGGCCGGGGCCGATGGCTGGGCATCCGTGGGCGATCTTCGTCGCGCTGGTCGGCACCTTCACGCCCTTGTTCGTCCGCGCCCCCAACATCCCGGCCTATATCGAGGCCGGCAAGGTGCTGATGTGGGTCGGCTTCGCGATGAGCCTCGGCGCCAAGCTGAGCCTCAACCGCAGCTTCGGAATGATCGCCGCCAACCGCGGGGTCCGCCGCGGCGGCGTCTACGCGTTAATCCGCCACCCGATGTACATGGGCTATGCGATCACCCACGTCGGCTTCATCATGGTCTATCCGAGCCTGGTGAACGCGCTGATGTACCTGTTCACCTGGACCTTCCAGCTGCTCCGCATCCGCGAGGAGGAGAAATGGCTGATGCAGGACCCGGCCTATGCCGAATATGCCGCGCACGTCCGTTATCGGCTGATCCCCGGCGTCTACTGAGCGCGGGCCCAAGAAGGCGCGTTGACCGGGGAGGGCGCTTGCGCATATAGGCCCGCCCGCACCGCCGGTTCGGCGGCAGCCTCAGCGCACTGGGGCGGAGTAGCTCAGCTGGTTAGAGCAGCGGAATCATAATCCGCGTGTCGGGGGTTCAAGTCCCTCCTCCGCTACCATCCCTGTTTTCGCCATTTCCGGGTCGCCAGACTAATTGGCCTCCGCGATCAAGGTCGCTTCGGCAACTTTTTGAAGTGCCGTGGCCTGTTCCGGCAACAGGCCGAGTTCGTCGGCCGCCTTTTCCTGAGCGCCGAGTTTGGTCGGCTTCACGCCTGTGATCTTTCCGAACACGACGAGCGCCTCGAGGTAATAGCCGGCGACGCTCGCATGATATTGGTCGTACGACCACAGATCGAGCTGCCCGAAGCTCACCCCGTCGTAGGGATTAGGATCGGCCACCCGCTCGGCAAAGGCGCGGTTGAAGGCTTGCCCGACCGGCAGCACGCCGACGACGTTCGGTGTCCGGGCGCGCGCCCGGTCGGCGGCGGCGCGCAGGTCCAGCGCCATGGTGGTCACCGGCTTGCCGTACCAATGGCCGCCGGGACGATAGGTCTGGTCGGCGCGGGTCCAGGTCGCCATCAGCTCGAGCCGCACGGCCGGATTGCGCGCCCGGAAGAGGGTTGCGAACCGGCCCACGTCGCGAAGGTAGTTGGTCGGGTCGCCGGGCCGCTTCCCATCGAGCACGCTCAACTCCTGGAGCACTACCACGTCCCACGGCTGGTCGACGCGCTGGCGGCGCTCGTCATAATGAAAGCCGAGTGTCTTGCCGCCTTCGGTTTCGAGGCTGACATCATAGTTCAGCCCGGCCTCGGCCGTGAACATCTTGAACAGCGCCGGGACGCCGCCATAGCCCGCACGATTGAGGTCGGCGACGCTGTCGGCGCGCCAGTTGCGGACCGCCGAGTGCGCGCCCTGGGTGAAGCTGTTGCCGATGAACAGGATCCGCGTCGGCCCGGCGGCATGAGCCGGGACTGCGGCGGACAGCAAGGCGGCAACGGCCACCAGTATGCGTCGGATCACGATCAGAACTCCGTCTGGACGCTGGTGTACCAGTAGCGCGCGTAGGGTTGATAGAGGCTGCCGAGATAACCGGTCGAGGTCAGCGGCGGCTGCGCGTTGGTCAGGTTGCGCACCCCAACTCGCCAGCGCAGCGAACCCGGATAGAGCTCGCCTTTCTTGAATGTCACCTGCGCATAGAGGTTGGCGGTCAGCTGGTCGTGGACCCGGTAGGGCACGCCGTTGGCGTCGACGAAGCCGGTCTCGTTGACCGCGCCGGTGTAGCGGGCGAAGCCGCCGACCTGAAAGCGATCGATCGACCAGGTCAGCGACGCGGTCGCGCGCCATTTGGGGCGGCCGTTGGATTCGATGAGGTTCTGGGTTTCCGGCAGGGGCGTGGCCGGGTTGATCTGGCCGGCGGCGCGGGCGGCGACGAGCTGGTCGACCGTGTCGCCCGGCGGCCGCGAGAATTTGAGCAGCCGGGTCGTGTTGACCGAGAGATCGAAGCGACCGATCGAAGTCCGCGGCGTGGTCCAATAATAGCCCAGGTCAATTCCGCGCACGGTCTGCGGCAGCAGGTTGATGAACTGGTCGCGGACGGTGGTGATCTGCCCGGCGGGCGCGATCCCCGTCCCGGCGAAGAAAGCGACATCGTCGGCATTGGGCGCGCTGCGGATGACGTTCGGATTGGACGAGCCCTGCAGCCGCAGCAGATAGTCGAGCGCCAGCGCGGTGTCCGCGCCGAGGATGCCGACGATGCCCTTTTGCTTGATCGACCAATAATCGGCGGTGAAGGTCATCCGGCCGAGGCCGTGCGGGATGAACTTGGGTTCGATCACCGTGCCGAGATTATAATTAGTGCTCTTTTCCGGCTTGAGGTCGGGATTGCCCGACACCCGGCGGGAGAAGCCGACGTTGTTGCCACAGGCAGTGAAGCTGGTGATGCGCCCGGCGTTCAAGTCGGCTTGGCAGCGGATGAGATCCTGCCCGGTCGCCAGCCGCGCATATTCGACCGCATTGACCTGCTCGAGGTTGGGGGCGCGGAAGCCTTTCGAATAAGAGCCGCGAAAGCGCAAGCCGTCGATCACGTCCCAGGCGGCGGCGATCTTGGGCCGCGCGACGCTGCCGAAGTCGCTGTAATGCTCGAAACGACCGGCCAATTGCAGGTCGAGGCTGCGAACCAGCGGCACGTGCATTTCCGGCGAAATGACCGGCACCGCCAATTCGGCGTAGGCGGCGGCAACTGTGCGGCTGCCGTGGGTATCGGGATTGTCGCTGACCGCCGCGGCATCGCTGATGGTCACCGCGCCCGAAACCGCGTCGACGAAGGGCGACGAGCCATCGACGGCGCTATCGCGGTCGTCGCGCTGGGTTTCGCGACGGACCTCGCCGCCGATGGCGAGCCCGACATTGCCGCCCGGCAGGCTGAACAGTCGCGAGTTGGAGGCGCGGAAGTCGGCCATCGCCAGGGACGTCGTCGAACGGCGCTTGAGCTGGAAGCCGATCGCGTCGATCGCGGCTTGCGAGCTGGGCGTGCAGTCGCCGTAGCTGAGCGTGTCGAGGCAGCCGCCGTTGAACGGGTTGTAGGCATCGGGCGTCGACAGCGCGAGGCTCCGCTGCAGCGCCGAACTGCGCACGGCGAACGAACTGTCGACCGTCCGGGCGCGCGAATAGGTCAGCGCGCTGTCCCACTTGAAGCCCATGGTCTCGCCCTTGAGGCCGACGAGTGCGCGCAGCTGCGAGCTCTTGACGTCCACGGTCTGCGGACCGGTGTCGACGTAGCGGTAGGTGGTGAGCAGCACCGGCAGCCCCGCGGCCGGCACGTTGACCAGACCCGGCAGGCGATTGGGGTTCGGCTGGCCGTTGATCGTGGTCGGTCCGAACGGGTTGTAATAGTTGGAGGCCGGGATCCAGATCTGGTTGAGGTTGATGACCGGTGGCTGGATGTTGAGCGAGTGGGAGCGATAGTAGCCCAATTCGCTGAACAGCGTCAGCGAGTTGGTCAGGCCGTAGTGCCCGTTGGCGAAAGCGTTGATGCGATCGATCCGGGGCAGCACCGTGGTCCCGACCGCCGTGTCGTAGCGCAGGTTGCGGAAGGCGCCGGTGGTCGCCAGCGCGGTGTTGACCAGGCACAGGTCCGGGGTCAGCGCGCGGGTGCAGCCGCCCAGGCTGGTTGGCCGGATGGTGAACGAGCCGGCCGCCGAGGTGAGGTTGGTGGTGCCTATCCGCGGCCGTCCGCCCGTCACCGGAACCTGCAGCGCCGGCCACGTGCCGCGCGTCGCGCGTCCGTCGGGCGTGGTCGAGCCGGCGAAATCGGGATCGTCGGCGAACAGTGGGCGCAGGTCGGCCGAGGCCGTGAAATCCTGGTCCTCGGCAAGCAACGGGCGGCGGTGAGTATATTCGACCGAGGCGGTGATGTTGCCGCGCGCTAGGTTGATCCCGAACAGCCCGCCCGCCTGGAATTCGCGCAGGTGCGTGCCCTCGGCGCCGCCATATTGCGCCTGCAACCGGATGCCGCTGTAATTGTCGCGCAGCACGGTGTTGACCACGCCCGCGACCGCGTCTGACCCGTAAAGCGCCGCACCGCCGTCGAGCAGCACTTCGAGCCGTTGCAGGCCGAGCGTCGGGATCGCGTTGCTGTTGTAGCTCAGCACGGGAACGGTGCCGGTGTCCGAGAGCCCTTGGCTGGCCGGGTGAGTCACAACGCGGCGGCCATTGAGCAGCACCAGCGTGTTGCCGACGCCAAGCGAGCGCAGGTCGACCGAGCCGACGTCGCCGCGCGCCGCGTTGCTGGTCTGCGGATTGTTGCTGGGGTTGAAGCTGACGTCGCCCATCTGCGGGATGCTGCGGATGAGTTCGTCGCCGCTGACCGCGCCGATGCTGTCGAGCTTGTCGCGGCCGACCACCACGACCGGCAGCGCTTCATTGACCTTGGCGCCCGCGATCCGCGATCCCACCACGACCACGTCCGCGCCGCTGTTGCCGGCCGGTGCGGTGGTGACCGAAGGCGCCGCCGGGTCGGCGACGATGTTACCCGTCGGTGTGATCGCGACCGTCCCTTCGGTCGGTGCGGGCGGTGGCGCGCTCGGTGCGGCCTGCGCGCGCAGGGCGGCGGGCGCCGCCAGCGCCGCGCCGGCAAGAAGCAGTGATCTGGCACGCATGATGTTTCCCCTCTCGATCAGTCCTGCGGCCGCGCGCTGCTGGCAGCGGGGCCCTCCTCCGTGATGATGGTTTGCGGCGCGAACGGCGCGGGCACCGGCGCCTTGCCGGACAGCGCGAGGGCAAGCCGGTCGCGGTCGAGCGCGCCTTCCCAGCGCGCGACGACGATGGTCGCGACGGCATTGCCGATGAAGTTGGTGAGGCTGCGGCACTCGCTCATGAAGCGGTCGATGCCGAGGATCAGCGCCATCCCCGCGACCGGCACCGAGGGCACGATCGACAGGGTCGCGGCCAGCGTGATGAACCCCGCGCCGGTGACTCCGGCGGCGCCCTTGGAACTTAGCATCGCCACCAGCAGCAGGGCGACCTGCTCACCCAGCGTGAGGTGCACGCCCGTCGCCTGGGCGATGAACAGCGCGGCAAGCGTCATGTAGATGTTGGTGCCGTCGAGATTGAAGGAATAGCCGGTCGGCACCACCATGCCGACCACGCTGCGCGCGCAGCCGGCTCGCTCCATCTTGTCGATCAGTGCTGGCAAGGCGGCTTCGGACGATGAGGTGCCGAGCACGAGCAGGAGTTCGGCCCTGAGGTAGCGGATCAGGCGGAGGATCGAGAAGCCATTGAGCCGCGCGACGGTGCCGAGCACCACCAGCACGAAGATCAGCGAGGTGAGGTAGAAGGTCAGCAGCAAGGCGCCGAGGTTGGCGAGCGTGCCGATGCCATAGGCGCCGATGGTGAAGGCGATCGCCCCGAACGCCCCGATCGGCGCGGCGCGCATCAGGATGCCGACGACGCGGAAGACGACCAGGCTGATCCGCTCGAGCAAGTCGAGGACGGGCTGCGCCGGCGCTCCGACCAGCGACAAGGCGATGCCGAACAGGATGGCGACGAACAGGGTCTGCAGGATCGACCCTTCGGTCAGCGCCGAGACCATGGTGGTCGGGATGATCTCCAGGATGAAGCCGGTAATGGTGGTCGCGTGCGCCTGGGCCGAATAACTGGCCACCGCCCCGGCGTTGAGGGTGGCGGGGTCGACATTCATCCCGGCGCCCGGCTGCACGACGTTGGCGACAATCAGGCCGACGATCAGCGCAAGGGTCGAGAAGAAGAGGAAATAGGCCAGCGCCTTGGCGGCGACGCGGCCGACCGCGGCCATCTCGCGCATGTGGCCGATGCCGGTCGCCAGGGTCAGGAAGATGACCGGCGCGATGATCATCTTCACCAGCTTGATGAAGCCGTCGCCGAGTGGCTTGAGCGCTTCGCCGGTCTTCGGCCAGAAATGGCCGACTAGCACGCCGAGCGCGATGGCGATTAGCACCTGCACATACAGGTGATGGGTGAGCGGACGGCGTGGTGCCGTGCTCGCCCCGGGCGCGACGATGATCGAAATCTCAACTCTCCTCCACGAAACCGGCTGGCCTTGCCACCCGGTGCCGCTCGTGCATCCTATGGTTCGATGAAGCCAGTTCCAAAATTGCTGCGTAAGACCGCTAAGCGCCTGGAATCCGGCGAGTTTGTCGCGGTGCTCGCAAATTCCTCTCTCATCGGGAAATTCGGCAATCGCACGATTTGTGTGGAAATCCACACATGATGAGCGGTCGCCGCGGCTGGCGAATCACGGCCGTCGCCGGGGCCGCGGCGTTGCTGCTCGCAGCGCTCGCCTGGGGCGTGCTCACGTGGGCGGATTCGCGGGCGCGGCGGGTTGCCGACGATGCTGCGGCACAAACCGCGCAGGTCCATGTCGGACTGCTCGGCAGCGAGTTGCAGAAGTTCCGCCTGCTTCCGCTCGCGCTCGCCGAATTTCCCGACGCGGTGCGGGTGCTGACGTCGGGCGACGCGGCCGCGCGGCTGCGCCTCGACCGCCAACTCGAACTGCTCGCGAAGCGGACCGACGCCGCAGCCATCTATCTGATCGACGCGCAAGGGATCACGCGCGTCGCCAGCAATTGGCGATTGCCGACCAGCTTCGTCGGACAGAATTACGGCTTCCGGCCTTACTTCCAGGATGCGATGCGCCGCGGCTCGGCGGAGCTATTCGCACTCGGCACCGTGAGCGGGCGGCCCGGTCTATACCTCGCGCGCCGCATCGACCAGGACGGGCGCGCGGTGGGAGCGATCATCGTCAAGGTCGAGTTCGACCGGGTCGAAGCGACCTGGCGGCGCAGCGAGGGGATCAGCTTTGTCACCGATCCGCATGGCGTCATCCTGGTGACGAGCGTGCCCGGCTGGCGTTTTGGCGCGACCGCGGCGCTCGATCCCGCCACGCTCGTTAGCGCTCAGCGGTCGCTGCAGTTCGGCGCCCGGCCGCCTCAGCTGGTGCCGCTGAGGATCGCCGGTGCCGATGCCACCGTGGTCAGCCGCGGCGACGACCAGCGCTTCCGCCTTGCCAGCGTGCCGGCGCCGCTCGCCGGTGGCCGTCTCTATCACCTGTCCCCACTGGCGGCCCCGCTGGCGGCCGCGCGCAGCGAGGCCGTCACCTGGGCGCTGGCCGCGTTGCTGTTCGTGGGCGCCTTGCTGGGGATCGCCTTTCGGCAGCGCGAAAAGCAGCGCCTCCTCGCCCGGGTCGGCGAACGGCTCGAAAGAGAGGTGCGCGAGCGGACGGCGGAGCTTCAGGAAGCGAACGAACAATTGCGGATCCAGTCGGAGGAGCGCGAGGAAGCAAATGCCCGCTACCAATCAGCGCGTGAGGACCTGGCCCATGCCAATCGGCTCGGCACGCTGGGCCAGATCACCGCGGGCGTCGCCCACGAGATCAATCAGCCGGTCGCCGCCATCCGCACCTTCGCCGAGAATGGCGCGGCGCTGATCGACCGCCAGAATGCCCGCGCGGCACGCGAAAACCTCTTGCGCATCGTCGCGCTGACCGGTCGGATCGGGACGATCACCTCCGAGCTGCGCGACTTCACCCGCCGCAAGATGCCGACCCCGGTCCATGCCGAGCTGGGATCAATGCTGGACGGCGCGATGCTGCTGATCGGCAAAAGGGGGCGCGGCCGGATCACCGTCGACGCCCCGCGCACGGTGCGCAAACGAGTGCTCGTCGGCGACCGCGTCCGGCACGAGCAGGTGCTCATCAACCTCCTGCGCAACGCGCTCGACGAGGTCGAGGGAAGGGAAAGCGGCGCCGTCACCGTCACCGCGACGGAACGCGCCGATACGGTCGAGATCCGCGTCGCCGACAATGGCGGCGGCGTCGACCCCGCCTTTGAGACCAGCCTGTTCGAACCCTTTGAAAGTGGCAAGCCCGGCGGTCTTGGCCTCGGTTTGGCAATTGCCCGTACGATCGCGCGCGAAACGGGCGGCGATTTAACCCTCGACTCGTCCGCGAGAAGCGGCGCCTGCTTCATCCTGACCTTGCCGTTCGTGCCATGAGTGTCATCGACCAGCCGGTCTTCGTCGTCGAGGACGACCCCGAGCTTTGCGCCGCGGTTCTGCAAGCGCTCGACCTGGCTGGCCTGCCTGCTCAAGCCTTTCCCAATGCCGAGGCCGCGCTCGGCGCACTCACCGGATTGTTCGACGGCGTGGTGGTTTCCGACGTCCGGATGCCGGGCATGGACGGGCTGCAATTGCTCGGCCGCGTCCACTCGATCGATCGCGACATCCCGCTTATCCTGATGACCGGTCATGGCGACGTTCCCATGGCGGTGCAGGCACTCAAGCTCGGCGCTTACGACTTCATCACCAAGCCCTTCGCGATCGATCATCTGCTGGCGGTGATCGGGCGCGCGCTGGAAAAGCGCGCCCTGCAGATCGAGAATCGCCGCCTGCGAGCTGCCGCCGAGGCCAGCGATGCCAGCAGTCCGCTGATCGGCGCCAGCCTGGTCATGGCGCGGCTGCGGTCGCTGGTACGCGAGCTCGCGGCGGCCGACATCGACGTGCTGGTCGAGGGGGAGACCGGCGTCGGCAAGGAGGTCGTGGCCCAGTTGCTCCACCGGCTCGGTCCGCGCGCCGGTCGTCCGTTCATTCCGGTCAATTGCGCTGCGGACGACGAGACCCGGCTCGGGCAAGCGCTGTTCGGCGTCTCGTCGGCGACCGGCGCAGGCCTGCCCCGCAGCCAGGGCCAGATCGCCGCGGCCAACAGCGGCACCTTGTTGCTCGACGAGATCGAAGGCCTGCCCCTGCCGTTGCAGGCGCGGCTGCTGCGCGTGATGGAAGAGGGCGAGCTGCAATTGCCCGGTGCCGAACGTCCGGACATCATCAACGTGCGCGTGGTCGCGACCGCCAAGCCCGGCCTCGAACAGACGGTGGAGCGCGGTGCGTTCCGGGCCGACCTTTATCACCGGCTGACGTCGGCCCGGCTGCGCATTCCTCCGCTGCGCGAGCGCCAGGAAGATGCCCTGCTGCTGTTCGACCTGTTCGTTCGTGAAGCGCGCGAGCGTCGCGCCGATTCAAATTTTGTTGCCGATGCGGCGATGCTCGAGCACGTCAGGCAACACCCTTGGCCCGGCAATGTCCGCGAACTGCGCAATTTCGCGATGGCCGCCGTCTTTGGGCACGGCGACGATCCGCACGCCGTCGATGGAAGCACTGCCGATCGCTCGTTGAAGAGCCGGCTCGCAACCTTCGAACGAAGCGAGATCGTCGCGGCTATACGTCAAGCCGGCGGCAATATCGGATTGGCGATCAAACGCCTCGGCCTGGCACGGAAGACATTTTATGACCGTGTCGAACGGCTGGGAATTGATCTTACGTCGGAACGTCGGAAATCCCGCGATACTCAACGCTAGAACAGGAAAGCGACCCTCATCGCGACATCATGATCCGCGTGTCAGGGGTGAACGTCGCTCTTCCGCAATCATTCCTGTTCCCGATCAGGCCCGGTCTCGCAGCAACTCGATCTCGCGCGCGAGCGAGCCTTCGCGATCGACGGTGATCCGCTCGAGCACTTTGATGCGCTCCTTCAGTTCGGCGATCTGCGGATCGGGCTGGGCCGGTAGCACTTGCGGCGGCGCGGGCGGGAGCGGCGCCGCGGGCGCGAACTGGGCGAGGCGGAGCTTGCGCAGCTTGCGCTTCAGCCGCCAGTTGCGGAACATCAGCCACATCGTGCTGGCGAAGAAGATCAGCGAACAGATCATCGCCACGGTGAATTCGTCTTCCGGAACCATCACAAACTCCCCTGTCGTGCTTAGCGGTCGCGCAGGTCGTCGATCTGGCGCGCCAGGCTGCTTTCCTTTTCTACGGTGATCCGCTCGAGCACCTGAATGCGCTCCTTGAGCGCGCGCACTTCCTCGCTCAGCCGCGCGGCTTCGGCCTGGCCGCGATCGTCGTCGCGGTCGTCGATGAAGCCGCGGCGGCGGTCGCGCCAATGCGAGCGGATCGGCGGCAGACCCATTCGGCCGCGAATGATGCTGAACACGCCGACGATGATCAGGATCGTGATTATGAATTCGGGAGGATTCATCGGACTCTTTCGCTCACGCTACTGGACGAGGGGACGTCACGCAGCGCCTCGATCTGCGCGGCGGTCTGGACCCCGCCGTCGGTCATGATCCGCTCGAGCACACGGACGCGCTGTTCGAGCTCGGATACGCGGGTGGCATATTGCGCGGCTTTCTCGGCCGCGAGACCCGACTGGCTGTCGAGCTGCCGCTCCTTCATCCGCAGCCACATCTTGAACGGGGCGATGCCGATGGCGGCGAGCGGGATCAGCACCCAGATCCAACTGGCGATATGGTCATGCATGGATGTCGTCCGGCTTGGCGAGGGTGGGGCGGCGAAGTGCCTCGATCTGCGCGGCAGTCTCATAGCCGCCGTCGGTGACGATCCGCTCGACCACCTTGAGCCGCTCCTCGAGCTCATGGACGCGGCTGACATATTGCGCGGCCTTCTCGGCGGCGAGGCCGCTGTTCCGGTCGAGCTGCTTTTCCTTGATCTTCATCCAGTACATCAGCGGCCCCAAGAGGATCGCGAGGATCGGGATGAGGAAGACGATCTGGTCCATCGCGCGTCAGTTCCTCGTGATCTGGAGGTTGTCGATTTCGCGGGCGAGGCGGGCGCCATCGTCGGTGACAATCCGCTCGACGGTGACCAGGCGGTCCTTGATCGCGCTGACCTCGGCACGAAGCTGGGCGTTTTCCTGGGTCAGCAGGCGGATACGCTCCTGCGCCTCGTTATCCTTCTTGGGGTGCAGCGGCAGGCCCCAGCTGCTGGTCAGCGGATAGCCGTTCTTGATCTTGAGCCAGGTGTGCAGCAACGACCCGCCGACGCCGATCGCCACGATCATGATCACCATCGGCAAGATTTTGGTCAGGAAGCCGAACACCTCGATCACTTCAGGATCCATCGGAAAAGTCCCCCTTTGTCGTGTGGATCAGCGCAGCCGCTCAATCTCGTTGGCGAGACTGCGGTTGTTGCTGAGCGTGTAGCTCTCGACGTCGGCAAGCCGGCGATCGATCTCGCGGAAGCGGGCGTGGATGTCGCGCGCGGTGCGGGCCGGCGACTGACGCACGCCCTGCCAGAAGCGGCGCTCGTCGGCACTTTCCAGCGCGACCTCGCGCGGGGTGTCGTCGGCGATCCACCCGGCGATGAAATAGACCGGCAGGATGCTGAACCCGCTCAGCCACAGCGCGAGGAACATCCCGATCCGGACGACGGTGACGTCGAGCCCGGTATAGTCGGCGATGCCGGCGCACACGCCCATCACCTTGCCGTCACGCTTGTTCTTGTAGAATTTGGTCCGAAGGGGCGGCTGCGAGGCCATCAGCGGGACTCCCGTTCACGAGTGCGGGCCGAGAGACGGGCGAGCTCGGCGTCGAGGTCGAACTCACTGGTCGTGCTGCTCAGGCGCGGCGCCTCGGGCGTGCACTTGGCTTTCCAGTTGGGATCGTCGGCGGTCATGATCCGCTCGATCGAGCAAAGCCGGTCATCGAGCCGGCGGGCGAGTTCATACAGCTCGTCGAGCAGCTTCTCGTCCGAGCCAGTGAGGGTAGCGGCGGTCTTCCACTTGGTGATGTAATGGAAAATCAGCCACGGCAGTCCGATGAACAGGACGCACAGGGCGACGACCGGAACGATATCCACTGATTAATTCCCCTTGCCTGCGAGCCGCGCCTTCAGGGCCTCGAGTTCGGCGTCGACCGCGTCCTCGGCCTTCAGGTCGGCAATCTCTTCTTCCAGGCTCTTGGGCCCGGTCATCCCCAGTGCCTCGGCGCGACCTTCGGCGAAGTCGGCGCGCCGCTCGAGCAGCTCGAACCGGCTGAACGCGTCTTCGGTGCGGCTGCCGTTGAGGAGCTCGCGGGCGCGGGCGCGGGTGACCGCGCTCTCGATCCGGGTGGAGATGCTGTTCTGGCGGGCGCGAGCTTCGCGCAGCTTGCCCTGGAGCTTGGCGATGTCCGCCTCGTAACCCTTGAGGGTATCCTCGACGACCGCGATCTCCTCCTCGAGGCCCTTGGACATGTCGGCCGCCTTCTGGCGCTCGACCAGCGCGGCCTTGGCGAGGTCCTCGCGGCCCTTCGACAGCGCCAGCTCGGCCTTTTCGGTCCAGCCGTCCTTGAGGCCGTCGAGGCGGACCATCGCCCGGCGCATTTCCTTGGCGTCGGCGATGCAGCGCGCGGCGGTGGCGCGGACCTCGACCAGCGTTTCTTCCATTTCGAGAATGATCATCCGGATCATCCGTCCGGGGTCTTCGGCCCGGTCGAGCAGCTCGGCGAAGTTCGCTGCCATGATGTCCCGGGTACGGGAAAAGATGCTCATCGATTACCCTCGTGAACCAGAATATGCCCTGTCATGCCCCATACTATGCAGGGGCCGTGCCAAATTCGACGAATCTGCAGAACCCTCATATTCGTCTGCCAAGGGCGGGGTGGCCGAGTTGAAATGGCTTGCCAAGCTTGCGTGAAATCCACCAACTGATGGGGTGCAGCGGACGCAGAACTTCATCGGCTCGAGCCTCGCTTTCCTCGACGCGGTCGAGCGGGCCAGCCGCGCTGCTCC
Organism: Sphingomonas ginsengisoli An et al. 2013; assembly: GCF_009363895.1. Classification (NCBI taxonomy): domain Bacteria; kingdom Pseudomonadati; phylum Pseudomonadota; class Alphaproteobacteria; order Sphingomonadales; family Sphingomonadaceae; genus Sphingomonas; species Sphingomonas ginsengisoli (ex An et al. 2013). The sequence goes on along the minus strand of NZ_CP045434.1, from coordinate 875,190 downwards.
GCTCAACCGTCCGGTGCTTGTGATCGGTGAGCGCGGAACGGGCAAGGAATTGATCGCCGAGCGCCTGCACCATCTGTCGTCGCGCTGGGCCGGGCCGCTGGTGACGATGAACTGCGCCGCGCTGCCCGAGAACCTCATCGAGGCCGAGCTGTTCGGGCACGAAGCGGGGAGCTTCACCGGGGCCGGCAAGACCCGCCACGGGCGGTTCGAGGAGGCCGACGGCGGGACGCTGTTCCTCGACGAGCTGGCGACGCTGAGCTCCCCCGCGCAGGACCGGCTGCTGCGCGCGGTCGAATATGGCGAGATTACCCGGATCGGCGCGTCCAAGCCGATCAAGGTCGACGTCAGGATCGTCGCCGCCACCAACGAGCATCTGCCGCGGCTGGTCGACGAGGGGCGGTTCCGCGCCGATTTGCTCGACCGGCTGAGCTTCGAGGTCATCACCTTGCCGCCTCTGCGGCTGCGCCAGGGCGACGTGCCCCTGCTCGCCGAGCATTTCGGGCGGCGGATGGCGGTGGAGCTCGATTGGCCGGGCTGGCCGGGCTTCGCGCCGGGCGCGCAAGCCGAACTCGAGCGCTATCCGTGGCCGGGCAATGTTCGCGAATTGCGCAACGTGGTCGAACGCGCGGTCTACCGCTGGGAGGATCCCGAGCGGCCGATCGGCGCGATCCAGTTCGATCCGTTCGCCTCGCCCTGGTCGCCGGGCGAAGGGCCGATGGCGCCGGTTGCGGCGGTTGCCGCGCCGCCGGCGCCGGCCGGGCCCGTCGAACCGGCGGCCGAAGTGACGCCGGTGCCGGCGCCAAGTGCGGTCACCGGCGATTTCCGCGCGGCGGTGACGAGCTACGAGCGCGCGTTGCTCGAGGAGGCGCTGCGGACCAACCGCTACAACCAGCGTGCGACCGCGGCGGCGCTGTCGTTGAGCTACGACCAGCTCCGCCATGCGCTGAAGCGGCACAAGCTGCTCGAGGGCGAGGCGGCGTAGTTTTCCTCGTCATTGCGAGCCGCAGGCGAAGCAATCCACTCTGCGACGTCGTGCACTGGATTGCTTCGCTAGGCTCGCAATGACGACGGTGGCGTCGTTGACTTGCCCCACCGCGCAAACCACATGCGCCTCATCCATTCATCCAGGAGAAACCTCATGGCCTTCGAAGTCGCCCCGCTGCCCTACGCCTATGATGCGCTGGAGCCGTACATCGACGCGCAGACCATGCAGCTTCACCACGACAAGCATCACCAGGCCTATGTCGACAATCTGAACAAGGCGGTCGAGGCGGACCCCAGCCTCCAGGGCAAGAGCCTCGAGGAGATCGTCAAGAATGCGGGTTCGGCCAAGCCGGTCGTCCGCAACAATGGCGGCGGGCACTGGAACCACAGCTTCTTCTGGGAGATCATGGGGCCGGGCAACGGCTCGGGTCCGCAGGGCGCGCTGGCCGAGGCGATCAACGCTAAGTTCGGCGGGATCGAACAGCTGCAGGAGCAGTTCAACGCCGCCGGCGCCGGCCGCTTCGGCTCGGGCTGGGTATGGCTGATCGCGGTGCCGGGCGAGGGCGTCGACGTCGTCTCGACCCCCAATCAGGACAATCCGCTGATGGACGTCGCCGAGCGCAAGGGCACGCCGATCCTCGGCAACGACGTGTGGGAGCACGCTTACTATCTCAAGTATCAGAACCGCCGGCCGGAATATCTCAAGGCGTGGTGGAACGTGGTCAACTGGGACAAGGTGCAGGAGCGGTTCAGCGCGATCTGACCGCTTTCCGCTCGTTCTGAGCGGAGCGAAGCGACGTCGAAGGGCGTGCCGCGAGGCGCCCTTCGACTACAGCCCTGCAGGCTTCCGCTCAGGACGAGCGGATCGCGTTACGCCTTGAGCCGGTAGCCCGTCCGGAAGATCCACCAGATGCCCGCCAGGCAGGCGAGCGCGAAGGCCGCGGTGGCGGCGAGCGCGGTGCCGAACGCCACGTCGGCGGTGCCGAAGAAGGTCCAGCGGAAGCCGTTGATCAGATAGACGACCGGGTTGAACAGCGTGATCTGCCGCCACGTCGGGGGCAGCATGTCGATCGAGTAGAAGGCGCCGCCGAGGAAGGTGAGCGGGGTCACCACCAGCAGCGGGATCACCTGCAGCTGCTCGAACCCCTTGGCCCAGATGCCGATGATGAAGCCGAACATGCAGAAGGTGAAGGCGACCAGCGCGAGGAACAACAGCGCGTAGAGCGGGTGGATGACGATCACCGGCACGAACAGGTGTGCGGTGAGGAAGATCACCAGCGCGACGCTCATCGCCTTGGTCGCCGCCGCGCCGACGTAGCCGAGCACCGTCTCAAACGCCGACAAGGGGGCCGAGAGGATTTCGTAGATGGTGCCGGTGAAGCGCGGCATGTGGATGCCGAAACTCGCGTTGAAGATGCTCTCGGTGAACAGGCTCAGCATCATCAGGCCGGGGACGATGAAAGCGCCATAGGGAACGCCGCCGATCTCGGTCATCCGGCTGCCGATCGCGCTGCCGAAAACGATGAAGTAGAGGCTGGTGGTGATCACCGGGACCGCGAGGCCGGTCCACAGCGTCCGCCGAAACCGGTGCATCTCGAATTTATAGATTGCCCAGACGCCGCGCAGGTTCATCGTGCAAGGTCCTTGCAGAGGGTCACGCTCGTCCCGAGCGACGTCGAGAGGCGCGGTGCGAGACGCCCCTCGACTGCGGCGCTGCGCGCCTCCGCTCGGGGCGAGCGGAGATGGGGGCCGTGGGTCACTTGGCATTCCCCTGGTGGATGAGCCCGACAAAGATGTCCTCGAGGCTGCTGCTCTTGGTGTCGAGGTCCTTGAAGGTGACGCCGGCGTCGCGGACGGCGGCGAGCAGGCTCGGCACGCCGGTCCGCTCGGCCTTGCCGTCGAAGACGTAGGTGAGTTGGGTGCCGTCGTGGTCGAGGCTGAGGTTCCAGTCGCCCAGCGCCGGGGGGATGGCGTCGAGCGGTTCGGCGAGCTGGAGGTGAAGCTCCTTGCGGCCGAGCTTCTTCATCAACTCGTCCTTGTCCTCGACCAGGATCAGCTCGCCGTGGTTGATGACGCCGACGCGGTCGGCCATTTCCTCGGCTTCCTCGATATAGTGCGTGGTGAGGATGATGGTGGTGCCGCGGTCGCGCAGGCGACGGACCATCGCCCACATATCCTTGCGCAGGTCGACGTCGACCCCGGCGGTCGGCTCGTCGAGGAAGAGGATGTCGGGATCGTGCGCCAGCGCCTTGGCGATCATCACCCGGCGCTTCATGCCGCCCGAGAGGTCTTTCAGGATGCTCTTGCGCTTGTCCCACAGCGACAGGTCGCGGAGGATCTGCTCGATCTTGGCGGGGTCGGCGGGCTTGCCGAACAGTTCGCGGCTGAAGCTGACGGTCGAGAGCAAAGGCTCGAACACGTCCATGGTCAGTTCCTGCGGGACCAGGCCGATGCGGGTGCGCGCGTGGCGGTAGTCGTCGCGCCAATGCTTGCCATCGACCAGCACGGTGCCGTCGGTGGCGGTGACCAGCCCGCAGACGATCGAGATCAGCGTGGTCTTGCCGGCGCCGTTGGGGCCGAGGAGCGCGAAGATCTCGCCATGCTTGATGTCGAGGTCGACACTTTTGAGCGCCTCGGTGCCGCTGGCGTAGGCTTTGCGCAGGCCGCGGATCGAAAGGGCGAATTCACTCATTCGACGGGTCCCGGTTCGGTCGGCTCGGCCGTCTCATTATTGAGCCCGTGCTTCAGGAGCATGGGCACGTTGAGGGCGGCGAACAGGAAGGTGAGGGGGATGGCGCCCCAGATTTTGAAGCCGACCCAGAAATTGGTGCTGCTGTGCCGCCAGACAAGCTCGTTGAGCACCGCCATGCCAAGAAAGAAGAACGCCCAGTTGCGCGTGAGCTTGCGCCAGCCCTCGGCATCGAGCCCCGGATAGGCGCTGCCGAGCACCAGCTTGAGCAGCGGCCGACCGGTCCACAGGCCGAAGCCGAGCAGCCCCGCGACGAGCAGATAGTAGAGCGTCGGCTTCATCTTGATGAAGGTCTCGTCGTGCAGCCACAGGGTGAGGCCGCCGAGGATCACCACGGTAACGCCCGAGAACCACAGCAATGGAGAGATCGAGCGGAAGCGGATCGCCGAGTAGATCATCGCCACCACCATCGCGACCATGAAGGCACCGGTGGCGACGAAGATCTTCACCAGCGGATCGACCGGCGCGAAAAAGTTGACGAGGAAGAAGACCAGCAGTGGCCCTAAGTCGATCAGCAGCTTGGAAGCGCCCTGCGGCTCGGCTTTGGTCTTGCCGCTCATTCGTAAAGCCCCGCGATGGCGCGGGCGACCGCGCGGGGATCGAACGGACGGAGGTCCTCGACCCCTTCGCCCACGCCGATCGCGTGGATGGGCAGGCCGAATTTTTCGGCCGCCGCGACCAGCACGCCGCCGCGCGCGGTGCCGTCCAATTTGGTCATCACCAGTCCGGTCACTCCTGCCAGGTCGCGGAACACCTCGATCTGGTTGAGCGCGTTCTGGCCGGTGGTGGCGTCGAGCACCAGCACCACGTCGTGCGGCGCCTCGGGATTGAGGCGGCCGAGCACGCGGCGGACCTTGGCGAGCTCTTCCATCAGGTGGGTCTTGTTCTGCAGCCGGCCGGCGGTGTCGACGATCAGCGCGTCGATGCCGGTGGCGGTCGCCTGCTTGACCCCGTCGTAGACGATCCCGGCGGCGTCGCCGCCTTCCTTGCCGGCGATGACCGGCGCACCGATCCGCTCGCCCCAGATCTTCAATTGCTCGATGGCGGCGGCGCGAAAGGTGTCGCCGGCGGCGAGCGTCACGCCATAGTCCTGCTCCTTGAGCAGGTGGCCGAGCTTGCCGATGGTGGTGGTCTTGCCGCTTCCGTTGACCCCGATCACAAGGATGACGTGCGGGCGGGGGAAACCCCACACGTCGAGCGGCTTGGCGACGGGGGCGAGGATCGCCTCGATCTCCTCGGCGAGGATGGTGCGCAGGCCGCGTTCGTCGAGCTGCTCGAAGCGACGCGCGGCGATCGCGGCGCGGATGCGCTTCGACGCTTCGGGGCCGAGGTCGGAGGCAATCAACGCTTCCTCGATGTCGTCGAGGGTCGAGGTGTCGAGCGCGGCCTTGCTGGTCAGCCCCGACAGATTGTCGCCGAGCCGGTCCGCGGTCTTCTTGAAGCCGCCGGTCAGGCGGTCGAGCCAACTCATTGCTGCAAACTTTCCAGGATCATGCGCCGAAGCGGGCGAGGTCGATCTCGCCTTTGAAGACATAAGTGGCGTCGCCGATCATCCGCACCGGCTGGCCGGGGGTCCAGGCGACCATCAGGCTGCCGCCGGGCATGGTTACCGTGACCGGCGACGTGACGCGCTTCGAGCGGATCGCAGCGACCGCGGTGGCGCAGGCGCCGGTGCCGCAGGCGAGGGTTAGGCCGGCGCCGCGCTCCCACGTCCGCAGCCGGATCGCGCCGCCCGTCACTTGCGCGACGTTGACGTTGATCCGCTCGGGGAAGGCGGGGTCGTGCTCGATGCTCGGGCCGAGGCGGGCGAGGTCGATGGCGTCGAGATCGTCGACGAAGAAGATCAGGTGCGGATTGCCGACGTTGACCGCCATCGGCTTTTCGAGCGGACCCCAGCCCATCGATACCGCCGCGGTGTCCATCGGATAGGTGATCGGGATCTCGTCCCAGGCGAACTTGGGTATGATGAGGTCGACCGCGACCTGGTCGCCGTCGGCCGCGCCGTTGATGACCCCGCCGGCGGTCTCGATGGTGGCGGCGCCGGTCAGCGCGACGACGCAGCGGCTGGCGTTGCCGCAGCTCTGCACTTCGCCGCCATCGTGATTGAAGATGCGCATCCGCAAGTCGGCGACGGCGCTGCGGTCGAGGAGGATGAGCTGGTCGCAGCCGATCCCGGTGCGGCGGTCGGCGAGCGCGCGGGCGAGCGGTTCGGTCACCGTCAGCGGCTCCTCGCGACCATCGAGGATCACGAAGTCGTTGCCGAGACCGTGCATCTTGTGGAAGGGGCGCGCCATGGGTCCGCGCGACTTAGGGACGCGCGGAACCTTAGTCCACCTGCCAGGAGTTTGAGGGGCAATGCCCAGAGCCGCCACCGACGTGATGCAGTCCGTGATCTTTTCCGCGGTGCTCGACGCCATTGCGGCGATCAAGGCCGCGAGCGGTGGGCTGCCCAACAATCTGCTGCGGCAGGTGCAGGCGATCCACGGCAACGTCACCCTCGCCGACCTGCCCAAGGAATTGCAGGACGCGATCGCGGCGAGCACGCGGACGGCGTTCACCGCCTTGCTCAAGGAGGGCTATTCGGTCGCCCCGCGCGATGCCGCGCCGGTGCGGACCGCGCCGCGACAGGGCGAACTGGTCGACCGCGGCGGGCGCAATCCGCGTGGGGCGCGACCGGGCGGCACCGGCGGCCGGCCTGGCGGGCGTCCGGGCGGCCCGGGCGGCGCACCGCGCGGCGGTCGGCCTGGTGGTGGCGGGCCCAGCCGCGGTCCGCGCGGGCCGCGCAAGCCCGACTGAGGTTGAGTTACGCGCGGCGATACGCTAAGCGCCGCGCCGTCTTTACGACAAACCATCATTGAGCGCTCTGCGGAGCACGCTGGCCGGCGAGGTTTCGCCCGCCGGCGTTTTTCGCTTGGCGCTTGGGAGTTCGAGTTGATGTTCGACACGCTGAGCGATCGGCTTTCCGGCGTTTTCGACCGGCTGCGGGGGCGCGGTGCGCTGACCGAGGCGGACGTGCGCGCGGCAATGCGCGAAGTCCGCGTGGCGCTGCTCGAAGCCGACGTCGCGCTCCCCGTTGCGCGCGAATTCGTCGACAAGGCGACCGAGGCCGCGGTCGGGCAGGAAGTGCTCCGCTCGGTTACCCCTGGCCAGCAGGTCGTCAAGATCGTCCACGACGCGCTGGTGGCGATGCTAGGGCCCGATACAGCCGAGCTCAACACCAATGTCGCGCCGCCCGCCGTGATCATGATGGTCGGCCTCCAGGGCTCGGGTAAGACCACGACCACCGCCAAGCTTGCCAAGCGGCTGACCGAGAAGGACCGGAAGAAGGTCCTGATGGCTTCGCTCGACGTCGCCCGCCCGGCGGCGCAGGAGCAGCTCGCAGTGCTCGGGCGCCAGGCGAGCGTCGACACGCTGCCGATCGTCGCCGGCCAGACCCCGGTCCAGATCGCCGAGCGCGCGCTCAATTCGGCGCGCCTCCAAGGCTATGACGTCCTCCTACTCGACACCGCCGGCCGCCTTCACGTCGACGATGCGCTGATGGCCGAGATGAAGGCGGTCAGCGCTGCCTCGAAGCCGGCCGAGACGCTGCTGGTGGTCGACAGCCTGACCGGGCAGGACGCGGTCAACGTCGCCAAGGGCTTCGCCGGCCAGGTCGAGCTCACGGGCGTGGTGCTGACCCGGATGGACGGCGATGCGCGCGGCGGCGCAGCGCTGTCGATGCGCGCGGTCACCGGCAAGCCGATCAAGTTTGCCGGCACCGGCGAGGGCCTGGACGCGATCGAGCCGTTCCACCCGCAACGGGTCGCCGGCCGCATCCTCGGCATGGGCGACGTCGTCAGCCTGGTCGAGCGTGCCGCCGAAACCATCCAGGTCGAGGATGCCGAGAAGCTCGCGGCCAAGATGGCCAAGGGCAAGTTCGACCTCGATGACCTGCGCATGCAGCTCCAGCAGATGCAGCGCATGGGCGGGCTCGGCGCGCTCGCCGGGATGATGCCCGGCTTGAAGGGCGTGAAAGGGGCGATGGAGAAGGCGCAGGACGGCAAGGCGCTGCTCCACCTCGACGCCATGCTGACCTCGATGACGCCCAAGGAGCGGGCGGTCCCGAACCTCATCAACGCCAAGCGCAAGATCCGCATCGCCAAAGGCAGCGGGCGCACGGTCCAGGAAGTGAACAAGCTGCTCAAGATGCACCAGGAAATGGAAGGCATGATGAAGCGGCTCAAGAAGATGGGCGGCCTCGGCAAGTTGGCGGCGATGTTCGGCAAGGGCGGGCTCGAAGGCGCGATGGGCGGCCTGATGGGCGGCGGCGGTGCCGGCGGCCTCGGCGGTGGCAGCGGCGGTCTTCCCGGGCTGCCTGGCGGCCTTCCGCCCGGTGCTCACAAATTTGGCAAGAAATAACAGCAACTCAACGTAAGGAACTGAACAGCATGGCACTTTCCATTCGTCTCGCCCGCGGCGGCGCCAAGAAGCGTCCCTACTACCGCATTGTCGTGGCCGACAGCCGTTCCCCTCGTGACGGCCGCTTCATCGAGAAGCTGGGCACCTACAACCCGCTGCTCGCCAAGGATTCGCCCGAGCGGGTGAAGATGGACGCCGAGCGCGTGTCGCACTGGCTCAAGGTTGGTGCGCAGCCGTCGGACCGCGTCGCTCGCTTCCTCGACGCCGCTGGCGTTCGTGAGCGCGCCGCGCGCAACAACCCGAACAAGGGCAAGCCGGGCGAGAAGGCGACCGAGCGCGCCGAGGAGCGCGCGAGCAAGCAGGCCGAGGCCGCCGAGGCTGCCGCTGCCGCCGCCGCTGCGCCGGCCGAGCCGGAAGTGACCGAGGCGCCCGCCGCCGAGACCGAGGCTCCCGCCGCTGAGACCGCGACCGAAGAGTCGGCCCCGACCCAGCCCGAGCCGGCCGAAGGCGCCGCCGAGGGTGAAGCCGAAGGTTCGGGCGCGCCGACCCAGCCCGAGCCCGCCGAGGGCAGCGACGAGGCCGCTCCGGCCGAAGGCGCCGAAAAGGCCGAGTAATGACCAAGGTTGCCCTCGCTGCGATCGCCGGTGCCCACGGCGTCCGCGGCGAGGTCCGCCTCAAGCTCTTCACCGACACGGTGGCGAGCCTCGCCCGGCACAAAGCGGTGCTCGTCGGCGGGCAGCCGATGACGCTCGAAAAAGCCGCGGGGACGGCCAAGTCGCCGACCGCGCGGCTGGCCGGGGTCGGTAGCCGCGAGGCCGCCGAGGCGCTGCGCGGTCAGCTCATCGAGGTCGAGCGCGCGGCGCTGCCGCCGCTCGAAGAGGGCGAATATTATCATGCCGACCTGCTCGGGCTGGCGGTCGTCGATGGCGAGGGGAGCAGCCTCGGCACCGTTGTCGCGGTCGAGAATTTCGGCGCGGGCGACCTGCTCGAGGTCGCGGATACCGCGGGCAAGCGCGCGCTGGTCCCGTTCCGCCCGGGAATCGCCGACCTCGTCGACGGCAAGGTCGTGATCGACCCGGCCTTTTTGGCTTGAGCTAATTCCGCTCGTCCTGAGCGGAGGCCTGCAAGGCCGAAGTCGAAGGGCGTTTCACAAGACGCCCTTCGACTCGGCTTCGCTCCGCTCAGGACGAGCGACGCGCCTCAACCTCCCGCTTCGATCTTCTCCCGCGCGGTCTCGTCGTCCGCGGGGACGACCGGCTCGCGCAGGAGCGGGCGCTTTTCCGCCAGGTCGTTGCGGATGGTGGTTGCCGCCTGACCGCCTTCGCCCATCGCGTGGCTGATCTGGTCGAGGCCGTGGACCACGTCGCCCGCGGCGTAGAAGCCTTCGACCGAGCTGCGCATCTTCTCGTCGCACAGGACGCAGCCGTCGTCGGCGAGCTTGGCCCCGATCATCTCGGCGAGCTGGGTGTGGGTGTCCGAGCCGAGCGCCGGATAGATGCTGTCGAAGGTCATGAGCCCCGCGGCGCTGTCGACCGTAATGCAGTCGCCGGTGACCCCGATCGCCTCGGCCGGCCCGTTGACCAACGTCACGCCCGCTTCCTCGAGCTTGCGGCGGTCGTCGGTGGCGACGTCGAGCGCTTTGTCGGGCGCGATCAGCGTGACGTCGGCGGTGAAGCTGCGCAGAAACAACGCCTCGCCGACCCCGTTCTTGCCCGAGCCGATAATCCCGACGCGCTTGTCGGTGACCTCATAGCCGTCGCAGATCGGGCAGTAGCGGATGAGGCCGCGGGCCATCGCGTCGTCGTGCAGCTCCATGTCCATCGGCGGTTTGCGGTTGGTGAGGCCGGTCGCGAGCAGCACGGTGCGCGCCTGTACGGGACCGGCGCCCCAATCGGCGGAGAAGAGGTCGCCCTCGCGGTCGAGCCGGTGGACGCGCCCATTCTCCACCCGAGTGCCGTATTTCTGCGCCTGCTCGCGCATCAGGCGGAGCAGCTCGCTGCCCGCGATCCCGTCGGGATAGCCGGCGTGGTTGTGGCTGCACGGAATCCAGCTGGCGCGGCTGTTGCCTTCGTCGACAACGACGATGTCGAGGTGGAAGCGCGACAAATAGATGGCCGCGGTCAGCCCGGCGGGGCCGCCGCCGATGATCAGGCAATCGAGGGGCGGGTGGTTGTCCATGCGGCGGCAATGGCGGGCGGGGATGGTTGTTCCCTCGGGCTGCGACTAGAGCGACTTGCAATGACCTTTCGCGCCACCGTCCTCACCCTCTATCCCGAGATGTTTCCCGGGCCGCTCGGCGTCAGCCTTGCCGGGCGGGCGATGGGCGAGGGGAAGTGGGCGCTCGACACCCGCAACATCCGCGACTTCGCGACCGACAAGCATCGCAGCGTCGACGATACGCCGGCGGGCGGCGGAGCGGGGATGGTGCTCAAGGCCGATGTGCTCGCTGCCGCGCTGGATAGCGTCGCCGACGGCCGACCTATGCTGGCGATGAGCCCGCGCGGGGCGCCGCTGACCCAGGGCAAGGTGCGCGAACTGGCGGCGGGGGAGGGGGCGATCATCCTGTGCGGGCGGTTCGAGGGCTTCGACGAGCGGATCTTCGAGGGCCGCCCGCTCGAGCCGGTGTCGATCGGCGACTATGTCCTGTCGGGCGGCGAGCTTGGCGCGCTGGTGCTGCTCGACGCTTGCGTTCGGCTGCTTCCCGGCGTAATGGGCGCGGCCTCCAGCGGTGAGGAAGAGAGCTTCGAGAAGGGGCTGCTCGAATATCCGCATTATACCCGACCAGTCGACTGGGAAGGGCGCACGATCCCCGAAGTGCTGCGATCGGGGGATCATGCGAAGATTGCCGCGTGGCGACACGCACAGGCGGTCAACGACACACGGCTACGGCGGCCGGACCTGATCGAGCGCCATGGGGGCGCATCGCAGGCACCGCCCTCTGGCGCGCGGCACGAAGACTAGGGCTTATAGTAAGATGAACCTGATCCAGACCCTCGAGCGCGAGCAGATCGACGAGCTGACCGCTGCCCGCGCCATTCCCGAATTCCGCCCCGGCGACACCCTGCGTGTCGGCGTCAAGGTGATCGAAGGCGAGCGCGCCCGCGTCCAGAACTTCGAGGGCGTCTGCATCGCCCGCTCGAACAAGGGCATCGCCTCCAACTTCACCGTCCGCAAGATCAGCTTCGGCGAAGGTGTCGAGCGCGTGTTCCCGCTCTATTCGCCGAGCATCGACACGATCGAGGTCGTCCGCCGTGGCGCCGTCCGTCGCGCCAAGCTCTATTACCTGCGTGGTCGCACCGGTAAGTCGGCGCGTATCGCCGAGCGCCGCGACCCGCGCCGCGAGGGGGCCAAGCAGGCCGCCGCGCCGAAGGCCGAGGGCAGCGACGCGTAAGCGGATCGCTTTCTGGTTTGAAAAAAGGGGTCGCAGCGTCGTGCTGCGGCCCCTTTTTTCGTCATTGCGAGCGCAGCGAAGCAATCCATTCGTGGGCCGAGCACTCGACCGGGGTTGGATTGCTTCGCCTTCGGCTCGCAATGACGATGAGGGTCACAGCTTCAAGCGGCTCACCACGACCGTCGCATCCGGCAGATATTGCGCCCGGGCAAACGCCGGTTGGGCTGCCTTGAGCGGGGCGGCGGCGGGGGGAAGTGCCCAGCGGGTGGCGAGGATCGTCAGCACCACGGGCTTGGGCCCGACCAGCAGCTCGACCACTTGCCCATCGCAGCTGCGTCCGGTGCAGGTGAGCGAATAGCTGCCTTTGCTCTGGCGCGGATCGATACGGCGGAGTTGGCCGGGGGCGCCGAGCCCGAGCACCGTTGCTTTCTCGTCGGCGGTGACCGTGACGCTGTCCGCGCCATTCGCCTGGAGCCGCAGCCGGAGGCGGCGTCCGCCGGGCACGGCGGCCTGCTCGACCGGAATGGCGCTGGCCGGAAGGAGACCTGAGACTGCGGGGGCGGGGGCGACCCAACGCTGGCGGTTGCCGAGCGCGGGGATCGTCTCCAACCGCCAGTGGCCGAACCGGCGCCAGCTCGTCGGCAGCGGCTTGCGGTCGCCGACCACCGACCACACCGGCTGCCGCTCGGCCGGATCGACGACATATTGCAGCGTCCATTGCTGCTGGCGGTCGGCCGAATAGGCCGGGACGAATAGCGCGGGCAGCCAGGCCAGCACGATCAGAGCCGCCGCCGCGCCGAGGGCCGAGCGACGCGTGAGCCCGGCGAGCAGCGGCTTGGCCTCGATCAGCCACGGCAGCAGGACCAGCGCGCCGAACAGCGCGAACAGCCACAGCGGGCCGCCGTTGAGCAAGTCCTGCAACAGCCCGAGCATCGCACCCAGCGTGAAGTAGCAGACCAGTGCCGCGACCAGCGCTGCCGCCGTCTCCCATCCCTTGCCCAGTCGGCCAAGGAGAACTCCGAGCGCCATGATCGCCGGCGGCAGCAGGAAGTAGATCAGCGCCCCGCTGGCGAACCAGGTGAGGATGCAGCCGAGCCCGAGGAACAGCAGCCAGAAGGCGACCCGCGCCCGCTCGACCGACACCCGGCCGGCGAGCGCGAGGAAGCAGAGGCCGGTGGCGACGACCCCGGCGTAGATCGCCAGCTCGCTCCACTGGGGCGCAGCGCGCCAGAATTGCCCTTCGCGCATCGCGCCGACGACGCCCAAGCCGAGGTAGGCGACGGCCGTACCGCAAAGGATCGCGAACAGCAGCGGCAGCGCGAACAGCCCGCGGCGGGCGCTGGCGGCGATCAGCAATGCGAAGGTCAGGCCGGCAGCAACCAGTCCGACCCATAGTGGCAGGACCGCGAGCCCGAAGCCCGGCACGGTCATGAACAGGAGTTCGCCTTCGGTGACTGTCGGGCTTGGCGCACCGGCGAGCCTGGTGGCAACGCTCAAGACCTGGTCGCCCATGTGCTGCAGCGTACGCGGGTCGAGCGCGGCGAGGTCGTCGCCGGGGGAATGGTAGCGGGTCTCGTTGCCGATGGCGGCGAAGTTGAGGGTCAGCCAGTGGCGATCCTCGAAGGTGTTGACGTCGGTGTAATTGGGGATTTGGCGGTAGGCGCTGACCGCCAGGCTGCTCGCGACCGGACCCGCGACCGCGGCCTTGAACAGGCGGACGGGGGCGGCGTTGGGGAGCGAGGTCTCGAACATGTTGACGGGGCCGGTGGTGCCGCGCGCTTCGAGGTTGATCAGGCTGTCGACATTGGCCGCGGCCGGATCGGCATCGATGAACGAGCGGGCGCCGACCAGGCCCAGCTCCTCGCCTTCGTTGAAGAGCAGGATCACCGGGCGCTGGAGCGGACGGTCCTTGAGCAGGCTGGCGACCTCGAGCATGGTCGCGACGCCGATGCCCGCGTCGCTGGCACCCGGCCCGACCGGCACGCTGTCGTAATGCGAGTTGATCAGCAGCGCCTTGCCCGTCGCCGGCCCGAGCGTGACGATGAGGTTGCGGACGCGCGCACAGCCGACGCCGCGCTGCTTGAACAGGCCGTTGCAGGCGAAGCGATCCTGCACCCGCGGCCGGAGGCCCATCGCCTGCAGTTGCGCGATCAGCCGCGCGCGGACGGCGTCGCTGGCGGCGCTGTCGGCGGGATGCGGCCGCTGGTCGCCGAGCACCCGCGCCAGCCGATCCTTGGCGCGGAGGGCGTCGAACTGGCCGGCGGCGCTGGCCGTGCGCAGCGCGGGCGGCTGGCTCAACGAGCGCAGCGCCGCCATGCCGAGCAACAGTCCCGCGACGATCAGCGCCAGGAGGATCCACCGCTGCCGCATGCCTTGCTCCCCCGCCCGTCGAAAAGCCGACGCTTTTGCTTTGCTACCCGCGGGCACGCGGTTTAGCCACCGCACACGATGCATGCTTCCCTCCTCGGCCTTGCCGCCGCTCTCGCCGCCCAGACCGCTCCACAAGCCCCGGCGATGCCGCCGCCGACGCTGACGCTCGAACGGGTCTTCGCCAGCCCGTCGCTCAACGGCACGGTGCCGCGGCTGCCCAAGCTGTCACCCGACGGCAAGCTCGTCACCCTGCTGCGCAACCGACCCGACGATCTCGAGCGCTACGACCTGTGGGCGATCGATCCGGCGACGGGCGCGGCGCGGATGCTGGTCGACAGCACCAAGTTCGGCTCGGGTGCCGCGCTGACCGAAGAGGAGCGGATGCAGCGCGAGCGGGCGCGGATCGGCAGCCTCAAGGGCATCGTCGCTTATGACTGGGCGCCCGACGGCAAGTCGCTGATCGTGCCCCTCGACGGTGACGTCTATCTCGCCGGGCTCGACGGCAACGTCCGCCGGCTGACCAGCACCAAGCAGCCCGAACTCGATTCCACGGTCAGCGAGAAAGGACGCTACGTCAGCTTCGTGCGCGATAAGGCGCTGCACGTGCTCGACCTGACGAGCGGTACCGACAAGCAGGTCACGCCGAACGGTAGCGACACACTGAGCTGGGGGCTGGCCGAGTTCATCGCCGGCGAGGAGTTGGCTCGTTTCCGCGGACACTGGTGGTCACCGACCGAAGGCCGCATCGCGGTGGCGCGGGTCGACGAGAGCCCGGTCGAGCTAACCACCCGCACTGCGATCGGGGCGGAGAAGACCACCACGGTGCAGCAGCGTTATCCGCGCGCCGGGACGGCCAATGCGATTGTCGACCTCTATCTCGTCGATCCCGACGGCAGCGGATTGGTGAAGGCCGACCTCGGCAGCAATCCCGATGTCTATCTCGCCCGGGTCGACTGGTTGCCCGACGGCAGCGGCCTGATCGTCCAGCGAGAAAGCCGCGACCAGAAGACGCTCGACTACCTTCGCGTCGACGCGCGTTCCGGCGCGTCGACCAAGCTTTTCAGCGACACTTCCGACATCTGGGTCAACCTCAGCGATGATTTGAAGCCACTGAAATCGGGTGGCTTTCTGTTCAGCTCCGAACGCTCGGGCTTCCGCCACCTCTATCGCTGGCAAAATGGCAAGGTGACGCAACTCACCCGCGGTCCGTGGGTGGTCGACGGCGTGGCGGGCGTCGATGAGCAGGCGCACCGCGTCTACTTCACCGCCAACCGCGAGCGCAGCTACGAGAAGCAGCTCTATGCGCTCGCCTACACCCGCAGCAGCGGTCAGCCGGTGCAGCTCACCCGAACGGGGAGCAGTAATTCGGTCAAGATGAACAAGACCGGCAAGCTTGCGCTGATCACCACCAGCGCGCCCGGGCAGCCGCCGCAGGTGTGGCTGGCGGACGGTGCAGGCAAGCGGCTCGCCTGGGCCGAAGAGAATAGGGTCGCGGGCGCGCACCCTTACGCGCCCTATATCGCCGGTGACGCCAGACCCGAATTCGGCCGGTTGCCGGCGGCGGATGGCACGACCATGCTCGACTATCGTATCCTTCGCCCGGCGATTGCGGCGGGCCAGAAGGCGCCGGTGTTCTTCCGGGTCTATGGCGGCCCACAGGCGCAGGACGTCCAGCAGGGCTGGGTCAGCCCGCTCGACCAGTGGCTGGTCCGCCAGGGCTTCATCGTTTTCGCGGTCGGCAACCGTGGGCAGGAGGGCCGGGGCACCGCCTTCCAGAAACCGGCCTATCACAAGCTCGGCGGGGTCGACGTTGCCGACCAGCTCGCCGGGCTTGCCTGGCTCAAGCGCCAGCCGGGGGTCGATCCGAACCGGGTGGT
The DNA here is from genome assembly GCF_009363895.1 of Sphingomonas ginsengisoli An et al. 2013. NCBI lineage: Bacteria > Pseudomonadati > Pseudomonadota > Alphaproteobacteria > Sphingomonadales > Sphingomonadaceae > Sphingomonas > Sphingomonas ginsengisoli (ex An et al. 2013). The sequence continues at coordinate 859,421 of NZ_CP045434.1, read as the reverse complement.
CGTCCACGGCTGGTCCTACGGCGGTTACATGACCTTGAAGCTGCTCGAGGCCGCGCCGCACGCCTTTGCCGCGGGGATCGCGGGCGCGCCGGTGACGCGGTGGGATCTCTACGACACCCATTATAGCGAGCATTACATGGGTGATCCGCGGACCGGCCGGGCCGACTATGACCAGGCCGACGCGCTGCACGATGCGACCAAGATCGCCGACCCGCTCTTGCTGGTCCACGGCCTGAGCGACGACAACGTCCTGTTCGCCAACTCCACCGCCTTCATGGCCAAGATGGAGGAGGCGCGGGTGCCGTTCGAGATGGCGGTCTATCCGGGCAAGACCCACAGCTTCGGCGGGCCCAACATCCAGACCGACCTGTGGCAGCGCATGATGGACTTCCTCGCCCGCCGCGACATCATCGCGCCGCGCTCAGCCGGAAGATAGCGCTCCGCCCTTGTCCGCGGGCGAAGCGTATGCATATCGCGGAGCAAGGGGCGGTCGCGCCCGCTCAGCGGAGAAGTTTCATGGGGTATCGGGTCGCCGTCGTCGGCGCGACGGGCAGCGTCGGGCGCGAAATGCTGCAGATCCTGTCCGAGCGGCAGTTCCCGCTCGACGAGGTGGCGGCGCTCGCTTCCTCGCGCAGCCAAGGCGACATCATCGATTTCGGCGATACGGGCGAGACGCTCAAGGTCAACAACCTCGAGCATTTCGACTTCGAAGGCTGGGACATGGCGCTGTTCGCCGCGGGCGGTGAGGTCAGCAAGGTCCACGCGCCACGCGCCGCCGCGGCCGGCTGCACCGTCATCGACAACAGCAGCTACTTCCGGATGGACCCCGACGTGCCGCTGATCGTGCCCGAGGTGAACCCCCAGGCGATCGCGGGCTATCACGCGAAGAACATCATCGCTAACCCCAATTGCTCGACGGCGCAGATGGTGGTGGCCCTGAAGCCGCTCCACGACGCGGCGCGGATCAAGCGGGTGGTCGTGGCGACCTACCAGTCGGTGTCGGGCACCGGCAAGGCGGGGATGGACGAGCTGTTCAACCAGTCGCGCAACATCTTCGTCGGCGATAGCGCCGAGCCGCACGTCTATCCCAAGCAGATCGCCTTCAACGTCATTCCCCACGCCGGCGATTTCCTCGACGATGGCTCGACCACCGAGGAATGGAAGCTGGTGGTCGAGACCAAGAAAATCCTCGACCCGCGCATCAAGGTTAGCGCGACCTGTGTCCGCGTGCCGGTGTTCGTGGGTCATTCGGAAGCGATCAACATCGAGTTTGAGGACGAGATCTCAGCCGCCCAGGCGCAGGAAATCCTGCGCGAGGCGCCCGGCATCATGCTCGTCGATAAGCGCGAGCCGGGCGGCTACGTCACCCCGGTCGAGTGCGTCGGCGACTACGCGACCTTCGTCAGCCGGGTCCGCGAGGACCCGACGATCGAGAACGGGCTCAGCCTGTGGGTCGTCAGCGACAACCTCCGCAAGGGCGCGGCGCTGAACGCGGTGCAGATCGCCGAACTGCTCGGCCGCAAGCATTTGCAGAAGGCTTGACGCGGTGGCGCTGGAGGGAGGCTGCCGCTGCGGCGCCGTCCGTTACACGCTGGCGGTTGATGAATTGCCGCCCGCTTATGCCTGCCACTGCCACCAATGCCAGCGCTGGTCGGGGAGCGCGTTCAGCCTGAACATGCTGGTTCCTGAAAGCGTCCTGACGCTCGATGGGCCTGTCATCACCTTCGAAAAGGTCACCGCCGACAGCGCAGGCGAGCGAACCTCGACCCAGCGCTTCTGCGAGACTTGTCATACGCGCTTGTTCAACACCAACACGCGCCGCCCGGGGATCGCAGTAGTCCGCGCAGGCACGCTCGACCGGTCGGAAGAGCTGCGCTGCGTCGGTCACATCTTCACCGCCAATCGGCAGCGCTGGCTGGCCGTGCCCGAGGATGTCCCGAGCTGGCCGGAAGCGCCGCCGATGGCGGAGTTCATGGCGCTCTTCCAGCCGCCCGCTTAGAAGGGGAATAGCGCGTCGTAGAGCTGCTGGCCCCAGCGCGCCTGCTGCGCGCTGGTGAGCTGGCCGCGGCCGCCGTAGAGCACGCGCGCCTCGGCGATCTGCGTATGCTTGATGCTGTTGTCGCGGGCGATGTCCTGCGGGCGCACGAGGCCGGTGATGACCAGCTCGCGAAGCTCGTTGTCGACCCGCATTTCCTGCCGGCCGCGGATCATCAGATTGCCGTTGGGCAGCACGTCGGTGACCACCGCGGCGAGCGTCAGGTTGATCGTCTCCGAGCGCGCGATGCTGCCGCTGCCCTGGCTACCCGACTTGCTGTTGCCGGTGACCGAGGCGCTGCTGTTCTTTCCCGGCAGGATCTTGTCGATCAGTTTGTCGACGCCGAGCAGCCCGGCGATCCCGGCGGTCTCGCTGCCGGTGCGGTTGCGGGTGGTGGTGTTGTCCATCGCCGCCTTATCGGCGACCTGGACCTTGATGGTCAGGATGTCGCCGCGGGCATAGGCGCGGTTGTCGCGGAACAGGCCCGCCGCGCCGGGGCGGAACAGCGAAGCGCTCTGGACCGGGACGGCGGTCTCGACCGGGGCCGGGGCCGGCGTGGGGGCGACCGGCACACGGTCGCTGCGGCCGCTCGACGCGAGGCTGCCTTCGATCGCCGGGGCCGGGACCTCGGTCGGCTTGGAGAAGCGCGGCGGCCGGCCAACGTTGCCGACGGCGTCCGCCACCGCGCAGCCACCTAGCGCCGCGCAGCCGGCCAGCAGAAGAATATGACGCATCATCACTCACCCCCCAGGCGCACCGCGCCGCTGCCTTCGACCATTCCATCGAGCGTCCGGTTGGTCGGCGTCGCCACCACCCGGACCAGATCACCCTTGCGCCCGTCGCCGAGCGCGCGGCCCTGCGCGCGGATGAGCAGCGAACCCGAACGGATCACCAGCGTCACCGGCTCACCGCGCTTGACCAGCCGCGGCTCGGCGACGTCGCTTGCCTTGACGACACTCCCCGCCGCGAGGTGGCGCAGCGCTTCCTTGCCGAGCACCTGGCCCGGCCCGGCAATCGGACCGACCGGGGTCGGCCGCTCGTCGAGCACGAAGTCGCTCGCCGACAGGAGGTCGCCGCGCTCGACGTCGTGCGCCAGCACAGGCAACGGGGTGCCAAGCAGCGTGAGGAGGAGCCCCAACATCAGCGCATCTGGCTCGAAGTGGCGAGCATCTCGTCGACGGTCTTCACCACCCGGCTGTTCATTTCGTACGACCCGACCAAGGCGCAGTTCACCACCTTCATGAATTGGCAGATCCGCGGCGAGCTGCAGTCGCTCCGCTTCGCCTGATGACCGACCAGCGACCGAGCGCCTAGAAGGTCGAGGCGATCACCATCTCGCTGCACCAGGTTGAGGTCGGCCCAGAGCGCGAGGAGAAGTCGCTCGAATCGACGCTGGTCGACGAGGAGAGCTGGACGCTGACCGAGAGCGACGCGTCCGACTACCTTGCCCGTGCCGCGACCGAAGTGCTGATCGAGGAATTCGTCAAGAAGGGCCTGGCGCCGCGATTGAGCAGCTCCGCCGCCAGCAGCCCAAGCGCCAGCTCGCCAAGCTGCGCGCCGCCAGCGGGATGGCGCTCAAGCGATCTGCTCGGGATCGACCCGGCCGAGGTCGAGAAGATCGAGCAGAAGTTTGCCCGCGACCGCGAAATCCTGCTGACCCGCGTGTTCGGTGATGGCGAGGCGACCGAGGAACTTGCCGATCCGGGCATCAGCAAGGAGCGCATCCGCCAGATCGGCAAGCGCGCTGCCAAGGGGATGGCCGAACTGGCCGAGACCCAGTCGCGGTTCACGGTGATGGCCGAGTATCATGCCAAGCCAAGCCGTCTCGCCGCCTGAGCGATCGGCCGGTACACATTAAGAGGACCGCGGCAGCGATGCCGCGGCCCTTTTTCTAGGTTCGCCAAACTACGTGCGGAATCCGCGCCAATCGTCGACGGGCAGGGTCAGCGCGAAAATCCGTCAGTGGGCTTGCGCGGGCGCGGCCTCGGGGCGGATGAAGATGCGGTAGACTTCGGGATGCTCGGCCTGGATCTGCGTCTCGAGCCGTTCGATCAGTTGCTCGACCTCGGGCACCCGCAGCCCGTCCTCGATGTCGATGCCGATGGTCGCAATCACCTGCTCGGGCGACAATTGCGAGGTGGTCACCGAGATCACCCGGGTGACGCAGCTTTCGGCAGTGGCGATGCGCTTGATCGCCTTGGCCAGCTCGGGCGCGGCGCGCTCGCCGATTAGCAGCGCCTTGCTTTCGCGCGCCAGCACCACCGCGACCACCGCCAGCAGCACCCCGATCAGGATCGAGCCGGTGCCGTCGATCCACGGCGCCTCGAAATACAGCGACAGCGCGGTCGCCGCCGCGGCGATGACGATGCCGATCAGCGCCGCACTGTCCTCGAACAGCACCATGAAGCTGGTCGGGTCCTTGCTCGACTTGAAGTCCGCCCACACCCCGCGTCCGGCGCGGGTGGCGTCGAAGCTCTTCCACCCGAACCACCAGCTGACGCCTTCGAACAGGAAGGAGAGGCCGAACACGGTGAAATTGATCCACGCCTGCTCGATCTGCTCGGGATGGAGGATGTGGATGACGCCCTCGTAGAGCGACACGCCGGCGCCGAGCGCGAAGATCAGTAGCGCCACCACGAACGACCAGAAATAGAGCTCGCGGCCGTAGCCGTAGGGGTGGATCTCGTCGGGCGGCTTTTGCGAACGGTGCTGGCCGTAGAGCAGGAGCACCTCGTTGCCGGTGTCGACCAGCGAGTGCACGGCTTCGCTGAGCATCGCCGAGCTGCCGCTGATCGCTGCGGCAATGCCCTTGGTCACGGCGATGCACAGGTTGCCGATCAGCGCGGCGATGATGGCGGTACGCGATTCTGGTTGAGCCATGTGCGGGCCTAACCGGTCAGACGGTCGATCGTTGCAGCCAGAGGGCTGTGGCTCAGACGCCGGGGTCCGCCGGGGCGGCGGTCGAGTCCCGCTCGACCAGCGCGGCGGCGATCACCAGCGGCGCCGACGGCCGATCCGAGCGATGCTGGTCGGCGACGATCAGCTCGACCGCCTTGGCAGCGATTTCGGCGATCGGCTGGTCGATCGCGGTCAGCGGCGGCTGGACGAAACGCACCACCGGCGTGTTGTCGAAGCTGATCAACGACAATTGCGCCGGGATCGACAGGCCGCGCTCCTGGGCGACGGCGAGGGTGGCGAGCGCCATCTGGTCGTTGCTGGCGATGATCGCGGTCGGCGGATGGGCGAGGTCGAGGAGCTGCGTTGCGGCCTGCTCGCCCGAGGCGTAGCTGAAATCGCCCTCGGCGAGCAGCGCGTCGTCGGCTCCGCCGACGGCCTCCATCGCCCGGCGCCAGCCTTCGACCCGGCGCGCGCTCAACGAATATTCGGGGGAGCCGGCGATAAAGCCGATGCGGCGGTGGCCGAGGTCGAGCAAGTGGCGGGTGGCGAGTGCGGCCGCGCCTTCCTCGTCCATCAGCAGCGCAAGCCCGGTGTCGGTGTCGGTCGAGCCGATCCGCGCGAAGCTGATCCTCTGCTCGTCGAGCAGGTGGGTGATGAGCGGATTGTCGCTGTGCGGCGGGGTTAGGATGACGCCGTCGGGCTGCAACGCGGCGATGGTTGAACGCAATTCACGCTCGACATGATCGTTGTGGGTATCGACCAGTTCCAGCAGCAGCCGATAGCCCGCGCCGGCCGCGGCGGTCATCCCGCCGAGCAGCATCTGGTCGACCCAGTCGCGGCCCTCGCGGCTGCGCCAATCGGCGATGGTGCGGTCGCGGTCGTTGAGTGCGAGGATAAGGTAGGAGCGCGACCCGCTCAGCCGCTGCGCGGCGATCGATGGGACGTAGTGCAGGCGATCGATCGCCTCCTGCACGCGCTGCTTCATTTCGGGGCGGACGCCGGCCTCATTATTGATGACCCGGCTGACGGTCTGCAGCGACACGCCCGCGTCGGCCGCCACATGCTTGATCGTTACTGCCTGCCGTCGCCGCCCCATTGCCCGCTTCCTGCCTCAACCTTGCGCGCGTTGCCAGACGCGCACCCAATCGACCTGCATCGTGCGCGGGAAGCCGGCCTTGCTCACACCCTTGCGGTTGCGGCCCTCGGGCAGGTGACCGCCGATCGCGAGGTTGAGGATCAGGTGGAACGGCTGGTCGAACGGCGCGTGGGCATCGGCCGAGGCAGGGGTCGACCACTCGCCGATCCGGCGGTGCGCATAGGGCCGGCCGTCGACGAACCAGTCGATCGCCTCGGGCGTCCAGTCGACGCGGTAGGTGTGAAAGCCGTCGATCGCGCCGGGCATTTGCGTGTCGGTCGAGAGATATTTGTTGTTGGGCGCGCGGGGGCCGAAGTGGATCGTGCCGAGCACATGGTTCTCGCGCCCGCCGACGCACGCCGCGCAAGGCTCGCCGAGGTTGACCGCTTCCATGATGTCGATCTCGCCCGACAGTGGCCACGGCCCGTAACGCCATTGCTCGGGCAGCATCCAGATCGCGGGCCAGCTCCCTTGCCCGAGCGGTAGGCGGGCCCGGACCTCGATCCGGCCGTAGCGCCAGGCGGCCTTGCCGCGAGTCACCAGCCGCGCCGAGGTATATTCCTTGGTTGCCTGTGGCTGCGGACCCTCGTCCGACTGGCCGGCCATGGTCGCGCGCCCGCTCGACCGCTCGCGCCGCGCGGTGATCGTCAGCAGCCCGTTGCCGACCGCGGCATTGGCCGGCCGCGCGGTGTAGCACTGGCGTTCCTCGTTGCCGCCGCCTGCGCAATCGACATCGAAGTCCCATTTGCTGCGGTCGATGCGGTCGCCGTCGAACTCGTCCGACCACACCAGCCGATAGCCGTCGGCGTTAGTAACGGCAGGCGCCGCGGCGGCGAGCAGTAGCGCTACGATCATGCGGCGTTCGAGCGTGCGGCGGGCTGTGCGGCGCCGCAGTAGCGCGCGACATAGTCGGCGTGGGCGGGCAGGCTGGCGACCGTCCGCGCGACCGTGCCGCGGATGTTTTCGAACAGGCGCCGCAGCTCATCGTCGGACAGTTTGGTCGCGAGCGGGTGCCAGCTCTTCGGAACGATGCCCTGGCCGAGCATGACCTGCACCCAGCTGTTCTCAGCGAACAATTCCTCATTCTTGCGAAAGACGCGCCCGGTCTCGCGGAACAGCTCGATCTTCTGCTCGAGCGAGTCGGGGATCGGCATGTCGGCGCAGCGTCGCCAGAAGGCGCTGTCGCGGCGGTCGGTGGCTTTGTAGTGGAGGATTAGGAAGTCGCGGATCTGCAGCATGTCGGTCATCTGCTGATCGTTGAACTCGGCGACGTCGCGCGCGCTGATCGCGTCCATCGGCAGCATTCGCAGGAAGCGCAGAACGGCGCGCTGGATGAGGTGGATGCTGGTCGATTCGAGCGGCTCCATGAAGCCGCCGGACAGGCCGATCGCGACGCAGTTGCGGTGCCACTGCTTCTGGCGGGCGCCGGCCTTGAAGCGGATCCGGTTGGGCTCGGTCAGCCGCTCGCCGTTCAGTGCCGCGTAGAAGCGCTCGAGCGCGGCATCATGGTCGAGATAGTCGCTGCAATAGACGATGCCGTTACCGGTGCGGTGCTGGAGCGGGATGCGCCACTGCCAGCCGGCGTCGTGCGCGGTGGCGCGGGTGAAGGGGACCGCCGGCTCGACCGAGCGGGTCTGCGCGGCGATTGCCGAATCGCACGGCAGGTGATGGGTCCAATCGTCGAACCCGACTCCGAGCGCGCCGCCCATCAGCATTGCGCGGAAGCCGGTGCAGTCGAGGAACAGGTCGCCCTCGAGGCGGGTGCCGTCCTCGAGCTCGAGCGCGGCGATGTCGCCGCTTTCGCCGTCGAGCGCGACCATGGCGATCTTGCCCTCGACCCGGCGGCAGCCGTCGCGCTCGGCCATCGCGCGCAGGAAGCGCGCGTAAAGCCCGCTGTCGAGCTGGTAGGCGTAATTCATCTTGTCGTTGGGAAGGTGCGCGAACTTGCCGGCGTGCGCGGCCACCAGCTCGAGGCAGCAGCTGTCATAATCGCCGGCCATGCCGCGCCCCTGCGCTTCGAGCCAGAAGTGCTGGAAGCCCGCCGACCAATGGTCGGTGCCGGTGGCGCCGAACGAATGGAAATAGCCTTCGCCGGGCACGCGCCAATTGTCGAACTGGATGCCAAGCTTGAAGGTCGCCTGGGTTGCCCGCATGAATTCAGCTTCGTCGATGCCGAGCAGGCGGTTGTAGGCGACCAGCGGGGGGATGGTGCTTTCGCCGACCCCGATGGTGCCGATGTCGTCGGACTCGACCAGCGTCAGCTCGACCGCATCGCCGAGCGTGCGGGCGATCGCCGCCGCCGCCATCCACCCGGCGGTGCCGCCGCCGGCAATCACGATCCGCTTCATCGGCCAGCCGCGGCTGCTCATCGGGACAGGCTCCTCAGGATGTTGGCGCGCAGGCTGCCCGCGGTCTCGGGAGTCAGCGGGTCAAGCACGCCGCGCGCGCCGGCGGGAATGTGGGCGGTGAGACCTTCGTCATTGTCGAACACATAATGGTCGAACAATGCGCGCCAGTGGGCCTTTGCCGCCGGCGGCAGGTCGCGGATCGCGAGCATCGCATGGTGCAGCGCGTCCTGCGGCATTCCGAGATAGGGACGCGTCTCGCGCCACCAGTAATTGACCAGCACGTTGAACGGATCGAGCGCCTCGACATGGTGCCACCACAGCGAGGGGATGAACAAGGCGTCGCCGGGTCCGAGCTCGGCGACCTGCGCGGTGGCGAGCGCCTCGCGGAAGCGGGGGAAGGCCGCGAAGTCGGGACGCTTCAGGTCGACCATGCTGACCGTCCGACCGGCCGGAGTATGGTCGATCGGCCCGAGGTAAAGGTTGGCGAACTGCTCGGGCGGGAAAAGGGTGAAGCGGCGATGGCCGACCGCGCAGACCGCCAGATTGTCGGGCACGTCATTGTGCGCGGCGATCCGCGTCGGCGTGCCGATCCAGATGCTGGCGAGCGGGCGGCGCTCGCCCAGGTCGATCCGATTGGCCTCGTCGAGCCCGTCGAAATAGGACTGCATATCGATCGAGGCGAGGTAGATGGCGGGGCCGTCGGCCTGTCCCTCGGTGGCGTCGATCGCGCCGAACACTTCGGGCAGGCTGCCCTTCAGGGTGCGAAAATTCATCGCCATCGCATCGTCGTAGAACAATCGCTCGCCAGCGCCGGCGGCGCCGAGCGAGAAGGTGAAGGCGCGTTCGCGACGATGCTGGAGAAGATACTCACGCGCCGCTCCGCCAGAGCGTTGCCCGGCCCTGACCAGCGGCCAGTCTGCGGCGAGCCCGCGGACGACGAACGGGGTGTCCGCCCCGCGCAGCCGCGCGTCGAGCGCTGCCGCGTCGCCGATCGCTTCCTCGTCGACAGCCGGCAACGCTTCGAGCGCGAGCGCTTCCGCCTCAGCCATGACCGAGCCGGCGGTTCTTGCGTGCGATCAGGCCGGGCAGGTTGGACAGCGAGGCCAGCGCCATGAAGATCGGCATCAGGTGGCCGCCGCTGTGCAAGTCGCCGAGCGCCGCCGCGTCGAGCGCGCGCAACTTTTCCTCGTCGATGAGGTGATAGCCGACCATTCGCTGGGTCGACCCGTCGCTCAAATCAACGTCGAGCGAGAAAGGCTCGAGCAGATCGTAGCGTGCCAGCGCGGCGAAGAAGTCGGCCGAGCGCCGATAGCCGTCGTCGAGCTGGCCGAGCTGGTCGACCACCCGCTCGAGGTAAGGCGTCGGCGACCCCTGGTCGTCGAACACCCGTGTGCCCTCGCCATCATGGGCGATGCGCGGGTGGGCGAGGTCGATATGGACCTGGCCCGGGCCGTCGCCGTCGGCGGAGCGGCCGACCAGGAACGGCTGGATGGCGAGGGCGAGCGGGCGATAGGGGGCGTCCCAGCGACCGTCCTCGAAGAACAGATTCTCGTCGCCCTCGAACCCCATCAGCGCCAGCGCCGAGACCGTCCCCCGCTCGAGGTCGCGGCGGAACAGGATCGGGAAGCTGTTCTGCAGGTTACGGAACTCGCTCGGCACCGCGAGGCAGGCCATCACCCCGTCGCCGAGCGCCGGGTCGGGCTGGGCATGGATGCGGAGGTCGCGGTGGGCGTGGGTGTCGAGGATCTGGTGCTGGCTCATGCGCAATGGGCTTCCTGGCTGGGGGACGCTGCCGTGCGCAAGGCGTCGAGATAGGTGCGGTTGGCCGGCATCGCTGCCGCGAGCGTGCGGGCGCGCTGACGGATCGCGGGGTCGAGCCGGGCCGCAGTGCCGGGGGCTAAGTCGGTTGTCCCGCCAAGCCCGTAATAGACATATTGATAGCTCGCGGCGGGAAACATCTCTTCGGCGAGCGGGAGGTCGTAGCGCGACGGCGGCTGGTCGCGCCACAGCGTTGCGAGGTCGTGAAGCCGGGGCGGGACGCTGGCGGGATCGCGGTGGGCCAGCCAGTAAGGCTCGGTCCGCTCGCTCAGCAGATAATGGAGCTTGAGGAATTCGACGATGCGCTCCCACCGCTCGCGGAATAGCGCGTCGAAGCGGCGCGCGTGGATCGGCAGCGCGGCGGCGTGCGCGGGGAAATTGTCGCACAAGGCGCTGAGCGATAGCTCGATCAGCACGATCGCCGAGGCTTCGAGCGGCTCGATGAATCCCGCCGACAGCCCGAGCGCGAGGCAATTGCCGACCCAGAAGCGCTCGCGATGTCCGGTCGGGAAGGCCAGCCGGCGCGGCGCCAGCGTGGCCAGGTCGGCGAAGGGCGCGGTGCGCGCGACATAATCGCGCAGGATCGCCTCGGCGCGCGCGTCGTCGAGAAAGCGCGAGGAATAGACGCAGCCGATCCCGCGCCGGGTCGGCAGGCCGATGTCCCACAGCCAACCGCCCTCGTGCGCGGTGCCGATCGTCTGCGACGCGATCGGCGACCCGGCGGGCACGGGGACCTGCAACGCGAGCGCGCGATCGTTGAACAGCACATCGCCGCGGTCGACCCAGCCGACCCCATGATGGCCGCCGATCAGCAGCGCGGCATGCCCGGTGCAATCAAGGAACAGGTCGCCCGCGATCCGCCCCCGCTCGCGGGTGAGGACCGCCGCGATCGCCTCGCCGGGGCCCGGCTCGACGCCTTCGACATGGTCCTCGACATGGATAACACCCAACCGCTCGGTCGCGTGGCGGCGGAGCAGCGCGGCGAGCTTGGCGGCGTCGAGGTGGTAGCCGTAGTTCGCGGCGCCGGCATAGTCCGGCATGTTGCGCTGGCGCGGGGCGAGGTCGTGCGCGCACAGTTCGGCCTGCGCGGTCACCGCGTCGGCGAAGCTCAAATCGGGTGCATCGGCCCGCCAGGAGGCCACGAGGTCGCTCGGCTCGAGCGGGGCGGGGGGTGAGAAGGGGTGGAGGTAGCGGTCTTCGGCCGCGCCGCTGCGCCAGCCGTCGAAGCGCGACCCCTGCTTGAACGAGGCGTCGCAGGCAGTCAGGAATTCGGCCTCGCCGATGCCGATGGCGGCGAGCGTCGCGCGCATCGTCGGCCAGGTGCCTTCGCCGACGCCGATGGTGGCGATGTCGGGGGATTCGATCAGCGTGACCGACTTGGCGCCTGCGCTGCCGGCGGGGAAGCGCGCGGCGATCACCGCGGCGGCGAGCCAGCCCGCGGTCCCGCCGCCGACGATCACCACGCGCTCAAGCGGCTGATTATCGGTGGGCTGATCTGGCCGCTGCATCACTCTTCAACATTACCAAGCCTGCCGGGCGAAGCGAGCGCCGCCCTGCTTGCGCAAGGGCGACTCTCGTTCACTGGCCAGGCCGGCGCAAGCCTGCGGATCAGAAGCTGAATCGCACCCCGGCGTTGTAGCGGCTGTAGCCGGGCTGGGCGAAGAACACCGCCTGGTTGGCGCGCTCATGCCCGCGGCGGTCCGCCTTGGTGATGTTGATGCCCTCGACGAAGGCGGTGATGCCCTTGCGGAACTCGTAGCTCGCACTGGCATCCACCTGTCCATAGGAGTCGACGTAGAAGGGGTCAGACCCGTAGCCGGACAGGAAGCCCTGGCGCCAGTTATAGGCGACGCGCGCCTGCAACCCGTTCTTGTCGTAGAACAGCACCGCGTTGGCGCTGTTGCTGATACCGGTGATCGCGAACTGCGGCTCGGTGTAGCGCAGCGTGTTCTGATAGCCGGTGTCGCTCTTGACGATCGTGTAGTTCAGGATCGCGCCGAAGCCGGTGTTCCAGAAGCTGTGCTGAATGTTGAATTCGAAGCCGTGCAGGTGCCCGACCTGGTCACTGTTGATCGGCGAGGTGACGGTGAAGACCAGCGCCGGATCGCCCGGCAGTCCGCGGATGCCGGGAACGGCGCCGCCGACATAAGCCGCCGGATAATTGGTCTGGATGTAGCTCAGCACCTGGGCGAACGATGCGTCGGGACCGAGCGCAGCGCGCGCTGCCAGGAAGGCGGCGCCCTGACCGGGGTTGGTCAGCCCGAAGCGCGGGCTCTGGGTCGTGGTGTCGCCGATGAAATTGCTGACGGTCTTGTGGAAATAGCCGACCGAAATGTAGCTGAGCGGATTGTAATACCACTCGGCCGACAGATCGATGTTCTTCGACTTGTAAGGCAGCAGGCCCGGATCGCCCTGCTGACCGGTGCTACCGCCGTTTGGCCGCGCCGGCGAGTTGACCGTCAGACCGCCCTGCAGGCGGCCGTAGTCGGCGCGGGTGATCGTGTGGCTGTATGAGGCGCGCAGCTTGAAGTCGCGCATCGGCGACATGTCGAAATCGACCGCCGGCAGCCAGTTGTGATACTCGCCCTTGAGCGTCGTGAACGTGCTCGAGTTCTGCGGCTGGACAACGGTGATCTCGTTGAAAGAGACGAGCGTCGTGCCGGTTGGCAGGGGCACCAGCGCCGTGCTGTTGACCTTGGTCCGCTCGTAGCGGACGCCAAGGCGCAGGTTGGCCGGATTGTTGAAGAGCTTGAACCGGTGCGTCGTTTGCAGATAGGGCGCGAGCGACTTCTCGGTGATGCGCCGGTCGGCGGTGTAGGCCGCGATGCAAGCCCCGGGGACGATCGAGGCGGCGCACACGTTGAGCTGCGATTGCAGCAGGTTGATCAGCCCGACCGTGTTGATCTGGAAATAGTTGGGGATGATCGCGCTGCTCTGCGAGCCATCCATGCCGGCGAGATTGTGTGGCAGGTTGGTCAGCGTGAACAGGTCGTCGGGGGTCTGCGCCGCTGACAGCGTGCCGCCCCACGTGTCGTTCTGAATAAAGCCGTAGGCCGAGCGAACCTTGTTCTCGGTGTAGGTCGCGCCGAAATCGATGCTCTTGATGAACGAGCTGTCGAAATCATAGCCCGCGCGGAGCGTCGCTTCGTTGATCTGGTCCTTCATGTAAGCCGTGCGGAAGGCGTTGCCAGACGGCCGGATGTTCGAGGCGGCGATCTCCGAACCCGGATACATGCTGACTGAGATGACCGGCATGTCGGTGGTGAAGTCGACCCGCTGATTCTGCACGCCAAAGATGGCGGTCCCGACCGCGATGCTGCTGCCGTACGGTGTCGTCGGCTTGCTTTCGGCGGTCGAGTGATGCGCGTCGAGCTCGAGCCGCGCGCCGCCCCAGCCCTTCCAGGCGAGGTTGCCGCCGAGTGACTTGTTGATTGAGCGGTTGGCGGCATAGGCGCCGGTGATCGCGAGGTCCTTGGCTTCGCCGGCGGTAAAGCTCTCGGCATAGAAGTTGGGGCCGGCGACCGGGCCGTCGGTCCAGCTGCTGCTGGTGTTATTGTGGTTGAACCACACGCCGATGCTGTTGGTGCGCGCGTCGACCGTGTTCTGCGAGAAGGTGTAGTCGACGGTGGCGGTCAGATTGTCGGTCGGGCGCGCCTGCAGGACGAGCTGGCCGTTGATGCGCTTGCGGTCGACATCGATGAAGTCATAGGCGGCGTTCTGCGGCACCTGATAGATGTCGGTCGCGTCGGGCCGATTCTGGATGTTCGCGTAACGCGGGTCGCCCGGCATGGCGAGCGAGCCCCAATTGTTCTCATTGCCGAGATAACCCTCGCGCCAGCCCGCCGAAAATTGCGCCTGGCTCGACCGACGGCGCTGATAGGAGCCGCTGACCAGGATGCCGATGCGGTTGTCGGCGAAGGTGTCGCTGACGATCCCCGAAATCTCGGGCGACAGCTTGCTGCCCTCGAACCGCGAGGTGTCGTAGACCGCCTTGAAGCCGACGCTGCCGCGCAGGCCCGGTCGATCGAGCGGCCGCGGGGTGCGGATGTTGATGACCGAACCGATGCCGCCAGTCGGCAGCGTCGCGCGGCCCGACTTGTAGACCTCGACCGCGGCGATGCCCTCGGAGGCGAGGTTGGCGAAGTCGAAGCTGCGCGAGGTCGGCGCGCTGGCACCGTCGCCGAGGCCCGAGGCGGGCATCTGGCGGCCATTGAGGAGGACGAGGTTGAAGTCCGGGCCGAAGCCGCGGACGGTGACCTTGGAGCCTTCACCGTTGGTGCGGTCGATCGACACGCCGGTGATGCGCTGCAGCGACTCGGCGAGGTTGGTGTCGGGGAACTTGCCGATGTCCTCGGCCGAGATCGCGTCAACGACACCCTGCGAATCGCGCTTGATGTTGCGCGAGGAGCGAAGGCTGGCACGGATGCCGGTGACGACGACGTCGGTCCCCTGAGCTTCCTGCGCGGTGGCGGGCGGGGCGGGGTTGGCGACCGTGCCATCCTGCGCCAGCGCCTGGCTCGGCAGCGTGATCGCGAGCAGCGATCCTCCGGCCATCAGCAAGGCCATGAAATGGTCGCGGCTGTTCGTCATGCACCCCTCCTGCCAAGCGAGCCGCGAACACGCAGCTTCCTCCCGCTTGATTCATGGAAGCTGAATGTGAACGTTCACTTTGTCAAGCGACGCTTGGCGCGGATGCGCTCGCTCGGCGATTGTCACTTTCCTGCCACAGCGCCGCTCGCCATTCGCGCGCTCCATGCTAGGCCGGGCGGCGCCAGCTTTCGTTCGGGGGAATCGTCATCACCGCCAGCACGTCGCCCGCGGCCCAGTTGCAGCCACGCTCGTTTCTCGCCGCTTATGCGCTGGCGTGGGCCGGCGGAGCGATTGCCTACACCCCATTCCTGACGCTGTTGCTGCCATTGCGCTTCACCCAGCTCGCGGGGGCAGGCGACGTCGGCTGGCTGGCGTTGTGCGCGACCTTCGGGGCAATCGCGGCCGGGCTGTCGAACATCCTGTGGGGCTGGGCGAGCGACCGCTGGCCCCGCGCCGCCGAGCGCCAACGCCGCCGCTGGGCGGCGGTCGGGCTGCTCGCGACGGCGGTTGGCGTGGTCGCGATCGTCCGCGCGGGCGACCCGCGCGCCCTGATCGTGGCGGTGGTCGGCTGGCAGGTCGCGCTCAACCTCCTGTTGGCGCCGCTGTCTGCCTATGCCGCCGACAGCGTCGCCGACACGCAGAAGGGGGCGCTCGGCGGCTATCTGTCGTTCGCGCCCGCGCTGGCGGCAATGTCGATCATCGGCGTGGCGTTGCTGCCCGGGGCGTTCGGCATGCAGATGGGTCTGGTGCTGCTGATCGTCGCGCTGGCGGTCGCGCCGCTGCTGCTGCGCCGCGCGGTTCCCGCCTACGGCCGGACGACTCGTGTCGAGGAAGGAGAGGCGAAGGCCCGGCTCGATGCGCGCACGCTCGGCACTTTATGGCTGGCGCGACTGTTCGTGCAGGTCGCCGAAGGGCTGCTGTTCCTCTTCATCTATTATTTCCTGCGCAGCGTGTCGGGCGGCAATCTGTCGCTGGGCGATTACGCCTGGACCAACGCGGGGGTGCAGTTGCTGGCGATCCCCGTCGCATTGACCATCGGTCGGCTGTCGGATCGCACCGCGCGCCGCAAGGCGCCTTTGCTGGCGACCCTTGCGCTGATCGCCGGCGGGCTCGCGGGGATGGCGCTGGCGCAAGGATGGACGGCGGTGATCTGCTGTTATGGCCTGTTCCTGATGGGCTCGAACGGATTCCTCGCGCTCCATTCGGCGTTCGCCATGCAGCAACTGCCCGACCCGGTCCACTTCGGCCGCGACCTCGGCTTCTTCAACCTGACCAACACCCTGCCGTCGCTGATCTCGCCGCTGCTGGCCGCAATGGTGATCGGGCAGTTCGGCTATCCCAGCCTGCTCGGGTTGCTGGCGGCGATGATGCTGGTCCCGGCGGGCTTGCTGGCCAGCCTCAGAATCCGTTGAGCGACGAACGGCGCTTGCCAGAGCGCGCTTGGCGGGCGTATCTCTGTGAACGTTCACAAGAACTGGGTGGGGGGAGTATCATGGAGCATCGCACAAGCGCAGGCCGGCGAGTCGCCTCTCCCTTGCTGGGGCTGCTGCTGGTGGGCAGCGCCGCGCTTGCCGCACCACCGCCGCGTCTTTCGCCCGTCGCGCATCCGGCGCTGTGGCCGAGCGCGCACAGCCCCGCGGCGATCAGCGAGGCCGCGACCGAGCGCCGCATCACGAAAATCATGGCCGGGATGACGCTCGAGCAGAAGGTCGGCCAGACGATCCAGGCCGACATCAGCTCGATCAACCCGCAGGACCTCGACCGCTATCCGCTCGGCTCGATCCTCGCCGGCGGCAACAGCGGCCCATTTGGCGACGAGCGCGCCACCAGCAGCCGCTGGGCCGAGGTCGTCCGCCAGTTCCGCGCCCATTCTGCGGCGGCAGGCGGCATCCCGATCCTGTTCGGGGTCGACGCGGTTCACGGCCATTCCAACCTGCCGGGCGCGACCATCTTCCCGCACAACGTCGGGCTCGGTGCGACCCATGACCCGGCGCTCGTCCAAGCGATCGGCGCGGCCACCGCCGATGAAGTCACCGCGAGCGGGATCGAGTGGACCTTCGCGCCGACCCTCGCGGTGCCACAGGATGTCCGCTGGGGACGCAGCTACGAAGGCTATTCGTCCGACCCGCAACTGGTCGCGCGCTATGCCACCGCGATGACGCTTGGGCTGCAGGGGCCGCTCGTTGCTGGGCGCGCGGTCGGGGCCAATCATGTCGCCGCGACCGCCAAGCATTTCCTCGCCGACGGAGGCACCGACCACGGCAAGGACCAAGGCAACGCCAGCCTGCCCGAGCGCACGCTGATCCGTCTCCACGCCGCCGGCTACCCCGCCGCGATTGACGCTGGCGCGCTGACCGTGATGGTCTCCTTCTCGGGCTGGAACGGCGAAAAGAACCACGGCAACAAGTCGCTCATCACCGACGTCCTCAAGGGCCGCATGGGGTTCGAAGGACTGACCGTCGGCGACTGGAACGCCCACGGCCAAGTCGAAGGCTGCACCACCACCCATTGCCCGCAATCCTACAATGCCGGGCTCGACCTGTTCATGGCGCCAGACAGCTGGAAAGGCCTCTACGAAAGCACCCTCGCCGACGTCCGCACCGGCCACATTTCGCAGGCGCGCATCGATGACGCGGTGCGGCGGATATTGCGGGTCAAGGCGAAGCTCGGGCTGCTCGACGGGCGCCAGGTGCGCGACGAGCCTGGTCGGATCGGGACAGCCGCGCACCGCGCGCTTGCCCGCCGGGCGGTCGCCGAGAGCCTCGTCCTCCTCAAGAACGAGGGCGCGCTGTTGCCGATCCGGCCGGGCTCGAAAGTGCTGATCGCGGGAGATGGCGCCGACAACATGGCCAAGCAGGCCGGCGGCTGGACCATCACTTGGCAGGGCACTGACACGACCAAGCGCGACTTCCCCGCCGGCCAGACGATCTACGACGGCCTCGCCGCGGCTGTCCGCAAGATCGGCGGCACGGCGACGCTCTCGCCCAAGGGGGAGTATAGCCAACGGCCCGAAGTCGCGATCGTGGTGTTCGGCGAGGACCCCTACGCCGAATTCCAGGGCGACGTCCCGACCTTCGCCTATCGTCCCCAGGACGGCACCGATCTCGCTCTGCTCAAGCGCCTGCGCGCGCAGGGAATCAAGGTCGTCTCGGTATTCCTCTCGGGCCGTCCGCTGTTCGTCTCGCCCGAGATCAACGCCTCGGACGCGTTCGTCGCCGCATGGCTTCCCGGGACCGAGGGCGGCGGCGTCGCCGACGTGCTGGTGGCGGGCGCCAGCGGCCGGCCGCAACGCGACTTTATCGGCCGGCTGGCCTTTCCCTGGCCGCGCGACGCGCGTGCGCCGGTGACCAATCCGCTGTTCCCGCTTGGCTACGGGCAGAGCTATGCGCGCCCGGCGCGGATCGGTCGGCTGGCCGAAGCGCCGGGCATCGACATCAGTGCCGCGCTCAACCTCGACCGCTATTTCGTCGACGGCCGCACGCTGGCGCCGTGGACGCTGTCGTTGATGGACAACGGCGGCAAGCGCCCGGTCGCCACCGGCGAGGTCGCCAGCCCGACCGGCGCCCTCCGCTCACGCTCCGTCGATCTCGCCGCGCAGGAAGATAGCCGCGCGGTGCGCTGGACCGGCGCCGGTTCGCTGCTGTTCGAAGGCCCGCGCAGCGACCTCTCGCGCGAATTACTCGAGGGCTTCGCGCTGGTGATCGACGGCCGGGTCGACCAGCCGCCCGCGGCCAAGGTCACCGTCGGCTTTGCCGGGATCGAGCGCGACGCCACGGCGCTGCTCGGCAAGCCCGGCCCGCTCAAGCTGGCGATTCCGCTGCACTGCTTCACCGATGACAAGGCCAAGCTGACCGCGGTGGAAAGCCCGGCCAGCATCACCACTGCCGGTGCCTTCGGGCTGACCATCAAGCGCGTCGCGCTAGAAGCAGTTGCCAGCCAGCGATGCCCCTAGATCAGGCGGCAGAAGGCTGCGGGGGCGGCCTCGGCGCAAACGTCGGGGCGGGTGTGGGTTGCCTTCCAGTAAGCGACGAGGCCGATTTGCTGGACGAGCGCCGGGAAACCGGGGTCGCGACGAGCGCCCGCCATGCTCGGATACCAGAAAATCGACGGGCCCGGATAATCCCAGGCCGCCAGCTTGGCGGCGACGGTGAGCGCGGCGTGGTCGGCGCCGAGCTTGCCGAGCAGCAGCGCGATCCAGTCGGTCTGCTGCTCGGCGGGTAGGGCGAGAAGCGCTTGGGCGGCGGCTGCCTTGGCCGCGGGGTCGGTGCCCGCCGCAGCCTTTTCGCCCTGCACCAGCGCCGCCCGCAGCGCCGGGGTGATCGGCAGTTTGGGATCCTGCAGCATCTTGATGTCGCCCGTGCCCACCGCTTCGGCCGCTGCGAGCCGATTGGCGAAGTGGGCGTCGGGCGCGAGCCGTAGTGCCGCCTCATAAGCCGTCCGCGCTTCGTCGGTTCTGCCGGCCTGGACGAGTGCGTCGGCGAAGTTGACCGCGGTATAGACGTAGAGGGCGAGCATATCGTCCGCCTGGCGGAGCTGGTCGACCGCCTCGCCGGTGCGACCGACCTGGGCGAGCAGCCAGCCGTACTGGTGATGCTCGCAGCCGCAATCGAGGCGGCGGGCGGCGACCGCGCGCTGGAGCAGCGTGTCGCGCGCCAACCAGTCGTTGCGCGGCACCAGCATCGACTTGATGTAGAGCGCCTCGCTGTTGGTCGGGTCGAGCGCAATCCCGCGGTCGGCGGCGGCTCGGCCCGCGGCCCGCGCGGCGTCGACCGCGCGATCGTCCGGGGCATTCATCGCGACCTTCCAATAGCCGCCCGCGACCGCCGCCCAGCCCCACGAGAAGTCGGGCACGGCGGCGACCACGCGTTGGGCCGGGACGAGCGCCTTGCGCCCTTCCTCGAGCATCGGGTCCCAGTGACCCTGGCAGAATTGCAGATAGTCCTTGATGACGTCGTCGGGCAGCGGCCTTTTGTAGGTCGAGATGCCGAATAGCCCGCAGCGCACGACGTTGCCCGCGTCGACCGCAATGTGGCGCGGAATCTCGCTCGTCTCGCTCGCATCATAGTTGAAGCTGTCGGACCACAGCGAGACCCCGGACCGCTCGTTGATTAGGCGGGTGATGACCCGCACGCTCTCTCCCTCATGCTGAAGAGTGCCCCCCAACGCATAAGCCGGGGTCTTGCCGGGAGGCGGGGAGGTGGCGGTCGAGACGCCGACCACGCCGTCGGCGTTGAAGGCGGCGGCGATTTCGGTGTCGATCGCGGCGCGCATGGTCTGGGGCAGGTCGGGCGAGAGCAATTGGAAACCGGCGAGCCGGACGACCATGCTGTGCGCGGGGGCCGACGCCGGACGAAGCCACCACCACAATCCGCCGCCGATCGCCAGCGCAAGGACGAGCAGCGCGCCGACGGCAGCGGGCCAGCGTCGCTTGGCTGCGCCTGCGATAACGGGTTTCGAAGCGGGAGCGGTGACCGGTGCGCCCGAGAGCTGCTCGATCCGCTCGGCAATCGCATCGATCGCCTTGTCGCGGCCGGCGAAGGCGTCGATCCACTGGCGGGTCGACAATTCGTAGGCGAAGGCGTCGCTCGGCTCGACCTCGGCGATCCGGACCGCGATCACCGGGACTCGGTAGCGGCTGGCGAGCGACAGCTCTTTCTTGATCTCGTCGCTGTCGTTGGCCGCGGTGGAAAAGATGAGGACCATCGCCCGCGCGCTGCGGAGCGCCTGGACGATCGCCTCCTGATAGTTGGCGCCGGGCGGGACGTCGCGTGCGGCAATCCAGCAACGCGGACCGCGCCGTTCGAGCGCAGTGCAGATCGCCAGCGCCTGCTTGCGGTCGGCCGAGGCGTAACTGAGGAACACCGGTGACGCCGCCGGCGATCGTTCAGCGATGGATTCCGCTTCGGTCACGGCGCCTCAAGGTGCGAATGGCCGAAAACCTACGCAAATTCGGGCGGGGTGAGAAGCCCGACCAAGTGCAGGCCTTAGTGGCGGGCCTCGTTCGCCGTCGCGTCGTTCGCCGGCTCGGCGAGATTGTCGTCGGCGAGGTTGGCGTCGAGCGCGCGCGCTTGGTCAGTCAGCGCGCGATCGGTGTCGCGGTAGCGCTCGTCGAACGTCCGGCGATCGCCGCATCCGCTCAGCATGGCGAGCATGGCAAAGAGCGACGCGAGCCGAACCATCAGTAGTTCTTCCGATAGCGGACATTGACGTTGGTGCTGTTCGACCCGCCTGCCTGGCTGAGGATCGACAGCGCCCGGCTCAGCGTCACCTCAAGCTGAGTGGCGGTGAAGCCGCGGGCGTCGGTGACCACCTCGAGGTAGATGTTCTTGCTAATATATTTGCCTGCGGCGAGTGCGGTCCCGCGGCCGCTGGTGTCGTCTGGACCGAGGATTCGCAGGCGGTCGATTCCGGCCACCTGCCGCAACTTGCCGAGCGGGTTGAGGCCGCCGCCCGACCCGCGCAACGTGTTGAGCGACGCGGCGAGCTGCACCGCCTGGATCGGCGACAATTGCCCGACCGAATTGCCGAACAGAATGCGCGAGACGATCTCGTCCTGCGGCAGGCCGGGTGAACTGGAGAAGGCGATCTGCGGGTTGAGCACGTTGCCGGTGACGTTCACCGTTACGTCGACGTCGCTGATCGTCTCGGTCGCGGACAGCGCGATGGTGGCGTCGGTGGTGCTCCCACCGGCGAAGCGGATCTGCCCCTGCTGCAGTTCGAAGGAGCGGCCGGCGAAGCCGAGCGTGCCGCGGACAAGGTCGATGTTCCCGGCGATCCGCGGGGCCTGGCTGGTGCCGGTCACGCGAAGGTCGGCGCGCCACTCCGATTCGAGGCCCATGCCGCTGACGAACAATTGTCCCGGCGCGACGATGTTGAGGTCGAGGCGGACGTCGCCAAAGCTGGCTGCGGCCGAGGGCGGCGGGGCATCGCCGGTGACCAATGGGCGGCCGCGCGGAGGCTTGAACCGAACGCCAGTCAATTCGGGCACCTGCGCCGAGCCCTGGCGGATGATCTGATAACGGGTCGCAGGCAACCGCACCGTGCCGGTCAGCACCGGCGACTGATTGGCGTCCTTGACCAGCTGCACATTCCCGCTGGCGGTCACCCGCAGGGCGTCGCTGTTGGCGAGGCGGGCGTTGTCGAGTGACAAAGTGAAGCGCGCGGGATAGCCGCTCGCCGCCGCCAGGCTGACGTAGCCGCTGCCCGTCAGCGTGCCATTGCCGGCCTGGGCATTGAGCTGGTCAATCTCAAGCCGCTCGCCCGTGAATCGGCCCTGCAGGGCGAGATTGGTCAGCCGGGTGCCGTAAGTGGTGTTGGTGTAGGTGAGGCTGCGCCCGCGCACGACGCCTTGCAGCGCCGGCCGCTCGACCCGTCCCGAGAAATCGGCGGCGACGCCGAGCGGCCCGGCGAGGCTCTGGTCGGCAAGTCCTGCGAGCGAGAAGAGCGCGTCGGCCGGGCCGATGTAGCGGATACCGCCGCGCAACGGGGCGCCGGCGATGCGCTGGGTCCAGCCGCCGCTGCCGAGCGGCACGATCGCCGCCTGCACCCGACCGACCACGGTGCTGCGGGTCCGCATCACCGCGTTGAGCGTGGCGGTCCCCGGTGCCAGCCGCGCGACCAGATTGACGTCGAGCGGCCGGCTAACCGCCGCGGCGGTGGTGCGGGTAAAGTTGCGGATGGCGAGGCTGGCGTCGAGCGAGGGGAAGGCATTACCCGCTTGGACGAAGTCGAGGCTGCCGGTTGCCTTGCCGCCGACACCGAGGCCCGGCGCAAAGACATTGACCAGGCCCAAGTCGACTCCGTCGATGCGGCTCTGCAGGCGCAGGGCGTTGCCGTAGCTGCCGGCCAGCCTGGCGCTGCCTTGGTCGAAGTCGATGCGCGTGGGCAGGAGCTCGTAGCTGCCGCTGTGGGGCACGATCCGCGCCGGGCTGGCGGTACGCACGTTCACCCCGTTGATCCGGCCTTGCAACGCGGCGCGCCAGAGATTGGGCTCGAGCGCGCTGTTGAAGGCGATCCGGAAGGGGACGCCAGCAGTGCCCTCGGCGAGGCCACGGGCGAAGCCACGACCACCGCGATAGTTGATCACCGTGCGCAGCGCGTTGATGTCGGTGGTCCCGAAGCGCGCCTGGCCGAGCTGTGCGTCGGCAATGATCTCGGGCTGGTCGTAGAGCGTGACTCGAGCGTCGACGATCGCGCTGCCAACCTGGATGTTGGCCGGTGGCGGCAGCAGCGCGTTGCGAGCGCGCAGATTGATCAGCGCCTGCTGATACTTGCCGGCAGCGGCGAGGCGGACCAGCCCGGCCAAGCCGTCGCCGCGCGCGGTAAGCTGCCCGGCGAACGGCCCCGCCGGCGTTTGCCGGACGCGGCCCTGCACCGTGACACCGGCGAGGGTCGCGCGGCGAATGTCGATCGTCAGCGGCCCCGCCGCAGTCTGCACCGCGACATCGGCGGTGAAGTTGCCGTAATTGCTGCGTCCGGCCGCCTTGACCAGATAAGCGCTGCCGGTCCCCTCGATCTCGGCCCTGAGGCTCGCGATCCCGAGTCCCAGCCCGGGCCGGGCGGCGGTGACGATCGCGCGTGGCTTCGCCACGGTGCCGGTAACCTGCACACCGACCGGCCCATATTGCCGCGAGACGCCGGTGGCGACGAGATTGATCTGCCCGGTCGGATTGTAGCTGCCGCGGCCGTCGGTCACCCGCAGCTGCGGCGAGTTCATCCGGAGCCCGGAAAAGCGCACCACGCCGTCGGTGCCATAGGCGACGTTGCTCGACACCAGGAGGTTGCCGCCGAGGAAGTTGCGCACGCCGTCGTTGAACAACCGGGTCGACTGGGCTCGAACGCGGCCGACGACCGCATAGCCGCTGCGGCCGACGGTCTTCACATCGGCATTGGTGACGATGTTGAAGACGCCCAGGCTGGCGATCCGGTAATTGTCGATCCGTCCGTTGATCGCGCCCGAATAGAAGCCCTTGGCGACATCGGCGAGGACCAGCAGCTTGGCGTCGATCCGGTCCGAGCGGAGGCGCAGATTGTCCGACACGATCCGTGGCCAGTCGACCGCCAGGTCGCCGTCGAGGCGGACATTGGTTAGCGTTCCCCCGGCCACCGTGTCGAGCCCGGTGATCGCGCGCGCGGTCGCGGCGATGGGGACGGCGAGGTGATCACCTTGCCAGCGGGTCGTCCCGACAGCCTCTAGTCCGCGCAGAGCCATGTCGTTGAATGCGAGGGTGGTCGCCGACAGCCGATAGTCGACCGCAGGCCGCATCAGTGCACCGTTGAGCGTCGCCACCGCGCGTAAGTCGCGCCCGGCGAGATTGGGTGCGAGCAACTGCGGCTTGAGCAGGCCGAAGTCGAGGTGGAGTCCATCGAACCGGCTCTGTCCGAGGTCGGCGACGCCGCGCGCGTCAAGGACGAACGCGTCGCTCGACACGCGCCCGGTCAGGTCGGCCCGGCGGTTCGCCCAGGTCGAGGTCAAGGCGACGTTGGTGATCGGGCCGAGCAACGCCGCAGTTGGCCCGGTGACCAGCGACGCCACTCGCGTCGGCCCCTTCACGCCAAAGGTGCCGTTGCGGGCACTCAGCGCCAGCCGCGCGAACGGCGTCCCGCCGAGGTCGGCGAGCAATTGCCCGTTCCACTGTCGCCAGTCGCCGCGGCCGCCCACGCGTAACCGGAGCGGCTTGGCAATGCCGGTCAGCTTGGCCACGACGCCGTTGGCCGGTGCGTTCAGGGCGGCGGTCAGCGCGAGCCGGTTTCGCTCGGGCACCGCGTCGAGCAGCAATTCGAGCCGGTCTCCGCCCCCCACCACGGCGGCGTTTAGCGCGACCTGCGCCCGGCGGTCGGCGATATGTGCCCGGCCCTCCAGGAAGCCGACGCGCCGCACTCCCGTCACCGGTGCGCCCAGCACCAGCCGATCGACCTTGAGGTGGCCGACGTCGATGTCGAGGTCGGGCAGCAGCGGCGCGTTGCTCGGCGGAGTTGCCTTGAACAGGGGCAACCGACCCAGTGTCGCGGTCGGGGCGCTCAGGTCGCGGATGTCGAGGTGGTTGTTGGCGTAAGCGAACGGCCGCCAATCCACCCGCACCAGCGGCGCCGCGAAGAACACGCCCTTGGGATCGGACAGGGTCAGGTCGTGGATGGTCATCGCACCGTAGAGCGAGCCGTCGATCCGCCCGACGCCGACCTTCATCCCGTTGGCGAATTGCAGGCCCTCGATCCGGCTGGCGACGAAGCGGCGACCCGGGTCGGTGTTGATCGCCGCGATCAGCAGTGCGGCCAAGAGCAGCAGGCCGATCAGGATGCCCGCGACCCACTTGGCGATCCGCACCGGCCAGTTGGAGCGATGGCGGACGATCACGACGTCTTCGTCGGGCGTGGCCATCAGAAGGCCTGACCGATCGAGATGTAGATGTTAAATCGGCTCTCACTTGGCTTTCGGCCGAGCGGCGTGGCCACATCCAGCCGCAACGGTCCGAAGTTGGTATAGAAGCGTCCGCCGATGCCGACGCCCGCGCGCAGGTTGCGGAAGCTCGGCACACGCTCGGCGTAGACCTGGCCGGCGTCGACGAACCCGACCACGCCATAATCGCCGAAGCGGTAGCGGACCTCGGCCGCGCCCTCGACCAGGCTCAATCCGCCCAGCGGGCGTCCATCAGGGTCCTTGGGTCCGAGTTGCTGGTAAGCGTAGCCGCGCACCGATCCGCCGCCGCCGGCATAAAAACGCCGCGACGGCGCGAGGTCGGCGCGGTCGATGCCGAGCGTGGTTCCAAGCCGAGCCCGGCCAGCGACGACGATGCCGTCCGACACGGGGTAATAGCCGCTCGCGTCGAACTGGCTGCGTAAGTAGGGGCGGAAACCGTCGCTGAGCGCGCCCTCGGGCTGAACCAGCAGCTGCGCGCGATAGCCCTTGGTCGGTTCGAGCAGGCTGTCGGTCTGGTCGAATCCGACCTGGCCGGTCAGCGCGCCGATCCCGTATTTGCGCTTGGCCCGCCGCCCGAGATCGAAATCGTAATCGTCCTCGACCGTTCCGAGCAACTCGGCTCCCACCGCCCAGGTGAAGGTCTTGCGCCAGATCGGTGTGCTGTCGCGGCTCAGCCGCACGAACAGCCGCCCGGTCAAAGCGTCGAAGGCGTCGTAGCGGCTGCGCAGCGCTTCGAACCCGCCCTGGAAGGTGCGGTCGCGCTTGCCCGCGTTGGAGCGGCGGAAAATCAGGCTCGCGCCCTGTTCCTGCGTTCCCGCGACGGCGGTGGCGATCAACGCTCCTTCGGGCGGGAAAAGGTTGCGATGGGTCCAGCTCGCCTCGACCCGGAAGCCTTGGCCGGTGCCGTAGCCCGCGCTCGCCGCCAGCGTTCGCGGCGGCCCCGCATCCTGCGTGACGAGCACGGTGACATTCTCGGTACCATCGGCGTTGGCTTGGCCGCTGCGTTCGGGCGCCACCGCCACCGTTCGGAACAGCCCGGTCGCGACCAGCGCCTGGCGGAGATCGTCGACCTGGCGGCTGTCGTAAAGCTGGCCGCGCTTGAAGCGGGCGAGCACTTCGACATGACGAACGTCGAACGCTTGTTTGCCGGTCGTGCGGAAGCCGCCAAACCGCGACCGCGGGCCCAGTTCGATCGGCAGCGTATAGTCGCCCAAGTGGGTATCGGGGTCGAGTAGCACGTCGCGTTGGCCGACGGTGGCGAAGGGGTAGCCCTGCTGCGGCAGGACGACCGCGACATTGGCCTCGGCGCCCTGGATCCGTTCGGCCACGATCGGTTCGCCGACGTTGAGCGCGAGGTTCTTGGTGACGAGGTCGGCCGGGATGGTCGGCGCCGTCTTGATGGCGATCGACCCCAATTTATATCGCTCGCCCGGCGAGACCAGCAGCACTGCGGTCGCTGGCGGAGCCGGGCTGGCCGCGGTCGCGCCATTGGCGGGCGCGGGCGTCGCCGCAGCGCGATCGATCCGCGTCTGCACCGTCGCATCGTACCAACCCTCGGCCTGCAATATGCGCTGGAGTAGCTTGCTGTCCTCGGTCAGCCGCGCCGACAGCTGCGCCTCGTTGGCCGCCTTGCCCTTGGCTTCGCGCAGGGCGGAGAGGCCATTAAACTCGCCGGTGAGATTGGTCTCGGTCTCGGCGTCCGCCGTCGCGAGGCCGTCGAGGCGGACCGTGTAGCGCAGTTCGGGAGCGGCCGTGGTGGGCTCGGGTTGGGCATAATCGACTTCGCGCACGTCGAATTGGCCAAGCGGGGTCAGCGGCTGGGCCAGTTCGGGATCGGTCGACGGGGATACCGTCCCCGCCGCACTTTCCTGCGCACGGAGCTTGGCGTGGAAGTCCGTGACACTTTCGAGCGGCTGGTTGAGCGCAGGATCGTCGGCGCCGAGGGGCGGGACCGACCGGTCGAGCTCGCCCTGGCAGACCACCGGTTCGACCGATGGCAAATTGGCGCCGGGGGGCGGGGGCGCCACGTTTGACGCTTCGGGCGGGCAGGGGGGGCGCTCAGTCGGCGGCGGGACCAGCTGCGCCTGCACGGCAGCCGGCGACAAGATCACCGCGGCGACGCCGGCCAGCAGGCGGGCCTGCCCTCGAGAAACGATCTTAAACGCCAAACCCTTGCACATCCGGCGCGCGCAGGCGCCGGCATCCCCCTTGCGTGTCGGTCGACAATCAAAGCCTCGGTTTCGGCAAGGTTCCGCACCCCTCTAGGGCGACGCGCCCATGGAAGGCGGCTGTTGCTTAGTCGACACACCGATGCGCGGAAGGCGGTTGGTCTTCGACCCCAACAATAACGCCTCGCGCGACCGTCTCCCGGCCGCGCTCCTTATGCTTTCCTAATGTCGGCGCATATCGATCCGCATGGACCCTTGATGGCGATGCAGCCCAGATGCCGTGCGAGCGTGAGTGATGCACGCACCGGGAAGGAAGGCCGCCGCCATGCCCCTTTTGAGGTTTGCGCCGAGGCGCTCGCCGTTCGCCACCGTCGGTGGGATCGCGCTTGGTCAGTTGCTGGTGGCGCTCGCCACGCTGGTTGCGCTCGCGGTAGCGAGCCGATGGGGCAGCGCGGCGGTCGACATGCTGTTCCTACCCGCCGTCCTTGCCGCCGCCATTTGGGGCGGGGTGTGGCCGGCGTTGCTGGCGGCGGTTAGCGCGGCACTCGCCTATAATTACTTCTTCACCGCGCCTTACCACACCCTGCGGATCACTTCGGCCGCCGATGTGGTCGACGTCGTGGTGCTGTTCCTCGTCGCGCTGGTCGCCAGCCAGCTCGCCGCCGCGATCCGCAACGAGGCGGCGCGGGCGGAAGCTCATGCCGCGCGCAATGCCACCATCGCGGGCTTCGCGCGCCGATTGCTCGGGGCGAGCAGCGAGAACGAAATTGCCGACGCCGCCTGCGCCGAGGCGAGCACCATCTTCGGCTGCAATGCGGCGCTTTATCGCGGGGCACCGCAGCCGGTCCGGCTGTCGGTCTGTCCAGCCGAGGCGGCGAGCACGCCGGCCGACCTTGCGGCGGTCCTGCATACGCTGCGCAGCGGTGAAGCCGCCGGTCGCGATACGCCGCGGCTAAACCCCGCCGACTGGACGTTCTTTCCGGTCGGGGACGGTCGTGAGCCGGTCGCTGCGCTTGGCCTCGCTCGTGACGACGGCGCGCCGCCCGTCGGCGACGATCAGCGGCTCCTGCTCGACAGCCTGCTTGACCAGGTCGCGCTGGCGCTCAGCCGCGTTCGCGGGTCCGCGCCGGCCCCCCTCGGACAAGCGGCCTGATCCTTATGCCATTCTTATCCGGAACACCGCGCTTCGCTCGCGCACGCTTACGGGCGCGCGGCCTAAGGGAGCATCCGACCGGCGGCGTGGGCCGCCCGGTGGAGAAGCTCGCCATGCCTGCCCTCGTCACTTTCTGTCCGACCAGCGTTCGTCCGATGCGCGATATGAAGCCTGCGCCGCGCGCCGGCCACCTGACGACTGCCGTCGTCGGAACGGTCCTTGCTTTGGCCTTTCCGCTGCTGCCGAGTGCGGCGCAGGCGCAGACGGCCGAGCAAAGCACCCTGCCGGCGTCCGAACCCGCCACACCGCCGCCTGTCCTTGGCCCCTCATTGACTGGCCCGCTCACGCTCAACCCCAAGCCGTTGCTGGTGGACGGCGGTCCACTCGGGCCGATCGGGATCAGCGGGGTCGTCAGTGTCCTCGGCTCAGTCCAGTCCGATCCATCACCCGGCGACCGCCACGACCGTGGGCTGCTCACCAATGGCCAACTGATCGTCCAGTCGACCGAGGGGCCGGTGCAATTCTACGCCCAGGTTGGCGGCTATTCGATCCCGACATTGGGCACTCCGCTAATCGGCGCGCGCCGCTACAGCCGCGACACTTACGGGCTGGTCCCGGTCGCTTATGTGAAGCTGGTTCCAAGCGACCATTTCAGCCTGCAGATTGGCAAGCTCTACACGCTGCAAGGGGCCGAGAACGCGTTCTCGTTCCAGAATTTCAACGTCGAGCGCGGACTGCTGTTCAACCAGACCAGCACGATCAACCGCGGCGTCCAGACCAATGTCTCGGCCGGCAGGCTAAGCATCTCGGTGGCGCTGACCGACGGCTATTATTCCAAGCGCTACAACTGGCTGTCGGGCACGATCGGCTACGCCGCGTCCCCGACCGACAGCGTCACGCTGGGGCTCGCCGCCAACCTCGGCCGCACCACCAAGGCGAGTTTCGCCACGCCGACCGTCCTCAACAACGGGCAGCTCTATTTTCTGAGCTGGACCCACACCGCGGGGAAGTTGACGCTCCAGCCCTATGTCCAGGTCGGGCATATCCCGGCCGATCCGGTGCTCGGCATCGCCCACAGCGTATCGACCTACGGCGCCGCATTGCTCGGCAAATATAGCCTGAGCAGCCGGTTCGCGGTCGCGGCCCGCGCCGAGTGGATCAAGTCGACCGGCAGCGCCGCCAATGGCGCGCCGAGTCTGGTCTACGGGCCGGGCAGCAGCGCCTGGTCACTGACCGTCACCCCGACCTGGCAGCACGGCATCTTCTTCGTCCGGCCCGAGGCGTCGCTGGTGCGCGCCGCCAAGGTGGCGCCCGGCTTCGGGCTCGGCGCCGATCTCTCCCACCGTTCGCAGGTCCGCGGCCTTGTCGAGGCCGGGATCATCTTCTGACCAACAAGGAGCGCCGTCATGGCCGATGTCCTCTGGCTTACCTTCGCGCTCGCGCTGACCGCGGCCGCCTTGATCTACGTCCGCCTGCTCGGCGACGACCGCCCGGAGCGCGGCGCATGACTCTCGAACTTGTCCTCGGTGCGCTGACCGCGGTCGGCCTGCTCATCTATCTCATCGCCGTGCTCGCCCGGCCGGAGCGCTTCTGACATGGCCAACACCACACTCCACGGCTGGGCGCTGATCGCCCTGTTCGTCACCCTGACCTTCGCCATGGCGAAGCCGTTCGGCGCCTTGCTATTCGCGCTGCTTGAGGGTCGCGTTCCGCGCGGGCTGAGTTTTTTGGCGCCGGTCGAACGGCTGCTCTATCGCGCCGGCGGGATCGATCCGGAACGCGAGCAGGGGTGGCGCGGCTATGCCGTCGCCTTGCTGCTGTTCAGCCTGCTCGGCATTCTCCTGACTTATGCGATTGAGCGACTGCAATTTTACTTGCCGCTCAATCCGCAAGGGTTTGCGGGTGTGCCGGCGCCGGTCGCCTTCAACACCGCGGTGAGTTTCATCACCAACACCAATTGGCAGAGCTATTCGGGCGAGGCGACCATGTCGAACCTCACCCAGATGGCCGCGCTGGCAGTGCATAACTTCCTTTCCGCGGCGACCGGGATCGCCATCGCCTTTGCGTTGATTCGTGGATTCAGCCGGCGCGAGGCGGCCGGTATCGGCAATTTCTGGGCCGACCTTGTCCGGGTGACGCTCTACCTGCTGCTTCCGCTGTGCCTGGTCTATGCGCTGATCCTGGTCGCGCTGGGCGTGCCGCAGACGCTGGCCGGCTCGGTTACCGCGACCACGCTGGAAGGCGCGCGCCAGGTGATCGCGCTGGGTCCGGTTGCCTCGCAGGTCGCGATCAAGATGCTCGGTACTAACGGCGGCGGTTTCTTCAATGCCAATGCCGCGCACCCGTTCGAAAACCCCGGGGACCTCAGCAATTTCATCCAGATGCTGTCGATCTTCGCACTCGGCGCCGGGCTCACCTGGACCTTCGGCAAAGCCGTCGGCAATCCGCGCCAGGGTTGGGCGATCCTCGCCGCGATGATGATCCTGATGAGCGGGGGCGCCGCCGCGACCTACGTCGCCGAAAGCGCCGGCAACCCCATCCACAACGCGCTCGGCGTCGATGCCGCCTCCGGCAACATGGAGGGCAAGGAAGTCCGCTTCGGCACCGCCGCCTCCGCCCTGTTCGCGACCGTCACCACCGACGCCTCGTGCGGCGCGGTCAACGCGATGCACGACAGCTTCACGCCGCTGGGCGGACTCATCCCGATGTTCAATATCCAGCTGGGTGAAATCGTCGTCGGCGGGGTCGGGGCCGGGCTCTACGGCTTCCTGCTGTTCGCCATCCTGGCGATCTTCGTCGCCGGGCTGATGGTTGGCCGCACCCCCGAATATGTCGGAAAGAAGATCGAAGGGCGTGAGGTCAAGCTGGCGGTGCTCGCCATCGCGGTCCTGCCGCTGATGATCCTCGGGCTGACAGCACTCGCCTCGGTTCTGCCGCAAGGCCTCGAGGGTCTCCTCAACAAGGGCCCCCACGGGACTAGCGAGATGCTTTACGCGTTCAGCTCGGCGACCGGGAATAATGGCTCCGCTTTCGCGGGCCTGACAGCGTCCAATCCGTTTTGGTCGGGCACCTTGGCGCTAGCGATGTTCGTCGGCCGTTTCTTCATGATCGTTCCCGCGCTTGCCATCGCCGGATCGCTCGCCGCCAAGACCAGCCATCCCGACGGTCCGGGCTCATTCCCGACGACGGGCGGGCTGTGGGTCGGCCTGCTGGTCGGGCTAATCTTGATCCTCGGTGGCCTGACCTTCCTGCCCGCACTCGCCCTCGGCCCCGTCGCCGACCAGCTGGCGATGCTCCGCGGCCAGCTCTTTTAAGGATCGCAAAAAACCGTGCCCCGTTCCGAGCGCACCCAAGTCTCGATCTTCAGCCGGGTCCTGATCGTTCCCGCGATCGGCCAGTCGTTCCGCAAGCTCGACCCGCGCCAGCTCGTCCGCAATCCGGTGATGTTCACCACCGCGGTGGTCGCCCTGCTGCTTACGGTGCTGATGGCCGCCGGCGCCTGGACCGCGAGCCTTGGCTTCCAGCTGCAGCTGGTGTTCTGGCTGTGGCTGACGGTGCTGTTCGGCAATTTTGCCGAGGCGCTGGCGGAAGGGCGTGGCAAGGCGCAGGCCGCCTCGCTCCGCGACACCAAGTCGCAATTGAGCGCCAAGCTCATCAAGGGCAACGACACCCGGGTCGTCCCCGCCGCGCAGCTGCGCGCCGGCGACCTAGTGCTGGTCGAAACGGGCGACCTCATCCCGGCCGACGGCGACGTCGTCGGCGGGGTCGCCTCGGTCAACGAGGCCGCGATCACTGGTGAGTCCGCGCCCGTCATCCGCGAGGGTGGCGGCGACCGGTCGGCGGTGACCGCAGGCACCCGCGTCATCTCCGACTGGATCAAGGTCCGCGTCACCCAGGAGCCGGGGCAGGGCTTCCTCGACCGGATGATTGCGCTGGTCGAAGGCGCCGAGCGCCAGAAGACCCCCAATGAGGTCGCGCTGACCATCCTGCTGGTCGGGCTGACGATCATCTTCCTGATCGCGGTGGCGACCATTCCGGGTTTTGCGGCCTATGCCGGGGGCAGCATCCCGGTGCCGCTGCTCGCCGCGCTGCTCATCACGCTCATCCCGACCACCATCGCGGCGCTGTTGTCGGCGATCGGAATTGCCGGGATGGACCGGCTGGTTCGCTTCAACGTGCTCGCCAAGTCGGGCCGCGCGGTCGAGGCGGCAGGCGACATCGACGTCATGCTGCTCGACAAGACCGGCACCGTCACCATCGGCGACCGCCATGCGACCGAGTTCAAGCCGTTGCCTGGCGTGAGCGAGCGGGAGTTGGCCGAAGCCGCCTATCTGTCGAGCTTGGCCGACGAGACCCCCGAAGGCCGCTCGATCGTCGCTTTGGCGCGCGAACGTTATGGGGTCGCCGACCAGGGCATGCCGGAAGGGGCCGAGGTCGTCCCATTCACCGCCCAGACCCGCATCTCGGGCCTGAAGACCGCCGACCTGCTGATCCAGAAAGGGGCGGTGGATTCAATCCTTAAAGAGGTCGGCGGCGCTGCGGGCGGCGGGGCGGTGACCGAATTGCAAGCGCTCGCCGCCGCCATCGGCCGCGCCGGGGGCACGCCGTTGGCGGTGGCACGCAACGGTCGACTGCTCGGCGTGCTCCAGCTCAAGGACATCCTCAAGTCCGGGATGCGTGAGCGCTTCGCTCAACTGCGGACCATGGGCATCCGCACGGTGATGATCACCGGCGACAACCCCCTTACCGCCGCGGCGATCGCTGCCGAAGCCGGGGTCGACGATTTCCTTGCCGAGGCAACCCCGGAGGACAAGCTCGCTCTCATTCGCCGCGAGCAGACCGGCGGGCGGCTGGTGGCGATGTGCGGTGACGGCACCAACGACGCGCCCGCGCTGGCGCAAGCCGATGTCGGGCTGACCATGAACACCGGCACCCAGGCCGCGCGCGAGGCGGGCAACATGGTCGACCTCGACAGCGACCCGACCAAGCTCATCGAGGTCGTCGGGCTCGGCAAGCAGTTGCTGATGACGCGCGGCGCGCTGACCACTTTCTCGGTCGCCAACGACGTCGCCAAATATTTCGCGATCATCCCGGCGATCTTCGTCATCCTCTATCCCGCGCTAAGCGTCCTCAACGTGATGGGGCTGCACAGCTCGAACAGCGCGATCCTGTCGGCGATCATCTTCAACGCGCTGATCATTCCGCTGCTCGTCCCGCTCGCGCTCAAGGGCGTGACTTACCGGCCCGGGCCGGCGGGCGAGATCCTCCGCCGCAACCTCGCCGTCTATGGCGTCGGCGGCCTCGTCGCGCCGTTCATCGGTATCAAGCTCATCGACCTGGCCGTCAGCGGCCTCGGCCTCGCCTGAAGGAGAACATCATGGGCACCGATCTCAAGACCGCGCTTCGTCCGGCGTTCGTCCTCCTCTTGCTTCTCACCATCCTCACCGGGCTCGTCTATCCGCTGACGGTGACCGGCGTCGCGCAATTGGCCTTGCCCGCCCAGGCCAACGGCAGCCTGGTGCGCGACGGTGACCGGATCGTCGGCTCGGCGCTGATCGGGCAGGACTTTGCGGCGCCGCGCTATTTTCATCCGCGACCGTCGGCGGCGGGAGCCGGCTATGACGCGTCGGCCTCCTCGGGCTCGAACCTCGGGCCGACTTCGAAGGCGCTGGCCGACAACATCCGCGGCCGCATTCAGGAAGCGCGCGCGGCCGGGATCACCGGGCCGATCCCGGCCGACCTCGTCACGGCTTCGGGCTCAGGCCTCGACCCCGACATCTCGCCCGCTAATGCCATGGCGCAGGCGCCGCGGGTCGCTGCCGCGCGCGGGATGCCGGTCGAAGCCGTGCGCGCGCTGATCGCGGCTGCGACGGTGCCCGGTACGCTTGGCCTGCTCGGTGAACCGCACCTCAACGTGCTCGCGCTCAATCGACAACTCGATTCCCGCGGCGCACAACCGGGCCAGTGAGCGCCCGGTCCGACACCCCCCGACCATCACCCGACGCGCTGCTGCGCGTGGCGGCACAGGAGGGGCGCGGCCGGCTCAAGCTGTTCCTTGGCGCGGCGCCCGGGGTCGGCAAGACTTATGAGATGTTGAGCGAGGGCCAAGCCCGCCGCCGCGACGGCAGTGATGTCGTCATCGCGGTGGTCGAGACCCACGGCCGGGCCGAGACAGAGGCGCTGACCCGCGACCTCCCCGTCATCCCGAAGAAGTCGATCGACTATCAGGGCCGCACCCTCGCCGAACTCGATCTCGATGCGGTTCTCGCCAGGCGTCCGGCGCTCGCGCTGGTCGACGAGCTCGCCCACACCAACGCACCGGGCTGCCGCCATCCCAAGCGCTGGCAGGATGTCGAGGAACTGCTCGCCGCCGGGATCGATGTCTATTCCACCCTCAACGTCCAGCACATCGAAAGCCTCAACGACGTCGTCGCCTCGTTCACCAAGGTCCGCGTGCGCGAGACCGTGCCTGACCGGATCGTCGAGCAGGCCGAGATCGAGCTGGTCGACATTCCGCCCGACGAGCTGATCGAGCGGCTCAAGGCCGGCAAGGTCTATGTCCCCGCCGAGGCAACCCGGGCGCTCAGCCACTTCTTCTCCAAGTCCAACCTTTCGGCTCTGCGCGAGCTGGCGCTGCGCCGGGCGGCACAGGCGGTCGATGCGCAAATGCTCGACTATGTCCGTGCCCATGCGCTGGCGGGCAATTGGGCGGCGGGAGAACGGATCGTGGTCGCGGTCAGCGAGTTGCCCGGCGCGGGCGCGCTCATTCGCGCCGCCAAGCGCCTCGCCGACGCCCAGCGCGCGCCGTGGAGCGCGGTCTATGTCGAGACCCCGCGCTCGCTCGGCTTCAGCGATGCCGACCGCCAACGGCTGTCCGACAACCTTCAGCTCGCCACCCAGCTCGGCGCGACGGTCGGCAGCATCGCCGCCTCGCGTGTGGTCGACGGGCTTCAGTCGTTCATGGCCGAGGTCCGCGCGACCCAGCTCGTGGTCGGCAAGTCGGCTCGCTCGCGCTGGTTTGAGCTGCGCCACGGCTCGGTCGTCGATCGGCTGGTGCGCGAGACGCCCGGGGTCGCGGTTCATGTGCTGCCGATGGACGGGGAAGGGGACACCGCGACGGCACGGGCTTCGCGCAAGCGATCGCCGACCTCATGGGGCAGCCCGCTTAGCTATCTCCTGTCGCTGCTGCTGGTCGCACTTTTCACTGGCGTGGCAATCGCCGCCGACGCCTTCGGCGGTCTTACCAATGTCGCCTTGGTCTACCTTGTCCCGGTGCTCGCCGCGGCGAGCTGGTACGGCTGGAAGACCGGGGTCTTCACCGGCCTGTGCTCGGCGCTCGCCTACAACTTCTTCTTCCTCCCGCCACGCTACACCTTCACCATCCAGGATCCCGAGAACGTCCTGACCCTGGTGGTGTTCATCGGCGTGGCAGTGGTGACCAGCCAGCTGGCGGCGCGGGTCCGGGTCGAGGCCGACATCGCGGCGCGCAGTTCGGGGCGCAATGCCGCGCTCGCCAGCTTCGCCCGAACGCTTGCCGGACTCACCACTCCGCAGGAACTCGGCCAGACGCTGTGCGGCGAGGTCGCGCGCCAGTTCGACGTCAACACCATCTTCCTCAGGCGCGGGCGAAGCGCGCTGGAGGTAGTCGCCGCTGTCCCGCCCGACGCCAGCCTCGGCACGATCGACGAGGCGGCGGCCGAGTGGGCGCTCGACCATGGCGAGCCGACTGGCCGCGCCTCGGGGACGCTCGCCGCCGCCGAATGGCTGTTCTATCCCTTGCGCTCGGGCGGGCGGGCGCTCGGGGTCGTCGGGATCGCCCGCGGCGACGGTGCCGATCCGGTCCGCGCCGACCAGACGCCCTTCTTGCTCAGCTTCATCGACCAGGCGGGGCTGGCTCAGGAACGAATCGGCCTGGCGGAAGAAATGGCGGCCGTTGCCCAGCTGCGCGAACGCGACCGGCTGCGAGGCGCGCTGCTGTCGTCGGTCAGCCACGATCTGCGCACACCGCTGACGACCATCATCGCCGCGCTCGACGCGCTCAAGAAGCAGGGGCGAAGCGATCTTGCGCTGCTCAGCGAGATCGAAAGCCAGAGCGAGCGACTGAGCCGGTTCGTCGGCAATTTGCTCGATATGGTGCGGGTGGAGGCGGGCGGGCTCCGGCTCAAGCTCGCTCCGGTCGACCTCACCGAGGCGGTGGCAGGCGCGGCTGACGACCTCCGCCCGGAACTCGCTTCCCATCCGCTAAGGGTGACGATCCCGCCCGACCTGCCGCTGGTGCGGGTCGATCCGCAACTGCTTCACCAGTGCCTCGTCAACCTCCTCGAGAATGCCGCCAAATTCTCGGCGGCCGAGGCTCCCATCGGGATCGTCGCCGAGCGCGAGCCCGGCGCGGTTCGCCTCGCCGTCGTCGATGCCGGGACGGGGCTGGCGCCGGGCGACGAGCAGCGCGTGTTCGAGACCTTCGTCCGGCTCGAGGGCTCCGACCGC
Organism: Sphingomonas ginsengisoli An et al. 2013; assembly: GCF_009363895.1. NCBI lineage: Bacteria > Pseudomonadati > Pseudomonadota > Alphaproteobacteria > Sphingomonadales > Sphingomonadaceae > Sphingomonas > Sphingomonas ginsengisoli (ex An et al. 2013). Next base: position 822,372 of record NZ_CP045434.1, on the reverse strand, counting down.
AAGGGCGGGACGGGGCTGGGCCTGGCGATCGTCAAGGGATTTGCCGGGGCGATGGGAATCGAGGTGTCCGCCCGCAATAACGCGGACGCGCCCGGCGCGCGCTTCACCCTTCGGTTTCCCGACGCTACGCTGGTCCGCATGAGCGACGGCGCGGCATGAACCGGCACAAGATCGTCGTGGTCGACGACGAGCCCGCCATCCGCCGCCTGCTGCGCGCCGCGCTCGAGCGCGATGGCCACCATGTGATCGAGGTCGGCACTGGCCGCGACCTCATATCGGCGCTGGCGATCGACCGGCCCGACGCGGTTCTGCTCGACCTCGGCTTGCCTGACCGCGACGGGCTCGAACTCGTCCCGCTGGTCCTCCAGGCGGATGCCGCTCTGCTGATCGTCTCGGCCCGCGAGGAGACGGAAGAGAAGGTTGCCGCGCTCGACCTTGGCGCCGACGATTATGTCACCAAGCCGTTCGACACCGATGAGGTGCTTGCCCGCCTGCGCCGCGCCCTCCGCCAGCGGCTAGGCAGCGGCGGCAGTGCACCGCTGGTGGTCGAAGGACTCGAAATCGATCTGCTCAACCGCCGTGTGCGCCGCAACGGCGCCGAAGTGCATCTCACCCCGCGCGAGTACAGCCTGCTCGCCGAGCTGGCACGGCATCCCGGCCGGGTCATCACCCACAGCCAGCTGCTGCGGACGATCTGGGGACCGGCCCATGCCCACAATGTCGAATATCTGCGAGTTACCGCGCGCGGCTTGCGGATGAAGATCGAGGTTGATCCGGGCCGCCCTTCGATCGTCCGAACCGAAGCCGGAGTCGGCTATCGGTTGGCCGAGGGGCGCTAACGGTGCGCGTCAGAAAAGCGCGGGGGCGTCGGGTCGGATGACCAGGGCCGTCACCACAAAGCTGGCGAAGGACAGAGCCCACGGACTGGCGGCAAGACGGTCGAGGAGCGGCGTCCGCTCACGGCGGCGCGGCGGCTTGGCGGGCTGGCGCATCAGGCGAACACCGCACGCGTGAAGAACAGGTCGTGCGCCGCCTGGAGCGCGGCGAAGGTCAGCAGCGCCGTCGCTACGATCACGGCATAGAAGCGCGGTGTCATGCGGCCGCTGGCGCGCGGCGGGACCGGCTGGCTGAACAAGGCGTCGGCCATGCGCTGCGCATTTGAAGAAAGGTCAGGCACGGGCGACGATCCCGTTTTGCGCGACTGAGGACACGGGGGCGACGGTGACGCCGACGGTCACAGCGCTGAGGGCAAGCGCGGCCGAGGCGGCGGTGAGGGCCTGGCGGAGGGAGAGGAGGTTCACGGCTTCGATCCTTTCGAGCAGTCCGCGCCTTTGCGGACGACGGTCGAAGCTATTCAAGAAGTGTGCCAGTCGAAAAATGTTTGTGATTTCAACGGCGGGGCTGCCGCGAGCGAGCGCGAATGACAGACGCAGCGCTAAAGGTCGGTAAAATCTACCATCCCAAAGACCGTTGCGATCAAGTGGGAATGGTGAGCCCTGTTGGGTTCGAACCAACGACCTGCGGATTAAAAGTCCGATGCTCTACCGACTGAGCTAAGGGCCCGCGCTGACGGCGCTTGGCGCCAATTAGTCGCGCGGACGCCGCCGGGCAAGGCGCTCGGCCAAATGGCGGACGGTAAGCGCCCCGCTGACCCGCCAGCCGGGGGCGATCGCCAGCAAGGGCTGCAGCGCGAAGGTCCGCTCGGCCAGCCGGGGATGGGGAATGGTGAGCCCCGCGCCGGTAAACGCCCCGCCGCTCCACAGCAGCAGATCGAGATCGAGGACGCGGGCGCTCCAGCGCTTGCCGAGCCGCCGCCCGAACGAGCGTTCGAGCGCCTTCAGCTCCGACAACAGCGCGATTGGATCAAGGTCGGTCTCGACGAGCGCGACGGTGTTGGCGAAGTCGCGGCCAGCGCCTCCGGTCGCGGCATTGAGCAGGATCGGCGAGGCGTCGAACAGCGCATAGCGGCGGTCGAGCTCGGCGATCGCGGCGGCAACCACACCCGCCGGACGGCCATAGCGTCCGTGCGACCGGTTAGAGCCGATCCCGATGGCATAGAGGTGGGACATGGCGCTCGCCTTATGCGCTGAGGCTGATCTTGTCGAAGGGGAGGGCAAGCCCTTCGACAAGCCCGGGCCGAGCGCTATGGTGCGAGCCATGCCCTCCGCCGCGCCGCCCGTCGTGTCACCCGTGCCCCACGCCGAGGCGCCGCGCGACTGCCCGTTGTGCCCGCGGCTGGTTCGCTTCCGGGCAGAGTGCCGGGCCGAGCATCCTGACTGGTGGAACGCGCCCGTTCCGGCGTTCGGCGACCCCCAGGCCTGGCTGGCGGTGGTCGGGATGGCGCCGGGCAAGCAGGGCGCCAACCGCACCGGGCGGCCGTTCACCGGCGATTTCGCGGGGGAGCTGCTTTACGCCACCCTGCTCAAATTCGGGCTCGCCACCGGAACCTACCGCGCCGACCCGGCCGACGATGTCCGGCTGAGCGGGGCTGTGATCCTCAACGCGGTCAAATGCCTGCCGCCCGCCAACAAGCCCGAGCCGGGCGAGATCGCGACCTGTCGCAGCTATTTCGAGGAGGCGCTGGCGCAGCTGCCGCGCCTGCGAGTGATGGTCGCGCTCGGTGCGATCGCCCATGCGGCGGCGGCCAAGGCGCTTGGGCTGAGGCCGATGCACGCGCGGTTCGGGCATGGGTCGGAGGTGGTCGCCGCGGACGGGACGATCCTGCTCGGGACCTATCACTCCAGCCGCTACAACCAGAACACCGGCCGGCTCGACGCGCCGATGTTCGAGGCCGTGTTCGCCCGTGCGCTCGCGCTCAAGCCCGCCTGATACGCTGCGCACCGAGCGGCTGCTGCTGCGTCGCGCTCGGCCCGACGATGCGCCCGCACTCCATGCGATCATGCGCCAGCCGCTGGCGATGCGTTATTGGTCGACTGTGCCGCATCCCGACCTCGCCACCACCGAGGCGTTCGTGGCGAGCATGATCGACCCGCCGCACGCGGGCAGCGACGAGTTCGTCGTCGAGACCGAGGGGCGGGTGATCGGCAAGTTCGGCGCCTGGCGACTGCCCGACTTCGGCTATCTGCTCGACCCCGCGATGTGGGGCCGCGGCTATGCGAGCGAGGCGCTGGCGGCGTTCATTGTCCACCGCCGCGCGCACGGCAGCACCGAGCTAACGGCCGACACCGACCCGCGCAACGCGGCCAGCATCCGCCTGCTCCAGCGCCACGGCTTCACCGAAAGCGGTCGCGCCGTCCGCACCTGGCTGGTCGGCGGCGAATGGTGCGACAGCATCTATTGGCGGCTGCTGCTCTGACCCTCCAGATTGTACCGTTTCGGTACGGCGAAGTTTCCAAGTTTCCTTGGTTCGGGGGTTACCCGGCCGTTTATCGTGCCAAGTCGGGACGCGAAGTTTCCATGTTTCCCTGGTGGCCGGTGCGACTGCTGCGCGATGATGTCGAACAGCAGAGGTCCAACATCAACGAACGGTCGCTTTATAGCCGATCTGGTTCGTGTAGGACAGCGTCGCGGGGCGGTGTGGCCTAGATGTCCTGCACCAGCCGGCCGTACAGCTCGGGCCGGCGGTCGCGGAAGAAGCCGAAGGCGGCGCGGTGGCGGCGCGCCTGGTCGATGTCGAGCGTGGCGGTGAGCACACCGGTCTCCTCGGCGCCAAACTCTGCCAGCAGGTCGCCGCGCTCGTCGCAGATGAAGCTGTGACCGTAGAAGCGCTGACCGCCCTCGATGCCGATGCGGTTGGCCGCGACCACGGGAACGACGTTGCTGACCGCATGGCCGATCATCGCCCGCCGCCACAGCCGCGAGGTGTCGAGGTCGGGGTCGTGCGGCTCGGTCCCGATGGCGGTGGGGTAGAAGAGGATTTCGGCCCCCATCAGCATCATCGCGCGGGCGGTTTCTGGATACCATTGGTCCCAGCAGACCCCGACGCCGAAGGTGGTCGCCTGCGGACCGTGCCAGACCTTGAAGCCGGTGTTGCCGGGGCGGAAGTAGAACTTTTCCTCATAGCCGGGCCCGTCGGGGATGTGGCTCTTGCGGTAGAGGCCGGCGATGTTGCCGCTCGGATCGACCATCGCCAGGCTATTATAGTGGTGCGGCCCGTCACGCTCGAAGAAGCTGGTCGGAATCCAGATGCCGAGCTCCTTGGCCAGCGACTGCATGGCGGTGACGCTCGGATGCTCGGCGGTCGGCCGGGCGGTGGCGAACAGCCCCTCGTCCTCGGTCCGGCAGAAATAGGGCCCTTCGAACAGTTCGGGCGGGAGCACGACCTCGGCGCCCTTGCCCGCGGCCTCGCGGACGAGGTCGGCAACGTTGCGGATATTCTCGGCGGTGTCCTCGCCGAAAGCGAGCTGGAGCGCGGCGACGGTGATCTTGGTCATGGCTACTCAGGTAGTTGCTGGCTGATGCAATGGAAGCTTCCGCCGCCGGTCAGGATATGGTCGGCGCGCAGGCCCACCACCGTTCGGCCGGGGAACAGAGCCTCGATCGCGTGGACTGCGGCGGCGTCGTTCTCCGCGCCGTAGAGCGGGACGACGACAGCGGCATTGCCGATCAGGAAGTTCATGTAGCTCGCCGGCACGATCTCGCCGTCGCGCTCGACCCGGCCGGGGGACGGGACCGAGACGACGTCGAGGCCGGCGGCGGCGAGGCGCCGGGCGGCGTCGACATAGACCGCCTTGTTTGGGTCGTCGGCGGTGGCGGCGGGGATGGCGACGCGGCCCGGGGCGACGAACCGCGCCAGATTGTCGATGTGGCCGTCGGTATGGTCGTTGGCGAGCCCCTCGCCGAGCCACACCACCCGCTCGAGCCCGAGGTCGCCCTGCAGGCGCTCCTCGATCCCGGCGCGGTCGAGCGACGGGTTGCGATTGGGATTGAGCAGGCATTGCTCGGTGGTCAGCGCGGTGCCCGAGCCGTCGAACTCAATCGCGCCGCCTTCAAGGACCCAGTCGGCGCGGCGGTAGGGAAGCTGCTCGCGCTGGGCGAGGCGCTGGCCGATGCTCTCATCGCCGGGTAGGTCGTACTTGCCGCCCCAGCCGTTGAAGCGGAAGCCCTGCGCCTGCTTGGGCGTGCCGCCGCCGCCGAGCACGATCGGCCCGGTGTCACGCAGCCAGATATCGCCGAACGGCTCGACCAGCACAGTCGCGAACGGGGCCAGCTTGCGGGCGGCCTTGGCGGCGACCTCGTTGGCGGTGACCAGCTTTATCTCTTCGCCCCGGCCGTCGGCATGCAGCGCCTTGGCAAGCGCCGCCACCTCGGCCTGCGCGGGCGTGAGGTCATCGAGCCACAGTTCAGGATCGGAGGGAAAACCAATCCACATCGCCGCGTGCGGCGCCCATTCGGGCAGGGGTGTCGTCATGCGCGCGCCGGTATCAGAGGCGGCCCCATGCGCCAAGTTGCGCGCGCCTCCGAAATCGGCATGTTGCGGCAGATCAAGTGGGGGATTTGTGATCATGCGTAAGTTTTGTGTCGGGCTGATGTGTTCGGCTCTCTCGACTGTTGCCTGGGCGCAGGCGGCGGCGCCTGTTCCCGCCGGGGCTGCGGCCGCTCCGGCGGCAGGGGCGAGCGTGGACGCGGCGCGTTTCGGGGCTCGCGAGAACGTCAACGGAATGAGCTTGTCGCCCGGCGGCGGGCTGGTCTCGTTCATTGCCCCCGCGCCGAGCGGAAGCGGCTCGGTCGCCTTTACCGCCAATCTCGCGACCGGGGACTTGAAGCCGTTTCTGCGCGGCGTGCGGCCGGGCGAATCGCTGCGCTGGTGCCGGTTCGTCACCGACAGCCGGTTGATCTGCCGCTACGCGGTGACCCAGTCGCTCGCCGGCAAGCTCATCCCGTTCACACGGACCATGGCCGTCAATGCCGACGGTACCGGACAAAAGGAACTCGGCCAGCAAGAGAGCTTCTACGACGCCTCGCTGCGCCAGTTCGATGGCGCGGTGATCGACTGGCTGCCGGGGCAAGGCGGGTCGGTGCTAATGACCCGCACATTCATTCCCGAGGCGGGCAACATCGGCACGCATATCGTCCGCGACAAGAGCGGCCTGGGGGTCGTCCGGATCAATACGGTGACCATGGCGGTCGACCAGGTCGAGGCGCCGCACGAGGGCGTGTCGGACTATCTGAGCGATGGTCGCGGAACGGTCCGCATCCAGGAATTGCAGGGTCACGACGGCGACCAGCTGACCGGCAAGTACAGCTATCAGTATCGCGTCGCGGGCTCGCGTGACTGGAAGCGGCTGACGCCGTTCCAGGACGCTGACCAGTTCGTCCCGCTGGCGGTCGATGCGACCAGCGACAGCGTCTATGCGCTGAAGCCGCTCAACGGGCGCCAGGCGCTTTACCGCGTCAAGTTGACCGATCCGATCGCGACCGAGCTGGTGGCGTCGAACCCGCGGGTCGACATCGACAATGTGGTGCGTTCGGCCAATGGCGCGAAGGTGATCGGCTACACGCTGGTCGAGGACAAACGGCAGACGATCTACTTCGACCCCGAATATAAGGCGCTGCACGACAGGCTCGCGCGAGCGCTGCCCAAGCTGCCGCTGCTCGAATTCCTCAATTCGAGCGCCGACGACAGCAAGACGCTGATGTTCGCCGGGTCGGACAGCAATCCGGGCACCTTTTACGTCTACGACAAGACGACGAAGCAGATGGGCGAGGTGCTGCCGGCGCGGCCCGAACTCAACGGCGTCACGCTCGCCTCGGTCCAGCCGGTGTCGATCCCCGTCGCCGACGGGTCGAGCATGGTGGCCTATCTCACGCTGCCGCCGGGCAAGCCCGCCAAGGGGCTGCCCGCGGTAGTCCTGCCGCATGGCGGGCCGAGCGCGCGCGACGAGTGGGGATTCGACTGGCTGGCGCAGTTCCTTGCGGCGCGCGGCTATGCCGTGCTCCAGCCCAATTATCGCGGCTCGGCTGGCTTTGGCGACGCCTGGCTGATGGAGAATGGGTTCAAGAGCTGGCAGGTGTCGATGGGCGACATCGCTTCGGGCGCGCGGTGGATGGCGAGCCAGGGCATCGCCGATCCCAACCGGATGGCGATCGTCGGCTGGTCTTACGGGGGCTATGCGGCGCTGCAGCTCGCCGCGACCCAGCCGAGCCTGTTCAAAGCGGTTGCGGCGGTCGCTCCGGTGACCGACCTCGGCATGCTGAAGCGCGAGGCCGAGGGCTTCACCAACCAGGAAGTGACCGAGCGGTTCATCGGTACGGGCCCGCACATCCGTGACGGCTCGCCGCTGCAGCATGCCGCAGCGATCAAGGTGCCGGTGCTGCTCGCGCACGGCAATCTCGACATGAATGTCGGGGTCGACGAGTCGGTGCGGATGGACGCGGCGCTGCGCGCCAACGGGACTTCGGTGAAGTTCCTACGCTACCCAGCGCTCGACCACCAGCTCGAGGACAGTGCGGCACGGCGCGAGCTGCTGACCCAGATCAGCACCTTGCTCGACCAGACCATCGGCCACTGACACGAAAAAGGGGGCGGTGCCGCGTGGCACCGCCCCCTTTTTGATTGGCCGTGGCGCGCCGATCAGCGCGAGTAGAATTCGACCACGAGGTTCGGCTCCATCCGGACCGGATAGGGCACCTCGTCGAGCTTCGGCACGCGGGTGTAGGTCACCTTGGTGTTGCCGTCGGCGACGACGTAGTCGGGGATCTCGCGCTCGGCCAAGCTCTGCGCCTCGAGGACCAGCGCCATCTCCTGCGCCTTGGGGCCCAGCTCGATGACATCGTTCACGTCGCAGCGACGCGAGGCGATGTTGCACTTGATGCCGTTGACGCGGATGTGGCCGTGGCTGACCAGCTGACGCGCGGCCCAGATCGTCGGCGCGAACTTGGCGCGGTAGACGATCATGTCGAGCCGACGCTCGAGCAGGCCGATGAGGTTCTGGCTGGCGTCGCCCTTCATGCGGCTGGCCTGCTGGAAGGTCTGCTTGAACTGCTTCTCGGTGACGTCGCCGTAATAGCCCTTGAGCTTCTGCTTGGCGCGCAGCTGGATGCCGAAGTCGGACATCTTGCTCTTGCGGCGCTGGCCGTGCTGGCCGGGGCCATATTCGCGGCGGTTGACCGGGCTCTTGGGCCGTCCGAAGACGTTTTCGCCCATGCGGCGGTCGAGCTTATACTTGGCGCTGGTGCGCTTCGACATGTCAGTTCCTCAATTGCGTTACGTACATGTGCCCGGAACCGCGCTGCGACCCACCTTGAGATGGCGCAGGGCATCCGCTTCACCGGGCGTGCGGAGCCAATTGCGAGCGCGGCCCGTAGCCGCAAAGGGTTGCGCGGGTCAAGGTTGGCGGCCACAGGGCGGCGCCATGACCGACGTCCGCGCCCCCACCGACTGCACCACCATGGCCGAGGTTCGCCAAGGGGTCGACGAGGTCGACCGCCAGATCGTTGCGCTAATCGCCCGCCGCTTCGGCTACATGGACGCCGCGGCGCGGATCAAGCCCGACCGCGCGGCGGTGCGCGACGAATGGCGCAAGGCCGACGTCAAGGCCAAGGTCGACGCCTCGGCCGAGGCCGCCGGGATCGACCGTGCGCTGATGAGCCGGCTCTACGAAGATCTGATCGAGACCTCGATCGCGCACGAATTCGACGAATACGACCGCACGCGCGGCTGAGCCTTTAGCGCTGGCTGGCGGCGATCCGCTGCGCTTCCTCGACTTCGTGGCTGCGGACGAGGTCTTCATCCTGCCATTCGGCTTCGGTCTTACAAATCCGGTCTTTGCCCATGCGCGAGCCAGTGACCTCGTAGGTCCGACAGATTTTCTTGGGCGGGGCCGCGCGGGCAGGCGCGGGGGCGGGCGTCGCTGCCGGAGTGGCGGCCGGGTCGGCTCCGAACAGCGTGGCGGCAGCAAGCAAAAGCAACATGGCGAAATTCCCCTTGGCGCCGGGACGCCCCGGCAAAAGCAACGTGGATCAACAGGTTAAGAACGTCAACTGGGTCGGCGTGGCTCGGCGAGAATGCGGATCACCCCGCGGATCGCGCGGATTTCGCGCGTGCTCCAGCGGGCCTTGGTGAAGATGGTGCGCAGGTTGTTCCTGGTCACCTGGATGCGCTCGGGTGGCTTGAAGTAGCCCGCGCGGTCGAGCGACTGCTCGAGCTGCTCGAGGAAACCGTCGAGTTCGGCGTGCGGCGCGACCGGCTCGCGCTCGCGTATTGTCGGCTGGGCCAGCGCCTCGCCCCGCGACCATTCGTAGGCAAGCAGGATCACGGCCTGGGCGAGGTTGATGCTGCCGAACTTGGGATTGATCGGGATGGTGACGATCGCATCGGCAAGCGCGACGTCTTCGGTCTCGAGCCCCGAGCGCTCGGGCCCGAACAGGATCGCGCTGCGGCCTGCTTCGGCGTGGATGGTCCGGGCCATCTCCTCGGGCCCGACCACCGGGGTCACCAACTCGCGCCGCCGCACGGTCGACGCGAAGACGGTTGAGCAATCGGCGATCGCCTCGGCGGTGGTCGCGAAGACCCTGGCCTGCTCGAGCACGACGTCCGCGCCGCTGGCGGCGGGCCCGGCGGACGGGTTGGGCCAGCCGTCGCGCGGAGCGACCAGCCGCAACTCGGTCAGCCCGAAATTGAGCATGGCGCGGGCGGCCTTGCCGATGTTCTCGCCAAGCTGGGGGCGGACGAGAACGACGATGGGGGCTTCGCTCACAGCAGCTTGTCGACGGGCTTGGGCGGGGGCGGGGTGTCGGGCTCCTCGCCGACCTCGCCGGCGATCTCGGCGAAGTCGCTGGCTTCGCTGAAGTCTTTGTAGATGCTGGCGAAGCGGATGTAGGCGATGTGGTCGAGGGCCTTGAGGCCGTTCATCACCGCCTCGCCAATCTCCTCGGCGCGCACCTCGTCGCCGCGGGTCTCGAGCTGGCGCTGGATGCCGCTGACGAGCCGCTCGATCCGCTCGGGGGCGATGTCGCGCTTGCGGCAGGCGAAGCCGATCGCGCGGGCGAGCTTGCTCCGGTCGAACGGCTCGCGCTGGCCGTTCTTCTTGATCACCGTCAGGTCGCGCAGCTGAATCCGCTCGAAGGTGGTGAAGCGCGCGCCGCAGCCTTCGCACTGGCGCCGGCGCCGGATCGCCGCCCCGTCTTCCGACGAGCGGCTGTCCTTCACCTGGCTGTCTTCATGGCCGCAAAATGGACAGCGCAAGGATCAGCCCTGGTAGATGGGGAAGCGGGCGCAAAGCGCGCGGACGCGGGCGTTGACCGCCGCCTCGACCGCGCCATTGCCCTCGAGCCCGTTGGCCTTGAGCCCGTCGAGGACGTCGGCGACCATGTCGGCGATCTCGCGGAACTCGGCCTCGCCGAAGCCGCGGGTGGTGCCGGCAGGTGAGCCGACGCGGATGCCGCTGGTCTTCAAGGGCGGGAGCGGGTCGAACGGGATGCCGTTCTTGTTGCAGGTGATTCCGGCGCGCTCGAGGCTCTCGTCGGCGTCCTTGCCGGTGATTGCGAGCGGGCGGAGATCGACCAGCGCGAGGTGGGTGTCGGTGCCCCCGGCGACGAGGTCGGCGCCGCGTTCCTTGAGGCGCGCGGCCATCGCCTGCGCATTGCGGATCACGGCCTGCGCATAGGTCTTGAAATCGGGCTGGAGCGCCTCGCCGAACGCCACCGCCTTGGCGGCGATGACGTGCATTAACGGGCCGCCCTGCAGGCCCGGGAAGACCGCCGAGTTGATCTTCTTGGCGATGGCCTCGTCGTCGGTCAGCACCAGGCCGCCGCGCGGCCCACGCAGCGTCTTGTGGGTGGTGGTGGTGACGACGTGGGCGTGGCCGAAGGGCGACGGATGCTCACCCGCCGCAACCAGTCCGGCGAAGTGCGCCATGTCGACCATCAGGTAAGCGCCGCACGAGTCGGCAATTGCACGGAAGCGGGCGAAGTCGAGGTGGCGCGGATAGGCCGAGCCGCCGGCGATGATGAGCTTGGGCTGATGCTCGTCGGCGAGGCGCTGGACCTCGTCGAAATCGACCAGATGATCGTCGGCGCGGACGCCGTACTGGACCGCGTTGAACCACTTGCCCGACTGGGCCGGCGGGGCGCCGTGGGTGAGGTGGCCGCCGGCGGCGAGGCTCATCCCGAGGATGGTGTCGCCGGGCTGGAGAAGGGCGAGGAACACCGCGCCATTGGCCTGCGCGCCCGAATGCGGCTGGACGTTGGCGAAGCCGCAGCCGAACAACTGCTTGGCGCGCTCGATCGCCAGCGTCTCGACCGTGTCGGACGGTGCGCAGCCCTGATAATAACGGCGACCCGGATAACCCTCCGCATATTTGTTGGTGAGGACCGATCCCTGCGCCTCGAGCACCGCTTTCGAGACGATGTTCTCGGAGGCGATCAGTTCGATCTGCGTCTGCTCGCGGGTCAGTTCGGCCTTGATGCCGGCGGCGACGGCGGGGTCGGCGTCGGCAAGGTCGCGGGTGAAGAAACCCTGCGGCTGGACATCGTTCAGATTGGCGGCGGTGGCCATCTAGCGGGCTCCCTCGGGCTGGGGTGAAAGCATGTCGACGCGGTGCTCGTGGCGACCGCCGGCGAAATCGGAGGAGAGGAACGCCTCGACGATGGCGCGGGCCATCTCGGGGCCGATCAGGCGGGCGCCCAAGGCGATCGCGTTGGCGTCGTTGTGGCTGCGGGCGAGGCGCGCCGAGAGCGGCTCGGCGACCTGCGCGCAGCGGCAGGCGGGATTGCGGTTGGCGGCGATGGCGATGCCGATGCCCGACCCGCACACCGCGATCCCGCGCTCGGCCCGGCCGTCGGCCAGCGCCTCGGCGAGCATGGCGCCGTAGCGAGGGTAGTCGACGCTTTCGGGACCGTTAGTGCCGAGGTCGAGGACGTCGTGGCCAGCCTCGCGCAGCCACGTCGCGAGTTCGTCTTTGAGGAGGTAGCCGGCATGGTCGGCGGCAAGAGCGATGCGCATGCGCTCATCTAGCCTTCGCAGCCGCGAAATGCCACCGTCGCGGGCATGGAAAACCGCATCCCCACCGCGCCGCTGGTGCTCGGGCTCGCCGGGCTGATCCCGCCGCTCGCCGGCGCGGCCGCGGTGTGCTTCAACCTCGGCCACTTCGGCCTGATCGCGCGCGAGGCGACGCTGCTTTACGCCGCGCTGATCGCCAGCTTCCTCGGCGGGACATGGTGGAGTTTCGCGAGCTGGGTCCAGCGGCCGAGCTGGTGGCTGCTGCTAGCCAGCGTGGTGCCGTCGCTGGCGGCTTGGGCGATGCTGCTGAGCCTCAGTGCGCTCGACGCCGGGACGGCGACGGCCGGGCTGATCCTTGTCAGCCTGCTGGTCGACTGGCGATTGCAGCGTCTCGGGCTGGCGCCGCCGTGGTGGATGAAACTGCGGGTGCCGCTGTCGGTGACGCTGGCGGTGGCCCTGTTGGTGGTGACGTTCGGCGGGTAGGCCTTAAGCCGCGGCCTGGAGCTCGTTGCGCGACCAGATTTCCTTGAGCGCGCTGACCAGTTCGTCCTGCTTGGCTTCGTCGTGCCACGGGCCGGGCGTGAAGCGCAGCCGCTCGGTGCCGCGGGGGACGGTCGGGTAATTGATCGGCTGAACGTAGAGGCCGTATTCCTGGAGCAGGATGTCGCTCACCCGCTTGGCCTTGACCGGGCAGCCGACCAGCAGCGGCACGATGTGGGTGACCGACGGCATCACCGGCAGGCCCGCCTCGGCGAACTTGCGCTTGAGCATCGCCGCGGCGTCCTGCTGCGCCTGACGCTCCATCGCCGAGGTCTTGAGGTGGCGAACGCTGGCGAGCGCGCCGGCGACCAGCACCGGCGACAGCGAGGTGGTGAAGATGAAGCCCGGGGCATAACTGCGGATGCAGTCGACGATATTCTTGTCGGCGGCGATGTAGCCGCCCATCACGCCATAGGCCTTGCCGAGCGTGCCCTCGATGATCGTGACCCGGTCGGCGACCCCGTCGCGCTCCGAGATGCCGCCGCCGCAGGCGCCGTACATGCCGACCGCATGGACCTCGTCGAGATAGGTGATCGCGCCATATTTGTCGGCGAGGTCGCACAGCTCGGCGATGGGGGCGACGTCGCCGTCCATCGAATAGACGCTCTCGAAGGCGATCAGCTTGGGCGTCTCGGCCTCTTCGGCGGCGAGCAGCTCTTCGAGATGCTCGAGGTCATTGTGGCGGAAGACGCGCTTCTCGCAGCCCGAATTCTTGATGCCGGCGATCATCGAGGCGTGGTTGAGCTCGTCCGAGAAGATCACGCAGCCGGGGAGCAATTTGCCGAGCGTCGACAGCGCCGCCTCGTTCGAGACGTAGCCGCTGGTGAACAGCAGCGCGGCTTCCTTGCCGTGGAGCGAGGCGAGTTCGGCCTCGAGCTCGACATGGTAGTGCGTGTTGCCGCCGATGTTGCGGGTGCCGCCCGAGCCGGCGCCGGCGGCGTGGAGCGCTTCCTCCATCGCCTCGAGCACGACCGGGTGCTGGCCCATGCCGAGATAGTCGTTCGAGCACCACACCGTGATCGGCTTGGGGCCGTTGCCGCCGAAGCATTGCGCGTCGGGGTAATTGCCGCGCGTGCGCAGGATGTCGATGAAGACCCGGTAACGGCCCTCGTCGTGCAAGCGGTCGATCGCCGCCTGGAAGATCCGGTTGTAGTCCAAAATCCCGCTCGCTTCGTCGTTGCCGGGCCCTTTAACCCTATAGTGGCGTCATGGCCACCCGGGTCACAGCTGATGGATAGTGTTTAATCCAAAGCCGCCGAGCGCCTTGGCCAGCGCTTCTGCTGGCGGCGGCCCGGTAAAGACCGCGATGCCGTCACCCGGCTGAACCGGCCATGGCTGGCTTTGCGTGAGGAAGGCGATCCGGCGGGCGATGCCGGCGGCGCCGTCGACCTGCGCGGCGTGGGGAAGGGCCGCGCGCAATTCCTCGGCCAGCAGCGGGAAATGGGTGCAGGCGAGGACGACCACGTCCATGTCGAAGCGCGCGGCGAGGGGCGCGACCGCGGCGGCGACCGCAGCGGGGTCGACCGGCTCGCCCGCGAGCTTGGCCTCGGAGAGTTCGACGAGCGCCGCCGAGCCGTGGCGAATGACCTCGCAATCACCGGCAAAGCGGGCGGACAGATCGTCGACATAGGGCTGGCGGACGGTGGCCTCGGTGCCAAGCACACCGATCACGCGGGTGCGGCTCTGCTCGGCGGCCGGCTTGATCGCGGGGACGGTGCCGACCACCGGCAGGTCGAGCGCGGCGCGGACCTGCGCCAGCGCGATGGTCGAGGCAGTGTTGCAGGCGATCACCACGAGCCGCGGGCGATAGCGTTCGACCAGCCGGCCGAGCAAGGCAGGGACGCGGGTGGCGAGCTCGGCCTCGCTCTTGGTGCCATAGGGGAAGCCGGCGCTGTCGGCGGCATAGACCATCGGCGCCTGCGGCAGTGCGCGGCGCGCCTCGGCGAGGACCGAGAGTCCGCCGACGCCGGAATCGAAGAACAGGATGGGAGCGGCGGGATCGGTCATGGCTGCCGGTCCATGTGCGAGGCCTGCCCGCGCGACGCAATGACGATCTTGTTGCGGGTCCGTCCGGCTGTGCTACCACCCGCGCCATGCCCGCCTATCTTCAAGACGGACTGCTTGCCTTTCTGCTCGGCTATCTGCTGGGCGCCATCCCCTTCGGCTGGCTGCTCACCCGCTCGGCGGGCAAGGGCGACATTCGCGACATCGGGTCCGGGGGAATCGGCGCCACCAACGTCCTGCGCACCGGATCGAAGAAGCTCGCGGCGGCGACGTTGCTGCTCGACGCCGCCAAGGGCGCGCTGGCGGTCTGGATCGCCGCGCAATTATGGCCGGACGGGGCGCGCTTCGCCGCTGCCGGGGCGCTGATCGGGCACCTCTATCCGGTCTGGCTCAAGTTTCGCGGCGGCAAGGGTGTGGCGACGCTGGTCGGCCTGCTGACCGTGCTTTTGTGGCCGGCCGCGGTGGTCTTCGCGATCGTGTGGATCGCCATCTTCCTGCTGATCCGCATCAGCTCGGTCGCGGGAATGAGCGCGGCGGCGAGCGTGCCGGTCACTGCCGCGGTCCTGGGACGGAGCGAGCTCGTGCCGATGCTCACCGGCTTCGCCCTGCTGGTCATCTGGAAACATAAGGACAATCTTGCTCGGCTGCGCGCGGGGACCGAACCCCGCGTCGGACGAGCCTCGCCTTGAGCCGAGCCCAGGACCTCCTCGCCCGAGTCCGGCTGATCCGGACCTCCAGCATCGGGCCCGTCACCTATCGCCAATTGCTGCTCCGCTTCGGCAGCGCCGAGGCGGCGCTGGCCGCGCTGCCCGACCTCGCCGCGCGCGGCGGTGGCAAGGCGCCAGCGATCTGCCCAACGCCGGTCGCCGAACGCGAGATCGAGCAGGTCACCAAATTTGGTGCCCGCTATCTGGCGGTCGGTGAGGGGCTCTATCCGCCGGCCCTGGCCGAGACTGACGGGGCGCCGCCGTTGCTGATCGCTAAGGGTAACTTCGCCTTGTTCGAGCGGCCGCTCGTCGCGATCGTCGGCGCGCGCAACGCCAGCGCCGCGGCCAGCCGCTTCGCCCGCCAGCTCGCCTGGGACCTCGGCCGCGAGGACGTGGTTGTGGTATCGGGCCTCGCCCGCGGGATCGACGCGGCGGCGCACGACGGGGCGATGGATAGCGGGACGATCGGCTGCGCCGCGGGCGAGATCGACATCTTCTACCCGCCCGAGAATGAGGCGCGGCAGCGGCGGATGTATGAAGTCGGGCTGGTGCTGAGCGAGACCCCGCCGGGCTACGAGCCACGGGCGCGCGATTTTCCACGGCGCAACCGGATCATCGCGGGGTTGAGCGCGGGCACCGTCGTGGTCGAGGCGGCACCACGCTCGGGGTCACTGATCACCGCGCGAATGGCGGCGGAGATGGGGCGCGAGGTGATGGCGGTCCCGGGCAGCCCCCTCGACCAGCGCGCGCAAGGCTGCAACGGCCTCATCCGCGAGGGTGCGACGCTGGTCCAGAATGCAGCCGAGGTGCTCGAGGCGGTTCGGCCCGGTGTTGCCGGGCGGGTGCGCTCGGGCAGCGATCGATTCGAATATCGCGCGTACCCTTCGGAAGCGCCGGCGGAAGAGCCAGACACTTCCGAACGTGCGCGGGTCGAGGAACTGCTGGGTCCATCACCGGCGCCGGTCGACGACCTCGTCCGCCTGTCCGGCCTGGCGAGCGGCGCGGTGCAGCTGATCCTGCTCGAACTCGATCTCGCGGGGCGGCTCGACCGTCACGCCGGCGGTCAGGTGAGCTTGCGGGCATGAGTGAAGTGGCTGCGCCACGCCACCGTTACGCCCTGCTCGCGGCTGAACGCGCGGCATTGATCCTCGGCGTCTGGCAGTTTCTCGATCACGCTCTGGCGTCGAGATGTATCAGCGGCTATGGATAATGTCGCTGGTGCCGACGCTGATCCTCATCCTGGTGGGGATTGCGCTGCTAGTCCGATTCACGGCGCAGGCAATCGAGGCCGACGAGATGAGCGCACTCGATCGCTGGCGCACCTTCCTCGCGGTGCCGCTGGTGACGTTGCTGGTCCAGAGCGTGTCGTTTGAACCGATCGAGCTACCCCAGACCCTTGCCGCCCATCTCTACTTCGCCACGCATCGCGACGAGTGGGCACGGGCCGCGAGGGCTTCACCCGATGGCGTCTATTCGCTCGAATATCTCCACGGCGTTCCCGACGGGAGCCTTCACTTCGTCCACGTCCCCCGAGGGCGACCCGAAAATCTGCCGATCGTGCGCCAAATCCGACTTTCCGGCGAACCGGTGAAATCCTGCAAGAGGTTCGAGGACGAATGGTTTTGCTCGTTTTGATTGACGGCTTGACGCCGCCGGTCAGCACTCCCCACCCTCGTGCGTATGCGTAAGGAACAAGCCAAGTGAAGCTGGTCGTCGTCGAATCGCCGGCCAAGGCCAAGACCATCGAGAAGTATCTGGGACCGGGACACAGAGTGCTGGCGTCCTACGGGCACGTCCGCGACCTGCCGCCCAAGGACGGGTCGGTCGATCCCGACCACGACTTCGCGATGGAGTGGGAGACGTACCCCGACAAGGCGAAGCAGCTCAAAGCGATCACCGACGAGGCCAAGAAAGCGTCGGCGCTGATCCTCGCCACCGACCCCGACCGCGAGGGGGAGGCGATCAGCTGGCACGTCCAGGAGGTGCTGAGGAAGCGCAAGGCG
The DNA here is from genome assembly GCF_009363895.1 of Sphingomonas ginsengisoli An et al. 2013. Taxonomy (NCBI): domain Bacteria; kingdom Pseudomonadati; phylum Pseudomonadota; class Alphaproteobacteria; order Sphingomonadales; family Sphingomonadaceae; genus Sphingomonas; species Sphingomonas ginsengisoli (ex An et al. 2013). Next base: position 805,216 of record NZ_CP045434.1, on the reverse strand, counting down.
CTGCCGGCCGCGGTTGAGCGGGTGACTTTCAACGCCATCACCAAGTCGGCGGTGACCGAGGCGATGGGCCGTCCGCGCGAGCTCGATACCGACCTCATCGACGCCTATCGGGCGCGGCGGGCGCTCGACTATCTGGTCGGCTTCACCCTGTCGCCGATCCTGTGGCGCAAGCTGCCCGGCGCCAAGAGCGCGGGGCGGGTGCAGTCGGTCGCGCTGCGGCTGATCGTCGACCGCGAGCGCGAGATCGAGCTTTTCAAACCGCAGGAATATTGGAGCGTCTCGGCCCAGTTCGAGCAGGACGGGCAGAGCTTCACCGCGCGGCTGGTCGGCCTCGACGGCAAGAAGATCGACCGGCTGACGATCGGCGACGAGGGCAGCGCGAAGGCAGCGAAGGACGTCGTCGAGGCTGGGCGGTTCACCGTCCAGTCGGTCGAAACCAAGCCGCTGTCGCGCAACCCGCCGCCGCCCTTCACCACCTCGACCCTGCAGCAGGAGGCCGCGCGCAAGCTCGGTTTCGCCGCCAGCCACACGATGCGGGTGGCGCAGCAGCTCTACGAAGACGGCCTCATCACCTACATGCGGACCGACGGCGTGCAGATGGCCGACGAGGCGATCAGCGCGGCGCGCAAGGCGGTGGCGACCCGCTATGACGCGGGCTATCTGCCCGACAAGCCGCGCCATTATGCGACCAAGGCCAAGAATGCGCAGGAAGCGCACGAGGCGATCCGCCCGACCGATTTCAGCAAGGCCAAGGCAGCGAGCGGCGATCATGGCCGGCTCTACGAGCTGGTCTACAACCGGGCGCTGGCGAGCCAGATGGCGTCGGCGCGGCTTGAGCGGACCACGGTCGAGCTGGTCGACGGCGCGGGCCGCGCGACGCTGCGGGCGACGGGGCAGGTGGTGCTCTTCCCCGGCTTCATGACGCTCTACGACGAAGGTCGCGACGACGTCGCCGACGAGGAGAGCGCGCGGATGCCGCTGCTGCGGAGCGGCGACGCGCCGGCCAAGCGCGGGGTCGACGCGGTGCAGAGCTTCACCCAGCCGCCGCCGCGCTTTTCGGAGGCGAGCCTGGTCAAGCGGCTCGAGGAGCTCGGCATCGGGCGGCCCTCGACTTATGCGGCGACGCTGCAGACGCTCAAGGACCGCGAATACGTCCGGCTCGAGAAGAACCGGTTCATTCCTGAGGAGAGCGGACGGCTGGTGACGGCCTTCCTCGAGCGCTTCTTCGAGCGTTACGTCAGCTACGACTACACGGCGGAGCTCGAGGAAGAGCTCGACGACGTGTCGGGCGGACGGCTCGACTGGGTCAAGCTGCTCGAAGGGTTCTGGAAGGACTTTAAGCCCAAGGCGGGCGAGGTGACCGAGCAGAAGCCGTCGGAAGTGACCGCGGCGCTCGACGAGTTCCTCGCGCCGTGGCTGTTCCCCGACAAGGGCGATGGCTCGGACCCGCGGCTGTGCCCCAACTGCGGGACCGGGCGGCTAGCGTTGCGGGGTGGTAAGTTCGGGGCGTTCGTCGCCTGCTCCAACTATCCCGACTGCAAATATACCCGAAAGCTCGGGGAGACCGGGGCCGAGGGCGGGAGCGACGGGCCGCAGGAGCTGGGCGAGGGCATCGTCCTCAAGAGCGGGCGCTTCGGACCTTATGTCGAGCAGGGCGAAAAGCGCGCCTCCATTCCCAAGGACGTGCCGCTGGCCGACCTAGACCTCGACTGGGCGAAGAAGCTGCTAAGCCTGCCGCGCGCGATCGGGCCGCATCCGGAGACGGGCGAGCCGATCAGCGCCTCGATCGGGCGCTACGGGCCCTACCTCGTCCACCAGGGCAAATATGCCCGGCTGGGCAGCACCGCCGAGGTGTTCGAGACCGGCATGAATGCGGCGGTGGCCAAGCTGGCCGACGCGGCGAGCGGGGCCGGCAAGGGCCGCGGGGCGGCTCGCGAGCCGCTCGCGGTGCTGGGCGCGCATCCGGAAAGCGGTAAGGAACTCAAGGTGATGGAAGGCCGCTTCGGGCCCTATGTCACCGACGGCGAGACCCATGCGACGCTGCCCAAGAGCGCCGATCCCAAGGCGGTGACGCTGGCCGAGGCGGTCGTGCTGATCGACGAAAAGGCGGCCAAGGGGCCGGCCAAGGGCAAGGGCCGCAAGAAGGCGCCGGCGAAGAAGGCCGCCGCGAAAAAGGCTCCGGCCAAGAAGCCGGCGAAGAAAAAGGCCTAAATCCCGCAGCTCTTGCAGGAAGGGTCGGCGGGGAGGCGCATGGTGCGCCACTCGCCGGCCTCGCCGTCGAACAGTTGCAGCTTGCCCGCCGGATCGTCGCCGACTTGCGCCAGCGCGCGGATGGCGAGGAGGGCGGCGGCGTTGCCCATGATGCCGGTGAGCGCTCCGAGGACGCCCAATTCTGCGCAATTGTCGCAATCGTCTGCGTCAAATGCCTCGCCGACGAAGCAGCGATAGCAGGGCTGGCCGCGGAACAGGCCGAGCTGGCCCTGGAACTGCTGGGCGGCGGCGCTGATCAGCGGGATGCCGAGCCGGACGCAGGCGTCGCTGACGATCAGCCGGGTGGCGAAATTGTCGGTGCCGTCGATGACGAGGTCGTGGCCGGCGAGCAGATCGGCAACGTTGGCGGCGTCGATCCGGCGCTCGATGGCGTCGAGGAGGACGTGGGGGTTCAACCGTCGGACGAATTGCGCCGCGAGCGCGGCCTTGGGCTCACCGGCTTCGCGGGTGCGATAGAGCGGCTGGCGGTGGAGATTGGAGAGGTCGACCGTGTCGCCGTCGATGATCGTCAGCCGGCCGACGCCGGCGCCAGCCAGCGCGGGGATGACGGCGCAGCCGATCCCGCCTGCGCCGACCACGCAGACGCTGGCGGCCTTGAGGCGCTGCTGCCCGGTGCCGCCGAACTGGGGCAGGACGATCTGGCGGGCATAGCGGGTGAGCTCGTCGTCGGTCAGCGACATGGCATTTCCGCTCGTCCCGAGCGACGTCGAGGGGCGTTGTGCGAGACGCACCTCGACTGCGGCTTCGCCTCCGCTCGGTACGAGCGATTCACCTAGCGCCCCGTGCTGCCGAACCCGCCGTCGCCGCGGGTCGTCTCGTTGAGTTCGGCGACTTCATCCCAGCCGGCCTGCGTGACCGCCGCCGGAACAAGCTGGGCGATTCGCTCGCCGCGGCGGACCGGGAAGGGCTGGTCGCCCAGGTTGATCATGATGATCTTCAATTCGCCGCGATAATCGTTGTCGATCGTGCCGGGGGTGTTGGGCACCGACACGCCATGCTTGAGTGCGAGTCCCGAGCGGGGGCGGACCTGGATCTCGTAGCCGTCGGGAATGGCGACCTTGAAGCCGGTCGCGACCGCGTGGCGCTGGCCGGGCTGGAGGTCGAGATCCTCGGCCGCGACCACGTCCATGCCGGCGGCGCCGGGGGTGGCGTAGGCGGGCAGGGGCAGTCCCTCGCCGTGGGGCAAGCGGGCAATCTGGATGCGGATCATCGGGCTTTCAGTTCCTCGGCGACGCGGGCGATCAGCCGCCGCGCCACGTCCTGTTTGGGGGCTTCGGACCAGTCTTCGGTGCCGGCGGCGGTGACGAGGTGGACGTGATTGTGCGTGCCTCCCATGACGTCCCCCGAGACGTCGTTGGCGACGATCCAGTCGGCGCCCTTGGCCGCGCGCTTGGCCGCGGCATTGGCGAGCAGATCGTCGGTCTCGGCGGCGAAGCCGACCAGCAGGCGCGGGCGCTCAGGGTGGCTGGCGAGCGTGCGCAGGATGTCGGGGTTGGGCAGTAGTTTGATCTCGGGCGGACCGTCGCCCTTTTTGAGCTTGGATGGCGAGGCGGCGACCTTCCAGTCGGCGACGGCGGCGACGAGGATGGCGGCGTCGCAGGGGAGCGCCGCCTCGACCGCGGCGAGCATCTGCTCGGCGGTCTCGACATCGATCCGGGCGACCCCGCCGGGGGTCGGCAGGTGGACGGGACCGGCGATCAGGGTGACCCGGGCGCCGGCCTCGGCGGCAGCGGCGGCGATGGCGAAACCCTGGCGGCCCGAGGAGCGGTTGGCGATGACGCGGACGGGGTCGATCGGCTCGTGGGTGGGGCCGGCGGTGACGAGGATGTGAGTGCCGGCCAGTGCGTTAGCGCCGAGCCCCCCGTTAGCGCTCGTGCCGAGCGGAGGCGAAGCCGTAGTCGAGGTGCGTATCGCGAAACGCCCCTCGACTTCGCTCGGGACGAGCGGGTTCGCTTGGCTCAGATTGAGTTGGGCGAGGATGTCGGCCGGCTCCGGCAGGCGGCCCGGGCCATATTCGCCGCAGGCCATCTCGCCTTCGGTCGGCTCGATCACGGTGACGCCCCGCGCGCGCAGGGTGGCGACGTTGGCCTGGGTGGCGGCGTGGAGCCACATGCGGACGTTCATCGCCGGGGCGGCGACCACCGGCTTGTCGGTGGCGAGGAGGAGGGTGGTGGCGAGGTCGTCGGCGATCCCCGCGGCCATCTTGGCGAGGAGGTCGGCGGTCGCCGGGCAGACCAGTACCAGGTCGGCCGCGCGGGACAGCTGGATGTGCCCCATCTCGGTCTCGTCCTTGAGGTCCCACAGCGAAGTGTAGACCGGACTCTCGGCCAGCGCGGCGAGGGTCATCGGGGTGACGAAATGCGCGCCGCCGGCGGTGAGCACCGGGGTGACGCTATGGCCTTGGCGGCGGGCGAGGCGGATCAGCTCGGCGGCCTTGAACGCCGCGATGCCGCCACCGACGATGAGCAGGATGCGCGCCATGGGTGGGCGCGGGTTAGCTTGGGAATCCCCGCGCTGTCGAGGGCAAGCTGGAAAGCGGACAGTCGGCATCCTACCTGCGGCTCAAGCTCCGCCAGAGCGAGGGAGACGCGACGATGGCCGATACCGAATATACCCCGCCCAAGGTCTGGAGCTGGGAAGGGGAGAATGGCGGGCAGTTCGCCAGCATCAACCGGCCGATCGCCGGCCCCACCCATGACAAGGACCTGCCGGTCGGAGATCACCCCTTCCAGCTCTATTCGATCGGCTCGCCGAACGGACAGAAGGTCACGATCATGCTCGAAGAGCTGCTCGCCGCCGGCCATGCGCAAGCGGAGTATGACGCCTGGCTGGTGAACATCATGGAGGGCGACCAGTTCGGCAGCGGCTTCGTCGGCGTCAATCCGAACAGCAAGATTCCCGCACTGGTCGACCGCTCGGGCGCCGAGCCGGTGCCGGTGTTCGAGAGCGGGGCGATCCTCGTCTATCTGGCGGAGAAGTTCGGGGCGTTCCTGCCGAGCGGCGGCGCGGCGCGGGCGCGGACCTTGAGCTGGCTGATGTGGCAGATGGGTTCGGCGCCCTTCCTCGGCGGCGGGTTCGGCCACTTCTTCGCCTACGCGCCGGTGAAGATCGAATATGCGATCAACCGCTATGCGATGGAGGCCAAGCGGCAGTTGGACGTGCTCGACCGGCGGCTGGCGGAGAGCGAATATGTCGCCGGCGACGAGATCAGCATCGCCGATTTCGCGATCTGGCCGTGGTATGGTGGGGTGGCGCTGGGCCGCACCTACGAAGGCGCGGACACCTTCCTCGCGGCGCACGAATATGAGCATCTGATGCGCTGGGCGCGCCAGCTCGATCAGCGCAAGGGCGTCAGCCGGGGGCGGATCGTCAACGTCACGCGGGGTGACCTGCAGGTGCGCGAGCGGCACTCGGCCGCCGACATCGATGCGGTGCTCACGGCGGGTGCGGCGGCCTGAGCGACCGCACCCCCTAATCACTCAGGCGTGATCGGCGCGGCCGCGGAGGATGAAGCGGTCGTCGTCGTAGCCGAGCCGTAGCTCGAACTCACCGGCGTCGCCGATCTCCTGGACGGCGAGGCCGAGGTGGTCGTCCTGGTCGCGGTGAAGGTCCGAATAATCGTAGGTGCCGTGAACCGCGCCGCGCACCTTCTGGAGCACCGCCTCGCGCAGGGCGTCCTGGTCGATCCGGTCGCCGCAATTCTTGAGCTGGTTCTCGACTTCGGCGTGGAAGGCCGAGTGCGCCTTGTCGACCGCGACGTCGCGGCCGAGGTCTTCCTCGAGCACCAGTGCGACGACGCCGATGCGGGCACCGTTGGCGGCGTGGACGCTGGCGGTGCCGATTTCCTGCGGGACGGGGAGGGTCTGGCCAGCCTCGACATCGTTGGCGAAGGCGCTGCGGACGTCGTGGTGGGCCGGGGTCTGCACGTCGACCTGGTCGCCGTCGATCGAATAGAAGCTGGTGAAGAGATAGGGTTCACATCCGCCCGCTTCCGACTGCGCCTCGCAGTGAAGGTCGGTGAGGGTGATGGTGACGCGGTCGGCCATGATTGATCCCTTTGAGAAGTCGTTGCGGGAAAGGACTGGTTAATCGCCTAGCATGCGCGAAGTGAGTCGCAAATCTCCTCTTAGCGGAGAAGAATTGTGACCGCCGCGCCGATCGCGGCAGCGACCAGTGCGATGACGAGGTCGCGCCAGCGCGGGCGGGGCAGCTCGGCCACCGCGACCGTGGCGGTCGGGATCGGCGGCGGGGCGCCGCCGGGCGCGGGGAAATAATGGTCGATGCGGTCGATCAGGCCGGGCAGCTTCTTCAAGGCGCGGACGGTCTCGACGATGCGGTCGGCATAATGCGCCTCGGGGCCGAGCTCGCCGCGGATCCAGTCGCGCAGGAAGGGCTCGGCGGTCTCCCACATGTTGAGGTCGGGATCGAGGTAGGTGGCGACGCCTTCCTCCATCACCATGGTCTTCTGCAGCAGCAGGAGGTGCGGCTGGGTCGGCATGTCGAAGTCGCGGGTGATTGCGAACAGACCCTCGAGCATGCGCCCGACACTGATGTCCTTGACCGGCAGCCCGCGGATCGGCTCGCCGACGGCGCGGAGCGCCGTGGTGAACTCGGCGATGTTGTGGTGCGGCGGAACGTACTGCGCCTCGAAATGGATTTCTGCGACGCGCTGATAGTTGCCGGTGATGAGGCCGTAGAGGATTTCGGCGAGCCAGAAGCGGGCGCGGCGGTCGATCCGCCCCATGATGCCGAAGTCGATGGCGCCAATCCGGCCGTCGGGGAGGGCGAACAAATTGCCCTGGTGGAGGTCGGCGTGGAAGAAGCCGTCGATCACCGCCTGGCGGAGGAAAGCGCGGACGAGGATTCCGGCGAGGCCGCGGACGTCGTGGCCGGCGGCGATCAGGTCGTCGCGCTTGCTGAGCTTGATGCCGTCGAGCCATTCGAGCGTCATCACCCGGCGGGCGGTGCGCTTCCAGTCGATCTCGGGGACGTAGAAGCCGGGCTCGGCGACCATGTTCTGCTTGAGCTCGCTCGCCGAGGCGGCCTCACGGTTGAGGTCGAGTTCGCGCCGGGTCCACTGCCGGAAATGGGCGATGACCATCTGCGGGCGGAGGCGCTCTGCCTCGCCGCCGAGGCTCTCGGCATGGGCGGCGGCCCATTCGTAGGTCTCGAGCGCCCTGGCGAACTCCTCCTCGATGCCGGGGCGGAGGACCTTCACCGCCACCTCGCGGCCCTCGATAGTGACCGCGCGGTGGACCTGGGCGATCGAGGCGGCGCCGACGGGCACTTCGTCGAACTGCGCGAAGAGGGTTTCGAGTGGGGCCTCGAGCGCCTGCTCGATCGCCTGGCGGATCTTGGGGAAGGGCGCAGGCGGGAGCGAATCCTGGAGGCGCAGGAGATTGTTCGCGGCGCGCTCGCCGACGAGGTCGGGGCGGGTCGCCAGCGCCTGCCCAAGCTTGATCGCCGCCGGGCCGATCGCCTGGAGTGCGGAGGCGTAATCGGGCTCGGCGGGCTGGCGCAGGCCGAAGCGCGCGACGCGCAGCAGGCGGCGAACGCCGGGCGGGGTCAGCGGGTCGCGCTCGATCCCCTGCAGCGCGCCATAGCGCGCGAGGGTCCGGCCCCAGCGCAGCAGCCGGGAAACATGGGTGAGGGTGGCGGTCAAACCTTCCAGCCCGACCAGATGCAGACGAGGCCGCCCATCAGCGTCTCGACCCGGGCGCGGGCGAAGCCGGCGTCCTCGATCATCGCGCGGAAGGCGTCGGGCTTGGGAAAGCGGCGGATGCTTTCGACGAGGTAGCGATAGCTTTCCTCGTCATCGGCGACGGCCTTGCCGATGCGCGGGATGGCCTTGTCGGCCCACATTTCATAGGCCTGGCCGAAGCCCGGCCATTCACTCGTCGAGAATTCGAGCACGAACAGGCGGCCACCATATTTGAGGACGCGATGGGCTTCGCGGAGCGCCTTGGGAATGTCGGTGACGTTCCGGATGCCGAAGGCGATGGTGTAGGCATCGAACTGGCGGTCGGCGAAGCTCAGCGTCTCGGCATTCTGCTGCGACCAGGACAGGCCCTCGATGTGGCGTTGCTCAGCCCGTTCCATGCCGACGCCGAGCATGTCGGCGTTGATGTCGGAGACGGTCACCAGCGCGCCGCGGCGGGCCATGCGGAAGGCGATGTCGCCGGTGCCGCCGGCCATATCGAGGATCTGTTCGCCCGGCTGAGGCTTCACGCGGCCGACAAAGCGGTCTTTCCACAGGCGGTGGGTGCCCGCACTCATCAGGTCGTTCATCAGGTCGTAGCGGCGGGCGACCGACGAGAAGACGTGGCCGACGCGGCGGGTCTTCTCTTCGGGGGTGACGAGCTGGTCGCCGAAGTTCACGGGATCGGACATGGGCGCGCTCTAGCCGGGACGGGGGAGCCGCGCCATATGGCGCTCGATGCCCGAGCTTCCCGAAGTCGAAACCACCGTGCGCGGGCTGGCGCGCGTCCTCGACGGCCGCCGCCTGACCCAGGTCGAGCCGCGTCGTGGTGACCTGCGCCGCCCGTTCCCCGCCGACCTCGGCCAGCGGCTGACCGGCGCGCGGGTGACCGGGCTTCACCGTCGCGCCAAATATGGGCTGATCGACACCGATCGGGGGGACACGCTGATCTTCCACCTCGGGATGAGCGGGCGCTGGCGGATCGACCCGAGCGAACTCGACAAGCACGATCATCTGTTGCTCGAGACCGACGACGGGCATCGGCTGGCGCTGAACGACCCACGGCGGTTCGGCAGCGTCGACCTCGTGCCGACCGACGCGCTCGACCGCTTCGCCGGATTCGACGGGATGGGTCCCGAGCCGTTCGACCTGACGGCGGAGGAATTGCAGCGGCGGCTGGCGGGGCGGAGTGCGGCGATCAAGCTGCTGCTGCTCGACCAGGGAATCGTCGCGGGGTTGGGCAATATCTACGTCTGCGAGGCGCTCTACCGGGCGCGGATCAACCCGCGGCGGGCGGGTGGGCGGATCAGCCTCGACCGGCTGCGCAAGCTGGTGCCGGCGATTCATGCGGTGCTCGACGAGGCGATTGCGGCGGGTGGCTCCACCTTGCGGGACTATGCGCAGCCCGACGGCAATCTCGGCTATTTCTCCAAGACCTTCTCGGTCTATGACCGCGAGGGCGAGCCGTGTGCGTGCGGTGGAACGGTGAAGCGGATCGTCCAGGGCGGCCGCTCGACCTGGTATTGCCCGGCCTGCCAGCGCTAGGCCGTTGACCCTCTACCGTCGCTCGTATAGGGGAGCCCCCACGCCGGTGCGGACCATTGGTCTTCGCGCCGCTTTTCTTTTGCAAGCTAGGGATTTGACGACCTCATGGCGAACACGCCGCAAGCCAAGAAGCGCATCCGCCGCAACGATCGTCGCGCGACGATCAACCACAGCCGCGTCAGCCGCATCCGGACCTTCATCAAGGCCGTCGAGTCGGCGCTGACCGCGGGTGATCGGACCGCGGCGACCGAGGCGCTCAAGGCGGCGCAGCCGGAGATCGCGCGCGGCGTCGCGCGGGGCGTCATCCACAAGAACACCGCGGCGCGGAAGTTCTCGCGCCTGACCAAGCGGGTTGGCGCGCTGAGCTAAGACCAGCTCTCAGCCTGTCTCGTTTTTAGACGGCCGTCGGACCTCGTCCGGCGGCCGTTTTCGTGTCGCCAAAAAAACGTAATGATTCCGGCGATTCGGAAAATCAGCCCTCTCTACAGCTCGGTATAAATGCCCGATTTCTCTCGTTAATTCGCGTTATCGAGAGGGAAGGCGTGTCAAGCCGCTTTATTTCACTTGCGTGAAAAATCGCGCTTGCCGCCAGCAGCGGAGGCTTCCAAAAACACCGGCTCCGGCAGTGATTCCACTGGGGGGATGCACTCAAGGGCACAGGATGGGCACGCGACTCGGGGCGCGGGCAGCCGACCTCCTGTGTGCAAAACACGGGGCATTTGGGAGGCATGGAAGCGGTGCAGGAGACTCGGTCGTCGTTGAACCAGGGGGACGCGGGCGACAGCTCGATGTCGCCGCTGGTCGCCGCTTGGGAGACGATTCGAGTCGGCCTGCGCCGGGATTGTGGCGCCCGGACTTTTGACGGCTGGCTCAAGCCCGCCGAGCTGGGCGGGTTCGACCCCGACACCGGCGCGCTCGAGCTGGTGATGCCTTCGCAATTCATGGCCGACTGGGTCAGCAGCCACTTCCGCGAGCGGCTGCAGCTCGCCTGGCGGACGACCCTGCCGATCGTCCGCGACGTCAACGTGGTGGCCTGCGAGGGTGGGCCGCGCCCGGCGCCGCTGCTGATCCTCGAGGCCGAGCCGGCCCCAGCGCCGGCGGTTCCGGCATCGGTCCACCCGCGGCCCAACTTCGATCCGCGCTACAGCTTCCCGAATTTCGTGATAGGCAAGGCCAACGAGGTCGCGGCGACCGCCGCCAAGACTCTCGCCGAGGCCGACAGCGTCACCTTTAACCCGCTGTTCATCCACGGCGGCACCGGGCGCGGGAAGACTCACCTGCTGCACGCCATCGGCCAGCGCTTCCTCGAGCTTCGGCCCGGCGCGTTGGTGGTGTCGATGTCGGCCGAGAAATTCATGGTCGAGTTCGTCCGCGCGATCCGCGAGAACGACACGATCGGCTTCAAGCAGCGGCTGCGCTCGGCCGACCTGCTGCTGATCGACGACGTCCAGTTCATCGCCGGGAAGGAATCGACCCAGGAAGAATTCTTCCACACGATGAACGAGATCATCACCGCCGGACGCCGGCTGGTGATCACCTCGGACCGGGCGCCGCAGGACTTGGACGGGATCGCGCCGCGCATCCTGTCGCGCCTGAGCTGGGGGCTGGTCGCCGACGTCAACCAAGCCGACTTCGAGCTTCGCTACAACATCATCCTCGCCAAGCTGGCGCTGCTTCCGGGCGTGTCGATGGCGGGCGACGTGGTGCAGTTCCTCGCCAAGCGGCTGACCGCCTCGATCCGCGAGCTCGAGGGCGCGCTCAACCGGATCGCCGCTTATGCGATGATGACCGGGCGGACGATCGACGTGACCTTCGTCGAGGAAGTGCTCGCCAACGTGCTGCGCGCCAACCAGCGGCGGATCAGCATCGACGAGATCCAGACGCAGGTCGCCGAGCATTATCGCATCCGCAAGGCCGAGATGACCTCGGCCCGGCGCGCGCGCGAAGTGGCGCGTCCGCGGCAGGTGGCAATGTATTTGTCGAAGCAGCTGACGCCCAAGTCGCTGCCCGACATCGGTCGCCGCTTCGGTGGGCGCGACCACACCACGGTGATCCATGCCGTCCGCCAGATCGAGAAATTGCGCGCGCTCGATCCCGAGATCGACGCGGCGATCCGGCTGCTGACCCGCCAGCTCGAGGGCTAAGGCGAGGCTAGCGGACGCCACCCGCAGGTGGCGACCGAGCTTCAGCGATGCGCTAGAAGTTGCCGCTCAACGTGAGCGAGGCGACGTGGTCGCTCTCGTCCGGCCGGTTGCGGTTGAAGAAATACTGATTGAGGTAGCCGGCTTCGAGCGAAAGCTTGCTCGACAGCGGGATCGACAGGCCGGCGAAGTTGCGCATCCGCTCGAACCCCTTCTGCTTCTGGAAGCTGGTGGTCGAGAGGTTGATGAACGGCTCGTCGCTCAGCACCAATTTGACCTTGCCGGCGACTGGGACTGAGTAGCGGAGAAACGGGCGCAGCCGCCAGCCGGTGCCGCTGAGGCCGTCGCGCCAGCGCTGCTCGGCGCGGAGGCGACCGGTGAAGCTGCCCTTGCCGAGCGTGGCGAGCTTGTCGACGGTCACCTGCTCGCGCGCGCGGCGCTCGAGGATGGTGAAGTTGCCCGCCGAATATTGCGGATCGTGGGTGTAGCCGGCGGCGAGGGTGACGGTTGGCGAGAGCGCGTAGCCGAGCAAGGTGTTGTTCTCGATCTCGTAGAGACCGTTGCGATTATCGCTGAAGCGGAAGGTCAGCTCCTCGCTCAGCCGCCACTTGGAGTTGAGCTTCACGTTGACCGAAGCGGTGGTCCACGCCTGCGAATCGGTAGTCGCGTGCGCGGTGGCCGGCAGAGCGACGGCCAGGGTGAGGGCGAGAGCGCCCGAGCGCCAGAACATGGAAGAAATCCCCCGAAAGTGACCGCAATCGTTTTGCAACGATCGGGTCATTATCGGGCGATTGTTACGCGCTCGTGGCGGTCGGCCAGTAAATCACGCCGCTGAGAATCAGCGCGGTCGGGGCCGGTCGGGGATCGAGATGCGGACCGTCTCGCCGTTGCGGCCGGGGAAGCCGGTGAACATCGCCTCGATCAGGCTGGGGACGAGCCGGCCGAGCTCGTCGCTGGTCGAGCGCGCCTGGGCCCGGCCGTCGAACAGCGCCTGGTTGGTCGCGCGGTCGCGGATGTCGAGCTCGAGCTGGCTGCGATATTCGGTGTAGACGTCGATCCCTGCGCCCGCCCAGAAGGGATCGTTCCAGCCGTAGAAGAACGGGTCGCGATAGCCATAGCCAAAGCGGCTGTAGAAGGGCCGGCCGAAGCCGATCCCGAACCCGCCGCCGAAGCGGCCGAACCCCCCATAGCCGACGCCCGAATAGCCGAACGGATCCTCGCGGACGATCTGGTGGCCGCGGTCGACGCCGTATCCGAGCTGGACGATGAGCTGAGCCTGCGCCGGATTGGCGACCTGCTGGTAACCGCGGGCCTGGAGCTGTTGCGCGGCGATCTGGGCAAAGGTCTGGAATTCGAGCCCGCCGCGCGCCGCCGCGCCCATGCCCGGGACGACCGCGAAGGTCTGGCCTGCCGGCGCGGGCATCGCCGAGTAGCGGGTGACCTTGGTCGGGAGGGTCGTGGCGCAGCCGGCGAGGCCGATGGCCGATGCACCCAGCAGTACCGCCGCAGCGGCCGTCTTGACCTTGATCATCTTGCCCAACCCCACTTCGCAAAGCGCTCGCGGCCGATAGTTCACGCCGCTTGAACCGTCGATGAAGCGTGGCCGAGCGGCGGTCAACCGCGGTGAGGTGTCAGGCGGTTAGTGGTGCAGCCAAGTGGTGAGGTAGGAAAGGAAGGCGAGGCCCGAGCCGACCAGTAGCGCGTCGAACAACAGGCTCAGCACCGCGACGACGCAGGCGGCGATGAGCAGCACCCCGTCGCGGTAAATGAGCGCCAGCCCAAACACCGCGATCGCGGCAGCCGGGGCGACGTGGAACAGCGGGATGGGGACGGCGGCGATCAGGGCGAGGAGGACGCAGACGACCCCGATCAGCCGGGTCGCGGTGGCGCCGGTCAGTTGGGGCAGGCGCGGGCGAAACAGCCGCTCGATCTTTACCTCGAGCCATTCGACCTTGTCGACCAGGCGGGTGAGCTCGCGCCTGCTGACGCCGCGTCGATCGAGCCGCTTGGGAAACCACGGCGCGGCGCGGCCGATCACCATCTGCGCGCCGATGATGATCAGCGGCAGCGCGAAGAAGGCGCTGGTGCCGGGGGGCAGCGGGAGCATGTTGATCGCCGCGAAAACGAGCAGCAGTCCGCCCCAGGCGCGCGCGTCGAGCCAGGCGGCGAGCTCGGTGAAGCTGAGCTTTTCGGGCGCCTCGGCGATGATCTCGTGCAGCTGGGTCGACAGCGCGATCGGGGCCGCGGCGTGCGGATCGTGGTCGGGGATCACGGGCAGGGGCTCAGGCGGTCAGGCCGACGGCCGACTTGGCGCGGGCGAGGACGGGGTCGGCCACCGCGCGGGCGCGCTCGGCGCCATCGGCGAGGATGCGGTCGAGCTCGGCGGGATCGGTGCGCAGCTCGTGGAGCCGGGTGCGCAGTGGGCCGATCAGCGCGATCAGCGCGTCGGCGAGCGCGGGCTTGAACTGGCCGAAGCCCTGGCCGGCATGGTCAGCAAGGACGGCGTCGACCGACCGGTCCTGCACCGCGGCCATGATCCCGACGAGGTTGCGCGCCTCGGGCCGGTCGGCGAGCAGTGCGGCGTCCTCGGGCAGCGGCTCGGGATCGGTGCGCGCCTTGCGAATCTTCTGGAGAATGAGGTCGTCGTCGTCGGTGAGGTTGATCCGGCTCATGTCCGAGGGATCGGACTTGCTCATCTTGGCCGAGCCATCGCGGAGCGACATGACGCGGGCCGCGGTGCCGCCGCCGATGAACGGCTCGGGGACGGTGAACAGCTCGGTCTCATAGTCGGTGTTGAACTTGATCGCGATGTCGCGGGTCAGCTCGACATGCTGCTTCTGATCTTCGCCGACCGGCACGTGGGTCGGCAGGTAGAGCAGGATGTCGGCGGCCTGGAGGACCGGATAGTCGAACAGCGCGACCGAGGCGCCTTCGCGATTCTTGCCCGCCTTGTCCTTCCACTGGGTCATGCGGTTGAGCCAGCCCATTCGGGCGACGCCGTTGAAGATCCAGCACAGCTCGGCATGGGCGGGGACGGCCGACTGGGCGAACAGGACCGAGCGCTTGGGGTCGATCCCGCTGGCGATGAGCGCTGCCGCCATCTCGCGGATGTTGGCGAGGCGGGTGGCCGGCTCGACATAGTCCGAGAGCGAATGGAGGTCGGCGAGGAAGAAGAAGCAGTCGGCTTCGTCCTGCATCCGCACCCAGCGCAGGATCGCGCCGAGCAGATTGCCGATGTGCAGGCCGCCGGTGGGCTGGATTCCGGAAAGGACGCGCATGGCTTGGGTCAGGCTTTCTGCGAGCGACGGCGAAGGAGCAGCTTGACGTCGCCGAGCACGAAGGCGCCGGTGACGAAGCAGGCGAGGGCATAGACGGCGGCGCCGCCCGCGACCAGCACGATCAGCGCGCCATAGCGGGCGAGCAGGCGTCCGGTCAGCCACGGGTCGAGCAACTGGTCGAACCCCCACAAGGCGAGGCCCATCAGGATGGCGGCGAGCGCGAGGCGCGGGATCCGCCGCTTGAGCTGCGCGTCGGCGACGAAATGGCCGCGGCGGACGAGGGTCAGATAGAGCAAGGCGACGTTGACGGTCGACGACAGCGCGGTCGCCAGCGGCGGGCCGACATGGCCATAGCCGTACTGGGCGAGGACGGGGATGAGGATGATGTTGGCGACGAGGTTCACCACCACCGACTGGATTGCGTAGCGGACGGGCGTGCGGGTGTCGTGGCGGGCGTAATAGCCGGGGGTGAGCACTTTAACGAGGACGTAGGACGGCAGACCGATCGAGAAGCCGGCGAGCGCCCAGGCGCAGCGGATCGTGTCGGTCTGGTCGAAGTGGCCGTATTGGAAGAGGCCGCGGACGATCGGCTCGGCGGCGACGACCAAGGCGACCATCGCGGGGAGGGTGAGGAAGAGGGCGAGCTCCATGCCGCGGTTCTGGGTGTCCATCGCCTTGGCGTCCTCGCCCGCGCTGAGCAGGCGCGAGACGGTGGGCAAGAGGATGGTGCCGAGCGCGATGCCAATCATGCCCAAGGGGAGTTGGTTCAGCCGGTCGGCGTAATAGATGTAGGAGATGGAGCCCTCGCCGAGCAGATAGCCCGACAGTGCAGTCGAGACGACGAGGTTGAGCTGCACCGCGCCGGCGCCGACCGCCGCGGGGAGGATGAGTGCCATCAGCCGCTTGATCTCGGGGTCGAGCCGCGGCAGCCGCGGCCGCAGCGAGATGCCGGCCTGGCGGCAGGCGGCATAGAGCCAGCCGAGCTGGAGCAATCCGCCGACCGGAACCGCGATCGCCTGCGCCTGCGCGGTTTCCGCCGGGGTACCGTGGAAGACGAACAGGGCGACCACCATCGCGATGTTGAGCAGGATGGGGGCGGCCGCATTGACCCAGAAGCGCTCGAGCGAATTGAGGATTCCGCCGAGCAGCGAGGCGAGGCAGATCAGCATCAGATAGGGGATGGTGATTCGGCCCAATTGGACCGCGAAGCTGAACTGCTCGGGCGTCGGATGCTGCTTGTGGAAGCCGAAGCCCGACAGGAGGAAGGTCACCGGCCAGGCAGCGAGCAGCAGCGTGACGGTCATCGCCGCGAGAAAGGCGAACAGGACCGACAGCGAGCGCTCGGCGAAGTCGAAGGCCGCGCCGCGCCCGCCGCCTTCCTCCGCCAGCTTGCGGTTGAACATCGGGATGAAGGCCGACGAGAAGGCCCCTTCCGCGAAGAAAGCGCGGAACATGTTCGGCAGGCGAAAGGCGACCAGAAAGGCGTCGGACGCGAAGTTCGCGCCGACGTAACGGGCCTGGAGGCTGTCGCGAACCAGCGCGAGGACCCGACTGGCGAGCGTCAGCCCGCCAATGGTCCCCGTCGCCTTGAACAGGTTCATGGAGTTACTGGACGGTCGGCTCGCCCGACGGGATCGCGCCCCCGGCCTGACCCTGCTGCTGATCCATCTGCGCCATGAAGGCGGCGGCGAAGTCGATCGGGTCGAGCATCAGCGGCGGGAAGCCGAGGTCCTGGGTCGCGCCGGCGATGATCTGGCGGGCGAACGGGAAGAGCAGGCGCGGGCCGTCGATCAGCAGGAAGCCCTGCAGCGCGTCCTCGGGGACGTTGCGGACCGCGAACAGGCCGCCGTAGGACAGGTCGACGACGAAATGGACGCCACTCTGGCTCTTGGCCGAGGCGTCGATCTTGAGCACCACCTCATGGACGTCGTCGCCGACCTTGTTGACGGCGATGTTGAACTGGACGTCGAGCTGCGGCTGCTCCTGCCACTGGAAGACCGCCGGGCTGGACGGATTCTCGACCGACAGGTCCTTGATATATTGCGCCAGCGCCGCGACCTGCGGCTGGTCGCCGGCAGGCGCCAGCGTGGCGTCGCCGTTGGTGGGGTTGATGCTGTCCTGCTCGGCCATAAGAGGTTCAAACCTTACGATGAATTGCGCTCCGGTCGCGCGCCACGATGGCGCCGCCCCGGCTGGTCAGCGCGCCTAGCAGCCGGGTCAGGGCGGCGCAATGCCGCGCCGGGCCGCAGCGGGACGCAACAGCGGGGCTTGGAGCGATGCGGCGCAAAGCCTATGTTGTGCGTTGAAACCCGCGAAACTGGACCAGCCCTTTGACCTCGATCATCATCCTCGCCCTTGTGGCCCTCTTCATCGGCCTGCGGCTCTACAGCGTGCTGGGCGAACGGACGGGGCATGAGCAGCAGCTGACCCTCAAGCCTGCCGAGCAGCAGGACGCCGCCGCGACGGCGCGTCCGGCGCCGGCCCCGCTGGCGCCCGCCAATGCGAGCGAGCCGACTGGGGATGCCTATCTGCCGACCGCCGGGCCGGGTGTCCGCGCGATCCTCGCGGCTGACCATTCGTTCGATGTCGCGCGCTTCCTCGAAGGCGCGCAGTCGGCTTATCGGATGATCCTCGAGGCTTTCTGGCGCGGCCAGCTCGAGCCGGTGCGCCAGTTCGTCGATGCCGAAGTCTATGCGACCTTCGCCCATGCCGTCGCCGAGCGCGAGAGCGCGGGCCATCGGCTCGACAACCGGCTGGTGGCGATCGAGCAGTCGGTGATCGCGTCCGCGGCGCTCGACAAGACAGTGGCGACCGTGGCGGTGCGGTTCGAAGCCGACATCGCTGCTGTCACCCGCGACAGCGCGGGCGAGGTGATCGCCGGATCGCTGTCGGATGCGGTGCAGACCCGCGATAAGTGGACCTTCCGCCGCGACCTCGCGAACCGCGATCCGAGCTGGATCCTGGTCGAGACCGACGACGAAGAGTGATCTTCCGTCCCCGACTGCTGGTCGCCCTCGGCGCCGCGCTGCTGAGCGCGGCCTGCGCCACCCGGCCGCCGCTTCCGCCCGTCACCAGCCCGCCGGTCGTGACTCCGGCCCCGCCGCCGGTGGTCGTTCCGCCCAAGCCGGCGCGGGCCGCCGCCGCGACCGTGAGCCTGGCCGACCCGCGCCCGCTCGATCCGGCGCAGACCGAGCGAGCGCTGGCAGCGTTCCGGCTCAGCTGCCCGAAGCTCGTCCGCCGCGTCGACACCTCGGGGCTGACCGCAGGCACGGACTGGCAGCCGCTCTGCGCTGAGGCCGCGCTGGTCGCGCCGGGCGGGGCCAAGGCGTTCTTCGAGGGACGGTTCGAATGGGCGCGGATCGGCGCCGATCCCGCCTTCGCCACCGGCTATTACGAGCCCGAGATCCTCGGCAGCCGAGTGCCGGGTCCCGGCTTTGCGGTGCCGATCTATCGCACTCCGACCGACCTCGTCCGCTGCACCCGTGTGGACGGGCAGACCGGGCGGGGGCGGATCGATCCGCTGACCGGGCAGTGCGTGCTCTATTTCACCCGCGCCGAGGTCGAGGACGGGGCGCTGGCGGGCAAGGGGCTCGAGCTCGCTTATGCCGCTGACCCGATCGAATTGTTCTTTGTCGAGATTCAGGGCTCGGGGCGGTTGCGGCTGCCCGACGGCTCGGTGATGCGGATCGGCTATGACGGCCAGAACGGGCGTGATTATGTGGCGATCGGACGCTTGCTGCGCGAGCGCGGGCTGCTTCCGCCCGGCGGCGCCAACACCGACGCGATCAAGGCGTGGATGCGCAGCCAGCCCGATGGCGGCAAGGCGCTGATGCGCGAGAATACGAGCTACATCTTCTTCAAGGAGCTGACCGGGCCGGGGCCGCTCGGGGCGCTGGGCGTGCCGGTGACCCCGCGGTCGACGGTGGCGGCGGACCCGTTGTTCATCCCGCTCGGCGCGCCGGTCTGGCTCGGCCTCGACCGGCCCGAACCCGGCGGGCTGTGGATCGCGCAGGATACCGGCGGGGCGATCAAGGGCGCCAACCGGGTCGACACCTTCTGGGGCGCCGGCGACGAGGCGCACGCGCTCGCCGGGGGCATGGCCGCCAAGGGCGAGGCGCTGTTGCTGTTGCCGCGCGGAACGGTGGCAAGAGTGCAGGCGGCGCAGGCCGCCGCGGCTGCGGGGGCGGTCGTCAGTGCGCCAGCTCGACCCTGAGGAAGCCGAACTCTGGTCGCGAGTGACCGCGACGATCCGGCCGCTGAGCCGCGAGCCGTTGCCGCCGACCAAACCTGCGGCGGCGACACCTCCGACGCCATTGCCACCCGTCGCTGCCCTGCCGCGCGTAAAGGGTCGTGTTCCACCCGCCCGGCCGACTTCGCCGGTTAGCCGCGGACGGCCGACCGTCCACGGCAACCTCGACGGCCATTGGGAACGGCGCTTGAAGGGCGGGACGGTCGCGGTCGACCGCACGCTCGACCTCCATGGCTATTCGCTCGACGCGGCGTGGGAGGCGATCGACCGGGTGATCGAGCAGGCGATCGCGGCCGGCGACCGGGTGGTCTTGCTGGTGACGGGGCATCATCGGCCGGGCGAGCCGCCGATCCAGCGTGGCAAGATTCGCGCCGCGGTCCACGACTGGCTGGCGGTGTCGCGCCATGCCGAACGAATCTCCGCGGTCAGGAGCGCGCATAGACGCCACGGCGGGGGCGGGAGCCTCTACCTCATCCTTCGCCGCTGAGTCGCCGGGCTCTCACGGTTTCTTAACGCTGCCCGTTTACGCCGCATGGTTCGATGGGCATGCAAGACGGCACCAAGCAAAAACTGAGCAACGTGGTTCTGTCCGCGGGGGCAGGGCTGGCGTCGTTCCTGTTTACGCTGTGCGCCTTCATGTTCCTCGGCCAGGTCAACGAGCAGATCGTCGCCAGCCTGGTCGCCGGCATGTTCTGCCTGCTGGTCAGCTATATCGCCTCCGAACGTCCCAACAGCGAGAGTGCGCGCGCGCTGGCGTCGCTGCGCGACCGATTGCTCGCGGTGGAGGAGGGCGACCTCACCAGCCCGGCGCCGGCGGTGGTCGGGCAGGTCCATCCCAAGCTCGCCTCGGCGGTCGACCGCCTGTTCGCCGAAGTCCGCGCGTCGATCGAGAATGCGCATGCGCTGGGCATGTACGATCCGGTCACCTCGCTGCCGAATCGCCTCAATTTCCGCGCCGAGGCCGAGCGGGTGATGCGCGAGCTGCCCGCGACCGGCACCGCCGCGCTGCTGTTCGTCGACCTCGACCGCTTCAAGATGGTCAACGACAGCCTCGGCCACGCCCGCGGCGATCAGCTGCTGGTGATGGTCGCCAACCGGCTTCGAGTGGTGGTGAACGGCGAATCGAAGACGGGCGCGTCGCGCGCGCTGGTCGCCCGGTTGGCCGGGGACGAATTCACTCTCCTTTTCCCCGACGTCGCCAGTCCCGAGGAGGCCGAACGGCTGGCGCGGCGAGTGGTGCTGGCCATCGGCGAACCGTTCGAGATGCACGGCCACAGCGTCGACATCGGCGCGTCGGTCGGGGTCGCGATGTCGCCCGAGCATGGAGTCGGGATCGAGGCGCTGATGCGTTCGGCCGACATTGCGATGTACCGGGCCAAGCATTTGGGCGGTAATCAGCACTGCTTGTTCAGCGACGAACTAGCGAACGAATACAGCAGCAAGATCGAGACTGAGAAGGCGCTGACCGAAGCGGTTCAGCGCGGTGAGTTCCTCCTCGCGCTGCAGCCGCAATTGAGCCTGATGACCGGCGAGATCACCGGCGCCGAGGCGCTGCTGCGGTGGAATCACCCGCGCGACGGGATGCGCGCGCCCGGCACCTTCATCGACATTGCCGAGCAGACCGGGATCATCGGCGAGATCGGCGACTGGGTGGTCGCCGAAGTGGCGGCGCTGGTCGCCTCGTGGAACGAGAGCGGGGCGCGCAAGAAGCGGCTGGCGTTCAACGTCAGCCCGCGCCAGCTCGACCGGACGGACTTTATCACCCGGCTGCGGCAGACCTTTGCCAATGCCGGCGTGCCGCTGTCGCAAATCGAACTCGAGTTCACCGAGAGCGCCGCGATGGATTGCTCGGACGCGGTGATGAAGGAAATCGCCGCGCTGCGGGCCGATGGCGCAACCATCGCGCTCGACGATTTCGGCACCGGCTATTCGAACATCGCGCGGCTTCGCAATTTGCCGATCGACCGGGTCAAGCTCGACCCGTCGTTGATCGACGAGATCACCACCAGTGAAAAGGCGCGGGTGATCGTCCAGGCGGTGATCCACCTGGTCAAGGGCGTCGGCTGCGAGGTCGTCGCCGAGGCGGTCGAAACGGTCGAGCAGGCCGACATCCTGCGCGCGATGGGCTGCCAGACGGTGCAGGGCTTCGTCTTCGCCCAGCCGATGTTCGAGACCGAATTCGTCGCCTGGGCGCGCGGCGGCGAGCGGGGCCTGCGCGGCGCGGCTTAGCCGACCACGCGCGCGACGATCCGCGCGTAGATGCGGGCCAAGGCCCGGATGTCCTCGACCCCGGCGCTTTCGTCGAGCTTGTGCATGGTCGCATTGGGCAGGCCGAAATCGACCACCGGACAGAGCTGGATGAGGAAACGGCCGTCCGACGTGCCGCCGCTGGTCGAAAGGGTAGGCGTGAGCCCGGTCTCCGCCTCGATTGCGCCGACCACCAATTCGTAGAGTTCGCCCGGCGGGGTGAGAAATGCCTCGCCCGAGATGCGCGCCCTGACCGTCGCCTCGTGAGCGATCTCCTGTGCGATGACGGTGACCTGTTCAACCAGCGCCTGACCGCGCTGGAGGCTATTGAAGCGGATGTTGAGCTGGGCGGTGGCCTCGCCGGGGATGACGTTGCTTGCCTGCGTCGGGGTCGCGAGGCCGGTAAATTCGAGGTTCGAGGGCGGGAACTGGTCGGTGCCGTCGTCGAGGTGGAGCGCGTCGAGCGCGGCGACGATCCGCGCCAGACGCCCGACCGGATTGTCGGCCTTGTGCGGGTAGGCGACATGGCCCTGCGTGCCGGGCACGGTCAGCCACATGTTGGCCGAGCCGCGGCGACCGATCTTGACGGTGTCGCCGAGGCGCTGCTCGCTGGTCGGCTCGCCGATCAGGATCATGTCGGGACGGATACCGCGCTCGTTCAGCCAGTCGATGATCCGCGGGGTGCCGTAGGTGGCGTAGCCTTCCTCGTCGCCGGTGATCAGGAGAGAGAGGGTACCGCGCTGCTGCTCGACCGCGGCGACCGCGGCGACGAAAGCAGCGATCGCGCTCTTCATGTCGTTGGCGCCGCGGCCGATCAGGCGGCTGTCCTCGATCCTTGCGACGAAGGGATCGCCGCTCCAGCCGTCACCGGCGGGGACGACGTCGAGGTGACCGGCGAAGCCAAAGTGCGGGCCAGGTCCGCATTCGCGGATGGCGACCATATTCTCGGTCGGGCCGTCGGGCGCTTCGCCGAGCGTGAAGCGGTGGACGGTGAAGCCCAGCGGCGCGAGCATCGCTTCGAGCGCGTCGAACACTGGGCCGCTGGCGGGCGTCACCGAGGGGATGGAAATCAGCTTGGCGGCGAGGTCGACCGGGTCGATAGTGAGCATGGACGCGAGCGCTAGCACGGAGCCAAGGATGCCGAAACTCGACCTGGAGGCGATCGAGCAGGTCAACCGCACGGGCTACCCGCCACCGCACGACGCGGCGGTGGCCGGGCGGTGGTATCGGCGGCTCGCGCCACCGAGTGGGCTGACAGATTTTGCGGTCAGCCACGTCGTGCTCAAGCCGGGCGCCTGGTCGAGCCAACGGCACTGGCATGACGAGGAGGACGAGTTCCTCGTCATGCTCGAGGGCGAGGCGGTGCTGGTTGAGGACGATGGCACGACCATCATGCGGCCCGGAGATTGCGCGTCTTGGCCGAAGGGCACGGGGGTGGGGCACCATCTGCGCAACGACAGCGACCAGAATTGCGCTTTCGTGGTGATCGGCGGCGGTGGCGGCGGTGGCGGCGGCTACAGCGACATCGACATGCTGTTCACGCCGGATGGACGCTATACCCGCAAGGACGGCACTGCGTTCGAGACTGCGCCGCGGCGCCTCGCCTGACGGTCAGTCCTTCGCGGCCGGCTCGAACTGCTCGATGATCCACGGCTCGTCCTGCGCCTGCTCGATCCAGCTGACGACGTGCGGATGCTCGAGCACCGCTTCCATGTAGCGCGCGGCGAAGGGCGGGACGGGCACCGAGTAGGTAACGAACCGCGTCACCACCGGCGCGTACATCATGTCCACCGCGCTCCAGCGCCCGAACAGGAAGTCGCCCGTGCCGCCGTGGCGGGCGCGTGCTTGTGCCCAGAGGGTGAGGATGCGGTTGATCTCGGTCCGGACGGAGTCGGCGAGTGGCTGGGCGCCGACAATCCGGCGGACGTTCATCGGCAATTCGCGGCGCAGGTTGGCGAAGCCCGAGTGCATTTCGGCGGCCATCGAGCGCGCCATGCCGCGTGCGCCGGCGTCGTCCGGCCAGAATAGGTCGCGGCTTGAGAGGTCGGCGCAATATTCGATGATCGCCAGGCTGTCCCACACAACGGTGTCGCCGTCCCACAGCACCGGCACCTTGCCGAGCGAGGGCGCGAATTCGTCGCCTTCGCGGCGTTGCTCCCAGCTCTGGTCGTAGAGGGGGACGACCAGTTCCTCGAACTCGAGGCCCGACGCCTTGAGCGCCAGCCAGCCGCGCATCGACCAGCTCGAGTAGGCACGGTTGCCGATGATCAGCTTGAGCATGTCAGATCAGCGCCGCGGCGAGGATAGCCGTACGCAGATCGTCGACCCCGCGGCCCGTCTCGCTGCTGGTGGCGATGAGGCCGGGGTGGGCGGCGGGGCGCTTACGCGCGGCCTCGGCGGTGGCGGCGAAGGTCGCCTCGAGGTCGGTCGCCTTGATCTTGTCGATCTTGGTCAGGACGAGCTGGTAGCTGACCGCCGCCGCGTCGAGCATGTCCATGATGTCGTTGTCGACCGGCTTCACCCCGTGGCGGCTGTCGATCAGGACGAAGGTGCGCTTGAGCACCTGCCGCCCGCGCAAATAGTCGTTGATCAGGAAGCGCCAGCGCTTGACCATGTCCTTGGGTGCTTCGGCGAAGCCATAGCCGGGCATGTCGCACAGGCGTAGCCGCAAGGGCTGGCCGACGTCGAAGAAGTTCAGCTCCTGCGTCCGCCCCGGCGTGTTCGAGGTGCGCGCCAGCGCCTTGCGGTTGCACACCGCGTTGATCAGCGAGGACTTGCCGACGTTGGAGCGACCGGCGAGCGCGATTTCGGGCACCGTGGGATCGGGCAGGAACTCGAGCCCCGGGGCCGACTTCAGGAACTCGATCGGGCCCGAGAAAAGCTTGCGCGCATCCTCGGCGAGGGCGGTATCCTCGTCCATCAACCGCCCGCCGCCGCTTTGGCCGCCAGCCGCTCGGTGTCATACTTGCGGTAGAGATACTTCTGCTGCGCGATGCCGAGGATGTTGGAGACGATCCAGTAGAGCTGGAGGCCCACCGCGAAGGGCGCCATCACGAAGGTCATGACGATCGGCATGAAGCCGAACACCTGCTTCTGGACCGGGTCCATCGGCGCCGGGTTGAGGCGGAACTGGAGCCACATGGTAAGCCCGAGGACGATCGGGAAAATGCCGAGATGGAGCGGCCCGGGTGGGTCGAACGGCAGCAGGCCGAACAGGTTGACCGGGGTCAGCGGATCGGGCGCGGAAAGGTCCTTGATCCAGCCGATGAAGGGCTGGTGCCGCATCTCCACGCTGACGGTCAGCACCTTGTAGAGCGCGTAGAACACCGGGATCTGGAGGAACATCGGCAGGCAGCCGGCGGCGGGATTGATCTTCTCGCGCTTGTAGAGGTCCATCATCTCCTGTTGGAGACGGGGCTTATCGTCCTTGTGACGCTCCTGCAGCTCCTTCAGCTTGGGCTGGATCGAGCGCATGCTCGCCATCGAGCGGAACTGCTTGTCGAAGATCGGGTACATGATCGCGCGGACGATCAGCACCAGCGCGATGATCGCGAGGCCGAAGTTGCCGAGCTGGTGGAACAGCCACAGCAGCAGGTTGAAGATCGGCCGCATGAACCATTCGAACCAGCCCCAGTCGATCGACTTGGAGAGCTTGGTGAAGCCGGCATTCTCGTAGCGGTCGAGCCAGGCCTTTTCCTTGGCGCCGGCGAACAGGCGCGTCTCGTTGCTCATCACCTGGCCCGGCGCGAGCGTCGTCGGATTGAGCGCGTAATCGGCCTGATAGGCGCCGGTCGGAGCCTTGCGCAGGCTGGCGTTCAAGGGGCTGTCGCCGATCGGGGCGAGCGCGGTCAGCCAATATTTATCGGTGAAGCCGAGCCAGCCGCCATTCGAGCTGTACGATTCGCCCGCCGCGCCGGCTTCGTCGAGCGTCTTGTAGTTGACCGAATAATTGGCCGCGCCGTTGAGGAAGGACATCGGCCCGACATGGTGGGTCCAGGCGTCGGGATCAGCCGACTTGTCGGCGCGGCTGATGAGGCCATAGGGGCGCAGCGCGACCGGCGCGCCGCCGCCGTTGGCGACCTTCTGCGCGACGGTGAACAGATAACCGTCGTCGACCGCGACCACGAGTTCGAAGCGCTGGCCGGTCGGGTTGCTCCAGCTCAGCGTCACCGGCTTGCCGGGCGTGACGGCGGGGGCGCTGGCCTGCCAGACGGTGTTGCCGTCGGGGAGCTGGATGCCTTGGCCGAGCCAGCCGAAGCTGGCGAAATAGGCGCCCGGCGCGCCGGCCGGCGAGAGCAGGCGGGTCGCGCTCGAATCGCGGGTCTGCGTGCCGGCGTGGCGGACCAGCCGGAGATCGTCAAAGCGCGCGCCCTTCAGGCTGATCGAGCCCTCGAGGCTGGGGGTGGCGATGCGGACGCGCGGGGTCGCGGCGAGCGCCTGCGCCGCACTCATCGCCGGAGCAGCGGTGGCGGCGGGCGCGGCGCCGGTGGGCGCGGCCGGCGTGCCCGGTGCGGAAGCGGTTTTGGGCGCGGTCTGGGTCGCGGCCGGCTTGGGCTGCGGGAAGAAGCGCTCGCTGAGCGTCGTCCAGCCGATCAGCACCAGGGCCGACAGCACGACGGCGAGGATCATGTTCTTGGAATCGTTCACGGGTGTAGTGATCCTCTCGTCAGGGCACGGGGTCGTGGCCCTGCCCTCCCCAGGGGTGACAGCGCAGGATGCGCCTCAGCGCCAGCCAGCTGCCCTTGGCGGCGCCATAGCGCGTCCAGGCGGTGATGGCATAGGCCGAACAGCTCGGTTGATAGCGGCACGACGGCGGCAGGATCGCCGAGGGACCCTTCTGCCAGCCGCGGGCAATCAAGATCAGCGCCCGGGCGATCACCGCGCGACTTTCGCCAGTGCCCGGCCGAATTCCTCGCGGAGCTGGGCGAACGGCCGTTCGATCCCGCTGGGACGGCCGATCAGCACATGGTCGGCGCCGACGATGCCCGCTTGCGGCAGGATTTCGCGGGCGAGCGCGCGCAGCCGGCGTTTCATCCGGTTGCGGACGACCGAATTGCCGACCTTCTTGCTGACGGTGTAGCCGACCCGCTTGGTGGCCGAGCCATCGGCGCGGTCGCGGACCAGGAGGACGAAGCCGGGCATGGGCGCGCGACGGCCGGAGTTGGCCGCGAGGAAATCGGCGCGCTTGGCTAAGGTGACTAGGCGCTCAGCTTCTTGCGGCCGCGCGCCCGGCGCGCCGCGAGGACCTTGCGCCCGCCGACCGTCGCCGACCGCGACCGGAACCCGTGACGCCGCTTGCGAACCAGGTTGCTCGGTTGAAAGGTGCGCTTCATCGCTCATTGCCCTAGACTTGCAGATATTCTGCGTACTGAAATGAAAAGGGCCGCCGGTAAGGGCAGCCGCTTGGGTTGCCGGGCCGTTACGGCAAGCGGGGGCCCAAGTCAACGCTGCGGCTCGCCGCCGGCCGGGGTCGCGGGGGTGAGTTCGCCCGGCGTCGGATCGACCGGGGCGAGGTCGAAACCCGCCGAGGGGAGCGGGTCGTCGGTCCGTTCGACCTCATGCGGCGGTGGCAGCTCGGCACGCTCGGCGGCCTTGCGGCGCGCTTCGCGCCGCAAGTGCGAGCCGCGGCGGAGGCCCCAGTCGGCCCAGTGGCCGGCGCGCGGCTGCCAGCGCTTGAACTGGACGTAACGCCGCTTGGCCCATTCGCTGTTGCGCAGGGTGAGCGCGAGGCCGGCGGCGAAGACGAAGATCCCGCCCGGCCCGGGCAGGACCGCGACGAACGGGGTCAGGGCCATCAGCAGAAGGCCGAACACGAATAGGGCCATCCGCGCCGGGCGGCTGGCGAAGAAGTCGCGCATGGCGTCGCGGCGGATCATCGAGGGTGATGTAGGCGGGTAAGACAGCCGCGCAAGGTCCTTCATCGCAGACGGGGTTGAGCAAGCCGTTGCGGGCGCGTAACCTCGCCTGGCCGAGCTAGGGGGATTGTGCGTTCTTGCAAGTCTGGCCGTCAGGGCCGCCGCTGATGGTCGCGGTGGTGTCCACGGTCGCTTATCTCGGGCTCGAGGCGCGCGCCGTTGAGGTCCAGGTCCAGCTGTCGACCAATGTGCCGGCGTTCATCATCGTCGGCCTGCCCGACAAGGCGGTCGCCGAAAGTCGTGAGCGGGTTCGCGCGGCGTTGTCGGCGATCGGGCTGGCGCTGCCGCCCAAGCGGATCACGGTCAATCTGTCGCCCGCGGACCTGCCCAAGGAGGGCAGTCATTTCGATCTGCCGATCGCGCTCGGGCTGCTGGCGGCGCTGGGCGCGGCCGATGCCGAGAGCTTGTCGCATTATGTCGCGGTCGGCGAGCTCGGCCTCGACGGGCGAATCGCGCCCAGCCCAGGAGTGCTCCTCGCCGCGCTTCATGCCAGCGCGGAGGGGAGGGGGCTGATTTGCCCGGCCGCGCAGGGGCCCGAGGCAGCCTGGGCCGGACAGGTCGAAGTGGTTTCGGCCCCTGACTTGCTAGCGCTGCTGGCGCATCTCAAGGGCACCAGCCTGATCGCGCCGCCGCAGCCGGGGCTCGCCGAAATCGTCGGCGGCGGGCCCGATCTCAAGCAGGTCAAAGGGCAGGAAACCGCCAAGCGCGCACTCGAGATCGCGGCGGCGGGCGGTCACAACCTGCTGATGAGTGGGCCGCCGGGTGCGGGCAAGTCGCTGCTGGCCGCTTGCCTGCCGGGCATCCTGCCACCGCTGACGCCGGCCGAGGCGCTCGAAGTGTCGATGGTCCAGTCGGTCGCGGGCGAGCTCGACGGCGGCAAGATGACGCGCAGCCGGCCGTTCCGCGCCCCGCACCATAGCGCCTCAATGCCGGCGCTGGTCGGCGGCGGGCTCAAGGTGCGACCGGGCGAAATCAGCCTGGCGCACCTCGGCGTGCTCTTCCTCGACGAACTGCCCGAGTTCCAGCGCACCGTGCTCGACAGCCTGCGCCAGCCGCTCGAGACCGGCAGCGTCAGCGTGGCGCGGGCCAATACCCACGTCACCTTTCCAGCGCGGGTGCAGCTGGTGGCGGCGATGAACCCCTGCCGCTGCGGTCATCTTGGCGAGCCGGGGCTGGCCTGCGCCCGCGCGCCGCGCTGCGCCGCCGACTATCAGACGCGGGTGTCGGGGCCGTTGCTCGATCGCATCGACCTCCATGTCGACGTCCAGGCGGTCAGCGCCGCCGACCTGACGTTGCCGCCGCCATGCGAGGGCAGCGCCGAGGTCGCGGTGCGGATTGCGCGGGCGCGGGCTTTGCAAACCGAGCGCTTCAACGGCAGCGGACCGCGCACCAACGCCGAGGCCGACGGCGAACTGCTCGACGCGGTGGCCACGCCCGACGAGCCCGGCCGCAAGCTGCTCGCCGACGCGGCGGCGGCGATGCGGCTGTCGGCGCGCGGCTATCATCGCGTGCTGCGGGTGGCGCGGACGGTCGCGGACCTTGCCGGCTGCGCGACGGTTGGGCGGATCCACGTCGCCGAAGCGCTGAGCTATCGGCGGCGCCCGCCGGTCAACTAAGCGGGCGACTTGTCCCCGCCGCCGGCTGCGGCTAGCAGGGCGCCGGGCCCCCGTGGCGGAATGGTAGACGCGATCGACTCAAAATCGATTGCCGAGAGGCGTGTCCGTTCGAGTCGGACCGGGGGCACCATCCTTCATCAGCGAAGACCAGTCCGGCTTTGCGGATGCTATTGAACTATTTACTTTGTGCAGGTTAATCTGCGTCCCGCCGATTGTTACGGAGGGGGCGGCACATGCAGTATTTCGCGTCGGTCAAACATACGCTTGGCCGTTATGCCGACTTTTCCGGGCGGGCCTCGCGCGCCGAGTTCTGGACCTTCTTCGGCTTCGTCCTGCTGGCAGGTGCCGTCGCGCGGCTGATAGACGCGATCTTCTTTCGCTGGAGCCCGTTCGGCGGACCGTGCTCCGGTCTCACGTCGCTGCTGCTGTTCCTGCCGCAAGTGGCGGTCGCCGTTCGGCGACTGCACGATGTCGGACGTAGCGGGCGCGACCTGGTGGCGCCGATCGTCATGCTCTTCGTCTCGCCGCTGGTGCTGGTCTTCGGGCGTGGGTTCCTGCCGCAGATCGTCGCATTGGGGCTGGCAGGAATGACGCTGCTGCTGTTCGCCAATCTGCTCCGCTACCTGACGCGTCGTGGCGGGACCGTCCCCAACCGCTATGGGGCAAGCCCGAGCGCGTTCAGCTTCGCCGGCTGACTTGCCGCACCGCGGGCGCGGTGACATGTTTCGCCGATGGCTCGTGAATACCGCACCTTCGCCGAATTCTGGCCGCACTATCTGCGTGAGCACAGCAGTTCGCGGACGCGCGCGCTGCATTATGTCGGGACCTCGCTGGTCATCCTGATCGCGCTGGCCCTGCTGTGGACTGGCGACTGGCGGTGGTGGGTGGCGCTGCCGCTGGCCGGCTATGGCTTCGCCTGGGCGGCGCATTTCCTGGTCGAGAAGAACCGGCCGGCGACCTTCACTTATCCCATGTGGTCGCTGTTTAGCGATTTCCGCATGTTCTTCCTCGCGCTCACCGGCCGGCTCGGCCCGCACCTCGCGGCGGCGGGAGTCAGGCGCGGCTGACCCAGCTACCGCGTGGCTGGCACCCAGGCATAGCCGGACCCACGCGGGACCACCCGGCCGAACCCTGAGTAGGGAAAATGCGGTGCGAAGATCAGCTGGCGGCTGGCGGCGAGCTGCCGCAACTCGCGGATGCGGGTCTGCCTCCCGGCGGTCTTGTCGTTGTCGAATTGGATATTCCAATCGGGCCGGGCGAGCGAGACGACCGAGCTGTGGGAGATGTCGCCGACGTCGAGCAGGCTGACGCCCCGCGACACGATCCGATAACCCGAATGGCCGGGCGTGTGTCCTGGCAGCGCGACCGCGGTGATCCCCGGGATGACCGCGGCACCCGGTGCGAAGGTCTTCAACTGACCCTGCACCGCCGCGGCAATCGGCTTGGTCTGCGCCTGCGATTGCATGAAGGCCCATTCGGGCGCGCTCATGCGAATCGTGGCGTTGGGGAAAGCGGGCTTGCCGTCGGCGCCGACCAATCCGCCGACATGGTCACCGTGGCTGTGGGTGATGAGGACATCGGTCACCTGCGCTGGTTTCACGCCGGCCGCTGCGAGGCTGCCGGCGAGGACGCCCCCCTTCTTGGCGCCATTGCCGGTGTCGATCAGCACGATGTGGCCGGGCAGGCCGCGGACGAGCAGTCCGTCGACGCTGAGCGGGATGCTGCCAGTGGGCAGGCCGCGCGACTTGAGCAGGCTGGCGATCGCGGCCGGGCCGCCCGGCGCCTGGAATACCGAACCGTCATTGGGTGCCTGGAAGGCGGCGTCGCGGAGGCCGCTCAACCGCAACGCGCCGAGGCGCAGATCGCTCGCGGCGGGCGCAACTGGCGGTCCTTTCTGCGCGGCGACAACGGTTCCGGTGGCGAGGGCGGCGACGGCAACAACGGCGAAGAGCGTGGGGCGCATGCGATCTGGTCCTGTGCAGGGGCGGCTCTGGCCAAGACGCACGATGACCGCGGTTGTTGCGTGCGTTCCTGCAAGTGGCCGGCAGCGCTAGGCGGCGCTGGCGGGTTCGGTTAACGACGAGGGCATGGAAGTCCCCGAGCCCGTCGTCGAGCCGACCCCGCCACCGCCGCCGCAACCGATGGTGCCGCCCAATCCCGACGCGGTCGAGCTGGTCGAGGGGCTGACGATCAAGCGCGACCGGTTGCTCGCCTCGCTAACGTTGGTCGCCAGCATTGGGCTGATCGTCGCGCTGCCCTTCGCGTTGCGCGAGGGCGCCGAATTCTTCCTGCCGACGACGGCGGCGCTGGTGATCGCGATCGCGCTGGTGCCGCTGCTCGAATGGTTCGAGCGGCGCGGGCTGCCGTCGGCGCTATCCGCGTTGCTGTGCGTGCTGATGTTCCTGGCGGCGGCGGCCTTCGCCGTCCTCTCGATCGTCATCCCGGCGATCGACTGGGTGGCGATGGTGCCCGAGCGGATCGGACGCGTGCGCGACGCGCTGGCGCCGCTGCTCAACCTCTACAAGAGCCTCAACCACTTCATCGACCGGATCTTCAAGCAGCTTCCGACCGCGACCCCGGCGAACAGCGGCCGTGTGGTCAGGCTGGAGACGCCCAATTCGATGCTCGACCTGTTCACCCAGTCGGCACCGCACGCGCTCATCCAGCTCTTCTTCGCGCTGCTGGTGATCTATTTCTTCCTTTCGTCATGGACGGGCATGCGCAAGCAGACGATTACCGGCCGCTCGAGCTTCGAAGGCGCGCTGACGACCGCGCGGGTGATCCAGCAGACGGTCGACGCGACCTCCACCTACATCGGCACGATCACCGCCATCAACGTGACGCTGGGGACGCTGACCGCCCTCATCCTGTGGTGGATCGGGATGGATTCGCCGCTGATGTGGGGCGGCATCGTCGCGGTGCTCAACTACATCCCCTATCTGGGGCCGATCGCCGCCGCGGTGCTGTTGGGCATCGGCGGGCTGATGACACTGCCCGACCCGTGGACGGCGATTTTGCCGCCGGCGATCTTCATCGGGATGCACTTGGTCGAGGCCAATGCGATCACCCCGCTGATCGTCGGCAAGCGGGTCAAGATCAATCCGCTGCTGATCCTCATCTCGCTGTCCTTCTGGGCGTGGGTGTGGGGGACGACGGGGGCGTTGCTGGCAATCCCGCTGCTGATCATCCTCAAGACCATCTTCGCGGCGGCGGGCACGCCCGACATCGCCGGCTTCCTGTTCGAGCAGGGGACGCTGACCCATGCCGGGGAGGAAGACGAGGACGAGGACGAGTGAACCAAGTTTTCTCGTCGTCCGGCGGTTGACGTGTCGGGGAGCCTCCCCTAGTTGGCCGCCCACACCACGCGGGTGTAGCTCAGTTGGTTAGAGCGCCGGCCTGTCACGCCGGAGGTCGCGGGTTCGAGCCCCGTCACTCGCGCCATTTCCCTTTCATCGCTGGAAATGCGCGCCGCCGGTCCACCGCGGGACCGCGCGCGCTTATTCGCTCGCGCCGCCCGACGGTTTGGCGGGGACGCTTTGCGCCGTGGCCGAGGCCGGCGGCGAAGCAGGCGCGCGACCCAGCGGCTTCTGCGCCACGCTCTCGTCGCCCGACATGCTCCAGCGCATGCTGTCGCTGTTATCGAGCTTGATCTCGGCCTGAGCGGTGCGCTCGCGGGCGGCGATCTCGGCCGCGCGACCGGTCGGGATGCGCATCTTGATGCGTGCCTTGCCGCCCGCCGCGCCAGCCGTGCTGACCAGCGCCGCCAATTCAGGCGGAAGTTCCTGCTTGGCCGCGGCGACCTGGGAGTCGACACCAAGCGGCGCGCCCGTCGCACGATCGCGCGCTTCGGCCGCGAGCGCGAGGCTGCGGAGGACCTGCGGATCGCTCTCGCGCGTGCCGTAGCGCTGGCTGAAGGCGGCGGGCTGACCCCAGTCGCCCTTCCAGCGATAAAAGATGTGGGTGGCGATTTCGGCGTTCTTGCTCAGCGTCGGTGACCAGTAAGGTACGACGTAATTGGCGTGGTAGTGCGTCGCGACCCCGACGGGGGCGAAAACATAGCCCTGCAGCGCGGCGCGCGCGATCGCGCTGGCGCGGTCCCAATAGCTGCGCATCGGCTGGCGGTAGAGCGACCCGTCGCAAGTGAAGCTGAACTGGCAGCCGGTCGGGCGGTCGGCGCCCTGATAGACGACCCCGCAGACCGAATTGGGGAAGGCCGGGTGGCGGACGCGGTTCAGCACGACCTGCGCGACGGCGCGCTGGCCGTCATCGGGCTCGCGCGCGGCCTCGTAATAGACGGCCTCGGTCAGGCACTCGAGCGAGCGCGCGAAGGCGGTGCTGTTGGCCGCGGCGCCGCGGAACGGCTGGGCAGCCGGGTTGGGCCCGTCGACGATCGGCATCGCGGCGTTGAGCGCGACGGCCTTGTCGGGCGCGATGTCACGGACCTGAAAAGGGGTGAAGGCCTGCGCTTCCTTGGCGACTGCCGCGGCGGGAGCAGTGCGTTCTTCCGCAGTGGGGGTTCGAGGGATGCCGCCCGCGGTCTGCGAGATCAGCCCGAATCCGCCAAGCACCGCTGCCGCCATGGCAAGGCTGCCATAGGTTTCGAGGCGCCGCGGACGCACCCAGTCGCGGGCGCGCTGCAACGCCAGATGCACCGTCGCCGGTGTGGAAGGAGAGGCAAGGCTGGTCATGGGATGTGTATTACTTAGGCAATTCACCCCGATTTTTCAAGGCCGTGGCTTGTCCGCCCGCCAGCGCCCGGTCTCACTCCAGCGCATGATGGGCCGCAATGGTAACACCCAGATGAATCCGGTGACGATGTAGAACAACAGCTGGACGAGCACCGGCCAGCGTCCGACGACATCGGCGAGGCTGGCGACGAGCAGCGCCCAGACCGCGATCACGGCCATGATCATGAACACGCCGATGGTCGGGCGAGGGCGCGGCTCGAGTTCGTGGTTCATGCCGCAAACTCCACCAATCCGGCAGGCGAGGCAAATCCGTCGAGAGGGATGTCCCACGGCTCGACGGGCAGCAGTGTCTCGACGAGCTGCATGGTCCAGCCGACCCCGATGATCCGGGCACCTTCGGCGCGCAGAGCGGGCAGAGCGCGATCGTAATGGCCGCCGCCTTGCCCGAGCCGGGTGCCGCGACGATCGGCGGCGAGGAGGGGGACGAGGATGAGATCAGGGGTGACCACGCGTGCCTGGTGCGGCGGCTGGACCCCGCCAACCGGACAATCCTCGGCGCACTGGCCCGAGCGGAAGACCATCGGCGAGGCCGCGGTCGTGAAGGCGGGGTAAGCGGCGCTGATCCCGCGGTTCATCGCGTGGCGGAGGACGGCGTCGACCGGCAGCTCGCTGCCCCGTGCGGCATAGCCCGCGACGACGCTGACGCCCTCGAGGAGCGGGTCGATGCAGGGGATGAGGGCTTCCGCCAGCGCAAGGCGCTCGGTTTCAGGCAGTCCGGCGAAATAGTCGCGGCGCGCGCGGCGCAGGGTGGTGCGCAGGGTCGCCTTGGTATCGGGGATGGAGGGTGACGGGACCACCATGAGGTCGTTGCTCAGAAATCCTCTGACGCCAGTAGCATCAGGTGGGGACCATATATTCCGGACCAGGGTCCAGACAGGGACAGCCCCCTCGGATCGGGAATAGCCTCAGGGATATCGGAGAGCTCGTGCCTGGCAGTACCCGTCATCGCCCTATTTAGGGTGTTGCGGCGGTCAGCTCAAGGCTGCCGGCGAGGCGTTCGAGCCGTTCGGCGAGCGCATCGACCCGTCGGACGAACTGGGGCTCGGGCTGGGCGCTCGGCGCGGCCGGCTGCTCGCCCTTCTTTTCGATTAGTTGGTCGGCGACCAGCAGCGCGGCGAGCAGCAGCTGCTTCGCCTCGCTCATCGCGCCCATGCCGGCGAGGGCTTCGCGGCTTTTGGCATCGACCAGGCTGGCGGCGGCGCGCAGATTGTCCTCCTCGCCATCGCGGCAGGCGAGCCGGTAGGGGCGACCGGCGATCTCGAAATTGATCTCCGCCATCGCTCAGGCCTCCGCCTTCTGGATCAGCTGGTCGAGTTCGGCGATCGCCTCGCGCACCCGAACCCGCAACTGTTCCTCGCGCCGGCCGCTGCGGGCGATGGCGTCGCTGGCGCGCTCGGCCCGGGCGAGGGCGCGCTCGGCGCGGGTAAGCGCCGCTTCCAATGCTTGTTCGGTCATGAGGCGGAGCTAGGCCTCCGCAGGCGGCGCGGCAAGGTTGACGCAACACCGCTCACCGCCCAAAGGAGCCGGGCCATCGGTCCGGTCGAATCCACGACCGCGCCAAGCCCGGTCCGATACCCACTGGAGTGTTGATGCAGCCGACCCAGCGCCGTCTTGCCAATGCCATTCGGGCACTGGCCATGGACGCGGTCGAGGCCGCCAATTCAGGCCATCCCGGGATGCCGATGGGGATGGCCGACGCGGCCACCGCGCTCTTCACACGCCATCTCAAGTTCGACCCGCAAGACCCGAAATGGGCTGACCGCGATCGCTTCGTGCTGTCGGCTGGCCATGGCTCGATGCTGATCTATGCGTTGCTCTACCTGACCGGTTACGAGCATCCGACGCTCGACGAGATCAAGCGTTTTCGCCAGCTCGGGTCCCCGTGCGCTGGCCACCCCGAGAATTTCGAGCTGGCGGGGGTCGAGACGACCACTGGCCCGCTCGGGCAGGGTCTGGCGACCGCGGTCGGCATGGCGATCGCCGAGCGACATTTGAACGCCGTCTATGGCGACGCGCTGGTCGATCACCGGACCTACGTCATCGCCGGCGATGGCTGCCTGATGGAAGGCATCAACCATGAGGCGGTGGGGCTGGCCGGCCACCTCAAGCTCGGCCGGCTGATCGTCCTGTGGGACGACAATCGCATCACCATCGATGGCTCGACCGAGCTCAGCCGCAACGAGGACATCTGCGCGCGGCACGTCGCCTGCGGCTGGCACGTGGTCGAATGCGACGGGATGGACGCGGCCAAGGTGTCGGCGGCTATCGAGAAGGCGAAGGCGGACCACCGGCCGAGCCTGATCCGCTGCAAGACGATCATTGGTTATGGCGCGCCCAACAAACAGGGCACGGCGGCGACGCACGGCTCGGCGCTGGGCGCTGCCGAAGTCACGGCGGCGCGCGCCGAACTGGGGCTCGAGCCGACCGAATTCACCGTCCCCGACGACGTGCTCAAGGCGTGGCGCGAGGTCGGCGGCCGTGGGTCTACCGAGCGTGCGGCGTGGCAGCAGCGGCTGGCAGCGAGCGGCCGGGCCGACGAATTTACGACCCGCATGGCCGCCCAAGTGCCCGACGGGTGGCTCAAGGCCTATCTCGACGGACTGCTCGCCGACCAAAAGCCGGTTGCCACACGCAAGGCGTCGGAGATGGCGCTCGAGGCGATCAACGCCGCGACCGAGCTGACCATCGGCGGGTCGGCTGACCTCACCGGCTCGAACAACACCAAGACCAAGGGGCAGCAGCCGCTCACCGCCGAGGATTATGCCGGGCGTTACATCTACTACGGCATCCGCGAATTCGGGATGGCGGCGGCGATGAACGGCATGGCGCTGCACGGTGGGGTCGTGCCTTACGGCGGCACCTTCCTAGTTTTTTCCGATTATTGCCGGCCGGCGATCCGCCTGTCGGCCTTGCAGCGCGCGCGGGTCGTCTATGTGATGACCCATGACAGCATCGGGCTGGGCGAGGACGGGCCGACCCACCAGCCGGTCGAGCATCTGCAGAGCCTGCGGATGATCCCGGGGCTGCACGTTTACCGCCCGGCCGATGCGGTCGAGACCGCCGAATGCTGGGCGCTGTCGCTGGCGGAGGAGGGGCCTTCGCTGCTCGCCCTGTCGCGGCAGAATTTGCGGCCGGTGCGGACCGAGGCCGTTGCGGAGAATCGCTGTGCACGAGGTGCGTATCGGCTGCGGGCCGCTGAGGGTGACCGCAAGGTCATTCTCCTCGCGACCGGTTCGGAGGTCGAGATCGCGCTCGATGTCGCCGACAAGCTGGCAGGGGAGGGCATCGGCGCCGATGTGGTCTCGATGCCGTCGACCACCCGGTTCGACGCGCAGGACGCCGCTTACCGCGAAGACATCCTGCCCGACGTTTCGAACCGCCAGATCCTGCGAGTTTCGATCGAGGCGGGGACGACAATCGGCTGGGAGCGATACACTGGGTTGCACGGGCTGCGCTGTGGGCTCGACGGCTTCGGCGCCTCGGCGCCCGCGCCTGAGCTCTACCAACATTTCGGACTGACGTCGGACGCGATCACCTCGCGCATTCTGGCCTTCATGGATCAAAGGGAGATGAGATGACCAAGGTTGCCATCAACGGGTTCGGCCGGATCGGCCGGCTGGTCGCGCGGGCGATCCTCGAGCGGCCCGACTGCGGGCTCGAACTGGTTGCGATCAACGACCTCGCCGACGCCAAATCGAATGCCTGGCTGTTCAAGCGTGACAGCGTCCATGGCCTCTTTCCGGGCGAAGTCACCGCCGAGGGCAACGACCTCGTCATCAACGGCAAGCGCATCCATGTGACTGCCGAGCGCGACCCGGCCAACTTGCCCCATGCCGCCAACGGCGTGGAGATTGCGCTCGAGTGCACGGGCTTCTTCACCGACAAGGCGGGCGGCGAGAAGCACCTCCAAGCCGGCGCCAAGCGCGTGCTCATCTCGGCCCCGGCCAAGGGCGCGGACTTGACGGTGGTTTACGGCGTCAACCACGACAAGCTGACCGCCGAGCACAAGATCGTCTCGAACGCGAGCTGCACCACCAACTGTCTCGCGCCGGTCGCCAAGGTCTTGAACGATGCGATCGGGATCGAGCGCGGACTGATGACCACAGTCCACGCCTACACCAACGACCAGAAGATCCTCGATCAGATCCATTCCGACCTGCGGCGCGCTCGGGCGGCGGCGATGAACATCATCCCGACCACGACCGGCGCCGCCCGCGCGGTCGGCGAGGTGCTGCCCGAGCTTAAGGGTAAGCTCGACGGCTCGGCGGTGCGAGTGCCCGTGCCGGATGGCAGCCTCATCGACCTCACTTTCACGCCGAAGCGCCCGACCAGTGTCGAAGAAGTGAATGGCGCGCTCAAGGCGGCGAGCGAGAGCGGGCCGCTCAAGGGCGTGCTGGTCTATTCGGACGAGCCGTTGGTCTCGATCGACATCGTCCACACGCCGCAGAGCTCGACCGTCGACAGCCTCGAGACCGCCGTGCTCGAGGGCACGCTGGTGCGGGTGGTCAGCTGGTACGACAATGAATGGGGCTTCTCGAACCGCATGGTCGACACGGCCGCGGCGATGGCCAAGCTGGGATAATCCCACGAGGGGTGTGGCCAGGTCGTTCGTCCCGAGCAAAGTCGAGGGGCGTTCTTGAGCCTGGATTTGCGCCCCTCGACTTCGCTCGGGACGAGCGGGAAAAGGTAGCAGTGAGCAGCTTCAAGACCCTCGACGATCTGCCGGCCGAGCTGACCGGCAAGCGCGTGCTCGTCCGCGTCGACCTTAACGTTCCGATGCAGGACGGGGCGGTGTCCGATGCGACGCGGCTGCAGGCGCTGCTGCCGACGGTGCTCGAGCTGGCCGACCGCGGAGCGATCGTGCTCCTGCTGAGCCATTTCGGGCGGCCCAAGGGGCAGAATCGGCCCGACATGTCGACCGCCTTGTTGGTGAAGCCGCTCGCCGACCTGACCGGGCGGTCGGTCCGCTTCATCGAGGATTGCGCGGGCCCCAACGCCGAGCGCGCGGTGAGCACCATGACCGCTGGCTCGATCGGGGTGCTCGAAAACACCCGCTTCCACGCCGGTGAAGAAAAGAACGATCCCGAACTGGCCAAGGGCATGGCGGCGCTCGGCGACTATTATGTCGCCGATGCCTTCTCCGCCGCGCACCGCGCGCATGCCTCGACCGAGGGCGTCGCGCATCTGCTGCCGGCGTTTGCTGGACGGGCGATGGAGGCGGAGCTCAAGGCGCTTGAGAAGGCCCTCGGAAATCCGGAGCGGCCGGTCGCGGCGGTGGTCGGAGGTGCCAAGGTCTCTTCCAAGCTGGCGGTGCTCGGGCATCTGGTCGACAAGGTCGATCACCTCATTATCGGCGGCGGCATGGCCAACACCTTTCTTGCTGCGCGCGGGATCGATGTGGGCAAGTCGCTGTGCGAGCATGACCTGACCAGCGAGGCCGAGGCGATCCTCGCCCGCGCCGATGCCGCCAATTGCACCGTGCACCTGCCCTATGACGTGGTGGTGGCGAAGGAGTTCGCCGCCAATCCGCCGAGCTTGCGGACCTGCAACGTCCACGAGGTCGCCGCTGACGAGATGATCCTCGACATCGGCCCGGCGGCAGGCGAGGCGCTCGCCGATGCGCTCAAGACTTGCCGGACGCTGGTGTGGAACGGGCCGCTGGGCGCATTCGAGACGCCGCCGTTCGATGCGGCCACCGTGGCGCTGGCGCGGACCGCGGCGGCGCTGACTCAAGACGGCAGCCTGGTCTCGGTCGCCGGGGGCGGCGACACGGTCGCGGCGCTCAACCAGGCCGGCGTGACCAAGGACTTCACCTTCGTCTCGACCGCGGGCGGGGCGTTTCTGGAATGGATGGAAGGGCGCACGCTGCCAGGCGTCGCGGCGCTTCAGCAGTAAGCAGGGAAGAGCGATGAATCAGTCCGAGATGCGTGAGAAGATCAAGGCGGGGAACGGCTTCATCGCCGCGCTCGACCAGTCGGGCGGTTCGACCCCCAAGGCGCTCGCCGGCTATGGCGTCGAAGAGGACTCCTGGTCGACCGACGAGGAGATGTTCGGCCTTATCCACGCGATGCGGGCGCGGATCATCACCTCGCCCTGCTTTTCGGGCGAGAAGGTGATCGGCGCGATTCTGTTCGAGCGGACGATGGACGGCGAGGTCGATGGCAAGCCGACCCCGGCCGCGCTGGCCGAGAAGGGGATCGTCCCCTTCATCAAGATCGACAAGGGCCTCGAGGACGAGCGCGACGGCGTCCAGCTGATGAAGCCGATGCCGGAGCTCGACGACTTGCTCAGCCGAGCCAAGGGGCTCGGCGTGTTCGGAACCAAGGAGCGGTCGGTCATCAATCAGGCGAACGAGGCGGGGATCGCCGCCGTCGTCGGCCAGCAGTTCGAGGTCGCCTTCCAGGTGCTGCGCCACGGGCTGGTGCCGATCATCGAGCCCGAGGTGAACATCAAGAGCGCCGACCGGGCGGCGTCGGACGCCTGCCTGCGCGACGAGATCCTCCGTCACCTCGATCGCCTGCCCGAGGGCGAGGAGGTGATGCTCAAGCTGTCGATCCCGGCCGAAGCGGGGACGTTCGCGGCGCTGGTCGACCATCCACGCGTGCTGCGGGTGGTGGCGCTGTCGGGCGGCTTCAGCCGCACCGATGCCTGCGCCGAACTCGCCAAGAACCCGGGCATGATCGCCAGCTTCAGCCGCGCGCTGCTGTCGGACCTGCGCCACGGGCAGGACGATGCCGAGTTCAATCGCACGCTCGGCACCGCGATTGACGAAATCTACACCGCCAGCACCACCAAGGTTCCCGCCTGACCTTTCGCTATGATCGCACGCTTGGCCCGCCCTTGTGGGTGTTCACCAGCCTGGCGGTGACCGAGCTGCTGGTGGTGCATCTGTTCCTCGCGCTCAAATGGCCGTGGCTCGCCTGGCCGTTGAGCGCGACGAGCGTGCTGGGGATCGCCTGGCTGATCGGGACGATTCGCTCGTTCCGGCGGATGCCGCATGAACTGACCGACGGTGAGCTGCGACTGCATGTCGGCCGACTCCGTTCGCTTACCGTGCCGCTGGGGCAGGTGGCGGCCGTCCGCGGGGTGATCGACGGTGCCGAGGTCAAGGCGAGCGACACTGCCAACCTCGGCCTGATCAGCTATCCCAACCGAATGGTGGACCTGATTGCGCCGCTGCGGTTCCGGCGACGGACGGTGCTGCGGATCGCGCTGGCACTTGACGATCCGGCCGCCTTCGACTTGGCCTTGCAGCGATGACTGACGACGACCTGCCCGACCTCGCCGATTTCGCCGAGCGCTTCGCCGATGCGCCGCGCGGCGACGCCAAGCTCTACTTGATCAGCCCACAAGACGTCGGCGGCGATTTTCCCGAGCGGCTGCGCGCCGCGCTCGGGGCCGGACCGGTCGCGGCGTTCCAGTTGCGGGTGAAGGACGTCGACCAGCATGAGCTCACTCGGCTGGCCGAGCCGCTGCAGCGGATCTGCGCCGAAGCCGAGGTGGCCTTCATCGTCAACGACGACATGAGCCTCGCCAAAAGGATCGGTGCCGACGGGGTCCATCTGGGGCAGAGCGACGGCGACATCCGCGAGGCGCGGGCGCTGCTGGGCCCGAGCGCGCAGATCGGGGTCACCTGCCACGACAGCCGCCACCTCGCGATGGAAGCGGGCGAGGCGGGGGCCGACTATGTTGCTTTCGGCGCCTTCTTCCCGAGCACCACCAAGGACAGCGAGCACCGGGCCGAAGTCGCCTTGCTCGGCTGGTGGTCGGCGGTGTTCGAGCTGCCGTGCGTTGCGATCGGAGGGATTACGCCGGAAAATGGCGCCGCGCTGGTCGCGGCGGGCGCCGACTTCCTCGCGGTCAGCGGCGCGGTGTGGAACGCGGCCGACCCGGCGGCGGCGGTGGCCGCCTTTACGCCCGTGCTGAAACGCGGCTGAGCGGACTGTCGTCGAAGCGGGCGAGCACGTCGCTCGGATCGTCGTAGATCGCCATCGCGCCGGCGAGCTGCTCGTCGGTGAAGAGCCCCGAGCGGAGCGCGATCGTTCGCAGGCCCGCGGCGTTGGCCGCCTCGATGTCGAACGGCGAATCGCCGACGACCAGCGCGTCGTCGACTGCCACGCCAATCTTGCGCAACGCAACTTCGAATACATCGGGGGCGGGCTTGCTGCGCGCGACCTCATCGCCGCTGACGACTGCGTCGACGAGGTCGGCGGCGTCGAGCACATGGTCGAGATTGTACCCGACCTCTTCCGCCGAGGCCGACGAGGCGAGCACCACCGCATAACCGGCTTCCCGGCATCGCCGAAGCAGGTCGCGCGCCCCCGGAAACGGCCTCACCCGCCGGGCGTAATGGCGCTGGAACAGGTCATGGTGCGCGCGTTCGAGTTGCTTCACTTGCGCTGGTGACGCGTCGGACCACAGCGCGGGAATGAGATTGTCGCCGCCTTGACCAACCTGATCGTGGATGGTCGCCAGCCGCAATTCGTGCCCGGCCTGCTTGAACGCCTCGGCCCAGGCGAGGACGTGGAAGTCGTTGCTGTCGACGAGGGTGCCGTCGATGTCGAACAGGATGGCTTGAAGCATGAAGCGGTCAACGAGCCGGCTGCCGCGCGGTTGCCAGGGTAAGCTTGACCGGGAGGGAAACCTGCCCGGCCTGCATCGTTACGCTCTCAATACATCGTCTGGTTGGAGAGTGTGTCTGTGTTGAGGTCCCGCGTAGCCCCCATCGGTCTGGCCCTGTCTCTGGCCGGAACCCTCGCCCTCGTCGCCGCCAAGGCGCCGTCTCCGACCCCGGGCACTCCCACTGTCGCGACGGCCAAGTCGGGCAAGCCGTGGGTGCCGCCCGGAACGGCGGGCTCGCCGATCGACGGCACCATTTTTCACGCCCAAGTGCTGCTCGATGCGGCCGGCTTTCCCACCGGGGTAATCGACGGCAAGAGAGGGATAGTGTTCGAGCAGGCACTGCGCGGCTTTCAGCAAGCGCATGGACTGACGGTCAGCGGCAATCTCGACAATGCCACTCGGCAGGCGCTGCTGCAGGACCAGCGGCCCTCGCTGAAGTCGTTCACGCTCAGCGCCGACGACGTCGCCGGACCGTTCCTCTACCCGTTCCCGAAGAAGCCCGAGGACCAGGCCAAGGCGCCGGGCCTCTACTATCGCAACATGCTCGAGAAACTGGCCGAGCGATTTCACACCACGCCCGACACGATCGTCGCGCTGAACGGGCCTGACAAGCTGATTGGGGCGGGTCAGGTGCTGCGTTTGCCCAACGTGCTGCCGCATTCGCGCGATTACGGGAAGGTGGTCGACGCCAAGCAGGGCGCATTGTTCGGGCTGTTCCAGGTCGATGCGCAGCAGCCGCAGGGCGACTTCGTGGTCGTCGACAAGTCGGAGGGCGTCCTCAAGGTCTTCAAGGGGCCGGTGCCCGAGGGCGCCTACAGCACCGAGAAGAGCCGCGGCGCGCCGCCGGTGCTGGGTGACAATCCGGGCACGCTGGTCGCGCAATTCCCGGTGACGATGGGGTCCAGCCACGATCCGCTGCCGCTCGGCAAATGGAAGGTGACGACCTACGCTTTCATGCCGCCCTTCCACTATCAGCCCAACCTGTTCTGGGACGCCAAGGATAAGGGCGCCCCCGACCAGACCCTGCCGCCGGGGCCGAACGGTCCGGTCGGGGTGGCGTGGCTCGACCTCACTAAGGAGCATTACGGGATCCACGGGACGCCGAGCCCCGAGACGATCGGCCGCGCCGAGAGCCACGGCTGCATCCGCATGGCGAATTGGGACGTCATTCGCCTGTCGCGGATGATGAAGCCGGGCTTCACCGCGATCTTCCAATCGTAGGGAGTGGAACAGGGTGGCAAGCGCACACAGGGGCAGCAGGGTCGGGCTGATCGGCAATCTGGTCGTGCTGGCGATCGTCGTGATCGGCGGCTGGATGCTTTGGAGCAATATCCGCGGCGGCGGCCCTGGAACCCCGGCCGACGACGGCGCGGTCGGGACGGTGGTGCGCGATGCCGGGAGCGCGCTCGCCAGGCCCGGGTTTGCGCCGCGCTCCACCACGACCTCGAACGCCCCGCTGGTAGTCAGCCCGAGCGGACTCGCGCTGCCGGTGGTGGGCGTGAAGACGAGCGAGTTGACCGATACGTACACCGCCTCTCGCGGAGGAGGGTCGCGGGTCCACAATGCAATCGACATCATGGCGCCCGAGGGTCGGCCGGTCGTCGCCGCCGCCGCCGGCACGGTCGAAAAGCTATTCAACTCGGTCGGCAAGGGCGGGCTGACGGTATACGTCCGCTCGGCCGACAACCAGTGGATGTATTATTACGCGCACCTGTCGGCTTATGATTCTCGACTTCGGGAAGGTTTGCAGGTCAGGCCCGGCGATCCGATCGGGCTGGTCGGCCATACCGGCGACGCCAGCCCCGACGGGCCCCATCTCCATTTCGCGATCAACCGGATGGGGCCGGGCGAGCGCTGGTGGCAGGGCGAGCCGATCAATCCCTACCCGCTGCTTGCCGGAAAGCCGTCGCACGGCTAGAGGCCGCGCCGGCTCTTTCCACTTCGTTCACACAGGCAGGCGATCCATGAAGATCAGCGGCGTCGACATTCGTCCCGGCAATATCATCGAATATGAAGGCGGCATTTGGCGTGCGGTGAAGATCCAGCACACCCAGCCGGGCAAGGGTGGCGCCTACATGCAGGTCGAGATGAAGAACCTCATCGACGGCCGCAAGACCAACGTCCGCTTCCGCTCCGCCGAGACGGTCGAACGCGTCCGCCTCGACACTAAGGACTTCCAGTTCCTGTTCGCCGACGGCGACATGCTGACCTTCATGGACAAGGAAACCTATGAGCAGATCAGCCTGCCCAAGGACCTGCTCGGCGACGCCGCGGCCTTCCTGCAGGACGGCATGGACGTGGTGATGGAATTGCACGAGGAGCGGCCGATCAGCGTCCAGCTGCCCGACCAGATCGAAGCCACGATCGTCG
Organism: Sphingomonas ginsengisoli An et al. 2013; assembly: GCF_009363895.1. Taxonomy (NCBI): domain Bacteria; kingdom Pseudomonadati; phylum Pseudomonadota; class Alphaproteobacteria; order Sphingomonadales; family Sphingomonadaceae; genus Sphingomonas; species Sphingomonas ginsengisoli (ex An et al. 2013). The sequence continues at coordinate 760,516 of NZ_CP045434.1, read as the reverse complement.
AGGCCGACGCCGTGGTGAAGGGGCAGACCGCTTCGTCGAGCTACAAGCCGGCGATCCTCGACAATGGCGTTCGCGTGATGGTCCCGCCGCACATCTCGGCGGGAACGAAGATCGTGGTCGACGTCTACGAGCAGACCTACGTCCGCCGCGCCGACTAAAATTAAGCGGCAGCGAGCCGCTCGTCCCGAGCGAAGTCGAGGGGCGTCTTTGAAAACCATCGTCCAGCGCCCCTCGACTGCGCTCGGGACGAGCGGAGGAAATGTTGGTTAGCCATTCGGGATTGATCACCGTCATGCAGCGCGCGGTCCGCAAGGCCGCGCCGCGGCTGCGCCGCGACTTTGGCGAGGTCGAGCAGCTGCAGGTCAGCCGCAAGGGGCCGGGCGATTTCGTCACCATGGCCGATAAGCGCGCCGAGCAGACGCTTGTCGAGGAACTAAAGCAGGCGCGGCCTGACTGGGGCATGGTGCTGGAAGAGGGCGGCACGATCGAGGGTAACCCCGACAAGCCGCGGTGGATCGTCGATCCGCTCGATGGCACGACCAACTTCCTCCACGGCATTCCGCACTTCGCGATTTCGATCGCGGTGGAAGACCCTAATGGCGCTCAGGGCAAGCCTGAGATCACCCACGGGATCGTCTATCAGCCGCTCACCGACGAGACTTTCTGGGCCGAAAAGGGGCGGGGCGCGTGGTTGCACGACCGTCGCCTGCGCGTGTCGGCCCGCCGCCATCTCGACGAGGCGGTGATCGGGACCGGCATTCCGCACCTAGGGCGGTCGGATGCGGCGCGCTGGTCGAGCATCTATGCCCGGCTCGCACCCGAAGTGGCGGGCATCCGGCGGCTCGGTTCGGCGACGCTCGATTTCGCCTGGCTCGCGGCCGGGCGTTTCGACGGTTTCTGGGAAGACGATCTCGACGTGTGGGACGCAGCGGCTGGCATCCTGCTGGTGCGCGAGGCTGGCGGCTTCGTCAGCGATTTCCGCGGGCAGGACCGGATGGCCGAGCGGCGCGAATATCTCGCCGCCAATGGCGAGCTCCACAGCAAGCTGCACAAGCTGGTCGGCGGGGCGCTGCGGGGCTGATCGCCAAGGGCCGAACTGCCCTTTCTGCCGTTGTGTCCGTGCCGGGGCTGCTCTAGAGCGCCGCCAAGTCTTGTAACCGGAGAGTCCACCGTGGCTGCAGTTGCCACCCAATACCTCCCGATCCTGTTCTTCCTGGCAGTTGCGCTGGGGCTGTCGACGGCATTCGTGGTGCTGCCGATGATCGTCTCGCGCCTGACTGGCGCGGCGCGGCCCTACCCCGAGAAGTTGAGCGAATATGAGTGCGGCTTTCCCGCGTTCGAGGATTCGCGCAGCCAGTTCGACGTCCGCTTCTACCTGGTCGCGATCCTGTTCATCGTGTTCGACCTCGAGGCGGCCTTTCTGTTTCCGTGGGCGGTGACGCTCAAGACCACCGGCTGGCTGGGCTGGGGCGCGATGATGGTGTTCCTCGCCGAACTGGCGCTGGGCCTTGCCTATGCGTGGAAGAAGGGAGCGCTCGAATGGGAGTGATCCTGGACCCCGCGCACGACCGCTATCCCAGCGAAGAAGAGATCGCGCGCGCGGCCGGGCTGGTCCCGGGCTCGCCGCAGCATCAGGCGCTCGAGCGGATGCGCCACGATCTCGACAGCAAGGGCTTCGTGGTCACCGCGACCGAGGACCTGTTCAACTGGGCGCGGACCGGCTCCCTATGGTGGATGACCTTCGGGCTCGCCTGCTGCGCGGTGGAGATGATCCACGTCAACATGCCGCGCTACGACCTCGAGCGGTTCGGTGCGGCGCCGCGTGCGTCCCCGCGCCAGTCGGACGTGATGATCGTCGCCGGCACGCTGTGCAACAAGATGGCCCCGGCGCTGCGCAAGGTCTACGACCAGATGGCAGAACCGCGCTACGTCATCTCGATGGGCAGCTGCGCCAATGGCGGCGGCTATTATCACTTCAGCTATTCGGTGGTGCGCGGCTGCGACCGGATCGTGCCCGTGGACATCTACGTGCCCGGCTGCCCACCGACTGCGGAAGCGTTGCTCTACGGGATCATGCAATTGCAGCGGAAGATCCGCCGCGAAGGGACGATCGAGCGCTAGCATGGCCAGTTCCGCCCCCCGGACCGCCTCGAACGAAGGCCTGATCGCGGCTGCGCAGGCTGCGCTCGGCACGCTGATCGTCGAGACCAGGGACCAAGCCGACGAGATCACGCTGACCGTCCAGCGCGAGGGCGTGGTCGACGCTTGCCGCCTGCTGCGCGATACGCCCGGCCTTGAGTTCCAGTCGCTGATGGAGATTGCCGGGGTCGACTATCCTGAGCGTCCCGAGCGGTTCCAGGTCAATTACCACCTGCTCAGCTACACCAAGAACCGCCGGGTGCGGGTCAAGGTACTGACCGACGAGCGCACGCCGGTGCCGAGCGTAACCGCGCTGTGGCCGGTCGCCGGCTGGCTCGAGCGCGAAGTGTTCGACCTTTATGGCGTGACTTTCGCCGGAAATGCCGACCTGCGCCGGATCCTCACCGATTACGGATTCGAGGGGCATCCGCTGCGCAAGGATTTTCCGCTGACGGGCTTCGTCGAGATGCGCTACTCGGAGACCGAAAAGCGCGTGGTCTACGAGCCGGTCGAGCTGGCGCAGGACTTCCGCTCGTTCGACTTCCTGACGCCGTGGAACGGGCCCGAATATCGCTTGCCGGGCGACGAAAAGGCCGAGGCGCAGGCGCCGGGCGCGCCGTCGCCGGCGCCGGGCAAAGACGAGGCGCCCAAGGTCGCTCCGGCGGCCGGGGCGGGCGAGCGCGCCGGCGACAAGGCCTACAAGACCGATAACGAGGACCGCGGCACCGCGGGGGCCAAGGAAGCCGCCGCTGAAGCGCGCAAGCCGGCCGCGGCGAAAGCGGCGCGGGCGGGCGGCAAGGCGACCGGCACCGATGAGCCCAAGCCCGGCGCCAAGGCTTCGCGTGAAACTCCGGAGGCGCAGTGATGGCGACCTTGCCCGACGACAGCCGCGACACCGTCGCCGAGCCCGCGCGCAACCCGCGCAAGGTCGAGGTGAGCGTGATGCCCGAAGCTGGCGACCAGAATGCCGGCGACGAGGTCATCCAGAACTATACGATCAACTTCGGGCCGCAGCACCCTGCGGCGCACGGCGTGCTCCGGCTGATCATGGAATTGGACGGCGAGATCGTCGAGCGGGTCGACCCGCACGTTGGCCTTCTCCACCGCGGCACCGAGAAGCTGATCGAATATAAGACCTACGCCCAGGCGATCCCCTATTTCGATCGGCTCGATTACTGTTCGCCGATGTGCATGGAGCACAGCTTCGTGCTTGCGGCCGAGAAGCTGATGGGGCTCGAGATCCCGCTGCGTGCCCAGTACATCCGGGTGCTGATGGCGGAGCTGACCCGCGTTAAGAACCACATGCTGAACCTGGGTTCGCACATCATGGACGTGGGCGCGATGACGCCCAACCTGTGGCTGTTCGAACTGCGCGAAGATCTGATGCAGATCTACGAGATGGTTTCGGGCGCGCGGATGCACGCCAATTACTTCCGCGTCGGTGGCGTTCACCAGGACATTCCGCCCAAGGTTCTCAATCACATCGGCGAGTTCCTTGATAACCGGCTACAGCTGTTCGAGGACGCGATCAGCCTCGTCGCCGACAACCGCATCTTCAAGCAGCGCAACGTCGACATCGGCATCGTCTCGAAGGAAGATGCGATGGCCTGGGGCTTTTCAGGCCCGATGATCCGCGCCACCGGCATCCCGTGGGACATCCGCAAGTCGCAGCCTTACGAGGTCTACGACCGGATGGATTTCGACATTCCGGTCGGCACGCAGAGCGACTGCTACGACCGCTTTATGGTCCGGGTCGAGGAAGTGCGGCAGAGCTGGCGGATCGCCCGCCAGTGCCTCAAGGAAATGCCCGAAGGCCCGATCGGCACCGCCGACCGCAAGGTCTTCCCGCCCAAACGCGCCGAGATGAAGCAGTCGATGGAAGCGCTGATCCATCACTTCAAGCTCTACACCGAGGGCTATCACGTGCCCGCGGGCGAAGTGTATGTCGCCACCGAAAGCCCCAAGGGCGAGTTCGGCGTCTATCTGGTCGCCGACGGCACCAACAAGCCCTACCGCTGCAAGATCCGCCCGACGGCGTTCAGCCACCTGCAGGCGATGGATTTCATGATGAAGGGGCACATGCTGGCCGATACGACCGCGGTCTTGGGCGCGATGGACATCGTGTTCGGGGAGTGTGATCGCTAATGGCCGAGCGTCATTTCGCCCCTGACGTGCCCGAGCTGCGTGAGCGCTGGGGCCAGTTCGCCTGGGACAAGGCGCATGCGCCCGAGGCCGCGCGTGCGCTCGAAAAATATCCTGACGGCCGCAAGATGTCGGCGGTGATCCCGTTGCTCGACCTCGCCCAGCGGCAGGTTGGGGCGGAGACCGGTACGCAGGGCTGGCTGCCGATCCCGGTGATCGAGTTCGTCGCCGCCGAATGCGACATGCCGCCGATGCGGGCGATGGAGGTCGCCAGCTTCTATACGATGTTCAACCTGGTGCCGGTGGGCAAATATCACGTCCAGCTGTGCGGGACGACGCCGTGCATGCTGCGCGGATCGGACGACGTCATGCGGGCGTGCGAGAAGAAGGGCCTTAAGAAGGGCTATACCACCGCTGACGGCATGTTCACGCTGACCGAGGTCGAGTGTCTCGGCGCCTGCGCCAACGCGCCGATGGTTCAGATCAACGACGACAATTACGAGGATCTGACCGAGGTAAGCATGACCGCGGTGCTCGATGCGCTGGCAGCCGGGCAGCCGGTCAAGCCGGGCTCGCAGATCGGTCGCCAAACCAGCGCGGCCGAGGGCGGCCCGACCAATCTCAAGAAGATGACCGAGCGTAATTACGATTACCGCCCGATGTGGGCCGAGCCGGCGGCCGCGCCGGCGGGAGAGGGTGCCTGACGATGGGCTACACCGGACCGCTCAGCGACAAGGATCGCATCTTCACCAACGTCTATGGCTTTCAGTCGCCCGACCTCAAGGCGGCGCAGGCGCGGGGCGATTGGGACAACACCAAGGCGCTGATGGCGGTCGGCCAGGACGCGATCATCGATGCGGTGAAGGCGAGCGGGCTGCGCGGGCGCGGCGGCGCAGGCTTCCCGACCGGCATGAAGTGGAGCTTCATGCCCAAGGAGCCCAAGCCGGGTAAGCCCAACTTCCTGGTGATCAACGCTGATGAGTCCGAACCGGGTTCGTGCAAGGACCGCGAGATCATCCGGCATGATCCGCACAAGCTGCTCGAGGGCGCGCTGATCGCCAGCTTCGCGATGCGCGCGCGGGCCTGCTACATCTACATCCGCGGCGAATATATTCGTGAGGCCGAGGCGCTCGAGAAGGCGGTGGCCGAGGCCTATGCCGCCGGGTTGCTGGGCAAGAATGCCGCCGGCTCGGGCTTCGACTTCGACTGCTTCGTGCACCGCGGCGCGGGCGCCTACATCTGCGGCGAAGAGACCGCGATGCTCGAGAGCCTCGAGGGCAAGATGGGGCGGCCGCGCCTAAAGCCGCCATTCCCGGCTGGCGCGGGGCTCTACGGCTGCCCGACCACGGTCAACAATGTCGAAAGCATCGCGGTCGTCCCGACCATCCTGCGCCGCGGCGCCAGCTGGTTCGCGGGCTTCGGACGCGAGAAGAACGAGGGCACCAAGCTTTTCCAGATCAGCGGCCATGTGAACAAGCCGTGCGTCGTCGAGGAAAGCATGAGCATTTCCTTCCGCGAGCTGATCGACCGCCATTGCGGCGGTATCCGCGGCGGGTGGGACAATCTGCTGGCGGTGATTCCGGGCGGTAGCTCGGTCCCGCTGGTACCCGCGGCCGAGATCGCCGACGCGCCGATGGATTTCGACGGGCTGAAGGCGCTCGGTTCGGGCCTCGGCACCGCGGCGGTCATCGTCATGGACAAGTCGACCGACATCGTTCGCGCGATCAGCCGGATCAGCTACTTCTACAAGCATGAGAGCTGCGGCCAGTGCACCCCGTGCCGCGAGGGCACCGGTTGGATGTGGCGGATCATGGAGCGGCTGCGCGAGGGCGACGCCACGGTCGACATGATCGACCGGCTGCAGGACGTCACCAAGCAGGTCGAAGGCCACACCATCTGCGCGCTCGGCGACGCCGCGGCGTGGCCGATCCAGGGCCTCATCCGCCATTTCCGCCCCGAGCTCGAGCGCCGCATCGCGGAGCGCGGCGGCAACATGCTGGAGGCGGCGGAGTGAGTGTCGTTACGCTTCGCGCGATGACGTTCGCGGCGATTGCCCTGCTGGCGACAGCGGCGATGGCCGAGCCTGAGATCGGTAGCAGGATCGATAATTCGAAGGGATCGGTCGATTACTCCGACCTGACTGGCAAGGATGCGAGCAGTCGTTCGATGGACCGATTTGCGCGGTGCCGCGCCGCGCAACGGCCGAAGGTTGCCTCGACGATCTTGGACCTGCCCTACCTGAGCCCCGAACAGCAGCAGGCGCTGTTCAAGTTCGCCGATGGGGGCGTGGTCGATGCCTGTCTTGGAAACGACGAACGCCGCCTGACCTTCGCCCCGCCGGCGATGCTCGGCGGGATGGCCGAAGCGCTGATCCTGATGCCCGAGCGCAAGGACGCGCGGAGGGCGCTTCATCCGACCGCCGAAAGCCTGGTCGCCAAGGCCGGCTACGCGCCGCGCAACCTTGCCGAGGATTTCGCCCAATGCGTGGTCGAACAGGACCCGGTGACCGTTCTCGCGCTCGTGAACAGCGTCGTTGGCGGCGATATCGAGGCCAGGCTCCTGCAGCAGCTGACGCCGAATCTCGGCCCGTGTCTTTCGAGCGGCCAGAAGATCAGCCTCAACAAATATTCCATCCGCTCGACGCTTGCCTACGGACTGTATCGCCTGATGCCGGTCCTTTCCGCTCCGAGCGTGCCCCAGCAATGAGCCACTATCATGCCTAAAGTCACCGTCGACGGTCAGGAACTCGAAGTTCCCGCAGGGGCAACCGTGCTGCAGGCCTGCGAGCTGGCGGGGAAGGAAATTCCGCGCTTTTGCTATCACGAGCGGCTGAGCATCGCCGGCAATTGCCGGATGTGCCTGGTCGAGGTCGCGCCGGGGCCGCCCAAGCCTCAGGCGTCGTGCGCGCTGCCGGCCGCCGACAATCAGGTGATCCGCACCGACACACCGATGGTGAAGAAGGCGCGCGAGGGGGTGATGGAGTTTCTCCTCATCAACCATCCGCTCGACTGCCCGATCTGCGACCAGGGCGGCGAGTGCGATCTGCAGGATCAGGCGATGGCCTATGGCCGCTCGTCGACGCGGTTCGACGAGAACAAGCGCTCGGTCGACGACAAGTACATGGGCCCGGTCATCAAGACCTCGATGACTCGCTGCATCCAGTGCACGCGCTGCGTCCGTTTCGCCGAGGAAGTGGCGGGGACGCCCGAGCTTGGCATGCTCTATCGCGGCGAGGACGCGCAGATCAGCGCCTATCTCGAGCGGGCGCTGACCAGCGAGCTGTCGGGCAATCTCGCCGACCTCTGTCCGGTCGGCGCCCTGCTGCAGGCGCCGCAGAGCTTCGAGGCTCGGCCGTGGGAGCTGCGCAAGGTGCCCGGCATCGACGTGATGGACGCGGTCGGCTCCAACATCCGCTTCGACCTTCGCGGCATGCAGGTGATGCGCATCCTGCCGCGCATCAACGAGGACGTGAACGAGGAGTGGATCAGCGACAAGACGCGGCATCATGCCGACGCGCTGGTCCGCAACCGGCTCGACCGGCCGTGGGTGCGGGTCGAGGGCAAGCTCCAGGCGACCGACTGGGCCGGTGCGCTGCAGGTCTTCGCTGACCGGCTCGAGGATGCGGGCGACAAGATCGCGGCGGTGGCCGGCGACCTGCTCGATGCCGAGACGATGTACGCGGCCAAGAAGCTGCTCGAAGGACAGGGGTCGGCCCTGCTCGAAGGGCGCCAGGGCGGGATGGACTATGACGTTAGCTCGCTGTCGGCGGTGGCGTTCAACTCGACCGTCGCTGGCATCGAGAATGCCGACGTCGTCCTGCTGATCGGCTCCAACCCGCGCTGGGAAGCGCCGCTGGTCAACACCCGCATCCGCAAGGCGGTCCGCCGTCAGGGCGCGCAGGTGTTCGTGGTTGGGCCCGAAGCAGACCTGGCTTACCCGGCGACCAACATTGGCGACGATCTCTCGTTGCTCGGCAAGCTGCCCAAGGCCGTTACCGACGTCTTCGCCAAGGCTGAACGGCCCGCCGTGATCGTCGGTCCCGGCGCGCTGGCTGCAGGCGCGTTCGGCGCCGCGCTCAAGCTGGTGGATGGCCTTGGCCTGATCAAGGGCGAGTGGAACGGCTTCAACGTGCTCCACACGGCCGCCAGTCGGATGGCCGGGATCATGCTCGGTTTCGCTCAGAAGGGCGGGTTGAAGGACCTCGAAGACGCCGCGCCCAAGCTGGTGCTGCTGCTCGGCGCGGACGAGGTCGCGGCGGAGCGCTTCGCGGGCACGTTCAAGGTCTATATCGGCCACCACGGCGATGCCGGTGCGCGCCATGCGGACTTGGTGCTTCCGGCCGCCGCCTACACCGAGAAGCACGGTACCTACGTCAATCTGGAGGGCCGGGTGCAGCGCGGCGAAAAGGCGAGCTTCCCGCCGGGCGAGGCGCGCGAAGACTGGACCATCTTCCGCGCCGTGTCGGACCTCATCGGCAAGCCCTTGCCGTTCGACCGCTTCGACCAGCTGCGCGCGGCGATGGTCGCCGAGGTGCCCGAGCTCGGCCGTGATGGCCTCGTCGACCTGCCGTGGGCGCCGCCGTCTCTTGCCGCTGACGCGAGCGGTTCGGTGAAGCTGCCAGTCAAGGACTTCTACCTGACCAACGCCATCTGCCGGGCGAGCCCGACCATGCACCGCTGCAGCGAGGAGCTGATCCACGGCCGCACCTTTGCGGAGGCTGCGGAATGACCGCGCTCTTCCAATCGTGGGGCGCGAGCTTCGAGCTGGCGTGGTTCTTCTCGATGCTGATCGGCATCCTGGTAATCGCGCTGCCGCTGATGCTGGCGGTGGCGATGATCATCTATGCCGAGCGCAAGATCTGGGCCGCCATCGCGCTGCGCCGCGGGCCCAACGTGGTCGGACCGTTCGGCCTGATGCAGAGCTTCGCCGACGGCCTCAAGGTCTTCCTCAAAGAGACGATCGTCCCGACCAGCGCCAACAAGGGCCTGTTCCTGCTAGCGCCGATCATCAGTTTCACCACCGCGCTGATCGTCTGGGCGGTGATCCCGTTCCAGGTCGGCGTGGTGCTGGCCGACGTCAACGTCGGGCTGCTCTACATCCTCGCGGCGAGCTCGCTTGGCGTCTACGGCGTGATCATCGCCGGCTGGTCGTCGAACTCGAAATATCCTTTCTATTCCGCCCTCCGCGCCGCCGCGCAGATGGTCAGCTACGAAGTCTCGATCGGCTTCGTGCTGATCTGCGTGGTGCTCTACGCGGGCACCTTCAACCTGGGCGGGATCGTCGCCGCGCAGCAGGGCAACATCCTGTTCGGCTTGCTCAACGGCTTCGGGTTCAACCCGCTGCTGTTCCCGATGGCGGTGGTGTTCCTGATCAGCTCGATGGCCGAGACCTTCCGCACGCCGTTCGACCTGACCGAGGCCGAGAGCGAGCTCGTCGCGGGTTTCCAGACCGAATATAGCTCGATGAGCTTCGCGCTCTTCTGGCTCGGTGAATATGGCAACGTCATCCTGATGACGGCGCTGAACGCGATCCTGTTCTGGGGCGGGTTCTTGCCGCCGCTGAACTGGGCGCCACTTTACCTTGTGCCGGGCATCATCTGGCTGCTGCTGAAGATGCTGCTGTTCTTCTTCATCTTCGGCTGGGTCCGCGCGACCGTGCCGAGGTATCGCTACGACCAGTTGATGCGCCTGGGCTGGAAGATCTTCTTGCCCCTCAGCCTCACCTTCGTCGTCGTTATTTCGGGCTGGCTGATGCTGACCCGGTACGGAAACCAGCAAGAGCCTGTATCGGGCGCGCCTAGTTACGCTCGCATGGTCGCACTCGGCGCGAGCGACGCGTGCCAGCTCGGAAACGCGCAAGACTACTTCGCTGAAAAGAAGCGCCCGCTGCGCACAGTCTATTTAGATCGATCGAGAACGTCGGACGAAATAAGGGTTTTGGCCCCGACCGAATTTGCAGGTAATTACAGTTTTCGCGTCGAGCATGGAAATGGGTTTGGCGGCAACGGCGCGCTGAAGCCCATCGAAGCTGCCGGGAACCGCGGGCTATCGCTCACAGTGACCGATGTGGTGCGGAACGGCCTTCCAGCCGCGACCCTCTTCCTTGATCGAGGCAGCAAGTCCTTGATGGGTGACTGCGTCAATCTTGAAGATATGAAGGCTTAACATGAGCGTCGCTCACTTCATCAAGTCGTTCACGCTGTGGGAGCTGGTGAAGGGTCATGCCCTCACTCTGAAGTATTTCTTCAAGCCCAAGGCGACGATCAACTACCCGTACGAGAAGACGCCGATGAGCCCGCGCTTTCGCGGGGAGCATGCGCTGCGGCGCTACCCGAACGGGGAAGAGCGCTGCATCGCGTGCAAGCTGTGCGAGGCGGTCTGTCCGGCGCTGGCGATCACCATCGAGGCTGAGCCGCGCGAGGACGGCAGTCGCCGGACGACGCGCTACGACATCGACATGGTGAAATGCATCTATTGCGGGTTATGCGCCGAGGCCTGTCCGGTGGATGCCATCGTCGAAGGGCCCAATCTCGAGTTTTCCACAGAAACCCGCGAGGAGCTGCTCTACGATAAGGCGAAGCTGCTTGCGAACGGCGACATGTGGGAACAGGCGATTGCCGCCAACCTTGCCGCTGACGCGGCCTACCGTTAAGCGGCCCGCCAACCCGACATGATCGCTCTCCTTGCCTTTTACCTGTTCGCGACGCTGACCATCGCGTCCGCCGTGCTGGTAATCTTCGCGCGCAACCCGGTGCACAGCGTGCTGTGGTTGATCCTCGGCTTCTTCAACGCCGCGGGCCTGATGCTGCTGACCGGCGCCGAGTTCATCGCGATGCTGCTGGTGATTGTATACGTCGGTGCGGTCGCGGTGCTGTTCCTGTTCGTGGTGATGATGCTCGACATCGATTTCGCGTCGCTGCGCTCGGGCTTCAACCGCAACCTGCCGTTCGGGCTGCTGATCGCGCTGGTGCTGCTCTCCGAGATCGTGATCGCGATCGGAGCGCGCCAGGCTGGCCCGGCCTTTGCGCGTTCGGCGAGCGCGCCGCCGGCCAACGCTGTGCCGAATATCGAGGCGCTCGGGACCTTGCTCTATACGCGCTATCTGCCGGTGTTCGAACTGGCCGGGCTGGTCCTGCTGGTCGCGATGATCGGGGCAATCGTGCTGACCCACCGCAGCCGCGGCGACAGTCGCGGGCAGAATGCCAACCGCCAGATCCGGCGGCGGCCGGAGGACGCGGTCAAGCTGGCCAAGCCGGCGGTGGGCGAGGGGATGTCGCTGTGATTGGCTTGTCGCATTACCTCACCGTTGCCGCGATCCTGTTCGTGATCGGCGTGCTCGGCATCTTCCTCAATCGTCGCAATGTCATCCTGATGCTGATGTGCATCGAGCTGCTGCTGCTGGCGGTGAACATCAACCTGGTTGCGTTCAGCGCCTTCCTTGGTGACCTCCAGGGACAGGTGTTCGCGATGTTCGTGCTGACCGTGGCTGCGGCCGAGGCGGCGATCGGGCTGGCGATCATGGTCATTTTCTTCCGCCGCCGCGGCACGATCGCGATCGACGCCGCCGACCAGATGCGCGGATAAGCCATGCACGCCATCGTTCCCCTTGTTTTCCTGCCCTTGCTGGCGGCCATCGTCGCCGGCCTGCTCGGCCCGTGGATCGGCCGCACCGCCGCCAAGGCCGTCACCACGGGGGCGCTGTTCATCTCGGCGGCGCTGGCGTGGCCGATTTTCATCGCCTTCCTGAATGGCAGCGCGCAGGCGCAGGTCGTCCCGGTGCTGCACTGGATCCAGTCGGGCGCGCTCGACGTCAGCTGGTCGCTCAGGGTGGATGCGCTGACGGCGGTGATGCTGGTGGTGATCACCACCGTCTCCAGCCTCGTCCACCTCTACAGCTGGGGCTACATGGCCGAAGACCCCAGCCAGCCGCGCTTCTTCGCGTATTTGTCGCTGTTCACCTTCGCCATGCTGATGCTGGTGACGGCCGACAGCCTCATTCAGATGTTCTTCGGCTGGGAAGGGGTCGGTCTCGCTTCCTACCTGCTGATCGGCTTCTGGTATTACAAGCCGTCGGCCAATGCCGCGGCGATCAAGGCGTTCGTGGTCAACCGCGTCGGCGACTTTGGCTTCAGCCTCGGCATCTTCGGGACCTTCCTCGTGTTCGGGACCGTGTCGATCCCGGCGATTCTCGCCGCGGCGCCGTCGATGGCCGGCTCGACCATCGGCTTTGCCGGGATGCACGTCGACACGATGACCTTGCTCTGCCTGCTGCTATTCGTCGGCGCGATGGGCAAGTCGGCGCAGCTCGGCCTTCACACATGGTTGCCCGACGCGATGGAAGGCCCGACTCCGGTGAGCGCGTTGATCCACGCCGCGACCATGGTGACCGCGGGCGTGTTCATGGTCTGCCGCCTGTCACCGATGTTCGAGCAGTCGGCGACCGCGATGCACGTGGTCACCTACGTCGGCGCGGCGACCTGCATCTTCGCCGCCACGGTCGGCACGGTGCAGAACGATATCAAGCGGGTGATTGCTTATTCGACCTGCAGCCAGCTGGGCTACATGTTCTTCGCCGCGGGCGTCGGCGCTTATGGCGCGGCGATGTTCCACCTGTTCACCCACGCTTTCTTCAAGGCTTTGCTGTTCCTTGGCGCGGGCTCGGTCATCCACGCGATGCACCATGAGCAGGACATGCGCTATTACGGCGGGCTGTGGCGCAAGATCCCGTTCACCTTCTGGACGATGATCGCCGGCACCCTGGCGATCACCGGTGTTGGCATCTTCGGCGTCGGCTTCGCCGGCTATCACAGCAAGGACGCCATCCTCGAAAGCGCCTTCGCGAGCGGCACTGTCCCCGGCAACGTGGCTTTCTGGCTGGGTGCCTTCGCGGCGCTGCTGACCAGCTTCTACAGCTGGCGGCTCATTTTCCTGACCTTCTTCGGCAAGGCGCGCTGGGCGGGCTCCGAGCACATCCAGCACGCGGTGCACGGCGACCACCACGACCATCCGGACGAGGAGCATGGCGACAGCAGCCATGACGCGCACGCCGTCCCGGCCACCGGCGACGCGGGCTATCACCCACACGAGAGCCCGTTGTCGATGCTGATCCCGCTCGGCGTGCTGGCGCTCGGCGCGGTCGCGGCCGGCTTCACCTTCTCCCACTTCTTCATCGATCCGGAAGGAGCCCCCGGCTTCTGGAAGGGCAGCCTCGCCTTCAACGAGCATCTTGCGCACGCCATGCACGCGGTGCCGGCCTGGGTGAAGTGGACGCCCTTCGTCGTGATGCTGATCGGACTGGCGATCGCCTGGAACAACTACATCCGCGACACGGGTGCGCCCGCCCGCTTCATCGCGGCCACCGGGGCGCTGCACACTTTCCTGATGCACAAGTGGTATTTCGACGAGATCTACCATTTCATCTTCGTCCGCCCGGCGCTGTGGCTCGGCCGCCAGTTCTGGCATCGCGGGGATGAGCAGACGATCGACCGCTTCGGGCCGCATGGCGCCGCCTATGCTGTCGGGGTCGGCAACCGCATCACCGCCCGCATTCAGTCGGGCTATCTTAACAGCTATGCCCTGGTGATGCTGCTCGGCCTCGTCGCCGTCGCCACCTGGGCCATCATGCAGGTCGCCCGGTGAGCGGTTTTCCCTTTCTTTCGACGATGATCCTGCTGCCGCTGCTGGCGGCAATCGCATGCCTGTTCGTGCAGGCCAACGCTGCCCGCTGGGCGGCGCTGATCACCACGCTGGTGCTGTTCGGGCTCGGACTGCTGATGTGGGCAGGCTACGATCCCGCCGGCGCGCAATGGCAGTTTGTCGAGAAGCACCCGATCGGCGGTGCCTATCTCAACTGGAACCTTGGCATCGACGGCATCGCGCTGATGCTGATCATGCTCAGCGTGTTCCTGATGCCGATCTGCATCGGCGCGAGCTGGCGCAGCATCGAGCGGCGGGTGCCCGAATATATGGCCGCCTTCCTGCTGATGGAGGCGCTGATGATCGGCGTCTTCGCGGCCCAGGACCTGCTGCTGTTCTACATTTTCTTCGAGGGCGGCCTCATCCCGATGTACTTGATCATCGGCATCTGGGGCGGCGCCGAGCGGATCAAGGCGAGCTACAAGTTCTTCCTCTACACGCTGCTCGGCTCGGTACTGATGCTGGTGGCGATGCTGGTGATGATCTTCACCAGCGGGACAGGCGATATCCCGACGCTGATGGCGTATAATTTCGCGCCGGGGCTGCAGACCTGGCTGTGGCTGGCCTTTTTCGCCAGCTTCGCGGTCAAGATGCCGATGTGGCCGGTCCACACCTGGCTGCCCGATGCGCACGTCCAGGCGCCGACCGCGGGCTCGGTCATCCTGGCCGGCGTGCTCTTGAAGATGGGCGGGTACGGGTTCATCCGCTTCTCGCTGCCGATGTTCCCGGATGCGAGCGCGCAGCTATGGCCGCTGATCTTCCTCCTGAGCTCGATTGCGGTCGTCTACACCAGCCTGGTCGCGCTGGTGCAGCGCGACATGAAGAAGCTGATCGCTTATTCGTCGGTCGCGCACATGGCGTTCGTCACCTTCGGCCTGTTCGCCTTCAACCGTCAGGGGCTCGAGGGCGCGCTGATCGTGATGCTCAGCCACGGGCTGGTGTCGGGAGCGCTCTTCCTGTGCGTCGGCGTGATCTACGACCGGATGCACACCCGCGAAATCGCCAAGTACGGCGGGCTGGCCGACAATATGCCGGGCTATGCGCTGCTGTTCCTGCTGTTCACCATGGCGGCGGTCGGCCTGCCCGGGACCAGCGGCTTCGTCGGTGAGTTCCTGTCGATGATGGGCACCTACCAGGTGTCGACCTGGGGCGCGATCTTCGCCACCACCGGGATCATCCTCGGCGCGGCCTACATGCTCTACCTCTACTGGCGGATCAGCTATGGCGCCGCGCGCACTGCCGAGGCCAAGGCGATGAACGACCTCGACGCGCGCGAATGGTGGCTGCTCGCCCCGATCGCGGTGATCGTATTGTGGATGGGGGTCTATCCCGACAGCTTCATGGCGCCGATGCGCGCCGACGTTGGCCGCGTGCTGTCCCGGCTCGAGCGGGTCCGGCCCGCGGGCGATAGTCGCCCGACCCCGGGCCATCCCGCGCCCGCCGCCGCCCACCATGCCGCAGCCGAGGGCGCGCACTGATGCATAGTCTCGCACCCATCCTGCCCGAGGTCATCCTTGGGCTCGCGGCCATCGCGCTGATGCTGGTCGCCGCCTTCGCCCGCCGCGGGTCGTCCGCGACCCACTGGCTTGCGGTCGCCGCGCTGGTCGGCGCTTGCTTCGCTCTGATCGGGGCGCCGCAGCAGACGGGACCGATGTTTGGCGGCATGTTCGCGGCCGACGGCTTCGCCGCCTTCGGCAAGGTCATCATCTACCTGTCCGCGGCGGTGGCCGTGATCATGGCGCACGGCTGGTTCGACCGCCATTTCGAGCATAGCGGCGAATATCCGGTGCTGATTCTCTTATCGGCGATCGGCGCCTCGGTGATGGTCTCGGCGACCGACCTGATGATGCTCTACGTCGGGCTCGAGCTGCAGTCGTTGAGCGCATACGTCCTCGCCTCCTACCGCCGCCACGACGCGCGCTCGGCCGAGGCGGGCCTCAAGTACTTCGTGCTCGGCGGGCTCGCCTCCGGCATCCTGCTCTACGGCATCTCGCTGCTCTACGGCTTCACCGGGACCACGCTGTTCAGCGGGATCAGCGTCGGCTTCGCGGGCGGCAACGTTGGCTTCGGGCTCATCGTCGGACTGGCGCTAACCCTTGCCGGGATTGCCTTCAAGATCGCCGCCGTGCCGTTCCACATGTGGACGCCCGACGTCTACGAAGGCGCGCCGACCCCGGTCACCGCCTTTTTCGCCTCCGGACCCAAGATCGCCGCCGTGCTGCTTGGCACCCGGGTCTGCCTCGACGCGCTGGGGCCGGCGACCGACGCGTGGCGGCAGATCGTGATCTTCGCCGCGCTGGCCTCGATCGTGATCGGCGCCGTCGCCGCCTACGGCCAGACCAACATCAAGCGCCTGCTCGCTTATTCTTCCATCAACAACGTCGGCTTCGCGCTGGTCGGCCTGGCCGCCGGCGGTCGCGCCGGGGCGCAGGCAGTGCTATTCTATTCGGCGGTTTACGTCGTGATGACCCTCGGCGCCTTCCTCTGCGTGCTGCGGATGCGCGATGCGGAAGGCCGCCCGGTCGAGAGCCTCGCCAGCCTGTCGGGCCTGTCGCAGACCCAGCCGCTGCTGGCGCTCGCCATCGCCATGTTCATGTTCAGCCTGGCGGGCATTCCGCCGCTGTTCGGCTTCTGGCCCAAGCTGATGGTCTTCCAGGCCGCGGTGAACGCCGGGCTGCTTCCGCTCGCGATCGCCGCGGCGGTGCTGACCGTCGTGGGCGCCTATTATTACCTCAAGATCGTCAAGATCATGTACTTCGACGAGCCGGCCGAGCCGTTCGCGCGTACTCGCGAGCCGCTGCAAAGCGCGCTCATCGCCGCCTGCGCGCTGTTCGTCAGTCCGCTCGGTTACCTGCTGATCATCCCCCTCTCGCGCCTGGCCGCGAACGCGGCGAGCGTGTTCTGAGCCGGCTCCGGTTCGTCGATCGGACCGGGTCGACCAACAGTGACCTGTTGGCCGATCCGGCCGCCGGTGACGGTGACTGGCTGATCGCCAAAGTCCAGACGGAGGGGCGAGGACGTCAGGGCCGAACCTGGGTCAGCCCGGCCGGCAATTTCTACGGCTCCACCATGATCAGGTTGCGCGACAGCGATCCGCCGGCCCCAAGCCTTGCCCTAGTCGCCGGGCTCGCGCTGATCCGCGCGGTCGAGGTCGCGGCCCCGGCCACCGGCCTGATGCTGAAGTGGCCCAACGACCTGTTACTGGGAAGCGGCAAGCTCGCCGGGATCCTGCTCGAGCGGGGCGGCGACCGGGTGGTCGCCGGTTTCGGCGTCAACCTCGCCAGCGCGCCCGATTTGCCCGACCGGGCCAGCGCAGCGCTGTCGTCGATCGCGCTGGTCAGTCCGGAGGCGTTCGCGCCCCTGCTCGCCGCCGCCTTCGCACGCGAGCTGCAGCGCTGGCGTGAAGACTTGCCAGCCCTCACCGGCCTGTGGCTTGAAAGCGCGCATCCGGTGGGCACCTCGCTTAGCGTCCACAGCGGGCCCGGCGAACTGGTGAGCGGGACCTTCGACGGACTCGACGGCAGTGGCGCGCTGCGGCTGCGCTTGGAAAGCGGCGAGGTGCGTGTCATCCATGCCGCCGACGTCACGCTCGGATAAGCCATGCTGCTTGCAATCGACGCCGGTAACACCAACCTTGTCTTCGCGCTGGTCGACGACGAGCGGCAGATCAAGACGCGCTGGCGGATCGCGACCGACCCGCGGCGGACCGCCGACGAATATGCGGTCTGGCTGCATCAGTTGCTTGCGCTTGAGGGGTACGCCAAGGGGGATGTCAGCGGCGTCATCATCGGCACCGTCGTGCCGCGTGCGCTCCACAATCTGCAGGTCCTCAGCGAGAAGTATTTCCACCAGAAGGCGCTGGTGGCCGGGGAGGGGCCAGCGGGCTGGGGCATCGCGCTCGACGTCGATGAACCGCACAATGTCGGGGCCGACCGGGCGCTGAACGCGATCGCCGCCCACGACAAGCACGCCGGCGACCTAGTGGTGATCGACTTCGGCACGGCGACGACCTTCGACGTGGTCGACTTCAGCGGCGCCTACAAGGGCGGGATCATCGCGCCTGGCATCAACCTCAGCCTCGATGCACTGGTCGCGGCGGCGGCCAAGCTGCCGCGGATCGCGATCGAGGCGCCGGAGGGTAACAGCGTGATCGGTCGCACCACGCAGAGCCAGATGCTGAGCGGTATCTATTGGGGCTATGTGGCGATGATCGAAGGGCTGCTGGCGCGGGTGAAAGCCGAGATCGGCTGTCCCGTGACGACCATCGCGACCGGCGGCCTCGCTACCCTGTTCCAGCGCCATACCGCCGTGTTCGACGCCATCGAGCCCGACCTCACCATCCAGGGGTTGGCCTTGCTCTGGCAGCGGGCGCGTCCGGCGACCTGACACGAGATGAAGAGCGCTGGCGGCATGCCGATGCCCGCCCGCGCCGACAAAATCGCATCGGCTTGAAGACCGGCAGCACCATGCTCGTCGGCTCGTATAGGATATGAAGTGACACCTGCTAACGAACTGATTTTTCTCGCGCTTGGCGGCTCGGGCGAGATTGGCATGAACGTCAATCTCTACGGCAGCCAGGGCAAATGGCTGATGGTCGACTGTGGCCTGAGTTTCGGCGATCCGGAACTGCCCGGCATCGAGCTGACGCTGCCCGACCTCGAATTCATCGAGGATCGCCGCAAGGACCTCGTCGGGATCGTCATCACCCATGGTCATGAGGACCATATCGGTGCGATCCCCTACCTCGCCGCCGACCTCAAGGTGCCGATCTACGCCACGCCGTTCACCGCGGGGCTGATCGCCAGTAAGCTCGAGGAAGAGGGCCTCTCGGGACAGGTCCCGCTCAAGATCGTCGAACGCGGCGAGCGCATTGCGCTCGACCCGTTCGCGGTCACCTACGTCCCGCTCGCCCACTCGATTCCCGAAGGAAACGGCCTGCTGATCGAGACGCCGCACGGCAAGGTCTTCCACACCGGTGACTGGAAGATCGACCGCACCCCGGTGCTCGCCCAGCCCGCCAGCGCCGAGACGATGCAGGCGATCGGGGACCAGGGCATCCTCGCCTTGGTGTCGGATTCGACCAACGCGTTCAGCCTGGAGGAATCGGGTTCGGAGAGCGACGTCATCGAGGGCCTGACCAAGGCCATCGGCGAGGCACCCGGACGCGTGCTCATTACTACCTTCGCGTCGAACGTCGCGCGGCTCGACACCATCGCACGGGTCGCGGAGGCGACCGGACGCCGCCTGGCGCTGGCGGGCCGGTCGATTGAGCGCAACGTCAAGGTTGCCAAGGCGGCGGGCTACCTCAAGGATTTTCCTGAAACGGTGCGTTATGACGAGGCCATGCGCCTGCCCAAGCGCGACCTGTTGATCCTTGCGACCGGCGGCCAGGGCGAGCCGCGCGCGGCGCTCGGCCGGATCGCGTCGGGCCAGCATGAGCTCAAGCTTGGTGAGGGCGACACGGTTATTTTCTCCTCGCGCCAGATCCCCGGCAACGAGGTCGCGGTTGGGCGGATCATGAACCAGCTCAGCGACCTGGGTGTCGTTACCGTGACCGACCGGCAGGTCCACGTCCACGTCTCGGGGCACCCGGGTCGGCCCGAACTGCAGCAGATGTACAGCTGGATTCGGCCGCAAGTTCTGGTTCCGGTGCACGGCGAGGCGCGCCACCTCCGCGCGCAGGCGCGCTTTGGCCTAGAATGCGGCATTCCGCAGGCCTTCTTCCAGAAGGACGGCGACATCGTCCGCCTGGCGCCGGGCGAACCCAAGAAGATCGGTGACGCGCGGATCGGCAAGCTGGTGCTCGACGGCGACGTCATCCTGTCTGCGGGCGGAGCGACCATGAATGAGCGGCGCAAGCTCGCCTATCAGGGGATCGTCGCGGTCAGCATCGCGCTGGGCAAGAATAATGCGCTGCTCGGCAAGCCGGTTGTCCGCGCGGTCGGGCTGCCGGTCGAAGCCGATCGCGACGATTTTCTCAGCGACGCGGTCGACAGCGCGGCTCGCGCAGTCGATCGCGGCGCGGAAGAGGAGCGGGTGCGCGAGAACGTCCGGCTTGCCGTGCGCCGTTGCGCGACCGCCTGGACCGGCAAGAAGCCGGTCGTCGAAGTGCTGGTGGTGCGCCCATGAAGTGGCAGTCGGCGCTGGCGATCTATTTTCTGTTCTTCTGCTTCGCCGGTTTTGCCCTGCTGCCGTTCGGCGTGAAGACCGATGAGGAAGTCGGCGCTGGCAAGGTGCGCGGGCAGGCCGACAGCGCACCCCACAAATTCGATCTCAAGCGGCACCTCGTGCGCAGCGCGATCGTCGGCGCGATCCTGTTCGGTCTGTTCTACGCCAATTACGTCTTCGGCTGGATCAGCACCGACGACCTCGACGTGACGGCGCCGCGCTAGCGCCGGCCGGCGACGATCTGCGAGAGGGCGGCGTAGAGCTTGCCCATGTCGCTGCTCATCAGCGTCACCGCAAGCGGACCGCCGTCGCGTTCGCCGAGCACGCGCCGAAGCATCGTCTCGAAGTCGGCGACGAAGCGGTTGGCGCCAGCCTGGAACTCGCGATCGGCGTCGTAGTGGCTGGCGAGCGAGCGCTGCTCGGAGCTGTTGAGCAGTCGCACGGCGCGGCGGGTGAAGACCCCGCGGTCGCCCTTGAGATATTCCTGCCAGTTACGGTCATCGACATCGGTCGAGAGGATCTTGCCGACGTCGATCGCGGCCGAATGCATCGAATCGATCAGCATTGCGGTGCGGCGGCCGAACGCCTCGCTCTCGGCGGCGCGGACGGCTTCCTGGCTCTGGTCGATATGCTGTTCGAGCGCGGCAGCGGTCTGGCCGATGGTGAGCAATTGGCCGGTCAGGCGCTCGGATGCACTGCGGGCAGCGGCAACGGCACGGGCGGCGACCTGTTCGACCTCGGCGATTTGCGCCGTCACCGTTTCGGCGATCACGCGCTCGATCGCGGCGCGGCTTTCGGTCGACAGGCGTTCAGCGCCATCGGGAATAGCGCGCGCCAGCGCCTCGCGGGCGCGCTCGGCGGCATGGGTTGCAGCCTCGCGAACCTGGACCATGGCCAGGACCAGCGCGGGCGCGGTCTCGGCCTGCAGCTTGCCGGCCTCCTCGCCAGCCTCGGCCATCGCCGTCCGCAGCGCCGTCAGCCGCTCCTCGGCCGATCCGACCCCGTCGTTCATCGTCGATAGGAGAGTGTTGAGGCGGTCCTGGTGATCGCCAAGGCCCTGACCGGTGGCAGCCATCCGCTCGGCGGCTTCGATCGCCGCCTGGTGCATCCATTCAATCTCGGGCCGCGCGCCCTGGACTGAGGAGAGCAGTCGCTCGGCGCCGCCTTCGGCATCGGTCAGCGCGCTGCCGAGGCGGTCGGTCAAGTCGGCGTGGAGGGTCGACACGCTTTCGCGCAACGCGTCGGTGCGCGCGGTCAGGCCCTCGAGCGAACCGTCGCTCGACTTGGACTGGAGCGCCAGCGAATCGAGTTCGTTCCGCACGCGCTGGATGCTTGCCGCGATCGCGCTGGCGCGCAGATCACCCTCGGCGGCAAGATCGACGAAGCGGTGATCAAGGTCGGCGAGGCTGCGCTCGATGGTCGCAACCAGCCCCTGGCTGGCGCGGTCCTGCTCGGCGATGCGCGACGACAGGGCGTCGAGCGATGCGCCCGCAGCCGTTAGCCGTTGACCGACGGCCTCGGCCGCGTCGGCGCCGGCGCGGCCCATGGTCGCGGCGCTATGGTCGAGCAAGGCATGGACCGCGGCCGACTGACCGTCGATGCCGCTGCGAATGTCCGACAGGGCCTGGGTAGCGCGGTCGAGGAGCGCGTCGACCTGGCTGCTCGCGCTGGTGGCGACCGCATCGAGGCGGCTCCCGGCGGTGGCGCCGGCAGCCTCGATCGCGCCAAGCTGGGTGGTCAGCCGCTCGGCCGCACCGGCGACGCTGTGGTCGGCCTCGGCGGCCTTGGCAGTGATGCCCGCAAGGCGCTCCTCGAGCAGGCGGGCCTGTTCGCCCGCATCCTTGCCCGCGCCGCGCAATTGTTCGGCCATGGTTCGCGCCGATTGCTCGGCCTGCGGGAGGTCGCTGAGGAGAACGCCGATGTCGGTGCGCGCGCTTTCCGCGGCGCGATCAAGGGCGGCGCTGTGCCGGGCGAGCGTTTCGGATCCCTGGGTAAGGTCGCGCGTGACCTGCCCGAGTCGGCTGCCGGTCTCGTCGCCGAGGCTCATCAGCCGGTCGGCCATACCGGTGAGCGCGGCCTGCTCCTCGTCGATGCGCTGGCGAAGCACGCCGAGCAGCGTTTCGAGGCTGCCCGCCTCGGTCCGCATCTGCTGGACCGACTGGATGAAGCGTTCCGCTTCACGGCGGCGGGTGCGTCCGAAGATCAACCAGGTGAGGCCGAGTAGGGCCAGCGGCCCGGCGGCGATCGCCAGCCATTGCGCGACCAGCGGCGCACTGAGCGCCTGGCCCGCCAGCGCGCTGCCAGCGCCCAGCGCGACGAAGGCGATCCATCCGACCGCCAGCAGGGTCAGCGTAATACCCAGCACGCGGCGCCCGCCGAGCCCCGTCTCCTGAGGCGATCGCGCCCATTGATCGGGCTCGAATTCGGGCATGGGCTCGTTCGTGAAATCGGGCGGCGACGCGTCCTCGCGAGGAAGCGGATCGATCAGCTCGAGCGGTTCGGCTCGATGCGCGGCGCGTAAAGGATGCCCCATCATGGGGTGAGTTTACCATCTTTGAGCCCGAGCGGAAGCGTGCAAGAGAGCCCGTCCGGGGAGGGAATGACGAATGGCGCTCGGCGCGCTCATCGGGGCCTATCAGGAAGACGATGCGGGCGGGCTCTACGCACTCCAGCCGCTCGCCGGCCGCACGCTGATCGAATATCAGGCGCGCTGCGCCGCGGCGGCGGGCTGCGCGCCGATCGTGGTGGTGGTCGAGACCGTGCCGGTGGCACTCGCGGCGGCGTTCGACCGGTTGCGAGCCGAGGGAATCCAAGTGGTGCCGGTCAGCGACGGGCAGGATGCCGCCGCGCGCTTCGAGCCCCATGCCCGGGTGCTCCAGGTCGCCGACGGGATCGCCCCGGCAATGGCGCTGGTCGAGCGAGTCGCTGCGGCCGACGAGCGAACGGTCGTCACGGTGCCCGACGACGAGGCGCACGCACTATTCGAACGGATCGACAACCAGCATCGCTGGGCCGGGCTGGCGCTGGTCGACGGGCAGACGCTGGCGTCGACCGCGGCGATGCTCGGCAACTGGGACCTGCTCTCGACCCTACTGCGCCGGACGATCCAGGCCGGGGCGCACCAGATCCAGACCAGCGACGGGGTGATGCCTTATCATGCGCAGAGCGGGGGCGGGGCGGCAGCCTTCGATCGCAGCCTGCTGGTCGCCTCGCGCCAATCGCGAACCGACTGGGTGGCGCGCTACGTGCTGCCGATTCCCGAGGAGGTCGCGACCGAGCAGCTGATGCGCTCGCCGGTCCAGCCGGGCTGGCTGATGACCACGGCACTCGTCCTCACGCTGGCGGGTGTTCTCGCTATCGGATTGGGATGGCGCTGGAGTGGGCTTGTCCTGCTGCTATTGACGTTGCCGCTCGATCTCATCGCCGACCGGCTCGCGCAGTTGCGGCTGCAGCCGTTGCCCGCGCGCTCGTGGATCAGGCGCGGGCTGTGGCCGGCCGCCGGGGCGGCATTGCTCGCGCTGGGCTGGACGCTGCTGAGAGAGGGTGGGGGCTGGGGGCCCTTGGCGGCATCGCTGACGGCGTTAGCATTCGGCGAGGCGCTCAAGGTCGAGCGGAGCGGGCACGACTTGCCCTTTGGCCACTGGCTGTTCGACCGTCGCCCGGCCATCGTGCTGGCGCTGCTGCTCGCCGCGGTCGGGGTTTGGGCCGCCATTCCGGTGGTCCTCGCTTTCTACGCCGGCGCCAGTTTTTTCCTCGTCCAACATCTCGTCCACCGGTCGCCTTACGATTGAGGCGCCGTTAACTTCGCCTTGGTAAGACGCTTGGGATGGCAGAGCCAAGATCGCCAGCGGCCCGCAAGGAGGACCGTTCAGCCGAACCCGTGCGCGCGGCACGCGGGGTCGATCGGCTCGGCGCGGCCATGACCGATCTCTCGCTCGATCCGCTCTCTCGACCCTCGGAGCAGGAGCGGGCGCTGATGCTCAGCCTGCTGTCGGGGCTGGTCGGTCAGATCGCCGAGGAGTTGCTGCTGCGCGTGCCCGATGCTGACCAGGCCGAGGTGGACGCCGAGGAAGTGGTTGCGGACCTTCGCGCTGCCGGCCTGCTCGGGCAACGCGATCTCGTCGGCCTGTTGGTGCGCCGTGCCGACGTGCTCGCCTTCCGCAGCACAGCACGCCAGCGACCGGGCGGAGGCCTGCTCGAGACCTGGGGCGCCGATTCGAACCACACGGTGGTCAGCGCGACGATGGCAGTGGTAATCGCCCGTGCGTCCGCTCGCGACCGGTTCGGTCGGCCCGGGCTGACTCTCGCCGACTGCGATGCCGAGACCGCGGTGACGTTGACCTACGCCGTGGCAGCGGCGCTGCGCGGGCCCGCCGATGCGCTGGTGGCAGCGGCGGTCGACATGCTGGCGCGGCACGACGAGGGCGAGCGGCTCGACGCGCGCGAGGCGCGGTTGATGCTTGCGCTCGAGCAGGCCGGCAAGCTCGACGCAGGCCTGCTCATGGCGCTGGCGCTGGAGGGCGAGGCCGTACTGCTGGCCGAAGGGCTCGCGCGGCTCGCGCGGATCCCCGCGGCCGAAGCTTGGCAGATGCTCACCGGGCGGAACGAGCGCGCGGTCGGCCGGCTGCTGCGGCTCGCCGAGCTCGACCGGACGGCGGCCGCCGGGTTGATCGCCGCGCTGGGCGAAGCGCGCAGCCTGGGCGATCCGGGCGAGGCGATGGTCGGCTTCGACGCCATGACGTCATTAGAGATCAGCACTCAACGCGCGGCAATGCGTCTGCCGCCCGCCTTCCTTGCGGCACGCGCCGCCTTCGAGCGACATGGCCAGCGCCGCGTTTGAGCCTGTCCGCGGGCAGCTCGACCAGAGCGGTCGGCTGACGGCGGCCGACCCGCGCCTGATCCGCTTGCAGGAGGAGGCCGGCGGTGGCCTTGGCGCTGCGCTCGCGGTGCCCCAGCTCGCCGCTATTGCCCGGCTCTGCAGCCAGCTGGGTGTGAGCCTTTCGCGCCAGGCGCTGGCGGCGACCGGCGAGGCCGACCTCGACCTGTGGGTGCGGGCCGATCCGTCGCCTAATGGGGTGGCGTTGAGCATCGAAAGCTGGATCGAGCGACCGCCCCGGCCACGCCGCTTCCGGGTCATCGAAGGGACCGGGGCCGACGAGAGCGAGCGCGACGCCGACCTGCTGATCGACGGCGATCTCAAGATCCAGACGGTCGGCAAGGCGCTGGCGGCGCTGCTCGGCGAGACGGCGCGTGGTGCGCCTGGCCAGCCGCTGACCCGCCTGTTCGAACTGCTGCCGTCCGCCGAAGGCGACCTGCCGATGCTTTCCGCGGTCGCCGCCCGTCGCGCGTTCGAGCGGCAGGGGGTGCGGGTTCGCGCCAGTGGACGCGAGCTAAGCTTGAGCGGCTCGCCGCGGCTGACCGCGAGCGAGGACTTCCTTGGCTTCAGCCTGCATGTCGAACAGCCGGAGGTGCGCGCCGAACGGCCGCCCGCCGATTTCGATCAGGGTTTCGACAACCTTCTCCGCCAGCCGCTTGACGTCATCATGGGCGAGGCGGCCCGGATCGCCGAGAAGGGCGAGGGGCCGCTGCGGAGCGATTATGCGGGTTATGCCGCCGACATCGCCTCGGCCGCCCGCCACCTGTTGCTCGTGCTCCAGGGGATGAGCGCGGAGCGCCCGGCGCCGGCGCCCGAGCGCATCGATCTGGCCGAGCTCGCGCTAGAAGCCGCCGGGCTGGTCCAGGTCCAGGCGACCGAGGCCGGCATCGTGTTCGACGTCGATGGACCGCCGTCGCTGCCGACGCTCGGCGACGCACGGTCGGTCACGCAAATCCTCGTCAACTTGCTGAGCAACGCCGTTCGCCACTCGCCCAAGGGCAAGATCGTCCGCGTGACCTGCGCGGGTGGCAGCGATGTCAGCGTGACGGTCTCCGACGAGGGGACGGGCGTCGCACCCGCCGACCAACAGCGGATCTTCGAGCGGTTCGAGCAGGCCGAGCCGCGCACAGACGGGGCGGGACTCGGGCTTGCGATTTCCCGCCGCTACGCGCGGCAGATGGGAGGCGACATTACTCTCGACAGCAAGCCGGGCGAAGGCGCCAACTTCACCCTGCGCTTGCCGGCCGCCTAGCGGCTCGCAACCGGCGTATAGTCGCGCTGGGTTTCGCCGACGTAGAGTTGGCGCGGACGACCGATCTTCTGCTCGGGATCTGAGATCATCTCGTTCCACTGCGCGACCCAGCCGACGGTGCGGGCGAGCGCAAAGAGCGCGGTGAACATCTCGGTCGGGAAGCCGATCGCGTTCAGGATCACGCCCGAATAGAAATCGACGTTCGGGTAGAGCTTCTTCTCGATGAAATAGCTGTCGTTAAGCGCGATATGCTCGAGTTCCTTGGCGACGTCGAGGACCGGGTCGGAGATGTTGAGTTCCTTCAGCACCTCGTCGGCGGTCGCCTTCATCACCTTCGCGCGCGGGTCGAAATTCTTGTAGACCCGGTGGCCAAAGCCCATCAGGCGGAAGGGATCGTCCTTGTCCTTGGCGCGGGCGATGTATTCGGGGATGCGCTTCACGTCGCCGATCTCGCGCAGCATGTTGAGCGCCGCCTCATTGGCCCCGCCGTGCGCTGGACCCCACAGGCAGGCGATCCCCGCCGCCATGCAGGCGAACGGGTTGGCGCCCGACGAGCCGGCGAGGCGCACGGTCGAGGTCGAGGCGTTCTGCTCGTGGTCGGCATGGAGGATGAAGATCCGGTCCATTGCCTTCTCGATGATCGGATTGACAACATAGTCCTCGGCCGGGACGCCGAAAGTCATCCGCAGGAAGTTGCCGGTGTAGCTCAGCGAATTGTCGGGATAGAGGAACGGCTGCCCGATGCTGTATTTATGTGCCATCGCGGCGATGGTCGGCATCTTCGCGATCAGGCGGTGCGAGGCGATCTCGCGCTGCTTGGGATCGGTGATGTCGGTGCTGTCGTGGTAGAAGGAGGACAGCGCGCCAACCACGCCGCACATGATCGCCATCGGGTGCGCGTCGCGGCGGAAGCCGCGGAAGAAGGTTGCCAGCTGCTCATGGACCATGGTGTGGCGGCTGATCGTGTAGGTGAAGCTGTCGAGCTCGGCCTGAGTTGGCAGTTCGCCGTGAAGCAGGAGGTAAGAGACCTCCATAAAGCTCGACTGCTCGGCGAGCTGATCGATCGGATAGCCGCGGTGAAGCAGGATGCCCGCCTCGCCGTCGATGTAGGTGATCGCGCTGCGGCAGCTGGCGGTCGAGGTGAAGCCGGGATCGTAGGTGAAGGCGCCGGTCGCGCCGTAGAGCTTGCGGATGTCGACCACGTCGGGCCCGACCGTGCCGCTCAGCACCTCCATCGAGAGATCCTTGCCCTCGAGGTTCAGGGTGGCGTTCTTGTCCGACATCAGTCGCGCTCCATCACAGCGGTGGTTGGTTGTATCTGGTCTTGGATCCGGGCCAGGCTTTCGCCCTGCCCCAACAGCACCAGCACGTCAAAGATGCCCGGGCTGGTCGTTCGCCCGGTGAGCGCAGCGCGCAGCGGCTGGGCAACCTTGCCGAGCTTGAGCCCGGCTTCTTCGGCCACCGCTTTCACCGCGGCTTCGGTCGTCTCATGGGTCCACTCGCCGACGTCGGCGAGCGCGGCATGGACCTGCGCGAGCACGCCGCGGGTGTCGTCGGTCAGCAGCTCGGCCGCCTTGTCCTCGATCGCCAACGGGCGCTGGGCGAAGAGGAAGTCGGCGCCGCTGGCGAGTTCGTTCAAATCCTTGGCGCGCACCTTGAGCTCGGGCAGCGCTCGCTCGAGCAAGGCGAGGTCGTCGGCGCTCATCCCTTCGCGGCGGGCGGCGACCAGCACGGCCAGCCGCGCATCGTCGCTGCTACGAAGATAATGGCCGTTCAGATTCTCGAGCTTCTTCAGGTCGAAGCGTGACGGCGACTTGCCGACATGGTCGAGGCCGAACCACTCGATCGCCTGTTCCCGGCTGATGATCTCGTCGTCGCCGTGGCCCCAGCCGAGCCGCAACAGATAATTGTTGAGCGCTTCGGGGAGGATCCCGAGCTCGTCGCGATAGGCGTCGACGCCGAGGGCGCCGTGGCGCTTGCTCAGCTTGGCGCCGTCCGAACCGTGGATGAGAGGGACGTGGGCATAGACCGGCTCGGGCCAGCCCATCGCCTTGATGATCGCCAACTGGCGGAAGGCGTTGTTGAGGTGGTCGTCGCCGCGAATGACGTGGGTGACGCCCATGTCGTGGTCATCGACCACCACCGCGAGCATGTAGGTCGGGGTGCCGTCCGAGCGGAGCAGGACGAAATCGTCGAGCTCGACGTTCTGGACGGTGACCCGGCCCTGGACCTGGTCGTCGATCACCGTTTCGCCCTCCTGCGGCGCGCGGAGCCGGACGACGAAAGGCTTATCGGCTTGGGTCTCGGTAACGTCGCGCCACGGGCTGCGGATGCGGAAGGGGCGGCGTTCGGCCTGGGCCGCCTCGCGCTGCGCCTGGAGTTCCTCCTGGGTCAGGTAGCAGCGATAAGCCTGCCCCTTGGCCAGCATCTCGTGCGCGACCTCGGCGTGGCGTGCCCAGAATTGCGACTGGTAGTATTCGTGCCCGTCCCAATCGAGCTCGAGCCAGCGCATGCCGTCGAGAATGGCGTCGATTGCCGGCTTGGTCGACCGCGCCTTGTCGGTATCTTCGATCCTGAGCAGGAACTTGCCGCCGTGGGCCCGGGCGAACAGCCAGTTGAACAGCGCGGTCCGCGCTCCACCGATGTGCAGAAAGCCGGTCGGGGAGGGGGCGAAGCGGGTGACGACGGAGCTTGCGCTCAAGCGGGCTTTCCTCTTTGATATAGCGGCCGGATCGCCCTTGCGAGTGAGACCTTGCGCGAGCAAGTCGCCACCTTTGGACGATGGGTTCCGGTGCTCCCGCACTGGCGCGTCCCGCCGCTCTTCGCAAGTGCGGAATCATTTCTCGACCGCGAGCGCGAGGCGCTGCCCTTATGGTGGGTCGTCAGCTTCGGAAGCGGGATCGCGCTGTGGCTGATCCTGCCAGGGCTGCGCAGCTGGCTGGCGATGCTGTGGGTGTGCGCCGGCCTGTCCGCCGCCGGCTGGGCGCTGAAGGGCCGGCTGCGGCGATCGGTGTGCGGCGGCGCCGTTGGGCTGGCGCTCGGCCTTGTGGTCGTCTGGTGGCAGGCGGATCGCGCGGCCACCGCCCGGCTCGACCGACCGGTGATCACGACGCTGACCGGCACCGTCGACAGCGCCGAGCCCTTGCCGGCGCGCGACCTCGTGCGCCTTCTGGTGAGGCCTGACGATCCCGCCTTGCCGCCGCTCATCCGGATCAATGTCGCGACCGCCGACGCGCCTGCCGGCCTTGGCAGCGGGGCGCGGCTGACGGTCAAGGCGCGGCTGACCGGGCCGATGGATATGCCATTGCCCGGTGCGCACGACTATGCCCGCGACCTGTGGTTCGCCGGGATCGGTGGGATGGGGAAGGCGCTCGGTCCGGTCGAGCTGCTGACGCCCGCGGAGGCCAGCGGGCTCGACAGCTGGCGTGCTCGGCTCGATCGCCACATCCGCGCCCAGCTCGACGTCAGCAAAGGCGGCATCGCGACCTCGCTGGTTACCGGCGACCAGGGCGCCTTGCCCGAGGCCGATGCTGACGCCATGCGGCGCTCGGGGCTTGCCCACCTCCTGTCGGTGAGCGGGCTGCACATCGCCGCCGCGATTGGCGCGACTTTCCTGCTGACTCTGCGGCTGCTGTCGCTGTCCGAGCGGCTTGCCCTGCGGTTCAACTTGGTGCTGGTCGCGGCGGGCGTGGGTTCGCTCGCGGGGATCGCCTACACGCTGCTGACCGGGATGCAGGTCCCGACCGTGCGAAGCTGCCTTGCTGCGCTGCTGGTGCTCGCCGGGATCGCGCTCGGCCGGGAAGCGCTGAGCCTGCGGATGATCGCCACCGGGGCGCTGGTGATCCTGCTGATCAAGCCCGAGAGCCTGTATGGACCAAGCTTCCAACTGTCCTTCGCGGCCGTGACGACGCTGGTCGCGCTTTTCAGCTGGCCGTGGTTCAAGCGCCTGGTCGAGCCGCGCGAGGATGGGGCGGGGCGGCGGCTGCTTCGGCACGTCATCGAGCTGTTGATGACCGGTCTCGCGATCGAGCTCGCGCTGATGCCCTTCGCGCTGTTCCATTTTCATCGCGAGGGGCTGTACGGCGTCTTCGCCAATCTGATCGCGATCCCGCTGACCACCTTCGTGATCATGCCGCTCGAGGCCGGCGCCCTGCTATTCGACCTCGCGGGATGGGGGTGGCCCTGGTGGCAGGCGACAGGGATGGCGATCGGCCTGCTGCTCAAAGTCGCGCATGCGGCCGCCGCAGCCCCCGGCTCGGTGGCGCTGCGCCCGCAGATGCCCGACTGGGCATTCGCGGCGATGGTCCTGGGCGGCCTGTGGCTGGCACTCTGGCGGACTGGACGTGTCCGCCTGCTCGGGCTGGTTCCGATCGCGATAGGCGCGGTCGCGGCCCTCTTCAGCGCGCGTCCGGACCTCCTCATCACCGGCGACGGTCGACATCTGGCGATCGTCGCCGATGACGGCACTCCCCATCTCTTGCGGGAACGAGCCAAGGATTATGTTCGCAGCCTGTTGGGGGAGACGGCGGCTTTCGACGGCGAATTGCCGGCGCTCGACAACTGGCATGCCGCGCAATGCAGCCTCGACAGCTGCGTCGCCCGGATTTATCGCGCCGGGCAAAGCTGGACCGTGCTAGCGGTCCGCTCGGGCCAGAAGCTCGAATGGGACGAGTTGACCGCCGCTTGCGACGGTGCCGACATCGTCGTCGCCGACCGCCGGCTGCCGCGCAATTGCCAGCCGCGCTGGCTGCGGCTGGATTCGCAGGCACTGCGGCAGACCGGGGGAATGACGATCAAGCTGGGCAGCGAGCCCGTCATCAGCACGGTGACCGGCGAGACCGCCGGCCATCCGTGGAGCGTGCGCCCCTGATCAGTTGAGGCCGACCGAGAGGAAGCTGGGGAGGGGGCCGTTCCAGCCGTCGTCGCCGGCGCCTTCGAGTTCGGACGCCGGTTGAGACCGTGCCGGCTCGGCACGGGGCCGCTCGGGACGTGAACGCTCAGCCCGTGCCGGCTGCTCGGTCGGCTGATCGTCCTTCCGCGACTTGGCGGCGGGCTTGTCCTCACGCGGGGCGCGGTCGGTCTTGCGGGCGACCGGCTCGGCTTTTGGCTTCGCGTCGGCGGCCTTGCCTCGGGCGCGCCGTGGGGCCTTTTCCTCCGTCGCCGTATCGTCACTGACCGGCTCACCGCCGCCTAGCTTGACCCGCGCGATTTTGGTGCCGGTGAGATGCTCGATCCGCGCCAGCGCCTCGGCATCTTCCTTAGTGGCCAGCGTGATCGCGGTCCCCTTGGCGCCCGCGCGGCCGGTCCGTCCGATCCGATGGACATAATCGTCGGGCTGCCACGGCACGTCGAAGTTGATCACATGGCTGACACCGCGGACGTCGAGCCCGCGCGCGGCGACGTCCGACGCCACCAGCACGGTGATCTCGTCATTCTTGAACCGATCGAACTCGGCGATCCGGTCCGACTGCTCCATGTCGCCGTGGATTTGTCCGACGGCGAACCCCGAGCGCTTCAAGCTGGTGTAAAGATCGCGGACCATCGTCTTGCGATTGCTGAAAATAATCGCGTTCTTGACCCGGTCGCTGCGGAGGATGTCGCGCAGCACGTCACGCTTCTTGTCGGTGCGAACCTCGATAACTTGCTGGTCGATGTTGACGTTGGCGGTCGCCGGGCGGGCGACCTCGACCGTCTTCGGCTCCGACAGGAATTTCGACGCAAGCTTCTGGATCGGTGGCGGCATGGTCGCCGAGAAGAGCAAGGTCTGACGCTGCTTGGGCAGGCGCGAGCAGATTTCCTCGATGTCGGGGATGAATCCCATGTCGAGCATTCGGTCGGCCTCGTCGATCACCAAGAGGTCACAGCCGGTCAGAAGGATTTTGCCGCGGCCGAACAGGTCCATCAGCCGGCCGGGGGTAGCGATCAGCACGTCGACGCCCTTCTCGAGCGCCTTGACCTGGTCGCCCATCTGCACGCCGCCGATCAGCAGCGCCATCGAGAGCTTGTGATATTTGCCGTATTTCTCGAAATTCTCGGCGACCTGCGCGGCAAGTTCGCGGGTCGGTTCAAGGATCAGCGAGCGCGGCATCCGGGCCCGGCTGCGGCCGTTGCCAAGGATGTCGATCATCGGCAGCACGAATGCGGCGGTCTTGCCAGTGCCGGTCTGGGCGATGCCGACCAGGTCGCGCCCCATCAGCACGGACGGGATCGCCTTGGACTGGATCGGCGTGGCTTCGGTGTAGCCGCTGTCCTCGACAGCGCGCAGCAGTTCGTCGGAAAGGCCGAGATCGGCAAAATTCATGTAATTATCCGGAATAAGCCCGCGCAGGCGATCGTCGCCGCAGGCGCTCTGCGCCGTGCGTGATAAGTCGTTCAAAGTCAAGAAATGTCAGCGGATGGGGTGGGGGACCATCCGCCGGAAACGTTCGATCGCACACGATCCGCCGATCCGACTGCGCACTTCGTCGCGGCGGGCGCAGATCGCCCCGTCGACCGACTGTAGATAGAGGCCGCCGTAGAAATCGAGCGTCGGACACTGATTTTCGAGCTGGCCCCGGATGCGCTCGCGGCTGCGCATGAGGAAATCGATGCTGCCGTCGTCGGCGAGCGCGGTCGCCAGGATGTTGTCGGCCCTGATGCAGCGCGGCCCCTTGGCCTCCTCCCAGCGGATCGGCACGGGGAAGCGCGGGCGGATCACCGGCACGCGCATCACGATCTCCTCGCTGACCGTCACTCGCGCAATGCTGACGGCTTCAGGCGGAGCGCCGAACAGCGTGAGCAAGGCGGTAAACAGGGGAAAGGCCGAAAGGATCAACCGGGGCACCGATCAGGAAGGCAAGGAGCATGGGCTTCGTTGGCCGCCGTTGAACACCCGATGAACCCGGCCGCCCTTGCCAGATGCAGCCGGCGCTTTTAGAGCGCGACCCGCGTCCTACCGGGGCCTTTTTTCCAGGAGTTTCTTGATCATGGCGACTGCCGCGCCGACTGCGCTGCCGATTCTGTATAATCAGCTTGAGCCGCTCAATAGCCAGGCGCACGGCTCGCTGAAGGTGCGCGGGATCGAGTCTCTGCCCGCGCTCGCCCAGATCCATGCCATCCCGCTGACGGTGGACGAGTTCTCGTCGGCCCAGCGTCATTACCCGATCATCTTCTCGGTCGGCGACGAGCCGGTGCCGCTGGCGCTGATGGCGCTCAACGAGGGGCTCAACACGTTCGTCGACAAGGACGGCAAGCCGCTCGACAGCAGCGTTTACATGCCGGCCTATCTGCGCCGCTACCCGTTCCTGCTCGCGCGCCTAGCGCCCGACAGCGACGAATTATCGCTCTGCTTCGACCCGACCGCCAATGCGATCGGTGATTTCGAGGACGGCCAGGCGCTGTTCGACGGCGACCAGCCGAGCGAGGCGACCCGCGCCATTCTCGAGTTCTGCGAGCAGTTCGAGCAGGCCGGGCAGCGCACCCAGTTCTTCATGACCGAACTCAAGAAGTCGGGCCTGCTAATGGATGGCGAAGTTGCGATCCAGCCCGAGGGCAGCGAGCAGCCGTTCGTTTATCGCGGTTTCCAGATGATCGACGAAGAGAAGTTCCGCGAGACCCGCGGCGACGAGCTTCGCAAGATGAATCAGAACGGCATGTTGCCGCTGCTCTACGCGCACCTGTTCAGCTTGGGCCAAGTCCGCGACCTGTTCAGCCGTCAGGTGCAGCAGGGCACGGGCCCGCTGCCCGCATCGTTCCAGCCGCAGGCGACCGCCGTCCAGTCGTGAGTCTGGCGCGGCGGGCCGTGCCCTAGGGGCTTGGCGGCGACGGCCCGGCTTCCCATCTGGGTGGAGCCGGGCCGCGTGTCCCCCCTTCGTGGCCCGGCCTTCGCAGTCGTCCACCGCGACAGCTGCGTTCTTCCCTGAACTCGGCCATCTTGCCTGCGGGCGAGGTGGCCGTTTTTCTATTCAGCAGCTTCGAGCGACGCCTGGCGGTCGAGCAAGGCTTCGCCAGCGTCGCGCGCCATTTGTTCAAGCAGCCGGGCAACGCGGTCGAAACCCGCTCCGGGCGAGCGCCCGTCCGCCGCCAAGTAACAACCGCGATCAAACTCGAGCTGAAGCGCGTGGACCCCCGTGCGCGGGCGACCGTGGCGCTCGACGACATAGCCTCCGGCGTAGGGGTCGTTGAAGGCGGTCGAGACCCTGGCGCCTTCCGCTGTGCGGCGCACGAGGTCGCCGAGCCAGGCAGCGGCGCTGCGGCCGTGGCGGTCTCCGATCACAAGGCGCGGCAATCCTGCCGCGCGCGCCGGCATCGAATGGACGTCGAGCAACAGCACTTCGCCGTGGCGGCGATGGAGAAGTCTCAGTTGCTCCGCCAGCGCGTCGTGAAAGGGGGTCCAGGCGCTGTTCTTGCGGCGCTGGAGCTCGCTGCGGCTGAGCGGTCGCCGCCACAGTTCGCCGTGACGCGGGGTGCGGGTCGGGACCAGGCCGAGGCCGCCGCGGGCACGGGGACCGGGGTCGTGCCCCGGCTCAGCATCGATCATCCGCGCGTCCATCTCGAGCGGTCCGCGATTGCAGTCGATAAGCCCGCGCGGCGCGCGCGCGATGACCGCCCCGATACCGAGCGCTGCCGCCCGCCAGATTAGCCGGTCGACCAGCGGATCCTCGAGCGCCTCCAGCGCGCGGCGGCCGTGGCGGGAATCCGCCAGCAGGGCCGGGGGATAAGAGGTCCCGGCATGCGGAACTGACAGCAGCACCGGCCAGCGACCGGTCCCGGGCCGGACGATCGGCGACAGCGGCGTTGTTTCCGTCATCGGGCTGCCGTTCCTTGTTGTGTGCCGGCCATGCTATAACGAACTGCTGCCATCATCGATGGCATCGCCTCCCTTGGCGCCTTTTTGCGCAAGGTTCACGTGCCAGATTGGGAGGGGCCGCTACAAGGCATGGAAAATGTTAAGCAGCGGGCGCATAGGAGCGGTCATATGTTTCGAATCCTGCTGGCCGAAGACGACACTTCGATGCGCGAGTATCTGGCGCGCGCGCTGACCCGCGTCGGTTACGATGTGGCCGCCGTCGGCTGCGGCACCGAGGCGATGCCCCTGCTTGAGCAGGAGCGCTTCGACCTCCTGCTGACCGACATCGTCATGCCCGAGATGGACGGGATCGAGCTGGCGCAGAAGGCGGCGGTGATCGATCCCGCGATCCGGGTGATGTTCATCACGGGCTTCGCCGCCGTCGCGCTGCAAAGCGGCCGCACCGCGCCTGAGGCCAAGCTGCTGAGCAAGCCGTTCCATCTCAAGGACCTCGTCGCCGAGGTCGATCGCATCTTCCAGACCGAAGACCAGCACAGCCGGCTTTAGTGCGCTGACAAGGCTTGCACCCCCGGCCAAGTCCGACTAGGTGCCGCGTCGAGTGGGCGTGTAGCTCAGTGGTAGAGCACTGTGTTGACATCGCAGGGGTCGCAAGTTCAATCCTTGCCACGCCCACCATTTTTCCATCTTTCCTATTCGCCGAGCCGAGCCGAGCCGAGCCGAGCCGAGCCGAGCCGAGCCGAGCCGAGCCGAGCAGAGCCGAGCTGAAGCGAGCGTCGTAGCGCCCGCTCGGGCGGCGGTCGGGCATCAACTATTCGGCTGGCACCAGGCTCGGCTCGCCTCCGCCTGAGCGCGGCGCCTGCCGCCAGCGGGCGCTGCGTTCGGCGAGGCTGCGGCAGACCACGTAGAACGTGGGCGTGAAGATCAGCCCGAAGGCAGTCACTCCGATCATCCCGAAGAAGACCGCGGTGCCCAATGCCTGGCGGAGCTCGGCGCCGGCGCCCTTTGCTACCAGCAGCGGCAGCGAGCCGAGGATGAAGGCGAAGCTGGTCATCAGGATCGGCCGCAGGCGGTCGCGGGCGGCGCGGACGGCCGCTTCGATCGGCGACATGCCCGCCGCCTCGTCCTGCTGGGCGAACTCGACGATCAGGATCGCATTCTTGGCGGCCAGCGCGATCAGCACCACCAGGCCGATCTGGGTCAGCACATTGTTGTCCATGCCGCGGAGGGTCACGCCAGCCATTGCCGCCAGCAGGCACATCGGCACGATCAGGATGATCGACAGCGGAAGCACCAGGCTCTCGAACTGCGCCGCGAGCACAAGGAAGATGAACAGGACGGCCATGGCGAACACCAGCCCGGCCGTGCTTCCGGCGGCCTTCTGCTGATAGGCAATGCCGGTCCACTCGGTGTGGAAGCCGGCGGGCAGGACCTCGGACGCAATCCTGTCCATCGCATCGAGCGACTGGCCAGACGAATATCCGGGCGCGGTGTCGCCGTCGATCTCGACCGCTGGGAAGCCGTTGTAGCGTGAGACGCGATAGGGGCCGGTGCGGTCCTCGAAGGTCGCGACCGAGCCGATCGGGACCATCGCGCCCGAGTTCGAGCGGGCGCGGAGGTTGGCGATGTCGGATTCGCTCGCCCGATAGGGGGCGTCGGCCTGCGCGGTGACGTGGTAAGTGCGGCCGAGCAAGTTGAAATCGTTGACGAAGGCCGAGCCGAGATAGACCTGGAGCGCCTCGAAAATCCGCTCTGGCGGCACGCCGAGCAGGTCGGCCTTTGTCCGGTCGATGTCGGCAAACACCCGCGGCGTGTTGATGTCGAACAGCGTGTAGACCTGCTTGAGGCCTGGGGTCTGATTGGCCTTGCCGATGATCCCCCACGACAGGCCCGACAATTGCTGGAAGCTGTGACCGCCGGTATCCTGAACGATCATCCGATAGCCGCCGGCCGAGCCGATGCCTTGGATCAGCGGCGGCGGGACGATCAGCAGCCGCGCCTCGTTGATGTCGCCGGTGCGCTTCTGCGCCTCGGTCATGATGTCCGCGAGCTTGACGCCGAGCTTCTCGCGCTCGGCGAACGACTTGAGCGGGATGTAGGCGGCGGCGGCGTTGGGCGCCTGGGTCTGCGAGGCGCCGTCGAAGCCGGCGAGCATCACCGCGCCCTCGACGCCCTTGATCGGCAGGATCCGGTCGACGACCTTGCGCATCACCGCGTCGGTCCGCTCGAGTGACGAGCCGGGCGGGAGCTGGATGACGGTCAGAAAGTAGCCCTGGTCCTGCGCGGGGATGAAGCCGGTGGGCGTTATCGTGAACAGCCCGACGGTGGCCGCGATCAGCACCGCATAGGCAGCCATCATCCGCTTGGGCGCGCGCACCAGCCGGGCGGTCAACGCCGCGTAACGCTCGCTGAAATGCTCGAACGCGCGGTTGAAGCGGTCGCCGGCCGCAGCCGCCAGCGCGACCAGCCGATTGCTCGGCGCGACATGGCTGTGCGGGCGGAGCAGCAGCGCTGCCAGCGCCGGCGACAGGGTCAGCGACAGGAGCAGCGAAATGAGCGTGGCGGCCGAGATGGTCACCGCGAACTGGTGGTAGAAGGCGCCCGACAGGCCGTTGAGGAAAAGCGTCGGCAGGAACACCGCGCACAGCACCAGCACGATCGCGACCAGCGCGCCGGCGACCTCGTCCATCGAGGTACGCGCGGCCTCGAGCGCGCTCATCCCTTTGGCGAGATTGCGTTCGACATTTTCGACCACGACGATGGCGTCGTCGACCACGATGCCGATCGCCAGCACCAGCCCGAACAGCGACAGGCTGTTCAGCGAATAGCCGACCAGCTCTAGCACCGCGAAGGTCCCGATCAGCGAGACGGGAATCGCAACCACCGGGATCACCGCCGCGCGCCAGCGCTGGAGGAAGACGATGATCACCAGCACCACCAGCCCGATCGCCTCGAGCAGGGTGTGGCCGACGGCGTCGATCGACTGGGCGATGAACTCGGTCGGGTTGTAGATGACCTTATACTCGAGGCCGGGCGGAAAGGACTTGGACGCCGCCTTCATCTCGTTCTGGACCGCCGCTGCAGCCGCCAGCGCGTTCGAGCCGGGCCGCTGGAAAACGCCGAGCAGCACCGTCGGCTGACCCGACAGATAGGTGTTGGAGGCGTAATCGGCCGCCCCGAGCTCGACCCGGGCGACATCGGACACGCGGACCTGGCGGCCGTCAGAGTCGCTGCGGATGACGACGTTGGCGAATTGCTGCGGGTCGGTCAGCCGACCCTGGGTCTCGACATTGAGCTGGTAAGCGCTGCCCGTGGCGTAGGGCGGCTGGCCGAGCGTGCCGGCGGCAACCTGGACGTTCTGCGCCTGCAGCGCCGCGACGATCTCGCCGGCGGTCAGGTTCAGGGCGGCGGCGCGGTCGGGATCGATCCACACCCGCATGGCATAATCGCGCGAGCCGAACAGCTGGACGTCGCCGACCCCGTCAAGCCGCGCGATGCGGTCGCGGATCTGGCTCAGCGCGTAATTGGACATGTAGCCGCGATCGAGCTTGTTGCCCGGTGAGACGAGGTTCACGACCATCAGGAAGTCGGGCGACGTCTTGCGGGTGACGATGCCGAGCCGCTGCACTTCTTGCGGCAGCCGCGGCGCGGCGATCGCGACGCGGTTCTGGACGAGCACCTGCGCGGCGTTGAGGTCGGTGCCCTGCTTGAACGTCACCGTTATGGTCAGGCGGCCGTCGCCGGTCGACTGCGACGACATGTAGAGCATGTTGTCGACGCCGTTGATTTCCTGCTCGATCGGCGCCGCCACCGTCGAGCTGACCGTCTCGGCCGAGGCGCCGGGATAGCTGGCGTTCACCGTCACCGTCGGCGGCACGATGTCGGGATATTGCGACACCGGCAGCGCGAAATAGGCGATGCCGCCCATCACGGTGATTAGCACCGCAATGACCGCCGCGAAGATCGGCCGCGTGATGAAGAAACGGGATAGGCGCATGACGAAGGCTCCACGCCCGGAGGCGTTGGGTGAACGGGAAGGAGAGTTTCGGTGCTAGCGGGAGAAGGTCGCGGTGCCGGAGACCGGCGCCACCGGGCCTGGCGCGGGGGGCGCGGCCGCGGGGGCGATCGTGCTCATCCGGACCTTGACCCGGGTGCCCGGCATCGCGAGCTGCGCGCCGTCGACCACCACATGATCGCTGGGGCTGAGCCCCGAGCGGATGACGCGCAAGCCGTCGATCAGCGGTCCGACCGAGACCGGGTGCGGCGACAGGTTGCCGTCGCCGTCGACCACGGTCACGACCTTGCGCGCCTGATCCGTCGTCACCGCCGCGTCGGGCACGAGCAGCGCGCTGACCGGCGCGCCCGAGGCCAGGCGAAGGTTGCCGAACATCCCCGGGGTCAGGAACTGCCCGCCGTTGTTCACCACCGCGCGGAGGCGAATGGTGCCCGAGCGCGTGTCGAGGCCGTTGTCGGTGAACTCAAGGCGCCCCTTCCAGCGATAGTCGGTCTCGTCCTGCAGGCGGATGGCGACTTCGGTCGGCGCCTGGCCGGTCTCACGTGCCCGCCGCGCTTTGAGGAACAGCGCCTCGGACGCGTCGAAGGCGAAATAGATCGGGTCGAGCGCGTTGATGGTGGTCAGCAAGGTCGCCTCGCTGCCAGTGGCGCCGCCCGCGACCAGATTGCCCGGATCGATCCGGCGGTCGGAAATCCTCCCGGTGATCGGCGCCCGCACCTGGGTGAAGCCGAGGTCAAGTTCGCGCGAGCGCACCCGCGCCTGCGCGGCGGCGAGCTCGGCCTGCGCGGCCTGGACCTTGGCCCGCAGCCGGTCGATATCGGCGCGCGACACGAAGCCTTTGGCGACCAGCGCGTCGGACCGCGCCAGCTCGGCATTGGCGAGCGCGAGATCGCTGCGGGCACCGGCGACGGCGGCGCGAGCCTCAGCCACCGCCGCGGCGAACGGCCGCGGGTCGATGGTGAAGAGCAATTGGCCTTGGCGGACCACCGCGCCGTCCGTGAAGTGAACGCCAATGATGGCGCCCGAGACGCGCGGCCGCACCTCGACCGCACGGCTGGCTTCGAAGCGGCCGCTGTAATCATCCCACTCGGCGATCGAGCGGATGAGCGGAGTCGCGGCGGTCACCGTCACCGGCGGCGGTGCCGCCGGAGCGGCCGAGCCGCCGCTACGCGCCAGCAACAGGCCACCCGCGAGGGCGACGGGAAGCGCGCCGAGCGCAACTTTCTGCCGCGTCGACCAGCGCCGGAGGCCGGCGGGCGGGGGAACCCTTTCGAGCGTCTCCTCGCGGGGAGGTGTGGTCGGGGCATTCATCGACGATAGCTCCCGCGGCGGCGGCGCGACTGCTGATGGCTTTTGGCGATGCTGAGCTGGATGAGTTCATACTGGTCGAGCGTGAAACCGGCATCGGTGAAAGCGCGCAGCTCATCGCCCGGCACTTTCCAGCGATTGCGCCAGACGTGGACGGAAACGCGGCGCAGGGCCTCGAGCCGCGGATCGGCAAGCCGATTGGGGCGGGCGAGGCCGAACAAACTCTCGAGCGCGGCGGCGATGCGCCCGGGCTCGCGCAGGCTGGCGAGGCTGTCGCGCTCGGCCAGCGCGACGATCGACCACTCGAGCGCGGACAGGCGCGCTTCGGGGACAATGCTGACGCGCTCGACCGGCACCACCTTGGGGGCGACAGCGGGGAGGACGGTGGGGCGGGGGGCGGGCAAAGCGGTGATGGGCAGGCTGGCCATGGGATTGTTCCTGTTCGGCGGGCAAGGCTCGACCGATCGCCGCGGCCGGGGCCGGCGGACGGAGGTCGAAACGGAGGTTTGGCGGGCGCGGACCGGACATCCCCGGCGTCAAAAAAGACGTCGGCGATGAGCGAGCCGCTGGTGAGTGATGCTAGACGCCCCTAGCGGGCGTCAGACGGATCCACAGTACAGAGTTTGAGCATCGGCGCTTCTCTCGACGATTGTTCTATACTGAGCGGTATATAAACGCGGAGGGCGGCGGTCAAGGGTTTTGTACCGCTTGGTAGAAAACTTTTTTGGCTATTTGCCGGGCCATATGGCGATCGTGGTCCTGACGACCTCGGCCAGCTGTTCCTTCGTCGCGCCATTGCCGGCCTGCACGGACATGCCCTGGAGTACGGCCAGGAGATAATTGGTGATGCCCGCGACGTCGGTATGCGCCGGCAGATCGCCGTCGGCCTTCGCCTGTTCCATTCGCTGGAGAATAGCCTGATGCGACGATGCCCGGCGCGCCTGAAGGTCGGCTTTGACCGATTCGGCTTCCGCGCCGCAGGTCACTGAGCTGATCACTCGGAGGCAACCGCGCGGCTCGCATTCACTGGTCTGCGTCGCCAGCGCGCCGCTGAGCAGCCGGTGGGCGACTTCGCGCGAAGTCGGCGCGGCGAGTGCCTCACCGATATAAGCGAGCTTCTCGGATTCGTAGAGGTCGAGCGCCTTGCGAAACAGCGACTCCTTGTTGCCAAAGGCGGCATAGAGACTCGGGCGGGTGATCCCCATCGCCTCGGTCAGATCGGTCAGCGAGGTGCCTTCATAGCCCTTTTGCCAAAACACGCGTAGCGCTGCCGCCAACGCATCGTCGACGTCGAATTCGCGGGGACGACCCTTGCAGGCCCGTTGCAGAAGCGCTTCCATATCGATCGGTATATAATGGCTAAGTGGTTGATGTCCAGAGTCCTTCCCGGCCGGGGCGCCGACAGTGCCAAGCTATGCTGGAGCGCCTGGCCCGGGTATCCCGGGCGACGTCGTCCGACCATCGCCGGTCGGTCCCTGCCGCCCGCCCGTCGAAGGTCATGCACCGGTCACCCGACGTTCACCCCTTTTTGGTGTAGCGACGCGGCCATGACCCGTTTTCTCCTGACCGGCGGCGCCATTGCCGCGCTCGCAATCCCCATTCATGCTCAGACCACTCCGGCACCCGCGCCAGCTCCAGCTCCAGCTCCAGCTCCAGCTCCAGCTCCAGCGGAGGGGCCCGCAACGACGGCCGCCCCAACTTCGACCACGGCGCCGGTGACCACTGCTGCGCAGGTTCCCTCCGCCAGTTCTTCCACCGCCGTCGACGACGAAGAGGGCGAGGAAGTGACGGTGATCGGGCGCCGCGATCCGACCGCGGTGATCGGCGACATTCCGCCTGAAAATACGCTCACCTCGCGCGACATTCGGGCCTACGGCGCCAGCAGCGTCGCCGAGCTGTTGCAGCAATTGAGCCCGCAGCTCGGCAGCATCCGCGGACGCGGCGGCGAGCAGCCGGTGGTGCTGCTCAACGGCCGGCGGATCTCGGGCTTCCGCGAAATCCGCGATCTGCCGCCCGAGGCGATCCTCCGCCTCGACATCCTGCCCGAGGAAGTCGCACTCAAATATGGCTACAGTGCCAACCAGCGGGTCGTGAACATCGTGCTTCGCTCGCGTTTCCGCTCGACCTCGGTGCAGGCGCAGGGAACCGTCCCGACCGCGGGCGGCAACAGCAGTGGCCAAGCTGACGTGACGCGGCTTCAGATCGGCAAGACCAGTCGCACCACCCTTAACGCGCACGTTGAGGGCAATAGTGCCATCACCGAAAATGAGCGGCTGATTATGCTCAGCGGCCCCGGACCAGATCCGCGGCCGTATCGCACGCTAGTGGGCTCGCAGGAGTTGGCGCGCGTCGGGGGGACGCACAATTTCAGTATCGGCAAGGCCTCGGCGACAGTTGATGGGCAGGTGCAGCAGCAGAGCGGTGACAATCTCCTCGGACCATCGCTGATCGTCCCGGGAGTCGGCCTCGACCGGCACAGCAACACGCTTTCGGGTCAGCTCAACTTCGCCCTCAACGGCAATCAGGACGATTGGCGATGGTCGTTCACGGGCGGCTATCAGGCGGCGCGGACGACCACCGAGACCGACCGCGAAACGGCGGCGCTCACGGGCTACACCGACAATGCCCGGGTCAATACGCAGACCGGCAACATCGACGCGGTGCTTAACGGCAGCCTGTTCAAGCTGCCGGCGGGCGAGCTGGCAGTGACGCTCAAGGCCGGGGCCGACGCCGAGAGTATCTCCAGCCGCTCGTCCCGCCAGGGCGTGGCAGTCGATCCGACCCACTTCACGCGCCAGTCGGTCAACGCCGGCTTCAGCGTGGATATGCCGCTATCGCGTCGCCGCTCGGATTTCGACGCGCT
Organism: Sphingomonas ginsengisoli An et al. 2013; assembly: GCF_009363895.1. NCBI lineage: Bacteria > Pseudomonadati > Pseudomonadota > Alphaproteobacteria > Sphingomonadales > Sphingomonadaceae > Sphingomonas > Sphingomonas ginsengisoli (ex An et al. 2013). The sequence goes on along the minus strand of NZ_CP045434.1, from coordinate 717,273 downwards.
CGGCAATCTAACCCTCAACCTGAATGGCAATGTCGAGCACCTGTCCGACGTCAAGTCGCTCAACACCATCGGTGCGGGGGTTAACTGGTCGCCCTCCGTCCCGTTCAATTTCATCCTCAGCTACACCCGCGACGAGTCTGCTCCGACGCTCGACCAGCTTGGTGACCCGCAACTCGTCACGCCGGCCACCCGCGTGTTCGACTTCGTCACTGGAACGACCGTACTGGCCGACGTGGTAAGCGGCGGCAATCCGGCGCTGACGCCCGACCGCCGCAACGTCACCAAGTTCGGCGTGACCTGGAAGCCATGGGCCGAAAAGGACATCAACCTACGCGCCGATTACAGCCATACGCGGTCGAGCAACGTCATCAGCGATTTCCCGGGCGTGACCGCGGCGGTGCAGAGTGCGTTCCCGGACCGGATTACGCGCGACCCGGTCACCGGTACGCTGCTGCGGGTGGATGTGACGCCGGTGAACCTCTACCGCGCTAGCCGGGACGAGCTGCGCTGGGGGATCAACTTCTCCAAGCCCCTGACGTCGGCACGGCCGACCCAAGCCGTGATAGACGCCTTCCGCAAGCAATTCGGACTGCCGCCAGGCGGTGGGCGGCCCGGCGCAGGTGGGCCGCCAGGTGGCGGCCGAGACGGCGGGGGCGGCGGTGGACGCGGCGGCGGCGGCGGCAACTTCCGCCAGGGCGGGCGCCTGCAATTCTCATTGTACCACACCTGGGTGTTCCGCGATGACGCGCAGATTGGTCCGGGTGGGCCGATCCTGAGCTACCTTAACGGTGAACTTGTCAGTGGCGGCTTCCAGCCGCGTCACAAGCTCGAAGCCGAGGGCGGCTATTTCAATAATGGCCTGGGCTTGCGGCTGTCGGGAACCTGGCAGAATGGCGGCGACGTCCAGAGCGGCACCAGCAATCTACGCTTCTCGCCGCTCGCGCAGCTCAACATTTCGGCATTCGCCAATCTCGGGGAGAGGCCCGACCTGGTGCTCAAGCATCCCTGGCTGCGCGGGGTTCAATTCCGCCTTGGCGTCAATAACCTGTTCGATTCCAAGCAGCAGGTCCGCGACAATCTTGGGGCCATCCCGTTCAACTATCAGCCCGACCTGCTCAATCCGGCCGGACGGACCGTCTCGATCAGCTTGCGGAAGCTGTTCCTGCCGCCACCCTCCTTCTTCCGTCGCGCCGCGGCGGATGGCGGCGGAGCGCGCTAGCGACCGACGATTCGGTGGGGCAGGGGCGGCGGCGCGCTTGCCCCCACCGGATCGCACGGGCAGGATGGCGGCCTCATCAGAAGGGGAGTGCCGATGTCCGCGCGTGTCTGGCTGTTGCCGTTGTCGCTTGTCACTGCCAGTCCGGCTGCTGCGCAGATCGTCAATGCCGCGCCGGCGGAGCTTGCGGCCAACCCCGTCATCACCCTCGTCATAAGCGAGCAATTGCGCACCGCGCCGGACCAGGCGACGTTGACAATCTCCACCGAGGGGCGGGCACCCAAGGCGACCGATGCGCTGGCGGAGAACCGGATCAAGACCGAGGCGCTGCTCGGCGCCATCCGCCGCGCGGGTATCGCCGACAAGGACGTGCAGACCCAGGGCATCTCGCTCAACGCCGATTACGTCTACGAAAATGTTGGCGGGGTCGGGCGCCAGCGCTTCAACGGCTACATCGCCAGCAACAGTGTGCGCATCAAGACCCGTAACCTCGATCGCCTGACCGCGCTGCTCGATACGTTGACCAGCGCCGGTGCGACCGGGATCAGCGGGCCCTATTTCGAGATTGCCGACCCCCTGCCGATCCGCGCCCGGGCACGGACGCAGGCGATGGCGCGAGGCGTGGCCGAGGCGACCGAATATGCCCGCAGCGCCGGCTTCGCGAAGGTCAGCCTGCTTACGGTGCAGGAGGGTGTTTCCTACCGCGCTAGCGAAATCGTGGTGACCGGCAGCCGCCTCCGGGCCGGCGCTCCTCCGCCGCCGCCGCCGCCGGCTCCCGAGCGCGATAGCATCGCGCCCGGCCAGATCGAGACGGGCGTCACGCTGACCCTGCAATATCGGATGGAGCGCTGACGGCATCACCCGGGCACGATTGCGACGAATTCATCTCGAGCCGCCGCCTCCAAATCGTCCCTCCATCGTTGAGTGGGCAAAGGAGTGATTATGGCCGACGGCGCGGAGCGAACGAGCGATCAGGTGCAGACGGTGAACCCGGCGACGGGTGAACCGGGCAAGAGCTACCAATCAAATTCCTTGGACGAGGCGCGGGCGGCGGCGCGGGCGGCCAAGGCGGCCCACCAGGCGTGGCGCCGGACGAGCTTCGCCGACCGGGCGGCGGTCATGCGCCGAGCGGCGGGGCTGCTGCGCGAGCGGGAGGGCGATTATGCCGCGCTGATGACCGCCGAGATGGGCAAGACCTTGACCGAGGGCCGCGCCGAGATCGAGAAGTGCGCTTTCCATTGCGACTGGTTCGCCGATCATGCCGAGCATTACTTGGCCGAGGAGCCGGTCGATCTCGGCACCGATGCAGAAGCGTTCGTCACCTTCAATCCGATTGGCGTCGTGCTGGCGGTGATGCCGTGGAACTTCCCCTTCTGGCAGGTGATCCGCTTCGCCGCCCCGGCGCTTATGGCGGGGAATGGTGCGCTACTCAAACATGCCAGTAACGTGCCTGGCTGCGCCTTGGCGATCGAGCAGGTGCTGCACGATGCCGGAGTGCCCAAGGACCTGTTCCGGACGCTGATCCTGCCGAGCAAGGAGGTCGCCGCGCTGATCGAGGACGAACATGTCGCGGCGGTGACGCTGACCGGCAGCGTGCCGGCGGGGAAGAGCGTCGCTACCGCCGCGGGAGGTGTGCTCAAGAAGTGCGTACTCGAGCTTGGCGGGTCGGACGCCTACGTCGTGCTCGAGGATGCCGACGTGGCGGCTGCGGCAAAAGTCGCGGCGACCGCGCGGATGGTCAACGGCGGGCAGAGTTGCATCGCCGGCAAGCGCTTCATCGTGGTCGAGGCGATCAAGCCCGCCTTCGAGCAGGCGCTGGTCGAGGCGATGCGCGGGTTTACAATGGGCGATCCGACACAGGAAGCCACCAAGCTCGGGCCGATGCAGAGCGTCGCGGCGCGGGACGAGATCCACGAGCAGGTGGAAAAGAGCGTGGCGCACGGCGCCCGGCTGCTACTCGGCGGTGAGAAGCCCGACCAACCCGGGGCCTGGTATCCGGCGACGGTCCTAACCGACGTCAAGGCCGGGCAGCCGGCGCATGACGAAGAGGTATTCGGACCGGTCGCGGCGATCATCTCGGCCAAGGACGAGGCGGACGCCATTGCCATCGCCAATGCCAGCGAATTCGGTCTTGGCTCGGGCGTGCTAACCGGCGACCTCGCGCGCGGGCGGCGGATCGCGGCGGAAGAGCTCGAAGCGGGGATGAGCTTCGTCAACGAGAACGTCCGTTCGGACAGCCGAATGCCATTCGGCGGCGTCAAGCATTCGGGCTACGGCCGCGAGTGCGCCGCCTTCGGCATTCGCGAGTTCGTTAACATCAAGGCGGTGCACGTGAAGCCGCTTGAAATCACCAAAACGTCGTAGGTTTGTAGTACGGTCGGATCGTAGTACTAGTTTTTAGGGGTGGCTGCCGGCGGACCCCGAACTACCCTTGGCCGCGATGACGACCGACCTTCACCGACTGACCGAGAAGGAAAAGCAGACGCTGCGTCTGATCGTGCGCGGGCACGATGCCAAGTCGACCGCGCGCGAACTCGGCCTTTCGGTGCACACGATCAACGAGCGGCTGCGCGACGCCCGTCGCAAGCTTGCCGTATCAAGCAGCCGCGAAGCTGCGCGCCTGCTCCTCGATCAGGAAGGGGCGGACCCCGAAAAGTTGGGGGACAAGGCTTTGCGGGATGACGAAGTTGCGGAAAGCTCCCCATCCTCTGCCGTCGCCGATCAAGTGGCACCCGACGCACAGCGTCGCGCGCTAGCTTCACGGCTGATCGAAGGAGCGATTGCCATGTCATTGTTGTTCGGACTTTTTCTGCTTGCCGCAGCTCAGCCGTCGTCGCCGGTAACGCTGGCGCCGGCCACCTCCCAGCCGGTCGCCGAAGGCGCAGCCGCGGCCGCCGCCCGCGGCTTCCTCGAGCTGGGCGACGCGGCGCGCTGGCAGGACGCCTATGCCGCGACCAGCACTTCGTTCCGGTCGCTCAACACGCTGCAAAATTGGACCGGCGCGGCTCAAAAGGTACGGGTACCGCTGGGCGCGGTCGTTTCGCGGACCTTTGTTGCCGAGAGTGACGTCCCGGCGCCGCCGGCAGGGGTCCACGTCGTCCAGTATCGGACCCGCTTCGCCAGCGGCCGCGAGGCGATCGAGACGGTTTCGCTCGACCAGGAGCAAGGCGCTTGGAAGGTGGTCGGAATCTACGTTGAGTGAGAAGGGGGAGGGGCTGTCCACCGGGGACGGCCCCTCCTGGATTTCAAAGTCTTACAGGCACGCTTCAAGGTAAGGCTGGTCGAAGCCGTACTGCTTGGCCTTTTCGAGCGTGTAGGGGCGCAGGCCCATCGAACGATATTCGCCGATGATCTTTCCGTCGGCGGTCTCGTCGAGATATTCGAACTTAAACAGCTCCTGGGTGACGATAACCTCGCCCTCCATGCCGATCACCTCGGTGACGTTGGTGGTGCGACGCGAGCCGTCGCGGAGACGCTTCACCTGGACGATGAGGTCGACCGAGTCGGCGATCTGGCGACTGATGGCCTCTTTCGGGATCTTGATGTCGCCCATCATCACCATGTTCTCCATACGCGCGAGGCATTCGCGCGGGGAGTTGGAGTGGAGCGTCGCCATCGAGCCGTCGTGGCCGGTATTCATCGCGGCCAGGAGATCGAACGCTTCCTGACCACGAATCTCGCCCAGGATGATCCGGTCGGGACGCATACGCAGGGCGTTGATGACGAGGTCGCGGATGGTGATCGCGCCTTGGCCCTCAAGATTGGGCGGGCGGGTTTCGAGTGGCAGCCAGTGCGGCTGCTGCAGGCGAAGTTCGGCCGCGTCCTCGATGGTGATCACGCGCTCGCCCGGGTCGATCATCTTCGACAGGGCGTTGAGCATGGTCGTCTTGCCCGAGCCGGTACCGCCCGAGATGATCACGTTCATCCGCGCGGCGCCGGCGATCTTGAGCACGGTCGCCATCTTCTCCGACATCGACCCGAAGCCACGCATCATGTCGAGCGTGATCGGCTTTTCGGAGAACTTACGAATCGAGATGGCGGTGCCGCGCAGCGAGAGCGGCGGGATGATGACGTTGACGCGGCTGCCGTCGGCGAGACGGGCGTCGGCGAGCGGGGTGGTCTGGTCGACGCGGCGGCCGACCTTGTTCACGATCCGCTGGGCGATCTGGAACAGATGCTCCTCATCGCGGAACTGGATTTGCGCGACCTCGAGCTTGCCCTTGCGTTCGACGAAGGTCTGGTCAGGTCCGTTGACCATGATGTCGCTGACCGCCGGGTCGGCGAGCAGCTCTTCCAACGGCCCGAGGCCGAGCAGTTCGTCGACCAGCACCTTCTCCAGCGCGAACTGCTCGCGCCGGTTGAGGTTGATCTTGAGCTCGGCGAGCACCTCGGAAATGATCGGGCGGAATTCCTCGGCCAGCTCGTCCTTGCCGAGCGTGGCGGCGGCTTCCGGGTCGACCCGCTCGAGCAGGCGCGGGAGCACCTGCTCCTTGATCTTGTGGACGCTGGCCTCGAACCCTTCGGTCTTGGACGAAGCGGCATCGCCGCTGCCGTTCATGCGGTTGTTAAGACGATCCATGGCGTCGGCGTTGGCCGGCATGGAGCTGTCGAACGGGGTGGGAACGTCGTCGACCGGTGCGGGTGCGGGCTCGCTGCCGGGACCAGCCTTCATCGGCCGGGCCACGCCGAAGGCGGGGCGTGCTCCCGCTCCGTTCATGCCGCCGCGCTTGCCGAATGCGTTCATTGTTTCACCTGAAATCCGAGAATTCGCGGAGATGGTGAATAAGCGGCAAACTTAAACGAATGGATAATTGGGGAAAACGAACGAAAAAGGGCGCCCCTCGCGGAGCGCCCTTTCGAATCACAACGGACGGATGCGTCAGGCGGTGACGGCGCTTTCGGCGAGGACAGTAAGGCCGTTAGCGCCGACTTCGGCGAAGCCACCGCTGACTTGGATGCGCTCAGGCGTGGCCCCGGCGGTGCGGTAGACCGCCAGCTCGCCGTCGCGGAGCGTGGTCGTGAAGGGCGCGTGGCCGACCATGACCCCGAATTCGCCCTCGCTGCCGGGAACGACGACCATATGGACGTCGGCCGACAGCACCTGCTTCTCGGGCGTGACCAGCTCGAAGTGCAGCTCGGCCATTTAGGCTTCCGCCGCCATCTTCTCGGCCTTGGCGATCGCCTCGTCGATGCCGCCGACCATGTAGAAGGCCGCCTCGGGTAGGTGGTCGTAGTCGCCGTTCACTACCGCCTTGAAGCTGCGCACCGTCTCCTCGACCGCTACGAACTTGCCCGAGATGCCGGTGAAGACCTCGGCGACGTGGAACGGCTGGCTGAGGAAGCGCTGGATCTTGCGGGCGCGGGCGACGGTGAGCTTATCTTCTTCCGACAGCTCATCCATGCCGAGGATGGCGATGATATCCTGCAGCGACTTGTACTTCTGCAGCGTCTCCTGAACGGCGCGGGCTGTCTCGTAGTGCTCCTGACCGACGACCGCCGGGGTGAGCACGCGGCTGACCGAGTCGAGCGGATCGACCGCCGGGTAGATGCCGAGCTCGGAGATAGCGCGCGACAGCGTGGTGGTCGCGTCCAAGTGGGCGAACGAGGTCGCCGGAGCCGGGTCGGTCAGATCGTCCGCGGGGACGTAGATCGCCTGCACCGAGGTGATCGAGCCCTTGTTGGTCGAGGTGATCCGCTCCTGTAGCGCGCCCATGTCGGTCGACAGGGTCGGCTGATAGCCCACCGCCGACGGGATGCGGCCGAGCAGCGCCGACACTTCCGAACCCGCCTGGGTGAAGCGGAAGATGTTGTCGACGAAGAACAACACGTCCTGGCCTTCGACGTCGCGGAAATATTCGGCCTGCGTGAGGCCCGACAGCGCGACGCGGGCGCGTGCTCCCGGCGGCTCGTTCATCTGGCCGAACACGAGGGCGACCTTCGAGCCCTCTGGGGTCGGGTTGCCGTCGGCGTCCTTGGCGATGACGCCGGCGTCGAGGAACTCGTGATAGAGGTCGTTACCCTCGCGGGTGCGCTCGCCGACGCCCGCGAAGACGCTGACGCCGCCGTGGCCCTTGGCGATGTTGTTGATCAGCTCCTGGATGAGCACGGTCTTGCCGACGCCGGCGCCGCCGAACAGGCCGATCTTGCCGCCCTTGGCGTAGGGGGCGAGGAGGTCGATGACCTTGATTCCGGTGACCAGAATGGCGGCTTCGGTCGACTGGTCGACGAAGGCCGGGGCCTGAGCGTGGATCGAGGACTTGAGGTCGCTGCCGATCGGGCCGCGCTCGTCGATCGGCTCACCGATGACGTTCATGATCCGGCCGAGGGTCTTGGGACCGACGGGGACCTGGATCTGCTCGCCGGTGGCCTTGACCACCTGGCCGCGGGTGAGGCCCTCGGTCGCGTCCATCGCGATGGTGCGGACGACGTTCTCGCCGAGGTGCTGGGCGACCTCGAGGACGAGGCGCTGACCGTTGTTCTCGGTCTCGAGCGCCGAGAGGATCGGCGGCAGCTCACCCTCGAACGACACGTCGACGACGGCGCCGATGACCTGCGCGACGCGGCCGGTCAGGTTGCTGGTGGCGCCCGTGGGGGCGATGGTGTCGGCGGCGGTGGCCATGGCTTTGCTTCCTTGCCTTGCTTGGTCGGTTAGAGCGCTTCGGCGCCCGAGATGATTTCCACCAGTTCGGTCGTGATCGCGGCCTGGCGCTGGCGGTTGTAGATGATGCCGAGCTTCTTGATCATGTCGCCGGCGTTGCGGGTGGCGTTGTCCATCGCGGTCATCTGGCTGCCGTAGAAGCCGGCCTGATTCTCGAGAAGGGCACGATAGATTTGCACCGCGACATTTCGCGGCAGAAGCGCGGCGAGGATGTCCTCCTCGTCGGGCTCGTATTCGACCGCGGCCGAGGCGGCGCCGATGCCGGAGTCGTTGGCCGCGGCGGGCTTGACCGGGATGATCTGGTCGACCGTCGGCTCCTGCAGGAGGACCGAGCGGAAGTTCGAGTAAGCGAGGTCGACGACGTCGCACTGGCCCGAGTTGAAGCGGTGCATGACCTCGGCCGCGATCGCCTGCGCGTCGGCATAGGTCGGGTTCTTCATCTCCGACGTGTCGTACTGGCCGACGATCGCCTTGGCGCCGTAAAAGCGCTGGATGACCGGGCGGCCCTTGCGGCCGACGAGGTAGAATTGAACGTCCTTGCCCTGGGCGATCAGCTCATCGGCGGCGCGGCGGACGGCGCGGACGATGTTGGTGTTGAACGCACCGGCGAGGCCGCGGTCAGAAGCGGCGACGACGATCAGGTGACGCTGGTCGCTTCCGGTCCCGGCGATGAGCTTGGGGCTCTGCGGACCGACGGTGATCCGCGAGGCCAGGCTGGCAACCACCTCCGACAGGCGCGCCGAATAAGGGCGGCCATGCTCGGCGTTCGACTGCGCCCGGCGCAGCTTCGCCGCGGCGACCATCTTCATCGCCTTGGTGATCTTCTGCGTCGACTTCACCGAGCCGATGCGGAGTTTCAGGGCCTTGAGACTTGCCATCTGCTTCCTGTCGTCATCCCGGCGGAGGCCGGGATCTCAGCGGGATTCTTGCGGCCAGAGGCCCCGGCCTGCGCCGGGGCGACGGGCGTTTACGCGAACTGGTTGCCGAACGTCGTCAGCGCATCCTTGAGCGCCGCCGCCGTATCGTCGTCGAGCGCCTTGGTGTCGCGGATCTTGGCGAGAACCTCGGGCTTCTCCGAGCGGAGGAAGCTCAGCATCGCGGCTTCGTAGCGGGTGACGTCGCGGGTCTCGACCTTGTCGAGGAAGCCCTGCGTCCCGGCGTAGATCGAGGCGACCTGCTCCTCGACCGGCATCGGCTGATACTGCGGCTGCTTGAGCAGCTCGGTCAGGCGGGCGCCGCGGTTGAGCAGCTTCTGGGTCGAGGCGTCGAGGTCCGATCCGAACTGCGCGAAGGCAGCCATCTCGCGATACTGGGCGAGCTCGAGCTTGATCGAGCCGGCGACCTTCTTCATCGCCTTGGTCTGCGCGGCCGAGCCGACGCGGCTGACCGAGAGGCCGACGTTGATGGCCGGACGGATGCCCTGGTAGAACAGGTCGGTCTCGAGGAAGATCTGACCGTCAGTGATCGAGATGACGTTGGTCGGGATGTAGGCCGACACGTCGCCCGCCTGAGTCTCAATGACCGGCAGCGCGGTCAGCGAACCGTTGCCGTTGGCGTCGTTCATCTTGGCGGCGCGCTCGAGCAGGCGGCTGTGGAGATAGAAGACGTCGCCCGGATAGGCCTCGCGGCCCGGCGGGCGGCGCAGCAGCAGCGACATCTGGCGGTAAGCGACGGCCTGCTTGGAGAGGTCGTCATAAACGATCACGGCGTGCATGCCGTTGTCGCGGAAATATTCGCCCATCGCGCAGCCGGTGTAGGGCGCGAGGAACTGCATCGGGGCCGGCTCCGAGGCGGTCGCGGCGACGACGATGGAATATTCCATCGCGCCATTCTCTTCGAGCGCGCGGACGATCTGCGCGACGGTGGAGCGCTTCTGCCCGACCGCGACGTAGATGCAGTAGAGCTTCTGGCCCTCGTCGTCGCCGGCGTTGGCGGCCTTCTGGTTGATGAAGGTGTCGAGCGCGACGGCGGTCTTGCCGGTCTGGCGGTCGCCGATGATCAGCTCACGCTGGCCGCGGCCGACGGGGACCAGCGCGTCAAGCGCCTTAAGGCCGGTCTGCACCGGCTCGTGGACCGACTTGCGCGGGATGATGCCGGGGGCCTTGACCTCGACGCGGCTGCGCTGCTCGGCGACGATCGGGCCCTTGCCGTCGATCGGGTTGCCGAGTGCGTCGACGACGCGGCCGAGCAGGCCCTTGCCGACGGGAACGTCGACGATAGTGCCAGTGCGCTTGGCGCTCGAGCCCTCGGAGATGTCGGAGTCCGAACCGAAGATCACGACCCCGACGTTGTCGCTCTCGAGGTTGAGGGCCATGCCCTTGGTGCCGTTCTCGAACTCGACCATCTCGCCGGCCTGGACGTTGTCGAGGCCGTGGATGCGGGCGATGCCGTCGCCGACCGACAGCACCTGACCGACTTCGGAGACCTGCGCATCGGCATCGAAGTTCGCGATCTGGTCGCGGATGACGCGGGAGATTTCAGCGGCGCGGATGTCCATGATCAGCCTTTCATAGCCGTGGCTAGAGTGTTCAACTTGGTGCGGATGGAAGCGTCGATCATCTGGCTGCCGAGCCGGACGACGATGCCCCCGAGGATGGCGGGATCGACCTTGCTGTCGATAGTGACCTCACGCCCGGCGCGAGCGCGCAGGCTGGCCTTCAAGGCAGCGACCTGGTCGTCGTCGAGCGGGCGGGCAGTAGTGACTTCGGCGGTCGTCTCGCCGCGATGATCGGCGGCGAGCCGCTCGAACAGGCGGACGATCTCGGGCAGCTGACGCAGACGACCGTTGCCCGCCACGACACCGAGGAAATTGGTCGTGGTGGGATCGAGCTGAAGCGAGCCGGCGGTGGCGGCGATCGCCTTGGCGGCGTCCTTTCGCTGGATCAGCGGCGAGGAGATGAGCTCCTTTAGGTCGGCCGACTGGGCGAGCGCGTCCTTCAAGGTCTTGAGGCTGGTCGAGACCGCGTCGATCTTCCGCTCGTCGCGAGCCAGTTCGAACAGGGCCGAGGCATAGCGACCTGCTAAGCTTGCCCGAATGCCGCCGGATGTCTCCACGCGCCTGTAAGCTCCGAAAAAGATATGCAAAGCGGGGCGCCGCGACTGGTGAAAACCGCACGCCCCCGCTGGGTTGCGAGGCCCCTAGCAGCGCCTCCCCAGCGATGCAAGGCGGCTAGAGATGGAGCGCGAGGAAGCGGGTGAAGGGGCTTGGCGGATAGCCCCCAAAGGCTTCGGTTTCGACGAAGCCGGCCCGGTCGTAGAGTGCGTTGGCCGCGGCGAACTCGGGGCCGGTCCCGGTTTCGAGCAACAGGCGTTGGTAGCCGCGCTGGCAGGCTTCGGCGACGATGGCGCGCAGCAAGGCTGCGGCGACCCCGCGCCGGAGGGCAGCGGACGCGGTGCGCATCGACTTGATCTCGCCCTCGGTCGGACTGAGCGCCTTGAGCGCACCGACGCCGAGCAATCGGCCGTCCTCACGCGCGGAGAGGAACAGGATGTCGGGGCGGTCGAGCGCGGTGGCGGGAAGGACGTGGCACGCATCGGCGGGCGAATGTCCGCGCATCGCGGCGACGTGGAGGTCGAGCAGCGCCTGGACGTCGGGGGCCGCCAGCTCGCCGCGATGGATGGTGATCGCCATAGCGGTCGCCTAGCCAAGGTGGCGGAATCCGACGAGGTGAAGGTTTGACCGCAAGTTTCGGGAAGGCGGCGAGGGCTCGGTGCTGGCAGGAGAGGGACATGACCTACCGCATCACCGGGCTCGACCCCGCCGCCTTCGCCCCGCTGCATCTCCTCTCCGATGCCGAGCTCGCCGAGCGAGAGATCGTCCGGATGACGGTCACGCAATGTCCTGATGCGCCGTGCCGTATCACGCTCGACGACGTATTGGTGGGCGGGGAGGTGCTGCTGCTCAACCACCAGAGCGTGGCGAGCGGACCGTATCGCACCTCGCACGCGATCTTCGTCAGCGAGGCCCAGCAGGCGGCCAGCTATCGCGACACAGTCCCGCCGGCGCTGGCCCGGCGGGTGCTGTCGCTGCGGGCGTTCGATGCCGCGCATGACATGCGGCAGGCGGTGCTGGCCGCGCCCGGCGAGGCAGATGCGAAGCTGACGGCGCTTCTGGCCGACCCCGAAACCGCCTATATCCATGCCCATTATGCGACCCGCGGCTGCTTCGCCGCGCGGGTGGAGCGAGACTGAGCATGGTCGACGAACAACTCGCCTGGCAGGCGTTCGAAGAACGCAGCCGCCGGTTCGACGGTCAATTCGTCGGCGCGGTTGTCACCACCGGCATTTATTGCCGGCCATCCTGTCCGGCCCGACGGCCCAAGCGCGAAAACGTCCGCTTCTTCGAATCGGGCGCAGAGGCCGCCGCCGCCGGCTTTCGCGCCTGTCTCCGCTGTCGACCCGACGCGGTCACCCGGGACGAGCAGGCGGTGGCCGAGGCGGTAGCGCTGCTCGACCGGGCCGAGGAACCGCTGCGGCTCGAACCCTTGGCGGCGCAGGTCGGCTATGCGCCGCACCATTTCCAACGCCTGTTCACCCGGCAGATCGGCCTGTCGCCCGCGGCTTATGCGCGCGCCGTGCGACGCAAGCGTGCCGAGCAGGCTCTCGAGGAGACCGATACCGTGACCGAAGCGATCTACGAAGCGGGCTATTCGGCTCCGAGCCGGTTCTACGAGGAAGCGGGCAGCCAGCTCGGCATGACCCCGTCGGCATGGCGCGACGGCGGCCGCGGCGAAACGATCCGTTGGGCGGTTGCCGACAGCGCGGTGGGCAAGCTGCTGGTCGCGGTGACCGATCGCGGAATTTGCCGGTTGACGTTCGACGAGAGCGTCGACGCACTCAAGCGGCGCTTTCCCAACGCGGACCTGGTTCACGACCCCGATGCGCCGCTGATCAACGCGGCGCTGGCGGCGGTGGCCGAGCCCGCGCGGCGCCACGACCTGCCGCTCGACGTCAGCGGCAGCGCCTTCCAGCAGCGGGTGTGGGCCGAACTGCGCAAAATACCGCCGGGCGAAACCCGTAGCTATGCCGACATCGCCGCCGCGGTCGGCCAACCGGGGGCGGTGCGCGCGGTGGGGACGGCCAACGGCGCCAACCCGGTCGCGGTGGTGGTACCGTGCCACCGCGTGGTGCGCTCCGACGGTAGCTTGGGTGGCTACGCCGGCGGGCTCGACCGCAAGCGCCAGCTGCTCAAGGCCGAGGGGATCGAGCTCGAGGCGCCGACGCTGCTCTAGTCGGTGCGCGCCCAACCCGGCGCGGCGGGCTCGAGCCGGGCAAGGATGCGTTCCGCCCAATCGCGATAGGCGGCCTGTTTCTCCGGCCCGAGGCGGTGCCAGGTGGCATATTGATTGCGAAGGCGGTGATTGGCCTTGAGCCGTTGCTCGTGGCGAGCGAGGAAGTCCCAGTAGAGCGCGTTGAAGGGGCAGGCGCGGGGACCGACTTTCTTCTTCACGTCGTAGACGCAGTTGCGGCAATAATCGCTCATCCGGTCAATGTAGGCGCCCGAGGCGGCATAGGGCTTGGTCGCGATGTGGCCGCCGTCAGCCCACTGGCTCATGCCGATGACGTTGGGATGCTCGACCCACTCGTACGCGTCGGCGTAGACCACCAGGAACCAGTCGCTGATCGCCTTTGGGTCAATCCCGGCGAGCAGCGCGAAGTTGCCGAGCACCATCAACCGCTGGATGTGGTGGGCATAGGCGTGGTCGTGGGTGGTGCGGACGCACTCCGACATACACTTCATGTCGGTCTCGCCGGTCCAGTAGAACTCGGGCAGCGGACGATTGGCGCCGAGCGCATTGGCGTCGCTCAAGCCCGGCATCTCGCGCCAGTACATCCCGCGCATATATTCGCGCCAACCGAGGATCTGGCGGATGAATCCCTCGGCGGCGTTAAGCGGAGCATGGCCGGCGCGAAAGGCGGCTTCCGCCCGGCGGCAGGCGTCGAGCGGGTCGAGCAGGCCGCAATTGAGCGAGGTCGAGATGGCGGCATGGAACATCCAGTCCTCGCCGACCAGCATCGCATCCTGGTAGGTGCCGAAAAGCGGCAGGCGGCGGGTGATGAATTCGTCGAGGCGCGCCTCGGCTTGGGCCGCGGTCACCGGGAGGCTGAAGCTTTCGACGCGGCCGAAATGCTTCGAGAAGCGGCGCTCGACGAGGGCGATGACCTCGTCGGTCATGGCGTCGGGGGGAAAGGGTTCGATGGACGGAAAGTTCGACTGCGTAGGCGGGCCTTCGCGGTTGAATTTGTCGTAATTCCACTGGCCGCCGGTCGGCTTGCCATTCGACTCGATCAGCAGCCCGGTGCGACGGCGCATCTCCCGGTAGAAATATTCCATCACGGGATGCTCGGTCTCGCCGGCCCAGGCGAAGAAGTCGGGCAGCGGGCAGATGAAGCGGTCGTCGGCGAGGATCTCGACCGGAACGCCCAAGCTTTTCTGCCAGCGTTCGAGCGCTTGCTGGACGCGCCATTCGCCGGCCTCGACGACGCGGATCGCCTCGGCGGCATGGCGGTCGAGCGCACGGCGGACCTCGCCGGTGAAGCTACCGGTGTTCCCCTCGTCCTCGAGCTGAACGTAGTCGACCGTCCAGCCGCGCTCGCGAAGTTCGGCCGCGAAGTGGCGCATGGCCGAGAAAATCAGGATGATCTTGTGCGGGTGATGGCGGACGTATCGCGTTTCCTCGACCACCTCCATCAGGAGCACGACCGTTTCGCCGGGGTCGACGTTGCGGAGCGAGGCGAGGCCGTGGCTGAGCTGGTCGCCGAGGACGGGAATGAGAAGCTTGGGCATGGATTGCAGGGCTAACGCGTCGCTCGACTGAACGGCTCACGCCAGCTGGACCTTCGGCTCGGCGAAAACGGGCGCCGGTCGTGCTTGCGTTGCAGGGCGCAGTGCGCATCATTTGCGGCCGGGGCGAGGGCCGGGGGCTCTCGCGAGGTTGGGGTCCAGTTTTCGATGCGTTTGGGTGCAGCGCTGGCCGCGGTGGCGGCCATGGCGATGGTTGGCGGACCAGCGAATGCCGTCAGCCGGATCGTCTATCCGATCTCGATGCGGCTGCTGGCCCCGCACAATATCGAACGGTCACGCTGGGGCGTCGCCCCGCTGCAATGGGATCAGGGCTTGGCCGAAGCGGCGGATGGCTATGCCGCCGAGCTGGCGCGCACCAATCGCTGGCAGCATAGCGCCAAGGCCAGCCGCCAGGGGCAGGGCGAGAACCTGTGGATGGGCAGCCATGGCGCGTTCAGTCCCGAGCAAATGGTCGGGCGCTGGCTGAGCGAAGGCGGCGCCTATCGCCGGGGCGTCTTTCCGCAAGTCAGTCGGACCGGACACTGGTCGGACGTCGGCCATTTCACGCAAATCATCTGGCGTCAGACCACCAGGGTCGGTTGCGCGATCCGCTCGAACGGGCAGTGGGACTATCTCGTCTGCCGCTACTCTCCGCACGGCAATGTCGACGGGCGGGTCGCCGCCTAGGCCTTTAGAGAAAGCTGTACGGGTCGACGTCGACCGCGACCCGGACCTTCGCGCCCCATTCGACCCCGGCAAGCCAGTCGCGGATGACGTCCTGGACGTCGAGGCTGCGCGCGGCGTGGACCAGGAGCCGGTAGCGGTGGCGGCTGCGCAGCATGGCGAGCGGGGCGGGGGCAGGGCCAAATACCGCCATGCCTTCGATGGCGGGTGCGGCGCGGCCGATGCGACGGGCGACGGCCTCGGCCTCTTCCTTGTCCTCGCTCGAGATGATCAGCGCGGCGAGGCGGCCGAACGGCGGCATCGCGGCCTCGCGGCGGCTTTCAGTCTCTGCGGCGACGAAGCTGTCGGCATCGCCACTGACCAGCGCGGCGATCACCGGCGCCTCCGGATCGTGGGTCTGGACCAGGACGCGACCGGGCTTCTCACCGCGCCCGGCGCGGCCGGCGACCTGCGCGATCTGCTGGAAGCTGCGCTCGGCGGCGCGCAGATCCCCGCCCTGAAGGCCGAGGTCGGCGTCGACCACGCCGACCAGCGTGAGGTTGGGAAAGTGATAGCCTTTGGTGACGAGCTGGGTCCCAATCACGATGTCGATCGCGCCCGCTTCCATCGCTGCGACAAACTCGGCCGCCTTGACCGGCGACCAGATGGTGTCGCTGGTGACGAGCGCGGTCCGGGCTTCGGGAAAGAGCGCCTGCACTTCATCGGCGATCCGCTCGACCCCAGGACCGCAGGCGACCAGGCTGTCCTCGTCGCCGCATTCGGGGCACAGCCGGGGCGGTGGCATGACGTGGCCGCAATGGTGGCAGGCCAGCCGATGCATCAGCCGATGCTCGACCATCCAGGCCGTGCAGTTGGGGCATTGAAAGCGATGGCCGCAGGTCCGGCAGAGCGTCAGCGGAGCAAAACCGCGGCGGTTTAGAAACAGCAGCGACTGCTCGCCCGCTTCGAGGTTGGCGGCGAGCTCGGCGACCAGGGTCGGCGCCAGCCAGCGTCCGCGCGGAGGCGGGTCCTGGGTGAGATCGATCGCTGACAGATGCGGCAGGCGGGCGCCGGCAAAGCGGCTGGCGAGCTTGACCTCGCGGTAGCGGCCGAGCTCGACCATGTGACGAGTCTCGATCGCGGGCGTGGCCGAGGACAGCACCACCGGGATGTTCTCGAAGAAGCCGCGCATCACCGCGACGTCGCGGGCGTGATACTGGACGCCATCCTCCTGCTTGAAGCTCGGTTCATGCGCTTCGTCGACGACGATCAGGCCGAGGTCGGCATAAGGCAGGAACAAAGCGGAGCGGGCACCGATCACGACCTTGGCCTCGCCGCTGGCGATGGCGCGATAGTCACGGCGGCGCTGGGACGAGCGGAGGCCCGAGTGCCAGGCGGTCGGGGTACAACCGAAGCGCGCCTCGAAGCGCTTGAGGAACGGTTCTGTGAGCGCGATCTCGGGGAGGAGAATGAGCGCCTGGCGACCTTGCCGCACCGCCTCGGCGATCGCTTCGAAATAGACTTCGGTCTTGCCCGAACCAGTCACTCCGTCGAGCAACACCGGATCGAAACCTTGGCCGACCGCGGCGACCAAGCTGGCGGCGGCGTCGGCCTGCTCGGAGTTGAGGTCGGGCGCAGCGAAATCCGGGTCGGGACAGCCCACCGGCTTGTCGGCATCGACCAGCACCGGCTCGAGCGCGCCAGCGTTGACGAGACCGCGGAGCACGGCGTCGCTGACCTCGGCATGCGCGGCGAGTTCGCGGATCGTGCCTTGCCGGCCTTCGAGCTGCTCGAGCGCGGTACGGCGCTGCGGGGTCAAGCGATCGGGCAGGAGGCCGGTCGGCCGGTATTCGACCAGCTGGCGCTGATCGTGCAACGCGTAGGAAGATGGCAGCACCATCCGCAGCACGGCGGCCAGCGGACTGAGGTAATAATCCGCGGTCCATTCGCACAGGCGACGGAGGGCGGGAGCGACGACCGGCTGGTCGAGGACCGAGGTCAGATAGCGCAGCCGATTATCGCCGACCTCGTCAGTCGGCAGCCGTTCGGGCTCCCACACCACGCCGATCATCGGCCGCGGCCCGAGCGGCGCGACGACGACCTGACCGGGCGCGGCATCAACCCCGTCGGGAACGCGATAGTCGAGCGGCCCCAGCGCAGCGTTCAGGGTGACAATGCGGACGCGGCGGACGGACATGCCGGGGCGACTTGGGGAAAGCAGACCCCGCTGGCAAGCGCGACAGCGGGGTTCAGCCGGTCAGCGCGGCTCCGCTCAGTCCGCTCACCATCTCGGCACCCCAGAAGCGGACCGTGAAGAACCAGGTTGCCAGAACAACGAAGGCGGAGGCCGCTAACAACACCGCTGCGGTTGCCCAATCGATGACACTGCCACGACGATTGTCGCGCCGCCGCGACCGAATGAACAGTTCGGCAGCGGCCAAGTTCGGGAGAAAAAAGAAGACATCCATGACGAGATCGAAGCCGCCACGGAAATTGTGCGTGTGACCGGCATGGCCGACCGTCATAAACCACAATCCATATTCCATCCGGTACAGCCACGAGCCGACGACCAGCGCGAAAAGGCGGATGGCCCAGGCACGGTGGCGCTCCACCAGGCGCGCCCGGGCAAAGCGATAGGTGTTCGCCGCGGCCACGATCATCAGCGCACCGTAAAGACCGAAGCCGGCGCTCATGGCCGGGCCTCCAACGGTGCCTCCGGCAAGGATGAATGCAAGTCCACCTGCTCCGGCCAGAGCGGCCGACGCAACGTATAGGCGACCCAGCCAGCGATGGAGCCACGGCCACCGCTCCCGGACAGCGGCAACCAGTTGGACCGGGCCGAGGATCAGTAGCAGCCCGCCAGCGGCGAAATGGGCGCCGATACCGGCAGTGGCGGCCGGCAGTTGAGGTCGGTAGAGCGCCGACACCGACCGTTCCAGCGCTCAAGAGCTCCGTGGAGCGCGTTGCCCCCGAAGAAAAGCAGGATGTAGAGGCCGAAGACCGCGCCGCTTGCCCATACCACTGCCGCGAGGACCCAGCCGCTCCAGCGGACAGCGGCGGCCGATCTTGTGAGCGGCGGAGCAAAGGCCTGGTTCACCGCGCCAAATTGACGGTCAACCCAGCGCAAAAGCAAGCGAAAGCGGCTACAGCCCCTTCTTCTTGCGATGGCTATCGAGGTCGAGGACCGCGAATTCCTCGTCGCGAAGCAGGCCGAGGCGGCGGGCGACTTCCTGATAGGCTTCGGCCTCGCCGCCGAGGCTCTGGCGGAAGCGGTCCTTGTCGAGCTTCTCGCCCGACTTCATGTCCCACAGGCGGCAGCCGTCGGGGCTGATCTCGTCGGCGAGGATGATCCGCGGATAGTCGTTCTCGTAGACCCGCCCGAATTCGAGCTTGAAGTCGACCAGGCGGATGTTGATGGCGGCGAAAAGCCCGGCCATGAAGTCGTTCACGCGGATCGCCATGTCGGCGATGTCGTTCATCTCTTCCTGGCTGGCCCAGCCGAAGCAGGCGATGTGCTCGTCGGCGACCATCGGATCGCCGAGCGCATCGTCCTTGAGATAATATTCGATGATCGTGCGCGGGAGTTGGGTGCCTTCCTCGATCCCGAGGCGCTTCGACAGCGAGCCGGCGGCGACATTGCGCACGACGACTTCGATCGGCACGATCTCGCACTGGCGAATGAGTTGCTCGCGCATATTGAGACGACGAATGAAGTGCGTCGGCACGCCAATCATCGCCAGCGAGGTGAAGATGTGCTCGCTGATGCGGTTATTGATGACGCCCTTGCCGCTGATCGTCCCGCGCTTCTGCGCGTTGAACGCGGTGGCGTCGTCCTTGAAATATTGGATGAGGGTGCCGGGCTCGGGACCCTCGTAGAGAATCTTGGCCTTGCCTTCGTAAATCTGCCGGCGACGAGCCATACGGGCGGGTTCCCCTGCGCGAAAAGACGGCGCCCCGGCCGCTCTGGACGATGCCGAGAGGCCGGGGCGAATATGCTCTGCGCTATAGGGTAGTAGGCTTACAGAGGCAACGACCGCTTGGCGTCTCGCAGGCTCGGCGTCCGCCACGGCGCCGACCAGAACACGCGCTGATGGGCGCGACCGACGGCGCGGAGCGACACCAGCAAGCGCCGGAGGCCATGCAGGAAGTGAGCGCGGGCCAGCTGGAAATCCCGGTCGAACAGCTCGTCTTGCATGATCGTGATCCTTTCGGGCTGGGGTCAGGCGTTACGCAGGTGAAGGTCGACGGCGGCCAGGCGAGCGTCGCGCGGGAGCTGTTTCCAGGCTGCGCTCGCCGAAGCGAGCGCCGGTGCGGGTGTTGGGCGCGGCTCGGCGGCGAGGAACATGCGGGTGCTCGGTCCATAAGCCATGGCAATTGTCTCCTCATACTTGAGCGGCGGGGAAGGCGGGGTCCGGTGAGCGCCCTCACATCCTCGTCGGTGACGGGTTCGAAATAGGGCAGGGGAGATCGTTACGCCAATCGAACGCTTGGCTTCATCCATCAGTATGGCTTATGGGTGCGCCATGCGAAAGCTGCCACCGCTGACCGCCGTTCGAGTTTTCGAGGCTGCCGCACGGCTCGAAAATTTCACCTCTGCCGCGAGCGAATTGGGGATGACCCAGGCGGCGGTCTCCTATCAGGTAAAGAGCCTCGAGGAGCGCCTCGGCGCCCCGCTGTTCTTGCGCGAGAAGGGACGCGCGCGGCTAACCCCGCTCGGTCGGCAATTGCTGCCCGCGCTGAGCCAGGCGTTCGACACGATCGAGCAGGCCTTCGCCAGCGTCCGCGCCGAGGACGAGGCGCTGCTGACGATCGCCACGACCTACACTTTCGCCAACACCTGGCTGGCGTGGACCCTCGGCCGCTTCCAGATCGCCCATCCCGACCTAGCGGTTCGGCTCAACACCGATGACCGGCTGGCCGACCTCCGCAACGGCGAGGCCGATGTCGCGATCCGCGCGGGGCGCGGCGACTGGGACGGGCTCGAGCAGCAGTTGCTCATTCGTAGCGAGTTCACGCCGGTTGCCTCACCCGACCTGATCCGGCGGGTCGAAACCAACCTCGGGCGGGCGCTGCGCCCGGCGGACTTGGTCGACCTGCCACTGCTCAGCCCGCACGACGAATGGTGGCGAATCTGGTTCGCCGACGCCGGCGTCGCCTTCGACTCGACCGCCAAGCGCGGTGGCATCCGGCTCGATAACCAGGCGAATGAGGGACATGCAGCGATGGCCGGGCAGGGGGTGGCGCTGTTGACGCCCTTTCTGTGGCGTCACGACCTTAGCACCGGGCGGCTCGTCCAGCCGTTCGCGCAAAGCTCTACCGCCGGCTACGCCTATTGGCTGGTCTGGCCGCCCGAGCGCCGCAATGTCCCCAAGATCAAGCGCTTTCGCGAATGGTTGCTGGCCGAGCTGAACGTTAATTAATGATTTACCAAGTTGCGCTGGCGGCGTACGTCTCCCGTCTCGGGGGACTTTGCTCGTGTCACAAATTCTCGTCGTCGGTATGTCAGGTCCGACGATCAATTATCCTGAGGTCGTTGCCAGCTCCTGCCGCGCGGCAGGGTGCTCGGTGGAGGTCGCAAGCCAGCCATTTTGCTATCTGTCTGAAATTCGACCGAAACATGTTCGCGCGTGGCGGCAAGCGATTGCGAACGCAGGTGAGGGCATCTTCACTGTCTTCGTGGCCGGTCAGGCTGAGTACTTTCTCGGCAGCGCCGATCTATCGCTGCACTTCTCGGGCTATACGCGGTGGTTCGACAGTAGCCGGATGCGGGTCATTCCGCATCCGTGGAGCAGTGCCGAGCGTCCGGACGAAACAGCGATCGAGTGGGCAGACAAGCCGTCGCTGCACGTCGGCTTCATGGGCTCGACATACGAGGGCTCGCGGGCGGGGCAGATCGTCAATCGGGCGCCGGGGGCGGTGCGCGACTGGGTGTTGACCGGGCATCATCTGCGATCGGCCGACCTTTACGCCGCCGCCCTCACGGCTCGATTACCGCTCACTTACGCGGGAACGTTCGTACGTTCGCGGACGATGGCGGCGATGAGAAAGACGCCGCTCGCGAAGGGAGGCGAGTTTCGCTGCGAGGCGCGCAATGGGTTTGGAGGAACGGCCGCGGAAATTGCGGCCTATGCCGAGCATCTCGTGTGGTCGACATATGTCCTCTGCCCGCGCGGCATCGAGAACTACAGTTTCCGTCTGTACGAGGCCCTTCGTTTCGGGCGGGTGCCGGTGATTATCGACACCGATATGGTGCTGCCCCCCGACGTCGACTGGCCTAAGGTTGCGCTGATCGTGCCGTTCGGCGAGCTCGATCGCCTACCAGAGATCATCTCCGCCGACTGGAAAGTGCGCTCGGCATCTGCGTTCCGCGAGCGGCAGGCCTTGGCGCGCGCCGCGGCGGCGAGCCTTGATTCCGGTCAATGGCTGGAACGTGTCGCCAGCGAGATCGCCCGCCGGGCAGTGTCCAAAGGGGCCGTGGCGAGACGGTTCGGCGAGCAGTTGGCGCCAGCACTGGGCTGAGCCGACTAGCGCGTCCCTACCTAGAATCGATTGTTGCGGGGGAAGCCAAGGGGGGCGATTCGTCCGCTGGCGCCGCGGATGCCCTTCCAGGCGCTGAGGTCGGTTTCCGAACGGGTGCGGCCGCTGTCGCCGCCCATGCTCCAGCTGAGGCCGTCGCTGAGCTTGAGCGGCTTCACGTCCGCAAGGCCGCCATCACGATAGCGCTGAAGCTGGACGCCCGAGCCGCGGCCCATCTCGGGCAGCTCGCCGAGCATAAAGACGAGAAGCTTGCGGTTCTCGCCGACCACCGCGACGGCATCGGCGTCGACGGGAATGGGGCGGAGCGAGGCGAGACGGGCACCCTCCCGCAGGTTGAGCAATTGCTTGCCTTTGCGGGTCTCGGCCAGCACGGCCTCGCCCGAGGTGACGAAGCCGCGGCCATCGCTCGACGCGACCAGCAGTCTCATCTCGGGGCGGACGACGAAAAGATCGGCGATCTCGATCTCGGCGGGGAGGTCGATCGTCAAACGCACCGGTTCGCCAAAGCCGCGGCCGCCTGGCAGTTTGTCGCCACCGAGCGTGTAGACGCGCCCGTTTTCGGCGACGAGCAGCAGCCGGTCGGTGGTCTGTGCGTGGAAGATCTTGTGAAGGGCGTCGCCCTCGCGAAATTTGAGCGTCTCGGCATCGTCGAGCGCGACATGGCCGCGCATCGCCCGAATCCAGCCGCGCTGTGACAAGATGACGGTGATCGGCTCCTT
Source organism: Sphingomonas ginsengisoli An et al. 2013 (assembly GCF_009363895.1). Classification (NCBI taxonomy): domain Bacteria; kingdom Pseudomonadati; phylum Pseudomonadota; class Alphaproteobacteria; order Sphingomonadales; family Sphingomonadaceae; genus Sphingomonas; species Sphingomonas ginsengisoli (ex An et al. 2013). Next base: position 694,696 of record NZ_CP045434.1, on the reverse strand, counting down.
CTCGATCATCCGCGACCAGTCGATCTCGGCGCGGGCGGCAGGGCCTTCCTCGATTCGGGTGCGGCGCTCGTCGCCGAACTTGTCGCGGACGGCCGCCAGGTCCTTCTTCAGGCGATTGCGCTGCTTGATCGGACTTTCGACCAGCCTGGCAAGCTCCTCGCGCTCCTTGGCGAGGGCTGTTCGCTCTTTGCCGATCTCCATTTCCTCGAGCCGGCGGAGCGAGCGCAGGCGCATGTTGAGGATCGCCTCGGCCTGGCGGTCGGTCAGGCTGAACTCGGCGATCATCACCGCCTTGGGCTCATCTTCGGTGCGGATGATCTCGATCACGCGGTCGAGATTCAAATAGGCGATGAGGAAGCCGTCGAGCAGCTCGAGCCGGTCGTCGATCTTGCCGATGCGCGTCCGCGAGCGGTTGAGCATGACCTCGATCTGGAAGGCCAGCCAGGCGGTCAGGCACTGTTTGAGGCTCATCACGCCCGGAGTACGCTGGGCGTCGAGGACGTTGAGGTTGAGCGGGAAACGGATCTCGAGATCGGTAAGCCGGTAGAGGCTCTCGAGCAGCAACTCAGGCTCGACCGTGCGGCTACGCGGCTCTAGGACGATGCGGAGGTCCTCGGCGCTTTCGTCGCGGACGTCGGCGAGGATCGGCAGCTTCTTCGTGGCGATCAGATCGGCGATCTGCTCGATCAGCTTGCCCTTCTGGACGCCGTAAGGGATCTCGGTGACCAGCAGGTGCCAGCCGCCGCCCTTTTCCTTTTCGTGGGCGATGGTGGCTCGCAGGCGGAAGCTGCCGCGCCCCGTCTCATAGGCGAGGGCGATCGCCTCCTTGCTGTCGACCACCGCGCCGCCGGTCGGGAAGTCGGGTCCCGAGACGAAATCGAGCAGGTCGCGAGTTTCGGCATGCGAATTGTCGATGAGGTGGGTGGCAGCATCGAGCAACTCGCTGACATTGTGCGGCGGAATGCTGGTTGCCATGCCGACCGCGATCCCGCTGGCGCCGTTGGCGAGCAAGTTGGGGAATAGGCCAGGGAAGACCTCGGGTTCTTCCTCCTCGCCATTGTAAGTCGGGCGAAAGCCGACGGTGCCCTCGTCGAGCCCGCTCATCAGCTGCATCGCGATCGGGGTCAGCTTGGCTTCGGTGTAGCGGTAAGCCGCGGCGTTATCGCCGTCGATGTTGCCGAAATTGCCCTGGCCGTCGACCAGTGGGTAGCGGAGCGCGAAATCCTGGGCGAGGCGGACCATCGCGTCATAAACCGACTGGTCGCCGTGCGGATGATATTTGCCGATCACGTCGCCGACCACGCGCGCCGACTTCTTGTAGGAACCCGCAGGGTCGAGGCGAAGGAGGCGCATCGCCCAGAGCAGGCGGCGATGGACCGGCTTCAGCCCGTCGCGGACGTCGGGCAGCGAGCGGGCCGTGATCGTGGAAAGCGCATAAACGAGGTAGCGCTCCGACAAAGCAGCATCGAAGGGCGTGTCGATCGTCGAGGAAGAGTCCGGTTCCATTGCCCCGACCCTAGCAAGCGGCTGGGGAGGGCGGAAGCGGGCGGTGCATGCCCGCTGAAGCCGTGGCGGTCAGGTTACAGCCAGTGCCGGCGCGGGCGTGGCGTCAGACTTCGACGCCGTAGCCCTGCGCGTAATAGCTTTCGACGCCATAGCCGTCACTGACGACACCGCCGCGGAACTTGTTGAGGATGACCCCGGTTAGCCTCTCGCGGCCAAGCGCTTCGACCGCATCGCGGATCTCACGCTCGGTGGTGGTGCCTTCCTCGGCGACGAGGATGTAGCTGTCGAGATTGGCCATGGTCGCGACCGCATCGTCGTTGGCGAACACCGGCGGCAGGTCGCAGATGAAGATGTTCGACGAATCGCTCTCGCGCATCGCGGCGAACAGCGCCTGCGCCCGCACGGTGGCGAGCAGCTCGGCCGAATGGAAAGGACCGCCGCGGGTCGGAACTACAGTCAGCCGCTCACCCGAGAGATCGAACACTTCGAGTTGACCGTCGCCGTCGAGATAGGCGCTGAGGCCATTGTTCGGGGTAAAGCCGAACTGCTGGCTGAGCGAGCCGCGGCGCAGATCGAGATCGACCGCGAAGGTGCGGACCTGCGGATCGCGGCTGAGGCTGGCCGAGATATTGGCCGAGACGAATGACTTACCGACGTTCGGAGTGGCCGAGACCACGCCGACCATCCGCTGGCCGCGCTTGCGCTTGCGATCGAGCAGCTTGCCGCGGATGAGGTTGAAGCTGCGCGAGCGCGGGTCGATGCTGTTGAAGCCGTAAATGCCGCCGTCGAGCGCCTGCTGCGAACCCCATTCAATGGTGATGGGGTTGGCAAGCGCGCGACGAACATCGTCGAGCACCCTGGCCGAGGAGGCGGTGCCCTGCTCCTGCGGAGCGGAAAGGCTGCTAGGCAAATTTCGGATCCTTCTTGCGGAAGGGAAGCCGGAGCCACCGCTTGCGCTGCTTGTCTTCGATGAGCGGCACTACGCCGAGGATGGGTAGGCCCATGCCCTCGATCTGCGCCGGGCTGCGGAGCGGCTTGCGGAGCAGCTCAACCGCAAAGACGAGGATGAGGCCCAGCAGCAGCCCGGCGACCGCACCGGCCGCGATCAGGATCGGGCGGTTGGGCGAGTAGGGCGTGTCGGGCAGGCTCGGCGCCTCGACCAGCGAGAGGCGCTCGGCGCGCTGCTCATTGGCGAGACGGGCAGTGTTCTGCGCCTTGAGAAGGTCGTCCGACACCTTGTTATACTGGTCGCGCAGCGCGGATGCCTGATTCTCGAGCTGCATCGCCTGCTCGAGGATCGCAGGCGCCCGTGCCGAACCGGCCATGGCGGCCTGAGCCCGCGCCATAGCCTGGCCCTTGGCCGACTGCAGCGAGGCAATGGCGCTGTTGTTCGACGCGATCTGGGCGCGGATCATCGCGGCGTCATCACTGCCGGGGTTGGCGCGCGCCATCTGCTGGACGGCACGGAGGCGCTCGCGAGCGGCCTGCACGTCGGGATGGCTGTCATTGTAGAGCGCCTGCGCCGCCGCGAGCGCGCTTTCAGCGGCCACGACCTGCGGATCCTTGCCGCCCGTACGGCTGGCCTGGACGAGCAACTGACGGTTCTGGTTCTCGAGGCTGGCGATCTGCGCGCTGTAGCTGCCCAGATCCATCATCATGCCGCCACCGCCGGTGTTGGCGAGCGCGGAGCCGTTGCGGGCCTTGAGCTCGGTCAGCTGACCCTCGAGCGCCGAAATCTGGCCGCGCAGCTTATTGGCTTGGTCCTGCAGGAAGCGGACGCCGATGCGCGCTTGCTCGGATACATCCTCGGTGTCCATCGACAGGAAGCTGTTAACGAAGCTCTGCAGCACGACCTGCGCCTGGGCGGGATCGGGATAATCGAAACTGATGTCGATCGCGACGGTGTTGGGCCCACCACTGGCTTGCCCGCCAAGGTCGTTGGCCTGAGCCCCGACCGTGGTCGAATCGCGCATCTTGTCGACGACCTTGGACATCGGCTTGGAGCGCCGGTCGCTGGCGTAGAGGTTGTTCTGCTCGATCAGCTGGATGAGGTCGCCGCGGCTCAGCACCCGCTCACGGATACGGGCGATCAGCTGCTCGATATCGCCGGCCACGGGTGCTTGGACATAGTTGCTCTGGATCTGTTGGCCCTGAACCAGCAGCGTTGCCTTGGAGCGATAGATGGTCGGCAGCGAAAAGGCCGCGACGATCGCGGCCAAGGTCAGCACCACGAACGGCCAGACCACCAGCATCCGCCGTTGCCAGAAAATGGTCGGCAGGTGGTTGAAGAACCAGCCCACGCCGCCGCCTTCTGTGCGGTCATACTCAACAGGGTTCACGGCATTCATCTAAGGTCACCCAGGCGATATCGGAGATACACCGATCCACCGATATCAGTCTTCGGATCAGGTCCGGTCAGGGTAAGCTTACGCCAGGCAGCGTTAACACCTGCTGAAATCCGATCGTTGATCAGGCGGTCGTAGGCAGCGCTCACAGTGTAGAAGGTCGAGCTGCCGCCCTGATTGGCGATCCGATAGGCGCCGGTCCGCGAGACAGACGCCGTGCCCTGGATCGAATCCTTGGCCCCGAGCTTGCGATAATAATCGAGCGATGCGGTGGTCGAGACTGGGGCAGCACCGACGACGGAGCTTTGCGTCCGGCGTGCGGCGCGAGCGCAGATGCGCTCATACTCGAGCTGGCGACACAGCGAGGCGTCAAGCGCCAAATTGACCGACGAACTGTTGTCGACGCCGGCGATTCCGAAATCCTGTGTGGTGCGGACGAAACCGATCGCTGCGCTCAGGTCCCACTGCTCGCTGAGCCGCGCGCTGATCGTTGCCTGCGGACCGATCTCGAAAATCGACCGGCCAAATTTATAATCGGCATATTGCACCAACAGACGGCCACCGACCGTCAGACGCTCGCGGACTTGCCGATTGTAGCCGATGGTGGTGTCGTAGGAAGTGTAGTCGAGAACATTGTTGCCGCTGACGAACAGGTGCTGCGCGCCGACCGTGATGTCCATCGCGTCTTTGGCGGACAGCCCGATGCTGGCCCCGCCATTGGCCGACAGCGTATATTGGCGCTGGTTGAGGCCATAAAGGTTCGGATCGACGATCACGATCGTTGTCGGAATGGTCGGATCGGGAGTTACAGAGCCAGCCGGCACGCCGTAGAAGCGCGACCCGAGCTGACCGCCGATGTCGCCGGAGAAGCCGAGGCTGCCGAACAGCTTGACCTTCTCGTTGGCGGCGTAGCTGGTGTTGGCCGCGAGGCTGAACACTTGCTTGTTGCCGTAATTCTTGAAGTAGCTGCTGTTCTCGACGAAAGCCGAGATGCTGCTGCTGGTCCGCTCAGTCGTCCAGCCATGATAGCCGTAGAGCGAGAAGCGGCCGAAGCCGCTGCCCGTATTGTCGCCGAGTGCGAGCAGGGGATTGGTCGAATAACCGAGCCCCGCCGTCACATCGACATAGGTCTGGCTCTTCGCCAGGGCGGTCGCGGGAAGTGCCAGCGCGGACGCAGTCAGAAGCCCGGTCGTCAAACGTCGCATCATCATGGGACCACCAAGGTATCGCCGCTGAGGATCTGGGGATTTTCGGCTGGGGTCAGCCGCGCACCGCTGCCCTTGATCGCATTGCCGAGACCGATGCGAATGGTGGTGAGACCTTCACCGACCTTGCGAATGATGCGGATGTTGTTGAGGTCGGCAAATTCGGTCGGGCCACCGGCAATGCTCAGCGCCTCGAGCGCGTTGACATAGCGACCGGGAGTGAAGGTGCCGGGGCCCTTTACCTTGCCGATCACTGAAAACTGGAAGCCGGACGGGTTTTTGACCGACACGGTGACCTGCGGGACCTGGCCGCGATATTGCGGCTGGAGGCCGAGGGTGATGATCTTCTCCAGCTCGACCGGAAGGCGACCCGCGGCGACGACTTGGCCGACCAAGGGAAAAGCGAAGGTGCCGTCGGGGAGCACGCGAACGGAGCGTTGCAGCCGTTCGTCACCCCATACCAGGATATCGAGCTCGTCGCCCGGATTGATGCGGTAGGCAACGCCGGGCACGGCCGCCGACGCTTGGGCGTGAGCAGTTTCGGCAACGCCGCCGACCGCCATCGCGAACATCATGAAGAAAAAAGTAAGCAGCCGCACGCTAGATCCCCTTGCACAAGCCATTATGCGCCAAAGCGCTAGCCCGTCTGCTTCTGGTCACAATTCACTCAAAGGTCTAGTGGCACCGTCTCATGAATCTTCCATTTCGTTCCTCTGTGTTCCTCTTTGCGACGGTGGCCGCAAGCCTGTTGCTCGGGGGCTGCAACTCCCGCGCCGCGAAGACCCAAACGGCTTACAGCCAATATCAGACTGCGCTCGCGCAGGGTGACCTCAAGGCCATCCGCAAGGCGCTGCTGGCGCTGGTCGCCGCCGACGACACGCAGGCCGACGCCTGGGTCGAGCTGGGCAAAGTCCAGGTTCAGCTGGGCGATCTCGGAGCGGCCTTTAACGCGTTCCAGCGGGCCTATGAGCTAAACCGAGCAGACCCGACCGTGCTTGGATTTCTCACTCAGATTTCCCTCCGAGCGGGGCAGCTCGACCAGGCCGATCAATATGCGCGCGAGCTCGAATTGGTGAATGCGAGTGATCCCGCGGTTCCACTGACCCATGGATATGTGGCGTTGCGGCGCGGCGATCTTGAGGAAGCCGACAAGCAGGCCGGGATCATTCTTGCCGCCAACAATTTCGATCCCAGTGGTCGAGTGCTTCGGTCGCGGGTCCTGCTGCAGGGCGGTAAAGCGGATCAGGCAGTGGCGCTGCTGCGCGAGCAAATCCAGGCGCAGCCGTCCGACCAACTCAGCCTGCGTGCGCTGCTGAGCCTGTTCGAGTTCCGCGAGCAGTGGGCCGATGCGGCTCCAGTCGCCCGGCTGCTGCTCAACTGGGTGCCCAAGGACCAAGACGTCCGCCGTCGGCTGATCCTCGCCGAAATTCGCGCAGGCAAGCCACAGGCGGCGCTGCCCGACCTCGCCGCCGGACTTGAGCAGGCCTCGCCGCAGGACACGTCGGCGCTCCTCGAGCCGTGGCTGGCGACCGGACAGGCCAAGCTGGCGTTGCCGGTAGCGCTCAAGGCGGGGGAGTCTGCGCCGCCCGACAAAAAGACGGCGGTCGCCAATTTCATCCTGCGTGCGGGCGAGCCGAAGCTGGCCGGCGACCTCGTCGCCGACATGGCGACCGAACCGGTCACCGCCGCCAACATCAACGCGAATGCGATTTATGCGACCGCGATCGGGCTGCTCGGGCAGTCTCAGCCGGCAATGCAACGGCTAAATGAAGCGCTGGCGCTCGATGGGGGCAATGTTGCTGCGCTGCGCGGCCGTGCTGTGCTGCGGAGCAAGGCCGGCCAGCACCAAGGGGCCATCGAGGATGCGCAAAAGCTGGTCGCAGCCGACCGCGGGGTGGCGGACTCGCGCATGCTGCTCGCGAATATTTATGTTGCCGCTGGGCAACCCGATGCGGCGAAAAGGACACTTTGGGATGGATTTCATGACATCCCCGCCGACCAAAGCATTTACCGGGCGTTACAAGTCTTCGTGCAACGGACCGATGGACCTGGGGCAGCACAGTCGCTCACGGAAGAGTATAATGACCAGCGGAACGACGCGATGATTCGGAGCTTCGCATGAATGTGAGGGCCGATACGGCAGTGGACGCCGGCGATGCCGCGCGGCCTGCGCCGCTCGTCGGTGCAGCGCATGCAATGGATACGAGCGTTCGCTTCACATCCAATATCGTTGGCCCGCTCCTGTTCCTGCGCGACATCCTGAGTTGCGCGCTGGCAGTCCCGATTGCGCTGTTTTTCTACGATCGGCTGGTCGGCGCTTCGCTGGTGCCCTCGGTCCACCTGTTCGCCGGCACCTGCATGATCGGCACTTTCGTCCTGCTGCGGGCGAGCAAAGACAGCTACCTCCAGAATCTGTTCACCATCAGCGAACGCGGCGACAGCGCGGTGTTCGATGCCCTGCTGGCAGGTCTGGTAGCGACCGCTTTGGTCTTCCTTTCCGGGATGGTCGACGGCTTCTCGCGCGGCATGAGCTCGCTCTATCTGGTCACGACGGTCGCGTTGCTGGCGGCATCGCGACCGGTCTTCCGTTCCATCCTCAGCCGGCTTGCCCGCCGAGAGGTGATCGGCCAGCGGATTGCCTTCTACGGCGCCGACGGGGATTCGATCGAGGCGATCCGGCGGGTGCTCGGGACGAGCGGGCTGGCGCATCTTCGTTTCGTCGGGTTCGCCGACGACCGGCCAAAGCTTAAAAGCATCGACCAACTCCCGTTCCTGGGTGGCAGCGACGAACTCGCCGACATGGCGCGTCGGGGCCAGGTCGACCAGGTCCTCATCAGTGTGCGCAACCTGCCTGCAGAGCGGCTCCACGAGATCATGGACCGCCTGAGCTCGGTCTGTGTCGACATTTCCCTGATCCCCGACCAGGCGGTCGACCTTGCCCCCGACTATCGCGTCCGATTGCTCGGCGCACTGCCGGTGCTGACCCTGTGGCAGCGCCCATGGCGCGACGTCAGCGGGATGGTGAAGCGCCTCGAGGACCTCCTGTTGTCGAGCATCGCGCTGATTCTGCTGTCGCCGATCATGCTGGGCACCGCCCTGCTCATCCGCCTGACCAGCCCCGGGCCGATCCTATTCGTGCAGCCGCGCGTAGGCTTCAACAACGAGGTCATCCACGTCTTCAAGTTCCGCTCGATGTATGCCGATCGGAGCGACCTCGAGGGTCATCAGACGACGACCCGCGCCGATCCGCGGATCACCCCAGTGGGTCGGGTGCTCCGCCGGCTCAGCATCGACGAGCTGCCGCAACTCCTGAACGTGTTCAACGGCGACATGTCGATGGTCGGCCCGCGCCCGCACGCCACGCACATGCGGGTCGGCGACCTCTACTATCAAGAGGCGGTCAAGGGGTATGCGGGGCGCCACCGCGTCAAGCCGGGGATCACCGGACTGGCGCAGGTCAAGGGCCTGCGCGGCGAGATTCGCACGATGGAACGAGCCAAGCGCCGGGTCGAACTCGACCAGGAATATATCACCCGCTGGTCGGTCGGCCTCGACATCTGGATCCTGTTCCTGACGGTGCGGGCGGTCTTCCTGGACAGCGATGCCTACTGAGCGTGTCGAGTTTCTCGGCGTAGGCTTCGATCCGCTGACCATGGAGCAGGTCCTCGCGCGGATGGCCGCGGTCACGAGCGAGAGCCCGTACGGCTATGTGGTGACGCCCAACGTCGACCATGTCGTCCAGCTCGATACCGCACCGGACCGGCTGGCGCTAAGGAGGGTATTTGCGCAAGCGACCCTCTCGGTGTGCGACAGCCGGGTGCTGAATCGTCTCGGCAGGTTGCGCCGCGTTGCTTTGCCGGTGGTTCCCGGCAGCGACCTTACGGTTCGACTTTTCGACGAAACGGTCCAGCCGGGTGACCTAATCGCCGTGGTCGGCGGCGATTCCGCGCTGGTTACGGAGTTGCAACGGCGTTTCCCGCAAGTGTTGTTTGCGCACCACCGGCCACCGATGGGCCTTCGACATGACGGCGAGGCTCGCTCGGTCGCCGCGGCATTCGTCGCGCGAACAAAGGCAAGGTTCACGTTGCTGGCAATCGGGTCGCCGCAGCAGGAACTGGTCGCCGCCGAAGTCAGGAATTGGCCCGAAGCAGTTGGCATGGCGCTATGCATCGGCGCGTCCCTCGAATTCATCACCGGGCGGCAGCGCCGGGCGCCGAAGGCAATGCAGCGCCTCAGCCTCGAATGGGCTTTTCGCCTATTTTCAAACCCTCGCCGCCTGTGGCGTCGCTACCTCGTCGAAGGTCCGCACGTGTTCCGGATGGCTTTGCGCGAACGGCGGCGTGGCTGATGCTCGAGCTCGAAACCATGACCGGGGCACGGCACCTGCAATTGGACGCCGCCACACCGATGCCGCCCATACGTCCTGTGCGTGCGCGCCGCCGCCGGTGGCTGGCCATCGCGCTGGCCGGGGCGGGTACCGCGGTAATTGCTGCCGCGGCGCTGTGGTGGACCAAGCCTTGGCAACCGACAGCGAACTCGCCTGCCGGCGGCAGCAGCGATACACTGACCACGGCGGCTCCGGCGGGACCGTTGCCGGCCCTGCCGCCACCAGACCTGCTGCGTCCGCTTACTCCCGAGGATGCGGTCGCGCTCAACGCCGAGCGCCCGCTGGTCAAGCGACCCGACTCGCCGGCGGCGGCGTTTCGCCTGTCGGGCGACGCCATCAACAAGCTGCGCGCGGTCGATTGCATGACCCAAGCGGTCTATTACGAAGCGGCGTCGGAAGGGGTCGAGGGGGGCCGTGCGGTCGCGCAGGTGGTGCTCAACCGGATGCGCCACCCTGGCTACCCGAACAGCGTTTGCGGGGTCGTCTATCAAGGCAGCCCGCGGCCAACCGGCTGCCAGTTCACCTTCACCTGCGACGGGTCGCTGGCGCGGATCCCGGCCGGCTATCTGTGGACGCGGTCGCGGCTGATCGCGAGCGAGGCGTTGGCCGGGCGCGTGTTCGCGCCGGTCGGGCACGCCACTCATTATCACGCCAATTACGTGGTGCCTTACTGGGCCGATTCGCTCGACAAGGTGGCGGTCATCGGCCGGCACATATTTTATCGCCTGCGCGGCACAAATGGGTCGGGAGCAGCTTTCAGCCAACGCTATGCCGGCGCCGAGCCGCTGCCGCCACCGCCACCATCCGCGACCGACATCGTTGAACAGGGCCTTGATTCGCTGGCACCGCCGGTCGCGATCGATCCGAACCTGCCGCCGGCGGCGAAGGTCGCCGAGGATCAGGTTAAACAGTTGGAGGTGGCGCCCAAGCCGGCTGCCGAGCAATCGACGCTGCAGGCTGATTTGGCGCGCGGCCAGCTGATCCTGGGCGAACCCGGAACTGCTGCTTCGTCGCCGAAGAAGAAAAGCGCGGCCGCCGCGCCGGATTGCGGCAGTGGCGGCGTCACCCGAGTGAAAGCAGTTGGGGCTAACGATCTCAGCGCCGTGGTCAGTAAGACGAGCTGCTGAAGCGGTCGCCCAAGACTGCGAAGCTCGTGCCGACAATCGTTCGCCGACAGTGCACAAAAGAAAGGGGAGGTGCGGCGAACCGCACCTCCCCGACTTTTAAGGTCTGATGCCGTGCTGGCTTAAGCCATCTGCGGAAGCGCGTTCGCCGAACGGCGCCGGCGCATCGCGACGCCCATGCCACCGAAGCCCATCAACATCAGCGCCCAGGTCGCCGGCTCCGGCACCGCCGGGGTGGCGCGATAGATCACCGCATCCGAGAAGCCCGACGAGCTGGTCAGGTTGAGCGTGCCGAGCGTGGCGCTGTTCCACAGGTAAACGCCCGAGACGTTGCCGTACGGGATGTTGCCGCTTTCCGGCACATTGCCCCAGTGGATACCGAGGATGACATTGCCGCTCAGGCTCGCCAGAGCCGTCTGGAGGTGAGCGAAGGCGTTGGCATCGGTGCTGGTCGAGAAGACGTTACCCGCCGACACGAGCGCGTTATAATTGACGGTGTAGTTGCCCGCTCCGATCAGCGAATCGATCGCCGATTGCTGCTGAGCAACGCTCGCGCCCGAGTTGTTGAAGGTGTTGCCGGTGAAATAGCCCGCGCACTTATCGGCGGGCGGTGCCACGGGAGCCGTCGAGCAGCCGACATTGGATCCGACCTCAACCGTCGCCGAGGCAGGCGTGGCGGCAAACGCCGCGATGGCGAAGACCGCGCCGATGGCGGCCTTCCGAACGAGTGCATTCATGACGAGTCCCCTAGGTTACAGCCGGCGGCCCGCCGGAGTTCATTCAGATGAAGAACAACGATGCTGTTAACTTCGCTTTAACTGCCTGACAAGGCCGGAAAAGCGCCGTTCACCCGCTTTGGATGCGTCCGTTGCGCCTTGGTCACAAGGGGGAGGGAGGGCGCGCGCTGTACCGTCGTGGGACAGATGTGAGAGTTTAACGACGACGCTTAATGAGCCCGATGACTTCCAGCGCAAGTGGATGGCGGAGGCGCCAAAGTGCGGTCGACCACAGCAGGCCACCGAGCGCGACCGCCCCTGCGATGGCAATAAGCGACGTACTCGCGGAGAATCGGGTCCAAATCATCAGTAGCAGCGAGGGGAGGGCGGCGATCAGCCCTAGGCCAAAGCTTTCCCCATACATCTTCGCGAGGACGTGGTTCGGGCCTTCGAGCATCCGATTGAGGGGGCGTCGGTAAAGCGCGAGTGCGAGCACGGCCTCCGCGAGCTTGGCTCCGGCCGCCGCCGTCAGGCCGACGAACGCGCCGAGCACGAACATCGAGAGCCCGGCGATGGTTCGCACGGTCTCAATCCCGAACTGCTGTTTGGTCTGATGCCGCAAGATGAAGACTTCAGGGACCAGTCCCAAAGCGATCGTCACAGCGGTCGCAAGCGCAAGAAAGGAAAGCGGCTCGGCAGCCGGCTGCCATTTCGCACCGTAAAGCAGATTGATGGCCGGCTTTGAGAGCACTGCCAGGCCGAACATCATCGGCCACATGATCCCCAGCAGCAATCGCATGAAGCGGATGTAGGTCTGGTGGAACTGCCCAGTCTCGCGCAACTCAAGTGACATCCGCGAATAGATGACGTTGCCAGCGGCGCCGAAGACGTTGTTGAAAAGGGTATTAGGCAGGCTTGAGGCGCGCGAATAAAGCCCCAGGCTGGTCAAGCCGAGCAGCGAGCCCAGCGCCATCTCACCCCCGCGGGTCCCGAGCTGCGCAAGGCCCCGAATACCGATCATCTGTGACCCGAAATGTAAGATTTCGCGGATGCCCTTGAATCTCAAGCGCCAGGCGTCAGGACGCCAGACCAGAACGTTGAAGCAGGTCGCCGTTACCGCCCACGCAAAAACCTGCGCCCACGCGAAACTTAGAAACGCATATCCATTCCACGCGAAGAACAGCGTGGTGACGGCGATCACGATCGCCCGGACGATCGACAGAAGAGATATTACTCCGAAGCGACCGTCGCGTGAGCAAATCGCCTCCGGGATGAATTCCATCATGGCGAATAAGGGAAATAAGGCGAAAACGTAGAGAAAGCGCCCGACATCCTGCGAGCCGACAAAATGCTCGGCGGTGACTGCCCCGACCAGGATCGCGGCCACGTAAAACAGGCTGAGCAGGACGTTGACCGTGAACAGCGAGCGCAGCAACTCGCGTGTGATCTCGGCTTCGCGCATCAGATATTTGGCGAGCCCGAACTGCATGAAGACGTTGATCACGGTGGTGACTGCCGTCGCCATGGCGAAGATGCCGAAATCCCGTGGGCTTACCAGCCTCGCGACCACGATGGTCGAGCCAAAGGTGATTACGAACCCACTAATCTGCGCGAGGTAGCTCCAGAACAGGGATAGCCGGACTGACATCGCGATCTCTTAGATTCTGGTCGGTTGAAACTGCTGCTTCGTGAGGCGGCAGGAGAAGGGACGAAGGACGATCAGCCTGTCAGGCCGGCAGCAATCGTCCTTCCGACGGAGCGGGGGTCAGGGAACCGAGGCTCCTAACCATCTGCTGGTGGCGGCGCTCGCGCTCGCGCTTCGCCAGGAAGCGACTGCGCATGCCGACGATCAGGCCGAGCGAGCAGGCGAACACATATTGGACCGGAAAGACCAAGAACATCCACTCAGCAAAACCGTGCGCGACGATGGCAAGCAGGCCAACGCCGACGCCAATCAACACCTCGGCACCTGGCTCGCGTCGGAATTTTATGGCGGTCGAGAAAGCTAGCCAGATCGATGAGGCGAGCAGCAGGACCATGGTTGCCAGGCCGAGATACCCAGTTTCCGCGGCGACCAGCAGGTAACTATTATGGACGTTGGCGTTCCGATTGCCGACAGCCCAATTCACCCCCGCGCGTTCATTATAGCCCTCAGTATTGGCAATGAAGACGTAATGGTTTGGCCCGACCCCCATCGGCTTCGCCGCCAGCATGGCTTTCGCCGCCGTCTCGAAAGCGATCCGCTCGGCGTCACCGTCGAGCAGGTTGATGTTCTGGACCGCCGCGCGGCGTTGCAGGGCCTCATAGGCAAGCGGAGCGCTCAATCCGAGGAGCAGGATGCCGAGCATGCCGACGGCTGCCTTGCGGGCCGTCATCCGCACCACCAAAGAAATCAAAAGCGTAAGAACGAGGCCCGCCCCCGCGATCGCGATGGTAGCACGAGAAGCGGTCAGCGACACGACGATGAGGCCCGCGATTGAGCCAAGCAGCGCCGGCTTGGGCCAACGACCCGCCAGAAGCATGCCGAACGAAGGGATCAACACCATGTGCGACACGAAGCCGAGCAGGTTCTGGTGGCCGAGCGAGCCACCGGTCTGCAACGCGCCGCCGGCGCGGGCCGCGATCGCGTAAAGTGCTTGTACGGTAATGCCGGCGATCAGGCCGACCAGGATGGCGCGCTCGCCCCGTTCCATCATGGCAACACGCGACGCGGCCAAAAGAACAAGACCGACGCGGGCCAATTGAAGGGGATAGCCTAGCGCGAGGTTGAAGAATCGCGCCTGGAACAATGCGAAGAATACGGCCACGAAATAGGCAAGGAACGGCAGCAGGAATTTTAATTTGGGCCGTGGCCCGCGCGTTCCGAAGAGGACGCCGATGGCGACGGCGTCGAGCAGTGAAAATTCCCAGCCCTTGACGTATCCCGACCAGCCCGGCGTGGCATAGGGCGCGACCGACAAGTGCCAAGGAGCGATAACGAAAGGCAGGAATGAGAGGGCCGACCAAGCTAGATGTGCGCGTGGCGGGTTCGTCCTGAGCCAGGCCATGATGGCCGGCCCGGCGAGAATGAACAGAAATAGAACCGGCCACTTCACGTTGCGTTACCTTGCTTCAGCCGCCCTCGCTGCGCCCTAGCGTCTTAAAGAACCGAAAAGAAGGACTTCGCATCCTTCCCGTGCCATTTGCTGACAGGCGCCAGAAGTTGCTAGCGCCAGCGCCCCGCTCCAGTGAGTTGCGACCCAGAACCGGAGATCCGCAAAGTGACCATCGCCGTCTGCATCCTGGCGAAGAACGAATCTTCGTCTATCGGGCCGACGCTTGCGCAGCTCGCAAACCAGACGCTGCTGAAGACGTCCGGCGGATCGACCACGGTGCACGTCGTGGCGAATGGCTGTACCGATGATACCGCGGCGGCAGCCGAGCGGTCGCGCGACCTCTTGGCGAAGAGCGGCACCGCGCTCAAAAGCTACGACCTTCACCCGGGCGGGAAGAGCCGTGCGTGGAACCGCATGGTTCATGACCTGGCCGAACCCGACACCGACTTCTTCATTTTTTGCGACGCCGACATCGAGTTCGTCGATGAGCGGGTGCTCGAGGAGATGCTGGCCAAGCTCAAGCGCCGGCCCGACCTTGAGGTGTGCACCGGATATCCTCTCAAGGACGCCACGGCCAAGCCCCGCAAGAATGTCTACGACAAACTGTCCCTCGCGCTGTCGCGCGAGACGAGGCACATCAACGCGATCGCTGGCTCGCTGTACATTGCCAGAGCCGAGGCATTGCGGGCCATCTGGCTGCCGAATGAAACCCCTGCTGAGGACGGTTTCCTCAATGCCATGCTCAACACGGACGGATTTTCACAGAAGAGCCGGCCACGGGTAATCGAGGAGCACGATCGACCAACCCATTATTACGAGCAACTCGATCCGGTGGCCTTTATCGCCCACGAGCGACGGTTGATCGTCGGCACGATCATCAACCGCTGGATCTTTGAGCATTTGTGGAGCTTGAGTCTCACTTCGCCGGCCGGGCCACTTATCGACCAAATGAACCATGATGATCCCGACTGGGTGGAGCGCATCATCCGCGAGCGGTCGCAAGCGAAAAGCTGGCTGATCCCCAACGCCATTCTGTTCGCGAGGCTCACCGCCAATCAGAACCGGGCGCTGTGGCGACGACTGGCGTTTTTCCCGCTAGCGCTGGCCGGCACCATGATGACCATTTTGCCTGCCGTGTCTGCCAACAGGCGGCTCAAGGCCGCGGGCGCGTCGTCGGTCTGGTGAGCTCGGTCCAGATCCTGTACCGCTGGGCCGAAAGGAACGGTCGTGGATCGTAGAACCCTGTTGGCTGGCGCCGTGGGGCTGGTCGGAGCGGGCGCCACCGTGCGGCTCGCGCGGCTCCATCCGAAAAATGCGCTGGCCGTCCCGAGCGGGCCACCGGCGTCGGCGGCGCCGGCGCGCCAATCACCCGGTGTGGGACCCATCAAGTCGATCGCCCTAGCCCAAGTACCGCTTGGGGCAGGGGGCTTCATCACCGGGCTCGATATCAGCACTGACGGCCAACGCTTCGTTTGTAGAACTGATGTCGCTAACGCCTATGTGCGTGACAGCGGCGATGCTTATTGGCGCCCACTCTTCTCACCGACCTCGCTGCGCCTGCGAGGTTTCGAGGACATTCCGGACGCCAAGGACAAGGCGGACGCCAACGGCGCTGCCGGCGTTCGCATCGCGCCTTCCAACAAAGATGTTATCTACGCGACCTATCACGGTTTTGTGTGGAAATCAGACGACGGCGGGCGAACCGTCCAGCGATGCGGACTGCCGCAGAAGACGATGCACACCAATCGGGGTTGGCAGCGGCTGTTCAATCGCACGATCGACGTCCATCCGCGCTCTCCCGATCGGGTTGTCGTGGGAACGTGGGGAGAAGGCGTCTGGTATTCACTCGACGGTGGCAAGGCCTGGTCGTCGGTAAGCGTGCCAGCCGCAGGTAAATCGACCGATGACCAGCCCGGACTGTCCTTGATCGCTTACGATCCGAACGCCAACGATCGGATCTACATATTCGTCACTGGTGCGGGTCTGTTCCGCTCGGATACTGGTCCGGGCGGCCAGTTCCAGCACCTCGACGGCGGCCCTCTTGCGGCATCGCAGATGGTCGCTTCGATTGATGGCAGCATCACTCTGTGCGAGCACACGCGAACTGCCGAAGGCGGACGCATCCATCGATACTTTCCCGACAAGGGGTGGTCAGCCACCAAGCCGCCCTACGAGGCACTCACGATCGCGATCGATCCGCGGCGACCGGCGCGGGCTATCCTCATCAACCCCAATGGCTTCTTCATGGAGTCACTCGACGGTTGCGCCACCTTCCGACCGATCGAAGGTGGACACTTCGTGCCGGGCGGCGAAATTGGATGGGTTGCCGGCCTCAAGACTTTCTTTCCTTCGGAAGCTCAATTCGACCCCAAGATTCCCGACCGACTGTGGGTGGCGCAGGGGGTCGGCGTCGTCCGCACCAAAGCCGGGGGCGATCATTACGAGCTGACCGATTGGTCGGCCGGCATCGAGGAGCTTGGGACGACCTCCATCGTCGTTCCCACTGGAGGCAAGGCGCTGATCTCGGCGTGGGACAAGCCCTTCTGGAAGGTCGACCAGCTCACCGGATACGGGAACGAGTTTCGCTATCCGCTTCGCTCGGGCAAATCCTATTCGGCCGACTTGGTGGCGTTCAGTTCGGCGCTCGACGTCGCGGGCGACAATCCGTCGGTGATCGTCGGCATCGTCGCACCCGATGCCACTACCGGGCCAGGAATCAGCGTCGATGGAGGAACCAATTGGCGAGTCTTCGAAGGACAGCCTGCCGCCGGATGGGGCAATGGCGGATGGATCGCTGCAAGCACGAGCAAGAACATTGTGCTGTTGCCGTCAAACAACGGGGTCGGGGCTTACACGCTTGATGGCGGCCAATCATGGGAGCCGATCAAGCTCGATGGTGTGACGCCCACGGCGGGCTTCGCCAATGCTTTCTACACGCCGCGGCGCAATCTTTCGGCCGACAAGACCCGTCCGGGTTGCTTTGCGCTGGTCTACACGACCCTTCGCAACAACGAATATGGTGAGCCGCGCGGGGGGCTGTGGCTGACGCAAGACGGGGGGCGGTCCTGGAAGCAGGCGCTGCAAGGCGTCATCACGTCTGGCCGGCGCGACCCGCAGAGTGTCTCGCAGACCGGAGCAGATCCGCGCCAGTTCTGGGCGTGTCAGCTATCGTATGTGCCAGGCCGAACGGGGGAACTGGTCTACACATCGCACGCTGATTTCAAGGAGGACCGTTTCTTCTGGTCAAAGGACGACGGTGCGAACTGGGCGGAATTCTCAGGGAAGATTCGCAATGTCGCCTGCTTTGGGTTTGGCAAGGCATCAGAAGGCCAGGTGCGACCAGCGATTTACTTCTGGGGCGAGGTCAATGGCACGAAGGGGCTATACGCCAGCCTTGACTGGTTCGCGACACCACCGCTTTTAATTTCTCGCCTCCCGAGCGATCTGCTGTCCGAAATCTCGTGCATCGCCGGCGATCCCGATCGTATCGGCCGCATCTATGCGGGCACCGGCAGTGCCGGGTGCATCCGCATCGATCTGACATTCTAGCCGGTGGCCGTCGCTAAAACGCGCTCAGCCCTGTAATAGCGCGGCCAAGAATGAGCGCGTGGACGTCGTGGGTGCCCTCGTAAGTGTTGACCGTCTCGAGGTTCATCGAGTGCCGCATGACGTGGAATTCGGCGCTGATTCCGTTGCCCCCGTGCATGTCGCGAGCGACCCGGGCGATGTCGAGCGCCTTGCCGACGTTGTTGCGCTTGATGAGACTGATCGTCTCGGGGATGAGCTCGCCGGCTTCGAGGCGCCGGCCGACCCGCAGCGCGGCCTGGAGGCCGAGCGTGATCTCGGTCACCATGTTGGCGAGTTTGAGTTGGACGAGCTGGGTGGCGGCGAGTGGGCGGCCGAATTGGTGGCGATCGAGCGTGTATTGCCGCGCGGCGTGGAAGCAGGCCTCGGCCGCCCCCATACTGCCCCAACCAATGCCGTAGCGCGCGCGGTTGAGGCAGCCGAATGGCCCCTTTAGGCCCTCGACGTTGGGGAGCAGTGCGTCCTCACCGACCTCGACGCCATCCATCACCACCTCACCGGTGATCGAG
Source organism: Sphingomonas ginsengisoli An et al. 2013 (assembly GCF_009363895.1). NCBI lineage: Bacteria > Pseudomonadati > Pseudomonadota > Alphaproteobacteria > Sphingomonadales > Sphingomonadaceae > Sphingomonas > Sphingomonas ginsengisoli (ex An et al. 2013). The sequence continues at coordinate 676,224 of NZ_CP045434.1, read as the reverse complement.
GCACGCAGGGACAGCTTCTGCTTGACGGTCGGGGCGGACAGGCCGGCCATGCCCTTTTCGAGGACGAAGCCGCGGATCTTGCCGCCGTGGGCGTCGGACTTGGCCCAGATGACGAAAACATCGGCGACTGGGGCGTTGGAGATCCACATCTTGGCGCCCGACAGGCGGTAGCCCCCGTCGATCTTTTCAGCGCGGGTGCGCATCCCGCCGGGGTCGGAGCCGGCGTCGGGTTCGGTCAGGCCAAAGCAGCCGACCAGCGCCCCGCTGGCAAGGCCGGGGAGATACTTCTGCCGCTGCGCTTCCGAGCCGTAGGCGAAGATCGGATACATGACGAGCGAGCTCTGGACGCTCATCACCGAGCGATAGCCGCTGTCGACCCGCTCGATCTCGCGGGCGATGAGGCCGTAGGCAACGTAGCCGAGCCCGGCGCCGCCATATTCGGTCGGGATGGTCGGCCCGAGCAGGCCCATCTCGCCCATCTCGCTCAGCAGCGAGCGATCGAATGTCTCGTTGAGAAACGCGTCGGTCACGCGCGGGCGCAATTTCTCGGCCGCGAACGCGGCGGCGCTGTCCCGAACCAGCCGCTCCTCGTCGGTCAATTGCTCTTCGAGGGCGAACGGATCCTGCCAATCGAACGGCAGCAGGGTGGGCTCGTGGGCGAGGGCGGGGTCGACGGGCTTCAGCATGGCGCCCATTTAGTCCCGCTACGGTGACGGCGCCACCCCCGCCAGCACGGCACCGGATTCCCGGTGGCGAAGGCATTGCGGTTCGAGTCGAAACGCGATGACTTAGAGCGCACAGGAATGCAGGACTTGATGTAGATCAAGCCAACGACTTGCGCGATTAGGTGGCGGTTAAATACCGAACCACTTTAATGCTGCACTGCACTCGTTTCGCCGATGGTTCGCGGGAGCTCACCGATAACTAATTAGGTCCGCACTGGTCCTGACGAGCCCGCGGTTTAGCGCCGTTTCGGGGCGAGGGTCGGGGGCGGCTCTCTCGGGGCTTCCTGCGCCGGGTGAATGACTCAATCACAGACATGAGAAGTTACCGAGAGGTTATTCGCGGCAAAGGCGAATCTTAACCCTTTCGGCCGCACTTCCACCTTCGAGCCCGATGTCAAACCGCGGCCAGTCGCGCCGCAACTCCGTCGGGGAGGGTGGAGATTTTAATGGGTACGATTTCCGCAATGGATGCTGCCTGGAAGCCGGTGAATATCGGTGCGGGTGGGTGGATCACCAGCATCGACATTGCTCCGGACGGGACGATGGTCGGGCGTACCGACACTTATGGCGCCTACCTGTGGAATGGCACGGCCTGGACCCAGATCGTCACTGTTGCCAGTATGCCCGCAGGCACCTTCTATTCGGCTGGCGTGTACGAATTGAGGGTCTCGGCAAGCAATTCGAACATCTTCTACATGGAGATGGGTGACGGCATCTACAAAAGCGTCGACAAGGGTCAGAACTGGGTCAAGACCACCTTCCCAGTCATCACCGACCTGCCCAATCAGGACAACCGGATGAATGGCCAGAAGATGGCCATCGATCCGACCAATCCCAATATCGTCTATGCGGGTACCCAGCATGACGGCCTGTGGGTTACGCGCGACGGCGGTTCGACCTGGCAGAAGATTTCGGCGGTTCCACAGGGCACGAACACCGGCGATACCGGGCTGACCGGGATCACCATCCAAGGCTCGACTGTTTATGTCGGCACTGCTGGGAGCGGGGTTTACGCAAGCACCGACAACGGCACCACCTGGAAGGCGATCGGTGGCCCGACTGACATCGCCACGGCGGCGATCACCGCCAGCGGCGACTATTATGCGACCGGCAATTCCGATCAGTCGCTCTGGAAATTCTCCCATGGCACTTGGACCAAGCTGATCAGCGGCAGTGTCCACGCCGTGGCCATCGACCCGTTCGATCAGAATCACATTGTGGTCACCACGCCGGGCGGCAGCATCCAGGACAGCAGGGACGGGGGCGCGACCTGGAGCGGATGGATCTGGAATTCTTCGCTCGACGCCACCAACGACGTCAAATGGCTCGATCAGAGCGGCAACTACATGTCGTCCGGCGCAATCGTTTTCGACCCGAAAGTGCCGGGCCAGCTCTGGCAATCGGCTGGCGTCGGCGTCTGGTCCACCACACTGCCCGATCACTCCATGACGTGGAGCGACAGCGTAGCCTGGCATTCCCATAGCATGGGGATTGAGCAACTGGTCGCTAACGAGATCATCGCCGGTGCCGGTGGCGATCCGGTATTCGCCTCGTGGGATCGCGCGTTCTTCGATGTGACGAACCCTGACGCGTATCCGACGACCTATAGCGGCGGCGACTTTTCGGCCGGTTGGTCGATCGATTACGCCTCGAGCACACCCTCCTTCATGGTCGGCATCTCGGACTGGTTTGGGGTGGAGAATTCCGGCTTCTCGGCGGATGGCGGAAAAACTTGGCAGAAGTTCGAAGGTCTTCCGACTTGGGCAAAAGACACGGTGGGTGGCAGCATCGCTGCGGCCTCGACCACCAACTTCATCTGGGTAGCGGCGGGCAATCAGCCGCCGGCTTACACCCTTGATGGCGGCAAGACCTGGACCAACATCAGCGTTCCGGGGATTTCCGACTGGAGCAAGGTCTTTCCGTCTTACTACCTGAGCCGCACGGTGATCACGGCCGATCGCGTCTTGCCGAACACCTTCTATTTCTACGACACCAACAGCGGTGTCTATAAGTCGTCGGACGGTGGCGCGAGCTGGACCAAGGTGTTCAGCGGGCAGGTTGAGGACTGGTCCTACTGGAATGCCAAGATGGAAGCAGTCCCGGGATCGGCCGGTGAACTGTTCTTCACGTCAGGGCCGCAGGGAAGCGACGGCACTGTTCAGCCGGGCATGTTGCCCCTGATGCATTCGAAGGACGGTGGTGCGACTTGGCAGCAAGTCGCCAACGTCTCGGCGACGACGTTCGGCTATGGCGCGGCGGCGACGCCGGGAGGGCCAGCCACTGTCTTTGTTGTCGGCACCGTTAGCGGCAAATACGGCATCTGGTATTCGAGCGACGACGGCAACAGCTGGACTCAGATCGGCGACCACCCGATGGGCAGCCTTGACGGCGTCAAGCTAGTGTCGGGCGACATGGACCAGTTCGGTCGGGTCTACATCGGCTTCGGTGGGTCGGGTTACGCCTACCTCGATATCAACGGCTCGTCGGGCACCCAGCCAGCGGTGACCGCTCCGAGCAACACGACGCCCACCACGCAGGCGTCGATCGTCAATGCCACCGACGACGCGCACAACGTTACCTTGGCGACCGGGGCGCTGACCAACGACAAGACTCCGGTGCTCCACGGCATTTTGTCGGCGGCCCTGTCCAGCGACCAGTCGCTGGCGGTTTATCGTGACGGGGTGAAGATTGGCGTGGCCGCCATCAGCGGATCCGGCTGGTCGATCACCGATCCGGGGGCGAGCGACGGAAGCCATAATTACACCGTGCGGGTGGAATCGACGAGCGGTCTCAACGGAGTGTTCTCACCGGCGTTCAACCTGCGCGTCGACGCCACCGCGCCGACCCAGAATGTCTCGGTCTCGTCGGCCGTAGACGATTTTGGCTCAGTCACCGGCACCCTCGCCAGCGGCGCCACGACTGACGACCATTCGCCGCTGATCCGGGGAACCGTTTCTGCGGCGCTGGGCTCGGACGAGCAGCTGATCGTTTACCGCGACGGCGTCCGCCTCGGCGCTGCAACGGTATCGGGCAGCGGCTGGTCCTACGCCGACAGCAACGTCGCCGACGGCCAGCACAGCTATGTTGCGCGGGTCGAGGATGCCGCCGGCAACCAGGGTGCGGCGGCCACCGCCTTCGCGCTGCAGGTCAAGAGCGTGGCGCCGACCGAGGTGTCTCTGATCAAGTTGGCAGTCGACGACTTCGGCTCGATGAAGGGCAATCTGCTGACCGGCGCAACAACCGACGATACCTCGCCGTTGCTCAAGGGCACGCTTTCCTCGTCGCTCAGCACCGGTGAGCAGCTGGTCATCTATCGTGACGGGGTGCGCATCGGCGCGGCCAGCGTGACGGGGACCGACTGGAGCTTCGCCGATAAGGGGGTCGGCAAGGGCGCCCATGTCTACACCAGCCAGGTCGAGGATTCGGCAGGACAGCACAGCGTGACTTCCGCCGGCTTCTATCTGACGATCTCGACCCAGAAGGGGGTCAAGGCCGCGGTGATGAGCAGCTATACGGTGACCACGGCGGCCGACAGCACGATCGCCGGCGGGGACACCGGCCATGTCAGCAAGCTGGCCCTGGCTGCCAGCCAGCTGTTCGACACCAGCTCGCTGATTGGGACCACGCTGGTCTCGGCCGACCATCTCGTTTCGACGACCACGATCAGCGAGCCGGTGGTGTCGCTCAAGTACAGTGATCCGCTGACGGTTACCGCGGTGACCGATGTCGATGCGGGCTCGATGCTCCACCAGAGTGTCACGACCGCGGGAATCGACCTTATCGGCAGTGGGCACAGTCCGATCGGCCATCACTGGTTGGCTTATTGATCTGTCTTTTCGGAGGAGTGTCCGGTGACCGCTGCGACACTCCTCCGAATAGCTGCCCGCGAAGCCATTCATCGGTTGCGAGCGACGGCTCGCCGACAGCCGGCATCAAACTGAAAACTTTTCTTTTTTTGCCGGGCGAAAGTCTCTAGCAGGGCGCGGATTCGGCCCGTTGAGCGGTGGCCGATGCCGTGAGTGGGCGGGGAGTGGAACTCGATGAAGATCGAGATGAATGAGGCGATCGGCCGCGCGCTCAAGGCGTGCAAGCGTCACTTCGGCTATGCGCTGTTCTTCAGCGCGCTCGCCAACCTGCTCTACCTCGTGCCCATGATCTACATGCTGCAGGTCTACGAGCGGGTGGTGCCGACCCGCGGCGGGGCCACCCTGCTGCTGCTGACCCTGATGCTGCTGTTTGCTTTGCTGACGCTGTCGTCGCTGGACGTGATCCGCTCGCGGCTGCTGGTGCGCGCGGGGGTGCGGCTCGACCGGCTGCTGTCGGGGGCGATCTTCGACGCGACGCTGGCACGCTCCGATCCAGGCGGGCAGCGTCTATCGCGCCAAGCGGTGCGGGAATTCGACACGTTGCGCCAGGCGCTGACCGGCCCGGCGATCATCGCCGTGCTCGATGCCCCATGGATGCCGGTCTATGTGTTCGTGGCCTTCCTGCTCAGCCCGTGGCTGGGCGTGCTGGCGCTGGTCGGAGCAGCGATCGTGATCGCGCTCGCCTGGCTCAACGAGCAGGTAACCCGCGACCGCCTGCAGCGCGCCAATGAGGCCGCCGGCCGGGCCTATGCCGATTTCGAGACGATTGTCGGCTCGGCCGACGTCGTCCGCGCGCTCGGGATGCGCGAGGCGATGGTGGCCAGCCACCTGTCGCAGCGCTCGACCATGATGCGGCTGCAGACCGACGCCAGCATGGCCGCGAGCGGGGTGACCACTGCTTCCAAGACCTTCCGCCAGTTGCTCCAGTCGCTCGCGCTCGGGATCGGCGCACTGCTCGCGATCGACGGCAAGATCAGCCCGGGCGCGATCTTCGCCGGCTCGCTGATTGTCGGCCGTGCGCTATCGCCGATCGACCAGCTGGTCGGCAACTGGCGCACCATCCTGTCGGCGCGCGGCGCCTGGCGAACGCTCAACCGCCTGCTCGACGAGACCCCGCCCGAGTTCGCGCACACCCAGCTGCCGCGTCCGGCCGGCCGGCTCGAGGTCGAGCAGCTCCACGTCTTCTCACCGACCCGCGAACCCATTCTCAACAACATCAGCTTCGAGATACCCGCTGGCGAAGTCGTCGCGATCGTCGGACCGAGTGGGGCGGGCAAGTCGACGCTGGTGCGGGCGCTCGCCGGCGCGGTCTCGACCGAGCATGGCGTGATCCGCTTCGACGGCGCCGATCAGCGCAATTGGGATCCCGAGCGCCTGGCCGAGCATGTCGGCTTCATGCCGCAGGAAGCCGCGCTATTCAGCGGGACGATCAAGGAGAATATCGCCCGCTTCCGCAATCGGCTCGGCGAGGATCGCGGGCTGATCGACACCGACGTCATCGCCGCCGCCACCGCGGCCGGCGCGCATGACCTCATCCAGCGACTGCCCGGCGGCTATGACACGATGCTCGGGCTGGGCGGGCAGGGGCTGTCGGCCGGGCAAAGTCAGCGGGTCGCCTTGGCGCGCGCGCTGTTCCGCGGGCCGGCGGTGCTGATCCTCGACGAACCAAATTCCAACCTCGACGCCGAAGGTGACCATGAACTCGCCCGCTGCCTTGAGCTGGCCAAGAACAACGGCACCACGGTGATCCTGGTGGCGCACCGGATGAGTATGTTGCCGATCGTCGACCGGCTGATGGTGATCCAGGCGGGCCGGCTTGCGGCCTACGGTCCGCGCGACGAGGTGCTGGCCAAGATCGCGCCCCCGCGGCAGCCGATCGCGGCCCAACAGAAGGGAGCGGCTTCCTGATGCTGACGACCGAAGCCAACGCCGACGACGGCGACCGCAACCTGCCCGCGGCCCCCGGGCCGTTCGCTTCGATCTTGGCGCGGGTCAACCAGCCCGCCGAGCTGACCGAGGACGAGCCGTCGCACGACATCCGCCTCGGCGCGATCGTCGCGATCATCTTCTTCGTCCTGTTTCTTGGCTGGGCCGCGCTGGCGCCGCTCGATGCCGCTGTCATGGCCGGCGGCAAGCTGGTCGTCTCTGGCCAGCGCCAGACGGTTCAGCATCGCGACGGCGGCGTGGTCGGCCAGCTACTGGTCCACGAAGGCCAGCGAGTGAGCAAAGGTCAGGTGCTGATCAAGCTCGCCGCCGCCGACGTTGAGGCGCAGGAACGCGCCTTGAGCGGCCAGGCAATCACTCTGCTGGCGCAGCGGGCGCGGCTGCGTGCCGAGCAGCTCGGCAGCGGCTCGATCGAAACGCCGGTCGAATTCGCCTCGTTGCCGACGCCTGAAGAGCGCGCTGCCGCGGCGCAGGCGCTACGCATTCAGCAAGTCCAGCTCAATTCGCGCATGCAGGTGCTGCGGGCGCAGCGCGGGGCGCTGAGTACGCGCACCTCGGGCTCAACCAGTATGGGCCAAGGCTATTCGAGCCAGGTCGCAGCGCTCGACCAACAGATCAAGTCGGTAACCGACGAGCTCAATTCGCTCGCCGACGTCGCCGCCAAGGGCTTCGTCTCGCAGAGCCGGATCCGCCAGCTCGAGCGGAGTCGCGCCGAACTGCAGGGCCAGCGGGCGCAATATTTGGCGACCGCGGCACAGACCCGCGACCAGGCGAGCGAAAGCCGTTTGCAATCGATGGAGGCCTCGAGCACCTACAATGAGCGCAGTGCGAGCGAATTGCGCGACGTCGAGGCGAGCCTGAGCGAAGTGCTGCCCAAGCTGACCGCCGCGCGCGACCAGCTTGCCCGCACCGAGATTCGCAGCCCGGTCGACGGCAGCGTCGTCGGGCTCCAGGTGTTCACCCCCGGCGGCGTGATCGCGGCCGGACAGCGCGTGATGGACGTGGTGCCTGATCGACAGCCGATGACGATCGAGGCGCGGATCGCGCCAAGCGACGGCGAGGACCTCCAGCCGGGCCAGACCGCTTACGTCCGGTTCGATTTCCTTCACGAGCGGGCGCTGCAGCCGCTCGAGGGCAAGGTCACGCGGGTTTCGGCCGACAGCTTCACCGACGAGAAGACCGGCGAGACCTACTTCACCGCGACGGTGATCGTGCCCCAGTCGCAGCTCGACATCCTCAAGGAAGTCCGCGGCCGCGACTTCCAGCTCCGCGCGGGCATGCCGGTAACGGTCGAGATTCCCGTCCGCAAGCGCACCGCGCTGGCCTATCTGCTTGACCCCCTGACCGCCTCGTTCCGCCGGTTCGGGCGGGAGCATTAGGGGTAGGTTCCGGCTCAGGCGTCGCGCAGCCGTTCGACAAGGGCTTCGAAGGCGGCCTGTCCCTGGCCCTGGATGTTGAGTCGGCGTTTGAGGAAACGCTTGCCAGCCCGGGCCACGCGGATCGCCGGAAGCAACGCGGGATTCCCACCGCTGGCGAAAGCGCCGGCGATGTCGGAATCGGAAGGGCGCTGCACAGCCAGCATCGGCGAGCAGGCGTGGACCGATAAGTCGGGATTGTCGCGCAGGAACAGGATGTAGGCACCATCGACAGGCGGTGGCGAAGGGTGGTCGAGCCAGTCCGTGAGATAGGGCACTAACCGTTGCGCGGCGCGGGCCGAAAAACCGACGCAATGTGCGCCTTCGATGTGCTTTTCGCGGAGGGTGTAACCGCCCCACAACACGTCGACGTCCGGCTGCTGGCTCGTCGCGGCGCGAGTGAAATCGCAATCGTCCTCGAGCAACAGCACGCTCTCTTCGGCTTCCGCAGCTTCGCTAAGCACCCGGAGGTGACTGAGGTAGCAGCCATGCTCCCCAATGCTTCGCCACGGCGCAGCCCCGGCAGTACGGGTGGCGTCGCTAAAACTGACGTTCGGTCGACCCCACAGACCGATGCGGCTCAACTCGCCGATCATCTCGTTTCGCCGATCGCTGCGGTCGGCGAGGTTGATGATGCGAACGCGGTCGTAACCTGACAGAAGCAAGACGAGCTCCAGACTGCGCTGGTTGTGACGCCCATCTCGATAGGCAAGCCTAAGCGCGCTTCACCAACTCTCTAGTTGTGGCCGCGGCCAGGCTCAACCGTCGCCGTCGCCAAAGAGGAACTATTAGCGCGGTGGACGTCGGCAGGTAATCGTGAGGAATTCGGGAGATAGGTCCGCTTCGCTTTGCTGCGTTGGCGCGGATGTGCGGCTGCTGCCGTCGCGGCGTTGCATGGCCTCGCTCGCCGCTATCAAGAACTCAGTCGCTCCAGGCGCGCGATGGCGCTTTACTCGCTCGAAGCCGGCAGCCTCGATCAGCCCCAGCAATGCCTGTTCGGAAAGGATGATGAAGTGACGGGGTGCCTCGAGACCGCGCCACAGCCGCCCGAACCGCGCGTGGGTTGGGGCGTCGATATTGGGCGTGTCGATATAGAGCGTGCCACCGGGCTGCAACAAATCGAACGCGGCGCGGACTAATTGGCCAGGGTCTGGGACATGTTCAATCACGTGGCTCATGGTAACGGCGTCGAACACTTCGTCCGCGTCAGCCCATGCTTCGATCGAACCAAGCCGCACGTCCAGACCGGCCGCTCGGGCGCGGACTACAGCGAACTGATCGAAATCGACACCACTGACATGCCAGCCTGACGAACGCGCTTGTTCCAACCACTGACCATTGCCGCAACCCACATCAAGCAAGCGCGCCTTGGGACCGGGTCGGGGCAAATAGCGGAAGGTGTAGTCGATATGTTCGCGCAGTCGCGGAAACAAACTGCCAATCAGGCTCCCTAAAGGGGTGGCCGGCTGACGTCTTCCACCGAAACGCCAGTTTCGATAGCCATTGGCAAGCGCTCGCTTGACCGCTGCGCCTAGCCCTACTGGTGTGGGCGCCTCCGACGATTGCGAGTGCGTATAATAGCCCGCGTAAGCCCGCCCTAGCGAGGTCGATGAAGGCCGCGGGTCGAGGTATGCCGAACGGCAACCCCTGCATTGCCATAGTGACCATTGCCCGGGAGCTGCCAAGTAGCTTGCATCCCACAAATCTTCATAGAGCGGCGCGCGAGACCGGCTGGCGCAGGCCGGGCAGGCGTCTACCGCTTCGAGCTCGTCAAATGGCCAAGGTGTCCCTCGGAGTGTCTCACCATCCGCTAGCATCTGTTCTGCTGAGAGCACGCGGGCAGCCATGTGACGGTTGAACTCAGGCCTAAGCCATTGACAGCTTAGCTGCGAGCTGACGCGGTGCAACCGATACCTGATGAAAACCAAGTCTACTGCCACTGGCGGATGGGGTGGGATTCGAACCCACGGTGAGCTTGCACCCACGGCGGTTTTCAAGACCGCTGCCTTAAACCACTCGGCCACCCATCCCCGCGCCAGGCTCGGTTCAGCGTGGGCGGCCTAGTCTCCTTTTGTGTCATCGTGCAAGGCGGTGGTGAACAGGGCAGGGGGCATTGGCGTTGGTCCCCTATGAACTGGGAGGGTGCATCGCGCGTGGGGCCTAAGGTGACGATGGGGGCGATATGTCTGGGCGTGCTGGCGCTGGCGCCGGCCAACGCGCAGCGCGATCCGCTGTCGCCGCTGCCCGACGTCCCGCGCTCGGCGCCAGTCACCGCGCCGACGCCCGTCACGATCCATTACGGCGCTTCGACGCCTGCCGCGCCCACCTCCCAGCCGCTGACCGGCTTCGCAGCCTATCGCGAGCGGCTCGCCGCCAAGGCACGCGCCGCTGGCATCCGCGAGGCCACGATCCAGAATGTGGTGCCCTATTTGACGCTCAACGCGCGGGTGTTCGAGCTCGACCGCGCCCAGCCGGGGCAGGTCAACAATCCCAATGCGGTGCCGCCCTTCGCGCCCTATCGCGCCAAGCATATCACCGCCGACCTCATCGCCCGCGGTCAGGCGCGCTATTCGGCCAATTATTTATATCTGCGCGCGATCGAGCAGCGCTTCGGGGTGGAGCCGCAGATTGCGCTAGCGATCTATGGGCATGAGACGAGCTATGGCCGGGTGACCGGCGGGTTCGATTTGCCGCAGGTACTCGCCTCGCTCGCCTACGAAGGACGGCGGCGCAGCTTCTTCGAGGACGAGTTCGTCGCCGCGCTGCGCTTGCTTGACCAGGGAGTGCCGCGCAGCCGCCTCAAGGGCAGCTGGGCGGGAGCGACGGGCTATCCGCAATTCATGCCGTCGGTCGTGCTCCGCTTGCGCACCGATGGCGATGGCAACGGCACCGCCGACATCTGGAACAGCGAACTCGACGCGCTGGCGTCGATCGCCGCTTACCTGCGCGATGCGGGCTGGAAGCCGAACGTGCATTGGGGCGTACCGGTGCGGGTCCCAGCCGGGTTCAACCGGGCCGCAGTCCGCTCAACCCTGGTCGCGCCGCGCTGTCCTCAGGTCTACGCGCGGCACAGTCGCTGGCTCAGCATGCGTGAGTGGCGCGCGCTCGGCGTCGTGCCGACCGGTCGCAGTCTACCGGAGAGCGAGCAGGCGACGCTGATCGAGCCCGACGGGCCCGGCGCGACCGCCTATCTCGCGACGGTCAACTATCGCGCGATCCTCGATTACAACTGCTCGAATTTCTACGCGCTGTCGGTCGGACTGCTCGGCGACGCGATCGCGCGGTAGATTTTTCACGCCCGGCGCCCTGGCGGCACTCGCCCGATACGCTCGCTCGCGCTAATCCCGTCTCTCCTTTGGAGCTTGTGTTGATTCCGATGATGCGATCCCTGCTGCTTGCCGCTTCCGCCCTCGGCCTTTCGCTGAGTTCGACCGCCAGCGTCGCGGCGGCGCCGCCGTTCGATACGCCGGCGCGGGTCGCCTATCTAATCGACCTGTCGTCGGGCGCGGAACTCCTCAACAAGAACGCCGATCAGCGGATGCCGCCGGCATCGATGGCGAAGATGATGACCACCGAGGTCGCCTTCGAGCTGATCGACCAGGGCAAGCTGCCGCTCAGCAAGATCTGCACCGTGCGGCCGGAGACCTGGGCGAAATGGCATGGCCCTCAGGCCGGCTCGACCATGTTCCTCAGCCCGAACGAGCAGGTCAGCGTCGAGAATCTTCTCCACGGCATCGTCACCCTGTCTGGCAACGATGCGTCGGTAGTATTGTCCGAGTGCATCGCCGGCACCGAGCAGGCCTTCACGATGCAGATGAATACGCTGGCGGCGAAGCTGGGCCTCAGGAACAGCCACTTCGGCACCGCCAACGGCTGGCCCGACAATGGGGTAACTTATGTCACCGCGCGCGACCTGGCGACGCTCGCCCGGGCCTCGATCGAGCGACACCCCAAGCTCTACAAGCAATTCTATGGGCAGCCGAGCTTCACTTGGGGCAAGACGCTCGGCTCGGGCGCGGACATTAAGCAGGACAATCGCAACCCGATCCTCGGCGCGGTGCCCGGCGCAGACGGGCTCAAGACCGGGCATACCGAGGAAGCCGGCTACGGCTTCACCGGCTCGGCCGAGCAGAACGGCCGCCGCCTGATCGAAGTGCTCGCCGGGCTCGAGACCTATAATTCGCGGATCGTCGAATCGCGGCGGCTGATGGAGTGGGGCTTCGGCGCGTGGCAGACCAAGCCGCTGTTCGCCAACGCGGCCAAGGTCGGCGACGCGCAGGTCCAGCTCGGCAGCGCGGGCACGGTGTCGTTGGTCGCGCCCAAGCCGATCGCGATCACTTATCCGGCCGGACTGACGGTCGGCGACCCCAAGCTCAAAATCCGTTACGACGGCCCGCTCCAGGCGCCGATCGCCAAGGGCCAGCAGATTGCGCAGCTGGTCGTCACCATGCCCGACGGCACGGTCCAGCAGACCCCGCTGGTCGCCGGCGAGGACGTCGGGGAAGCCGGTTTCTTCGGCCGCTTCTGGGCCGGTCTCAAGCAACTGCTGGGGATGGCTTGAGCCAAGCGCGTTTCATTTCCCTCGAAGGTGGCGAAGGCGTCGGCAAGTCGACCCAATTGAAGGCGCTGGCTGACGCCTTGGCCGCCGCTGGCAAGGACGTGCTCACCACCCGCGAGCCGGGTGGCAGCGCCGGAGCCGAGGCGATCCGCTTGCTGCTCCTCGGCGGGAGCGCCGATCGCTGGACGATGCGGGCCGAGGCGCTGCTGTTTGCCGCCGCACGCGCCGACCATATCGCGCAGACCATCCGTCCCGCGCTGGCCGCGGGCCGCTGGGTCTTGTCCGACCGCTTCCTCGATTCGAGCCTAGCTTATCAGGGAGGGGCAGGGGGCCTCGGGATCGAGCAGGTCCGCGAGCTTCATCGCTTCGGCAGCGAGGACTTCCTGCCCGACCGGACACTCGTCCTGGTGCTGCCTGAGGGGCAGGAGCGAGCGCGGGCGCGCGACGGTGAGGCCAGCGATCGCATCGGCGGACGCGACGCGGCCTATCATCAGGCGGTCGCCGACGCCTTCGAGCAGATCGCGTCGGCCGAACCCGAGCGGGTGCGCCTGGTCGATGCCAGCGGTTCGCCCGAAGCGGTGACGGCGCGGCTGCTCGCCGAGCTCGCCGACCTCCTGTGACGCTCTACGGCCAGGACCGCGCGGTGACCGCTTTCCGGGCCGCGCTCGACAGCGGCGCGATGCACCACGCTTGGCTGCTTGCCGGGCCGCGCGGGGTTGGCAAGAACCGCTTTGCGACGCTGGCGGCCGAGCGCGTGCTGGCCGACGCCGCCGGGCCGCGGGTGACCCTCCCGGGGATCTGCACCTCAGCTGACCACCCGATCGCCCACCTGCTCGAAGCGGAGAGTCACCCCGACTTTCGTCGGCTCGAGCGGACCCTCAACGACAAGGGCGACCTTCGCCGCAGCATCACCATCGACCAGGTACGCAAGCTGGGAGACTTGTTCGCGCTGCAGCCGGCGCTGTCCGACTGGCGGGCCGTGGTGATCGACAGCGTCGACGAGCTCGAAGGCGGCGGCGCCAACGCGTTGCTCAAGATGCTCGAGGAGCCGCCCGGGCGAAGCATCTTCTTCCTCGTCAGCCACGCGCCCGGACGGTTGCTGCCGACGATCCGCTCGCGCTGCCGGCTGCTGACCTTCGCACCATTGGACGATGACGCCATGACGGCAGCGCTGGCCGAGGCGCTTCCCGACCTCAGTCCCGCCGAACAGGCGAAGCTGATCCCGCTCGCCGGCGGTAGTGTCGGGCGAGCGGTCAGCATCGCCGAGCTCGACCTCGCCAGCCTGCGCCAGGAGACCGAGGCGATCCTGCGCGAAGGCGATCCCGCCAACGAACGCCGGTCCAAGCTCGCCCGCTCGCTCAGCGGCAAAGCCGCCGCGCCGCGCTACGCGGCCTATCTGGAGTTGCTGCCCGGTCTGGTCGCCGACCACGCCCGCGCCGCGGAAGGCGCGCGCCGTCAGCGGACGCTCGATGCCTATGCGCAGGTGCGCGATCTCGCCAGCTTCGCGCCTCGCCACTCGCTCGACCCGCAAGCGACCGTGTTCCAGCTCGGGACCATCCTCGCCTCCGTTGCCGCCGGGGGACAGGGCGGGTAGGGCGGCAGGCAATGTCCGAGCCTTATTACATCACCACCGCGATCAATTATCCCAACGGTCGGCCCCACATCGGCCACGCCTACGAAGCGATCGCGGCCGACGTCATCGCCCGCTTCCAGCGCGCCCAGGGGCGCGACGTGTTCTTCCAGACCGGGACCGATGAGCACGGCCTCAAGATGGCGCAGGCGGCCCGCGCCGAAGGCATCGAACCGATCGAAATGGCCGACCGAATGGTCTCCGTTTTCAAGGAGATGGACGATCTTCTTGATATTTCTTACGATCGCTACATTCGCACCACCGAGCCGGCGCACTATGCCGCGAGCCAGGCGATTTGGCGGGCGATGGCGGCCAAAGGCGATCTCTACCTCGGCCGCTACGAAGGCTGGTACTCGGTCCGCGACGAAGCCTTTTATGAAGAGGCCGAGCTGCAGGCCGGAGAGGGGGGCGAGAAGCTGTCCCCCCAGGGCACGCCGGTCGAGTGGACCGTCGAGGAGAGCTGGTTCTTCCGCCTCTCGGCCTATCAGGAGCGCCTGCTCAAACTGTTCGCCGAGCAGCCAGACTTCATCCTGCCCGAGAGCCGCCGCAACGAAGTGTTGCGCTTCGTAGAAGGTGGGCTGCAGGATCTCTCGGTCAGCCGGACCAGCTTCGACTGGGGCGTACCCGTGCCCGACAGCCCGGGACACGTCATGTACGTCTGGCTCGACGCGCTGACCAACTACATCACCGGGGTCGGCTATCCTGACGGCGGTGCCAGGTGGGACAGTCACTGGCCCGCCGACCTCCACCTGATCGGCAAGGACGTGGTCCGCTTCCACGCGGTCTATTGGCCGGCCTTCCTGATGAGCGCCGAACTGCCGCTGCCCAGGCACGTGTTCGGTCACGGCCACGTCCTCCTGCGCGGCGAGAAGATGTCCAAGAGCGCGGGCAATGTCGTCGACCCGCTCGCGCTCGCGCGGCGCTTCGGGACCGATGCACTGCGCTATTTCCTGATGCGTGAGATCAGCTTCGGGCAGGATGGCAGCTATTCCGAGGAAGCGATCGTCACCCGATGCAATGCCGAGCTCGCCAACAGCTTCGGCAACCTGGCGCAGCGGACCTTCTCGATGATCGTCAAGAATCTGGACGGGCTCGTGCCGCCGGCTGGCGACGCTCAAAATGACGTCACTTTGCTCGATCAGGTTCGGGTTGCCGGAGAGACGCTCACCGCCGACTTCGGGCGACTGAGCTTTTCGACCGGGCTCGACGCGTGGATGGGCGCGGTCTTCGCCTGCAACGCTTATGTCGATGCGCAGGCGCCGTGGGCACTCAGGAAGACCGACCCCGAGCGGATGGCCGCGGTGCTTGGCACCCTGGCGGCGGCGGTCGAGCAGCTGACTAGGGCGGTGGCGCCGGTGATCCCGTCATCCGCGGCGCGATTGCAGGCCTATATCGAGGAGGGGCGGGCCGCGGGACGGATCGCCGCGCCGCAGCCGCTGTTCCCCCGCTTGGAGCTCGACGAGGCCGCGGCGTGAGCCTGATCGACAGCCACTGCCACCTCAACTACCCCGGCCTGGTCGAAGAGGAAGCGGCGGTGCTCGACCGCGCTCGGGCGCGCGGCGTGCGCGGTTTCCTAAACATCTCGACCCGCCAGCGTGAATGGACTGACGTCATCGCCGCGACCGGGCGCCACGCCGATGTCTGGGCCTCGATCGGGGTCCACCCGCACGAGGCCGACCAGCATCCCGACCTCGGCGCCGACGCGCTCGTCGCGGCCGCCGACCATCCGAAGGTGATCGCGATCGGCGAGTGCGGGCTCGACTATCACTACGACAAGTCCGACCGCGGCGCGCAGAAGGAGCGGTTCGCCGCCCACCTCGAAGCCTCGCGCCGCACCGGTCTGCCGGTCATCGTCCACACCCGCGACGCCGAGGAGGATACGGTCGACCTGCTCAAGAGCGCGCCTGACGTCACCGGCGTGCTCCACTGCTTCACGGGATCGCGGTGGCTGGCCGAGCAGGGGCTTGCGCTCGGCTGGTCGATCAGCCTGTCGGGCATCGTCACCTTCAAGAACGCGCGCGACCTGCAGGAGACCGCCAAAGTCGTTCCAGACGACATGCTGCTGGTCGAGACAGACTCGCCCTTTCTGGCGCCGGTGCCGCATCGCGGGAAGACCTGCGAGCCGGCCTATGTCGCCGACACCGCGGCGTTCGTCGCCGGCCTGCGTGACGTCAGTCCGAAGGTTCTGGCCGAGCAGACCAGCGCCAATTTCTTCCGCCTCTTCGCGAAGGCGGCGCGATGAAGTTGCGGATCCTCGGCTGCGGGACGTCGTCGGGCGTGCCGCGGCTCGGGAATGACTGGGGCAGTTGCGATCCGCTCGACGCGCGCAACCGCCGGATGCGCGCGGCCGCGCTTGTCGAGGCCGGCGGCGAGCGCATCCTCATCGACTGCGGCCCCGACCTGCGCGAGCAGCTCAACGCCGCGGGGGTGGGGGAGGTCGACCGCGTCATCGTGACCCACGATCATGCCGACCACCTCCACGGCATCGACGATATCCGCCAGATCGCCCACAATCGCGGCGACCAGGTCGCGGTCTATGGCCGGCCCGAGTTAATCGCCCGGATCGACGAAAGGTTCGGTTACCTGTTCCATGGCAGCGCGCTTTACCCGGCGGTGGCGCGGCTTGAACCGATCACCGCGGCATGGCAGCTCGGCGAAGTACGGGTCCTATTCTGCGACCAGCCTCACGGCAACATCACTTCGCTTGGGATGCGCTTCGACGAAGGCGGACGCAGCATCGTCTATGCGATCGACTTCCACGCCATGACCG
This sequence comes from Sphingomonas ginsengisoli An et al. 2013, assembly GCF_009363895.1. Lineage (NCBI taxonomy): Bacteria > Pseudomonadati > Pseudomonadota > Alphaproteobacteria > Sphingomonadales > Sphingomonadaceae > Sphingomonas > Sphingomonas ginsengisoli (ex An et al. 2013). The sequence continues at coordinate 659,316 of NZ_CP045434.1, read as the reverse complement.
AGGAAATGACGTCGCTCTACGCCGGAGTCGACATCTGGGTGGCCGACGTCCTGCGCCGCCGCCCGCACCCTACCCACGCCCATCTCGACGCGGTGCTCGGCTGGGCGCGTGAGCTCGGGGTCGGACAGTTGGTGCTGAGCCACATGGACAACAGCATGGATGTGCAGCAGCTTGCCTGTGAGCTGCCCGACTGGGCGGTGCCCGCGGTCGACGGAATGGAATTGGGCTGGTGAACGACGACAAGATTCCGCAGGCACTTTATCTGGTCTTGTTCCTGGTCGTGGTGGGCAGTTCGCTTGCGGCGCGACGCTTGCCGCTCAAGGACACCGCCAAGATGGCGCTTGCCTGGGTCGGTATCTTCGCGCTCGGCATCGCCATCGTCGCCTTCAAGGACGAGTGGAAGGTTCTTGGCACCCGCATGACGGCGGCAATCACCGGCGGCGCCAGCCAGGGGGAGGTCGCGGGCGGCGAGCTACGCATCCCCGTGCGCGACGACGGCCATTTCTGGATCCGGGGCATGGTCAACGGCGTGCCCGTCGATTTCCTGATCGACAGCGGCGCGACGACCACCACTGTCGAACAGTCGATTGCGGACGAAGCCAAGCTCGAGACCGGCCTCCGGGTCGAGCAGGTCGATACCGCCAACGGCTCGGTGGTGATGAAGCACAGCGAAGCCAATTCCCTGCAGGTCGGACCGATCGTCCGCAGCGACTTTCCGGTGTTGATCGCTCCGCAGGAAGGGCTCAACGTCCTCGGGATGAATTTCCTGGGATCGCTTCGCGGCTGGCGTTCGGACGGGCGCACGCTCGTCTTGATCCCCTGACCCAGCGCCCCACTTCAGACGCCTTATGAACGACCTTCATCTCGGCAGCCTCTATATCCTCATGGCCATCATGCTGCTCGCGGGCAGTCTGATCAGCCGCCGGAGCCGGGTCGGCAGCACACTCACCATGATGGTGGCATGGGCGACGATCTTCACCGCCGGGTTTGTGGTATTCAGCTTTCGCGACGATCTCGGCTATGTTGCGCAAAGGCTGCGGTCCGAAGCAACCGGCGAGCCGGTTCAGATCGGCCAGACTCTGCGCATTCCGATGGCGCTCGACGGACATTTCTGGGTCGAGGCCGAGGTCAATGGCGTGCCGGTCAAATTCCTCATCGACAGCGGCGCGACAATGACCACTGTTGGCGCGGCTACCGCCGCCGAGACGAGACTGCGGGCGCTCGAGGGGCGCGGGCAACTGGTCCGCACCGGCAACGGCGTGATCCGCGTCGGCCGCGCGCGCGCTGACACGATCGCCCTCGAAGGCGTCGAACGGCGCGACATGACTGTGTTCGTCGCCGGTAACGACGACATCAACGTGCTTGGGATGAACTGGCTGTCGTCGTTGCAGCGGTGGGGGGTCGAGGGGCGCTGGTTGATTCTGGAGGCGTGAAAACGTCAGTTCAGCCATCTTTAACTTACATAATGCATATTATCATACTTATGCTGAAGCGTCGCGAAGGCAGATGCGGCCCACTCGCCCCGGTGCTTCTCGACTGCAGACGCCGGACCCAAGGCTTGCGCCAGCCACGCCCGTCAACTTAGTCCCCAAGACATGACGAACGAACCTGTACAACCTGACGCGTCGGCCGCGCTGCAGCGACTTGTCGATATCATGGCGCGGCTGCGCGATCCGGTGCACGGGTGCGAATGGGACAGCGTCCAGACCTTCGCCACCATTGCGCCCTACACGATCGAGGAAGCCTATGAGGTCGCTGATGCGATCGAGCGCGGCGACATCGACGACCTCAAGGGCGAACTCGGCGACCTTGCGCTGCAGGTGATCTTTCACGCGCAGATGGCAGTCGAGGCCGGGCATTTCACCTTGGCGGAAGTACTGGACGGGATCTCCGACAAGCTCGAGCGGCGCCATCCGCACATCTTCGGCGACGCCACGCACGGCGGTCATCACCTGTGGGAGCAGATCAAGGCCGAAGAACGCGCCGGTTCGACCGACCAGAGCGCCCTGGGCGGCGTGGCATTGGCGCTGCCGGCGCTCGAACGCGCGGCTAAATTGCAGAAGCGTGCCGCGCGGACCGGGTTCGACTGGCCCGATAGCGAAGGCCCGCGCGTCAAGGTGATCGAGGAACTCGACGAACTCGCCGAGGCGGCCGAAGATCAGCGCGAAGAAGAGCTTGGTGATCTCCTCTTTGCGGTCGTTAACCTGGCACGAAAACTCAATATCGAACCCGAACTGGCTCTTCGCAAAGCGAATTCCAAGTTTGAAAGACGCTTTCGTGCGATCGAGACGGCGCCGGACTTCGCCAACCTTGATCTCGACGCCAAGGAAAGCTTGTGGCGCGCGGTCAAAGCGACTGAAAGCGAGTCCAGTTTTCCGGACTGAGCCGCACCGCTAGACGGATCGTCTCGCCGTCCAGCCGCTGGTCGAGCACCTCGCCATGGCTGTGCAGCCAGGCCAGCCGCCCGCCCTCGCCCGCGGGCAATTTGAGCTGGTGGAGGACGTTACCTTTCCCAAGCAGCTTCCCGACTTGCTCGCGAAGAGTTTCGACACCGTCGCCGGTGACCGCCGAGATCGGCACGACATCATCGCGCCGTGCCGCCTCCGCTTTCACCGCCTCGCGGTCAGCCGGTTCTAGCAAGTCGACCTTATTCCACACCTCGAGCCGCGGTGGCCCCTGCCCTTCCTCAAGTCCGAGCGAGACGAGCACGGCCTCGACGTCCGCCTTTTGCGCGTCGCTGTCGGGGTGGACGATGTCGCGCACGTGGAGGATGACGTCGGCCGAGTTCACTTCCTCGAGCGTCGCGCGAAAGGCGGCAATGAGCTCGGTCGGCAGGTTCGAGACGAAGCCGACCGTATCCGACAGGATCGCCTTATCGAAACCTGGCAGCCGGATCTCGCGCATGGTCGGGTCAAGGGTCGCGAACAGCAAATCCTCGGCAAACACCTCGGCGCGAGTCAGGCGGTTGAACAGCGTCGATTTGCCGGCATTGGTGTAGCCGACCAGCGCGACCACCGGCCAAGGTGCGCGCTGGCGGCGGTCGCGATGAAGACCGCGCGTGCGGCGGACCTGCTCGAGCTCCCGGCGGATCTTGGCCATCCGGTCGCGGATCAGCCGGCGGTCGGCCTCGATCTGGGTTTCGCCCGGGCCGCCGAGGAAGCCGAAGCCGCCGCGCTGGCGCTCGAGGTGGGTCCAGCTGCGGACCAGCCGGCCCGCCTGATAATCGAGGTGGGCGAGCTCGACCTGCAGCCGACCCTCGGCGGTCGCGGCACGCTCGCCGAAGATTTCGAGAATGAGGCCGGTGCGGTCGATGACCTTGGCCTTGGTCTGGTCTTCGAGTTGCTTCTGCTGGACCGGTGACAGCGCGGCGTCGACCACCAGCAGCTTCGCAGCATGCTCCTCGACCAGCGCGCCGATTTTCTCGACCTGACCCTTGCCGAACAAGGTGGCGGGGCGCGGCTGGCGGATGCGGAACGCGCGTCGCCCGACCACGTCGATGCCGATGGCTGCGGCAAGGCCCTGCGCCTCGTCGAGCTTGGCGTCGACCGACCTAGCGCTGGCCGACACACCCTCGTGGCGGTCGGGCAGAACCACCAGCGCGCGTTCGCCGCGACCGATGCCTTCTTCGCGCGCGAGACTGAACTCGCTCACTTGGCGGCTCCATCCTCGTCGGCATCGCCGAGCGACAGCGACTTATGCGGCTGGATGGTCGAGACCGCATGCTTGTAGACGAGTTGCACCTGCCCGCCGCGACCGAGCAGCATCGAGAAGCGGTTGAAGGCCAGGACCTCGCCCTGCAGCATCACGCCGTTGATCAAAAACACCGTCATCGTCTCGCCGGCACGGATGGCGGCGGCGAGGAAGCGATCCTGCAGCGTTGCCTTGCCGGCGTTCTGCGCGCCCTGGAACAGGTCGAGGTCGATGTCGTCCGGGGTCTCCGCCGGCAGGATGGTCGACATCGCATGCTTGTAGATGAGCTGGCTCACCCCGTCGCGGCGAAGCAGCAGCGAAAACGCATCGAACCAGGTGATAACGCCCTGCAGCTTCACCCCTTTGACCAAAAAAATGGTCACCGGGGTCTTGGAGCGGCGCAGGCTGTTGAGGAAATGGTCCTGTAAACTGAGCGGCTTATCGGCCAAACTTGTGATCTTTCTATTCCTCGCTAGGCTGGTTCTTGTCGCCCAGCCCAAGAGCCTTGAGCTTCCGGTGAAGCGCCGAACGCTCCATTCCGATGAACGAAGCGGTCCGCGAGATGTTGCCCGAGAAGCGGCGGATCTGAACCCGGAGATATTCGCGCTCGAAGCTCTCTCGGGCCTCGCGGAGCGGTGAGCCCATGATCGACAGGGTGGTGTTGTTGAGCCCGCCAGCGCCGCCGGTGTCGAGCACTTCGGCTGGCAGCATGTCGACGTCGATTCGCCCTAGCCGCTCGGTCGGCGCAAGGATCACGGTCCGCTCGATGATATTGCGCAACTGGCGGACGTTACCTGGCCAGTCATGCGCCTGCAGCGCTGCCAGCGCCTCTTCGGACAGGCTCGGCACCGCGACCCGCCGCTCGCTGGCGAAACGAGCGAGGAAGTGGTTGGCAATCTCGGCGATATCCTCGCGCCGCTCGCGCAGCGGCGGAATGCGTACCGGCACGACGTTGAGGCGGTAGAAGAGATCCTCGCGGAAGCGGCTATTGGCAATCTCTTCCTGAAGATTGCGCGCAGTTGACGAGAGCACCCGGACGTCGACCTTGACCGGGCGCGAGCCGCCGATGCGGGTGAAGCTCTGGTCGGTTAGCACCCGGAGGACCTTGCCCTGGGTGGTGATCGGCATGTCGGCGATTTCGTCGAGGAACAAAGTGCCGCCGTGCGCCTGCTCGAGCAGGCCCGGGCGGGCGATCCCGTCATGCTCGCTGCCGAACAATTCCTCTTCCATCCGCTCGGGCTCCATCATCGCTGCCGAAACGACGATGAAGGGAGCTCCGGCGCGGGTGCTCCAGATGTGGATGGTCCGCGCGGCGATTTCTTTACCGACCCCGGCGGGGCCGGTGATCATCACCCGGCTTCCGGTCGGGGCAACGCGCTTCAGGGTCGCGCGGACGGTGTTAATCGCGACCGACGCGCCGTTGAGTTGCTCATCATGGCCGGCACGCTCGCGCAGGGTGGCCACTTCCTTCCGCAACCGGTCGGTCTCGGTCGCGCGGCCGACGAGGTGGAGCAGGCGATTGGCCTCGAACGGCTTCTCGATGAAGTCGATCGCGCCCTCGCGGATCGCGGCCACCGCCGTGTCGAGATTACCGTGGCCCGAGATCATCAGCACCGGCAGGCTGGGATCGCGGCGCTTGATCTCTTCGAGCAACTGCAGCCCGTCGAGCCGCGAACCCTGCAGCCAGACGTCGAGCAGCGCCAAGCTGGGCCGCCGCTCCTCGATGAGGTCGAGCGCTTCGGTGCTGTTGGCGGCCGAACGCACGGCATAGCCTTCGTCCTCCAGCACGCCGGCCACCAGTTCGCGGATGTCTGCCTCGTCGTCGACGACCAATACTTCGAGCGCCATAAGCGATCAGCTCTCCTCGTTGGCGATGGTGCCGGGTTCGGCGGCCTCGGCGGCTTCCGCGGCTTCGGCGAGCAGCTTCAGCTTTTGCTTATCGAAGGCGATGCGGACGTGGGTACCGCCGCCGGCACGGTCGAGGAAGGCGATCTCGCCGCCATGCTCCTCGACGATTTTCTTGACGATGGCGAGCCCGAGGCCGGTGCCGCGGACGCGCGTCGTCATATAGGGTTCGGTCAAACGCTCGCGGTCCTCGGGCAGGCCGATGCCGGTGTCGGTCACGTCAATGACGAGCTGAGCCTCGCTGTCGCAGATCGTCAGCTTGACGCGGTCGCCGGCAAGGCTGTGTTCACCGCGGATGCGGCGCGCCTCGATCGCTTCGACCGCATTCTTGACCACGTTGGTCAGCGCCTGGCTGAGCTGCCGGCGGTCGCAAATCATGCGGATGTCGCCCGCCGGCGGCTCGAGCGCGAAGCTGACGCCAGGGTGGGCGACTTCGTGCAGGAACAGCGCGGTGCGCGCGACGTCGTGGACGTTCTCTTCGCGGAATACCGGCTTGGGCATCCGCGCGAAGTTGCTGAATTCGTCGACCATCCGGCGAAGGTCGCCGACCTGGCGAATGATCGTCTCGGTCAGCCGCCCGAAAGTCTCGGGCTCGGTCTGAACTTCCTTGCCGTAGCGCCGCTGGAGCCGCTCGGCGGCAAGCTGAATTGGCGTCAGCGGATTCTTGATCTCATGCGCAATGCGACGGGCGATGTCCGACCAGGCTGCGCGGCGTTGGTCGGCCAGCTGGTCGGTGATATCGTCGAAGGTCAGGACGGTGCCGTCCGAGTAACGTACCCGCTTTACCGCCAGCGTCCGCTGGCCGTGGTCGGAGCGGACCAGAACGTCGGCTTCGCGCTGCTCGCCATTGAGGAACTCGTCGAGCTCGCTCGACAGGTGTGACAATCCCTTCCCCTCGGCGGCCTCTCCGCCATGCTCGAGCAAGGTGCCGGCGGAGCGGTTGAGCAGCAGCACGTTGCGCTGCTGGTCGAGCGCGATCACACCGGCGGTGACGCTGCCCAGCACCGCCTCGATGAAGGCACGGCGGGTGTCGAGCTGGGTGTTGGCTGTCTTGAGCGTCTCGGTTTGCTCCTCGAGCCGCCCGGTCATCCGGTTGAAGGCCGCGGCAAGCACGCCGATCTCATCATCACTCTTTTGGATCGGCACCCGGGTCGAAAAATCGCCCTCTTCCACTCGCCCGGCGGCATCGACCAGCGCGCCCACCGGCCGAACCAATCGGTCGGCCAGCTTGAGCGCGCCGAGGATCGACAGGCCGACAATCACCAGCGATCCCAGCAGAAGCGCGGCATTGAATCGCAACTGCAGGCTGCGCGCCCGTTCAAGCGTCGCCTTGTAGCCGCTCGCCGCCGAGCGCGCTTCGCCCAAGGCTTGGACCGCCGCTGCGTTGATCTCGCGCGCGCCGTAAAGATAGACTGGAAGATCGGGATCGAGCCGGATCATCCCCTCGACCCGGTCGGGCGTCGCGATCTTGATCGCGACCTGCCCGGCCTTGAGGTTCTTCACCTCGGCCGGCGAGAAACGCTGCTGGATGGGGCGGTCGTCGTAATTGATGACCGCCTGGGTGTTCCACTGGTTGCCGACGGCGGTAAGGATCGCCGATTCCCGCAACTGGCGGGCCGCGATCTGATAGATGAAGACCGTCTTGTAGTTCTCGCTGCTGGCGCCGAACTGGTTGATCGCGCGGACCATGTCGAGGCCCATCGCCGCCAGGTCGTCGCGGAGACGATTGCGGTGCTCGTTGTCATAGATCGACGCGGTGCGCTCGGCCTGCTGGAGCACTGTCCGCGCTCGGTCGGAGAACCAGAATTCCATCCCCGACTGGAACAGCACTGAGGCGAAGATCGCGACCAGCACGGTCGGGGTCGCGGCGATGACCGAGAAAAGTGCCACCAGGCGCGTGTGGAGCAGCCCCGTCCCCAGTCCGCCCGCTTCCGCCCGCCGCAGCGCCACGCGGCGGCTGAACAGGACCATCAGGACGATCGCCGGAATGAGGTTGGCGACGAGCAGCAGCGCCGCGACTTCAGGCGAGAGGGTATTTTCCTGATTACCCCCGCGCAGCAGGGTGAAGCTGAGCGCCAGCATGCTCACCAGCACCAGCGCTGCCACCAGCTCGGCGACGCGATAGAAGCGGCCGTTGGCGCGCTCCTTGGCCAGCCACCGGCGCAGGCTCGGCGGCTGATTCCTGTTATTCGCGCTGGTCCGAGCGTCCATTGCCGGCGGGCCTAGCACGGCCCCGTTGCATAAAGAACACAGTTGTTGCGGGTGGCGTTAACTTTTTTCAGGCCGCCGCGCGGCTGAGCCAGGGTGCGTAAAATTCGCGCAGCATGGCGACGACTACCGCCGGATCGTCCTGTGTGTTGACGCGATTGCGGAACTCGGCCGAGCCGGTCAGCCCCTTGGTGTACCAGCCGATGTGCTTGCGGGCGAGATTGACCCCCGTCTGCCCGCCATAGAGCGACTGCATGGCGTCATATTGCTCGAGAATGAGCGCGAGTTGCTCGTCCATCGAGGGATCGGGCCGGGTGCCGCCGGCGAGATCCGCCATCACCTGGCCGAGCAGCCAGGGGCGGCCGTAGGCGCCGCGCCCGACCATCACCCCGTCGGCGCCCGACTGAGCGAGCGCCTCGCGCGCATCGGCAACCGAGCAAATGTCGCCATTGACGATCACCGGCAGGCTGACCGCTTGCTTGACCGAGCGGACGAAGCGCCAGTCGGCCGAGCCCTTGTACATCTGGTTGCGGGTGCGGCCGTGGACCGTGATCAGCTTGGCGCCGAGATCCTCGGCGATGCGCGCCAGCTCGGGCGCGTTTAAGCTGTCGTGGCACCAGCCCATGCGCATCTTGACCGTCACCGGTACCGACACCGCCTTCACAGTCGCTTCGATGATGCTGGCGGCAAGCGGCAAGTCGCGCATCAGCGCCGAGCCGGCATCGCCGTTGACGACTTTCTTGACCGGGCAACCCATGTTGATGTCGATGATCGCTGCGCCGCGCTGCTCGTTGAGCTTTGCGGCCTCGGCCATCTCCCGCGGGCTGCAGCCGGCCAGTTGGAGGCTGACCGGTTCTTCCGACGGATCCCACAGCGCCTTCTGTAGACTCTGCCGGGTCTCGCGGATCGCCGCCTGGCTGGCGATCATCTCGCTGACCGTCAGCCCCGCGCCGTAGCGCTTGACCGCCTTGCGGAACGGCAGGTCAGTGACCCCGGTCATCGGCGCGAGGATGACGGGCGCGTCGATCCGGACCGGGCCGATCGAGATAGGCTTGAAGCTGTCCATGGGAGGGGGCGCCTTTACAGGAAGGGTCCGGAACGGGCAAGGCGCGGCTCCTGTGAGCAAGGTCACCGCCCTCATCGTCGCCGCCGGCAGGGGCAGCCGCTTGGGCGGCGACACCCCGAAGCAGTTTCGCGCGCTCGGCGGCAAGCCAACGGTACGCCGCGCGGTCGAGCCCTTCCTCGCCCATCCCAGGGTCGGTGCGGTGCGGGTGGTGGTCGGCCCCGACCAGCAGGTCCAAGCCGCCGCCGCGCTCACCGGTCTCGGCGTGGGAGACCTCATCCTTGGCGGCAGCGAACGCGCCGACAGCGTCCGCGCCGGCCTCGCCGCGATTGGAAGCGGGGTCGTTCTCATCCACGACGCCGCCCGCCCCTTCTGCCCTCCCGAAGTGATCGACCGACTGCTCGCGGCGCTGGCGGGTGCCGATGGCGCGGTGCCGGTGCTGCCCGTCGCCGACACGCTAGCCAAGGGCGACCGCGAGTTGCGCGGCACGGTCAACCGGACGAACCTGCTTCGCGTCCAGACGCCGCAGGCCTTCCACGTCGAGGATTTGATTTACGCGATGGACGAGGCCGGCAGAAGCGCGGCGACCGACGAAAGCACCGTTCTGCAGAATGCCGGTCTACGCGTCGCGACCGTTGCCGGCGATGAGATGCTGCATAAGCTGACGGATACAAGGGATTGGGAACGTGCGGAAATGATGCTGGCCTCGCAACTTTCAGTCCGCACCGGCATGGGCTTTGATGTCCATGCGTTCGAGGGGCCAGGTCCGCTGGTCATGGGCGGGGTCGAGATCGCCCATGCGCACGGGCTGGCCGGGCATAGCGATGCCGACGTCGTGCTCCATGCCCTGACCGACGCGCTGCTCGGCGCAGCCGCGCTGGGCGACATCGGCCAGCATTTCCCCCCGTCCGACCCGCAGTGGAAAGGCGCGTCGTCGGACCGCTTCCTCCGACATGCCGTCGACCTGATCGAGGGGCGCGGCGGACGGATCGACCATCTCGACTGCACGATCATTTGCGAAGCCCCCAAGGTTGGCCCGCATCGCTCAGCCATCCAGGCCCGGGTGGCCGAAATCGCTGGCGTTCGCCCCGAGCGGGTGAGCATAAAGGCGACCACCACCGAGCGGCTGGGTTTTACCGGACGCGGTGAAGGCATCGCCGCGCAGGCGGTCGCCACTATCCGCCTGCCCGAGGAGGCCTGAAGCCATGGACAGCCTGCTTCCCGAACGCCTCGTCGCCAAGGCTCGCGACGTGGTCGAACGCAACCGCGCCGCCGGGCGCACGATCGCCTTGGCGGAAAGCTGCACTGGCGGACTGGTGAGCGCGGCGCTGACCGAGATCGCCGGCTCGTCAGACGTCTTCCTGGCGAGCTACGTGGTCTATTCGAACGAGGCCAAGATGGCCGCGCTCAAGGTTAGCGAAGACGTGGTCGGGACGTTTGGCGCCGTCAGCGTCGCGACCGCTTGGGCGATGGCGCGCGGCGCCCTACTCTCGTCCGGAGCGGATGTGGCGGTGGCGATCACTGGCATCGCCGGGCCCGGGGGCGGAACGCCGACCAAGCCGGTCGGAACCGTCGTCTTCGCCCGCGCCGAACGCGACGAGGATCCTTCAAAGATCGTCGCCGACAGCCGGCTGTTCGACGCCGCCGAGGGCCGCGCCGGGATTAGGCTTCAGGCGGCGCTTTGCGCGCTCGAGCTGCTAGAGCCATAGAGGCTAGCGGCGCGCTGCTCGAAGGCGCCGGTCATTTTCCTCAGCGCGCGGTCGAACACCTGTCCGGCGACCGCCTCGAAAATTCGCGAGCGAAAGGCGAAATCGACCGAGAAATGCACGTCGGTGCCGCCATCGGCCGCGGGCACGAAGCGCCACTCATTATGAAGATATTTGAGCGGGCCCTCGACATAGTCGACCACGATCCGGTCGGGTCGATGCTTGGCGACCTTGCTGGTAAAGCGTTCCTTGAAGGCCCCGAAGCCGACGATGAGGTCGGCGACCAACTCGGTCTCGCTCGACGAGCGCACTCGGACCGCAGTTACCCACGGGAGGAACTCGGCGTAGCGCTTTACGTCCGCGACCAGCTCGAACAGCTGCTCGGGCGTGTAGGGCAGATGCTTGACCTCGCTGTGACGCGGCATGGCGACGTCAGCGCAGCTTGGCGCTCTGCTCGGCGCGGGCGGCCTGCATCTTCTTGAAATCGTCCCCGGCGTGATAGCTCGAGCGGGTCAGCGGCGATGCCGCGACCAACAGGAAGCCCTTGGCGCGCGCGATCGAGGCATAGGCCTTGAACGCGTCTGGAGTGACGAACTCCTCGACCGTCGCATGGCGCGGGGTCGGCTGGAGATACTGGCCCATGGTCAGGAAATCGATCCCCGCCGAGCGCATGTCATCCATCACCTGGTGCACTTCGAGGCGCTGCTCACCCAGGCCGACCATCACCCCCGACTTGGTAAAGATGGTCGGGCTCAGGCGCTTGACCTGCTCGAGCAGCCGCAGCGACGCATAATAGCGCGCGCCTGGCCGGATGGTCGGATAGAGCCGCGGCACTGTCTCGAGGTTGTGGTTGTAGACATCGGGACCGGCATCGACGATTCGCGACACCGCCTCTTCCGACTTGTTGCGAAAATCGGGGGTAAGGATCTCGATCGTGGTGTTGGGCGTCTCGCGGCGCAGTGCCTCGATCACCTTGACGAACTGCGAGGCGCCGCCGTCGGGCAGGTCGTCGCGGTCGACACTGGTGATGACGATGTGCTCGAGCCCGAGCTGTGCAGCCGCAATTGCGGTGTTCTGCGGCTCGAGCAGGTCGACCGCGCGGGGCATGCCGGTCCTGACGTTGCAGAAGGCGCAGGCCCGGGTGCAGGTATCGCCAAGGATCATCACCGTGGCGTGCTTCTTGGTCCAGCACTCACCGATGTTGGGGCAGGCGGCCTCTTCGCAAACGGTCGCGAGGTTCAGATCGCGCATCAGCTTGCGCGTCTGGGCATAGCCTTCGCTGACGGGCGCCTTGACGCGTATCCAGTCGGGCTTGCGCTGCTTCGGAGGCGTGGGGAGGCCAGCGGGTGCGTTCATGGCGGCCAGATAGCGAGTGGGGGCGGCAATCGCCACCCCCACCCCATCGCAAGTTTATGCGATTAGCACTGATTGTCGGGCAGGTAGACGACCTGGCCGTACTGGTCGGTGTAGAAGCAGCGACCCGTGGTCGTGCGATAGGTCTGGCGACCGTTGACGACCGCGCCGATCACCGCACCGGCGATCCCGCCCGCGACCGCGCCTGCACCGACGCTGACGCCCGGAACCACCGCGCCGACAACAGCGCCGGTCGCCGCGCCAACGGCCGCGCCGGTCAGCGCGCCGTTGGCGCTCGACGGACGGTTGTAGCCGTAGCCGTAGGGATCATTGGTCGCGCAGCCCGCCAGGCCGATGCTCGCCGCCAGCGTGGCGGTCATGATAAGCTTGTTCATTTCCCTGAACTCCTTCGTTTTGCTCCGGCTCTCGGGCGCAACAAGAGTTGAAATGGCTCCCAAGTTCCCTAGCGCCCGTTTGCCAAGCGCGGCGGGCGAGCTTAGCGGGCGGCAAGCGAAACCGTTGGCGCTCGTTCGCGTTGGGCGGACGGCAAAGGGGAGTTACTCAGCAGGTGTCCGAATATCAGGCGCTGATGCGCGGCTATCATCGCTTCCGGCACGATCGTTACGATGCCGAACGGCGCCGCTGGGCCAGTCTCGCGGAGGGACAGTCGCCGCCGGTGATGATCATCGGCTGCTGCGACAGCCGGGTCGATCCCGCCACCATCTTCGATATCGAGCCCGGCCAGGCCTTCATCCTGCGTAACATCGCCAACCTTGTGCCGCCGTTCGAGCTGGGTGGCGGCCTTCACGGCGTCAGCGCCGCGCTCGAGTTTGGCGTCACCCACCTCAAGGTGCGGCACATTATGGTGATGGGTCACGGCCAGTGCGGCGGCGTGAGCGCGGCGCTCGGCGGCCATGGCGACCCCAACCGCATTTTCATCGATCGCTGGATCGAACTGCTCGAACCCGCCGCGGAGCGGGTCAAGGCCCGGCATGTCGACGACCCGCAGCGGGCGCTCGAATATGAAGGCGTGCGGACTAGCCTCGACAATTTGCGCTCCTTCCCCTTCGTCGCCGAGCGTGAGGCGAGCGGCGAGCTTCAGCTCCACGGCTGCCATTTCGCAATCGCCGAGGGCAAGCTGCGCGAGCTGGACGAGGCCACGGGTCGTTTCGAGGAGGTCGCCGAGACCGCGGCAGCCGAATGAGCCAGGAAGCCAACATCGCGTTGCTGATCGATGCCGACAATGCGTCGCCCGATCATCTCGACGAGGTGCTGCTGGTGTTGGGGGAGCTCGGCACGATCAATATCCGCCGCGCCTACGGCAATTGGCAGAAACCCTCGCTCAAAGGCTGGGGTCAGCTCAGCACCGCCCATTCGATCATCCCGGTGCAACAATTCGATGTGGTCAAGGGCAAGTCGGCGACCGACATGCGGATGACCATCGACGCGATGGACCTGCTCTTCCGCGGTCATGTCGACGGCTTCGGCATCGTCAGCAGCGACAGCGATTTCCTCCCGCTGGCCCAGCGGATCCGCGAGGACGGCCTCCCCGTCTACGGCTTTGGCACCGCCAAGACGCCGATCAGCTTCCAGAACAGCTGCACCCGCTTCTTCGACGTCGCCGCGCTTGCCGACGCCGCCGGCGACAGTGAAGAATCGACCGGGGTCGACGACGAACTGCTCAAGGTGCTTGGCGCCGCCTGGAAGGCCAGCAAGCGCGACGAGGAAGGCTATGCGCCGCTGGCCGAGGTCGGGCAGCGGGCCAAGGCCGTTTCCTCCTTCGCAGCGCGCAATTACGGCTTCTCGCGACTGGGCGATCTCATCCGCTCGCTGCCCAACTTCGATGTGCGGACCTCGCCCGACGGGGTGCAACTGGTCCGCCGGCTGCGCTAGGAACCTCCCCGCTCCTTCTCCGTTCGGAATCCCAACCGGACAATCGAGAAGGAACATCATCATGGCCGACGCCGACCGCTCGCAGGAGCTCAAAGAACAGTTCTGGAAAGAGCTGGCGGGCTCACCGTTCGTGATGATCGGGCTCGAGGGCGTCGAGGACAGCCGCACCCGCCCGTGGACGGCGCAGATCGACGCACCCGACGGTGCCGACAAGAAGGACGGCGGGACGATCTACTTCTTCGGCGCCAAGTCCGAGGCGATCGTTCAGGGCCTCGGCCGCAACAACCGCGTGGTCTGCACCTACGTCGCCAAGGGCCACGACCTGTTCGCCCACATCCATGGAACCCTGGTCGCGCTCGAGGACCGGGCCATTGTCGAGAAGTTGTGGAATCCGTTCGTCGCCAGCTGGTACAAGGATGGCAAGGACGATCCCGATCTGCAGCTGCTCCGCTTCGACACCGAAAAGGCCGAAATCTGGAAGGCCGAGGCGGGCGCGACGCTGGTCGCCGCGGCATTGCGCGCGCTGGGCCGCGATCCAGGCAAGGACCATCACCACGAAAATCAGGCTGAAGTCGCGCTCTGACCCTGTTGCCTGCGGGCAACGACTTCTGCGCAAAGCTGATTTCGCGTTGATGTCGGGAACCCGACAGCCATTGGCCTGTTAACGGGCGGAGGTCGGCTTCGATCGAGGCCGACCGCTTCCTCATTGCCGAGAGTTTCAGAGACCTTGCCCAAGGATAGTCTCGTCTCCACTGAGCCCGCGTCGCCGCCGGTCGCGGCTAGCGAGAGCCTCACCGACAAGGCGGAGCGTTGCCGTCGCCTTGCCGCCAACATTTCGGACCGGCAGGCTGCCGATGTACTGCGGAACATGGCGCTGCAATATGAGGCGGACGTAGCGCACGCCGATCGCTGAAGCCCGCTCGACACTCGCCGACGGGTTCGTTAGCCCGGCGTGATGGCGCGCTCCCCTGCCATTCCCCGTTACAAGCGCAAGCGGCCTGCGCGGTCGTGGCCCCACCGCGTTCTGCTCGGCCTCGTCAAGCTGATCCTGTTCGTCCTGCTCCTCTCCGTCCTTTGGGTCGGACTGTATCGCTTCATCAATCCGCCAATCACCGTCACCATGCTTGGCGACGTGCTCGCCGGGCGCGGGGCTAAGCGCGAATGGTTGGGCATCGACCGCATCGACCGCGACATGGTGCGCGCCGCGATCGCCGCCGAAGACAGCAAGTTCTGCCGCCATCACGGCTTCGACTATGACGCGATCGAGGCGGCGCTCCAGCGTAATGCTTCGGGAGGCCGCATCCGCGGCGGCTCGACGATCAGCCAGCAGACCGCCAAGAACGCCTTCCTCTGGCAGGGCGGCGGCTATGCTCGCAAAGGCGTCGAGGCGTGGTTCACTTTCCTCATCGAGCATCTGTGGGGCAAGCGGCGGATCATGGAGGTCTACCTCAACCTCGCCGAGACGGGCATCGGCACCTATGGCGTGAACGCCGGATCCGAGCGCTATTACGGCCATGACGCCAGTGCGATGAGTGCTGTCGAGGCGGCCCGGATCGCCGCCATCCTTCCCTTGCCCAAGGAGCGTGGCGCGATCTCGCCCAAGGGCTTCACCCGCCGCTACGGCAACAGCATCGCGGCGCGGATCGGCGTGGTCGCCCGCGACGGGCTCGATGGGTGCGTCTATGCCGGCAGCCCGCCGCCGGTGAATCGCGCCCCGCCGCCGAGCCGCAAACCGCCGGTCGATCCGGGGGCGCAATATGAAAGCGCGAAGCCGTTGCCGCCGATCGAGGCGCCGATCAGCGAGCTTCCCTCAGCTCCCGCCCCCGCGCCTGTCACTGACCAACCAGCGCCGACTGGCGCCACTCGTCCCGAGGAAGCTACTCCGTCGCAGCCATCGGGAGAGGCAGACCTGCCGCCGCCGCAAGCGAACAGCAACTGATTGAAAACGCCTCGCAAGAGGAACGACGCCACTCTCCGAGCGGTTGAGCCAGCGAGTTCCCCATCAGGAGAGTAGACATGGCGACGCGTAGCGAGACCCGTGACCGCAAGACTTTTAACCAGGGCCGCAATGCTCGCGGCAACCCCAAGGACCGCAGCGCCTTCAGCTTCGGCGATTTAGACGCGTCGGACGTGGCACCGATCCTCGGTGCACTGGCCGCCGGCGCGGCGATCGGCATCGGTGCCAACTGGGCGCGCAAGTTCCTGATGCAGACCAGCGAGTCGATGGCCGCGGGCAATCAGTGGGACGAGATCCTCAAGCTCGAGCACAAGGCGACGCTGGCCAAGTTCGACCTGTTGCTGGCAACCGACGACAGCGAAACGGGCAAGCGCACGGCACTCGTCAAGGCGCTTCACTACGGACTCAACAAGCATGCCCACCAGGAAGAGCAGGTCGTCTATCCGGCGCTAAGGCAGGCCAATGACGCGGTCGACGCGGACCATCTCGAGCATGAGCATGGCTATGTGAAGACCTTCCTCTACGAGCTTGAGAATATGGCGAAAGATGCGCCCGACTTTCTCGATCGGGTGCAGAAGTTCCGCGACCTCGTCGCCGCGCACGCGAAGATGGAGGAGGAGCAGGTCTTCCCCCAATTCAAGGCCGAGCTTGATGATGAGCAGAATGCGAAGATCACCAGCCTGATGAACAAGGAAGGGATCAAGATGCTCTGAGGCTGCGCGCCTCGAAGCGGACAAGGGCGGAAGCGGCGTGGCCGTTTCCGCCCTCTGTCTTATCCGACCAGCCGCAAGGCTTCCTGAACGCCCAGCGTGACCGCCTCGTTACCGGCGATCCGCTCGAGCCGCGCCGCCAGCTCGGCGTCGAGGACGTAATTGCGGCCGAGCAGCAAGGTCGCCTCGTTGCCGTCGGCGAGCGTCGTGATCAGGCGCACCAGCCCTGTCCCGCCTTCGACCTTGGCGAGCTCGGCGCCGAGTTCGGCCATTCGCGCGGCATCGCTGCAGCGGATGGTGAGCTCGAGCCGACTGCGACGAGCAAGGTCTTCGAGTGGCTGGAAACGCTTGATCGTCACCCGCGGCTGTTCCTCCCCCGGACGCCGGTCGAGCTCGACCGTCAGCAGGCCGCATTGCCCGCCCTTGGCCGCCGCCTCGACCGCGGCCGACGCATCGTCATCGAACACGGTGGCATCGAACTGGCCGCCGCTGTCGCTCATCCGCGCCATCAGGAAGCGGCGACCCTTTTGCGAGGTTCGCCAACGCGCTTCCTCGACCAGGCCGGCCATGGTCGCCCCGGCCCGGCCGCCGTCGGCGGGAAGCGGCACCGCTCCAAGCTCACTGCTCAGCCGCACGCGGTGCGCCTTGAGCAGATGCCGGTGATGGTCGACTGGATGCGCCGAGAAGTAGAAACCGAATGCCTCGCGCTCGGCCGCCATCCGCTCGGCCAGCGACCAGCGGCTCTCGCGCGGCAGGCGGATCGGCGCGACCTGGCTGTCGCCGGGGCCGCCGAACAGGCCGCCCTGCCCGCTCGTCCGCTGCTCGTGCGCGCTGGCAGCATGGGCGAGAATGAGCTCGGCGCCGGCAAACACCGCCGCCCGATCGGGGTTCAATCGGTCGAACGCCCCGGCGGCGGCCAGACTCTCGAGCTGGCGGCGATTAAGCAGCCGCGGGTCGACCCGCTCGGCGAACATGTCGAGGCTGGCGAAGGCGCTCGCCTGCTTCCGCTCGCGAACCAAATCGGCCATCGCCGCCTCGCCGACACCCTTGAGCGCACCGAGCGCATAGCGGACCTTGCCGTCCTCGACCGAGAAATCGGCTTCGCTCGCGTTGACGTCAGGCGGAAGCAATTCGTGCCCAAGCCGCCGAAGATCGTCGGCGAACAGGCACATTTTGTCCGTCTGGTGCATGTCGAAGCTCATCGACGCGGCGAAGAACTCGGCCGGGTGATGCGCTTTCAGCCAGGCGGTGTGATAGGCGACCAAGGCATAGGCGGCCGCGTGGCTCTTGTTGAAGCCGTAGCCGGCGAACTTGTCGATCAAATCGAACAGCTCGTTGGCCTTGGCGGGCGAGATGTCCTTGTCGGCGCAGCCCTCGACGAAGCGGGCCCGCTGGGCGTCCATCTCGGCCTTGATCTTCTTGCCCATCGCGCGGCGCAACAGATCGGCTTCGCCGAGGCTGTAGCCGGCCAGCACCTGCGCGGCCTGCATCACCTGCTCCTGGTAGACGAAGATGCCGTAGGTCTCCTTCAGCACCTCCTCGAGCAGCGGATGGGGATATTCGATTCTGGCGCGGCCGTTCTTTCGGTCGCCGAACAGCGGGATGTTGTCCATCGGCCCCGGCCGATAGAGCGAGACCAGCGCGATGATGTCGCCGAAATTGGTCGGCCGGACCGCCGCCAGCGTCCGCCGCATGCCCTCGGATTCGAGCTGGAAGACACCGACGGTGTCACCGCGCTGGAGCAACTCGTAGACCGCCGGATCGTCCCAGCCGAGTGCGGCGAAATCGACCTCGACCCCGCTTTGCCTGAGCAGGCGCTGTCCTTCCTTGAGCACTGACAGCGTCTTCAGTCCGAGGAAGTCGAACTTCACCAGGCCCGCCGCCTCGACATATTTCATGTCGAACTGGGTGACCGGCATGTCCGAGCGCGGATCGCGGTGGAGGGGAACCAGCTCCTCGAGCGGACGGTCGCCGATCACGACGCCGGCAGCATGGGTCGAGGCATGGCGGGGCAGCCCCTCGAGCTTCATCGCCAGGTCGAGCAGCCGCTTCACCTGGGCGTCGGTTTCGAGCTCGTGGATGAGTTCGGGAACGCGGTCGTTGGGCTTCTTCGGGTCGCGGCCGAGCGCGCGGCTCAAGGTCCACGGGTCGGTCGGGTGGCTAGGCACCAGCTTGGCCAGGCGGTCGACATGGCCATAGCTCATCTGCAGCACGCGGCCGGTGTCCTTGAGCACCGCGCGGGCTTTCAGGCGACCGAAGGTGATGATTTGGGCGACACGGTCCCGCCCATATTTCTGCTGGACGTAGCTGATCACCTTGTCGCGGTGGGTTTCGCAGAAGTCGATGTCGAAGTCGGGCATCGACACGCGCTCGGGATTGAGGAACCGCTCGAACAGCAGGTTGAGTTCGAGCGGGTCCAGGTCGGTGATGGTCAGCGCCCAGGCGACCACCGAGCCGGCGCCCGACCCACGCCCCGGCCCCACCGGAATGTCGTTCGCCTTGGCCCATTTGATAAAGTCGGCGACGATCAGAAAGTAGCCCGAAAAGCCCATCCGGGCGATGACGTCGATCTCGAAGTCGAGCCGTTCGCGATAGCGGGCGAGGTCCTCGTCGCTCCGTCCCGCCAGTCGCGCATCGAGCCCGGCGTGGGCGTCGCGGCGGAGCTGCTCGTCCTCGTCGTCGCTCAGGCGCGGCAGGATCGGCTTGCGCTTGGGCGCCGCGACCGCGCAGCGATGGGCGACCACCGCGGTGTTGGCGAGCGCCTCGGGCACATCGGAGAAGAGTTCCTCCATCGCCGCGGCTGGCTTGAGCCAGGCGTCCTCGCTGCTGCTCTCGCGATTGGCGCTGTCGACTTGGGACGAGCTGGCGATGCACAGCAGCGCATCGTGGGCAGCATGGAAATGCGGTTCGGCGTAGAGCGCGGGGTTGGTCGCGACCAGCGGCAGGTCGAGCTCATAGGCTAGGTCGATCAGCGCCGCTTCGGCCTGCTCCTCCGCCGGATCGCCGCGACGCGAAATCTCGACGTAGAGGCGATCGCCGAAGGTCCCGCGCAGCCGTTCGAGCCAGCGGCGTGCCGCCCCGCCCTGCCCTTCGGCGAGCAGGCGCACGGCGGTGCCCTCCCCGCCCGCGGTCAGCGCGATCAGCCCGTCGCTCAGCGCTGCCAGCGTCGCGAAATCGACATGCGGATCGGACGTATCGGGCCGCGCCATGTGCGCGGTCGAGACCAGCTTGCAAAGGTTGGCATAGCCCTCCTCGTCTTTGGCGAGCAGCACGAGCCAGTCGAGACCGCCGCCGGGCAGGTCGCCCGGTCGAGCGAGCCCGATGGTCGCGCCGATCACCGGCTGCACCCCCTCCCCCTTGCAGTAATCGGAGAAGGCCATCGCGGCGTAAAGGCCGTTGCGATCGGTCAGCGCGGCGGCGGGAAAGCCGAGCTTGCGCGCCTGCTTGGCAATGTCGGACGGCTCCATTGCTCCTTCGAGCATGGTAAAGGAAGAGAAGACCCGCAGCGGAACGAAGACCATCAAGCAGATATAACCCGCACCGCCGGCAGGGAAAGCGCGCCCGTCCAACTTATCCACCGCTTTCGCCCGCCCTAGCCAGCACCGCGCGGGCTGGGTAAAGCGCACCCCACTTCTCCCAGCAGGACGCGTTCTTCCCTCATGCATATCGTGATGATCGGTACCGGTTATGTCGGCCTCGTCTCCGGCGCCTGTTTCGCCGACTTCGGGCATCAGGTCACTTGCGTCGACAAGGACAAGAGCAAGATTGACGGGCTGCATGAGGGTCGCATGCCGATCTGGGAGCCGGGGCTCGAGGCGATCGTTAGCCATAACGTTCAAAAGGGCCGGCTGCATTTCACCACCGAACTGAAACCGGCGATCGATACGGCCGACGCGGTGTTCATCGCGGTCGGCACTCCGACGCGGCCGAGCGACGGCCATGCCGACCTCAAATATGTCTACGCCGCTGCCAAGGAGATTGCCGGCGCGCTGGTCAAGCCGGCGGTGATCGTCACCAAGTCGACCGTCCCGGTCGGCACCGGTGACGAGATCGCCAAGATCCTTTCCGACAACAATGCCCCCGAGGGCACGAGCGTCGCCTCCAACCCCGAATTCCTCCGCGAGGGCGCGGCGATCCGCGACTTCAAGATCCCCGACCGGATCGTGGTCGGCGCCGAGGACGATCACGCCCGCGAGGTGCTCCGCGAAATCTATCGACCGCTTTTTCTCAACAAGGCGCCGATCCTGTTCACCGGCCGCCGAACGGCCGAACTGATCAAATATGCGGCCAACGCTTTTCTCGCGACCAAGATCAGCTTCATCAACGAGATCGCCGACCTGTGTGAAGTCGTCGGCGGCGACGTCCAGGAGGTCGCGCGCGGGATCGGGCTCGACAACCGGATCGGCCCCAAGTTCCTCCATGCCGGCCCTGGCTATGGCGGCAGCTGCTTCCCCAAGGACACGCTGGCGCTGCTCCAGACCGGCGACAGCCACGGGGTCCCGATGCGGATCGTCGGCAGCGTTGTCGCGGTTAACGAGGAGCGCAAGAATAAGATGGCCGACCGGGTCCGCGATGCGCTCGGCGGCAGCCTCGAGGGCAAGAAAATCGGCGTGCTCGGCCTCACGTTCAAGCCGAACACCGACGACATGCGTGACGCGCCCAGCTTGTCGCTGATCGCCAAGCTTCAGGAGGGCGGCGCGACCGTCGCCGCGTTCGATCCGGTCGGCATCGAGGCCGCCCGGCCGTTGCTCAACAACGTCGAATTCGCCGCCGATGCATACGCCGCGGCGAACGAGGCGGACGCGCTCGTGCTCGTGACCGAGTGGGATGAGTTCCGCGCGCTCGACTTGCGCAAGCTGGCCAGCGTAATGCGCGGCAAGGCGCTGATCGACCTGCGCAACGTCTACGAAGCCGCCGAGGCGACGCGCGTTGGCCTGAGCTATCGCGGCATCGGCGTTCCCGCGGCGACCGTCGCCGCCTGAGCCGACCATGGCAACACCCGACGTGATCGTTCCGGCAACCTCCCCAACGGAGGAGCCTGACGCGTTGCCGGGTGGCTGCCGGATGCTCACTCTCGCGACCCGCGGTGACGAGCGTGGTTCGCTGGTCCCCGTCGAGGGCGGACGTGACGTCCCGTTCGCCATCGCGCGGGTCTATACCGTATTCGGAACTTTGCCCGGCGTCCGGCGGGGGTTTCACGCCCATCGCCGGCTCCACCAGGCAGCGGTAGCGGTGGCCGGCGCCTGCACCATGTTGCTCGACGACGGGCGGGTTCAGCAACGCGTCCGGCTCGACCGGCCCGACCGGCTGCTGACCCTACCGCCGATGGTCTGGCACGAGATGGAGGATTTCTCGCCCGATTGCGTCCTGATGGTGGTCGCAGACGCGCCCTATGACGAGGCCGACTATATCCGCGACCACGTCGACTTCCGGCGCCTGGTGAGCGACGTCAGATGACCGTGCCGTTCCTCGATCTGCGCGCGGGTTACGAGGAGCTTCGTCCCGACATCGACGCCGCGGTGGCAAGGGTGATGGCGTCCGGCTGGTACATAGGCGGCCCCGAGCTCGGCAACTTCGAGGTGGCCTTCGCGCAATCGGTGGGCGCAACGCATGCGGTCGGGGTCGCTAACGGCCTCGACGCGCTTCACCTTGCGTTGCGCGCGATGGAGGTTGGCGCGGGCGACGAAGTCATCGTCGCCAGCAACAGCTATATCGCGACCGTCTTGGCAGTCACGATGACGGGAGCGACACCGGTGTTGGTCGAGCCCGACCCCGCCACCCGCAACCTCGATCCCGCGCTGGTCAAAGCTGCGATCACGACGCGCACGCGGGTGATCCTTCCCACCCACCTTTATGGCCAACCGGCCGACCTCGACCCACTGCTGGCGATCGCCGATCGCCACGGGCTCCGCCTGCTCGAGGACGCCGCGCAGGCGCATGGAGCATCATATCGCGGGCAGCCGGTGGGGGGGCACGGGTATGCGGTGGCGTGGAGCTTCTACCCCAGCAAGAACCTTGGCGCGCTCGGCGACGCCGGGGCGGTTACTACCAGCGACCCCGCTCTCGCTGACCGCATCCGCACGCTCGGCAATTACGGCTCGCACGTCCGCTACGTGAACGAAGGCCAGGGCGTGAACTCGCGCCTCGATCCGCTCCAGGCCGCGGTGCTCGGCGTGAAGTTGAAACACATTGCCGAGTGGAATGCCCGGCGCGCACGCATCGCTACGCGCTATTTGCACGAGTTGAAGGACTGCGCGCTCGAGCTTCCCTCCGTACCCGACTGGGCGGCTCCCGCCTGGCACCTGTTCGTTATCCAGAGCGACCACCGCGATGCGCTTCAGGCGCGGCTGGCCGACGCCGGGGTTCAGACGCTCATCCACTATCCGATCCCGCCGCACCTCCAGCGCGCCTATGCGGAGTGGCAGCTCGGCCCAGGCAGCTTCCCGATCGCCGAGCGCCTTGCCAACCGCGTGCTCAGCCTGCCGATCGGTCCTCAGATGAGCGACGCCGAGGTCGATCAGGTCATCCACGCCGTCCGGGCCGCGGCCTGAGCCGATGCCCCCCTGCATCCACCTCAGCGCGCACGTCGATCCCTCAGCCGAGATCGGCGAGGGCACGACCATCTGGCAGAACGTGGTCGTACTGGCCGGCGCGAAAATCGGCCGCGACTGCAACCTCAATGCCCACACGCTGGTCGAAGGCGGTGCCGAGATCGGCGACCGGGTTACGCTCAAATGTGGCGTCTACGTGTGGGAAGGGATCATCCTTGAGGATGACGTCTTCGTCGGCCCCAACGCTACCTTCACCAACGACCCCCAGCCCCGCTCCCGCCAGCGGCCGACGGCCTTTGCCGTGACCCGCATCGGCCGAGGCGCGTCGATCGGCGCGGGAGCAGTGATCCTGCCCGGTCGCACGATCGGCGAAGGCGCGATGATCGGCGCGGGCGCAGTGGTCACCCGCGACGTCCCGGCGGGCGAGACCTGGGCCGGCAATCCCGCTCGCCCGTTAAGACGGTGAGCCCAGCAGCGCCGACGGTTTCGGTCCTCCTGCTCTGCTGGAATCACACGCCCTATCTTGAGCAGTGCATCGCCGCGCTGGCAGCGCAAGACCGCGACGGTCTCGAAATCCTCTTCCTCGATAACGGATCGACCGACGGCTCAGCCGATCTCGCGCGGCAACTGTTCGAGCGTCACGGCCTGACCGCGACCATTCTCGCCCCCGCCCCGCCGCAAGGCATCTCCGCCAACTTCAATCGCCTGCTCGCCGCCGCGAGCGGAGACCTCGTCGCGGTCCTCTCGACCGACGACTGGTATGAGCCCGGCTACATCGCGGCCATGCGCCGCGCCGCGCTCGCCGACGCGGCGGCCGGCTGGTTCACCTGCGGCGGCTATTATTTCTTTGACGACAGCGGCGAGCGAGCAAAAGTGCCCGACGACGGCTTTCGCAGCGGCGACGTGCTGCCGCTATTGCTCGCTGGCAGCGATCCCTTCTTCTTCGTCGGCTGCTGCTATCGGCGCTCCGCCCTGCTCGCGGTCGGCGGATGGGACGAGAGCCTGCCGATCGAGGACCGCGACCTGTTCCTGCGGCTGGCCCAGCGCTACCCGGTCCGCACCCTCTCCGAGCGACTGGTCAATTACCGCCGCGCGAGCAGCACCGCGTCGGCCAAGCCCGACTTCATGCGGCGCGGCTTCGACGCCTTTTTCGGCAAGCATCGAGCGGCGTTCGGCCGCCACTGGCGCCGCCGCTATGCCACCGCGCTGCGCGGCCCGGCGGTGATCGCGATCGACCAGGGCAAGCTCGACCTCGCTGGCAAAATCCTGACTAGGGCCCTGCGGCTGTCGCCACTCGATCCGCTATTGTGGCGCACCGCCGCTTACTGGCTGCGCCAGCGCACGCGCTAAGCGAGCTCGGCGACCGAGCCGACGATCCGCGCGATCCGCCCATGCTCAAGCACGACGATCCGGTCGCAGCCCGCCAGCGTGCCGAGCCGATGGGCGATCATGATGATGGTGATGTCGCCGGGCAGCTCGTCGATCGCCTGCATGACCGCCGCCTCGGTCTCGCTATCGAGGGCGCTGGTCGCCTCGTCGAACACCAGCACCGAGGCGCGCTTGTAGAGAGCGCGGGCAATGCCAAGCCGTTGGCGCTGCCCACCCGACAGCCGCGCGCCGCGCTCCCCGACCATCGTCTCGACGCCCTGCGGCAGGTCGGCGACAAAGGCCGCCAGCCCCGCCGCGGCGAGAGCCCGCCCGACCAGCGAGTCGTCGATCACCGTCTCGTCGACCCCGAACGCGACATTCTGGCGGATGCTGCCGTCGACCAGGAAAATCGATTGCGGAACGTGCGCCACCTGCGCTTGCCACCACAAGCGCCGCTTGCCGCGCGCGGGCTCGCCATCGATCACCAACTCGCCGCGATCAGGCTCGAGCAGCCCCAGCAGCAAGTCCATCAGCGTGCTCTTGCCCGAGCCGGTCGGCCCGACGATGCCGACCCGCTCGCCCTTGCGAATGACAAGGTCGATGCTGCTCAGCGTCGGCTGTTCGTCGTAGGCGAAGTCGACCCCGACCAGCGCCAGTTCGCGCGCGAAGCGGCGGCCGTCCTCGACCGTTTCGACCGGCGGCAGCGGCAAGCGAAGGAGGTCGGTCACTTCCTCAAGCGTCTTCTGGTTCCCGCGGAAGGCCGACCAGCCCTGAAACGCCGTCTGCACCTGCGGCAGTAGGCGAAGGGCGCCGAGCGCCATTACCCCAAGCGCCGGCAGCGACCCGGTGATCCCGCCCGGTTGATTGCTCAGGTAGAAGCCGAATGCAGCGACAAACAGCATGAGCACCGTCTCGACCACGACGCGGGGCGCGTACCCGATATAGCTGTTGAGGCTCATCGCCCGGCGGGTCTGGTCGGCGGCGTCCTCCATCCGCTCCTCGAACGCATGCTGGCTCTGGTCGAGAAGGATGTCGCGGATGCCGCCGAGCGCCTCCTGGATCACCTGGATACGCTTGCCCCAGACCGTCGCCAGCGCTGCTGCGTTGCGGCGCAGCGGGCGGCGAACGATGAAGCTGACGATGAGGTAGGCAAGGATCAGCGTGCCACCGCCAACCAGCGCCATGCGCGTATTCACCGCCAGCAACAGCGCCAGCAGGGCGATGCACAACACCACCGCCGCAATGCCCTGAAGGCCGCTGAGGACGACATTGTAGGCCAGGTTGTGCGTTTTCTCGAACCGGCTGATCAGATCGCTGGTGTGGCTGCGGCTGTAGAAGGGGTAAGGCTGGCGAACGATCCGCGCGAAGGCCGCGACGTTGATGTCCTTGATCGTGCCGAAGGCGGTCGCCTGGATCGCATAGGTCAGCCACAGCCGGATCGCGCCGCCGAGCAGGAACGCCAGCCCGAACAGCGCGATCACCGCACCGCGACCATGGGTGGCCATGACGCTCAGCAGTTCGGGGCCGACCACGGGGATATGGTTGAGCTGCTTGGGGTCGGTGAGAAAAGCGAGCAGCGGCAGCAACGCGCCGACCGTGCCCGCCTCAGCGACTGCGCCCAGCAGCACCAGCAATGCGGTGCCCTCAAGCTGCAGGCGGCGCGACCGGGGCAGATGCTCCCAGATCAGCCCGACGTCGTCGCGAGC
Source organism: Sphingomonas ginsengisoli An et al. 2013 (assembly GCF_009363895.1). Classification (NCBI taxonomy): domain Bacteria; kingdom Pseudomonadati; phylum Pseudomonadota; class Alphaproteobacteria; order Sphingomonadales; family Sphingomonadaceae; genus Sphingomonas; species Sphingomonas ginsengisoli (ex An et al. 2013). The sequence goes on along the minus strand of NZ_CP045434.1, from coordinate 633,206 downwards.
GCTCATGCGTATTCCAAGGGCGGGTATGCTGCCATGGCGGCCGTCGGGACGGGGATCTCGAGCAAGCGATTGAGCATGGCGCCCGCGCGGGTTAGCACCCCTCCCCATCCGCGCCAGCCTTTTCTGGCGACGTTCCGAACAGCCACGGAGACCAGTGCTGCGCATTCTGATGCTGACCGAGGCGATGGTCGTGGGCGGGGCCGAGCTGTTCGCGCTGCGCTTGACCGACCACCTGCAGCGGGCCGGGATCGCCTGCGATCTCGTCTGCCTCCATGCCGACCACTTTCATCCGGCGGTCCTCCGCACCCGTCCGCGCGTCGTCGTCCGCCCGGCAAGGCTGCCGCTGCTGCGCTGGCTCAAGCGAGCCGACAAACTGCTCGAGCCGTTGGCGCACGCCCCGCTCCGCACCCGACTGACGACCCGCTGGATCGACCGTCATCTGCCCGCCTACGACATCGTCCACAGCCACTTGTTCGGCGCCGACTGGATCGCCGCCGCGCTCAAGACGCGACATCCGCACCTGCGGCTCGTCTCGACCCTCCACGGCGACTACCGAACTTTCGACGAAAATAGCGGCAGCGCGAACGAGACGAGCCGCCGCGCGCATTGGGCCGAGCGGCGTGACCGGGTGCTTGGAACGGTCGACCGGTTCGTCACCATCTCTGCGGAACAGCAAGCCCAGTTCACCGATCAATATCGGATCGCGCCCGAGCGGCTCGTCGACATCTACAATGGCGTCGAGCGGCCGTCCGGCTTCGGCGCCGGGCCGAGCGACCCGCCCGGTCCGTTCACGATCACCATGGCAGCACGCGGGACAATCCCGGAAAAGGGGTGGCAACCCCTGCTCGAGGCGTTCGAACTGCTGCGAGGCGACGTCCGGCTCAACCTGGTCGGCGAAGGCGCGTATCTCGACGAGCTCAAACGACGTCATGGCAGTGATCGCCGAATCCTGTTCGCCGGCTTCGACGCAGAGCCCGCCCGAACCATGGCGCGCTCGCACGTCTTCGCCTTGCCGACCACCTACCCGGCCGAATCGCTTCCCACCGTCATCAGCGAGGCGCTGTCAGTCGGCTGTCCGGTCGTCGCCACCGGCGTCGGCGAGATTCCGCAGATGCTCGCGACGGACGAGGGGCCGGCGGGGACGCTGCTCGAGGCCGGCTCGGGGCCACCGTTCGTGTCGCAGCTTCGCGCTGCCCTCCAGGCCTACATCGACGACCCGACCTTGCGTCGCCGACATGCCCGCAACGCGACCCGTGCCTTCCGCCGATTCGACATGGACGCCTGCACCAACCGCTATCGTGCCCTTTACGAAGCGCTGCTCGGTGAAGACCCCAGCACCTCATCGACGAGCGCAAACCACTGAGCGCCGATTCGTTCGCGGCTGAAGTCCGCCATCCGCGCCTCGCCAGCCTGCCCTAGACGGCGGCGTTCGTCCGCTTCATCGAACAGTCGGCTGATCGCTCCAAGCCATCGCCTTCGCGACGATGCGCCCGCTGGCCCGTCATCGAGCATCGGCAGCAGCAGACCGAACTGAGCGTCTTCGGCATGGTCGAGCGGCGAGGCTGGCTCGTCGCTCGCCGGCGCAAGGATTTCGCGCGGGCCGGTCGGGCAGTCGGCGCTCATCACCGGAAGTCCGCAGATCATCGCCTCGCACAGGGCAAGCGGGAATCCCTCCCAGCGTGAGGGAAAAACGAAGAGGGTGGCCCGGGTGAGCCACTGAAATGGATTTTGGCGAGCTCCGAGCAGATAGACGTCGCACCCCGGGCGAAGCTGTTCGTCACGCCAGGCGGCCCAGGTCACCAGGCCAAGCGCTTCGGCCCGGGCGAGCAGGTCGTCGCGCAGCTCTCCGTCGCCAAGGATCAGCAGGCGCGCCGGTCGCGCGCGGCGTAGTTCGGCGAACATCTCCAGAAGCGCAGGGTGGTTCTTTTGCGGATGCAGCCGTCCGCTGGTCGCGAGCACGGGCGCCGCGTCGAACAGGGTCTGTTCGTCGGCCGTCAGCGGAACCCTTGCAGCCGCGCGGATCGCGTCCCCATCGAAGAAATTATTGATGGCCGATAAGCGGTTATCCGGCGTTCCTAACTTACCGAGTTCGGTCGCGATGGCGCGGCTGACGGTGACGACACGGTCGGCCCGGCGGTAAAGCAGCGGTTGCAGGATTCTGTTCTGGAGCCAGCCCGACAGTCCACTCAGCCCGCGATCGCCCTGCTTGGAGCCATGCACCACTGCGATCGTCCGCTCGTCGCCGCGGCTGAGCAGATTGACGTAATCGGCACCCGGCATGTGGCTGATACACAGCCGCGCCCCGCTTTCGCGCTTGATCCGGCGCAGCGCCGCAACCCGCCGCGCGAAATTCCTCAGCTTGGCGAGCGGACCGCCGCCGCCCTCGACGTCGAGCGACAGCAACGGATTGCCGCTCGCAAACTGTTCGCCGCCATCGAGATTGAAGGCGACGTCGACCACCCGATAGCGCTCGGCGAGCAGCCGCGAATGATCGCGGAAGACCCGCTGCGCACCGCCCATCCCGAGGTTGGGAATGAGCATCAGGATATCGGCGGGCGGTACCGCGCTGCGGCTGGTCACGGCGGGCTTTCGGTGCGGACGGCGCGCGAGGGTTGCCATGCAGGGTGCGACCGCGCAAGCCACGCGGGTGACCGCCCCGGCCCTCCCCCTCGTCGCGATCCTCGACGGGAGCGTCGCGATCACCGGCGCAGTGACCGCAGCCTGCCGCGCCGCCGGCTTTTTCGCGGACGAGGCGCGGTTCCTCTTGATCCTGCCAAAAGGTTCGAGCGTGCCGGCCGAGCGCCTGCGCGCCAACGTGCAATTGGTGACGATCCCGCTGCCGAGGCTTCGCCGCTCGCTCGGCGGAATCGCCGCTTACCCTTGGGCAACCTGGCGCGCCGCCGTTCGGCTCAAGCGGCTGCTCGAAGAGCGCGAGGTGCAAACCCTCCAGGTCAACGACTTCTACCTCCTGCCCGGTCCGCTCGTCCGACCACTCGGCTGGCGCGGACGGATCGTGACAGTGGTGCGAATCGACGTGCGACGCTTCGGCGCGCCGGGTCGCTTTTGGCTCGCCGCGGCCCGGCGATGGAGCGACCGCCTGCTTGCCGTGTCGAGTTTCATCCAGCGAACGGCTGCCCTCGCCCCCGATGGCCTGATTTACGATCCGGCCATGACAGTACCGAGCGTCACCCCAGGCACCCGCCGCCCGATCCTGCTGTTCGTCGCCAACTACATCGAGGGCAAAGGCCAGGACACCGCGATCCGCGCCTTCCACAGGATCGCCGCCGACTTTCCGCAAGCCGAGCTGCATTTCCACGGCGGAGACATGGGACTGGCCAAGAACCGCGCCTATCGCGCCGAGCTTGAGGAAGCCGCCGCCGCCGGACCTGGTGCGGCGCGGATCCGCTTCTTCGGCTTCGTCGACGATCCGTCCCCATTGCTCGCCGAAGCCCGCGCCGCGCTGGTGCTGTCGCATAGCGAGAGCTTTTCCCTCACCTGTCAGGAAGCGAGCGCGCACGGCGTGCCCGTCATCGCCACCCGCTGCGGCGGTCCGGAGGAGATCGTCGAGGAGGGTTCCACCGGCTATCTGGTCGAAGTCGACGACGATGCGGGCGTCGCCGAACGAATGGCGCGTTTGCTCGGCGACCCGGCCCTGGCCGAAGCGCTCGGTCGCCGCGGCGCGGCGCTGATGGCGGAGCGGTTCGGAGTTGACGGGTGGCGCGTGAAAATGCGCGAAGCGCTCGGATTGCCTCAGCCGGCGACCGATCGGAACAGCTCGATCAACCGCGGCGCTTCATTGGCGAGCGAGTAAGCGGCAACCGCGCGCTGCCGCCCGGCGGCGCCAAGCCGGGCTCGCAAGGCCGGATCGGCCAGCAGGGCGCGCAACCGCTCCCTCCATTGGTTGGCATTCTCGACCAGAAAACCGGTCTCGCCCTCGATCACGATCTGCCGGTTGACCCCGACCGGCGAGGCCACCGTCGGCAGTCCGCAGGCCATATATTGGATCAGCTTGTAACCGCTCTTGCCGCGCTGAAACGGAGCGTCGATCAGCGGCATGATCCCGATCGTGAAGCGCTGGACTTCGGCGATCTCACTCGCCTCGCTCCACTCGACGAGGTCGAGGCCCTCGAATCGATCCGCCTCGGCCCCCCGGCCTGCCCCTATCGCGCGGATGCGGGCGCCGGTCTCGCGGTGCAGCTGCGCCAGCATCGGGAGCAAGGGCCGGACATTGGCCCAGGTCGAAGGCGAGCCGATCCAGCCGATGACCGGCGGCGCGTCCGGCGCCGCCACAGGCACATAGCGCTCGGTGTCGACAACCGTCGGCACCACCAGGCTGCGCTCGCACCAGCGGGCCGCATAGTCGCGCAGGTAAGCATTGCCGCAGGTGCAGGCCGCTGCTCCCTCGATCAGTGGCCGCAGTTTGTCGCGTAGCAGGAGCCGCGCCGCTCCGCGCGGATGCTCGTCGTAGGGTACGAAAAAGGCGTCATCGAAGTCGTAGATCACCGGGATGCCCCAGCGATGCACCACGCGCTCGAAGCGCGCCGGGAGCCAGGGAAAGAGCTCGGCATAGACCCAGATGAGGTCGGCATCGGGTCGCCGCCGTAGCGTGGCCAAGCGCGAGAGATAGGAGCGCGCGATCCTCGCCCGCGATGGTTTGCCGTGGCCGGTCAGGCTGCGGATGTAGGCGTCGTCGAGTAGCGGCTGGTAATCGACCGTAATTCCGGCTGTCGAGAAGGCAGGTAGATATTGTAGCAGCCGTTGGCGGGTGCTCGCCGCCTCACGGTCGTATTTGGTGAAGGCGAGGACCTTCATGCGGATCGGGCGAGCCGCCTCACGATCGTCGCCACCGATGTGCGCCAGTCGGGCATGACGAAACCGGTCGCTGCGGCGCAGATCCGGCTGTCGAGCACCGAATAGGCCGGGCGCCGGGCGCGAGTAGGCCAGTCGGTCGACGGGATCGGCCTGATGGCCGCGTGCGGCAGGCCGTGCGCCGCAGCCTCGTCCATGATCGCCTGCGCCAGCTCGCACCAACTCGCGTCGCCGCTGCCGGCAAGGTGGAAAGTCCGCCCGAGCAGTCCCTCGCGTCCTTCAGCAATCAGCATCGCCAGGCGGAAGATCGCGTCAGCCAAATCGAGCGCGCTGGTCGGGCTCCCGCGTTGGTCGGCCACCACCGTCAGCTCGGACCGGGTCGAGGCCGCGCCCAACATCGCGGTGACAAAATTGCGGCCGAACGGACTTATGACCCACGCCGTCCGCAGAATGACATGGCGGGGATTGCCCGCCCGCACCGCCTCTTCGCCGGCCAGTTTGGTCGCGCCATAGCGATTGATGGGGTCGGTCGGCCGGTCCTCGGCAATCGCCTGCGTGGCTGCCCCGTCGAACACATAATCGGTCGAGATCTGAACGGTCGGCGCGCCGACCTCGGCCGCGGCCGCCGCCGCCTCGCCGGCCGCCTCGGCATTGACACGGTGAGCGAGCGCTGGCTCGTCCTCGGCCTGGTCGACCAGCGTGTAGGCCGCGGCGTTGATCACCAGGTCGGGCCGGTTGGCGAGGATCGCCGCGCGGATCGCCCCCGGCACGGCGAGATCGACCTCCGGCCGCCCGGCAGTGATCATCTTGACGTGCGAAGACGCAGCGGCCCGCTCGACCAGGCTGCGCACCAGTTGGCCCTCGCGCCCAGTCACCAGCAGCTTCATGCCGTGCGACCCAAACGCTCCCCCGCATAGCGCTCGCGCAAGGGGCGCCACCACCAGTCGTTGGCCAGATACCAGTCGACCGTCCGGGCGAGCCCGCTGGCGAAACTCTTCTGCGCTCGCCAGCCGAGCTCGCGCTCGATCTTGCTCGCATCGATCGCATAGCGGCGATCGTGCCCAGGCCGATCGGTGACGAACTCGATCAGCGCGCGGCGCGGCCGTCCGTCCGGCAGCGGACGGCGCTCGTCAAGCAGGTCGCAGATCGCTTCGACCACCTGCAGGTTGGTGCGCTCGGCGCGGCCGCCCACATTGTAACTCTCGCCGACCGCGCCGCGGGTGAGCACCGCTTCCAGCGCGGCGGCGTGGTCCTCGACGAACAGCCAGTCGCGGACGTTCTCGCCGCGCCCATAGACCGGCAGCGGCTGTCCATCGAGCGCGTTAAGGATGACCAACGGGATCAGCTTCTCGGGAAAGTGGTAGGGCCCGTAGTTGTTCGAGCAATTGGAGAGCACCACCGGCAGACCGTAGGTTTCATGCCACGCGCGGACGAAATGGTCGCTGGCCGCCTTGGATGCCGAGTAAGGCGACGACGGCCGATAGGGCGTTTCCTCGGTAAAATAGCCCGCGTCGAACGGAAGGTCGCCGAACACCTCATCGGTTGAAACGTGGTGGAAGCGGAAGTTCGCCTGCCCTTCGCTCGAGAGCGAACGCCAATAGTCGAGCACCGCGCTCAGCAGGCGGAAGGTGCCCACGACATTCGTCTCGACAAACACGCCGGGCCCATCGATCGAGCGGTCGACATGGCTTTCGGCTGCCAGGTGCATGACACCCTCGACGCCTTCCTCGCGTAGCAACCGTCCGACCAGCTCGGTGTCGCCGATATCGCCGTGGACGAAGCGATGGTTGGCGGCGCCCTCGATCTCACGCAGCGAGGTGAGCGAGCCCGAATAGGTCAGCTTGTCGAGCGAGACGACCCGCCGCCCCTGCCCGACCAGCCGCCGCGCGACCGCACTGCCGATGAAGCCCGCACTGCCGGTGACGAGGATCGTCTTCATGAGCGCATCGCCTCGGCATCCTTGAGGAGCGGCGCGGCGCGGTCCTTGTCGGAGAGCAGTATTTCCGAACGTTCCATCGGCCATTGGACCCCGATCGCCGGATCGAACGGGTCGATACCGCGATCGTGTGCCGCGCTGTAGAGAGCGTCGACCTTATACTGGACCTCGCAGCCGTCCTCGAGCGCGAGGAAACCGTGCGCGAACCCCGGCGGGATGAACAGCTGGTTCCACTCCTCGGCCGAAAGGATCGCCCCGGCCCACCGGCCGAAGGTGGCGCTGCCGGCCCGGATGTCGACCGCGACGTCGAGCACCCGGCCCCGGCTCACCCGCACCAATTTGGCCTGGGCGAATGGTTCGAGCTGATAGTGGAGGCCGCGCAATACCCCGCGCGCCGAGCAACTGTGATTGTCCTGGACGAATGGGCGGTCGATCCCGGCCGCCGCCCAGTCGCGCGCGTTCCAGACCTCGGAAAAGAAACCGCGTTCGTCGCCGCGTCGGATCGGCCGCAATTCGAGCACGCCGGGAAGCGCGGTCTGCCGGACCTCAACCATGGACAGGCTCGGTCACTCGCCGGCGCAAATAAGCGGCGTAAGGCGTCTTGCCGAGGCGATCGGCGCGGGCGAGCACGCTGGCACTATCGAGCCACCCCTGCTCGAAGCCGATCTCTTCGAGGCAGCAGATCTTGAGCCCCTGGCGATGCTCGACCGCGCGGACGAAGCTGCCGGCGTCCTGCAGGCTCTCATGCGTGCCGGTGTCTAGCCAGGCGAACCCGCGGCCGAGCGTCCGCACCTCGAGCGTCCCATTCGCGAGATAGGCCCGGTTGACGTCGGTGATCTCGAGCTCGCCCCGCGGCGACGGCGACAGCCCGGCGGCGATCTCGACCACGTCATTGTCGTAGAGGTAGAGCCCGGTGACTGCCCAGCGCGAAGCGGGTTTGGCGGGCTTTTCCTCGATCGACACCGCCCGCCCCTCGGCATCGAAGGAGACCACGCCGTAGCGCTCGGGATCCTCGACCGCATAAGCGAAGACGCGCGCGCCCTTGCTCAGCGTCGCGGCCTCGCAGATCAGGTCGGGCAGGCCGGCGCCGTAGAAGATGTTGTCTCCGAGGATCAGCGCGACCGGATCGTCGCCGATGAACTCACGGCCGATGATGAAGGCTTCGGCCAATCCGTTGGGCGCCGCTTGCTCGGCATAGCTCAAGGTGATGCCATAATCGCTGCCGTCGCCGAGCAGATCACGGAACGCCGGCAGGTCGCGCGGTGTCGAAATGATCAGAATATCGCGGATCCCGCCCAGCATCAGCACGCCGAGCGGGTAGTAGATCATCGGCTTGTCGTAGACCGGCAGCAACTGCTTGGAGACGCTGAGCGTCGCCGGATAGAGCCGGCTGCCGCTGCCGCCGGCGAGAATGATGCCCTTCAACCGTCCCTCGCCTTTTCGCCTGCCGTCCGGTCTGTCTAAAGGAGATAGGTCCGATAGGGTAGCCACTTGTAGGCAAAGTCCGCGAAATCGAGCCAGACCAGCTCGATGGCGAGCGCATAGCAGACGATGACGAAGCGGTTGGCGATATTGGGAAAAGCCAGCGGCAGCCGGCTCATCACCGCCAGCTGGAGCGGAAACATGTAGAGCGCCATTCGGTCGACCGCGGTACTCGAGGGCGTGGTCACCAGCGCGACCAGCAGCGCAATTGTTACCCAGCTGCTCAACCGGAAGAAACCGCGCTGGAGGTCGTCGAACGCAAACCTGCCCGGGGACGCAAGGAACAGCAAGGCGGGGATGAGGCTGAGGCCGACCCGGATCGCCGCGCCCGAACTCTGATATTCGGCCTGGATATAGTTGGTGACGAGCTTGTCGACATTGTCGGCGAGCAAGGCCGCATAGAGCGCGTAGAACAGCAACAGCCCGCCGAGCAGGGTCAACAGGCGATTGCGCTTGCGTGAGAAGATGATCAGCGGCAGCGCGAGCACCGCCGTCTTGTGGAAGAGCGCGGCGAGAACGACGTAAACGGCAAAGCGGAGCAGGCTTCCGCCGCGAAAGAGCGATGCCATTCCGCCGAGCAGCAGGCCGATCGCCACCGCCTGCCGGGTGTAGCCCATCGCGACGACCACCACGAGGTAGGGGATGGCGACCACCACCACCAGCCACGGCAGCGGTTGGGTCCGCGCAAAGCGGATCAGGCCCAGGCTGAACAGCAATCCGCAGACGAGATTGACCGACCAGATGTCGAGCCCGAGCTGCTGTCCGCCCCAGTTGAGGAATTGGTAGGCCGGATCGCCGAAATCGAGCATCTCGGCGAGGCTCGCCGTCGCGGCATAGTCCCAATAGGACGTGTAGGTGTCCCAGTCGCCGCCGACGCGGAAGCGCAGTCCGATCATCACCGCCATCAGCAATCCGCCGACGATCAGCATCAGCGGGATGTGGTGCGGTGCTGGCGGGGACGGTTCGGCCGCGGGACGTCCGTCGGCTGCCGCCACGACCGGTTCGCTGAACAGCGCGCCTAGCGCGAAGAAGGCGAAGAGGAGAAGATAAGGCGTCAAGGCGAGGCGGCTATACGAAGCGGCGCGAGGCTCGTCCATGCGCCGGCGCCCTCACAGCGTGGTCGGGGGCACCTCTGGCGGGAAGATCGCGACCCGGACGTGGGGCTGCCCGCGCTCCTCCTCGCCGATCACGACCGCGCCGTCAGCTTCGACCCAGACGTGCGCGCTCAGCCGGTCGCCCTCCGGGCGGATGCCATAGTGAAGTCGACTGTCGATCCCGCGCCGGCGCAGCAGCCAGTGCGCGGCGAGCCCTTCCTGAAAGCAGACCGTCCGCCAGGGCAGCCGTGCCGAAGCGCGCTGGACCGCCCGGCGAACCGCTTCGAGTTCCGTCGCTTTCTGTGTCCCGGCCAGCGGCGGTCCCTTCCCCATCGTGCGGACGAGGCGCTCGAAGGGCAACCAGCGGATCGCCATGCTGGCGAGGGTCAGCGACGCCGCCGCTTCGATGAAACGGAGATAGTCGGAGGGCGGATGGCGCGGCACGAACGAGCGGTAGCGCCGCCGATTGCCCGCTGCCAAGCTCCTCGCTATCGCCCCGTCCGGGGCCTGTAGCTCAATGGTAGAGCCAGCCGCTCATAACGGCCAGGTTGGGGGTTCGAATCCCTCCGGGCCCACTTTCCTACCCGCGCAGCCGGTCGGCTAGAGCCATAGCAGCTTCGGCATTGCGGACGGCGATGAAGATCGTGTCGTCGCCGCAGATTGTTCCCGCCACCTCGGCAAGCTGCGCCTGGTCGAGCGCGACCCCGACCAGATGCGCCGAGCCCGGCGGAGTCCTCAAGACAACCAGCTGGCCGACCGGCTCGATTGACCGCACCCACTCAGCAAAAATCGCGCGCAACCGCCGCTCGGGAGCGTTGGCGACGCTCGCCTCGTCGGGCAGCGCATAGCTAGTGATCCCGGCGCGGCGAAGCTTGACCGCGCCAAGCTGCTCGAGATCGCGCGAGATCGTCGCCTGGGTGGTTGCGAACCCCTCCTCGCGGAGGACGGCCAGCAGGGCATCCTGGCTCGCGACCGCGCGGCTTCGAAGCAGGTCGGCGATCAGGCGCTGGCGACGAAGGCGGGCATCGGTCATCGCAATAATATGCATTGCCTTGCATAAACATGCAATTGCCGCGATAGGGCACCGCCTGATGATTCGAGCCGCCCTACTTGGCGCTTCCGGTTACGTCGGGGGCGAATTGCTGCGTTGCCTCGCCGCGCACCCCGACATCACCGCCACCCGGCTGTTCGGCGACAGCAAGGCGGGGCAGCCGCTGGCCGCCGTCCATCCGCACGTCGCGCCAGCCTATGCTACGGCCACCGTCGAACGGTTCGCGCTCGAAGCGCTCGACGACGTCGACCTCGTGTTCGCCGCCCTGCCTCACGGCGAGAGCCAGAAGATCGCCGGCGCCATCCTCGCCCGCGGGCTCAAGCTGGTCGACCTCGGCGCCGACTTCCGGCTCGCAGATCCGGCCGTCTATGCTCGCTGGTACGGCCATGAGCACGCCGCGCCCGAGTCTCTCGACCGCTTTGTCTATGGAATCCCTGAATTCCATCGCGACGAGATTAGCGCCGTCGACGCGGTGGCGGCGGCGGGCTGCTATCCGACCGCGACCATCCTGGCGACCAAGCCCTTGCTCGACGCCGGGCTGATCGTGCCGGGATCGCTCATCGTCGACGCCGCCTCGGGTGTCAGCGGCGCCGGCCGTGCACTCAAGGAGGGCACCAGCTTCAATACCGTTGCCGGCAGCCTCAGCGCCTACGGCCTGCTCGACCACCGCCACACCGCCGAGATGGAGCAGGCGCTCGGCAGCGAAGTGCTGTTCACCCCGCACCTCGCGCCAATGACCCGCGGCATCCTCGCCACCTGCTACGGTACCGCCGCCCGGCCGATGACCGCCGACGAGCCGCTCGACGTTTTCCGCGCAGCCTATGCCGACGAACCGTTCGTCCATGTCACCGCCGAGCCGCCCGCGACCAAGTGGGTGGCGGGCTCGAACGCGGTTCAGCTGACGGCGCGCTACGATCAGCGCACCGGTCGCGTGCTGGCGATTGCGGCGATCGACAATCTCGGCAAGGGCGCCGCCGGACAGATGATCCAGTGCGCCAATTTGATGTTCGGCCTGCCCGAGACCGCCGGTCTCAGCGTCTGCGGAGTCTATCCATGAGCGTTACCGCCCCCGAGGGCTTCGTTGCCTCCGGACTCCATGCCGGGATCAAGCGGCGGCGCTACGACATGGCGCTGCTCGCCACCGAGGATCGCCAGCCGGTCACCTGCGCGGCGGTCTTCACCCAGAACAAATTCGCCGCGCCCCCGGTGACGCTCGACCGCAGCCTGCTCGCCGCCAATGGCGGACGCGCGACGGCGGTGATCGTCAATTCGGGCAATGCCAACGCCGGCACCGGTGCGGCCGGGCTGGCCGCTGCCGAGGCCATGGGCGCCGCCGCCGCCGACGCGCTCGGTGCGGCGACCGGCGATGTGCTTGTCTGCTCGACCGGAATCATCGGCACTCCGCTACCGATGGAGCCGATCCTCGCCGCCACGCCAAAGTTGGTGAAAAAGCTCGGCCGTGGCGGGGGCGAGGACGCCGCGCGCGGCATCCTCACCACCGACCATGTGTCGAAGGAGGTCGTCATCTGCGGCGACGGCTGGACGCTGGGCGGCATGGCCAAGGGCTGCGGGATGATCGCGCCCAACATGGCGACCATGCTCGCCTTCCTGACGACCGACGCCGACGTCCCTCGCGAAACCCTCCAGGCGATGCTGGCGAGCGCTTCGGCGAACACTTTCAACACGCTCAATGTCGACGGGGCGACCAGCACTAACGACACCGCGATGCTGTTCGCCAGCGGCCGCCGGGGGACCCCGTCCGATCTCGACGGCTTCGGCCGCGCGGTCGAGCAGGCCTGCCGCGAGCTGACCATGAAGATGGCCCGCGACGCCGAGGGGATGACCCGCATCGCCCACCTTCACGTCACCGGCGCCGCCAGCGATGCCGAGGCGCGGATCGCGGCCAAGTCGATCGCCGAGAATAACCTGGTCAAGTGCAGCTGGTACGGCAGCGATCCCTATTGGGGCCGCCTGCTTGCCGCCGCCGGCTCGTGCGGCGTGGCGATGGAGGTCGAGCGCACCTTCGTCGCTTATGGGGGGATCCGCGTCGCCGAAGCAGGCATCAATATCGCCCACGACGCTCAGGCGCTGACCGAGCACATGATGGGCGACGAGTTCTCGATCGAGGTCCATCTCGGAGCCGGCCAGGGCTCGGCGCGAATGATCGGGATCGACCTCGGGCCGGGTTACATCAAGGAAAATTCGAAGACGTCATGACGCCAGTCTTGTCCCCCGGAGGCACCGCCCAAATCCTGGTCGAGGCCCTCCCCTACATCCGCCAGTTCGCCGGCAAGTCGATCGTGGTGAAGCTCGGCGGCGCGGCGATCGACGAGGCGAGCGACCTCGCACTCGCACAGGACGTGCTGCTGCTGCGCTCGGTTGGGGTGCGCTGCGTGTTGGTCCACGGCGGCGGGCCGCAGGTCGACGCGATGCTTCGCCGCGTCGGCAAGGAACCTGAGTTCCGTGACGGCCTTCGCGTCACCGACGCCGAGACGCTCGAGATCGTCCGCATGGTGCTGGTCGGCAAAATCAACCGCGACCTCGTCGCCACCATCAACGGCCAGGCCGGCGCCGAACCCGCCGCGGTCGGCGTCTCGGGCGAGGATGCCGGGCTGCTGACCGTCTCTCCGCGCGACGCCTCGCTCGGCTTCGTCGGCGACGTTACCCAGGTACGCGCCGAATTACTGCACCGTCTGCTCGACGACGGCCTGCTGCCGGTGGTCTCGACCGTCGGCGCCGATCCGGCGGGCCAGCCTTACAACGTCAACGCCGACGAAGCCGCGCGCGCCATCGCGGTCGCGATGCGGGCGGAGAAGATCGTTTATATGACCGCCGCGCCCGGCCTTCTCGAAGACCCGAAGGATGAAAATACCCTCGTCCCGCGGCTCACTGCCGCCGAACTCCGCGCGCGGATCAGCGACGCCAGCGTCGGCGGAGGCATGATCCCCAAGCTGACGGCCTGTGCCGACGCGGTCGAGCAGGGCGTCAACTTCGCTCACATCATCGATGGCCGGGTACCCCATGCGCTGCTGATCGAACTGCTTACCGCGCACGGCATCGGGACTATGATCAAGCAGGAAGCAAGCTGGTGAGGCACCTCCTCCGCATCGCCGACCTCTCGGCCGACGATCTCCGCACTATCCTCGGCTTGTCCAGCGGCCGCGCCCGCCGCCTCGATGGCGGCCAGGGCGTCGCTCTCTATTTCGAGAAGCCGAGCGCGCGCACCCGCAACTCGATGGAGTTGGCGGCCGCCCAGCTCGGGCTGCACCCGGTCTATCTTCAGCCACAGGAAATCGGCCTCGGCAGCCGCGAAAGCGTCCCCGACATCATCCGCACCCTTGCCTGCTACCACCGGGTCATCGCCGCGCGGGTGTTCGACCACGGCCTGCTCGAGCAGATGGCGGCGGTGAACGCGGCGCCGGTGCTCAACATGCTGTCGGCCACCGACCATCCGCTTCAGGCGCTCGCGGACCTCAAGACCATCGACGAGCTGTGCGGCCGGATCGAGGGCGTGAAGATCGCCTACGTGGGCGATGGCGACAACAATGTCGCGCGGTCGCTGGCGGAAGGCTGCGCCCTGCTCGGCGCCGAGCTGATTATCGCCGCCCCCGCCGCCTACCAGCTCACCGACGCCCCTGCCGGCACCCGCCAGACCGAGGACGCCGCCGCGGCCGTCAGCGGCGCCGACATCGTCTACAGCGACGTCTTCGTCTCGATGGGCCAGGACGACGAGCGTGAGCGCCGGTTGGCCGAGCTCAAGGACTATCAAGTCAATGCCAAGCTCATGGCCAATGCGCCCGACGCCCATTTCCTCCATTGCCTGCCCGCCCATCGCGGCGAGGAAGTCACCGCTGAGGTGATCGACGGGCCCCGCTCCGCGGTCTGGCAGCAGGCCATCAATCGCATGCACACGGCACGCGGCGCGCTGCTCTGGCTGCTCGACGTCCCTTCTTCAGAAGAGTTCTGAACCATGGCCAAGAAACTCAAGGTCGTCCTCGCTTATTCGGGCGGGCTCGACACCTCGATCATTTTGAAGTGGCTGCAGACCGAATATGACGCCGAGGTGGTTACCTTCACCGCCGACCTCGGCCAGGGCGAGGAAGTCGAGCCGGCACGGCGCAAGGCCGAGATGCTCGGGGTCAAGCCAGAGAACATCTTCATCGAGGATCTGCGCGAGGAATTCGTCCGCGACTTCGTCTTCCCGATGTTCCGCGCCAATACGGTCTATGAAGGCCAATATCTGCTCGGCACCTCGATCGCCCGGCCGCTGATCGCCAAGCGCCAGATCGAGATTGCGCGTCAGGTCGGCGCCGACGCGGTCTGTCACGGCGCCACCGGCAAGGGCAACGACCAGGTCCGCTTCGAGCTCGGCTATTATGCGCTCGAGCCCGACATCCGGGTGATCGCCCCGTGGCGGGAATGGCAGTTCGCCAGCCGCGAGCAACTGCTCGACTTCGCCGAAAAAAACCAGATTCCGATCGCCAAGGACAAGCGCGGCGACGCGCCCTTCTCGATCGACGCCAACCTCCTTCACTCCTCGTCGGAGGGGAAAGTGCTCGAGGATCCGAGCCAGGCTGCCCCGGAGTACGTCCATCAGCGGACGATCAGCCCCGAGGAGGCGCCCGACCAGGCGACCGAGATCAGCATCGAGTTCGAGCGAGGCGACGCGGTCGGGATCGACGGCGAGCGGCTGAGCCCGGCGACCCTCCTCACCCGCCTCAACCAGCTTGGCCATGACAATGGCATCGGCCGCCTCGACCTGGTCGAGAATCGCTTCGTCGGCATGAAGTCGCGCGGCGTCTATGAGACCCCCGGCGGCACCATCCTGCTCGCCGCCCACCGCGGGATCGAAAGCATCACGCTCGATGGCGGGGCGATGCACCTCAAGGACGCGATGATGCCGCGCTACGCCAGCCTCATCTACGACGGCTTCTGGTTCGCCCCCGAGCGCGAGATGCTCCAGGCGCTGATCGACAAGAGCCAGGAGCATGTCACCGGCTCGGTCCGCATGAAGCTCTACAAGGGCAATGCGACGGTGATCGGGCGCGACAGCCCGGCCTCGCTCTACGACGAGGACCTGGTCACCTTCGAGGAAGGCAGCGGCAGCTACGACCAGCGCGACGCCGCCGGCTTCATCCGCCTGAACGCGCTGCGCCTGCGAATCGCCGCCCAGCGCGCCAAGAAGCTGCAGGCCTAGCCGACCATCACCGGCGGCTTGAGGGGGAGCCCCTTCTCGAACCGCTCCTTCCAGCGGGCGATCTGCTCACGCACGCGGACCGGCGCGGTGCCGCCGTGGCTGGTGCGGCTCGCCACCGACGCCTCGACGCTGAGCACGTCGTAGACGCGCGCGTCGATGCGCGGGTCGATCGCCTGCAAGGCCTCGAGCGGCAGGTCGGACAGGTCACACCCGCGCTCCTCTGCCGCCTTGACGGCCGAACCGGTGATATGATGCGCCTCGCGGAATGGCACCCCGGCTTCGCGGACTAGCCAGTCGGCGAGGTCGGTCGCAGTCGAGTATCCGCTCGCCGCCAGCGCGCGCATCCGTTCGGGCACGAAGGTCATGCTCTCGATCGTCCCACCGATCGCGGCGAGGCTCAGTTCGAGCATCTCCGCCGCCTCGAAGGTCGGCGCCTTGTCGTCCTGCATGTCCTTCGAATAGGCCAGCGGCAGCCCCTTCATCGTGATCATCAGGCCATTGAGCAGCCCGACGATTCGCCCCGAATGTCCGCGCACCAGCTCGGCCGCGTCGGGATTGCGCTTCTGCGGCATGATCGACGAGCCGGTCGACCATTGATCCGACAGTCGGGCGAAACCGAATGGCGGGCTCGCCCACAGGATCACTTCTTCCGCCAGTCGCGACAGATGCAGGCTGCACATCGCCGCCGCCGACAGGAAGTCGAGGGCGAAATCGCGGTCGGAAACGCTGTCGAGGCTGTTCTCGGTGGGGTGCCAAAAGTCGAGCGCCTTGGCGGTCGCCGCGCGGTCAATGGGAAAGCCCGTCCCCGCCAGCGCCGCGGCCCCCAGCGGACATTCGTCGGCCAGCTTGACCACCTGCATGAACCGCAGAAAATCGCGGAACAGCATCTCGACGTAGGCCATCAGATGGTGGCCGAGCGTCACCGGCTGCGCCACCTGGAGGTGGGTGAAGCCGGGCATGATCGTCTCGGCATGTTCCTCGGCACGCGCGACCAGCACCTTCTGCAGCTCGACGATGGTGTCGGCCATCCGCACCGCCGTGCCGCGGGTCCACAGCTTGAAGTCGGTCGCCACTTGGTCGTTGCGCGAGCGCGCGGTGTGCAGCCGCCCCGCCACCGGGCCGATCAGCTCGGCCAGGCGGTTCTCGACGGTCATGTGAATGTCTTCGAGCTCCATCCGCACCGGCACGCCCTGCTCGGCGAACTCGGTGGCGATCTGGTCGAGCCCCGCGACGATGGCGTCGGCATCCTCCGCCGACAGGATGCCCTGTGCCGCGAGCATGCGGGCGTGCGCCTTGGAGCCCTTGATGTCCTCGGGCCACAGGATCCGGTCGACCGGGATCGAGGCGTTGATCTGCTGCATGATCGCGGAAGGACCGCCGCCGAAGCGGCCGCCCCACATGCTGTTGCTGTCCTGGCTCATGGGGCGGGGCTTTTCACCAGCCGCCCGCCAAGGTCAAACCGCGGGTAGCAGCAGGACGAAATCCTCGGGCTCGATATCGAGCGAGCCGCCCGCGATCTGGGCCAGCCCGCGCACCAAACGAAGGGCAAAGCCGAGCCGGGCGACCGACTCGCCGCGCAGCATGGCTTCGTCGCTCAGGCCCAGCGTTTCCTCCGGCCGGGTGATCGCCAGCACGGCGCGGTCATCGACCCGGTCAACGATCAGCTTGAGCCGTTCCTCCGGCCCGGCGGCATCCGCCACCGCGGCGACGAACCGGCGGAGCAAGCGCTCGGCGAGGCTCGGCTCGAGCGCGACCTTCACCTCGTCGTCGCGCATCTCGACGGTCACGCGCGGGTCGAGCAGCCTGGCCAGTTCGGCCAGAACGGTAACGTCCCGCGACGCCGGGCTGGCGCTGCGCAGCTTGGCGGCAAGGTCGAGATCGTCGACCGCGGCGAGCAGCAGCCGCGCTTGGCGGACGATCTCGCCCGCCCTGTCGCGATAGGCGCGGTGGGCCGGGCCGAGATACTGGCCTTCGATCACTTCGCCGAAGCCGATGATCGCAGTCAGCGGGGTGCGCAGCTCGTGGATCAGCTCGCGCAGATTGCCGTGGTCGGCGGGCAGGCCCGCGGCGAGCACCGGAATCGGATCGTGCTGCGGCACCACCGGCTCCGTCACCCGCCGCGCCACGCCCGCATAGCCGGCGAAGCGTCCGCTGCCGGGCAGGAATTGCGGCTGCCCCGACCAGCGCCAGTCGCCGCCCAGCTCGCCATCGTCGGCCAGCAGCAGCGGCTCATCGACGAACGGCTGCATGGTGTCGAACCGCTGCCGGAGGTCGCTGCGGACGGAGCGGCCGATCACCGCGCCGCGGGCGATGCCGTCGACCCAGTCGATGTCGCCGTCGGGGCCGCATTCCCACTGGAACAGCCGACCTGCGGCGACTCGCGGTGAACTGGCGGCGGACGCCGCGTTCTCCTTAAGCGGCGGACGCGCCGGCTCACGCGGGTGGAGGGTGTCGATAATGGCCTGCGTTCCGGTCGAGGCGGCGGCGCGCAACTCCTTCCACGCCGCGTCGTCCAGCTCCGCCGCGCCAAGCAGCGGTGCCGCGACCTTGCCGCGATCGGCGACGAACACCTTGAGCAGCGCGAGCGGCAGGTCGGGCGCGGCGATCGCCCGCGCCGCCGTCGCGCGGATCGTTTCAGGAACTTCGGGCGAGATTTCAGCAATCCGCGCCAGCGCCTTGTTCAGCAGCACCGGGTCGGTCTCGCCCGCGCCGCGCGCGACCAGTTCGACGAGCTGGCGCCACTGCACCACGCGGTCGCGCGGCGCTACGGCGTTGAGGCCCAAAACCGTCAAAAGGCGGTCGTCGAATCGCACCAGGAAAAGGCCCCGCACTCACACACGTCAGATGACGCTACCTAACGCCGCCGTTAAACAAACGTATACCGGGCCGTCATTAACTTTCCTGTTGTGGGACAGGCATGAAAAAAGGGGCGGCCCGACGGACCGCCCCTCCTTTCGCTTGGCTACCTCGGCTTAGTGCCCGGCGACCCATGCCGACCACAGCTGCGCGGTATACTGCCGCGGTCCGGTGACCTTGGCGAACGAGGCCTGCGCCCCTGCCTTGTCGTTAGCGCCGGCCAGCGCCTCGCCCAACCGCAGATTGATGAGGTTGGCGTCGGCCCCCGTCTTGGTCAGGGCGGCACGGTAGAGCCCCGCGGCCTTGGCATATTCGCCATAGCCGAGGAACACGTCGCCCGCGGTCACCGCCGACTTGGCGGTCGCCGCCGCCAGCCCATTCCGCTCCGTCGCCGCTAGACCGGCGCGGTCGGCGGTGACGCGAGTGCTCGCCGAGCTGTAGACCTGGGCGAAGACCGGCTTGCCCCGGGTGATCGCATTCGAATTAAAGCCCTGGTCGAGGACGGTCTTGGCCTCGCCCGGGAAACCGTGGCTCAAGGCGGTGCTGGCATAGCGATAATAGTCGCTCTCGCCCTTAAGCGCATTGGCGGCGCGCTGCAGCCGGAACAGGTCGATCTGATCATTGTCGGACTGACCCGAGGAATCGCCGACGATCCGCGTCGCGTCGCGGATGTTGTCGGCGGTCGGCGCGGACTTTATCCAGTCGATCACCACGGCGTCCAGGTTGGGCAGCTTGTGGTTGTAGGCGATCGACACCTGCCGCTTGCGCCATTCCGGCGGCACCGGCTGATTGGCCGCCTGCTGGGTCGCGATCGCCTTCTGGAAGGTCGCGACCGCCTGCGCACTGTTGCCGGCGCTCTCATAGGTCTCGGCCAGCAGCAGCATGGCGTCGGTGTTGTTGGGATCGGCCGCCAGCAACGCCAGCAGGTCGGTCTGCGCCCCGGCATAATCCTTCGCCTGGAAGCGCGCTTTGGCCTTGTTCACGCGGAACACCCGGATCTGCTCGGGCGTGGCCATGCCGCTGTTGAGGATGACGTCGCCCGCCGCGGTGATCGCGGCGTCGTCCTTGGCCGCCAGCGCCGCCTTGAGCTGGAGCTGCCCCAGCATGTACCGGTCTTCCTTGGTCGAGACGACAGCCTGCGCCGCGGCGATCGCGCCGGGAATCTTGGCGGTGTCGTTGGCGTTGACCGCGGTCTGCAGCGCGATCAGCGCCGGCTGCGCCTTGTTCGACACCTTGATCTGCGCGGGCGGCTGCTGCGCCATTGCCGGCGCCGCCATGCCAATGGCTCCCAGCGCCACCGCGCCAGCCAGCATCTTGCCGTAGAACGTCATCCCACTCTCCTGTGTGGCCGGACCGCCTCGCGGCCGCGGACCCGTTAATTCTGCAACGACGGTGAGGCGCCTTTAAGCCCCTTCCGCCGCCGGTTCCAGCGCCCTGCTGTCGGCCGCGTGAACCCCCGTTGAACTCGCCAGAACCGATTGTTTTCCCGGACGCTTTGACGTTTCCCCGAGCGACTTGCTAGGCGCGCGATCGTGATCATCCTGCTTTCGCCCGCCAAGACGCTCGACCTCGATTCTCCCGTCTCCGACCAGCCGACCCAAGCGCGCTTCGCCGCCGATGCGGCACGAATCGCGCGGGCCGCGGCGAAGCTGTCGGCCGCCGACCTGTCGGCGCTGATGCACATCAGCGCCGCCCTGGCCAAGCTCAACGTCAAGCGCTTCAAGGGTTTTCGCAAGGCCGCCGAGCGCCCGGCAATCCGCACCTTCGCCGGCGACGTCTATCGTGGTTTCGACGCTGCCAGTGCCGACGCCGACACCATCGCTTTTGCCCAGGATCACCTGCGCATCCTGTCAGGCCTCTACGGCGTGGTGCGGCCGCTCGACGCGATCCGCCCCTACCGGCTCGAGATGGGCACTGCCTGGGCGCCCAAGGATGGCGACAAGCTGACCGATTATTGGGGCCGCAAGGTCGCCCGCGCGGTGCTCGCCGATCTCAAGGCCGACGGCTCGGGTGTGCTGCTCAACCTCGCCAGCCAGGAATATTATGCGGCGGTCGGGCCGCACCTTCCCAAGCGCGGCGTCAAGGTCATCGCGCCCGACTTCCGCGTCCGCACCGCCAAGGGCCTCCAGTTCCAGAGCTTCACCGCGAAGGTCGCCCGCGGCGCGATGGCCCGCTGGGTGTGCGAGGAACGGGTCGCCGACCCGGCCGCGCTTTCCCACTTCGACCGCGACGGCTGGCGTTTCGACTCGGCGGGAAGCACGCCCGACAAGCCCCTGTTCGTTCGGGCGGCGTGACGAAAAGCCTCGCGCGCGTACGCGCGGACTGCTAGTCCTCGGGCGAGCGGGTTCCCGCGAGTAAACGAACAGCACAACAGCAGGATTTTTCCTTGGCCACCCAACCGCCGGCGGAAGCCGCGCCCGACGCGATCGCCCCCATCTCCATCGTCGAGGAGATGAAGACCAGCTACCTCGATTACGCCATGTCGGTGATCGTCAGCCGCGCGCTGCCCGACGTGCGCGACGGGCTGAAGCCGGTCCATCGCCGCATCCTTTATTCGGCCAGCGAGAACGGGTTCGTCTACAACCGGCCCTACCGCAAGTCCGCCCGCATCGTCGGTGACGTGATCGGTAAATATCATCCGCACGGCGACACCGCGATCTATGACGCCCTCGCCCGGATGACCCAGGACTGGTCGATGCGGCTGCCGCTGATCGACGGCCAGGGCAACTTCGGCTCGATGGATCCTGATCCGCCCGCCGCCATGCGTTACACCGAGGCGCGGCTGGCCAAGGCGGCGAGCTTCCTGCTCGGCGACCTCGACAAGGACACGGTCAACTTCCAGCCGAACTACGACGCAAGCGAGCGCGAGCCGCAGGTACTGCCGGCGCGCTTCCCCAATCTGCTGGTCAACGGCGCCGGCGGCATCGCGGTCGGGATGGCGACCAACATCCCGCCGCACAACCTCGGTGAGGTGCTCGGCGCCTGCCGCGCCTATCTCGACGACCCAACCGTCACCACCGAAGGGCTGATGGAGCACGTCAAGGGCCCCGATTTCCCCAACGGCGCGATCATCCTCGGCACCGCGGGCATCCGCAGCGCCTACACCACCGGGCGCGGCTCGGTCATCGTCCGCTCGCGCTACAAGGTCGAGGAAGGACGCGGCGACCGCCGCTCGATCGTCCTCACCGAAATCCCGTTCCAGCAGGGCAAGAACGCGCTGGTCGAGAAGATCGCCGAGGCCGCCAAGGACAAACGGATCGAGGGCGTCTCCGACATCCGCGACGAATCCAACCGCGAAGGCGTGCGGATCGTCATCGACCTCAAGCGCGACGCGACCCCCGACGTCGTCCTCAACCAGTTGTGGCGGCACACCCCGGCGCAGGGCTCCTTCCCCTGCAACATGCTCGCGATCCGCGGCGGCCGGCCCGAGACGCTGACCCTTCGCGACATCATCGAGAGCTTCGTCAAGTTTCGCGAAGAGGTCATCACCCGCCGCGCCAAGTTCGAGCTCCTCAAGGCGCGCGAGCGGGCCCATATCTTGCTCGGCCTCGTGGTCGCGGTCACCAACCTCGACGAGGTGGTGCGGATCATCCGCGGCTCGGCTTCGCCCGCCGAAGCGCGCGAGGCCCTGCTCTCGCGCGAGTGGGCCGGCGACCAGATTCGTCCCTACATCCAGCTGGTCGAAGCGGTCGAGCCGCAGGCAGCGGGCGACACCTATCGCCTGAGCGAAGCGCAGGTGAAGGCGATCCTCGACCTGCGCCTGCACCGCCTCACCGCCCTCGGCCGCGACGAGATCGGGAACGAGCTCGCAGGACTTGCCAAGACCATCGGCGAACTGTTGGAAATCCTTGGCAATCGTGTCCGGCTCTATGAAGTGATGCGCGAGGAGTTCGACGAGGTCGAGCGCGAGTTTGCGACCCCGCGCCGGACCGAGCTCGCCGGCGCCGCCGACGGGATCGACGACGAGGATCTGATCGAGCGCGAAGAGATGGTCGTGACGGTCACCATGACCGGCTACATCAAACGCACCGCCCTCTCGATCTTCCGCGAGCAGAAGCGCGGCGGCAAGGGCCGGTCGGGCATGAGCACCAAGGACGAGGACGCGGTCACCAACCTGTTCGTGACCTCGACCCACAATCCGGTGCTGTTCTTCTCCAACCTCGGCCGGGTCTACCGGATGAAGGTGTGGCGCCTGCCCGAGGGCGGCCCGACTGCCCGTGGCCGGCCGATGGTCAACCTCCTCCCCCTCCAGGCCGGCGAGGTGATCACCACCGTGCTGCCCCTTCCCGAGGACGAGGAGAGCTGGAACGACCTACACCTGATGTTCGCGACCGCACATGGCGCCGTCCGCCGCAACAGCATGGACGCGTTCCGCAACATCCCGACCGCCGGCAAGATCGCGATGAAGTTCGGGATCGCGGAGGAAGGCGACGGCGAGGAAGAGGATGCGACCGACCGGCTCGTCGGCGTCGCGCTCTGCTCAGAGGAGGACGACGTCCTGCTCGCCACCCGCAACGGCAAGGCGATCCGCTTCATGGCGACCGCCATCCGCGAGTTCCAGTCGCGCTCGTCGACCGGGGTCCGCGGCGTCCGCCTCCTCGGCGACGACCAGGTCATCTCCATGTCGATCCTCCATCGCGTTGGCACTGAGGCGGAGGAGCGCGAGGCTTATCTCCGCAGCCCGCGCTGGCGCGACAATGAAAGCGCCGAGGGGCTCGACGCTGATCGCTACGCCTTCATCGCCGACCATGAGCAGTTCATCCTGACCGTCACCGAAAACGGCTTCGGCAAGCGCACCAGCGCCTA
The DNA here is from genome assembly GCF_009363895.1 of Sphingomonas ginsengisoli An et al. 2013. Lineage (NCBI taxonomy): Bacteria > Pseudomonadati > Pseudomonadota > Alphaproteobacteria > Sphingomonadales > Sphingomonadaceae > Sphingomonas > Sphingomonas ginsengisoli (ex An et al. 2013). Next base: position 609,975 of record NZ_CP045434.1, on the reverse strand, counting down.
CGAATATCGTCGCACCAACCGCGGCGGCCAGGGCATCACCAACATCGACACCTCAGAGCGCAACGGCGGTGTGGTGGCGAGCTTCCCGGCCAAGCCAGGCGAGCAGATCATGCTAGCGACCGATCAGGGCAAGATGATCCGCACCACCGTCGGTTCGATCCGCATCGCCGGTCGCAACACCCAGGGCGTGATGATCTTCCGCGTCGCCGACAATGAACATGTCGTCTCGGTCGCCCGCATCGACGAGAGTGACGAGGTCGAGGTCGAGCCGATCGACGGCGAGCTTGCTCCCGACGATGGCGCCAACGTCGGCGAGCAGGAACTCGACAAGCCGGTCGATCCGCCCGTCGAAGACTGATCTTTCCGCAACCGGGTCTCCCCGTCACGCGTTCGATACGCTGTAACGAGGAGACCCGAATGCCCATTCCCAACAACGCGCTCGTGCTGGTCGTCGACGGCCGCAAGATGCTCTTCTTCCGCAACCAGGGCGACGAGAACCAGATCGACCTGCGGACCGAGGACCATGACGAACGCGACGACGCGCATCACGACGGCGATCTCAAGCGGGACGGGCCCGGAACGTCGCACAGCAGCGTCGGGGCCGGACGTTCCTCGATGGAAGAGACCGACTTCAAGCAGCAGGACGAGGATAATTGGGTCAAGGAAGCGGCCGAAAATCTCCGGCTCCGCGCGCTCCGCAATGACTTCGACCACCTGTGCATCGTCGCCCCACCCAAAGCGCTCGGCGTGCTTCGCAAGGCGCTTCACAAGGAAGTGGAGAAGCGGGTTGTCTGCACCATCAACAAGGAAATGAGCGGCCGCCCGATCCCCGACATCGAAGCGCTTATAGTCAGCGAAACCAAGGCGGCCGAACCCGCCGACGTCTAGGCTATGTGGTGCGCCGCCGCGTGATCCGCGCCCTGGTACTGCCGCGGCGGTGCCGGGCTGTGGATCGCCGGGACGTCGGCCTGTGCATTATTTTGGACCGAGTTACGGAAAGAGGTCGATAACCTCGGCGTCGGGAGCCTCCCACCGCAGCCACAGCGAGCGGTGGCAGCCCGCTGGCTCGCGCTCGAAGCAGAGAAGCGCGGTCGGCGCCTCCACAGCGAGCTCACGCAACTGCGCGCTGGCGGCCATCGCCTCGGGCAGCTCAAGCTGCTCGCGGTAGATTCGCTCGAGCTCGGCCTGCCGGCCTTTACGCGCGGCCTCTCGTCCCGCGGCCGGCGTGCCGAGGGCGCGCAGATGGGCATATTCGATCCCTGCTTCGGCCAAGGCCGCGCGCAGCGGCGACTTGGAAAAGCCGGGCCGGCGCGACAGCGGCAACGCCCTGATGTCGACCAGCCGGGTCACCCCCGCGGCCTTCAGCGCGGCGAGGAAGTCGGCGACCGTGGTCCCCTCATAACCGATGGTGAAGAAGCGCAGCGCCAATCAGGCCGGTCCGCTCAGCGGGAAGCGCGGAATGGCGACGTCGAACGCCTCGCCGTCCTCGTCGACCAGCCGGTAGCTGCCCTCCATCGAGCCGGTCGGCGTGCCGAGCGGGCAGCCTGAGACATAGTCGAAGCTCGCCCCCGGCGCGATCAGCGGCATTTCGCCGACCACGCCCTCGCCGCGCACCTCGTGCAGCGCGCCGCGGCCGTCGAGGATGCGCCAGTGCCGCGACAGCAACTGGACGCTCTTCCCGCCGCCATTCTCGAGCCGGATATGGTATGACCAGAACCAGCGGCCATTCTCGGGCGCGGACTGCTCGGCAAGGTAGGACACCGCCACCCGGACGGTGATGTCGCGGGTCGTCGCTTCATGCGGGAACAGGACGGCAAGGGCGCTAAGAGACATAAGCCCTTATGGCAGCCCAGCGGCGCGCCGCAACCGCTCGACGAGCCGCGCGCGGCTATCGTCGAGTCCGACCTGGCGCTGGTGCAGCAGGTCGCGCGACAGGAAATGGCCGGTCAGCGCCAGCCCGTCGAGGATGTCGGGCCACTCCGCCGACCCGCCCGCGAGCAGAAAAGGCGGCAGGCGCAGCAGCTTGCCAGCATAAGGCTCGGCCTCGGCGGCACTGACCGCTCGTCCTGATCGCGGCGAGACCGCCACCAGATTGTCGCTGGCACCACTGACCGCGCAGGCCTCGAGGTCGAGCCCGAAGCCGAGTTCCGCCAGCAGCAACAGCTCATAGCGGACCAGCGCGCTCGCCCAGCCGCGCGCCGCGGGGGCCGCCTCCACCGCGTCGAGCAGCGCGGCCAGCGCGTCGTACAGCCGGGGATATGGCTGGCGCTCGGGCAGCGCGACCGCGGTCAACGCCGCCACCCACTCGATCGCCGCCGCCGGCAGCGCTTCCGACAGCAGCGGACCGCGGCTGTGGATAAGCTCGACCGTGATCTGCGGGAGCTGGACGTCGGTCCGGGCCGCCAGTTGCGCCTCGACCGCATTGCCGGCCATCAGCACCGGCCGCAGCCGCCGTCCCCGCGCCCCGCGGACATAGCCCGCCACCAGTCCCTCGTCGGGGGTGAGCAGCCGGATCACCGCGCCATGCTCGCCATGGTTGCGCAGCCCGAGCACGATGGCGGGGGTGGTCAGCCTCATCCGTTGGGGTGGAAATAATCGTAGAGCTGGCGCGCGGTGCCCTTGCTGATCCCCGGCGCCCGCTCGAGATCCTCCAGCGCCGCGCCCTTGACCGCCCGCGCGGTCCCGAAGTGCATCAGCAGCGCGCGCTTCCGGTTGGGCCCGATCCCCGGTACCTCGTCGAGGGTCGAGGTGGTCAGGCTCTTGGCGCGCTTGGCGCGGTGGGTGCCGATGGCGAAGCGGTGCGCCTCGTCGCGGAGTCGCTGGAGGTAGAAGAGCAAGGGCGAATTGACTGGCAGCGTCAGTTCTCGCCCATTCGGCAGGTGGAACACTTCGCGCCCCTCGCGGCCGTGGTGCGGCCCTTTGGCGACGCCGATCACCGGAATGTCATGGACCCCGGCATTCTCCATGATCTCGCACACCGCGTTCAATTGGCCGCGCCCGCCGTCGATCAGGAGGAGGTCGGGCCATTCCCCGCTCGCCCGGTCGGGATCGTCCTTCTCGAGCCGGGCGAAGCGCCGTTCTAGCACTTCCTTCATCATCCCGAAGTCGTCGTCGGTCGCCGCCTGCTTGATGTTGAACTTGCGGTAGCTGTTCTTACGGAAGCCCTCGGGCCCGGCGACGATCATCGCCCCGGTCGCATTGGTCCCCATGATGTGGCTGTTGTCATAGACCTCGATCCGCTTGGGCAGGTCGGGCAGCTCGAACGTGTCGGCCAGCTCGCGCAGCAGTCGCGTCTGGGTTGTCCCCTCGGCCATCCGCCGCTCGAGTGCCTCTGTGGCGTTTCGGCTGGCCTGCTCGATCAACTTGCGGCGGTCGCCGCGCTGGGGCCGCTCGATCAGGACCTTGCGTTCCGCCCGCTCGGACAGCGCCTCGGCGAGCAGTTCGAGTTCGGGCAGCTCGCGATCGACCAGCACCCGCTTGGGCGGCGGCATATCCTCGTAGAATTGGACCAGGAAGCTGCTGAGAACCTCGGCCTCGGGCACGTCGGCGGTGTGGCTGGGGAAGAAGGCGCGGTGCCCCCAATTCTGCCCGCCACGAATGAAGAAGGCTTGGATGCACATCTGCCCGCCGCTGCAGGCAAGCGCGAAAATATCGGCGTCGCCCAGTCCCTCGGCGTGGACCGTTTGGCTGCCCTGGATGTAGGTCAGCGCGCGCAGCCGATCGCGATAGACCGCCGCCAGCTCGTAATCCTGCTTCTCGGCCGCCTCGGCCATCGACTTGCTCAGCCGCGCCTGCACGCCGGTCGACTTGCCGGAGAGGAAATTCTTCGCGTCTTCGACCAGCTCGCCGTAGGCGGGTTGTTCGATCCGCCCAACGCACGGTGCCGAGCAGCGGCGGATCTGGTAAAGCAGGCAAGGCCGCGATCGGTTCTGGAAAAAGCTGTCCGAACAGCTTCTTAGCAGGAAGAGCTTCTGCAACGCATTAAGCGTGCGAGTGACCGAACCCGCGCTGGCGAACGGCCCGAAATATTGCCCTTTCAGCCGCCGCGCCCCGCGATGTTTCTGCACCCGCGGAAAGGCATGATCCTCGCGCAGCAGGATGAACGGGAAGCTTTTGTCGTCGCGGAGCAGCACATTGTAGGGCGGCCGGAAGCGCTTGATCAGCTGCGCCTCGAGCAGCAGCGCCTCGGCCTCGGTCCGGGTGGTGACGATGGTCATCGAGCGCGTCTGCGCGACCATCCGCTGCAGCCGCTTCGACAGCCGCGCGACCTGCGTATAGTTGGTCACCCTTTGCTTGAGCGCGCGCGCCTTGCCGACATAGAGCACGTCGCCCTTGGCGTCCTGCATCCGATAGACCCCGGGCCGCGCCGGGAGCGTCTTCAAGACATTGCGGATCGCGGCGACCCCCGCCTCGAGATCGGGCGCCTCGCCCCCGCCCTTGACGGTAGTGGTCGCCGCCTCCTCGTTGAAGCGCTCGGCGGCGCGAGGATGGTGCGGACGGTCGGCCTTGCTCACGCCCGCCGACTTAGGTGATCGCCGCCAAGGTTGCGAGAGGGTGAACTTTTGCACCAATGGTGGCGCTGCCGCGCCGCTGCTCTAAAAGGCGGCATCGATGTTCATGTCGCGCGTCTCGACGGCCGATAGCCGCCCCACCAGCATCCGCGAGGCGCTCCGGGTCCCGGCCAGCCGCCGCGCGGTCGGCTGGGCGGTCGCCCTGCTGATCGAGCTGCTGCTGGTGCTTGCGCTGCTAACGCTGGGACGCGGTGAAGCCACCAAGCCGCCGCCCGAACCGCATCTGGTGAGCATCGAGCTCAGCAACCAGAAGACCGACGACACCCCTGCCCCGCCCGCGCCCGCGCCGACCCCCAAGGCCGCCGCAACCGCGCCGACGGTCCCCCTCCCGCCCGCGCCGGTTCCGTCGCAGACGCGCACCCAGGCCACCCCGAGCCCGACGCCGCCAAGCCCGATCGTCGCGCCGACCCCGATCATCGAGTTGCCGAAAGGCGCGATGGCGGGGCTCGACATCCGTTCGCTCCCCAGCGCCCCCGCCGCGCCTCGCCATGTCGCGGGACCCGCCGCGCCCGGCCCGGCCGCCGGGGACACGCCGCTCGCCGAGGGCCACGGCCCCAATGGCGAAAAGCTCTACGCCGCCGCCTGGTATCGCAAACCCTATGAGAGCGAATTGCGCGGTTACTTGTCGACCGCGCAGCCCGACAGCTTCGCGCTGATCGCCTGCAAGACGGTGCCCGACTTCCGCGTCGCCGACTGCATCGGCCTCGACGAATATCCCAACAATTCGGGCGTGCTGCGCGCCGTGCTCGCCGCCGCCTGGCAGTTCCGGGTGCGCCCGCCGCAGCGCGACAACCAGGTGATGGTCGGTGAGTGGGTGCGGATCCGGATCGACTATACGCTGGCGCGCAAGGGATGAGCGCGCGCACCGCCACCTGCCGCTGCGGGCAGCTAAGCGCGACCTGCACGGGCGATCCGGTCCGCGTCTCGGTCTGCTTCTGCCTCAACTGCCAGAAGCGTTCGGGAAGCAGCTTCGCGGCGCAGGCGCGCTGGCCCGACGATCGGGTGCAGTGGGAGGGCGAGACCAAAAGCTGGTCGGCCGCCGGCGACAGCGGCCAGGTCGCGACTTTCCGCTTCTGCCCGACCTGCGGCTCGACTGTCGGCTATCAGGCCGAGGGCCTACCCGGCCTTACCGCCATCGCAATCGGCGCCTTCGCCGAACCGTCCTTCCCGCCGCCCGAATATACGGTCTACGGGGACCGCAAGCACGCCTGGGTCGACGTCGCCGCCCCCAGCCTCGACCCGCTCGACTAGGGTTTTCCGACGGCCAGGAAGCTGGCGAGCGAAATGGCCGGCAAGACCCCCCACACCATCCGATCGTATAAAGCCCCGCGCAGCGTCCGCTCGGCCGGCCAATCGCGCAACGCGCCGAGCAGCGCGTCACAATCGACCCATTCGCGCACCGCGGGCACTTCCGCATAGCGGCGAACCGCCTCTGCCAGCTGCGCAGGGTCGTAGCTCAGGTGCCAGTCGACATTCTGCCGCCCCCGGCGCTGCGGCCGCAGCACGGCTGGCGGGAGCAGGTCGCCGAACGCGCGCTCGAACAGGTCGCGGCGGCCGTCCGGCCCGACCAGCATGGCTGCCGGAAGCGCGTGGACAAACTCCACCAGCCCACGGTCGCGGGTCGGATCGGTCTGCTCGAGCTCGCGCCCGATCGTCACGACATCGTTCGGATTGACCGAAATCCGCACCCCTCGGCGTAGCCACTTGCGATAGGTCAAGCGCGGCGCTGTCGCCGTCGTCGCCTCTCGCAGGGCCACTGCGAACGGCCCGCGGACGAAGCCATCCAGCGGCCTCGGGCCAGGCGGCGTACGCGAGCGCCAGCCGTGGCCGAGCAGCGCGCCGCCGAGGCTCCGCCACCGGCGCGGGTCACGCACCACCAGCGTAGCAATCGTCGCCAACCACCGGCCCACACCCTCCTCGGCCCGAACGTCCTCCAGCCACCCCAAGCCGCCCGCACTCAGCGCATAGTTGCCGAAGTCGCCGCTCAGCAGCAGCCGATTGCCCGCCGCACTGGCGGCGTCCCACAGCTGCTCGCACCAGGCGACTGCCAGCGGCTGCGCGATCGGCACCCGCACCCGCCGATGGATGTCGTCGAGCCTGGCGCACAGGTCGAACGGTCGCGGCCGCAGGACATGATGACGGACGTTGGCGAAACCCGCTGCGGTGCAAGCAGCGAGCGGCGCCTCGTCGAGCAGATGCAGCCCGTCGTCCGCGCCGTCCGGCTCGGCAGCGGCAGTCCAGGCGTCGAGCGTCTGTCCCCGAGCGGCCAGTTCACGCGCCGCGACCGCGGTGACTGCGCCGCTGTCACGGCCCGCGCTCAACAGCGTGCCCGCCGAGCCCTCGATCGCACTCAGACGGCGCTGCACGGCCTGCTCGAGAAGGCCGCGAAGCTTCAATGCGGCTTCCGCATGACCGAGCCTCAAACTAGCCGGTGGCGGCAATTCCCAGAAGCGGCTCACCTTGGCTTCGCCCGCCGTGATCGTCACCAGCGATCCCGGCTGCACCTGCCAGATGCCGTGATAGAGTGAGCGCTGCTCATCGAAGAACGGTTGCATGGCGAACGCTCGCGCGACCATGGTGAGGTCGAACTTGGCGGGCACCCGGCGAATGAGCGCCGCAAGGTCGGTGGAATAAATCACCGTCCCATCGGCGGCGACATGGTAGAAAAGCTCGAGTTCGCTTAGTGGCGCGAGGGCGAGGACGAGAACTTGGCGCTCAAGGTCGGCTAAAGCCACCGCCCAATCCCCGCCAAGTCGGCCGAGGTCACCGGGTGACCAATGCGAAAGCAATTTCCCCGGATCGAGCGGCGCCCGCGGATCGTCGCCGCGTCCCTCGATCACGCAGTGGCGCTGCCCCGCGCGCGCCTCCGCGGCGCGGAACAGTGCGCGGTCGTGCGCGATGGTGACGTCGTGAGCGGCCGGACCGTCGGCCGTGAACCGGCCGGTGACGGTCATCGCCGGTCAGCGATCAGCTAAATTGGCCGCCTTGGCCAGGCTTGCCGAACCCGCGTCCGGAGTGCCGACGCTGCGTTGCGACTCCGCATCGCCGGCCTTCATGACCTTGACCTGTGGCTTCGACCACTTTTTGCGCATTACCCCCACCCGAGCAGTTAACGCGTTTTTGCTAGCAACCGGTTTCGCAGGGATCAAGCCAGGGCCGCACGCTCGTCAGGCGGCGGCTCGGGCTTCCTCGATCTGCTGGTCGGCGAGCATCCACTTGACCGCCGCGGCGGCGTGGATGGCGGTGGTGTCGTAGACCGGCAGGACGTTGGCGCGGGTATCGACCGCGAGCACCAGCTCGGTGCAGCCGAGCACGATCGCCTGGACCTTGAGCTTGCCCAGTTCGGTGATCAACGTCTTCAATTTACGCTGGCTCTCGCGCACGACGCGACCGCCGGCCAGTTCCTCGTAGATGATCCGGTCGACCTCGGTCCGCCACTCGGGGCTGAGTTCCTGGATGACGATGCCGCGCTCCATGTAGGGGGCGCGAGCCCATTCCTCGGTCATGGTGAAGCGCGTGCCGAGCAGCGCGATGCGGCTGCGGCCGTCGGCGACGAGCCGGGCGGCGGTCGCCTCGCGGATGTCGACCAGTTCGAGCCCGGTCGCCTTGCAAGCGGCCTCGGCCGACTTGTGCATCGTGTTGGACGCGAACAGCAGGCCTTCGGCGCCGGCGGTCTTGAGCCGCTGCGAAGCGTCGACCACCACCTTCTCCGCGCCGGTCCAGTCGCCGCTGCGATGGAAGCGCGCGTAATCCTCCTCGAAGTCGAGGCTTTCGATCACCAGCCGGGCGCTGTGCAGCCCGCCCATCCGCTGCGCCACCTGGCGGTTGATGTGATCGTAATAAAGCGCGGTCGAACTCCAGCTCGCCCCGCCGATGATCCCGAGCTTACGCACCTGTCGCCACTCCCCTGGCGCGCGTCGGCGCGCCGTCCCCGAATACCAAGACGATTCAGGCCTCTAGCGAAGCCTCGTCGCGCTTCTTTTCACTTGTTCGCACAGGTCCGACAAGTCGCCAACGCCAATAGTTAACGCGACAACTGCCAGCTGTGGCGGCGAAGCGACAAAGCGTTGCTTGGCCGTTTCGATTAACCAAGCGCTTTCACGATCTCCTCCACCATCTTCTTGGCGTCGGACAGCAGCATCATCGTGTTGTCGCGGTAGAACAGCTCGTTATCGACCCCGGCATAGCCCGCCCCGCCCATCGAGCGCTTGATGAACAGCACGGTGCGCGCCTTTTCGACGTCGAGCACGGGCATCCCGTAAATGGGCGAGCTCTTGTCGGTCTTGGCGGCGGGGTTGGTGACGTCGTTGGCGCCGATCACGAACGCGACGTCGGTCTGCGCGAACTCGGAATTGATGTCCTCGAGCTCGAAGACCTCGTCATAGGGCACGTTCGCCTCGGCAAGCAGCACGTTCATGTGCCCGGGCATGCGGCCGGCGACGGGGTGGATGGCGTATTTCACCTTCACCCCTTCCTTCTTGAGCAGGTCGGCCATCTCGCGCAGCACATGCTGCGCCTGCGCCACCGCCATGCCGTAGCCGGGGACGATGATGACCTGGTCGGCCTGGCTCATCAGGAAGGCGGCGTCCTCGGCCGAGCCGCGCTTGTAGGGGCGGTCGATGACCTCGCCGCCGCCCGCCGCCGCGGTCGCGCCGAAGCCGCCGGCGATGACCGAGATGAAGCTGCGGTTCATCGCGCGGCACATGATGTAGCTGAGGATCGCGCCCGAGCTGCCGACCAGCGCGCCGGTGATGATCATCGCGCTGTTGTGGAGCGTGAAGCCCATCGCCGCCGCCGCCCAGCCCGAATAGCTGTTCAGCATCGACACCACGACCGGCATGTCCGCCCCGCCGATGGGGATGATCAGCAGGAAGCCGATGGCGAAGCTAAGCCCCATGACAGTGAAGAACACCCACGGCGCCTGGTCCTGGGTGAAGTAGGCGATCAGCCCGAGGATGCCGGCGAGCACCGTGAGATTGATGACGTGGCGGCCCGGCAGCAGGATCGGCGACCCGCTCATGTTGCCGTTCAGCTTGAGGAAGGCGATGACCGAGCCCGAGAAGGTGATCGCGCCGATGGCGACGCCGAGCCCGAGCTCGATTCGGCTGACGGGCAGGATGGCGATGAACGACTGGGTGGCGATCGGGGTGACCCGCACCGCGATCCCGAACGCCTCGGGATTGAGGTAGGCGGCGGCGCCGACCAGCACCGCGGCGAGGCCGACGAGGCTGTGAAAGGCCGCGACCAGCTGCGGCATCGCAGTCATCTGGATGCGGCGGGCAGTAACGATGCCGATGACGGCGCCGATGGCGATGGCGGCGATAACGAGCAATAGCGTCGAATAATCCACCGGCCATTGGAATTGCTCGCCGGCAGGGAGCGGCGCGTAGACCGTCCATCCCGGGCCCATCGGCGTCTGGCGAGGCACATGAGTAATAAGCGTCGTCAGCACGGCGATCGCCATACCGATCATGCCAAGGCGGTTGCCGCGCTGGCTGCTGACCGGGCTCGACAAGCCCCTCAGTGCAAGGATGAAGCAGACCCCCGCGACGAGATAGGCGAGCAGGGCCCAGCCGGGCTGGGCGTGGGCGGCCTCAGGCATGCAACTCTCCCCCGTCATGCTGAACTTGTTTCAGCATCCATTTTGCCTTCAGGCTGCAGCGTTCGTGGGAAGATGGATCCTGAACCAAGTTCAGGATGACGGCCGGAGAAACGCGCAAGCCTAGCGCTCCTTCTTCTTGTACATGGCGAGCATTCGGCTGGTCACCGCGAAGCCGCCGAAGATGTTGATGCTGGCGAGCACCACGCCGAGCAGCCCCAGCCACTTCGCGACCGGGTTGCCGCTCGCCGCCGCGGCGATCAGCGCGCCGACGATAATGACGCTGGAGATGGCGTTGGTCACTGCCATCAGCGGGGTGTGGAGCGCCGGGGTCACCGACCAGACGACGAAATAGCCGACGAAGCAGGCCAGCACGAAGATCGAGACGATCGAGATCAGGTCCATGAATGTCCTCTTGGCTTCCTCGCATCAGAGGGGAAGTCGCCGCGCTCGGCAAGACCTGTCCCGTTCTTGGAAGACGAAGTTTCCAAGTTTCCCTGGTTCGACCCCTGCCTGTCCGTATCTCGAAAGGGCCCGAAGCAATTTGTTAACCATTTTCCGAGCAAAGCCGAGACTGACGCTTACTCCTCTCTTGCGGGACAGCATGGCACAAGCCGACGGCAGTAGGACAGGACTAAAGCGGCACTCGCTGCTGGCCGCGTTAATGCCCGTCAACGGGTTCAAGGTTTCCGATTTAATAACCTTTCGCGTGGCAAAAGCAGATCGAATGCGCTCGGACACGCCTTTGCCTTCCGCGGAAGGGACCAAATCACCGGTCAAGCTGCTCTTGTGGCTGAGCCTGATCTGCGCCCTCGTCGGCTATTTCAACGTCGGTGAGGTGGTCGAAGACCTGCTGCGGATGACCCGCAACAACTTCCACCGCTCGGCGGCCAGCGGGCAGCTGGTGTTCGTCGCGATCGACGACCGCAGCACCAAGACGGTCGGCGCCTGGCCGTGGCCGCGCTCGGACCTTGCCCGGCTGATCGACCATGCCTCGGCCGATGGCGCCAAGCAGGTCGTGCTACAGGTCCCGCTCGACGACCACACCAGCGCCGTTGAGGACGACCGCCTCGCCAGCGCGATCGCCAAGGCCGGCAACGTCACCCTTCCCGTCCGCACCCGCCAGGGCACGGGCCGCCAGGGGGAACAGGCCGACGGCGGACCGATGTCGCTGTTCGCCCGCCGCGCGCAGCTCGCCGACACGGCGGTCTTCTACAATTACCAGCAGGCGGTGTGGCGCTCGCCCTACGCCAGCACCTATGGCGGCAAGCCTGTCCCGGGCATGGCGGCGGCGGTCTCGGGCCGCGCGGGCCTGCCGACCAGCGGCGACTTCCGCATCGACTATTCGATCGACCCGACCAGCATTCCGCGGATCAACGCCGCCGACCTGGTTGCGGGACGGGTGCCTGCCGAGCAGTTGCGCGGCAAGACGCTCTATGTCGGCCTCGACGGTGAGGCGCTCGGCGACCAGGTGTGGATCCCGGCGCGCGGGCGGATGGCGATGGCCTATGTCCACATGCTCGCCGCCGAGACGCTGCAGCGGGGCACGCCGCGCGACTGGGGTTTCCTTCCCGCCTTGCTGCTGGCGCTCGGCCTGTGCACCTGGGCCCGCCTGACCCAGAGCCGCCGCCGCGAGGAGATCGCGCTGGCCGTCGGCTTCGGCATCCTCCTCGCCGCGCCGGTCCCGCTCGAGGCTCACCTCGTGTCGGTCGACGTGTTCGCGGGCTTGAGCGCGCTCACCGCGATGAGCGTCCGCCTCGCCTGGCGGCGCTGGCGCCTGGGCGGCCTCATCAACCGCCATACCGGGTTGCCCAACCTGACCGCGCTGCGCGAGGCGTCGGGCCAGGCCAACCGCCTGCTCGCCGCCGCCCGCGTCCACAATTACGCCGAGATCGCCTCGACCCTGCCCGACGAGAGCGAGGCCGAGCTGGTCCGCCAGATCGTCGCCCGGCTGGCGGTCGCCGACAAGCCGATGACCGTCTACCAGGGCGACGAGGGCATCTTCGCCTGGTTCGCCGAGCCGGGCCCGGCGATCACCAACCATCTCGAGGCGCTCCACACCCTGTTCCGCGCCCCCGTCACCATCGACGGCCGCTCGGTCGACGTCGCGCTGACCTTCGGGGTCGAGCTTGGCAGCAACCGCGCCAATGCCAGCCGGCTCGGCAGCGCCCTGGTCGCCGCCGACGAGGCGTGGGACGAAGGGCTGCGCTGGAAATATTACGACCCCGCCCGCGAGGAGCAGGCAAGCTGGCGGCTGTCGCTGCTCGGCGAACTCGACGCCGCGATCGACCGCGGCGAGGTGTGGATCGCCTATCAGCCCCAGCTCGACCTCAAGTCGAACCGGATCGTCGGCGCCGAGGCGCTGGCCCGCTGGACCCACCCCGAGAAGGGTCCGATCAGCCCGGCCGAGTTCGTTGCCGCCGCCGAGCAGCAGGGCCGGATCGCCAAGCTGACCGACTTCGTGCTCGACCGCGCCATCTCCACCGCCGCCGCGATCAACCGCCGCGGGCAGGAGTTCACCATTGCGGTCAACATCTCGCCGCGACTGCTGAGCGATCGCGGGCTGGTCGGACGGATCAAGGAGCGGCTGGTGGTCCACCAGCTTGCGCCCGAGCGGCTGACGCTGGAGTTGACCGAGACCGAATCGCTGCAGAGCGCCGATGAAGGCCTCGCCATGCTCGACGCGCTGCGCCGGCTGGGTGTCCGCATCGCGATCGACGACTATGGCACCGGCCTGTCGACCCTCGACTATCTCAAGAAGGTCCCGGCGAGCGAGATCAAGATCGACCAGAGCTTCGTGAAGGCGATCAAGCTCAACCGGTCGGACCTGATCATGGTCCAGTCGACCATCGCGCTCGCCCACTCGCTTGGCCGCACCGTGGTCGCCGAGGGCGTGGAGGATCGCGCCACACTCGACCAACTGGTCGAGCTCCAGTGCGACATCGTCCAGGGTTATCTGGTCGGTCGCCCGATGGGCGTTCGCGAGCTCGTCCAGTCGCTGCAGATCCGGCACGTCCGCCAAGTCGCGTAACTTCGATCATTACTGCGTTAACCTTTGCCGGCGGCCCTCCCGCCTTGGCGCGTTTCTGCGACTTGTTCGGAAACATGGTAAATAGTTTGCTAACCGTATCGATTAAGGTTAATACTGCTCCCAAGCACCGTCGAATCGGCGGTGCGATACAGGGAGAGTGCTATGTGGAGCTGGCTTTTCGGTTGCGGTTGGCGCTAAGCTGACGCACCGATCCGCGCTCGGGCGGATCAGATTTTCAAAGCGCGTCCGCCGAAAGGCTGGCGCGCTTTTTCTTTGCCCGTTAGCGAGCCCGAATGCTCCACCAGGCCCTCGGCACCATCACTGTCACGGCGCCCCGCCCCGGCCTCCATGAGGTTAGCGCGGAAGTGTTGGAGTGGGTCGCTGCGCAAGGCCTGAGCGAGGGACTGCTGACCGTCTTCTGCCGCCACACCTCGGCCTCGCTGCTGATCCAGGAGAATGCCGCTCCGGCCGCGCGACGCGACCTCGAACGCTACTTTGCCCGCCTCGCGCCCGAAGATGCGGCCTACGAACATGACGACGAAGGTCCCGACGATATGCCCGCTCACCTGCGCAGCGCGCTCACCCAGACCCAGCTGGCGGTGCCGGTGATGGGCGGCGCGCTCATGCTCGGGACGTGGCAGGGCATCTATTTGTTCGAGCACCGCCGCTTCCCGTCGCCGCGCGAACTCGCGCTGCACCTGGTCGGCGCATGAGCGTCGAGAGCGTCCGCGCCTGGCTGGCCGAGCACGCGCCCGAGGCGCGGCTGATCGAGGCACATGCCAGCACCGCCACCGTCGCCGACGCTGCTCTAGCGCTGGGTGTGGCGCCGGGACGGATCGCCAAGACGCTGGCGCTTCGGGTCAATGGCGAGGTGCTGGTGCTGGTCACGCGTGGCGACGCGCGACTCGACAATGTCCGCTGCAAGGCGGCGTTCGGCGGGCGGCCGCGGATGCTCGACGCCGAGGAGACGCTGGCGCTGACCGGCCATCCGGTCGGCGGGGTCTGCCCATTCGGGCTGGCCCACCCGCTCCCCGTCTATTGCGATACGAGCCTGCGCGACTTCGCGACCGTCTTCCCCGCCGCCGGCAGCCGCAACAGCTCGGTCGAGCTAGCGCCTGAGCGGCTGGCCGAAATCACCGGTGCGCGCTGGGTCGAGGCCTGCGTGCTGCCCCCAGCCAGCGACTAGGAGGCGAGCCGCTCGGCGACGACCTGACCGCCGCGGGTCAGCCGAATCGCCTTCACGATCTCGTCCTCGTCGGGCAGTAGCGGGCGCCCCTGCTCCTTGTCCCAGAACGCCGACAGGAAATTGAAGATGTTGCGGGCGAACAGCGCGCTCGAATCGGCCGGCAGGCTCCGCGCGAGGTTGGCCGCGCCCAGAATGGTGACGCCATGCCGCTCGACCCGCTGATCTACCTCGGTCCCCTCGACATTGCCGCCGGCGTCGGCGGCAAGGTCGACCACCACGCTGCCCGGCCGCATCGAGGCGAGCTGGGCGTCGCTGATCAGCCGCGGCGCGGGCTTGCCGGGGATCAGCGCGGTGGTGATGACGATGTCCTGCTTGGCGATATGGCTCGAGACGAGCTCGGCCTGCGCCCGGCGATATTCTTCGCTGGTCTCGCCGGCGTAGCCGCCCTGCCCCTCGCCCTCGATGCCCGCGACGCCCTCGACGAAGATCGGCTTGGCGCCGAGCGACTGGATCTGCTCGCGGGTGGCCGAGCGGACGTCGGTCGCACTGACCTGCGCGCCGAGGCGGCGGGCGGTAGCGATTGCCTGGAGGCCGGCGACCCCGACACCCATCACGAACACCCGCGCGGGGCTGACGGTGCCGGCGGCGGTCATCATCATCGGGAAGGCGCGGCCATAGGCGTCGGCGGCCTCGATCACCGCCTTGTAGCCCGCGAGGTTCGACTGGCTGGAGAGCACGTCCATGCTCTGCGCGCGGGTGATTCGCGGCATCCATTCGAGCGCCAGCGCCTCGAGCCCAGCCGAGGCATAGCCATCGATCGCCGCGCGGCGCCGGAAGGGGTCGAGCGCGGCGACCAGCAGCGCGCCCGACTTGGCGCCCGCCAAGCTGGCCGGTTCAGGACCGCTGACACCGAGAATGATGTCGGCGTCGGCAAGGATCGCCGCGCGCTCGCCCAGCGTTGCACCCGCTGCCTCGTAATCGGCATCGGCGATCGCCGCCGCAGCCCCCGCCCCGCGCTCCACCGCGACGGCGGCGCCGAGCGCGACGAACTTCTTCACCGTCTCGGGGATCGCCGCGACGCGGGTTTCGCTGGGCGCCGTTTCGGCGAGGACCGCGATGTTCATCCGCGCCTGTCCTTTAGCTGGCCAGCAACACCATCACGAGCATGGCGAGGATGAAGGCGATCACGGCGCCCCACTTCAGCATGGAAATGACCTTGGCATAGTCGCGGGCGTGGACCTTGTAATCGACCGGACCTGAGATTTCGTCGGAAGTGTGAATGGCCATGGAATGCTCCGTTCAGCGAAAGCTAGAGTTGGCCCGTGCATAACAACGCTGTGAGCCGTCGCGAAGCCCCTACACCTAATCTTTACGCCTTGGTCCCTAAGGCGATGGTTATGCGTGCGGATACCATCCGATTCCTGTTGCTGGTCAACGCCGGGCTCGACGAGCGCCGGCTGGTTGCGGCTACGGCGTTGCGTGCCGGCTGGAACACGCTGGGCGCGCCCGGCGCCGCCGAGGCGGTCGAGCTGCTGCAAGGCCCCCACGGGCATGAGGTCAAGGCGGTGCTGGTCGGCGGCTGGGACAGCCAGAGCGGCCCGGCGACCGTCCGCGCGCTGCGCGCCGACCGCCCCGGCCTGCCGATCATCGTCTTCGCCGAAGCCGGCTCGATCGCCCAGGCGGTCGAGGCGATGCGCGCCGGCGCCTCCGACTTCCTGTCGCGCCCGGTCGCGCCCGAGCGGCTGATGGAAGCGCTGGCGGTCAACGCCGACCGCCGCCGCCCGAGCGGCGAGCTCGCGCCCTTGTCCGAGAAGCTCGCGCCGCAGATGGCGCTCGAAGAGCTGATCGGCGCCACCCCCGAATTCCGCGCCGCACTGGCGATCGCCGCCAAGGCCGCGCGCAACCGCCTGCCCCTGCTGATCGTCGGTGAGCCCGGCGCCGGCAAGGAAACCATCGCCCGCGCCATCCACTCGGCCTCGCACCGCGCCCGTGGGCCGCTGCTCGAAATCGACTGCAAGGCGACCCCGGGCAACATCATCGACAGCGAGCTGTTCGGCCATGTCGCCGGCGCCTTTCCGGGCGCCTTCGCCGAGCGGATCGGCAAGATGGTCGAGGCCGACGGCGGCACCCTGCTGATCGACGAGATCGGCTTGATGCCGCGCGAGACCCAGGAAACGCTCGACCGCGTGCTCGCCACCGGCGAAGTTCGTCCGGTCGGGTGCAACGGCAGTAATTCGGTCGACGTGCGGGTCATCGCGACCAGCTCGGCCCCGCTGCCCGACGATTTCCTCCCCGGCCTTGCCGAGCGGCTGTGCACCACCATCGTCACCGTCCCCCCGCTGCGCGAACGGTCGCAGGATATCCCGTCGCTCGCGCGCCATTTGCTCGCGCGAATCGCCGGGCAGCCTGGCATCCGCCCGCTGTCGCTCGGCAATGACGCACTGGCGGTGCTGATGCGCTACGGCTGGCCGGGCAATGTCCGCCAGCTCAGCAACGTGCTGTTCCGTGCCGCGCTGCAGAGCGAAGGCTCCGCGCTCACCGCCGAGGACTTCCCGCACTTGGCGGTGCAGTCGCGCTTCACCAACCGCAGCCACGACGCGACCCCCGAAATCAGCAAGGCCAGCGCCGATGCCGCCGTGTCGGGCGGGCCAGGCGTGACCCTGCTCCGCGCCGACGGCCACCTGCGCAGCCTCGAGGACATCGAGGCGGACGTCATCCGCCTCGCCATCAATCATTATCGCGGCAAGATGACCGAGGTCGCCCGGCGGCTCGGGATCGGGCGCTCGACCCTCTACCGCAAGCTCGCCGAACTGGGCATCGACAACCCGAGCTGAGCGCCGCCGGCGATGACCGGCGGCCGCTGAGCCTCCCGCTTACTTCGGCGGGCCGAAGCCCTCCTTATATTCGATCTTGGCGTTCTTGCGCAGGTCCTTGAGCCGCTGCTGCAGCGCATCGGCGCTCTGCTGGCGGCGGAGCAGGTTGACCGCCTCCGTCCGCGCCGGCGCACCGACCAGCGGGGCCGGCTCGCGCGACACGATCGAGCTCGCCACCGACGCCGCGCCATTGGGAACGATGAACGGCTCGCCCGAGGTCATCGCCGCCAGCCGCGGGTACATGTCGGGCGGGATGACGTTCGACGCGATCTGGTTGCTGGCGCGCTGGAACGGAATGCGCGCCGCAGTCAGCACCGCGATGAGCTGATCGATGCTCTTGGTCGCCATGATCTTGGCCTTGACCGCCGGATCGGCCGGGGTCTGATACTGGATCTGGTCGAGCTTCCACACTTCGCGTTTGGCGAAAGCCTGCGGATATTTGTTCTGGAAGGCCGCGATTTCGGCGTCGGTCGGCAGCTTGCTCGAATCCATCTGGCGGCTCGCGAGCATGCCGATCAGCAGCTCGTCGTTCATGCGGCGCTGGCGGGCGATGAACTCGGGCGACTGGTCGATCCCTTCCTGGCGCGCCTGGTCGGCGAGCAGGCGGCGATCGATCAGCCCCTGGAGGATGCGGTTGGTCGCCTCCTTCTTGTCGACGTCGGCCGGCAGTCTGGCGTTGGCGAGCTCGCCGTTGATCTCGGACGAGGTGATCTCGTCCTTGTTGACCACCGCGACCGTCTGCCCCTCGGCCTTCTTCTGACAGCCGGACAGGGCCACCGCGAGGGTCAGACCGAGAAGTAACTGCTTATGCATGAACAGCCCCTATTAAACTTTTGTTCGAGCGTGATTAGCATCGGTGCTAGGTGGGCGCCAGCGTAAGCGGAGGAGTGCGAAGTTGAAAACCCCCTATGACTGGATCACCATTGCGATCTTCGCGGGGCTGATCGTCCTGTTCATGCAGCGATCGACCAACCAGGACGAGCAGCAGGTTCACGATCCCCTTTGGATGTACTTGCTCGCCGGCGGCGGCTGCGCGCTCGCCAATTACCTCGGCAACGAAGGGATGCACCTGCCGGCGGTGGCGATGATCGGCGTGACCATCGCCTTCATCATCCACTATCTGAAGCCCTTCCCGACCGGCCGCCCGCACTAGGCGTCGGCGACCAGCATTAGGCGTCGGCGACCAGCACCTTGCGCCGATCCGCCGGCAACGACCCCACCATCGCCGCGACGAAGCGCTGGAGGCGGTTGAATGCCGCTTCCTGATCGGGATCGATGGTCGAGATGCGGACCAGGACGGCGTCGGGGATCTCGCCCTTCAGATTGGCCACCGCGACCGCCATTTTCTGCGCCGCCCAGGTCGGCGGCATCACCTCACCCACCCGCGTCCAGTAGAGAATCTGCTCGGTTCGGCCCGGTTGCGTGGCGGTCAGCTGGTTGGCCGCAAAGGTCGACCCATTGACCGCGATCGGACGCGGCGTGATCGGGGTGAGTTGGAAGCCGTTCGCCGGATAGCAGAATTCGGGGCGATGGATCTGCAGCACCCCAGTCTGGCCCGCACTCTGCGCGATGAGCAGCATAATCGGCGGCTCGTCGGCATGGGTATAGGTGCGGGTGAGCATCTGCGAATAGAGCGCCGCCGACAACGCGTCCTCGGGCGGGACGACGAGCCCGCTGGTCGACGCGAACTCCCATTCGCCGATCCGGTTGGGAATGAGCTTGTCGAGCTTGGTCTTGCCCAGATAGTCGATCGGCTGTCGCGGCTGGCGGGCGAAGGCGATGCCCGCACTGCCCGCGAACAGGAGCCCGAGCAGCACCTTGCGCCGATCGAGCGCTGGGCTTTCGAAACCGACCGGCTCAGCCATGGAGCACGACCTCCGGCTTGCGCGCGGTGACCCGCGAATAGAGCGCTTCGAGAGCCATCATCGTACCCAGCGCCGCGGCAAAGGTAACGATCCCGGCGAAATCGTGAAGGAAGCCCTGCGCGGCTGCCTCGCTCACATAATAAGTGAGCAAGATGAGGATCAGCACCCGAATGAAGTTAGCGAGGATCGCGACCGGCACGACCAGAAGGGACATGAGGATCAGCGCCCGCGTATCGCTCCGGTGCCGCAGATAGACGTAGAACAGGCCGATCGCCGACAGGGTGATCAGCGAGTTGAGCCCCGAGCAGGCCGCCGCGACGAACAACTCATACTGCGCGATCTGGATCACGACGCCCGAGCTGCCGACCGGATAGCCAAAGGCGTGGAGCAGCGAGACCGCTCCCTGCGAGATGGCGATCTTGACCGGATTGGTGAGGGTCGCGACCACCGTATCGGGCGGGGGTAGCGCGAACGCCATGTAGAAAATCGGAAACCAGACCGCACGGAGCATGCGGGCGCCGACCAGCAGATAGGCGCCGGCGATCAGCGCGCCGTACATCGCCACAACCTGAAGCTCGAGGATGCCGGTGATGCCGAGAACGATGAAGGCCGCCAGAAACAGCGCCAGCGCCACCAAGCCGAGCAGCAGATTGCCGCGCTCCTCCAAGCCTCGCGAGGAACGATATTCGCGCGCCAGCAGCCACAGGCCGGTGGCGAGCACGATCGGCCCGTGCCCCCCTTGCTCGGTCGACCAGTTGTTCTGAGCCACCAGGATCATCGGCGGCAGGACCATGGCCAGCATGCCGAGGATTAGCACGCCGTCGGGCCACCGCAATCGCCAGCGCGAATGTTGAAACTGGTCAGTCTTCTGAAGCAACAATTTCGCCAAACCTCCACTGCCGTTTGGCAAGGTGCAGACCTTGATGCAGGATGCTAGTCGCGCCGCCGTCGCGATGCAATCACGGGACCGACCCAGAAATGAACATGTCCGAAATACTGTCGATCCTGCTGCTGTTGCTGTTAGCGCCGATCTTGGCCGCTAACGCGTTCTTCGTCGTCGAGATCGCCGCAGGATTGGCCCGCCGCCGCGCCGCACCGACCCTGCTGGACGTCGGCGAGGTCGCGATTGTCATTCCGGCGCATGACGAGAAAGCGGTCATCGGCGAGACCCTTCGCCGGCTGGAGGCAGCGCTCGGCACCGGCATGCGGGTGCTGGTCGTCGCCGACAATTGCACGGACGATACGGCGGCGATCGCCCGTTCGTGTGGCGTCGAGGCCATCGAACGTCACGATCCGGCTCGTCGCGGCAAGGGTTTCGCGCTGGCCTTCGCGCGCGATCACCTGCTCGCCGCGCCGCCGAGCGCCGTGGTGGTGTTCGACGCCGATTGCCACATCGATCGGCTAAGTCTCGAGCGATTGGTGGCTTTGAGCGCGGCAACAGGCCAGGCGACCCAGGCGGTCTATCTGTTCGAACCGGACGCGGCGGCCGCGCCGATGGTGCAAATTTCGTCCTTCGCCTTCCTGATCAAGAATCTGGTGCGCCAGCGGGGGCTCCAACGTCTCGCCGGACGCGTCCACCTGACCGGCACGGGAATGTGCCTGCCCTGGCCCCAATTCGCGGCCGCGGACCTGGCGACGGCCAGCATCGTCGAGGATTTGCGGTTGGGGCTGGAACTGGCCGAGTGCGGGGTCCCGCCGCTGCTGGTGGACGACAGCATCGTCTGGAGCACCCACGCATCGGCGTCGCAGACGCTGGGTCAGCGCAGCCGCTGGGAGGGCGGGTTCCTCGCCACCATGCGGGCGACGGCCCCCGCCCTGCTCGCGCGTGGCCTCCGACGGGGATCGCTCGGCACCGTCCTCGCCGGCTTCGACCTGCTCGTCCCGCCGCTTGCCCTGCTGATGATGATCAACGCCGGCGTGCTGGCCGCCACCGTACTCTTCGGACTTTTCGGTCTGACAGGTTGGTTGCCGGCACTTGTCCTCGTCGGCCTCGGCCTACTCGAGATCGTCGTGCTGCTACTCGCTTGGTGGCGTGAGGGCCGCACCACGCTCAGCGGGCGAGCCCTGCTCAGCATCCCCGGCTACGCCTTGTGGAAGCTGCCGATGTACGCCGGTCTGGTCAGGAAGGGCGCGCCGGCGACGTGGAATCGCACCGAGCGGGCGTCTGAAACAAATCGCGAAGCGCCGTAGCCGACTGAGCAATATCGAATTCGCGCGCCATCACGGCGGGACCCCGCGCGCCCATCGCCTGCCGCAAGGCGCGATCGCCGACCAGGCGTTCGAGCGCGCGTGCCAGTCCATCCCAGTCCGACGGCGCGAACAGCAGTCCCGTCTCGCCGTCTCGGACCAGCTCGGGGATGCCAGCCACCTGCGAGGCAATGACCGGCTTGCCGAGCGCGAGCGCTTCCATCAGCACGATCGGCAGCCCTTCCATGAAACTCGACAGGACCAGCAGGTCGCTGTCAGCGATGGCGCTAAGTGTCTCAGCCTCGGGCAGTCGACCGAGGAAGGTGACGCGCTCACCGATGCCGAGCGTAGCGACCTGCGCGTCGAGCTCCGCACGGAGGGGGCCGTCCCCGACGAGGATAAGCCGTGCTCGGTTCCCCGCGGGCAGTCGCGCGAACGCCTCGAGCAAGCCCGAGAAGCCCTTTTCCGGAGAGAGGCGACCGACCGCAATGATCTGCACCTCGACGTCGTCCCGATCTTTCCTGGCAGGCAGTCGATCCAATTCGAGCCCGCAGCGCACGATCCTCAGCTTGGCCCATTGATCGGGATTGGTCAGTCGCTCGGCCTGAGCGCGACCGAAATAGGACACGCAGGCGACGAAGTCGGCCGCCACGATCTTGTCGGCGAGGGTGAGCCCCGCCGGATAGTCGAACTCGGAGACGCCGTGGATGGTGAAGCTCCACCCGATCCCGGCCTGTCGAGCCGCCAGCAACCCGACGCTCGCCCCGCTGTTGGCAAAGTGGTTGTGGAGGTGGGAGATGCCGCCACGCCGCAATTCGCGCGCCAGCAGGATCGCTTCCCCAAAATGCGCAACTGACAGGAGGCCGGCGCGCAAGCCCGGCGCTCGATGGCGGAGAGCTAATGCGAAGGTTTTAACGTAAGTCATTGGCGAACGCGCCAATTCGCCCAGATGCGCGCGAAGGAATGCGGTCAGTGGCTGAGTAAGCAGAGTGTAGGTCTGCTCCGCCTCGCGGCGGTCGCTGTCTGCCTTCAACTCGTCCGCCAGCGGCGCCCGCACGCTGAAGGTCCGGATCGGGACGCCGGCGTCGCGGAGGGCGGTGACCTCGCGCCGGATGAAAGTGTGCGACGTCGCCGGATACTGGCTGGCGAGATAGGCGATGGGGCCTGGCGTACTGGGCGGGGAAACCGGACGAACCAAATCAATTTCCCTTATAATCGATGGCGGTGCGGCTCTGGCCGCCAAAAATTGCCCGCGCCGCGCCGATCAATTCGCCGGACTTAATTGCGAAGATCACGAATGCTTTGCGCCACTGATAGGGATCGCCGATTTCAATTGAGGCCGCCATCCTCGCGATCTGCAGAAAATAGATGAGCGGAAGCAAGACCAGCAAAGTGGGGTGGCGAAGAAGCGCTGCAAGCACGATTAAACCAAGCGGTAAAATTGCCATCCAGAACAAACTGCTCGCGAGCAGCCTGCCATTGATGCGGTGGCTCAGTTTCGCAGTTCGCATCCAGGCTTGGGCGTAGCCGAAGCCTGCACGCATGGCCCGCCGCCAATAAGCTTTGAAAGTGAAGATCTTGGCATCGTGCTCAGTCATCAATGCGTCAATGCGCCAGATCTCCCAGTCGGCTTCGCGCAATCGAGCGGCAAGTTCTGGCTCCTCACTGGCCATGAGACTTGGGTCGAAATCCCCCACTTGGTCGAGGGCTGACACGCGCATCAGCGCGTCTCCCCCCGACGATGCGACCCGCCCGCAGGGAGTGTTCCACTCTTCATCGCAAAGCTTGTTATAGAACGAGGCATCGGGATGCGCCTCAAATCGCCGACCACAGACGACTGCTGCGCGTTGATGCTGTTCAAGAAACGCCGAAGCCTCATCGATCCACCTTTCGGCGAGAACACAGTCTCCATCGAGAAATTGGACGAAGCGAAGCGAGGGATGGTCGACCTTCAGAGCTTGGTAACCCTCATGGCGACCACGCGAAGCATTCATGGCCCGCGCAGGATCAAGCCTGACGACAGTGGCCCCCAATTCGGCTGCGCGATCCGGGCTGCCGTCCGTCGATCCGGAATCGGCGTAAACGATGGGCGCTTGCAGAGGGAGTAACGAGCGCAAACAGGCCGCCAGCCGCTCGCCTTCGTTGCGCCCAATCACGACGAAGCCAAGTTCTTGCGGAGACGGCGGCGTCATCGACGAGATATCCTGAGTTTTCGCAGCATTGCACGGCGTAGCTGAGCAAAAACGAACGTGTGCCGCGCACCGTCAATCACGGTCAGGTCCGCCGTGCCAGAAATCGTGTGAAGTCCATGGGGATAGGGTCCGGCCGGATCCGGCACCAGGCGACCGATCGCACGCTCTTCGTAAATGGAGGGGTTTAGCGAGGTGACTTGGTTGAAGACGAGAGCACCGCCATAGAAGCGCGAGCAATCCTGCGCGGGTCGTAACAGCAAGGAGCCGTGTTGGATGAATGACCCAGCCGGTCGGCTTGAGCGAACATCGATCTTCACAGGGTTGAGATCATGCGCTGTCCAAGTTGAGTCGAGATCGCGCGCGTAAAAGGCGTACAAGGTGTCCTTGTCGTTAGGGCCAGCGCGCGTGCAAAAGAGCCACCACAGATCGTCGCGCTGGAGAATCGTCGCATCGACTGCCGGAAAATCAAGCTTCAGGCGGCCGATTGGCGTAAGAGTTTGCTCTCCCGTCGCGTACACGGTCGTGTGCCCGCTTTCCGCGTTTTCGGGGAGGCAGCGCGTTTCGCCGCCATGCTCGAACAAGAACGGATAGGACAGGTGGCTTAATGTCTTCAGCGCTGGACGCACGTCCACTCCACCGTGGCCGGTAATCGTCGAGATGTGACCTTTCCCCGAATCCCAATCATATTCTTCGGCGAAGACGATCGGGTCCGCGCCTCCTCTCAGCAAAAATGGGTCTGCAAGAAATGCGCCTGCCGGCTCGGGCGACCAACGCACATCCTTCTCGACGAAATCAGCACCGCGCGCTTGCTCAGCAACGTCCCCTGGCGAAGCGTCGATGAATCCCACTCCCCATTGCTGATGCCGGAAAAGAGAAGTCCACTGTTCAGCCAGCCACGACCAAACCAGTCTCCAAACAAATCGAATGACAGCGGCGTTCTTGGGATATCGGTAAATCGGGCCGGAGGGCGGGGGCGTGCCTGCGCGCGCGTCGGCGACGCTAGGATCATTCCGTAATTGAACCAGCGCTCGGGCGAGCATAGGCGACGAGCTCATCAGAAGGTGGTCTAGTTGGCGTGAATAACTAGCTGCAATCGTTTTGAAGTATGCCCGATTGAGGATGACGCCGCCGTCCAGCTTTTCAGTCAGTCGCTGAAGAATTGCACCGGTATTGTCCGCGCCCGCATGGATCTCCCAAAAGCCCGGAGGTGCTCCCCTAAAGAAGTCGGGATCACCGTGATGATACGACCAAACACCGTAGCGACCGATCTCAAGCGCCTTGCCGGTCAGGATTCCAAACCCAAACCTCACGACAACATCGAGGTCGAAATCCGCGATGAGGCCAATATCGGCATCGCTCAACGTTTCCCTGAATTTTCCGACGGGAACCGGCGTGCAATGCACTTGCGAAACGTTTCCGAGGATTTCCGGCAGAGGAAGCCCTCGTACGGCCGGTGTCCGCCTCGATACGAGGCGGTCCAAGATTCGCCACAAGAGCGAGCCGCTTTTGAGCAATTTGGCGGCACGTGCAACGATGCCTTGCGAAACTGGCGCTTGCTTGGCGTTGACGATGAACAAGGCGATATCAACGAAGTCGAGCGACTGCGCCTGACGTAAACAGGCCAGTTGCCAAGCGGCAAGATCGCCCTGCTCGCGAAGCACGCCGACGCGAATCATTCGTTTTAGCGGTTCAGGCAATTTAAGGTCCCCAGCTCGACGCGACCGGCTTTACAGCCCTTTGCTTGGTTGCCAACACGCGAGGCATGAGGATCGCTTTTGCTCTGCCCGGTTTCCACCGGTATCACCGCGGAGCAGAGGTCGCGCTGATGTCCGTCGCTTCGGGCTTGGCGAGCCACGGCCACGCCGTGACGTTGTTCGGAGCAGGTCACGCGGATGCCGACACGAGTTATGCATTCGCGCGGTCACCGCTGATCGCGCGAGAACGCTTCGAGCGTTTTCCCAAGGTGCCGGTCTTCCGCGGCGATACGACCTGGGAAGAAGCAACCTTCCTCCCCGGTTTCCTGCGCCGCTACCGGCCGCAGGATTTCGACGTCACGCTGACTTGCTCCTACCCGTTCCTCAACTGGGCGCTGCGAGCCCGCAAGCATCGCGGCTATCGGCCGCGGCACGTGTTCGTGACGCAGAACGGCGACTGGCCGGCGCGGGCGAACAACAGTGAGTATCGCTTCTTCGGTTGCGACGGGCTGGTCGCGATCAACCCCGATTATTTCGAGGACAATCGCGCCAACTACCGGACCGCGCTCATCCCCAACGGGGTCGACCTCACCCGCTTCAATCCAGGCCCTGCACAGCGCGCGGCGTTCGGGCTCCCCGAAGGCGTGCCGCTCGTCCTGATGGTCAGCGCGATGATCGCCAGCAAGCGGGTCGGCGACGGGATCGAGGCGGTGGCGCGCTTGCCCGGCGTGCATCTGGTAGTGGCGGGCGACGGGCCCTTGCGCGACGAGCTTAGGGCCAAGGCCGACGCGCTGATGCCCGGGCGCTACCATACCCTGTCGGTGGCGGCGACGCAGATGCCCGACCTCTACCGCAGCGCCGACGTCTTCCTCCACCTCTCGCGCGACGAGAGCTTCGGCAACGTCTATGTCGAGGCGATGGCCAGCGGGCTGCCCTCGGTCGCGTGGGACTTGCCCCGCACGCGGTGGATCATGGGCGACACGGGGGTGCTCGTGACCGATCTCGACCAAGATGCGCTGGTCGCCGGGATCCAGCGCGCCCTCACCCTCCCCCGCGCCCCGGCCGCCCAGCTCGAGCGCGCCGAACGATTTTCATGGACCGCCATCGCCGCCGACTATGAGCGATTTCTCAAGGAAGTCGTGGCAGCGGGTCCCCAGCGACCAGAATAGGATTTCAGTGATGCGCACCTACGCCGATACCAAACGCATTCTCGTCACCGGCGGTGCGGGATTCCTTGGCTCGCATCTCTGCGAGCGGCTGATCGGCGAGGGCCATGAGGTCATCTGCGTCGACAACTTCTTCACCGGCCAGCGGCGCAACATCGCGCACCTGCTCGGCCACCCGAATTTCGAGCTGCTCCGCCATGACGTGACCTTCCCGCTGTTCGTGGAAGTGGACGAGATCTACAATCTCGCCTGCCCCGCCTCGCCGGTCCATTACCAGCACGACCCGGTGCAGACGACCAAGACCAGCGTCCACGGCGCGATCAACATGCTCGGCCTCGCCAAAAGGGTCGGCGCCAAGATCCTCCAAGCCTCGACCAGCGAGGTCTATGGCGATCCCGACATCCACCCGCAGACCGAGGATTATTGGGGGCGGGTCAATCCGATCGGCATCCGCTCCTGCTACGACGAGGGCAAGCGCTGCGCCGAGACCTTGTTCTTCGATTATCACCGCCAGCACGGCCTCAGGATCAAGGTCGCGCGGATCTTCAACACCTATGGGCCGCGAATGCATCCGGCGGACGGGCGGGTGGTTTCCAACTTCATCGTCCAGGCACTCAAGGGGCAGCCGATCACCCTTTACGGCTCGGGCGAGCAGACCCGCAGCTTCTGCTATGTCGACGATTTGATCGACGGGCTGGTGCGGCTGATGAACAGCGGCGACGACGTCACCGGGCCGATCAACATCGGCAATCCCGGCGAATTCTCGATGAAGGAACTGGCCGAACTCGTCCGCGACAAAGTCGGCGGCACGTCCGAATTCGTGTTCGAACCGCTGCCGAGCGACGACCCGCGCCAGCGCAAGCCCGACATCAGCAAGGCCAGCGAGCATCTCGGCTGGGCGCCGACCATCCCGCTCGACAAGGGCCTCAATGCCACCATCGACTATTTCCGCACGGTCGTCTGACGCCCACGAAAAAGGGGCCCGGCCAACGGCCGAGCCCCTTCTCCATCCGTATGGAAACGGGTTAGGCGGCTTGCTGCAGGAAGCTGCCGGCCTGACGGCGGCGCATCGAGAAGCCGACCGCGCCGAAGCCGAGGAGCATCAGCGCCCAGGTGGCGGGCTCGGGCACCGCGGGGGTGGCGCCGAACGACAGCGTGCCGCTGTACGAGGCGTCGCCGAAGGTGGTGCCGTTGATGGTCAGCACGTTGGTCGCATTGGCGATCAGCGGGATCATCTCACGGCTGGCGCTGTCGAACACGCCGTTGGCGATGTTGAACGAATAGTTCGACACGCTGTTGTTCAGCACGACCGAATTGAAGTTCAGGTTCGTCAGCGGGTTCGACGTGTTGTAGGTCGAATTGAGGATCGCCGACACGCTGTTGTAGCCGGTCGGGGTGGTGAACGTCACCGTGTCGGTGAACGTCTGGCCCGACGGGCAGCTGGTGGTGGTCGGCGTGCACTGCACGGTCGGGTTCTGGAACGAACCGGCGGCGCCGTCGATGACCGGGGTGACGACCGCGGCGTTCGCGCCGGTGGCGCAGGCGACCGACGCCAGTGCGCCGGCGACGAGATACTTAAACTTTCCCATGTGGTACTCCCTCACTGCACGCGCATGGATGAGCCTGAGCGCGATCTCAGCGAGGTCGTTAACGGGATGGTTACCTTTGGGTTCCCCGCCTAGTTCGCAGGTGCACCATTTTTTCCGGTCCGGGTCCGGCTAGTCATTGAGAACATGGGATTTGTTCGGAACCAAATTTATAGGATCCGTTCACCAATGACATTTCCAGCTGTACTATAACGGCACACTAGAATCTCTTCGGCCCCTGCCGCACTGCTCGCGCAGCCGACGTGCGTGGTCCGCCGCCAGATCATCTGAGTATAGTGGCTGACGTCCTCAACCCGGCGCGTCCGGCTCGCATATGGAAAGATGCCGGGGCGGAATTCGCGCTTCTCGGCGGTCCACAGCCCGACCATATTCTCGGGCAAATAATAACCCGGGGTGCCGCCCCAGATATTCTCGCCCTCGGGTGTCGCCCCAGGTTCGTCGGGCGAATGTTCGAAGCGCCCGGTCCGGCTGAGATGCTTGGCCCAGACGGCCGCGCCCTTGGCGAGCCCCTCGTCCCACGCCAGCGGCGGCACATCCATCACCGCCCGCTCGCGATTCTGCGCCGCCAGCAGCCGGTCGTTGAAATTGGTCCGCGGGCCGAGGCTGCCGATCAGCAGCGGGGTGGCGGTAAGAAGCAGCGCCAAACGCGGAAGAAACTGGGAACGGGGCATGCGTCACCTCGAAGGAACGAGGCGCCGTTTTGAACGAAGAGAGTAAAAGGCCGGTTAGCGTCCGGCGGCGAAAGTCTCAGGCCGGCTTGGCCGAGCGGACGATGGTGACCGGGTCGCCGACCTTCGCCTGGGCATAGACCTTTTCGGCGAAGGCGGTGGGCACGCCGATGCAGCCATGAGTCGCGGCCCCCCACCGCACGTCGCTGCCGTGGATGGCCACCCCGTCGCCGGTCAGCCGCAGCGTATAGGGCATTGGCGCGTCATAGGTGCTCGAGCGGTGATCCTTGCCTTTCCACAGGATTGGGAAGCGACCGAGCGGGGTTTCCTTGGCGTCGGCGCCGTAGAGCACCACCGCGGTGCCAATCTCATGCCCCTGGCGGAACACGCTGATCAGCTGCGTGCGCAGGTCGACGCGGATGGTGACGGGACCGGCCGGGACGCCCGCCTCGTTCCACAGGAAGTCGCCATATTCGAGCGCATGGTCGACCTTGAGCAGCGAGTGCGGCGCCTGCTCGAACCCGCCGACCGCCTGGGCCTGACGCTGCTGGGCGGCGTCAAGCACGATCCGGGCGTTGTCGGTCGGGGCGGCGGGCAATGGCCGGGCGACCGCCACCGCCGCCGGCTCGGACGAAGGCCGATTGAACCAGAGCAGCAGGCCGCCGCCAACGACGGCCAGCACAAGCAAGGGAAGGATCAGCCGCCGCATCGGGCGCCGACCTTAAGCGAGCCTGGGCGTTCTCGAAAGGGCGGGTCCCGAACGAGCGGGCCGACGCCGGCGCTGGGCCGAGCCGATAACCCCGAAACCGAGCAGCATGGTCAACCAGGTCGCCGGCTCGGGTACCGCCGGCACGTCGGTCGGCGGCGCCGAGGGCGTGCCCGGCGTGCCCGGGGTACCGCCACCGCCGCCACCACCAGGCGCGCCGACCAAGACGCTTCCGCCCGGGGCCGAATTGCCGGGAACGCCGGTAACCTTGGGCAACACCTCGGCCAGCGTCGGCGGCGGCGCCAGCGGCGGAGCGACCTCGGCGGCGGCCGGCGGCGCCAGCGCCTCGGCGAAATCGGTGTTCGGCGCGGCGGGATTGACGATCTTGCCGAGCGCCCGCTCGTGCGGACGGACGGCGTTGGCAGCCAGCTTCTTGGTCTTGGTCGCCGTCAGCGCGCCCTTGGCCCGCTCACCCGGCGAACGGGCATCGAGCAACGCGAGCAGGCTTTGAGGCGTGGAAAGCGTTGGAACGTCGTAGCCGTGGTCGGCGAGGGTCTGGAGTGCCAGCGGCGTGCCGGCAACGGCGACCAGTCCGGCGCTGAGCAGCGCCCCGACGGTCAGATTGCGCTTCGTCCCCTGGTTCACCCTGTTGCTCCGGAATCGGTCCACGTCCAGAACGGTTAATCCATTGTTTAGTTTCTGTGAAGATTTTCCATTCATCTGTCTGGCTTTGAGACAGGGTAAGTGTTGCCGCAAAGACAACAGATAGGAACTGCGGCTAGACAAGGTAAACGAGACGCTGTTCAGGGGCCCGCATGAGCATTTCTTCCTCAGCCTCGACCCGCCGTATTCGTCCCGTCATCCTGTGCGGCGGCATGGGCGCGCGACTGTGGCCGGTCTCGCGCGCGCAGTTTCCCAAGCAACTGGCCGATCTTGGTAGCGGCCGCTCACTGCTCCAGGAAACAGTGGCGCGGGTCACCGGGCCTCATTTCGACGCTCCTTTGCTGGTCAGCGGCGAAGAGCATCGCTTTGTCGTCCGCGACCAGATCGCCGATATGGGCGTCGAGCCCGCCTGCCTCCTGCTCGAGAAGACCGGGCGCAATACCGCGCCGGCGGTCGCCCTCGCCGCCGAATGGCTGCAGGCGCATGACCCCGACGCGATCATGCTGGTGCTCCCGTCCGACCATGTGATCGACGACGAGGCGGCCTTCCTCGCCGCGATCGGCGAGGCGCTGGCCGGAGTCGCGGCCGGCCAGCTGGTCACCTTCGGGATCGCCCCGTCGCGGCCCGAGACCGGCTACGGCTATCTCAAGGTCGACGCCGATGGGCAGGCGGGCGGCGGCGTCCGCCCGGTCGAGCGCTTCGTCGAGAAGCCGCCGCTGGCGACCGCCGAGGAATATCTGCGCTCGGGCGACTATTATTGGAACGCGGGCATCTTCCTGTTCGGGGTCGGCGACGTGCTCGCCGAGCTCACCACCCACGCCCCCGAAGTCGCGGCCTGGGCGCACCAGGCCATCGCCGGCGGCAGCAGCGATTGCGAATTCTTCCGCCCGGCCGAGGAGAATGACGCCAGCCCCTGCCCGGCCATCTCGATCGACTATGCGGTAATGGAGCGCTCGGCGCGGATTTCGATGGTCCCGGTCGATCCGGGCTGGTCGGACCTCGGCTCGTGGAACGAACTATGGTCACGCGCCGAGCAGGACGGCGCGCAGAACGCCATGCGCGGCCAGGCGGTGGCGGTGGATTGCCGCGGCAGCTTGCTGTTCGGCTATGACGGGATGACCGTCGCCGGGGTCGGCCTCGACGAGATGATCGTGGTCGCGACCCGCGACGCGGTGCTGGTCGCCCCTAAGGCACGCAGCCAGGACGTCCGCGCGGTGGTCGACGAGCTCAAGGACCGCGGCGAGCAGAGCGGCGAATTGCCGACCGTGATCCATCGCCCGTGGGGGACCTACCAGACCACCGACCGCGACGAGCGCTTCCAGACCAAGCGGATCGTGGTCAAGCCGGGCGGCAAGCTGTCGAGCCAGCTCCACCATCACCGCTCCGAGCATTGGGTGGTGGTCGCCGGCACCGCCGAAGTGACCGTCGGCGAGAAGACCTTCCTCCTTTACGAAAACCAGTCGACCTACATCAGCGCGGGCACCGTCCACCGCCTCGCCAACCCCGGCAAGGTGCCGCTGCACCTCGTCGAAGTTCAGTGCGGGACCTACCTCGGCGAGGACGACATCGTCCGTTTCGACGACGTCTACGGCCGCGCCCCGGCGACCGACGCCGAGGCCTAGCGCCACTTCTCGTCACCGCTTATGCTCGCCCCCGAGACAATCGGGGGTTTGGGTCATGGGGCTGGTTGGCTGGATCGTCATCGGGGTCGTCGTCCTGCTGCTGCTTTACGCGGTCGGGCTCTATAATCGGCTGGTGCGGCTGCGGGCGCTGACCAAGGAGGGCTTCAGCGGGATCACCGTCCAGCTCCGCCGCCGCGCCGACCTCATCCCCAACCTCGTCGAGACGGTGCAGGGCTATGCCGGGCACGAGCGCGAGACGCTCGAGGCGGTGACCGCGCACCGGACCGACGCGATCCAGGGCACCGGCTCGGTCGCCGCGACCGCCCAGGCCGATGCGCAGATGACCGGGATGCTCGGCCGCCTGATGGCGGTCGCCGAGGCCTATCCCGACCTCAAGGCCAACACCAACTTCCTCGAATTGCAGGAGCAGCTGGGCAGCATCGAGGGCGAGCTGCAGGGCGCGCGGCGCTACTACAATGCGACCGCCCGCGACCTCAACACCGGCATCCAGAGCTTCCCGGCTTTGCTGATCGCCCGCCCGATGGGGTTCAGCGAGGAGCCCTATTACGAGGATGCCGATGCCTCGATCCAGTCGGCGCCCAAGGTCAGCTTCAAGCCGGCGGCCTGAGCCGATGCGCCGGTTCGCGGCGGCGCTCGCCGCGCTGCTGGTCGCGCTGCCCGGCGCCGCCGCGGCCGAGGAGCGGATCGCCAGCTACGACTCGCGGATCGCGATCCAGAAGGATGGCGCCCTCGACGTCGTCGAGACGCTCGACGTCACGGTCGAGAACCAGCGGATCAACCACGGCATCTACCGCGACTTCCCGACCCGCTACCGGGGGCCGCACGCCAAGCTGGTCAAGATCGGCTTCACCCTCCTCGGCACCACCCGCGACGGCCAACCCGAGCCGAGCAGCACCGAGGCGATCGGCAATGGCGTTCGGGTCAAGATCGGTGACGCCAACCGCACGGTCCCGGTCGGCGACCATCGTTATACCATCCATTACCGCGCCACCCGCGAGCTCGGCTTCTTCGACCGCTATGACGAGCTCTACTGGAACGTCACCGGCAACGGCTGGATCTTTCCGATCGACCACGCCAGCGCGACCGTCACCCTCCCCGCCCCGGCCACCTTCGGCCAGCGCGCCTTCTACACCGGAAGCCAGGGCTCGACCGATCGCAATGCCGCCGTCACCGCCGAGCGGCCGGGCGAAATCCGCATCGAATCGACCGCCCCGCTCGACGCCTACCAGGGCCTGACGATCGCGGTCTCCTTCCCGAAAGGAATCGTGTCGCCACCCTCGAAAACCCTCAAGGCGGGCTACTGGCTCGCCGATTACGGCCCGCCGCTGACCGGCGCGGCGGTGCTGGTCGCGCTGCTTGGTTTCTTCTGGCGCGCCTACCGCCGTGTCGGGCGCGATCCGCGGGCGGGTCCGGTAGTGCCTTTGTTCTCCCCGCCCGCCGACCTCTCGCCGGCGGCGATGCGCTATCTCGAGACGATGACCTGCGACAATCGCGCCTTCGCGGCGGCGCTGGTCGACCTCGGCGTCCGCGGCCACATCCGCCTGACCGAGGAGGACGGCGGCTGGTTTTCCAAGGACACCACCCGCATCGACCGCCTTCAGGGCACGTCGCCGCTTCCCGACGAGGAAGCCGCGATGCTCGATGCGCTGATCGCGATGCCCGATCAGTCGCTCGAGATGAAGCAGCAGAACCACAGCAAATTCTCGGCCGCCTCACAGGCGCTCGAGATGCCGCTCAAGGAACGGTTCGACGGCAAGCAGTTCAAGCGCAACCTCGACTGGGCGGTGATCGGGCTGGCGCTGGTGCTGGGCGGGCTATGGCTCACCGCGACCACCATGGGCCTCGCCGCCGGGGTCGCCGGCCGCTGGCTGCTGATGGGCATGGGCGCGCTCGCCGCGACGCTGTTCCTGCTCTTCCTCCGCCAGGGCGCGCGCGGCGGGATGCGGACCTTGTGGACGATCCTCGCCGGGATCGCCGGCGTGATCGTGGTCGTCGTTAGCCTGCCGATCGCGCTCGCCGGGGTCGAGATGACCGGCCTGCTCCCCTTGCTCGGCCCGCTGCTGGCGGTGCCGGTGGCGCTGAGCGCCTTCAAATGGCTGTCCGCGCCGACGGCGGAAGGCCGCAAGACGCTCGATCAGATCGCCGGCTTCAAGCAATATCTCTCGATCGCCGAGCAGGACCGGCTCGAGCGGATGACCGGCGGCCCGGCGCCGACGCTCGACCTATTCGAGAAATATCTGCCCTACGCGATCGCCTTGAAGGTCGAGAACAAGTGGGCCGACCGCTTCGCCGCGCAGCTGGCGGCGGCCGCCGCGGCCAACACCGCCGCGGGGCAGCAGGGCTTCCTGTGGTATTCGGGCTCGCACCAGCCGTGGGACAATCCGGGCGGCTTCGTCCGCGACGTCGGCTCGAGCCTGTCGAGCGCCATCAGCGCGGCCTCGACCGCGCCGGGCTCGTCGAGCGGCTCGGGCGGCGGCGGTTTCTCGGGCGGTGGCGGCGGCGGCGGGGGTGGTGGCGGCTGGTAAGCGCCTAAGCGGCGGGCCGCTTCAACAACACCGTCTCACCATGATAGTCGACCTGTCCCACCCGTGCGAAGCCGAGCCGGTCGGCGAGCTTCAGTGACGGCGCATTGCCCGGGCTGATGATCGCCCAGCTCTCCTGCCCCAGCTCACGGTCGAGCCAGTCGAGCGCCGCGCGGCAGGCCTCGCCCGCCATCCCCTTGCCGTGGGTCGCCGAGGCGAAGACGTAGCCAAGCTCGGGCGCGCCATCCATCGCGGGATCGATGCCGCGGCGGAAATCGGCGAAGCCCATGTGCCCGACCAGCCGGTCGTCACGGTCGGTGACGATCCAGTAGCCGAAGCCGAACAGGCCCCACTGCGCGGTGCCGGCCAGCGCCTTGCGCCAGCTTTCCTCTTCGCTGAGCGGGCGGCCGCCGACGAACTGGGTGACCAAAGGATCGGCCCACAGCGCCGCCAGTTGCGGCAGGTCGTCGGCGCCGAACGCGCGCAAGCGCAAGCGCTCGGTCTCCAGCGTGGGAGCCGAGCGCTGCGTCACCGGCAAGCCGGCTTACTTCTTGCCGAGGGAGAGGCCGCCAAAGCGCTTGTTGAAGCGCGCGACCTGGCCGCCCTGGTCGAGCATGCGGCTGTTGCCGCCGGTCCAGGCCGGGTGGACGGTCGGATCGATGTCGAGGTGGAGGGTGTCGCCCTCTTTGCCCCAGGTCGACCGGGTCTGATACTTGGTCCCGTCGGTCATCTCGACGGTGATGAAGTGATAGTCCGGGTGGGTCCCGCTCTTCATGATCTCATTCCTTTGGAGTGGCTGGTTCCGACCAGCCTGGATGGTGCCCGGCGCCCTTAGCGGGGGGGCCGCCGCTTGACAAGGTCGCGGGCCGGCCCGAGAGGCGCCGCCAGGCCCAGGGGTCAAGGAAGCCGGTGCGACACCGGCGCTCTGCCCGGAACGGTATGCTGCGTCGCCGATCACGGATGACGCGGACAAGTCCGATACTTGCTCTGGCGCCGTCGTCCGTTTCCTTGTCCGGGGTCAGGCTGGGGACGTGGGCTTCGCCCTCCGTGACGACATTCGTGTCGTGACGAGAGGAATGAATTTTGCCCCTGATCCAAGCCGACGTCCCCGCTGCGCTGCAGCCACCCGCCGTCGTGGTCACCGCCGAGCGCGCGCCTGAGCCTCGCGACAAGACCGCCGCATCGGTGTCGATTGTCGATAGCAAGCGGCTCGACCGGCTCGGCGAGCCGCTGGTCGCCAGCGTGTTGCGCCTGCTCCCCTCGGTGGCGGTGGCGACCTCGGGCCCGGCGGGCTCGATCACCGAGGTCCGCATCCGCGGGGCCGAGGCGAACCACACCCTACTGTTCATTGATGGCATCCGCGCCAATGATCCCGCGGCGGGCAACATCCCGCGCTTCGAATTGCTCGGCGCCGACCTCGCCGACCGGATCGAGCTGGTCCGCGGCCCGCAGTCCGCGCTGTGGGGCTCCGAGGCGATCGGCGGCGTGATCGCCCTCAGCTCCGACCCCAGCGCCACGCCCCAGGTCAGCGCCGAGGGCGGCTCGTTCGGCTTCGCCCGTGCCGGCGGTCGCGCCAGCGTCGCTCAAGGCAACCTCTCGGCCAGCGTCGCCGGCGGCTACCAGCGCGCGACCGGGATCGACAGCTTCGGTGCGCCCGGCGGCGACAGGGACGGCTATGCCAACCTCGCGCTCCGGACCCGCATCCAGTGGCGCCCGGCGGATGGGCTGACGTTGGGGCTGACCGG
Organism: Sphingomonas ginsengisoli An et al. 2013; assembly: GCF_009363895.1. Classification (NCBI taxonomy): domain Bacteria; kingdom Pseudomonadati; phylum Pseudomonadota; class Alphaproteobacteria; order Sphingomonadales; family Sphingomonadaceae; genus Sphingomonas; species Sphingomonas ginsengisoli (ex An et al. 2013). The sequence continues at coordinate 574,057 of NZ_CP045434.1, read as the reverse complement.
CTTCGCGGTGCGCGGCCGCTCCGACTATGACGGCTACCAGGACTTCGTCCGTGCCGACACCGCCGACGTCACCCGCAATCGCCTCGGCGCGCTCGGGCTCGACGCCGGCTGGAGCGGCGGCGGCTGGACGGTCGCCGCGACCGTCTCGCTGCTCGGCTCGCGCAACCGCAACCTGCTGGCCGGCGACTTCGTCAACCAGACCTCGGGCGAACGCCGCGCCGCCGGGCTCCAGCTGGGGCGCGAGCTGACCACCGGTGCGATCCACCACCGCTTCATCCTCGCCGCCGATGCCGACCGCGAGCGCTTCACCGCCAGCGACGCCGTTTATTCCGGCGCGACCGACCAGCGCCGCACCCGCGCGCACCAGGCGCTTACCGGCGAGTGGCGCGCCGAGGCCGGGCCGCTCACCACCGACCTCGCCGTCCGCCGCGACATCTTCAACCGCTTCAAGGACGCGACCACCCTGCGCGGCTCGGCGCTGCTGTCGCTCGGACACGGCTGGGCGGTCACCGCTTCCTATGGCGAGGGGATCGCCCAGCCGAGCTTCTTCGACCTCTACGGCTTCTTCCCCGACAGCTTCGTCGGCAATCCCGACCTCCGGCCCGAGCGGTCGAAGGGCTGGGAAAGCGGCGTGCGCTACACCGCCGGACCGCTGTCCCTCCGCGCCACCGTCTACCGCCAGCGCCTCCACGACGAGATCATCGACGTCTTCCTGCCGACCTTCCAGTCGACCACCGCCAACGCCAGCGGCGTCAGCAAGCGCGCGGGGGTCGAGCTCGAAGGCGATTGGCAATTATCCAAGGCGATCCGGCTCAGCGCCACCTACGCCTACCTCAAGGCGAGCGAGCGGCGCGACGCGCTCGACCGCCCGGTGCAGGAGCTCCGCCGCCCCAAGCACAGCGGCAGCGTCGTCCTCGATGGCCAGTCGCGGCGCTGGACCTATGGCGCCAGCGTCGCGCTGGTCGGCGCGCGCAAGGACACCGATTTCGACCAATTCCCGGCCCCGACGCTGACGCTCAAGGGCTACTGGCTCGCCGGGGCGCGGGTCGGCTATCGCCTGACCGATAAGCTCGAACTGTTCGGGCGGGTCGCCAACGCGTTCGATCGCACCTACCAGGACGTGATCGGCTACCGCACGGAGGGAAGAAGCGTCGATGGCGGCCTTCGCCTTAGCCTTCGCTAGCGCGGTCCGCGTCGCCTCGCTCAACCTGTGCACCGACGAGCTGGTGCTGGCACTCGCCGAGCCCCGGCAGATCGCCTCGTTGAGCTACCTTGCGGGCGAGCCGGGCGACAGCGCCCGCTGGGCCGAAGCGCGGCGTTACCCGCGCAATCGCGGCACGCTCGACAGCGCGCTGGCCGCGCGGCCCAACCTCGTCCTGACGATGGGCGGCGCCGGCCGCGCGACCGCCGAGATCGCCGCGCGGCTGGGAATGCGGGTGGTCGTCCTCCCCTTCCCCCAGAGTGTCGCCGATGTCCGGGGCCAGGTCGCGCAAGTCGGCGCGCTGCTCGGCCAGCAGGGCAAGGCGCGTCAGCTCGTTGGGACCATCGACCGTTTACGGGCAAGCGCCCCGCCGCCGGCCGACGGCGCCTTCATCGGCGGCAGCGGCACTTCGCTCGCCCCGGGATCACTCGGCGCCGAGTGGCTGGCGCTGGCCGGTTACCGCCAGCGCGCCTTGCCGAACGCCCGCCTCAGCCTCGAAGCGCTCGTCACCTCGCCGCCCAAGTGGCTGATCCGCAGCGATTATCGGAGCGGTGAGGCGAGCCGGCAGCAGGCCTGGTTCGACCATCCGCTCGTCCGGCGGCTGGCCGCGCGGACGACCCGAACCGACGGCCGCGCCTGGACCTGCGGCGGCGTGCCGATGCTCGCCGAGGTGGCACGCTTGCGGCGGGCCCCGCATTGAGCCGCCTTGGCCTCGCCGCGATCGGGCTGGCCTTGCTCGGCCTCGCGGCCCTGGCGCTACTGCTGCCGTGGGCGCCGCTCGGCGCCCTGCTCGACGCCGACCCCGCCCTCGCCCGCACCGTGGTGGTCGAATTGCGTCTCCCCCGGCTCCTCCTCGCGCTCGGCTATGGCGCGACCCTCGGTCTCAGCGGCGCCGCGCTGCAAGCGATCTTCGCCAACCCCCTCGCCTCGCCCGACATCACCGGCAGCAGCAGCGGCGCCGCGCTCGGCGCGGTGCTCGGCAGCTATTTCCTCGGGTTCACCGGTCCGCTCGGCCTCGCGCTGTGCGGCGCGGCCGGCGCCTTGCTAGCGCTCGGGCTGCTCCTCGCCATCGCCGGCCGCCGCGCCGAGCCGCTCAGTCTGCTCCTCGCCGGCCTCGCGATCAGCCTCGTCGCGGGCGCGCTGACCAGCCTCGCGCTCGCGCTCGCCCCCTCGCCATTCGCTTTCTACGACAGCTTCGCCTGGCTGATGGGCAGCCTCGAGGACCGCAGCCTGTCCCAGGCCACCGCCGCCCTGATTCCCGCCGCGCTGGCCGGGACCTGGCTCGTCAGCAGGGCGGCAGTGCTCGACCGGCTCGCGCTCGGCGAGGACGTGCTCGCCGCCATGGGCCACGATCCGCTCACGCTCCGGCGCGGGGTGGTGGTCGCCAGCGCGATCGCGGTCGGGGCGTGCGTGTCGGTCTGCGGCGCGGTCGGGTTCGTTGGGCTTGTCGCGCCGATCGCCGCGCGCTGGCTGTGCCGCGGCCATCCCGGCCGTGCGCTGCTCCCCGCCGCCGCGCTGGGCGCCGCGCTGCTGACCGGTGCCGACCTCCTCACCCGGCTCGCGCCGCTCGGACGCACCATCCCGCTCGGCGTCGTCACCGCCGCGATCGGCACGCCCTTGTTCCTGTGGGTGCTCCTCCGCCGCGCTGGAGGTCTGAGCCGATGAGCGGACCCCTGCTCCAGGCCGCCGCCGTCGCGCTCGACGACCGTCTCCAGCCGACCGACCTCTCGCTTGAGGCAGGCACGCTGACCGCAGTGATCGGCCCCAACGGCAGCGGGAAGACCAGCCTCCTCAAGGCCCTCGCCCGGATCGAGCGGCCCGCCGGCCGCGTCACCCTCGCCGGCGAAAATCTCGACCGGATGCCGCCCGCGCGGCGCGCTGCCCGGCTCGGCTATCTTCCCGCCTCGCGCGACCTCGCCTGGGCGATCCCGGTCCGCGACCTGCTGCGACTTGGTACGGCGGACGGCGATCCGCCGCCCGCCCTGCTCGACCGCTTCGAGCTCGCGCCCCTGCTCGACCGCGCGGTCGACCGCCTCTCGACCGGCGAGCGCGCCCGCGTCCTCCTCGCCCGGCTGCTGGCGAGCAAGCCGGACCTGCTCCTCCTCGACGAGCCGCTGTCGAACCTCGATCCTTATTGGGTGACGACCGTGATCGCGGCGCTGCGGACGGCGGCCGACGAGGGCGCCGCCGTGCTGCTGACGCTGCACGACCTCCATCTGCTCGACCGCTGCGACCGGGTGCTGATGATGACGCAAGGCGCGCTCGTCGCCGACGGCACGCCAACGGCGGTCCGCACGGGCCCGCACTTCGAGCAGGTCTTCCGGGTCAGCGCCGCGGCCGCGACCGGCCACGCAGCCTAACTCAGGCGGCGGGCGGGTCCGCGATCATCGCGGTGAAGTTGGCCTCGGCGGCGAGCTTGCCGTCGACCATCGCCTTGCCGGCGAACTTGCACACGCTGCTGCGCTTCTGGACGAACTCGACATGGAGTTCGAGCAGGCAGCCCGGCTCGACCGGGGTGCGGAACTTGGCGCCGTCGATCGCCATGAAATAGACGAGCTTGCCCGACCCCGCGAGGCCGAGGCTCTCGACCGCGAGGACGCCGGCGGCCTGCGCCAGCGCCTCGACGATCAGCACGCCCGGCATGATCGGGCGGCCGGGGAAATGCCCGGCGAAGAAGGACTCGTTGATCGTCACCGCCTTGATCGCGGTGATGCTCTGGTCCTTGGTCAGCCGGGACACCCGGTCGACCAGCAGCATTGGATAACGGTGCGGCAGCGCGGCCATGACCGCCCGGATATCGAGCGTGCCCACCTCCGCGCTGTCGCCGTCCGTCATATTCTTAGCGGCTCTGCTGCGGCTGCTGGGTCTGCGGCAGCGGGGTGACGCTGACGGCCGGCAGCTGCTGGTTGAGCTGCGCCAGCACCTCGGCGGTGATGTCGATGGTCGAAGCCGCGTACATCACGTCGCCCTTCGCGATGGTGACGTTGGCGCCGCGCGCGGCCGACACGCTGGCGACGATCGTCTGCAGCTTGGCGCTGATCTGCTGGTTGACGTTCGCCTGGGTCGACTGCAGCCGCTGCTGGCCCGAGCCGAGCTCGTTCTGGGCGGCGCGCTGCTGCGCCTCGAAGGCGTTGATCTTGGCCTTGAGCGCGGCGTCCGGCTCCTTGCCGTTGAGCGCCTGGACCTGGGTCTGCAGGGTCGAACCGGTGCTCTGAATCTGCTGCTGGAGGGTCTGCGCGCGGGTGCGCAGCGTCGCCTCCTGGCTCTGCAGCGTGGCCGAAGCCGCGCGGCACGCGGTGCAGGTCTGGCTGATCTGGTCGGTGTCGACCACCGCGACGGCGGCGGCGGGGACGCGCTGCGCCTGCGCGGCGGCGGGAACGAGCGCGGTGGCGGCGAGCGCCGCAACGAAAAGCTTGGTCTTCATCAGAATTGGGTTCCTACGTTGAACGAAAACAGCTTGGTATCGTCGCCTTCCTGCTTGAGCAGGGCCTTGGCGATATCGATGCGGATCGGACCGAACGGCGAGGTCCAGTTGAAGCCGACGCCGATCGACAGGCGCGGCTTGATCGAGTCGCCGAGATACTCTTCCTTGTAGCCCAGCGTGTCGGCGTAGCCCGTGCCGCAGGTCGTGCGCGGATCGTTGCCGTTGATGCGGAACGCGGTCCCGGTGGTGTTGTCCGAGGTCGGCGTGCAGAACAGGCGGACGTCGTTGACGTTGGGACGGCGCAGGCCGAACACCGAGCCGGCATCGATATAGGCCGACGGCCGGATGCCGAGGCTGCGCAGACCCGAACTGGTCGGGAATTCGAGCTCGAGCCGGCCATTGTAATAGGCCCGCCCGCCGAGCGCGTCGGTGGTGTTGTTGTTGGGCGTTCCCAAGCTCAGCGTGCCGTCGGAATTCTTGATATACTGGACGCGGCGGATGCGCGGACCGATGCCGCGGATGTCGAAGCCGCGCAGCTGCTGGCCGAAGAAGCGGTCGGTGATCCGCACCGGGTCGACGTTGGCGCTCGGCGCGCTCTCCAGCGACTTGATGTAGCCGCCCTCGGCGTGGGCCGAGAAGACGAATCCGCCGAACGGGTTCCAATACTTGGTCGCGTCGGCGCGGGTGCGGATGTACTTGGCGTCGCCGCCGAGGCCGGCAAAATCCTGCCCGAAGATCAACCGCTGGCCGCGCGTCGCGCGGATGCCGTTGGTGTCGTCATAGACCGCGGTATAGCCGACCGAGCTGGTCAGACGGTTGCCGAGCTGGTCGCACAGATACTGACCAGCCTTGAACGGATCGCAGACGCCATCGGTGTAGAAGGTCGTCGGGTCGAGCGAGAGCTTGTCGTTCTGCAGCGTGTAGCGCGTGCCGATGGTGACGAACTCGTTGACCGCGAAGCCGAGCCGGATCCCGCCACCGGTCGAGACCTGGCTGTAGGTCGTGTTGCGGGTGTTGTTGACGAGGTTGAAGCTGTTCAGATCGCGGCGGAACAGGTCGACCCCGAACAGGATCGGCTTGTCGAACAGATAGGGCTCGGTGAAGCCCAGCTGGACCGACTTCGAATAGCTCGAATAGTTGACGCCCGCGCTCAGCACCTGGCCGAGGCCGCGGAAGTTGCTCTGCTCGACCGAGGCCGAGATGATGAAATGCTCGAGGCTCGAATAGCCGGCCGAGAGCGACAGCTGGCCGGTCGACTTCTCCTCGACGTCGACGCCCAGCGCGACCCGGTCGGGGGCGACCTGGTTCTGCTTGATCTCGAGCTTGTCCTGGAAGAAGCCGAGGCTCTGGATGCGGTCCTGGCTGCGCTTGACCTTGAGCGTGTTGAAGGCGTCGCCTTCGTTGATCCGGAACTCGCGGCGGATGACCTTGTCGCGGGTGACGGTGTTGCCGCTGATGTCGATCCGGTCGACATAGACGCGCGGCGTCTCGTTCACCCGGAAGGTGATGTCCATCGTCTTGGTGTCGGGGTTGCGGCCGTAGTCGGGCTCGATGTCCGAGAACGCATAGCCGAGCGCGCCGGCGGCCTCCTGCAGCCGCGTCACCGCATCCTCGACCGCCTTGGCGTTGAACCAGTCGCCCTGCTTGACCCCGGTCAACCGGTCGATCGTCTTGGTGTCGAGATCGCGGATCGCCGATTCGGAAGAAATCTTGCCGAACTTGTAGCGCGGCCCTTCCTCGACGACGTAGGTGATGACGAAGTCGCGGCGGTCGGGCGTCAGCTCGGCCAACGCCGAGACGACGCGGAAGTCGGCATAACCCTGCGTCAGATAAAAGGCGCGCAGCTTCTGCTGGTCGGCCGCCAGCCGGTCGGGATCGTAGGTGTCGTTGGACTTGAGGAAGCCCAGCGGCCCGCCCGCCTGCTTGGTATACATCTCCTTGCGGAGGCGACCGTCGGGGAAGGTGTTGTTGCCGATGATGTTGATCGCCCGCACCTTCGACAGCGGGCCCTCGTTGATCTCGAACACGAGGTCGACGCGATTCTGGTCGAGGTTGACGGTCTTGGGCTCGACCCGCGCGCCGAAACGGCCCTGGCGCTTGTAGAGTTCGATGATCCGCTCGACGTCGGCGCGGACCTTGGAACGGGTAAAGATCTGCCGCGGCGCGAGCTTGATCTCGGGCGTAATCTTGTCGTCCTTGATCCGCTTGTTGCCCTCGAGGACGATGCGGTTGATCACCGGATTTTCGCGGATCGCGATCACCAGATTGCCGGTATCGGCGCCTTCGATCTGCGCGTCGGCGAACAGCTCGGTCGCGTAGAGGTCCTTGATCGCCTGATCGAGGGTCTCGGTGTCGTAGGTCTGGCCAGGCGCCAGGTTGGCGTAGGAGCGGACCGTCTCGGGCTCGAGGCGCTCGGCCCCGCGGACCGAGATCGAGCGGATCACGCGCTGGGCCGGCGCCGGTGCGGCGGCGGTCGCCGGAGTTGCCGTGGTCGGCGCAGCGGTCGTCCGCGCCGGAGCAGGGGTCGGAGCCGGGGTGGCGGGTGCCGGCGCGGCGGCCTGCGCCAGCGCCGGAGCAGCCCAGCCGGACAGCATCGTCCCGATCAGCAGCGCCGCACCGAGCCGGCGACTGGAGGTCGGAGAATCATTGGAAATCACGCGCGTCCCCGCTTCAAATCATGGGTGATGGCGTTGCCCCCGCAACACGGCCATCGAATGCGGCGCCCGCCCTGCCCCAGACGCCCGGCTTGTTCAAGCATTAGCCCGCCAAATGGCCGATTCTCTCCCACAGGCCGAACGAGCCTAGGTCGTTGATGGTCGTGAACAGGAACAGGGTCGCGATGGCGGCCAGCCCGCCCCGGAACACCCACTCCTGCGCCCGCTCACCCAGCGGGCGGCGACGAACCGCCTCCACCGCGTAAAGGGCAAGGTGGCCGCCGTCGAGCATCGGGACTGGCAGCAGATTGATGAACCCGAGGTTTATCGAGAAGAGCGCGATCAGCTGGATGAAATCGACGGGACCAAGCGTGGCGATTTGCCCGGCGAGTTGCGCCATCTTGATCGTCCCGTGAAGCTCGCTGAGCGGCCGCCGCCCGCTGACGAGCTGCCAAATCCCCTCCGCCATCGAGCGGGTGGTGTCCCACGTCGCTCCCACCGCTTCGGGCAAGACTTCGAGCGGCCCGACCCTGGCGAACACCGGCGGCGGGGTGGCAACGCCGAGACGGCCGACCTCGAACCGCTGGCCGAAACGGTCGACCTCGACCGCGCGGCCGAGGGTCAGCGGCGTATCGAACTGCCGCCCCGCCCGCTCGAGCCGCACCACCACCCGCTCACCCGGGCGCATCACGGTGAAGGTGCTCAGGTCGCGGAAAGTGTCGATCCCGCGACCGTTCATCGAGATGACCCGGTCGCCCGGCCGGAACCCGGCCGCCGCGGCCGCGCTCCCTTGCGCGACGCCGGCGAACACCGGCGGGGTGCGCGGCACGCCATAGGCCATGAAGAAACCGGCGAAGATCAGAATGGCGAGGAGAAAGTTGGCGGCCGGACCCGCCAGCACCACCAGGAAGCGTTGCCAGACGGCCTTGCCGTGGAAAGCCTCGGCGCGCTCCCTGGGGGTAAGCTGGTCAAGGTTCTTGCCCATGCTCGCCGGGTCCATGTCGCCGGCGAAGCGGACATATCCGCCGAGCGGCAGCCAGCCGATCTTCCAGCGCGTGCCCCTTTTGTCGGTCCAGCCGGCAATCTCGTGGCCGAAGCCGATCGAAAAGGTCTTGGCCCCGATCCCGCACCAGCGGCCGACCAGATAATGGCCCATCTCGTGGATGAAGACGAGCGGCCCGATCGCGGCGAGGAAGGCCAGCACGATCAGCCAGACGGGCGGTTGGGCGAGCATCAGGCTGCACACTCCAGGCGGGCGGAAACGGCGCGGCGGGTGCGCCGGTCGAGATCGACGACATCCTGGATGGAGGTAGGCGCGGGCTCGTCCATGGTCTGCAACGCGGCGTCTACGGAGCCGGCGATGTCCGGGAAGTGAATGGTGCCGCCGAGGAAAGCGGCGACGGCGATCTCGTTGGCGGCGTTGAGCACGACCGGTGCCGCACCGCCCTGCCTCAGCGCCTGGCGCGCCAGCCGGAGCGCCGGAAAGCGTTCGGGATCGGGCGCCTCGAAGTCGAGCCGGCCCGCACTCGCCAGGTCGAGCCGCGGCACCGCGGTCGCCATCCGCTCGGGCCACGCCAGCGTATGCGCGATCGGCACCCGCATGTCCGACGGCCCGAGCTGCGCCAGCTGCGAGCCGTCGACATATTCGACCAGGCTGTGGACGATCGACTGGGGGTGGACGAGGATGTCGATCCGCTCGCCCGGCAAGCCGAACAGATAATGTGCCTCGATCAGCTCGAGCCCCTTGTTCATCATCGTCGCGCTGTCGACCGAGATCTTGGCGCCCATCGACCAATTGGGATGCGCGACCGCCTCGGCGGGGGTGGCGCGGGCCATCTGCTCGGCGGTGCTGGTGCGGAACGGGCCTCCGCTGGCGGTCAGGATCAATCTTGAGACGCGTTCGACGTCCTGCCCCGCAAGGCATTGGAAAATCGCGTTATGTTCGCTGTCGACCGGCAGGATGGTCGCGCCCGAGCGGCGCGCCGCGTCGGTCATCAGCGCGCCCGCGGTGACCAACGCCTCCTTGTTGGCCAGCGCCACCGTCCGTCCCGCGGCAATCGCCGCCATCGCCGGTTCGAGCCCGGCGCAGCCGACGATCGCGGCCATCACCCACTCGGCCTCGCCCGCCGCCGCCTCGGCCAGCGCCGCCGGTCCCGCCCCGCAGGCGATCCCGCTCCCGGCGAGCGCCTCGCGCAGGTCGGGCAGCAGCTTCTCGTCGGCGACGGCGGCGAAGCGTGCGCCCAGGCGGCGGGCGTCAGCGGCGAGCCGCGCGACATTGCTCGCGGCGGTCAGCGCGACCACCTCGAACCGCTCGGGCACGGCGCTCAACAGGTCGATCGTCGACTGGCCGATCGACCCGGTCGCGCCGAGGATCGAGACGGTCCGCCGGCTCACGCCAGTCCCGCGAGCACCGCCAGCCCGGTCAGCACCGCCACCGGCACCAGCCCGTCGAGCCGGTCGAGCGCGCCGCCGTGGCCGGGGATGAGCGCGCCCGAATCCTTGACCCCCGCCTTGCGCTTGAGCCAGCTCTCGAACAGGTCGCCGCCGGCCGAGCCAAGCGCGAACACCGGCGCCAGCAGCAACCACGGCCACGCCAGATGCGTCGCCTGCGCCCAGATCCCGCCCACCAGGCTCGCCGCGACCAGTCCGCCGACGAGGCCCGAGATCGTCTTGTTGGGGCTGATCGACGGCGCCAACTTGGGCCCGCCGAAGGTGCGTCCGGTGAAATAAGCGCCGATGTCCGCCGCCCAGGTGACGATGAACGCCCACAGCACCAGCTCGAACCCCTTCGAGCCCGGCGGCACGCCCGCCCGTTCGCGCACCCACAGCAGCGCCAGCGCGGGCAGCAGGGCGTAAGCGAATCCGGCGAGGTGCCAGCCGATCCCCCACCCCTTCACCAGCCGCGACCATTCGTAGAACATGACCGTCGCCGCAGCCGCGACGAAGATGGCGAACACCGTCCCGCCGAGCCATTCGGCGAGCAGCGCGACAGTGACCATGACGAGCCCGGCGAGGCTCCGCAGCGCCAGTTCGCTCACCGGCCGCCGAACCGCCGCTGGCGCCGGGCATAGTCGGCGAGCGCGCTGGCGAACGCCGCCTCGTCGAAATCGGGCCACAGCACGTCGGTGAAGATGAGCTCGGCATAGGCCGCCTGCCACAGCAGAAAGTTGCTTAAGCGCACTTCGCCTGAGGTGCGGATGACGAGGTCGAGCGGCGGCAGGTCGCGGGTCTGTAGCAAGTCGGAAATCGCGTTCACGTCGATGTCCGCCGGCGCGATCTCCCCGGCGACCGCGCGCTCGGCCAACTGGCGCGCGGCGGCCGCGATCTCGGCCTGGCTGCCGTAGTTGAGCGCGACGACCAGCGTCAGCCGATCGTTGTCGCGGGTCTGCTCGACCGCGCGCTCGAGCCGGGCGAACAATTCGTCGCCGAAGGTGCGCGGCTCGCCGATCAGCTTGAGCCGCACGCCCTGCTTCTTGAGCGTCGCCAGCTCGCGCTCGACATAGAAGCGCAGCAGCCCCTTGAGGTCGCTGACCTCCTCCTCCGACCGCCGCCAATTCTCGCTCGAGAAAGCGTAGATGGTGAGGCACTCGACCCCTGCGTCGACCGCCGCCTGCATCGCGCTGCGCACTGCCTCGGCCCCGGCGCGGTGGCCGGCGACCCGCGGCAGGCCGCGGCGCTCGGCCCAGCGGCCATTGCCGTCCATGATGATCGCGACGTGGCGCGGGACCGGGGCCGGGCCCGTGGCCCCCGCCGGGTCGCTCCGCCCCGCGGCGGCGTCGGGCGCACGCGGGGTGAGCGAGCGGGTCACTTGCCGAGGATTTCCTTTTCCTTGGCCCCCGCCGTCGCGTCGATCTCCTTGATCGTGTCGTCGGTCATCTTCTGGACCTCGGTGTCGAGCCTCTTGTGCTCGTCCTCGCTGATTTCCTTCTTCTTCTCGTCGGTCTTGAGGCCGTCCATCGCGTCGCGGCGGACGTTGCGCACCGCGATCCGCGCCTTTTCGGCATATTGGCTGGCGAGCTTGGCGAGCTCCTTGCGGCGCTCCTCGGTCAGATCGGGAATCGGCAGGCGGATCATCTGGCCGTCGGTGATCGGGTTGATGCCGAGCCCGGCGTTGCGGATCGCCTTTTCCACTGCGTTCAAATTCGAGCGATCCCAGACCTGCACCGAAATCAGCCGAGGCTCGGGCACCGATACCGTGGCCACTTGGTTCAGCGGCATGTTGGCGCCGTAGACCTCGACTTGCACCGGATCAAGCAAAGCGGTCGAGGCGCGGCCGGTGCGCAGGCCGCCCAGGTCGTGCTTCAGCGCTTCAAGCGCGCCGTGCATGCGGCGCTGGACGTCGGCCTTGTCATAGGCGGGCATATTCTCAAGCTCCTTCGGTCTGAACGGTCGTCGCGGTGCCTTCCCCGGCCAGCACGCGGGCGAGGTTGCCCGGCTGGCGGATGTTGAAGACGACGATCGGGATGTCATTGTCGCGGCACAGTGCCACCGCGGCGGCGTCCATCACCTTCAGATTGTCGGCGAGGACCCGGCGATAGCTCAATGTCTCGTAGCGCTTGGCGTCGGCGACCTTTTTCGGGTCGGCGTCGTAGACGCCGTCGACGCTGGTGCCCTTGAACAGCGCGTCGCAGCCCATCTCGGCGGCGCGCAGCGCGGCGGCGGTGTCGGTGGTGAAGTAAGGATTGCCGGTGCCGGCCGCGAAGATGACGATCCGCCCCTTCTCGATGTGGCGGAGCGCGCGGCGGCGGATATAGGGCTCGCTGACCGACGACATCGGGATCGCCGACTGGACGCGGGTGTCGACCCCCGCCTTCTCGAGCGCATTCTGGACCGCCAGCGCGTTCATCACCGTCGCCAGCATCCCCATGTAGTCGCCGGTCGCCCGGTCGAACCCGCGCGCGGCGGCGGCCATGCCGCGGAAGATATTGCCCCCGCCGATCACCAGGCACAGCTCGTGCCCCTGTGCCTTGGCGGCGGCGATCTCGGCGGCGAGCCCGGCGACCGTCTCGGGATCGATCCCGAACTGCCCCGGCCCCATCAACGCCTCGCCCGACAGCTTCAGCAGGATCCGGTTGAAGCGCGGGCGGGTCATGAGGCGAGGTCGGTCCTTGGCAAGGCGAAGAGCGAGGCGCTTCTATGACCGACCCGCGCCCTTGCCAACCGTCTTGACGGGACCCGGCACCCGGCGCACCCTCCGCGGCACGAGGGGGAGAGCCGTGGCGCATGTCTTCCTGAGCTACGCCCACGACGATCTGGCGCTCGCCCGCCCGCTCGTCGCCGCGCTCGAAAAGGCCGGCCACCAAGTCTGGTACGACCGCCACATCGAGGGTGGCGCGCAATATTCCCACCGCATCGAACAGGCGCTCGACGCCGCCGCCGCCGTGGTCGTCCTGTGGACCGAGCACAGCGTCGCCAGCGCCTGGGTCCGCGATGAGGCCGCCGACGGGCGCGACCGCGGCAAGCTGGTCCCGGTCAGCGCCGGCGGGGTGCAGCCGCCGATCGGCTTCCGCCAATATCAGACGATCGAGCTCGGCAAGTGGAGCGGGCGGGGCAAGGTGCCGCGGCTCGCCGACTTGCTGCAGGCCGTGGCCGACCGCACCGAGGCGTCCGCATCGTCGCCCTCGGCAAGCATCGCCGATTCCGCACCGGTCGCGCGCCCGCGCCCCTCACCAAGCCGGCGCAGCTGGCTGATCGCCGCCGCCGCAGCCGTCCTCATGCTGGCCGGCGGCGTCGCGCTGTGGCGCTGGCCTGGCCGGGATTCGCTGCCCGTCGTCACCGTCGCGCCAAGTGACGGTTCGCCCCGCGCGCGGGCGATCGCCAACGACCTATTCGTCAGCTTGGGCTCGCTGGCGCAAATCGGCGAGGGCCGCTGGAAGTTGGTCGACCCCGGGACAGGCACGCGTGCCGACCTCACCTTCCGACCGACTGACAGCGGTTCGGCGACCGCGCCGCAGGCCGGGCTGGTGCTGACCGGGCGGGACAACGGCCTCCTCTGGTCGGGCGAGTTCGAGTCCGACGGCGGCAGTGCGGCGGACGTTCGCCAGCGCCGCGCCCTCGCCGCCGGGCGCGTGCTCGACTGCAACCTCGAGGCGCGGGCGGCGGGCGGCCTGCCGGGCGACCTCCTTAAGATGTTCCTCAACGCCTGCGCCGCGAGCGTCGGCAACGGCGCAGATTCGCCAGACGCCCAGCTCCGCCCGATCGTCGCGCGCCTGCCGCGCTTCGAGCCTGCGTGGCGGCGACTAATCCTCGCCGACGCCGATGCGGTGACCGAGGCGCGTTTCACCCCCGACCTGCTCCAGGCGCAGGCCCAGCTCCGCACCGACGTCGCGCAGGTGAAGCCGCGCTTCCCCGACCTCCCCGAGCTCGCGATCGCCGAGAATGAGCTGGCGCCCCGGCTCGATTACGGCGGACAGATCGCGCGGCTCAGCGCGGCGGTCGAACGCGCGCCCACCAGCGCGCGCCTGTGGTCCGAGCTCAGCAACGCGCTCGCCCAAGTCGGCCTGATGAATGATGCGGTCGCCAAGGCGCGTAAGGCGGCCGAGCTCGACCCCCTCTCGCCCGACGGGACGACGAATATCGTGATGACCCTCGCCAACAGCGGTGAGCTCGACGCGGCGCGACAGGAACTGGCCAGTGCGGAGAAGCTGTGGGCAGGGACCGCGGCGCTGCGCAATGCCCAGCTCGCCTTCGCGATGCGCTATGGCGATGTCCGGCTGGCGCAGCGCCTCGATCCCAGTGGTTACAACACTGCCGCATTCTATCAGGCGCGGCTCGACCCTTCCCCGGCCAACATTGCCCGCCTCAAGGCCGGCATCGACGAATTCCGCTCCAAGGCGGTCACCGCCAGCCAGGTCGGCTGGGCGACCCAGGCGCTCGGCCAGTTCGGGCTGGTCGACGACGTCTTCTACTGGTTCGGGCGGCTCTCGACCGACGATGCGGCGCGGATCGCCTATGTGCTGTTCCGGCCGACCATGGCGTCGGTCCGCCAGAATCCTCGCTTCCTTCCCCTGGCCAAGCGGCTCGGGCTGCTCGCTTACTGGCGCGCGAGCAGGCGCTGGCCCGACTTCTGCGACCGCCCCGGGATCAGCTACAATTGCCAGGCCGAGGCGGCCAAGCTTGGCTGATACGAAAAGGGCGGCGCCTCGCGGCACCGCCCTTTCCTTTTCCGTCGACGTTGAAATTTAAGCGACCGGCTGCGGCACGCCCGAGGCGGCGGCGACTTCGGCGGCGAAGTCGCTCTGCGCCTTTTCGATGCCTTCGCCGAGCTGGAAGCGGACGAACGCCTTCAGGTGCACCGGCGCGCCGCTGTCCTTGCCCGCCTGCGCGACGACGTCGCTGACCGGGGTCTTGTTGTCCATGACAAAGAGCTGGCTCAGCAGCGCGCTCTCCTTCTTGAACTTGGCGATCGCGCCGTCGACCATCTTCTCGACGATGTTGGCGGGCTTGCCGCTTTCCTTCGCCTTTTCGGCGGCGATCGCGCGCTCACGCTCGAGCAGCTCGGCGTCGAGCTCGTCGGCGTGGAGCGCCAGCGGGTTGGCCGCGGCGATGTGCATCGCCAGCTGCTTGCCGAGCGCGTTCAGCGTCTCGGCCGGCGCCGAACCCTCGAGCGCGACCAGCACGCCGATCTTGCCCATGTTCGGGGCGACCGCATTGTGGACGTAGCTGACCACCGCGCCCTCGGCGACCTCGAGCACCGCCGAGCGGCGGAGCGACTGGTTCTCGCCGATGGTGGCGATGTTGTTGGTCAGCTTCTCCTCGACGGTCCCGCCGCCCGGATAGCTGGCCGCCTTGAGCGCCTCGACGTCGCCGTTGGCCTGCAGCGCGAGCTGCGAGACTTCGCGGACGAACTCCTGGAACTGCTCGTTCTTGGCGACGAAGTCGGTCTCCGAATTGACCTCGACGACCGCGCCGCGGGTGCCCGCGACGGCGACGCCGACGAGGCCCTCGGCCGCGGTGCGGCCCGACTTCTTGGCGGCGGCGGCGAGGCCCTTGGCGCGCAGCCAGTCGACCGAGGCTTCCATCTCGCCATTGTTCTCGGCGAGCGCCTTCTTGCAATCCATCATGCCCGCGCCGGTGCGCTCACGCAGCTCCTTGACGCTGGCGGCCGTGATCTCAGCCATGTCGTATTTCCTCTGAAGAAGTGGTTCGCTCGTCCCGAGCGGAAGCCGAAGGCTGAAGTCGAGGGGCGTTTCGCGGTGAAGCGCCCCTCGACTGCGCTCGGGACGAGCGGAATTTGCGTGACCTTAAGCGACCGCGGCTTCCATCGGCGGTTCGGCCATCGACCCGATGTCCTCGCCGCGCGACGTCGCGCCGCCGGCCTTGCCGTTGTTGGCGGCCGAGGCGACCGCCTCGCAGTAGAGGCGGATGGCGCGGCTGGCGTCGTCGTTGCCCGGGACCGGGAAGGCGATGCCCTGCGGGTTCGAGTTCGAATCGAGGATCGCGACGACGGGGATGCCAAGGACGTTGGCTTCCTTGATCGCCAGCTCTTCCTTGTTGGTGTCGACCACGAACATGACGTCGGGCAGGCCGCCCAGGTCACGGATACCGCCGAGGCTCTTCTCGAGCTTGTCGCGCTCGCGGGTGAGCTGGAGCACTTCCTTCTTGGTCAGGCCGGCGGTTTCGCCGCTGAGCTGCTCCTCGAGGCTCTTCAGCCGCTTGATCGAGTTGGAGATCGTCTTCCAGTTGGTGAGCATGCCGCCCAGCCAACGGTGGTTGACGAAATGCTGGCCCGACGCGCGCGCCGCCTCGGCGATCGCGTCCTGCGCCTGGCGCTTGGTGCCGACGAACAGCACCTTGCCGCCGCGGGCGACGGTCTGCTGCACGAAGTCGAGCGCGCGCGAGAACAGCGGCACCGACTGCGACAGGTCGATGATGTGGACACCGTTGCGGTCGCCGAAGATGTACGGCTTCATCCGCGGGTTCCAGCGGTGGGTCTGGTGGCCGAAGTGCGCTCCGGCTTCGAGCAATTGCTGCAAGGTGACGAGCGTGCTCGCCATAGGGATAATTCCTTCCGGTTAAGCCTCTGGGCGGCGGGAACGAGGTGGCCGAAACCACCGTCGCACCGGGCTATGTTGCCACCCATGCGGGGTTGAGGAGCGCGCCGTTAGGGCAGTTGCGCGGCGTTGGCAAGCGCCGGCGCCACCCGGCGGGGGCTTGACACGACGAGAACAAAGAGAGAACGTTGGCGCGGAACAGGGGTTTTCTGGTCGGATTTGGAACGAACCGAATCAAGAACAGTTAACCCGCAAAGCGAAGGAAACCGCCAATGTTGCTGACCGTGCTTGCGACCCTCCCCTTTCTCGCCGCGCTGGGTGTCGCCATTCTGGCGCTGACCGCCACCATCGGCGGCAGCGGGGATCGCATCCTCGCTGCCCTCCGCGGTGAGATGCCGTCGACCGTCGTGTCCCGCCCGGTGAGCGTCCGCTTCAACCCGCGTCCGGTGCGGGTGCAGCCGGTCCGCGCCGAACCTCGCTGGCGCGCCGCCGCCTGACCTTGGCGTAGGAGTTGAGGCTGAACGGGATCAGCACGAGGTAGATCGCGCACACCACCAGCAGGGTCCACCACGGTTCGGTGAGCAGCGCCGCCACCAGCAGTGCGGTCGCCGCCAGCGCGAACAACCGGATCGAGCGGCGGATCCGGATCGACGACCAGCTGTAGGTCGGCAGGTTCGAGATCATCAGCAGCGCGATGAACAGGATCCACGCCATCACCACTGGCCAGCTGCGGAACCACTGCTCGTAGCCGCTGCCCTGGCTGACCAGCCACAGATAGATGGGCACGAAGGCAAGCCCCGCCCCCGCCGGCGCCGGGACCCCGGTGTTGAACCCCGCCGACTTGTGCGGCTGCTCGAGCGTGTCGATCCGGCTATTGAACCGCGCCAGCCGCAGCGCGCAGCAGACCGCCAGCGCGAGCGCCGCCGTCCACCCGAACCGCGGCGCGTCTTTCAACGACCACAGGAAGAGGATCAGCGCCGGGGCCGTCCCGAAGGCGATATTGTCCGACAGCGAATCGAGCTCGGCGCCGAACTTGCTGTTGGCCTTGAGCAGCCGGGCGATCCGCCCGTCGAGCCCGTCGAGCACCCCAGCGAAGATGATGCTGGCGAGCGCCTTCTCCCACTCTCCGCCGATCGCGAAGCGGACCCCGGTCAGCCCGAGGCACAGCGCCGCCGCGGTGATCGCGTTGGGCGCCATCGCCCGCAGCGTCAGCCCGCCGGGCGCGCGCGGCGCCTGGCTCACAGCGACGACCTCACTGCGCCGAACCCTTCAGTCCCGGATCGACCCCCAGCTCGGCGACGATCGTCTCGCCCGCGATCGAGCGCTGGCCGAGCAGCAGGCGCGAGCCGGTGCCGGCCGGCAGGAACACGTCGACCCGGCTGCCGAAGCGGATCAGCCCGATCCGCTCGCCCGCGGTTACCGCATCGCCTTCCTTGACGAAGGCGAGGATCCGCCGTGCGACCAGCCCGGCGATCTGGGTGAAGCCGATCTTCACGCCGTCAGCGCCCTCGACCACGAAATGCTGCCGCTCATTATCCTCGCTCGCCTTGTCGAGGTCGGCGTTCAAAAACTTGCCCGGAATGTAGGCGACCTTGCTGATCCGCCCGGCGATCGGCGCGCGATTGATGTGGACGTCGAACACACTCATGAAGATCGACACGCGGGTGAACTCGCCCTCGCCAAGTAGCGCGCGCAGCTCGGGCGGCGCGGGCACGCGCTGGATCTGCGTCACCAGCCCGTCGGCGGGCGCGACGATCAGCTTGGGATCGAGCGGCGTCGTCCGCACCGGATCGCGGAAGAAGGCGGCGACCCACACCGTCACCGCCGCCATCAGCCAGCCCAGCGGCGCCCAGAAGAAGTAGAGCACCAGCGTGATGAAGGCGGCGATCACCACATATTTGCGCCCCTCCGGATGCACCGCGGGAAAGCGCCACTTGATGTTGGCGAGATTGCTGTCGGGATTGGGAAGTTCAGCCATAAGGACCGCCCCTACCCCATGTTCCGCCCAAGTTGCCAGAGCGCTCCGCCGACGCTAGGGCGCGGCCATCTTCCGACACCGTCGAAACACATGAAAAGCAGGACGCAAGCCCTATGGCCAAGATCAAGGTGAAGAACCCCGTCGTCGAGCTCGACGGCGACGAAATGACGCGGATCATCTGGCAGTGGATCCGCGAGCGGCTGGTTCTCCCTTATCTCGACATCGACCTCAAATATTACGACCTCGGCATCGAGCATCGCGACGAGACCGAGGACAAGGTAACCGTCGAGGCGGCCAATGCGATCAAGCAATATGGCGTCGGCGTGAAGTGCGCGACCATCACCCCCGACGAGCAGCGCGTCGAGGAGTTCGGCCTCAAGAAGATGTGGAAGTCGCCCAACGGCACCATCCGCAACATCTTGGGCGGCGTCGTCTTCCGCGAGCCGATCGTGATCGCCAACGTCCCCCGCCTCATCCCCGGCTGGACCGACCCGATCGTCATCGGCCGCCACGCCTTCGGCGACCAGTATAAGGCCACCGATTTCCGCGTCCCCGGCCCCGGCAAGCTCAAGATGACCTTCACCGGCGCCGACGGCCAGGTCATCGAGCACGAAGTGTTCGAGTTCGACAGCTCGGGCGTCGCGATGGGCATGTACAATGTCGACGAGAGCATCCGCGACTTCGCGCGGGCCAGCCTCAACTACGGCCTCAACCGTGGCTGGCCGGTCTACCTCAGCACCAAGAACACCATCCTCAAGGCCTATGACGGCCGCTTCAAGGACATCTTCCAGGAAGTCTACGAAGCCGATTTCAAGGCGGCGTTCGAAGCCAAGGGCATCGAATATCAGCACCGCCTGATTGACGACATGGTCGCCTCGGCGCTCAAGTGGAGCGGCAAGTTCGTCTGGGCCTGCAAGAATTACGACGGCGACGTCCAGTCGGACCAGGTCGCGCAGGGCTTCGGCTCCTTGGGCCTGATGACCAGCGTCCTGATGACCCCCGACGGCAAGACCGTCGAGGCCGAAGCGGCGCACGGCACCGTCACCCGCCACTATCGCATGCACCAGCAGGGCAAGGCGACTTCGACCAACCCGATCGCCTCGATCTTCGCCTGGACCGGCGGCCTCAAGTTCCGCGGCCAGATCGACGAGACTCCGGAAGTGGTGAAGTTCGCCGAGACGCTCGAGCGCGTCTGCGTCGAGACGGTCGAGAACGGCCAGATGACCAAGGACCTCGCGATCCTGGTCGGCCCCGATCAGCCGTGGATGACCACCGAGCAGTTCTTCGAGGCGATCCGCGCCAACCTTGAAAAGGCGATGCAGGCCGAGGGCATCGCTCAGCCCGCGTAAGCGTCGGGCGATTCGACCCGCTCGCGGCGGATCCCGAGGCCGATCAGCCGGCCCGGGATCCGCCGCAGCAGCGGGGCCTTATTTAACAGTTTGACCAGCCATGGCGCGTCGCTCAGCGGCGGCCCCGGCTGGAGCAGGCGACCAATGATCCGGTCCTGCGCGGCCTTCTGCGCCGACTGCACCAGCCGCGTCGGCAGCAGACGCCGCTCCTCCACCGCATGGAGCAACTGATCGGGATCGCTACCCGCCGCCAGCGGTCCGGCCAACACGTTCGCCGCCGCCACCGCATCCTGCACCGCCAGATTGATCCCCACCCCGCCGATCGGGCTCATCGCATGCGCCGCATCGCCGATCGCGAGCAGCCCCGGCCGGTGCCAACAGGTCAACCGGTCGAGCGCGACGCTCAGCAGCTTCAGATCCTCGACCTTGGTCAGCCCCGACAAGTCGAGTTCGGGCGCCGCGGCGGCGACTTCAGCCTTGATCGGGTCGACACCGCCGGCGAGCAGCTCGGCCGCCTTGCCCTTGGGAATGAGGAAGGCGCACTGCCAGTAATCGCCGCGGTCGATCATCACCAGCAGCCGTCCGCGCTCGACCGACCCCCGCAGCGCGGTTCCCGGCTGCTGCTTGGGCACCCGGAACCACAGCACGTCCATCGGCGCGCCGAGCACTTCGACCGGTAGCAACTGGCGGCTGCGGACCAGCGACGAGCGCCCGTCGGCGGCGATCACCAGCCGCGCGCGCCGCTCCTGCCCGTCGGCGAGCCGCACCCCGACGATCCGCCCAGCTTCCTCGATGAAATCGGCGACCGGCTCGCATAGCTCGAGATCGAACCCCGGGTAACGCGCCGCCTTGCCGCGCAGGAAATCGAGGAAGTCCCATTGCGGCATCATCGCGATGAACGGCGCGGGCGTGTCGAGGTGCGACAGATCGCCGATCAGCCAGTCCTTGCCGGCGATCCTGAGCTCGGCGCGGTCGAGCCGGTTGTGCGCACGGCTCAGGAAATCGTCCAACCAGCCGAGCTGGTCGAGGATCTCCGTCGTCGAGGGATGGACCGTGTCGCCGCGGAAATCGCGGAAGAAATCGGCATGCTTCTCGAGCACCGTCACCCGGCACCCTGCCCGCGCGAACAGCAGCCCCGTCATCACCCCCGCCGGCCCGCCCCCGACGACGATCAGGTCACGGTCGGACATAGATGATCTCCCTCGGCTCAGGCGGCGGGGCACATCATCGGCCCGCTCGCTCCGAAAGCAAGGCGCCCCCGCTCAGGCCTTCTTGAGCCCGCCCGGCTTGTGCGCGGCTTCCTTGCCGCTCTTGTCGCTCTTCACCAGATATTCCGGATTGACCTTGGACGCCGCGACCTTGTGGCCCTTGATCATCATTGGGCTGGTCAGCTTCTTCTCGACCTTGCCGACCGAGTGGCCGCCGCTCGAATCCCACGCCACCTTGTCGCCCTGCTTGAACGTCTTCTCGGCCACTGCAGCCTCCTTAATGTCGCTTACCCCGGAAACGAAACAGCGACACCTTGGCTCCGGCCCCGGCTTACGGCTTAAAGGCGGCATGGCGAACGCGCTCCACTTCAGTCCGGCGCTGTCGGACGCGCTGACCGTGCTCGGCGCGGCGGGGATCGTCATCCCGGCCTTCTCGCGGCTCAGGATCTCGCCGGTGCTCGGCTTCATCCTCGTCGGCGTGCTCGGCGGCCCGCACCTGCTCGGCGGCTGGGCGGAGCGCTGGCCGTGGCTGCGCGCGGTCAGCATCACCGATCCCGACGCCATCCAGCCCTTCGCCGAGTTCGGCATCCTCCTCCTCCTCTTCGCCATCGGGCTTGAGATGAGCCTCAAGCGCCTCGGCGCGATGCGCCAGGCGGTGTTCGGGCTGGGCGGCGCGCAGATGCTGCTGACCGCGTTGCTGCTCGGCGGGCTCGGCGGGGCTCTCGGCGCGCGCGGCGGCAGCGGGGTCGTGCTCGGGCTCGCGCTGGCGATGAGCTCGACCGCCCTGGTCCTCCCCATCGCCGGGACCACCAGCGGCGTCGGCCGGGTCGCGCTCGCCATCCTGCTGTTCCAGGATTTGAGCCTTGTCCCCATCCTGTTCGTGCTCGACGGAGGGGCGGGCGGGGCCTCCCTGCTCGGGACGCTGACCCTCGACCTCGCGGTGATCGCCGGCCTGCTGCTCGCCGGCCGCTTCCTCCTGCCGATGCTGTTCGCCCAGGCCGCGCGGACCAAGAGCCCCGAGCTGTTCTTCTCGATCAGCCTGCTCGTCCTGATGCTCTGCAGCCTCGCCACCGGCCGTGTCGGCCTCGGCGCCAGCCTCGGCGCACTGCTCGCCGGGGTACTGATCGCCGAGACCGACTATCATGCCGAGGTCGAGGTCATCACCGCGCCCCTCCGCGGCCTCGCGCTCGGCGTCTTCCTGATCACCGTCGGGCTGCGGCTCGACCTCCCCGCCATCGTCGCGCAGTGGCCCGCGCTGCTCGGCGCGCTGGCGGCGGTGCTGCTCGCCAAGGCGGCGGTGATCATGGGGCTGCTGCGCTGGCGCGGACGCCGCCGCGGGGTGGCGATCGAGGCCGCGCTGCTCCTCTCGAGCCCGTCCGAGCTGACCCTGATCGTCCTCGGCGCCGCCGCCGCCGCCGGCGTCCTCAGCGCCAACCAGGCGGGCTTCTGGACCATCGTCACGGCGCTCGGCCTCACCGTCACCCCGTTGCTCGCCGCGCTCGGCCGGCGGCTGTCGCGGCGGATCGACCCCGACGCGCTCGGCAGCCGCGCCGAGGACACGGCGGGCGTGACCATGATCTTCGGCTTCGGGCGGGTCGGCCGGCTGGTCGCCGACATGCTCAGCGCCCACGGCCGCCGCTACCTCGCGATCGAGGGCGATATCGACGCGGTCGCCGCCGCGCGCGAGAGCGGCCACCGCGTCATCTTCGGCGACGTCGCCAAGGGCGATGCGGTCGAGCGCTTTGGCCTGCGCGACGCGGCCGCCGTAGTGCTGACGATGGACGACCCCGTCCTCGCCAACCGCCTCACCCGCACCATCCGGGACGACTGCCCCCGCCTCACCATCGTCAGCCGAGCCCGCGACGGCGCCCACGCCGCACAGCTCTACAAGGCCGGCGCGACCGACGCGGTGCCCGAGACGATGGAGGGCAGCCTGCAGATGAGCGAGGCGGTGCTGGTCGACATCGGTGTCGCGACGGGCCCGGTGATCGCCTCGATCCACGAAAACGCGCCGAGCTACGCGCCCTCATCCGCGAGCAGGGCGAGCTCAGCGAGGAGCCGGCGCTCGGACGGCGGCGCTGAACACCAAACGTTCGTCCTGAGCGCAGGCCGCAGGCCGAAGTCGAAGGGCGCCTTGCCACGCGAGCGCCCTTCGACTTCCCCCGGAACAAGTCCGGGGTCCGCTCAGGACGAGCGGGCTCGTCAGGCGCTGACCTTTGCCAGCCCGTCCTTGATCGCCGCCAGCGCCTCGTCGGCCTTGGCGCCATCGGGCCCGCCGCCCTGCGCCATGTCGGGGCGACCGCCCCCGCCCTGCCCGCCGAGCGCGGCGACCGCCGCCTTGACGAGGTCGACCGCGGAGACCTGGCCGGTGAGGTCGTCGGTGACCCCGGCGGCGACGCTGGCGCGGCCGTCGTTGACCGCGATCAGCGCGGCGACGCCCGAGCCCAATTGCTTCTTGAGCTTGTCGATCTCGGGCCGCAGCGCCTTGGGGTCGAGCCCGTCGACCACGCGGCCGATGAACGGCACGCCAGCGATCTCCTCGGGCCCGGCCGCGGGCGCCCCGCCGCCGCCGCCCATCGCGAGCTGCTTCTTCGCCTCGGCCAGCTCGCGCTCGAGCTTGCGCGTCTGCTCGACCAGCGCGGCGACCCGCGCCGGGGCCTCGTCGGGCGCGGCCTTGAGGCTGGCGGCGATGTCGCGCAGCCGCGCGTCACGGGCGATCAGCCAGTGGCGCGCCGCCTCGCCGGTCAGCGCCTCGATCCGCCGCACTCCCGAGCTCACCGCGCTCTCGGAGATGATCTTGAATAGCGCGATGTCGCCCAGCGCATTGACGTGGGTGCCGCCGCACAGCTCGACCGAATAGGTCTTGTCGCTGTCGAGCCCCATCGAGAGCACGCGCACCTCGTCGCCATATTTCTCGCCGAACAGCGCCATCGCGCCTTCGGCGATCGCCTCGTCGGGGGTCATCAGCCGGGTCGTCACCGGCTGGTTGTGGCGGATGTGGGCGTTCACCTCGGCCTCGATCGCCGTGATATCGTCGGCGGTGAGCGCGGTCGGCTGCGAGAAATCGAAGCGCAGCCGGTCGGGAGCGACCAGGCTGCCCTTCTGGGTGACGTGGGTGCCGAGCCGATGGCGCAGCGCGGCGTGGAGCAGGTGCGTCGCGCTGTGGTTGGCGCGGACCATCCGGCGGCGCTCCTCGTCGACGCTCTGCTGGACCGTGTCGCCGACCTTGAGCGAGCCGCTCCGCGCCGTCACGGCGAGCGCGTGGAGCTTGCCGAGCTGCTTTGACGTGTCGGTAACGTCGCCCTCGAAGCCGTTCAGAGTCTTGAGGTTTCCGCTGTCGCCGACCTGCCCGCCGCTTTCCGCGTAGAAGGGCGTCTGGTTGAGCAGCACCTGCCCCGTCTGCCCCGCCTCGAGCATCTCGACCCGCTGGCCGTCACGGACGATCGCCAGCACCGCCCCTTCGCCCCGGTGGCCCGCGTAACCGGTGAACTCGGTCGCGCCATATTCCTCGACCAGGTCGAACCACAATTCATCCAACGCCTTCTCGCCCGAGCCCTTCCACGCCGCCCGGGCGCGCGCCTTCTGCTCGGCCATCGCCGCGTCGAAGCCGGCGCGGTCGACCTGCAGCCCCTGCGCCCGCAGCGCGTCTTCGGTGAGGTCGTAGGGGAAGCCGTAGGTGTCGTAGAGCTTGAACGCGGTCTCGCCCGGCAGCGTCCCGCCCGCGCCTAGCGAGCCGGTCGCCTCGTCGAGCAACCGCAGGCCATTGGTCAGCGTCTGGCGGAAGCGGGTCTCCTCCTGGCGCAGCGTCGCCTCGATCAGCGGCTGCGCGCGGACCAGCTCGGGGTAAGCCGCGCCCATCTCGGCGACCAGCGCGGGCACCAGCCGGTACATCAGCGGCTCCGCGGCGCCGAGCAGGTGCGCGTGGCGCATCGCCCGGCGCATGATCCGCCGCAACACATAGCCGCGCCCCTCATTGGCCGGGAGCACGCCATCGGCGACGAGGAAGCCCGACGAGCGCAAATGATCGGCGATCACCCGGTGCGAGGCTTGGCTCGCGCCCTCGGCCCGCGTCCGGGTCAGCTCCTCGGACGCCGCGATCAGCGCCTTGAAGGTGTCGGTGTCGTAATTGTCGTGGACCCCCTGCAGCACCGCGGCGACCCGCTCCAATCCCATGCCGGTGTCGATCGACGGCCGCGGCAGGTCGGAGACGATGACGTCGTTCTCCTGCAGGTGCTGCATGAAGACGAGGTTCCAGATCTCGACGAAGCGGTCGCCATCCTCGTCCGGGCTGCCCGGAGGACCGCCGGGGATGTGGTCGCCGTGATCGTAGAAAATTTCCGAGCAGGGGCCGCTCGGCCCGTCCGGCCCCATCGCCCAGAAATTGTCCTTGGTGGCGATGCGGATGATGCGGTGGTCGGGTAGTCCGGCGATCTTCTGCCACAGGGAGAACGCCTCGTCGTCGCTGTGGTAGACGGTGACCGTCAAACGGTCGGGGTCGAGCCCCCACTCCTTGGTCAGCAGTCCCCAAGCGAGCGCGATCGCGCGTTCCTTGAAATAATCGCCGAACGAGAAATTGCCGAGCATCTCGAAGAAGGTGTGGTGGCGCGCGGTGTAGCCGACATTGTCGAGGTCGTTGTGCTTGCCGCCCGCGCGGACGCACTTCTGGCTGCTCGTCGCGGTCGAATAGGGCCGGCTCTCGAGCCCGGTGAAGACGTTCTTGAACGGCACCATCCCGGCGTTGACGAACATCAGCGTCGGGTCGTTGTGCGGCACCAGCGGCGCCGATGCCACGCGGGCGTGCCCTTGCCCTTCGAAGTAATCGAGGAAGCTGCGGCGAATGTCGTTGGTCGAAGTCATGGGCGGCCGCTTACCACGCCCATGCTGCGGCGCAAAAGGGGCTGGCGGGAGCCGGCAGTCACCCTTACTCGTCATGCCGGGCTTGACCCGGCATCCACCTTCTTTTGGAATGCGACAATGCAGCGCGAACCCTGCGTCAACATTCTGGCAAGCGGGTTCAAAGGTACCCTCTACACTGGCGTAACCTCGGACCTCGTCGCACGCATGTTCAAGCATCGCGAGGGTACGACCCGCGGCTTTACGACCCGCTACGGCGTGACGCGCCTTGTCTGGTTCGAACGGCACGAGGAGATGCTGACCGCCATCGCCCGTGAGAAGACGATCAAGCGCTGGCGGCGCGAGTGGAAGATCGAGCTGATCGTAGAGGCCAATCCGAGCTGGCGGGACCTTGCCGAAGACTTCGGCTTCGAGCCGCTGATCGGCAAAAGGCAGGTGGACCCCGGGTCAAGCCCGGGGTGACGCTCTCCGAAAACCCGTCATGCCGGACTTGATCCGGCATCCACCTTCTTGAATCGAAGCAAGTGCCCCCTGTTTACGCCGGAGGAGCGCCCCCTTACCGCGCCAGCTTCTTGTAGCTGGTCCGCGTCGGCCGGTCGGCCTCCGGCCCGAGGCGCCGCTTCTTGTCCTCTTCATAGGCTTCGAAGTTACCCTCGAACCACTCGACGTGGCTGTCGCCCTCGAAGGCGAGGATGTGGGTCGCCAGCCGATCCAGGAAGAAGCGGTCGTGGCTGATGACCACCGCGCAGCCGGCGAAATTCTCGATCGCGTCCTCGAGCGCGCCCAGCGTCTCGACGTCGAGATCGTTGGTCGGCTCGTCGAGCAGCAGCACGTTGCCGCCCTGTTTCAGCATCTTCGCCATGTGGACGCGGTTGCGCTCACCGCCCGACAACTTGCCGACGTTCTTCTGCTGGTCGGGACCCTTGAAGTTGAACGCGCCGACATAAGCCCGGGTCGAGGCGTCCTGGCCGTTGACCTTCATATAATCGAGCCCGTCGCTGATCTCTTCCCACACGTTCTTCTTGGGATCGAGGTGGTCGCGGCTCTGGTCGACAAAGCCCAGTCGCACGGTCTCGCCGACCGCGACGCTGCCGCTGTCGGGGGCTTCCTTGCCGGTGAGGATCTTGAACAGCGTCGACTTGCCCGCGCCGTTGGGGCCGATCACCCCGACGATTCCGCCCGGGGGCAAGGTGAAGCTCAGATCCTCGAACAGCAATTTGTCGCCATAGGCCTTGGAGATGTTCTCGACCTCGATGACCTTGCCGCCGAGGCGCTCGGGCACCTGGATGACGATCTGCGCCTTGCCGATGCGGCGGTCGTCCTGGGCGTCCTGCAATTGCTCGAACTTGCGGATGCGAGCCTTGCTCTTGCTCTGCCGCGCCGCCGGGGTCTGCCGGATCCATTCGAGCTCGCGGGTCAGCGCCTTCTGCTTGCCGCTCTCCTCCCGGCTCTCCTGCTCGAGGCGTTTCGCCTTCTTTTCCAGATAGGTGGAGTAGTTTCCTTCGTAGGGATAATAAGACCCGCGATCGAGTTCGAGGATCCATTCCACCACATTGTCGAGGAAGTAGCGGTCGTGGGTGATCATTAGCACCGCGCCGGCATATTCCTTGAGATGCTGCTCGAGCCACTGGACGCTTTCGGCATCGAGGTGGTTGGTCGGCTCGTCGAGCAGCAGGATCGATGGCTTCTGGATCAGCAGCCGGGTCAGCGCGACGCGGCGCTTCTCACCGCCCGACAATGACGTCACCGGTGAATCCGACGGCGGGCAGCGCAGCGCCTCCATCGCGATCTCGAGCTGGTTGTCGAGCGTCCACCCGTCGACCGCGTCGATCTTCTCCTGCAGCTCGCCCATTTCGGCCATCAGCGCGTCGAAGTCGGTGTCGTCCTTGGGATCGCCCATCTCGGCCGAGATCGCGTTAAAGCGATCGACCATGTCGGCGGTCCCGCGCGCGCCATCCTTGACGTTCTCGAGCACGGTCTTGGTCGGGTCGAGCTCGGGCTCCTGCGCGAGATAGCCGACGGTGATGTTCTCGCCGGGCCAGGCCTCGCCGGTATATTCGGTGTCGATCCCGGCCATGATCTTCATCAGGGTCGACTTGCCGGCGCCGTTGGGGCCGACGATGCCGATCTTGGCGCCCTGATAGAATTGCAGGTTGATGTTGCTCAGCGTCGGCTTGGGAGCGCCGGTAAAGGTCTTGGTCAGACCCTTCATCACGTAGGCGTACTGGGCGGCCATGGGGTCGCTTGATCCTTATTAAGCGGTGGTGAGATTTGCCGCGCAGATAAGCGTTTGGAAGCCGGTTGGCTAGGTGTGGACCTACCGCCCGACCATCGCCACCGCGTCGGGGAAGCGATAGTCGCGCCACTGCTCGCGCAGGGTCTTCTTGCTCAGCTTGCCGGTGGCGGTGTGGGCGAGCTCGTCGACGAACTCGATCGCGTCGGGCAGCCACCATTTGGCGACCTGGGTCGCGAGGTGGGCGCGCACCTGCGCCGCGGTGACGTCACTCCCCGGCGCGCGGACCACCAGCAGCAGCGGTCGCTCGTCCCACTTGGGATGGACGATCCCGATCGCCGCCGCCTCGGCCACGCCGGCGCAGCCGACCGCGGCATTCTCGAGCTCGATCGAGCTGATCCACTCGCCGCCCGACTTGATCACGTCCTTCGAGCGGTCGGTGATCTGCATCGTCCCGTCGGGGTGGAGCGCGGCGACGTCGCCGGTGTCGAACCACCCCTCGGCGTCGACCGCGTCATGGTCCGCCTTGAAGTAGCGCTGCACCACCCACGGCCCGCGCACCTGCAGCCGGCCCGACGACACCCCGTCGCGCGGCAGCACGTGGCCGTCGTCGTCCACTGTCCGCAGCTCGACTCCGAACGGGATGCGGCCCTGGCGGGTGATGTAGTCGAGCTGCTCGCTATCGCCGTAATCGTCCCAGCCCGCCGGCGGTGCGCCGCAGGTGCCGATCGGCGAGGTCTCGGTCATTCCCCAAGCGTGGCCGACGTCGATCCCGCGCTCGCGGAACCAGGCGACCATCGCCCGCGGCGCTGCCGACCCGCCGATGGTGACGTTCTTCAGTGCCGACAGCGGGGTGCCGGTGCGCTCGATATATTCGATCATCCCCATCCAGATGGTCGGCACCCCCGCCGAGTGAGTCACGCCCTCGTCGCGGAACAGCTCGCACATCTGCTGCGGGCGATAGTCGGCGGAGAGGACCAGCTTGCACCCAGTCATCGGCGCCGCCCACGGCACCCCCCAGGCGTTGGCGTGGAACATCGGCACGATCGGCAGCACCACTGAGCTCGCGCCGAGGTTGAAGACGTCGGGGCTCACCTCCATCAGCGTGTGGAGCATGGTCGAGCGATGCTCGTAGAGCACGCCCTTGGGATTGCCAGTGGTCCCGCTGGTGTAGCACAGCCCGCACGGCTCGCGCTCGTCGCCCTCGGCCCAGCGGTAATCGTCGTCCTCGCGGGCCAGCCAATCGGCGAACTCGCCGTCGTCCATGCAGACGTAATGGCCAATCGTCGGCCACTGCGGCTTCATGCTCTCGACAAGGTCGGCGAACGCCCGGTCGTAGAGGAGTACCCGGTCCTCGGCATGGTTGGCGATGAAGGCGAGCTGGTCGGCGAACAGCCGCGGGTTGATGGTGTGGAGAATACCGCCCATCCCGATCGCGCCATACCATGACGTCAGATGGTGGGCGTGGTTCATCGCCAGCGTGGCGACCCGGTCGCCCTTGCGGATGCCCATCCGCTCGAGCGCCCTGGCCATCCGCCGCGCCTGCGCGGCAACCTCGGCCCAGTTGGTGCGGGTGATGCTGCCATCGGCCCAGGCGGAGACGACCTCGCGCTGCGCATGCTCGCGCTCGGCATGGTCGACCAGCCGCATGACCCTGAGCGGCCAGTTCTGCATTGCACCCAGCGCCGACATCTTTCCCCTCCTGTCCGAGCCGGACGAGAGTGGCAGCCCGTCAGGCCAAGTCAACCGCGTCCGTCACATCCCCGGCATCTGGAAGCCCGGCGGCAGCGGCAGGCTCGACTGCATCCGCTGCATCTCGGTAGCGGCGACCTGGTCGGCCTTCAGGCGCGCGTCGTTGAGCGCGGCGGTGACGAGGTCTTCGAGCATCGTCTTCTCCGAGGGCTGCAGCAGGCTGTCGTCGATGCTGATGCCGATGATCCGCCCCTTGGCGCTCGAGCGGATCTTGACCAGCCCGCCGCCGGCCTGGCCCTCGACCTCGACCTTGTCGAGATTGTCCTGCGCGCGCTGGAGCTCGGCCTGGGCGTTCTGCGCCATCTCGAGGATGGCATTGAGGTCGGGCATTTCGGGCATGGATCAGGCTCCTGGTCGAGCAACGCTTTCGAGCGTCGCGGTGGGAAAGGCGGCAAGCGCGGCGGCGACGGCGGGGTCGGCGAGGACGGCGGCGCGGGCACGTTCCTCGGCCATGTCGTCCTGCTGCTTCAACGACGGCTCAGCCTCACCCTCGGCAAGGGTCACCGACCAGGTCGCGCCGGTCAGCGTCTTCAACTGGCCGGCCAGCTCGCGCGAGAAATCGGGGCCAAGCGGCTTCAGCGGCTTCAACGCCAGCTCGGGCGGGGCATAGCGGACCACCCCGACCTGGTCGCGCAGCTTGAGGCCGAGCAAAGCCTGCCCCTCGCCCTCGAGCCGCTTCACCAGTTCGAGGAAGGTAGCCGGCAGGCTGGTCGCAGCCGACGCCGCCGGTGCAATGGCGGCCGGCGCGCGGGCGGCGGGCGCCGGACTGCCCAGCGCCACCGCCCCGCCCGACTGCAATTGCGCGAGGATCGTCGCCGGGTCGGGCAGCTCGGCGGCGTGGATGACGCGCAGCAGCACCATCGCCGCGGCTTCCTGCGGGTCGGGCGCCTGGCCGACGTCCGCCAGTCCCTTGAGAAGCAATTGCCACAGCCGGTGCAGGTTGGCCCAGCCGAGCCGCGACGCCAGCGCCTCGGCAGCCTCGCGCTCCTCGGCCGAGGAGAGGACATCCGCCTGCGCCCCGGCCTTGACCCGGGTCACTGCATGGACCGACTCCATCAGCCCGCGGATGAGCGCGGCGGGGTCGAGCCCGAGGCTGTGCGCCTCGTCGAGCTGCGCCAGCGCGGCCGTGGCATCCCCATCGAGCACGGTCGCCAGCAATTGCCGCACCCGCCCGCGGTCGGCGAGGCCGAGCATCGCGCGCACTTCGGCGGCGGTCACCCGCCCCTCGCCGTGCGCGATCGCCTGGTCGAGGATCGACAGCCCGTCGCGCGCCGACCCTTCGGCGGCGCGGGCGACCACGCTCAGCGCCTCGGGCTCGACCGCGACCTGCTCCAGCTCGGCGACACGGCCGAAATGCTCGGCGAGCTTCTCGGCCGGGATGCGCTTCAGGTCGAACCGCTGGCAGCGTGACAGCACGGTCACCGGGACCTTGTTGACCTCGGTCGTCGCGAACAGGAATTTGACGTGCGCCGGCGGCTCCTCGAGCGTCTTCAACAGTGCGTTGAAGGCATTCTTCGAGAGCATGTGGACTTCGTCGATGATGTAGATCTTGAAGCGCGCGCTGACCGCGGCGTAGCGGACCGCCTCGATGATCTCGCGGACGTCGTCGACGCCGGTGTGGCTCGCCGCGTCCATTTCGGTCACGTCGATGTGCCGCCCCTCGGCGATCGCCCGGCACGGCTCGCACACCCCGCACGGATCGATGGTTGGGCCGCCCTGCCCGTCGGGTCCGATGCAGTTGAGCGCCTTGGCGACCAGCCGCGCGGTCGAGGTCTTGCCGACCCCGCGCACCCCGGTCAGCAGGAAGGCGTGCGCGATCCGCCCCGAGGCGATCGCATTGGCCAAGGTGGTTACCATCGCCTCCTGCCCGATCAGCTCGGCGAAGCTCTGCGGGCGGTATTTGCGGGCGAGCACCCGATAGGGCGAGGCCGCCGCACTTTTCTCGAGCGGCTGCGCGGGCAGGTCGAGGCCGAGGCCGGGTTCGTCAGCGGGCGATTCGTCGGTCATTGGGTCAAGATGTAGGGGGCGCGGGGGCGGCTGTCATGCGTTCGCCCACTCCTTGTCAGACCGCGATGCTTCGACCATATGGCCGCCCGGGAGTCGGGCGGACGGGATTGTCGCCAACCTGGTCAGGTCCGGAAGGAAGCAGCCACAACGATTTCGTCCCGGGTCGTTCCGGCTCCCACCTGCGCCGCATGCACAGCGGCAGCGCGAGCTGGCGCTGAGACATGCCAGCACAGCCGGCGTGCCGCGAAGCGGACACGACCGACGGCGCGGATTCACTCCGCGCCCTCTTCCCCTTCTTCCCCCGTCATGCTGAACTCGTTTCAGCATCCATCCCGTCACCCGCGCCGTCGCCGACAAAATGGACCCTGAAACAAGTTCAGGGTGACGACCTCCGGTGACGTCACCACGTCACCCCGGCATCCGCACCGTCAGCGTCTCCAGTCCCGCCGACAGCACCACTTGGCACGCAAGCCGGCTAGTTCGCTCGACCGCAAATGCGAAGTCGAGCAGATCCTCTTCCTCCTCGCTCGCCGGTTTCAACCGGGCGAAGTCGTCTGGCGCGACTATGACGTGGCAGGTCGAGCAGCTCATCGCCCCGTGGCAGGTGCCCTCGAGCGGCTGGCCGGCGGCCTGCGCGACGTCAAGCAACCGCGCGTCCGCCGGCGCTTCGACCGCACGATCGACGCTGCCGTCGGGCCGAAGGAAGGTGACCAGGGTCATGCGACCCAGCGGCGCTGCGCCTCGGCCGCCGCGGCGATCCGGCCGCAGGCCTCGGCCAACTCGCCCTCGGTCGTATAGCGCCCGAAGCCAAGCCGGATCGACGAGCGCGCCTCGGCATCGCTCAGCCCCAGCGCGCGCAGCACGTGGCTCGGCCGCCCCGAGCCGCTCGCGCAGGCGCTGCCGAGGCTGAAGGAAATGTCGCGCAGCTCGCCGATCAGCCGCGCCGCGTCGAGCCCGTCGCCGCGCAGGTTGAGGTTGCCGCGATAGCGCTGCTCGGTGCTGCCGTTGACGGTCCAGCCCGGACCGAGCGCGTCGAGCGCCACCGCCCACAGCCGCTCGACATGCGCCGCGTCGGCCTCGCGCCGCTCGACCGCCAGCGCCGCCGCCGCGCCGAAGCCCACGCACAGCATCGGCGACAGCGTCCCCGAGCGCAGCCCCCGCTCCTGCCCGCCACCGTGAAGCAGCGGCTCGACATCGATTCCCGCCCGCACCCACAAGGCGCCCACGCCCTTGGGGCCGTGCACCTTATGCCCGCTGACCGCGATGAGGTCGGGCCCATCGGGCACCGCCATCCGCCCGAATCCCTGCACTGCGTCGCACAGCATCAAGGCGCCCGCCTCATGCGCGATAGCGGCGATCTCGGCGATGGGCTGGATCACCCCGATCTCATTGTTGACCAGCATGACCGCGACCAAGGCGGTTCGCTCGCTCATCGCCGCCCGCAGCGTACCGAGGTCAAGCAGCCCGTCGGCGCCGACCGGCAAGCGGACGACCGCCCGTCCTTGCCCCTCCAGCCAGTCGCAGGTGTCGAGCACCGCAGCGTGCTCGGTCACCACCGTGACGATTTCGTCGCGGCCCGGCGTCCCCACTCCGCGCAGCGCGAGATTGAGCGCCTCGGTCGCCCCCGAAGTGAAGATGACGTCACCACCCTCTGGAAGCGCCGCGGCAACCTGCCCCCGCGCATGCTCGATTGCGGCTGCGGCTTCGCGGCCTGCACGGCTGGGACTGTGCGGATTGGCATAATGGTCGAGCCACGGCAGCATTGCCGCCTTGACCTCGGGCGCGAGCGGGGTGGTCGCCTGATAGTCGAGGTAGATCATGCGGCGCGGGCGCGCTCGGCGATGCGCGCGATCGCCGCGGCGACCGCGTCGACCTCCGCCGCCGTCGTTTCGGGCCCGAAGCTGATCCGCACCACCCGGTCGGCGAGCTCCCCCGCCACCCCCATCGCGCCCAGCACGTGGCTGCGCTTCATCGAGCCCGAGGAGCAGGCGCTCCCCGCGCTGACCGCGAACCCGGCGAGGTCGAGCTGGACCAGCAGCGCCGCGCTGCTCACCCCCTTGACCGCATAGGCGCCGATCGCCGGGCTGCGCGGCGCCTCGGCGGCGATCACCGTCGCCGGCAGCGCCGCTTCGAGCCGTGCGCGCAGCTCGGCCAGCCGCGGCATCGCCTCGGCGAACGCGCCCGAGCCCAGCGCCGCGGCGAAACCGGCGATGGCGGGCAGGTTATGCGTCCCCCGCCGATAGCCCTTCTCCTGCCCACCCGTCGCAGCGAGCATCCCTAAGTCCTTGACCAGCAACGCCCCCACTCCCGGCGGGCCGCCGAGCTTGTGCGCCGACACCGCGATGAAGTCCGCGTCGGGCAGCAGCAGCTTGCCCGCCCCCTGCGCACAATCGGCGAGGAGCAGCGAGCCCGCCGCGCGGATCCGCTCGGCGAGCCGGTCCAACGGCTGGATCACCCCGGTCTCGTTATTGACCTGCTGGATGGCGACTAGCCCCGGCCCTTCGGCCAGTGCGGCGTCGAGCGCGGCCTCGTCGACCAGACCGTCGGCGCCGACCGGAAGCACCCGGCTGCCCGCGCCCATCGCGGCGGGCACCGCCTCATGCTCGGTCGCGCCGTGCCAGCGCCCCGGACGCAGCGCCCGCGCCCCGGCGATCGCCAGCGCCTCGCTCGCGCCGCTCGTGAAGATGACGTCATGCCGCCAGCCGAGCGCCTCGGCGATGCTCGCACGGGCCCGCTCGAGCCGGCCCTTGGCGGCGCGCCCCGCGGCGTGCGGGCTCGACGGATTGGCCCACTCAGCCAACGCATCGGCCATCGCCGCCCGCGCCGGCGCCACCACCGGCGTCGTCGCGGCATGGTCGAGATAGATATGCGTGGAGCCCATGAGCGCGTGCGAGCAGCCGCCGATTGCCTGTTGATGAACCGACCCTATATAGGCGCGGCCACTTTCAAGTCACACCTTACACATCCAGAGGGTCATGCCCGAAGTTATCTTTCCCGGGCCCGAGGGCCGTCTCGAAGGCCGCTTTCACCCCGGGGTGCGCCCGCGCGCGCCGGTCGCGCTGATCCTCCACAGCCACCCGCAGGCGGGCGGCACGATGAACAACAAGCTGGTGCAGCTCCTGTACCAGGCGTTCGTCAAGCGCGGCTTCGCCACCCTGCGGTTCAACTTCCGCGGGGTCGGCAAGAGCCAGGGCGTGTTCGACAATGGCGTTGGCGAACTGTCCGACGCGGCGAGCGCGCTCGACTGGGTCCAGCAGATCCATCCCGAGGCCGAGCAGACCTGGGTCGCCGGGGTCAGCTTCGGCGCCTGGATCGGGATGCAGCTCCTCATGCGGCGTCCCGAGATCAAGGGCTTCATCTCGATCGCCCCGCCGGCCAACATGTACGACTTCAGCTTCCTCGCCCCCTGCCCCTCCTCGGGCATCATCGTCCAGGGCGAGGCCGACGAGGTGGTCACACCGGCGGCGGTGCAGAAGCTGGTCGACAAGCTCCGGACCCAGCGCCACATCACCATCGCCCACGAGACGATCCCCGGCGCCAACCACTTCTTCGCCAACGAGCTCGACCTCCTCATGAAGATCGTCGAGGACTACGTCGACATGCGGCTCGCCCAGCCCCTTCCCAAGGCGCCGGTCGGCCGCCGCTAGGCGCTCACACCGTCCAGATCAGCACGTTGGCGAGGATTACCACCCCCGCCACGATCATCAGCGCGCCGTTCTTGCGGGTCGCGGGCTGAAGCGCGAAGCGGACCCCGAAGCCAAGCAGGGTGAAGGCGGCGATCACTGCCACCGAAAAGATCGCCGCCACCACTCCGCTCACTCGTCCGCTCCTTGGCAGTTTCTTAACTTCGCCGCGCTAGCTAGCAGCTTCATGAACGTGCGCGAACAGCAGGACCGCCTGACCGAGGCGTTCGACCGGATCGAGGAGACGATCCTGCCGTGCATCGCGATGATGCTCGACACGCTCCTCGACGCTTCCGAGAATCTCGCCGAGGTCGATCCCAAGGCACTCGCCGCCGAACTGCAGATTCTCGCTGCCGAGCTCGAAGAGCTGACCCGCACCGTCGAGCGCAACTCGCCTTCGCAGGTCGATCCCGGCGAATATCGGACCGCCGTCGCCTAAGCGTCCCTCCGCTCGTCCTGAGCGGAGCGTAGCGCAGTCGAAGGGCGCCCTTCGACTTCAGCCCTGCGGGCTTCCGCTCAGGACGAGCGGCCCTCCCCGACGATCTTCTCATGCAGCGCGGGATCGATATTCCCGCCCGATAGCGTCGCCACTGTCCCCGGCTCGACCGCCACCTTGCCCGCCAGCAATGCCGCCAGCGCCACCGCCCCGCCAGGCTCGACCACCAGCCCAAGCGCGCGCCACGCCCAGCGCACCGCCGCCTTCACTTCGTCCTCGCTGACAGACACTCCCCGCGCCCCGCGCTCTGCCAGCACGCCGAAGGTGATCGGCGACACCAGCGGCGTCTGCAGCGCGTCGCAAAGCGTCGGCGGCGGGTTCGGGCCGACTGGCTCGATTCGCCCAGCGCCAAGCGACCGCCCCATGTCGTCCCACCCCGCGGGCTCGACGCAGATGATGTCGGCTTCCGGCACCGCCAGCGCGATCCCCGCCGCCAGCCCCCCGCCCCCGGTGCAGACGAGGATCCGCCGCACCGGCTCGGGGCATTGCGCGACGGTCTCGAGCCCCGCCGTCCCTTGGCCCGCAACGATGGCGTAATCGTCGAAGCTCGGCACCACCACCGCGCCCCGCTCCGCCGCCAGCTTCTCGGCGATGGCGACGCGATCCTCGTGTCCGCGGTCGTAGAAGACGATCTCCGCCCCCTCAGCGCGCGTCCCCGCCACCTTCAGCGCTGGCGCGTCGGCCGGCATCACAATCGTCGCCGGGATGCCCAGCCGTGCGGCCGCGATCGCCACGCCCTGCGCATGATTGCCCGAGGAGAAAGCCACCACCCCGGCGCGCCGCTCGGCCTGGCTCAGCTGGAGCAACCGGTTGGTCGCCCCGCGCAGCTTGAAGCTGCCCCCGGTCTGCCGGCACTCGGCCTTGAGCCACACCCGCCCGCCCGGCAGATTCGCTTCGATGAGCGGCGTGCGCTCGACCAGCCCAGCGATGCGCTCGGCGGCTGCCACAATCGAGTCATGGTCGAGAGTCACGACTTGTGAAATTCCTTATGCTTGTCAGCGGCTTGGACGGGGTGTGGCGCAGTTGCGACGAGCGGTGCCGCGGGTCCGAAAACCATGCGACAAAAATGTTGCGTTAAGGGACCCCCCTCCATATATCGCGCCTCCGCTGCCCCATGGGACTTCCAACCGCAAGGCAGCTTTTCGTCAATGATTGCCGCGAGGCATTTGGAGGTCCCTTGAGTTGCACAAGCATCATCGCGCGCTGGGGCTAGCGTCCGCCCCGTTTGGCCCCGCCGTCGTTTCCGGCGCGGCCGAGATCGCGAAGTCGAAGCCGGTGCAGCCGGTCACGCTTCTCCGTCCGCATGCCGCTCGCCGTGCCGCCCGCTTCTTCGTGGAGAAGTTTCCGGGCCGGTCGCTCTATGCGGTCAAGGCCAACCCCTCCCCAGACCTCTTGCAGGTGCTGTGGGACGGCGGGGTCACGCATTACGACGTGGCCTCGATCGGTGAGGTGCGCCTGGTCGCCGGCACCCTGCCGAACGCGACCCTGTGCTTCATGCACCCGGTCAAGGCCGAGGAAGCGATCGCCGAGGCCTATTTCCAGCACGGCGTGAAGACCTTCAGCCTCGATTCGATGGAGGAGCTCGACAAGATCGTCGCGGCGACCTCGACCGAGGGCGTTGCCGCCACCGACTTGAACCTGCTGGTCCGCCTGCGGGTGTCGAGCGAGCATGCCAAGCTGAGCCTGGCGTCCAAGTTCGGCGCCGCGCCCGACGAGCAGAAGGCGCTGCTGATGGCGGCCCGCCAGGCCGCCGACGCGCTCGGCCTGTGCTTCCACGTCGGCAGCCAGGCGATGACCCCGGCGGCCTATGCCGAGGCGATGGCGCGCGTCCGCGACGCGATCGTCGAGGCGGCGGTCACCGTCGACATCGTCGACGTCGGCGGCGGCTTCCCCTCCTCCTATCCGGGGATGGAGCCCCCGCCGCTCGAGACCTATTTCGCGGTCATCCACGAGGCGTTCGAGAAGCTGCCGATCAGCTACTCGGCCGAACTGTGGTGTGAGCCGGGCCGCGCGCTGTGCGCCGAATATGCATCCGTGCTGGTGCGGGTCGAGAAGCGCCGCGGCGACGAACTCTACATCAACGACGGCGCCTACGGGACGTTGTTCGACGCCGCGCACATCGCCTGGCGCTTCCCGGTCAGCCTCGTTCGCGAGACCGAGTCCGATACGCGCGACATGCCGTTCAGCTTCTACGGCCCGACCTGCGACGATCTCGATCAGATGGCCGGCCCCTTCGTCCTGCCGGGCGACGTCAAGGCCGGCGACTATATCGAGATCGGCATGCTCGGCGCCTACGGCTCGGCGATGCGGACCGCGTTCAACGGCTTCGGCTCGGCCACCGCGCCGGCGGTGGTCGTGACCGACGAACCGATGGCCAGCCTCTACGGCGCGGTGACCCGTGAGGATCAGCGCTCCAACGTCGTGACGCTGTAATTCGTCACCGCTAAGCGTCCAGGCGCAACCATTACCGTCATGCCGGACTTGATCCGGCATCCACCTTCTTCTTGCTCGCTCGAAGGACAGGTGGACCCCGGGTCGAGCCCGGGGTGACGGCGTATGAATGACGAGCATCTTGTCCAAAGCAGGATGGAAGAAAACCCATGAACACCGAGACCAAGATCAACGACACCCGCAAGGCGGAGCTGCTGTCGTCGACCGTCGAGCATATCGACATCACCAAGTTCGACGCCCGCCCGATCGTCGACGCGATGGGCAAGATGAGCTTCACCAGCCGCGACCTGTCGCGCGCGACCGGCATCTACAACCAGATGCTGGCCGATCCAGACTGCTCGGTCATCCTGGTGATCGCCGGCTCGACCTCGGCCGGTGGCTGCATGGACCTCTATGCCGAGCTGGTCCGCTCGAATATGGTCGACGCGATCGTCGCCACCGGCGCCTCGATCGTCGACATGGATTTCTTCGAAGCGCTTGGCCACAAGCACTATCAAGCGCTTGAAATCCCTGACGATGACACGCTGCGCTCGCTCTACATCGACCGCATTTACGACACCTATATCGACGAGACGCAGCTGCAGGACTGCGACTTCACCATCGGCCGCATCGCCGATGCCCTCGACCCCAAGCCCTACTCCAGCCGCG
This sequence comes from Sphingomonas ginsengisoli An et al. 2013, assembly GCF_009363895.1. Classification (NCBI taxonomy): domain Bacteria; kingdom Pseudomonadati; phylum Pseudomonadota; class Alphaproteobacteria; order Sphingomonadales; family Sphingomonadaceae; genus Sphingomonas; species Sphingomonas ginsengisoli (ex An et al. 2013). Next base: position 535,126 of record NZ_CP045434.1, on the reverse strand, counting down.
CCTTCATCCGCGAGATGGGCAAGTGGCTGAGCGAGGGCAACGCCAAGAAGCAGGGCAGCCTCGTCCAGCTCGCCTACGAGCATGACGTGCCGATCTTCTGCCCGGCATTCGTCGACAGCTCGGCGGGCTTCGGCCTCGTCAAGCACCAGGTCGACCGGATGAAGGAAGGCAAGCCCTACATGGTGCTCGACGCCATCGCCGACTTCCGTGAGCTGACCGACATCAAGATCAAGGCGGGGACCACCGGCCTGCTGATGATCGGCGGCGGCGTGCCCAAGAACTTTACCCAAGACACCGTGGTCTGCGCCGAGATCCTCGGCCACGACGATGTCGAGGTGCACAAATACGCCGTGCAGATCACCGTCGCCGACGTCCGCGACGGCGCCTGCTCCTCCTCGACCCTCCAGGAGGCGGCGAGCTGGGGCAAGGTCTCGACCGCGCTCGAGCAGATGGTGTTCGCCGAGGCGACCAGCGTGCTGCCGCTGCTGGCCTCCGACGCCTACCATCGCGGCCACTGGAAGACCCGCGCCAAGCGCGCCTTCGCCAAGCTGTTCGACTAAGCCTCGACGCTTCGACCAGAAAATGGGCCCGTCGCTCCCCCGAGCGGCGGGCCTTTTTCTATGCTCAGTCGACCGTCTCGAGCTTCTTCGCCGGCGCCGCGGGCTTGAGCTCGACCGAGCCACGCCGCGCGACCGTGGTCCACCCGACCTTGGGCCCGCGCAGCGCCTGGATCGTCGCCTTGATCACCACGTAATACATGATCTGGCGATAGACGAAGCGCATCGGCAGCAGCCAGACGATCAGCCGCCACCGCTCGCGCCGCTCGAGCGCGAAGGCGATCAGCCCCGCGACGAGATCGATCGCCGCGAACAGCAGCCAGAAGGCCGCCATGCGGTTCAAGTCGCCCTGGACGTAGGTGAGGCCGTGATCGTGGATCGACAGGCTGGTGGTCACGATGCTGACGATCAGCGCGAGGTCGATCAGCGGCGACACCAGCGCGAACAGCAGCTGGAACAGGATCGCCTGGGGCAGGCCGATGAACGCCAGCCCCTTGGGCTTGCCCGAGCTGATCACGCGCTTGTGCTTCCACAGGCACTGGATCGTGCCGAACGCCCACCGGAAGCGCTGGCGGGCGAGCTGACGGATCGAGTGCGGCGCTTCGGTCCAGGCGACCGCCGACTGATCGTAGGTGACCTCCCAGCCCAGACGCTGCACCGCGATCGTCAGATCCTGGTCCTCGGCCAGCGTGTCGCCGGGATAGCCGCCGACCTCGGCAATTGCCGCGCGGCGCCATGCCCCCACCGCGCCCGGCACCACCGTCATCGCGCCGAGCCAGGCGAGCGCACGCCGCTCGAGGTTCTGCGCCGTGACATATTCCAATGCCTGCCAGCGGGTGATGAGGTTGATCCGGTTGCCGACCTTGGCGTTGCCCGCCACCGCGCCGAGCTTGGGATCGGCCGCGAACCACCGTGCCAGCCGCGCGATGGTGGTCGGCTCGAACTGGGTGTCGGCGTCGAGCGCGATGACGATCTCGCCCCCCGCCAGCGCCAGCCCCTGGTTGAGCGCGTGCGCCTTGCCGCCATTCTCCAGCGTCAGCAGCCGCACCCGCTCGTCCCCGCTGAACGCATCGCGGACGATGGCCGAGGTGCGGTCCTTCGACCCGTCGTCGATGACGATCACCTCGAGCTTGACGTCGGTGCTGGCGAGCACGGTGCGGACCGAGCGCTCGATCACTGCTTCCTCATTATAGGCCGGGATCAGCACGGTGACGAAGGTCGCGGGATCGATCGGCGGCTTGACCCGCGCCAGCTCGCGCCGGGCGTTCAGCAATGCCAGCCCGCTCAGCACCAGCGCCCGCCCGACCCCGAGAGTCAGCGCCACCGCGAACAGCACGCCCAGGCTGGTGACGAGGAAGCCCAGCGCCAGGAACAGGAACAGCGAGAATTGCGCGGTCGCCTGGTCGGCGGTGCTCAGCACCGGCATCGCCTGCGCCGGGCTCAGCCCCGCCAGCTCGGACACCGGGACGAAACGGTAGCCGCGCGCCTTCAGCTGGGCGATGATCTGCGGCAGCGCGGCGACGGTTTCCGCCCGATCGCCGCCGCTGTCGTGCATTAGAATGATGTTGGCGCTGCGGTCCGGGGTCCCGGCCAGCACCCCCGTCACCACATTGTTGACGATCGCCGGCACGCCCGGCCGCTGCCAGTCCTCGCTGTCGACGTGCAGACCGACGCTGATGTAGCCGCGCTGCTGCGCTTCGAGCGCGGGGAGGATTTCGTCGGCGGTGGTCGGCTCGGCGTCCCCGAAATAGGGCGCACGGAACAGCTTCAACGACCGCCCGGTAAAGGCCTGGAACAGGCGCTGCGTCGCATTGAGCTCGAACAGCGTCCGCGCGGTCCCGGTCGTCGCCAGATTGGGGTGCGTATAGGTGTGGCTGCCGATCTCATTGCCTTCGTCGATCATCCGCCGCAGCAGGCTGTACTCGGTTAGCCCGTTCTCGCCGACGATGAAGAAGGTCGCCGGGACATGGTTGGACTTGAGGATGTCGAGGATTTTCGGAGTCCAGCGGCGGTCGGGCCCGTCGTCGAAGGTCAGCGCGATCAGCCCCGGCTGATCGCCGGTGCGGTTGATCGTGTAGGGCTTGGGGAGTTGCTTGAAGTCGACCCCGTCGATCAGCCCGTTGCGGCCGATCGTGATGTTCCGCCGTCCCGCCGACGGCAGCGAGGTGATCCGCAGGATTTCGCCATTGCCCTCGACGTCGACGTTGCTGACCTGTGCCAGCGACTGGAGCAGCCCGGCGTTCAAGGGCCGCGTCGCCGAGCGCCCGAACTCGGTCCACAGCGCCGGATCCTCGGCCCCCATCCGCCACAGAGCGACGTCACGGACCCCCGCCCGCTCGAGCAGGCTCAGCTGGTTGAACGCGCTCGCCGCGTCGAGCAGCCAGACGGTGTGGCGCTCGCCATTCTCATCGTCATAGGCGAAGGTCGAATTGCCGCTCGCCCGGTCCCACATAGGCACCGCGTCGCTCTCGGCCGCTTCCTGCCACGCTTCTTCGACCGAATTGGCGTCGGCACTCTTGCCGTGCCAGTCGTAGGAATAATTGGCGATGGTCACGACCGCCTTGTCGCGCGGCACCTGGCTGAGCGCGGCGCGGACCTGGTTGGCCCACCATGCCTCCGACGCGATCGGCCCGGCCTCGCCGTCGTTGCTATGCTCGTCATAGACCATCAGGAAGACGCGGTCGGCGACCCGCGCGAAGGCGCCGAGGTCCCAGTCGGCCCCGACCGGCGCGGCCAAGGCGATGATCCAGTGCCGCGGGGCGAAACGCTTCTTCGCCTCACCCAGCAGCAGGCGGAAATTGGCCTGCGCCGCGGGGTCGAGTTCCTCGAGGTCGAACAGCACGCCCGAGGCATGGTTGGCGACCAGGAACGGCTCGAGCCGATCGAGCAACTGCTTGCGCATGGCAGGGCTGGCGAGCATCCGCCCGGCATTGGCACCCTCGAACACCCCGTTGGCGGCATTCTGCACGACCGGCAGGATCAGCGGCCGGTGCGCCGCGCCGTTGATGATCGCCCGCCCCGCGCTGTCGGGCAGCGCCTGGAGCTGGTGGTTGGGCCCGGTCATCGTCACCCACACCGGGGCGAGCCAGTCGAGATCGCCGATATGCGCCTTCAAGGAGCTGACCGAACTCGGGTCCCACGGCGTGTAGAAGCCGACGCTGACCCGCTGGCCGAGCGCGGCCGCCGCCTTGACCGAGGGCAGCGCGCCGACCCGTCGCGCGCTCGGCGGGCGGGTACCCAACAGCCGCTGGATCGCATGGTCGATGCTGACGCTGGTCCGCTTGAGCAGGCTCTGCTGCGGCGGGGTCACCGCCTTGCCGCGCTCGAGCGCAATCGGCAGTGGCGGCGCCGCCGGCAACAATCGGATCGAGGCAAACAGCGCCGCCGCGGCGAGCAGGTTCAGCAAAATGAACAGCGTCAGCGCGAGCGTGAAGCGCTTGCGCCGGCGTCCGGTGGGATCATGAAAAACGCTGCGGTCGGCCATTCGGGTCGTCTTACTCGTGGGAGGAAAGCGCGGTTACTTAAGTCTCTGTCATGCTTGCGTAGGAGATCGTTTCGCTTCAGTCATGGTTACCGCAAAAGCGCGGTCAGGGGGATATCATGACGCACAATCCATTGCTCGGTCCAATCGTCGTACTGGTCAGCTGGACGCTGGTGATGCTGCTCTGGCTGGCGGCGGCGCGGTTGCCGAAGATCAAGGAATCCGGGGTGACCCCACCGCCCGGCTCGCGCGGGGTCGATTTTGAGAAAGCGGTCCCGGGCAAGGTCAACTGGCCGGCGCACAATTACGCCCACCTGCACGAACAGCCGACCCTGTTCTACGCGATCACCCTCGCGCTGGTGGCGATGGGCGACCATTTCGCGATCAACCTCTACCTCGCCTGGGCCTATGTGGTGCTGCGCATCGTCCACAGCCTCATCCAGGTTACGAGCAACGTGGTCCGTATCCGCTTCGCCGTCTTCATGCTCTCGGCCCTGTGCCTCGCCGCGATGACGCTGCACGCGGCGCTCAGCCTGGCGCACGCCTGAAGCAGGCCGCCAGCTCGATGTGGGTCGACCAGCGGAACTGACCGACCGGCCGCACCCACTCGAGCCGGTAGCCGCCGTCGACCAGCAACTTCGCGTCGCGCGCGAAGGTCGCCGGATTGCAGCTCACATAGGCCACCCGTGATACCGCCGCCGCGGCCAGCTCGCGGACCTGCGCCTCGGCCCCCGCTCGCGGCGGATCGAGCACCACCGCGTCGAAATTCGCCAGGTCCTCGGCGGTCAGCGGCCGGCGATAGAGGTCGCGATGCTCGATCGACTGATTGGGCCGCGCCGCCTTGAGCGCCAGCACCGCGTCGCGCGCCGCCTCGGCGGCATAGACCTGCCCCGGTAGCGCCAGCGTGAAGGTGCCCAAGCCAGCGAACAGGTCGGCGCTGCGGCGCGGGCTGCCGACCGCCTCGATCACCGCCGCGACCAGCGCCGCCTCGCCATCCTCGGTCGCCTGGAGGAACGCCCCCGGCGGCAACCCGACCGGCGTCCCCGCCAGCGTCACCGTCGCCGGCCGCGGCTCATAGCGCACCTCGAGCCCGTAGCCCTCGTCGAGGCTAAGCCGGGCGAGCCGATGGGTCTCGGCGAAATCGGTCAGCGCCTCGGCCGCCGCGAGCCCTTCGGCCACGACCCCACTCAGCGCCACGTCGACCCCCTGGTCGCACAAGGTAAGCCGGACCTCGCCCGGCCCCTTGCGGCCAAGGATCGTCACCAGCAGCGACCGCAACGGCGCGACCAGCGCAAACAACTCGGGCCGCAGCACATGGCATTCGCGCAAATCGACGATCCGGTGCGAGCGCTCGGCGTTGAACCCTATCGCCACCCCCTTCCCCACCCGCAGCGCGCGCAGCGTCGCCCGCCGGCGGCTGCGCGGCGGCGACAGATGCGGCGCGCGGACCTCGGTGGCGATATCGTGCTGCGCCAGCGCGCCCGTCACCCGGTCGACCAAATAGGCGCGATAGGCATCGTCATCGACATGCTGGAGCTGGCAGCCGCCGCAGTCGGGAAAATGACGGCATGGCGGCACTTGGTGATGCGGCCCGGGGGTCAGCGCCCCGTCCGCATCGACCAGATCCCCCGGCGCGGCGAGCGCGAAGTGGCGGCCGCTCGCGGTCACCCCGTCGCCTCGCGCGGCGATGCGGACGATTGGCTCGCTCAAAGGACGTGCGGGATCGCTGCGAGCAGGTCGTCGGCGATCATCGCGGGCCCGGCGTGCTCGGCAGCACGGCCGTGGAGCCAGACCGCCGCGCTCGCCGCCTCGAACGCCGGCATCCCGCGCGCCCGCAGCGCCGCGCTCATCCCGGCCAGCACGTCGCCCGTCCCCGCGCTCGCCAGCCACGCCGGCGCCGGCGGGGCGAGGCCGAGCCGCCCGTCGGGCGACGCGACCAGCGTGTCGGGACCCTTGAAGACCACCACCGCCCCCGACCGCTCGGCCGCCGCCAGCGCCTGCTCGGGCTTGCTGCCGGGCAATTCGCCGAACAGCTTCTTGAACTCCCCCGCGTGCGGGGTGACGATCGCGTCCTGCCCGCGCAGCCGCTCGGGCTCGCCGACCTGGCCGAGCGCGTCGGCGTCGATCACCTTGGCCGCATGGCTGGTCAGCGCCAGCGTCAGGATTTGCGGCAGCTCGCCCATCCCCGGCCCGACCAGGATGCACCCGATCCGCGGGTCGGCGAGCGTCGCGGTGTCGGTCTGCACCACCGCCGCCGGCAGATGCTCGATGGGCCGGCTGGTCGAAACCCGGACATAACCCGCCCCCGCCCGCGCGGCGGCGCTCGCCGCAAGCGCGATCGCCCCGGGCATCTTGCCCGCCAGCGCATGGACCAGCCCGCGCGTATATTTGTGCGCATCGGGCGCGAGCGGCGGCAGCGTCGGCCGCGCCAGCTCATGCCAGCGCGTGTCGGCGTCGATTCCGATCTCGGCCAGCACCACCCGCCCCATCTCGGCCATCGCCGGCATCAGCCGGTGCGCCGGCTTGAGCGCCCCGAACGCCACCGTCAGGTCGGCACGCGGCACCGGCGAGAGGATCGCCCCGCTGTCGGCCTCGACCCCGCTCGGCAGGTCCGCGCACACAAGCCACCGCGCCTCGGCCGCCAAAGCGGAAAGCCGTTCGCGAACAGCCGCTTCCAGCCCACGCTTCAAACCCGTTCCGAACAGACAATCTATCAGCACGGGCGCCGCCACGGCCTCGGCCAGCGGCTCGACCGCCCCCGTCCACTGTCCCCGCGCCCACCGCGCCACCTCGGTCGCCGGCTCGGCCAGCACCGCCACCCGCACCTCGACCCCGGCGGCGGCGAGGTGCCGCGCCGCGACATAACCGTCACCGCCATTATTGCCCGGCCCGCACAGCACCAGCACCGGCGCCGGCCCGGCGAAGCGGAGCGTCGCCTGCGCCAGCGCCGCCCCCGCGCGCTCCATCAGCGTCTCGACGCGGGTCCCGCCCGCTATCGCCTGTTCCTCAGCGGCACGCATCGCCGCGGCGGTAAGAACCGGGCGCATCAGCGCAGCACGCTGGCGAGGTGCCACCACGCCGGCGGACAGGCCTCAGCGGCGGCATCGCGCTCCGCCTCGCCCTCGAACAAAGCAAAGCAGGTCGCCCCCGACCCCGACATCCGCACGAATTGCGCCCCCGGCTGCTCGCGCAGCCAGTCGAGCACCGCCCCGATCGCCGGGACCAGCCGCCTAGCCGGCGCCTCGAGGTCGTTGCGCCCCTCGCGCCAGTCGCCGAGCGGCCCGCGATCCTCCCCGTCCCAGCCGGCGAACACTGCGCCCGTCGCCAGCCCCTCGCGCGGATTGACGAGCAGCACCGGCGCCCCCGCCACCCCCGCGTCGACCAGCGCCAGCCGGTCGCCCGCCCCCTCGCCCCGGCTGGTCAGCGACAGCAGGCAGGCGGGCACGTCGGCGCCGAGCTCGGGCGCGACCCGCGCGGCGATGGCGGGATCGAGCCGCCACATCGCGGTCAGCAGCCGCAGCGCCGCCGCCGCGTCGGCCGAGCCCCCGCCGATCCCCGAGGCAACCGGCAATCTCTTGTCGAGGATCAGCCGTGCCCCTCGTCCGACCCGCGCCTCGCCCGCCAGCGCGGCCGCGGCGCGGCTGACGAGGTTGTCGGGCCCGTCGTCGAGCATCGCCGCGAACGGCCCGGTGACGGTCAGCGACAATTCGGGCGCGGGCTCGGCCCACAGCCGGTCGCCGTCGGTGCAGAAGGCGAAGATCGTCTCGAGCGCATGGCGCCCGTCGGGCAGCCGCCCGCGGACGTGCAGCGCGAGGTTGAGCTTGGCGGGCGCGAGCTCGCTCCACCGCCCGGCCGCGGCGCTCACCTCAGCGAGCGGCGTTGCCGGCGCCAAGGCCCGTCTGCAGCTTCGAAACCAGCCGCGGCCGGCTCTTGTCGTCGGCGACGACCAGCGCGGCATTCCAGCTGTTGCGCGCCTCGAACCGCCGCCCCGCCGTGTAGAGCGCGTCGCCGAGATGCTCGTGGATGTCGCCCTCGGTCGGGTCCTTGGCGGCGGCCTCGGTCAGCGTCTTGATCGCCTCGCTCACCTTGCCGCGCTTGTATTGCGCCCAACCAAGCGAATCGGTGATCGACGCATCGTCGGGCGCCAGCCGGTGCGCTTCGGCGATCAGCGCTTCGGCGGCGTCGAGATTCTCGCCCCGCTCGAGCTGCGCGTAACCCAGATAGTTGAGCACCGTCGGGCTCTGCGGCGCCAGCGCGCGCGCCTTGGTCAGCGACGCCTTGGCCTCCTCCCACCGTCCCGCCCGCTCGAGCATCGCGCCCTGCAGCAGGTAGAATTGCCAGGCGTTGGGGAGGTCGGGCGGCAACAGCGCGATCGCCTTGCCATAAGCCGCGGCGGCGTCGGCCTGGCGGTCCATCCCGTCGAGCGTGTCGCCGAGCCGCCCCCAGTCGGCATAATCAGCGTCGCGCGCCTGCGCGAAGGCCTGCGCCCGGGCCAGCGCCTCGGGCCGCCGCTCGGCCTTGTTCAACAGGCTCACCTCGGCGTCATGCGCCTGGCTCGCATAGGCGCTGTTATTGTCGATGCTGCGCAGCGCGGCGAGCGCGTCGGGGGTGCGGTCGGCCTGGCCGAGCAGCGCGCCCGCCAGCAGCCGCGTATAGTCGCTCCCCGGATCGGCGAAGCGCGCCACCTGCGCCAGCACCGCCGGCAGCGACTGCCCGCTCTCGCGGTTCAGGTCGAGCGCGAGCGCGTCGAGGATCAGGCCATAGCCCTGCGCCGCCGTCTCGACCGCCCCGTCCGGGCGGCGCCCGGCGGCGACCAGCGCTCGCGCCCGGCGCACCGCCGGCTCGCTGCCGTCGAGCAGCGCCAGCGCGCGCGGCTGATCCCCGGCGCGCAGGAACGCATCGGCGAAGGCGAGCCGCAGCGCCACCGCGCGGCCCCCGGCGGAGTCGATCGCCCGTCGCGCCAGCGGGTCGGCGCCGGCGGTATTGCGCTGGGCGAGCAGCGCGAAGGCGCCAAGCTCGGGCTTGAGCGGCGCCGCGACTCCCTCGGCAGGGATGGCGTCGACCGCCGCGGTCGCGCGCGGATCGCGCCGCTCGATCAGCGTCCACGCCAGCATCGGCTGGGCGAGGAACTTGAGGCTGCCTGCCGGCGCGTCGAGCGCGAGCAATTGCACCGCTTGATCGGGCTTGCGGCTCTTGAGCGCGTTGGCGGCAAGCAGCAGCCGCGCCTCGACCGATAGCGTCACTGGCGGCCGCCGGCCGATCAGCCGCAGCGCCAGCGGCATGTCGCCGCCGGTGGTCGCCTGGGCGATCGCGCGGTCGGCGACCACCTTGTTGGTGGGATCAGCGGCGGCCAGCGCGGCATAGAGCGAGGCCGCCCGCCGGCTGTCGCCGCGCAGCTCAGCGGCGCGGGCGGTGGCGAAGGTGCTGACCGCGCTCGGCCGATAGTCGACCAGCCGGGTCGCCTGCGCCGGGGCGCTCGCCACCATCGCCGCGGCAACCGCGGCGAGGCCCAAGCTACATGTTCGGATAATTGGGGCCACCGCCGCCCTCCGGGGTCACCCAGTTGATGTTCTGGGTCGGGTCCTTGATGTCGCAGGTCTTGCAGTGGACGCAGTTCTGCGCGTTAATCTGCAGCCGCGGCGCACCCTCCTCAACCACATATTCATAGACCCCCGCCGGGCAATAGCGCTGCTCTGGCCCGTCATATTGCGGCAGGTTGATCCGCGTCGGGACCGTCGGGTCCTTCAGCGTGAGGTGGATCGGCTGATCCTCCTCGTGATTGGTGTTCGACAGGAAGACCGACGACAATTTGTCGAAGCTGATCACCCCGTCGGGCTTGGGATAGTCGATCGGCGGAGCGATGTCGCGCCGCCACAACGTCTCATGGTCGGGATGATGCTTCAGCTCGAACGGCAGCCCGATCTTCAGCTGCCGCATCCACATGTCGGCGCCCGCGACCAGCGTGCCGATGGTCGAGCCCAGCTTGGACACCGCCGGCTCGGCATTCTTCACCTTGCGCAATTCCTCGCCGATCCAGCCGTTACGGACCGCCGGCTCATAGCCGTCGAGCACGTCGCCGCGGCGGTCGGCCGCGATCGCCTTGAAGGCGTCCTCGGCGGCGAGCATCCCGCTCTTCATCGCGGTGTGCGTACCCTTGATCCGCGGTACGTTCACGAACCCCGCCGAGCAGCCGATCAGCGCTCCGCCCGGGAAAGCGAGCTGGGGAATCGACTGCCACCCGCCCTCGTTGATCGCCCGCGCGCCGTACGACACCCGCCGACCGCCCTTGAGCATCTCCTTGATCGCCGGGTGATGCTTCCACCGCTGCATCTCATCGAACGGCGACAGGTGCGGGTTCTTGTAGGACAGCGCGACCACGAAGCCGATCGACAGCTGGTGATTGTCCTGGTGGTAGATCCACCCTCCGCCCCAGGCGTCGCCGAGCGGCCAGCCTTGCGTATGGATCACCCGTCCCGGCGTGTGCTTGGCCGGGTCGATGTCCCACAATTCCTTGATGCCAATCCCGTAGACCTGCGGCTGGCAGTTCTTTTCGAGGTCATACTGGCGCTTCAACTGCTTGGTCAGCGAGCCGCGCGCCCCTTCGGCGAAGAAGGTGTAGCGGGCGTGGATCTCCATCCCCGGCTGGTAGTCGGGCTTGTGGTGGCCGTCGCGCGCCACCCCCATGTCGCCGGTCGCCACGCCCTTCACCGAGCCGTCCTCGGCGTAGAGGATTTCGGCGGCGGGGAAGCCGGGAAAAATCTCGGCGCCAAGCTCCTCGGCCTTGCCCGCCAGCCAGCGGCAGAGGTTGCCGAGGCTGCCGGTGAACGTCCCCTTATTGTCGAGGAAGCCGGGCATCATCAGGTGCGGCAAGTGGAAGTGCTTGCGCTTGGTCAGCACCCAATGCTCGTTCTTCGTCACCGGCACGCGATTGAGCAGGCAGCTGTCGTCCTCGCGCCACTCGGGCAGCAGTTCGTCGAGGCTCCGGGGATCGATCACCGCCCCCGAGAGGATGTGCGCGCCGACTTCCGAGCCCTTCTCGAGCACGCAGACGCTGACGTCCTTGCCGGCCTCGGCGGCGAGCTGTTTCAGCCGGATCGCCGCGGACAGGCCCGCCGGGCCCGCCCCCACGATCACGACATCATAGTCCATCGACTCGCGTTCGCTCATTCGCCCTTCGCCCATCCGTGCCGTTCGTCAGCCATTTCGCTTGCCCTGCCCTTGCAATGATAGTGGCGTCAATGGCGACAAGGGCTATGATTGCCCCGTGTCGGGTGGGGATCAGTCAGTGCTGGATGGGGCCGTCGCGGCCAGCCTGCTCGGCTGGTGGCTCGACGCGGGGGTCGATGTGCCCGTCGCCGAAGCCCCGCGCGACTGGCTGCGCCAGAACCCAGCCGCCGAGCCCGCGCCCGCCGCTCCCATCGCCCTCACGCCGGCCGCCGCCACCGGCCGCGCCGCGCTCGACAGCCTCGACGATTATCAGGCCTGGCTGCGCGAGGGGCTCGATCTGCCCTTGTTCCAGGCCGGCGCCGGTCGCGCGCTCCCCCACGGACCCGCGCAGGCGCCGCTGATGATCGTCGCCGACCTGCCCGAGCGCGAAGGCTCGAGCGAAGGCCGCCCGATCACCGGCGAGGCGTGGGCGCTGACCGAGCGCATGCTCGCCGCGATCGGCTTCACCCCCGAGCAGGTCTACGTCGCCGCGCTCGCCTGCTTCCCCGCGCCCGCCGGGCGGCTCGACCCGCGGCTGGCGGTCGAGTGCGGGGCCGAGATCCGCCGCCACATCGCGCTCGCCGCGCCCCAGCGCCTGCTGCTGCTCGGCGAAGGCCCCGCCAAGGCGCTGACCGGCCAGGGGCTCGTCCAGGCCCGCGGGCGCATCCACCGCATCGACCACATTCCCGCCGTCGTCACCTTCCACCCTCGCCAGTTGCTCAGCCATCCGCCCCACAAGGCGCATGCCTGGCGCGACCTGCTCCTGTTGATGAGCGAAGAGATATCATGAGCGTATCCATGAGCTTGGCCGCCGTCCTTCTGATCGCGGCGCAACCCGTCAACGACCCCCTCGCGCCCTTGCCTACCGGCCCGACGCTGCCCACCCCGGCGCCGACGCGAACGACCGCCCCGGCCCAAGTCATCACCGACCCGGTCAAGGTTCCGCTCCCTCCCGGCGAGCCGAGTGACGCCACCCCCGCCGAAGCCCCGCCGCCGACCGCCGTCGTGATCGCCGTTCCCAGGGACTGGCGCGGGGTGTTCGACGCCATCCGCCTCAACCAGTGGGCCGCCGCGCAGGCGGGCATCGCCGCGCTCCCAAAGAACATCCTCACCCCCGTCGCCAAGGCCGAGCTCTACACCGCCAAGGGCTCGCCCAAAGCCAGCCTCGACGCGCTCTACGACCTGCTGCTCGAAGCCCCCGACCTCCCCAAGGGCGACCAGCTCCAGCGGATGGCCGAGGCGCGCGGCGGGATCGACACCCCGCGGATCGCTCAGCGCTATGCGGTGGTCCCGCTCGGCTACGCCCCGCGCCGCACCCGCGCCCGCTCGGTCACCGGCGAGCCCGAGGCCGACAAGCTCCGCCTCGCGCTCGACCCACTGGTCAAGATCGACGACGCCGCCAATGCCGAATTGCTGTTCAACACCAGCGCCCCCCTGCTCTCGCCCGAGGCGCGGGCCGAGGCGGCGCAGCGGGTCGCATGGATCTATTACGTCCGCGGCGACGACCCCAGCGCCCGCCGCGTGGCCGAGGCGGGACGGCTCGGCGCCACCGGCGAGTGGGCGATCCAGAACGCCTGGGTGTCGGGCCTCGCGGCGTGGCGGCAGAACGACTGCCTCTCGGCCGCCTCGCTTTTTCGCATCGTCGGCGGCGGCGCCAGCGAGCCATCGCTGCGCGCCGGCGGCCTCTACTGGGCGGCGCGCGCCGAAATGGCCTGCCGCCACCCGGCCGAGGTCAATCCGCTGATGCGCGCCGCCGCGCAATATAACGAGACCTTCTACGGGATGATCGCCCGCCGCTCGCTCGGCATGGACACCAGACTCCCCCCGGCCGCCACCGCGGTCGACCCACAGGTCGAGAACCTCCCCAACGTCCGCCGCGCGGTCGAGCTGGCGCGGATCGGCGAGCGCGATCTTGCCGGCCAGTATCTCCGCTTCCAGTCGCGCCTCGGCCGCCCCGCCGACCAATTGAGCCTAATCAACGTCGCCCGCCGGCTCGAGCTCGCCGCGACCCAGCATTACCTCGCCCACTTCGGCCCGCCGGGGTCGCAGGTGCCGCCCGCCGCGCGCTATCCCGCCCCGTCGTGGAGCCCGCGCAGCGGCTGGCGGATCGACCCCGCGCTGGCGATGGCCCACGCGCTCCAGGAATCCTCCTTCCGCGCCGAGGCGATCAGCCCCGCCGGCGCGGTCGGCCTCATGCAGGTCGTCCCGTCGACGATGACCGTGCTCGCGCGGATCGGCAACGTCCCCACCGGCGACCTGCGCGATCCCGCCACCAACATCGAGTTCGGCCAGCGCTGGATCGAGGCGATGCGGGGCCGTTCCGAAACGCAAGGGCAGCTCCCCAAGGTCATCGCCAGCTACAATGCCGGCTCGCTCCCAGTCGGGCGCTGGCAGGTCAACGACCGCGGCGACCCCCTGCTGTGGATCGAGAGCGTGCCTTATTGGGAGACGCGCTTCTACATCCCCACCGTGCTCCGCAACATGTGGGTCTACGAGCAGCTCGACGGTCGCTCGGCCCCGACCCTGACCGAAATGGCGCAGCACAAATGGCCCGCCTTCCCGACCGCGAGCCGCCGCTAGCCTAGTTGCGGAACAGGTAGCTCAGCGGAAAGCCCGCGCGCCGCTGGCGGTCGCGGCGGCGGCGATCGGCGTCGTCGGCCCGGCGCTGTTCCTCGGCCAGGCTGAGGACTTCGAACGGCGCGGTGCCCTGGGGAAAAGGGTTCTTCACCCCCAAGCCCTTGAAGCCAAAGCATTACAGTTTCGAATCAGCTTCGTGGCAAATTGACGTTCGGCGCCTGTTCCCGCGCTTGTTCGCTCTTTGTTCTCGTCCTATGCTTATCCGATGCCAGCCGAGTCGCTCTCCGGCCGCGGGGCGACCCGCAATCTCACGCCCACCCGCTTCAACCTGGCGGAGCGGACGATCGAGGGCGACTGGCTCGACCAAGTCGAGGTGCTCGACGGCGTCGGCGTCCGCCGCACCACCGTCACGGTCGAGCGGCCCAAGACCATCCTCACCCGCAACCGCTCGCCCGACATCGGCTTCGACCGCTCGGTCAATCCCTATCGCGGCTGCGAGCATGGCTGCATCTACTGCTTCGCGCGCCCGACCCACGCCTATCACGACCTCTCCCCCGGCGCCGATTTCGAAAGCCGCCTGTTCGCCAAGCCCGACGCGCCCAAGCTGCTCCACGCGGCCCTGAGCCAGCCCGGCTACGACGTCGCCCCGATCGCGCTCGGCACCAACACCGACCCCTATCAGCCGATCGAGGAACGGTGGGAGATCACCCGCCAGATCCTCGAGGTGCTGATCGAGACCAAGCACCCCTTCACCATCACCACCAAGAGCGACCGGGTCCTGCGCGACCTCGACCTCATCGCCCCCGCCGCGCACGAGGGGCTGGCGGCGGTCGCGCTGTCGGTGACCTCGCTCGACCCCAGGATCAGCCGCACGCTCGAGCCCCGCGCTCCCGCGGGCCGCAAGCGGATCGCGGCGCTCAAAGCCCTTAACGAGGCCGGCGTTCCGACCCTGCTCGCGGTCGCCCCGGTCATCCCGATGATCACCGACCATGAACTGGAATCGATCGTCGCCGCCGGGGCCGAGGCCGGCGCGCGCGGCGGCTTCTACCTCCCTGTCCGCCTGCCGCACGAGGTCGCGCCGCTCTTCCGCGCCTGGCTCGACGAACATTACCCCGACCGCGCGGGCAAGGTGATGGCGACCATCCGGGCGATGCGCGGGGGCAAGGACAACGATCCCAATTTCTTCTCGCGGATGCGCGGCACGGGGGTCTGGGCCGACCTCCTCAAGACCCGCTTCGACAAGGCGGTCGCGCGCTACGGGCTCGGCACCACCCGCACCGTGCTTCGCCGCGACCTGTTCCGCCCGCCCGACGGCCAACAGCTTCGCTTGTTGTGACCGGCTGGCCGCATTAGGCAGGCGGGATGATCAAGCCCCTCACCGCCGCCCTGCTGGCCGCCGCCGCCGCTCCGCTCCTCGCCCAGACGGCGCCAGCCCCCCCGCCCCCGCCGGTGATCGTCCCCGCCCCCCTCGCCGCACTGCGCGACGATGCGCTCAACAACGACCACTATGCCTGGGACATCACCGAGGGACTGACGACCGAGATCGGGCCTCGTCTCGACGGCACCCCCGCCGAGGCCCGCGCGCGCGACTGGGCGGTCGCCAAGCTGACCGCGATGGGCTTCAAGAACGTCCGCATCGAGACCTTCCCGCTCCAGGTCTGGACCCGCGGCGCCGAGAGTGCCGAAATCCTAAGCCCCTTCCCGCAGAAGCTCGCCGTCACCGCGCTCGGCAACAGTGCCTCGACCGGCGCCGCCGGCGTGACGGGCGAGATCGTCGCCTTCGACAGCGTCGACTCGCTCCGCGCCGCCCCCGACGCCGCGGTGCGCGGCAAGATCGTGTTCGTCGACCACCACATGGCGCCGACCCAGGACGGCAGCAGTTACGGCCCCGGCGGCACCCCGCGCCGCTTGGGCCCGACGATCGCCTCGCAGAAGGGCGCGCTCGCGATCGTGGTCCGCTCGGCCGGCACCGACCACCATCGCAACCCCCACGCCGGGGTGCAGAACTTCGCGGACGGCGTCCGGCCGATCCCCGCCGGCGCGCTCAGCATCCCCGATGCCGAGCAGCTCGCCCGCATCCTCGCGCGCGGCAAGCCCGTCAGCCTCCACTTGACCCTCGTCAGCCAGGTCCGCCCGGGCCAGTCGGGCAACGTCATCGCCGAAGTCCCCGGCCGCGATCCCAAGCTGCCGCCGGTGCTGGTCGGCGGCCACCTCGACAGTTGGGACCTCGGCACCGGCGCGATCGACGACGCCTCGGGGGTCGCCATCGCCACCGCCGCCGCCAAGCGGATCATGGACGCCGGCCAGCCGCTGCGCACCATCCGCATCGTCTGGTTCGGCTCGGAGGAAACCGGGCTGTGGGGCGGGCAGGACTATCGCAAGCGCTATGGCCAGCAGCCGCACTGGGCGCTGCTCGAAAGCGACTTCGGCGCCGACCGCATCTGGCGCGTCACCTCCAAGCTCGGCGACCAGCGCCGCGACGAGGCCCGCATGATCGGCGCCGCGCTCGCCCCGCTCGGGATCGTCACCGGCGCCTTCGACAAGGCCGACGGCAGTGACATCGAGCCGATGCTCGACGACGGCCAGCCCGGCGTCGGGCTCAGCCAGGACGGCACCCGCTACTTCGACTATCACCACACCCCCGACGACACGCTCGACAAGATCGACCCCGTCCAGTTGCGCCAGAACGTCGCGGCGTGGACCGCGGCGCTGGCGGTGCTGACCGGGCCGATCGAGCCTCCGGCGCGCGCCCGCGCCCGTCGCCGGTGACTCGCCTCGTGCTCGCCGGCGCGGCGCTGCTGCTGGCGGGCTGCGGCCAGTCCGCCGACGACAGCATCGAGCCGGTCCCGCAGGACACCAACGCCTCGACGCACGAGCTGATGAATGCCGCCGATCAGGCCGCAGGGAACGCACAGGCCAGGATGAGCGCTGAAGCGGGCAATATGACTACCGACAACCTCCAAGGGGAGACCAAGTGATGAATGGCAAACTGATCCTGGGTGCGGCGCTGGTGTTGGCGCTGGGCGCGTGCAACGCCCGCGACGAAGGCAATGGCAGCACGGTCATCTCGATCGACAAAAATGCCGTGAACAAGGGCCTCAACGACGCCGGCGGCGCGCTCAAGGATGCCGGCAACGACGTCAAGGACACCGCCAAGGACGCGGTGCCGGTCATCAAGGACGCCGCCCACAAGACCGGCGAAGCGGTCTCGAACGCTGCCGACAAGACCGGCGACGCCGTCTCAAACGCCGCCGACAAGACCGGCGACGCCGCCCGCCGCGCGGGCGACAAGGTCGACAACACCCACGTCACCGTCACCACCAACACCACCGAGCACAAGCGCTAGGACTGGTCTCGGCGCGCCGTCGCTGCTAGGCGGCGGCGCGTCGGGGAGTGGCGCAGCCTGGTAGCGCATCTGCTTTGGGAGCAGAGGGTCGCAGGTTCGAATCCTGTCTCCCCGACCATCCGTCGAAGGAACTGCCGGTGAGCGCGGACAATCCGACCTTCGTCCGCGCCCGCGATCTGCTCGAGGCTGAGCTTGGCGACGAACTCGTCGCGCTCGACGCCCGGGACGGGCTCTGCTTCGGCTTCAACGACGTCGCCACCGCCATCTGGCGGCAGCTCGCGACCCCCACCGCGCTCAGCGATCTCGTCGATCACCTGGTCGCCGACTATGACGTCACCCCCACGCAATGCCGCGAGGATGTCTCCGCCGCGCTTGAAATCATGGCGGAACATCGACTTATTCGAACGATTTAGCTGCTTGCTACGGTCCACCGTCCAATTTACGACGGCCGGACCGTAACGGACCGATCCCGGTCTGCCCAAGGAGGCTCGCGTGGCGAAGAAGATTTGGCGCAAGCCGGAAATAAAGACGATGCGCGCGGGCGAGGCCGAGAACGGCACGCTGAACAACCGCAAGGACGCGCAATCGACGCGCTCCTGATCGCCGGACCGTTGCCCCGCCCGTGATTTTCGCCGGCGCCGTCGACTGGCGGTCGCTCGCAGCTGCTGACGACACCCGCCCGGCCGTCTGGTTCAGCGGGCGGCTGGACGACGTCGCTGCCTTTGCGGTCAGCATCGGCGCCAATGCCGCCATCCCGCCCGCCGAACTGATCGGCCTTGCGGTTGCGCGCCGCGGCATCGCCATCCTCGACACCCTCTACGGCGAATTCGCCCTCGCGGTCGTTGAGCCCAAATCGCGTCAACTTCACCTCATGCGCGACGCCACGGGGCAGCGCCCGCTCCTGTTCGTCAGCGATTCGCACGGCGTCCGCTTCGGCTCGGCCCCGCGCGACCTCGGCCTCGCGCTCCGCCCCGACCTCGCCGGCCTGGCCGCCTTCCTCGATGGCCACGCGGCCCTGCAGGAGGGCACCGCGCTCGCCGGCGTCCGCCAGGTTCGGCCCGGCGAGATTGTCACCATCGCGCCCGAGCGACTGACCCGCCGATATTGGTGGCAGCCGATCGCCGAACCCGAGCCGTTCGACCCCCGCCGCGATTATGCCGAGGAATATCGCGCCCACCTCGCCGAGGCGGTGCGCCTCCGCCTGCCGAGCGGTCCGGTCGCCACCCACCTCAGCGCCGGCTGGGACAGCGGCGCGGTGACCAGCGCGGCCGCCGCGCTCGCCGGCCCCGACCGGGTGACCGCCTTCACCGCCGTGCCGTGGCGGCCGGTCGAGGGCGCGATCATGCGCCACGCCGATCCCGACGAAAGCCCGTTGGCGGCGCTGACCGCTAACCACCTCGGCATCCACCACCGCCTGTTGCGCGAAAAGTCCGACCCGTTCGCCAACGCGCGCGCCTTCATCGCCGACGCCCAGGCGCCGCTCCCCGACGCCTTCCACCTCGGCTGGTGGAATGCTGCCCGCGACGCAGCGCGCGGCGTCGGCGCGACCGTCCTCCTCACCGGCGAGCTCGGTAACCTGTCGCTTAACGCCAGCGGCCTGCCGATGCTCCGTTGGCTCGTGACGCGCGGACACTATCGGCAGGCGTGGCGCGAAAGCGCGGCGCTGGTTGCGGCCGGGACCGTCCGCCGGCGCGGCGCGGCGGCGACGGCACTCGCCCACTGCATTCCGGCGCCGCTGTTCGACTGGGCCCGGACCACCTTCGGCGGCGGCATCCCGTCGACCGCCGGCGGCTTCCTTCGCCCCAAGCGCCGGCGGGTGACCCCACCGACCGCGCCCGGCGGCAATCCCCACGCCGACCGCCTCGCGCAGATCCGCGCCAGCGATTTCGGCACCTTCCGTCACCTCTCCCAGCAGCGCTGGGGGCTCGCCGAGACCGACCCCACCGCCGACCGGCGACTGGTCGAATGGAGCCTTCGCTTGCCGAGCGAAACGCTGCTCAACGATGGCGTCCTCCGCCCGATGGCACGCCGCGCGCTGCACGGGCGTCTTCCCGACGCCGTGCTCGCGTCACCCTTGCGCGGTCTGCAGAGCGCCGACTGGTACCAGCAGGCCGGCGCCGTCGATTGCCGCCGCCTGCTCGCCGAGATTCGCGAACATAGCCTGGCCCGCGACTTCCTCGACATCGCGGCGATCGAGCAGGCGATCGACAACTGGCCGACTGGCGATTGGAACAGCCCCGCCGTCTATGGCCGCTACCGCGTCAGCCTGTTCGACGCGCTCTGCGCCGGTCTATTCATCGCCCACTTCGCGCCCTGATCGCGTCGAGCAGGACGGCCACTTCGGCCGCGTAGTGATCGAGCCGCCACGACCGCGTCCACCGCAGCACCGGCAGCCGGCTGGCGAGCGCGAGGCAGGTCCGCCACACGCGTTCATGCTCGCCGGCGGACAGATATTCGCCGCGATAGATGTTGCCGAACAGCACCTCCATCGCGGCGGCGGGCGCGAGCGCCTCGAGGCCGGCGTTCTCGCCGCGTTCGAGCAGGATCACCCCGCCGAGCGGGGCTGGTTCGGACGCCAGGCCACCGCTCGGCAGCGGCACGTCATATTTGTCAAAGTCGTCGGCATCCTCGAACGAGCGCGCGTAGCTGCCAACCTCGCGCCCGCTCCGCTCAATCGCGTCGCGCCACAAGCGCAGCCGCGGCAGCCCCGGAAAAACCCGCGCCACGCCGTCGGCATCGACTCCGATCGCGCAGACATCGTCGCTGAGCAGCGGATATCCTGCTTGCGCGAACCACGCCGCCAGCGTCGACTTGCCCACGCCCGACGGCCCGGTGAAGGCGAACGCCCGCCCATCGATCACCACCGCATTGGCGTGGAGCGGCAGCAGCCCGCGCTGATGCATCAGCAGCCCCATCGCCGACCCCAGCAGGAACAAGCGCAGATTGCGCTCGGGCACCCCCGCCACCGGCTCGACCACCAGCTCGCGTCCCGCCAACGCGAGGTAACGCCCCACCCCTTCGATCACCAACAGCCCGCCACGCTCAAGCGGGTGAAACCCCGGCGCCGACGGCAGCCCGGCGGGCAGCGCTCCCACCCGGATGACGAGGTCGGGCACACGCACGGTGTCGACCGCGCTCAGCTCGGGCAGCGCAATCTCGCTGCGGATCGCCAGTCCGAACAGGCGATAGTCGTTCACGTCCAGTTTCCGCTCCGGCGCAGCCCCGTGCTAGCGCCGGTGCCGACCATGAGCCCGCGCCGATGCCCCCGCCGCTGACCGCCTCGCCCGCCCTGCGCTGGCTGGCCGCCGCGTGCCGGCAGGATGGCGCCCCGCTCGGCGCTCCGCCGCTCGCCTGGGCCGACCTGATTTCCCTCGCCTGCCGCCACCGCGTCCAGAGCCTGCTCCACGCCGGCCTGACCGCTCGCGGCGTCGCCGTCCCCGACGCCCTTACCGCCGACGCGCAGGCCATCGCCGCCGACAACCTCCGCGCAGCAGTCGAATATGGCCGCCTCCATCGCACCTTCGTCGATGCCGGCCTTCCGCTCCTGTTCGTCAAAGGCCTGCCGCTGTCGCAGCTCGCCTACGGCCGCGCCACGCTCAAACTCAGCCGCGACATCGACCTACTGGTCCGCCCCGCCGACGTCGTCGCCGCGGGCCGACTGCTCCTCGACCTCGACTACCATCCCCAGGACGGTGTCACCCTCGCCCGGCTCGCCGCCTGGCATCGCCATTCCAAGGAATCGGGCTGGCTCCATCCCACGGGCCTGCTGGTCGAGCTGCACAGCCGCCTGACCGACTCCCCGCGCCTGCTCCCCGGCCTTGGCGCCGATCGCCCCGGGCCGAGCGTCCCGATCGCCCCCGGCATCGCCGTCCCGACCCTGCCGAGCGAGGCACTGCTCGCCTATCTCGCGGTGCACGGCGCCTCGAGCGCCTGGTTCCGCCTCAAGTGGCTCGCCGACTTCCACGCCCTGCTCGGCGACCGCGACCCGGCCGCGCTCCACGCCGCCATGCGTGACGCCGGCGCCGGCCGCGCCGCCGGGCTGGCGCTCCTGCTCTGCCAAGCGGTCTACGACCTGCCGCTGAGCCAAACGCTCAATCCCGACCGCGCCACCCGCTGGCTGGCTGCCGAAGCCCTGCGCCAGCTCGACCACCCCAGCGAGCCCACCGCCCGCCGTGGCGGCACCCTCGGCATCCACCTCAGCCAATTGCTCATCGGCGAATCCTGGTCCTTCCCGCTCACCGAAGGCGTGCGGCGAACCCGCGAGATCCTGTTCCGGCGGCTCAGCCCAGGCTGACATGGCGCGCCTTGCGGCGTTCGGCGGTGGCCCCCTCCGCCCGCCGCCACTCGCGCGGCTCGGCCATCAGCGCGACCGCGGTAGCGAGCACCGCCGCAATCGCCATCGTCCGCGCCGGGAAGTCGACCAGCGAATGGGCGAGGATGGTCGCCGCCGCGATCGTCGCCGCACGCTCGAACGGCGTGCTCGCGGGCGAGCGCCAGATCGCGACCAGCCGCTTGAGCCACCACCACAAGAAGCCCAAGAGGATCAGCACCCCGGGCAGCCCGCCCTCGAGCGCGATCTCGAGATAATCGTCATGCGCATGGTTGACCATCGCGCCGAAGAACACGCCCGGATCCTCATACAGCGCATAGACCCGCGGGAACGACCCCAGCCCCGACCCCACCGGGAACAGCTGCCACGCGGTCGCCGCGGTCTTGGCATAGAGATGCGCGCGGATGCCGGTCGACATGGCGTTGTTGGGATCGTTGATCGCCGGCAGCCACGCATAAGCGACCAGCCCGATTGCCATGCAGGCGAGGCTGAGCCCGCCGACGATCTTCCACCGTCCCCGCTCGGGCTTAATCAGCAGCAGCGCGCTGGCGAGCGCCACCGGCACCGTCAGCAGCAGCGCCGCCATCGACTTGCTGATGACCAGCCCCATCACCAGCACCAGCAGCGGCCCGAGCGCTAGCCCGAGGCTGCCGACCCTTTTGCGATGCGAGCGCCGCTCGCGAAGCCCGTGCGCGGTCAGCGCGGCGAGGAACGGAATGGCGGCAAGCAGCAGCGTGCCGAGGTAATTGCCGTTGGCGAAGAAGCCCGCCGCCGACCCCACCGTCGAGAAGGGGAAGAGATAATAGCGCCCGGTGCTGATCTGCAGCGCACCCAGCAGGATGTTGAGCACCGCCCCCGCCCCGATCGCAATTCCCAGCCAGCTCGTCCGATAGGCGCCCAGCCGCAGGATCGCAGCGAGCAGCGCCAGCGGCGGGATCAGCCCCAGCGCCGAGCTCAGCCCGTCGTAAGGCGTCAGCGACAGCGGCAGCCACGGCAGCGGCTCGCCGAGCAGCCGGAAATTCTCCACCGCCGCGGCCCGCCCCGGGAGCGAGGTCCACAAGACCGGCGGCAAGGGCAGCAATTGCACCAGCACCAGCAGAACCGCCGCGCCCATCAGCCAGCCGAGCCGACGCGCGCTCGCCCCCAGCGGCCGCGGCGGCGCCGACCAGAAGCTCCAGCCGAGCAGCACCACGCCCGCGAGTTGCAGCAGCAGCGGCCCCCACACCCCCTGCCCGCTCCCGCCCAGCAGCAGGCAGGCGAACAGATAAGCGGGGGCGATCCCCTGGCGAACCGGCGCCCTCATGCGGCCGCGCCCCGGCTCAGCGCGACCGGGCTCACCACCGTGTCGACCGTCATCGGATAATCGCCCGGCGTGCCCTTGAGCTCGAGCCGCTGCGCCGCGCAGCCGCTCGCCGGCACGGTGAAGTCGAACGCGCCCCGCGCCAATTCCTGCGCCTGCGCGGCAGTGCCGGGCAGGCAGGTCAGCGCCCACGACAGCCCCGTCGCCGGTCCCTTCACCTGGAACCCGAGCCGATAGCGCCCCGGCGCCAGCAGCATCGTCTGGTCGGCCAGCACCGTATCGTCGCGCCCGAAATAGAGCAGGTGCAGCCCGCCCCCCGGCTGCGGCTCGGCGGTCCCCGCTGACCCGCTCTCGAGCCGCCAGTTGAACGGCGGCGGCGGCCCGCCCGCCGCGAAGCGCGGGTTGAACAGGCTCGCCGTCGCCGGCGCCGGCACGTGAGCGAACCCCCGCCACAGCGCATAAGCGCGCGCATATTGGCGGTCGGCGACCAGCGCGGTCAGCAGCCGCTGCCGCCACTCGGCATCGTCTGCGCCGCCAGTCTTGGGCGCCAGCGCAAGGATCGCGGGCAAATTGGCGGGCTGTTCGGCGAGCAGCGACAGCACCAGCCCGCGCGTCTGCGGCTGGCGGTCGAGCAAGGGCTTGAGCCGCGCCGCGGCCCCCGGCTGCGCCGCATATTGCGCCAGCGCCGGGATCAGCGGCGCCGCATTGCCGTCGAGCCGCTCGAACAGGAACCCGACCTGCGCCAGCCCGGCGTCCCCGCGATTCTCCCGGAAATAGAGCTGCGCCAGCAGGAAGCGCGGCGCCGGCGCCAGCGGGTCGAGCCGGCTCGCCGCCAGCAGCAACTGCTCGGCCCGCCTCGTCTCCCCCGCCGCAAAGGCATTGGTCCCCTCGACCAGCAGCGGCCCCGGGTTGAGCGGATCGCGGCGCGCCACGCCCCTCACCGCGGCGGTCACCTCCGCCGGCGGCGGATGCCCCGCGGCGACGCTCTGCCCGATCGCCCGCAGCCCCGCGTCGAGCGCCACCGTCGGATGCCCCGGCCAGATGGCCGCGGCCCGCGCCGGCAGCCCCTGCACCGCCGCCACCCGCACCGCGAGCAGCGCTAGCAGCAGCCCCGCCAGCACCAGCGATCCGCGCCGCAGAACGGTCAAACCGCGTCCGCGCTCGCGTCCGCCTGGTGCGCGATCAGCACGACCTTGTCGTCGCGCTCGTCCTCGAGCTGGCCGTAGCGGTACGAATAATAACCATAGCCCTCACGCTCGATCGCCTTGGTCAGCACCGCGCCGAGGATCCGCGCCCCCGCCGCCTCGATCCGGTTGAGCGATTCCACCGCCGCCCGCGTCCGGGTGCGGCCGCTCTCGACCACGAACA
Source organism: Sphingomonas ginsengisoli An et al. 2013 (assembly GCF_009363895.1). Lineage (NCBI taxonomy): Bacteria > Pseudomonadati > Pseudomonadota > Alphaproteobacteria > Sphingomonadales > Sphingomonadaceae > Sphingomonas > Sphingomonas ginsengisoli (ex An et al. 2013). The sequence continues at coordinate 510,961 of NZ_CP045434.1, read as the reverse complement.
GGGTTCCGGCGACCGTCGCCGCCAGCAGCGGCGAATCGGCGAGGCCGAGGATCGGCGGCCCGTCGACCACCACCAAATCGAATCGCTGGCAGGCGTCCTCGAGGATGGTCGCGAAGCGCCGGGTCGACAGCAGGTCGGCCGGATTGGGCGGCAGCGGCCCGCACGGCAGCAGCCACAGATTGTCGAACTGGGTCGGCACCACCCGCCCGTTGACGTCCTCATGGTTGGTCAGCAGACCGACCAGCCCCTGCTCGTTGCCGCCGGTCTTGAACGACGGCTTGCGCAGGTCTGCGTCGATCAGCAGCACGCTGCGCCCTTGGCGGGCATAGCTCTGCGCCACCGCCAGCGCGGTCGACGACTTTCCTTCCGCCTCCTGGGTCGAGGTGACGAGCAGGCTGCGCGGCACCCCTTCCTCGGTGGTGAAGCGCAAGGCCGCGCAAACCGCCGAATAGGCTTCGGCCACCGCCGACGAGGGATCGCGGATATCGTCCACCAGCGTGCCCTGCTTGGCGACCCGCTTGGGGATCGCCCCGAGGCAGGCGAGCTGGAGCTTGGTGCGGATGTCCTCGCGGGTCTTGATCGTGTCGCTGAGGAATTCGAACCCCAGCGCCGCGCCGATCCCGGCGAGCAGCCCCAGGCCCAGCCCGGCCATCAGGTTCATCAGCAGATTGGGCTTGAACGGCCCGCCCGGCGGCAGCGCCCGGTCGACGATCGAGATCGGCGCCGCGCCGACCCCGCCGGCCACCCCGATCTCCTTGTAGCGCTGGAGCAGCGCGTCATAGAGCGCGCGGTTGGTGTCCACCTCGCGCTGGAGGATATTGTACTGGACGCTGCGCCCGCGCAGGTCGAGGACCGAGCCCCTAAGCGCATTAACCCGCCCTTGCAGCGACGCTTCGGCGGCGGCGGCGCCGCGATATTCCTGCGCCAAGCTGTTGTTGCGCCCGCCGCTGACCTGCGCGGTCTCGCGCGCGATCTGCTTGTCGAGCTCGTCGATCCGGCTGCGCAGGCTGATCATGTCGGGATGGTCGGGCTTCAGGAGCGTGCGCTTCTCCTGATATTCGGCCTCGAGCCCGGCCTTCGTCTGCCGCAAAGCCGACGTGCTCTCGTTGACCTCGTTGGTCGGCCCGGACGCCTGCGCGGCGCGATAGGCGCCCTCGGCGGCGACCCGGCGCGCGGTGGCGGTGGCGAGCGCGGCGTTGAGCGCCTGGAGCGATTCGCCCTGCAACGAGCCGGCATCGCTCTGTCCGCCGCCGGTCTTGCCGTCGCCGCCGGTGCCCTGGAGGTTGATGATCCCCTCGGTCTGCGCATAGGCGACCTGCTGCCGCTCGGACTTCTCTAGGTCGCCGCGGGTCTTGGCGATCTGCCGCTCGAGGAAGCGGCGGGCGTAGTTCGATGCCTCGAACTTGCGCTGGAGGTTCGAGTTGATGAACCCGTCGGCGACCCCGTTGGCGATCTGCGCGGCGAGTTGCGGATTAGGGCTGGTATAGCTGAAGCGGATCAGCCGCCCGTCCTTGGGCGCGACGACGTCGAGCCCGCCGGCGACGATCCCCGCCGCCCGGTTGAGCCGCGCGGTGGCGTCGCCCTCGCCGACCACGCTCGGCGTGTTGACGAGATTGAGGTCCTGCGCGACCCGCTCGGCGAGACTGCGGCTGCCGAGCAGGCCGACCTGGGTCTGGACGAAGTCGTAAGTGCTGTCGTCGTTGCCGAAGCGGTTGCGCTGCTGGTCGTCGGAGACGTCCACCGTCGGCGGATTGACCTCGAGCGTGACCCACGCCTTGTAGAGCGGCGTCGTCAGCAAGGTCGCCACCACCCCCAGCGCCAGCCCCAGCGCGGTCGCCCCGACGATCAGCCAGTGCCACTCGCGGATGACCCGCAGGATGGTCTGCGCGTCGAGCTTGGGCGCGTGATGCTGGCGGTCGGCGACGCCGAGCGTGGCGTTGGGGGTGACCACGCGGTCCGACAGCGCCCGGCTGTCGCCGCTGGGGATGGAAAGGTCGCGATTCACTGGTGGGAAGTTCCTTGGGCCGCGTCGGCTGCCGGCATCAGAAGGGCCGGAAGATGGACAGCAGCGGGATGTTGCTCAGAATGGCCTTCTGGGTCGCCTTCACCCGCGAACCGTCGACCACCACGATGTCGCCCGGATAGATGGTCGGGTCCTGCGCCAGTCCGCGGCGGATGTCGGTCAAGTCAAACGCCGCTGCCTGCCGCTTGCCGGCGATCGAGCGGAAGATCGCCACCCGGCGCGGATTGGCGTCTTCGGTGGTCCCCCCGGCCTGCGCGATCGCCTGGATCAGCGAGACCGGCCCGGCGACCGGGAAGGACCCGCTGTTCTTGACCGCGCCGTCGACCGTGACGCTGCGCCTGGTCGACGACTTCACCCCGACGCTGATGTCGGGTTTCTCGAGATATTTGGCGCCATATTGCGCCTTCAGCCGGCCATCGAGCTCGCTGGTGGTCAGTTCGGCGACCTGGACGTTGCCGATCAGCGGCATCGAGATGTTGCCGGTCAGGTCGACCGGATAATCGCCCGACAGGTCGGGCTGCTTGAACACCTTAACCGTCAGCACGTCGAGCGGGGCGATGCGATAGTCCTGCTCGAGCGGGACGATCTTGGGCGCGTCGGGCGCGGCCAGCGCGACATTGTAGGCGATCGGCCCGCCGCGCTTGTCGGCGCAGGACCCCAATGCCGCCGCCAGCCCTACCGCCAGTCCCAGGGTCGCATATGCCTTCGCCACGTTCGCGATCCTTTGTCGTCCACCCGCGCGCCCTGCGGCCCGCTTGGCCCAGCCATAGCGGCAAAGCAGGCGTCTTCAATGCCTTGGACGGTTATCGCGGCGCTAAGAGTTAGCGCAGCTCCGCCACATACCAGGGCAGCGCCGCGGCCAGCCCGGCGGCGAGGTCTTGGGTCGGCCGGTAACCGAGCAGCCGCTCGGCCTTGCTGACGTCGGCCAGCGAGTGGCGGACGTCGCCTTCGCGGAACGGCCCGTGCCGCGGCGGCCGGTGGTAGGCGATGCCGAGCCTTCCGAGCCCTTCCGCAATCAGCCGATGGAGGTCGTTGAGCGAAGTCCGCTCGCCGACCGCCACATTGTAAACCTCGCCCTGCGCCTCGTCCCCCGCCAGCGCGCCGCGCAGATTGGCCTGCACCGCATTGGCGACGAAGCAGAAGTCGCGGCTGGTCTCGCCGTCGCCGTTGATGACGATCTCCTCCCCGGCGATCATCGCCGCCACCCACTTGGGGATCACCGCGGCATAGGCCCCCTCGGGGTCCTGCCGCGGCCCGAAGATGTTGAAGTAGCGCAGCCCCGTCGCCTTGTAGCCGTAGCTGCGCTGATAGACCCCGGCGTAGATCTCGTTGACCAGCTTGGTTGCGGCATAAGGCGACAGCGCGTTGCCGATCCGCTCCTCGCGCTTGGGCAGGTTGGGCTCGTCGCCGTAGGTCGAGCTCGACGCCGCATAAAGGAAGCGCGGGACCCCCGCCTGCCGCGCCGCCTCGATCATGTTGACGAAGCCGGTGACGTTGGCGTCGTGGCTGGTCAGCGGGTCGGCGATCGACCGCGGCACCGAGCCCAAGGCCGCCTGGTGCAGGATGACGTCGATCCCCTCGGCCGCCCGGGCGCAACCCGCGCGGTCGCGGATGTCGACTTCGAGCATGGTGAACCGGCTCGCCGCCTCCGGCCCGACCGCGCCGAGCAACTGGTCGAGATTGTGCGCATGGCCGGTCGCATAATTGTCGAGCCCGACCACCTCCTGCCCGAGCCCGAGCAACGCCTCGGCAAGGTTCGAGCCGATGAATCCCGCCGCCCCGGTCACCAGCCATCGCCGCCGGCTCGCGGCGACCGCCTGTTTCAGATCCTCCGCCAGCCAGTCGACGATGCTCATTGTCCGCTCCGCTGCTGCAGCCAATAGCGCTGGGTGCCGTCGACCATCAGCGCGGTCAACACGCCCTGGCGATAGCCGCCGGTGTCGATCCCGATCCGGTTGGCGCGCACCTGCGGCTCGTCGCTGATCGTGTGGCCATGGACCACCAGCATCCCATGGTCGCGCGGGTCGGACAGGAACGGTTCGCGGATCCAGCGGAGGTCCGCCGGCTGCTGCCGCTCGAGCGCCACCCCCGGCCGGATCCCGGCATGGACGAACAGATAGTCGCCGAAGCGGAAGGTGTCGGCGAGCGAGCGCAGATACTCCTGATGCGCCGCCGGGATCAGCTCCCGCAGCCGCGCGATCGCCTCGTCCTCGGGCAAGGCGGCGAGCCGGTCGGGGTCCTCGCCATAGCTCAGCACACACGCGTCCCCGCCGAAGTGCAGCCACCGCTCGAGCAGCCCCGGCTCCGCCTCGTCGAGCAGCCGCAGCAGCGCCTCCTCATGATTGCCGCACAGCGCCACCGTCTGGAACCCCGCCAGCGGCGCGGCGATCAGCCGCTCGAGCACCCCGCGGCTGTCGGGCCCGCGGTCGATCAGGTCGCCGAGCAGCACCAGCAGCGGCTGGACCCCCGCCGCCCGGCCCGCATGGTCTTCCTGGATCTGCACCAGCAACCCGTCGAGCAGGTCGAGCCGCCCGTGGACGTCGCCCACCGCATAAGCACGATAGCCCTCGGCCCCCCCCCACTGCCGCGCCTGCGCCTTTCGCCAGCGACCCCACACTCAGCCGTCACTCCTCGTTCCGCCCGCCCGCAGCAGGGGCGCCAGTTCCTTGAGATAGGCCGCGACGACCTGCTCCTCGCTGAACCGCTCTTCGGCCGTGCGCCGGGCAGCGTCGCCCATTCTCTGCCGCTCGTCCGGCGTCAAGGCGAGAAACTGGCGCACCGCCGCCGCCAAGCCCTCCGCCGAGCGGACCGGAAACAGCAGCCCGTTGACCCCATCCTCGACCACGTCGCGGCAGCCGGGAACGTCGCTCGCCAGCAGCGGCCGTCCGACCGCCGCCGCCTCGAGCAACGAGCGCGGCAGCCCCTCGCGATAGGAGGGCAGCACCACCCCATGCGCCTGCGCCAACGCCGGCCGCACATCCTCGGCGGTGCCGAGATAATCGAGCAGATCCTCGGCGAGCCACCCGTCGAGTTCGTCCTTGGTGATGGCGGTCCGGTTCTGCGCTCCGACAAACCCCAGCAGCTGGAACCGCACCCCGGCCCCTTCCGCCTTTAGCAGCCGCGCCGCCTCGACCAGCTCGCGCACCCCCTTGTCGCCGAGCAGCCGCCCGACAAACAACAGCCGCAGCGGCCCCTCCTCCGCCGGCAGCGGCCGCGCGGCGAAGCGGGCGAGATCGACCCCCGACCCCGGCAACAGCCGTACCTGCTCATGCCGCACCAGCCCCAGACCGACGAACAGCGCGGCATCCTCGCCGTTCTGGAAGAACACCGCCGGGCAGCGCGCGAAGGCGGTGCGGTAGAGCCCGCTCAGCAGCCGCTGGAGCAGCCCGCCGCGAATGAAGGCGGTCCCCAGCCCGCTGACGTTGGGAAAGGCGGGAATGCCGGTGAGCCGCGCCGCCATCGCCCCGTAGATATTGGGCTTGGCCGTCCAGCTGATCAGCGCCGCAGGCCTCTCGCGCCTGAGCAGCCGCACGAACCGCGCCAGCAACAGCGCATCGGCAGCGGGATTGAGCCCGTCGCTGCGCAGCGGAAGGGCGGCGGTGCACCAGGGCAGCGCCACCGGCTCATCCGCCGGCGCCGCCGCCAGCACCGGCTCGAAGCCGGCCGCCGCCAGCCCGCGCAGCAGGCCGCCGCGAAAGTTGGACAAATTCCACAGGCTGTTGGCACTCGCGAGCAGCCGCGGTGCGCCTCGCGGCTCGGTCATGGCCGCCATTCTAGCCAGCCGTGGGCCGAGCGCCAGCCACGCCCGCAAGGGTTACCGTTTTATCACAGTAACCATCTATCAACATTGAATTTGCTAGGGGCCGGAAACCAGCTAGGCTTATCGCGTTCTAGGGGTATTATTCGGCAGTCGCCCTTGTTATGGGCGGGCAGTCGTTGAAAAGGAATGCTCGTGGTGCGTCCGACCGTGAAGATCATTGCAGTTCTGGCCGCCGCCTCCTTCACCCTGTCGTCGCCGGCTGCCGCCGCGGTGCAGTCGCAGTCCTCGCAGGCCGCGCTGATGAGCCCGTGGGTCGCCTTGAGCGCGCTGGGCTCGACCTCGTCGGGTGCAGCGCTCTGCGCCAACGTCGCCGCCGCCGCTGCCGCGGGCCAGGTCGGCACCGTCGGCTGCGTCCTGCCCCAGGTCGACGCTCCGGTCGCTGCCCCGGTCGCCGAGGCCGTGCCGGCCCCGCTGCCGGTCGCTGCCGCCGCCCCGGTCGCCGGTGGAGGCTTCGGCTTCCTGCCGATCCTGCTCGGCCTCGCCGCGGTCGCCGCCGGCGTCGCGCTGCTCGCCGGCAAGGGCAACAACAACAGCACCATCAACCTGCCGCCGCTCTCGCCGAGCTAAGCGCAGGGCGTCGGCATCGCCTGAGCGAGCCGACCCATCCTCTGGTACCAGATCAAGCTGTTCGTCGAGCATGCGAGCGGCTTCAGCATGGACAGCCTCCACGTCCTCGTCGGCGTGACCCTGCAACTCGCTGCCGCCGCTTTCTCGCGTCGCGGGCTGGCGTCATGGCGTCCCTGGCTGGCGGTGTTCGCGGTCGAGCTGCTCAACGAAGCGAACGATCTGTGGGTCGAGCAATGGCCCGACCCCGGCCAGCAATATGGCGAGAGCATGAAGGACATCCTCCTCACCATGATCCTGCCGACTTTGCTCCTGCTCGTCGCCCGCCGCCGCCCCGCCGTGCTGGTCCCGCCGCCGCCGCAACCGCCGGCATGATTGTCGCTGCCCTGACCCCCCGCTAGGCTTGGCCGTGGCCACGCTTCGACCGATCCTGCGGCTGATCGCCCCGGCCCGCCGCCGCGAGGCGGTGCTGCTGGTCGCGCTGATGGTGGTCGGCGCGCTCGCCGACCTCGTCACCGTCGGCGCGCTAGTCCCCTTCCTCACCCTGCTGGCGGGCGGCTCGGCGAACAGCCGCTGGAGCGCTCTCGCCCAGCGCTTCACCGTCGGCGAGGCCGCCGCCTTGTTCGCCGCGGCGGCGCTGGCGGCGGGGCTGCTGCGGCTCCTTCTCACTCGCTGGACCCAGCGCTTCGCCGCCGCCACCGGCCACGATACCGCGGTCGAGATCCAGCGCCGGCTCCTGCTTCAGCCTTACTCCTTCCACCTCCACCAGCATTCGAGCGGGCTGGTCGCGGCCCTCGCCAAGGTCGAGGAACTGGTCTGGCGCGTCCTCCTTCCCTTGCTCCAGGGGCTCGCCGCGCTGCTGATCGCCGCCGCCTTGTTCGGCGCGCTGCTCTGGCTCGAACCGCTCGTCGCCGGCGTCGTCCTCCTCGGCTTCGGCCTGCTCTACGGACTGATCGCGCTGGCGGTGCGCGGACCGCTCGCCCGCGCCGGCCAGGATTTCGAGCGCCACTACGACCGCCGCATCCGGCTCGTTCAGGACAGCCACGGCGCGATCCGCGACATCATCCTCGACGGTTCGGCCGCGACCGCCCTCGACTTATTCCGCCGCAGCGACCGCGCGCTCGCTTTGGCCCAGGCCCGCAGCGCCACCATCGCCGCCGCGCCGCGCTTCCTGGTTGAGGCGCTCGGCCTCGGCCTCATCGCCCTGCTCGCGCTGTGGCTGAGCGGACGGCCGGGCGGGCTGGTCGCCGCGCCGCCCCTGCTCGGCGCGCTCGCGCTCGGGGCGCAGCGCCTGCTTCCGCTCCTCCAGCAGCTTTACCAGAGCTGGGCCGCGCTGACCGCGAGCCAGGCCATCACCCGCGAGGTGCTGCGCCTGCTCAGCCTGCCGCTCCCGACCGCCAACGACACCGACGTCCCGCCCTTGCCCTTCGCCCGCAACATCGCCCTGCGCCACGTCGACTTCTCCTACCCCGACCGCGCCGGCCCCGCGCTCGCCGGCATCGACCTCACCATCGCCAAGGGCGAGCGGATCGCGCTCAGCGGGCGGACCGGCAGCGGCAAGAGCACGCTCGCCGACCTCGTCATGGGCCTGCTCGAGCCAACCGCCGGCGCGCTGCTGGTCGACGGTGTCCCCGTCGGCGCGACCGAGCGGCCGCGGTGGCGGCGGCTCATCGCCCACGTCCCCCAGGCCGTCTTCCTCAGCGACGACAGCATCGCCGCCAACATTGCCTTCGGCGTTCCCGCGGCGGCGCGCGATCCCGCCCGTCTCGCCCGCGCGCTCACGCTGGCGCAGCTCGACGCGCTGGTCGCCGAGTTGCCCGCCGGGGTCGACACCCCGGTCGGTGAGCGCGGTGCGCGACTATCGGGGGGCCAGCGCCAGCGGATCGGCCTCGCCCGCGCCATCTACCGCGACACGCCCGTCCTCGTTCTCGACGAGGCCACCAGCGCGCTCGACGACGAGACCGAGGCGGCGATCCTCGCCGCGCTCGACCGCCTCCAGGCCGCCGGCACTACCATCCTCATCATCGCCCACCGCCGCTCGGCCTTGCGCGGCTGCGACCGCATCGTCCGCTTGGACGGCGGCCGGATCGTCGAAATCGACGAGGCGCTGCCCGCCTAGCCTCGTTGCTCGGCCAGCCAGGCCTGGAACATCAGTACGCTCCACAAGGCCTGCGCCCCGTCGCGCCGCCCGGCGAGATGATCCGCCCACCGCCGCCGCACCAGCGCGGTCTCGAACCAGCTCTGCTCGTTCAAGCTCGCCGGTTCGAGCAGGCTCTCGGCCCATTCGCGTAGCGGCCCCTTGAGCCAGTCGCCGAGCGGAATCCCGAAACCGGTCTTGGGCCGGTCGATCAACGCCGCCGGGACATGACGGTAAAGCAACTGCCGGACGAGATACTTCCCCCGACGATCGCGGATCTTGAGCGACAGCGGAATCCGCGCGGCCAGTTCGGCGACGCGGTGGTCGAGAAACGGCACTCGGGTTTCGAGGCTGACCGCCATCGACGCCCGGTCGACCTTGGTCAAAATATCGTCGGGCAGAAAGCCGAGCGCGTCGGCAGTGGTCAGATCGATGGCATTTGGCGGATTCGAATCCGCCAAATGGCGGATTTCGACGCGGCTCGCGCCCCGAACGGGCTCCTCCCCCGCCCATTCGTCGAGGAACAGATCGGCCAATTCCCCCAGCGACCGCGCCCTCCCCGCGACCTGCAATCCCTTCTGGATCTTGGCTCCGACATGGGGTTGCCCACTCGGCAGCAACCCCTTCCAGACCCCCGGCGGCACCCGCCCCAGCACCCCGCCAGCGGCCCGAAAAGGCGCAGGAATCCGCGACAAACGCCGCCACAACGCCGGCGCCTGGACATGCCGATTATAGCCCGCGAACAGCTCGTCGCCCCCGTCCCCCGTCAGCGCCACCGTCACCTCGCCCCGCGCGAAACGGCTGACGAGAAAGGTCGGAATCTGCGAGCTGTCGGCAAACGGCTCGTCATAAATGGCGGGAATCAGGGGAATAATTTCCCTGGCGTCAGCAGCGGTGACGAGCTGCTCGTGGTGAACCGTGCCGAGATGTTCGGCGACGGCCCGGGCGTGGTCGGCCTCGTTATACCCCTCCTCCCCAAATCCGATCGAGAAGGTCCGCACAGCGTGCCGCGAGTGGCGCTGGTAGAGGGCGGTGACGGTCGAACTGTCGACCCCGCCCGAGAGAAAAGCGCCGACCGGCACGTCGGCAACCGCCTGGTCGGCGATCGCCTGGCCGAGCGCCTCCTCGAGCGCGGCGAGCGCCGCCGCCTCATCGGCGATCGGCTCGGCGAAGCCGGCGGCGACGACTTGGCGATAGTCCCAATAATGTCGCAGAAATCCGCCATCCGCTGCCGGTGCCTCGCTCAGCGGCGTCGTCGCTGCCGCGCGGTCGAGGGTGAGGATCGAGGCCGGCGGCAGCTTGAAGATGCCGCGATAGATGCTGCGCGGCGCCGGGACGTTGCCGCGGCGGGCGAAGGCGTCGAGGCTGGCACGGTCGATCTCGCCGCGGAAGTTCGGGTGGCGCCGCAAGGCTTTGAGCTCGGAAGCGAAGACGAAATCTCGGCCGCACCAACCGTAGTAAAGCGGCTTCTCGCCGAAGCGATCACGGACGAGCAGCAGCCGGCGCTCACCGGCGTCCCACAACGCGAAGGCGAACATGCCGGCGGCGGCAGCGAGCGTGCGGTCGAGGCCCCAGGTGGCGATCGCCTGGAGTATGGTCTCGGTGTCGCTATGCCCGCGCCACCCGCCCGGCGGTCCGGCGCCCTCACTCTCCAGCGCGCGGCGGATCGCGCCGTGATTGTAGATCTCGCCATTGTAGCAGAGCGTCCAGCGCCCGTCGGCCGAGGTCATCGGCTGAGCGCCGTGCGGCGACAGGTCGACAATGGCGAGCCGGCGGTGCGAGAAACCGATGCCGGCCTCGGCGTCGCGCCAGACCCCGCCGGCGTCTGGGCCGCGATGGCGCAGGCTCTGCCCCATCGCCTCGAGCAGGCGTTCGTCGGGTGGTGCGTTTCCGTAGGTTCCGGCGATGCCGCACATGTCGTTGAAATGCCCTCGCCGCTACCGGGCCCGTCTGGCCAGTCGCGCGCCAGGGCGCAAGCCTCAGGGCTGCCAGCGGCCCGCCATGATGTCGCTGATCTCGCGAATCCGGTCGCGGTAGGCGGCCGCCATGCAGGCGCTGTTCGCGCAGCGGTCGCGATAGCCGAGGAAGCGGTCACGGGTCTGGTGGAGCAGCGCGTATTGCGTCGACGAGGCGTTGCGCAGCGCGTCGACGTAAACGCTGGTCATCCGCCGGTCGAGCAGCGCGAGGCCGTCGTCGTTGCACACCGCGATCTCGCCGCGGGTGCGGGCATAACGACAGTTGAAGCCGGGGTCACTGCTGGCCTGGGGCGGGGTCGGCGCGGGCGGCGGCGTGGCGGCGCGCGGGACGGGCAGCGGCTGGGGAGTCGGCGCAATGGGCGACGGCGCCACGCCCGGCTCGTCCAGCGAGCCGGCGTCGGGCGCGGTCGCATCGCCAGATCCGGACTCGCTCGTGGCGGGCGTTTCTCCCGTCCGGGCGAGCGTCGCCAGCGGCACCGTGATCGGGTCGGCGCCCGCCAGCGTGATCACCTGCCCGCTGCCGTCGGCGGCATTCTGCAGCGTGTAGTCGAGCGGCGCCGACAGGGTGGTGCGGCCGCCCGCGACGACCAGGCCCGGCGGCAAGTCGATCGAGGCCCGGCCCGAGCAGGCGAGCGCGCCGGTCGCGCCATCCTGGCTCTTGAGGACGGGCGACTCCATCCGCAGCGTCGCATAGGAAGCCAGCCGGTCGAAAGTGGCCTGGTCGTGGCCGCGGGTGGCGGCGGCAAGGCGGAACAGCTCGGCCTTGACCCCGTCATAGGTCTGACGACTGGCGCAGCGCGCCGCCGGATCGGCCGCCGCCGTCGCGGTCGCGTTGCCTCCGCTGTCGTTGGCGGCGGTGGCGCCATTGCCGTCGACCCGATCCTCGCCCGGCCCGCTGCGCGCGAGGTTGACGACGAAGAAGCCGACCAGCACCAGCGCGACCAGCCCGGCGAGGATCACCCACAGTGGCGGGCGGCGGCGGACGACCACCCGGTCGGATTCCTCGACGTCATAGTCGTCACGCGGGTCGAAGCGACGGCCGCGTTCATCGACTACATCGCGGCGACCAGGGCGATCATAGGGCGGTTCGGGCGGACGGCTGGACATGGGCGTGCAACTCCCGAAAGCGGCAAAGGGTGGCAGCCGCTAGAGGACCGCCGCGATGTCCTTGGCGATATCCTCGGGCTTGGTCTGCGGGGCGTAGCGTTTGAGCACCTTGCCCGCGCGGTCGACCAGGAACTTGGTGAAGTTCCACTTGATCGCCTCGCTGCCGAGCAGGCCGGGCGCCTCATGCTTGAGATAGCGGTAGACCGGCGCGGCGGCGTCGCCGTTGACGTCGATCTTGCCGTAGACCGGGAAGCTGACGTCGTAGGTCAGGCTGCAGAAATTGGCGATCTCGGCGGCGTCGCCCGGTTCCTGCGCGCCAAACTGGTTGCAGGGGAAGCCGAGTACCGAGAAACCCTGCGCGGCGAAGCGGTCTTGGAGCGCCTGCAGCCCGGCATATTGGGGGGTGAAGCCGCACTTGCTGGCGACGTTGACGATCAGCAGCGCCTTGCCGTCGAAGGCAGCGAGGTTGGTCTGGCTGCCGTCGGCCGCGGTAATCGGAAGCTGATGAAGCTCGCTCATGCCAGGCGTCCTTCGTGGAGGCGGACGACGCGGTCCATGCGTGCCGCGAGCCGCTCATTGTGGGTGGCGACCAGCGCGGCGCTCCCCTCCCCGCGCACGAGATTGACGAATTCGGCGAACACCACGTCGGCAGTCGCTTCGTCGAGGTTGCCGGTGGGCTCGTCGGCGAGAACCAGCGGCGGCCGGTTGGCGAGCCCGCGGGCCACCGCCACGCGCTGTTGCTCCCCGCCCGACAGCTTGGCCGGACGGTGGTCGAGGCGGTTGCCGAGCCGTAGCGTGGTCAGCAGCTCCTCGGCACGCGCCTTGGCCGCGGCGGGCTCGGCGCCGTGGATGAGCTGCGGCAGCACCACATTCTCGATCGCGGTGAAGTCGGGCAGCAGGTGGTGGAACTGGTAGACGAAGCCCAGCGCGTCGCGGCGCAGGTCGGTGCGGCCGGCATCGTCGAGCTCGCTGGCCTCGCGGCCGGCGATCCGGATCGAGCCTTCGAAGCCGCCTTCGAGCAACCCGACCGCCTGGAGCAGGGTCGACTTGCCCGAGCCCGACGGCCCGAGCAAAGCGACGATTTCGCCGGGCATGATCGCCAGCTCGACCCCGCGGAGCACCTCGATGGTGGTCTCGCCCTGGGTGAAGGAGCGCTTGAGGTCGCGGGTGGCGAGGACGGGCTCACTCATAGCGGAGGACCTGGACGGGGTCGGTGCTGGCCGCCTTCCATGCGGGGTAGAGCGTCGACAGGAAGCTCAGCAGCAGCGCCAGCAGGATGATCGCGGCGATCTCGACCGGGTCGGACTTGCTCGGCAACTCGGACAGGAAGCGGACCGAGGGATCCCACAAATTCTGGCCGGTGACGAGCTGGATCACGTTCACCACCGACTGGCGGAAGTAGAGGAAGACGGCGCCGATGATAATGCCGAGCAGGATGCCGAGCGAGCCGATGGTGGTGCCGACGGTGACGAACACCTTCATCATGCTCCGCCGGCTCGCGCCCATCGTGCGCAGGATGGCGATGTCGCGGGTCTTGGCGCGGACCAGCATGATCAGTGACGAGAGGATGTTGAACACCGCGACGAGGATGATCAGCGAAAGGACGACGAACATCGCCACCCGCTCGACCTCGAGCGCTTCGAACAGCGCGGCATTCATGTTGCGCCAGTCGGTCACCCGGCCGCGGTCGCCGACGATCTGCTGGAGCGCGGCGACCTGCGGCTGGATCTTGTCGGGCTTGGTCACCATGACCTCGACCATCTGCGCATTGTCGCCGAGCATGAGGAGGTTCTGCGCGTCCTCGATAGGCATGATCACATAGCTATTGTCATAGTCGTAGACGCCGACCTCGAAGGTCGCGGCGACGGTGTAGCTGACGATCCGCGGGACGGTGCCGACCGGGGTCGCGCGGCCCTCCGGGCTGATCAGGCTGATCTCACTCCCCGGATAGGCGCCGAGCTGCTCGGCGAGGCGGGTGCCGAGCGCGATCTTGCCCGAGCCGGGCTCGAGCAGCCGAAGGTCGCCCGACTTGACGTTGTTCATCAGTGTCGGGGTGTTGAGCAGGTCGGCGCGGCGGACCCCGCGGACGAGCACGCCTTCAACCCGGCCATTGGCGCTGGCCATCAGCGGCTGCTCAACCAGTGGCAGCGCCGAGACCACGCCGGGAACCTGCCTGGCCTGGGTGGCGATGCGCTGCCAGTCGGGCAGGCGTCCCTCGTAGCCGACCACGATCGCATGGCCGTTCAGGCCGACGATCTTGTCGAACAGCTCGGCGCGGAAGCCGTTCATCACGCTCATCACGATGATCAGCGCGGCGACGCCGAGCGCGACCGCGCCGAGGCTGATCGCGGCGACCAGGAAGATGAACCCCTCGCCCTTACCGGGGAGGAGATAACGCTTGGCGATGGTGCGCTCGTAGCGGTTGAGGATCATGCGGTGAGGTGCGCCAGCGCGCTCTCGAGGCTGATCTCCTGCTTCTCGCCGGTGCGGCGGTCCTTCAATTCGACCGTGCCGGCGGCGAGGCCGCGCGGGCCCAAGATAACCTGCTTGGGCAGGCCGATCAGGTCCATCGTCGCGAGCTTGGCCCCGCCTCGCTCGTCGCGGTCGTCGTAGAGCGTCTCGACCCCGGCGGCGGTGAGCTTGGCGTAGAGGTCGCCCGCCGCAGCCATGCTCGCCGCATCGTCGCCGCGCATGGTGACGATGCCGACCTTCCATGGCGCGATGCTGTCGGGCCAGATGATCCCGGCGTCATCGTGGCTTGCCTCGATGATCGCGCCGACCAGGCGGGAGACGCCGACCCCGTAGCTGCCCATGTGCGGGGCGACGGTCTCGCCGCCCGGCCCGGTCACCTTGAGCCCCATCGATTCGCTATACTTGGTGCCGAAGTAGAAGATGTGGCCGACCTCGATCCCGCGCCCGGTGCGCTGGCGGTCGACGGCGACCTCAGCCCAGCGGCCTTCCTCATGGGTCTCGTCGGTCGCGGCGTAAGTGGTGTTGACGCGGTCGAACAGGCCCTTGAGCCCGGCCTCGTCGGCGTAGCTCAGGTCCGCCTGGCTCCAGTCGAATTCGTCGTAGGCGGCGTCGTAGAAGACTTCGCTCTCGCCGGTCGGGGCGAGAACGATGAACTCGTGGCTGAGGTCGCCGCCGATCGGGCCGTTGGCGGCGCGCATCGGCACCGCCTGGATGCCGAGCCGCTGGAACGTCCGCAGGTAAGCGAGCATCTGGCGGTAGTAGCTCAGGCGCGCGCCCGCTTCGTCAAGGTCGAAGCTGTAGGCGTCCTTCATCAGGAACTCGCGCCCGCGCATCACGCCGAAGCGCGGGCGGACCTCGTCGCGGAACTTCCACTGGATGTGGTAGAGCGTGCGCGGCAGGTCGCGGTACGAGCGGGTGTCGTCGCGGAACAGCGCGGTGATCATCTCCTCGTTGGTCGGGCCGTAGAGGATTTCGCGCTCGTGTCGGTCGCGGATGCGGAGCATCTCGGGACCGTAGGCGTCGTAGCGGCCACTCTCGCGCCAGAGGTCGGCCGACTGCAGCGTCGGCATCAGCAATTCGATCGCGCCGGCGCGGTCCTGCTCCTCGCGGACGATCTGTTCGATCTTCTGGAGGACACGGAAGCCGAGCGGAAGCCAGGCGTAGATTCCGGCGGCGGTCTGGCGGACGAGCCCGGCGCGGAGCATCAGCTTGTGGCTGACGATCTGGGCGTCGCTCGGGCTCTCCTTGAGGACGGGCAGGAAGGCTTGGGAAAAACGCATGGCGCGCTCCTAGAGGCGGCAAGCTGAACAGGCAATGCGGCGGGCCGATGTGGCGCACACGCCACAAGCGTCGCGCAAATGCGCCACCCCACGCAATTGCGTGGTGACAAGCAACCTGATTTGGATCAGCTTCCCATCACCAAGCGGGCGATCCGGCCAAGAGCCAGATTGTCCGGGAGGCTGCCGGGACGGTCAGGGCCGTTCGGTGGGCAGGCAACACTCCAAAGGGGGCTGACGAGCAATCGTCACGCGGACGCCCGGGTCTCTCCAGAGATCCGGGCGTTTGCTTGTGCAGCTCAGCGGCGCGGCGTCAGCGCCTGATCGTGCAAGCCGCGCCAGACCCGTAGCGCCTGGACCGTCTCGAAGACGTCGTGGACGCGGAGCAGCTGCACCCCCTGCTCGGCCGCCTTGATCGCCAGCGCGATGCTGCCGCCGAGACGGCGGTCAGCGGGGGCTTCGTTGTGGAGCGCGCCAATGGTGCGCTTGCGGCTGGCGCCGACCAGCAGCGGGCAGCCGAGGCCGTGGAAGGCGGTCAGCTCGTTCATCAGCTCAAGATTGTGCGCGACGGTCTTGGCGAAGCCGATGCCCGGATCGAGGATGAGATTGGCGCGGGCAATGCCGGCGGCCTCGACCGCGGCGATCCGCTCGGCGAGCCACAGCCAGACTTCGACCAGCGCGCCGCGCGGGTATGACGGATTGTCCTGCATCGTCTCGGGACGGCCCTGGTGGTGCATCAGCACGGTCGGGACCTTGGCGGCGGCGAGCACTTCGGGAGCGCGATGGTCCCAGGTCAGCGCCGAGACGTCATTGACGAGGCGGGCGCCGGCGGCGAGCGCGGCCTCCATCACCACCGCCTTGCGGGTGTCAGCCGAGACCGCCACGCCGCCCGCCGCCAGCGCGCGGACCACGGGCTCGATCCGGCCAATCTCGTCGCCTTCCCAGACGGGCTTGGCGCCGGGGCGCGTGCTCTCGCCGCCGACGTCGATCATCGCCGCGCCCTGCTCGGCCATGGTGAAGCCGGCCGAGGTGGCGGCCGCGGGATCGGCGTTCTTGCCGCCGTCGGAGAAGCTGTCGGGCGTTACGTTGAGGATGCCGACCACCTGCGGCTGGTCGAGCCGGATCGTGCGCTCGCCCAGCTGCATGGGCGCGCGCGGGGCGGTGATCGCCGCCCACTGCGCGGCGGTGTCGTCATCGAGGTGACGATCGAGGTCGGCGACCGGGACGAGCTCGGCCGGGCCGCCGTCGACCGGAATGAATTCGACCGCCGTAAACCACAGCATCCCCCCGGCAAGGCGCGCAACCTTGCCGTCATGGCCGAAGGGCGCGTCGACGAAAGCGGTGGGGCGGAGGATGGTTCGGGTCATGGCTCAACCGTCATTGCGAGGACCGAAGCGACGAAGCAATCCATCGGCAGGCTCAGGGCGCACGTAATGGATTGCTTCGCTACGCTCGCAATGACGAAAATTACTCCAGCCCCGCCAGATGCTCCTGCCGCAGCGTGTCGAGCGGGACCAGCCGGCCCTGCCGCTCGACGTGCCAGAAGGTCCAGCCGTTGCAGCTCGGCGCCTTGTTAAGCCCGGCGCCGACCTTGTGGATCGAGCCGGTATGCGGCCCACACGACAGCGAGCCGTCGGCACGGACGGCGGCTTTCCACCGCCGCTTGGCGTCGCTCAGCACGGTGCCGGGCGCAATCATCCCGCTCTCGACCAACAGGCCGAAGGCGACGCGCGGCTGGCTGCGCTTGTCGGGCACCGTCTCCATCGCGCTCTCGTCGAGCGGCAAGGTGGCGTGGATCCGCTCGCGGGCGACCGCGACATAGCTGTCCTCGCGCTCGATTCCGATCCAGCGGCGGCCCAGGCGGCGGGCGACCGCGCCAGTGGTGCCGGTGCCGAAGAAAGGGTCGAGCACCGTGTCGCCCGGCTTGGTGCAGGCGAGCAGCACGCGGTAGAGCAAGCTCTCGGGCTTCTGCGTCGGGTGCGCCTTGTGGCCGTCGTCGTCCTTGAGCCGCTCGAACCCCGAGCATATCGGCAGCACCCAGTCGGAGCGCATCTGCAGGTCGTCGTTGAGCGCCTTCATCGCGCGATAATTGAAGGTGTATTTCGCCTCGGCGTCCTTGGCGCACCAGATCAGCGTTTCATGCGCGTTGGTGAAGCGGGTGCCGCGGAAATTGGGCATCGGGTTGGCCTTGCGCCAGACGATGTCGTTCAGGACCCAGTAGCCGAGGTCCTGGAGCGCGGTGCCGACGCGGAAGATGTTGTGGTAGCTGCCGATCACCCATAGCGACCCGTCGTCCTTGAGCACGCGGCGCGCCTCGGCCAGCCAGGCGCGGGTGAAGGCATCGTAGGCGGCGAAGCTGGTGAACTGGTCCCATTCGTTGTCGACCGCGTCGACCCGCCCGCCCTCGGGCCGGAACAGGTCGCCGCCGAGCTGGAGGTTGTAGGGCGGATCGGCGAAGATCATGTCGACCGACTTGGCCGGCAGCTTCTTCAATTCCTCGACGCAGTCGCCCTGGATGAGGTGGCCGTCCTCGAAGACCGGCGCCTTGCGCACGCGTTCCTTGACCGGCCGGACTGGCAGAACGAGATTCATGGATAGCACCCCCGGAGTGGAGCCTATGCTGAGTCCGACCGGACTCGCGGTCAATCGGGAAAGGGTTAACGGTGCTTGCCGAGCGCCGAGAACGGAACGAGTCCGCAACGTTTGCGGCACAAGATGTTGAGTCTGTGAGGTTCCGCTGGACTCAACCGGCTGTGGTGTGGCGCGGAGGACTCGTCTCCGCTGTTTCGATCAAATCGGACGTGCGATGACACTTCGCACTCGTCTCAACCGGACGTGCTGCATGTGTCCAGCGACATATATTTCGCGAGCGCATACGAAGAAGTCGCCCCAGTAATCCTCTTTGGGCCAAGCGTTGCGCATTGAGAAGCGGATATCCGGCACGTCTTCGTCGTCGTCGCGTAAATTGATGATGTGCCGGGTGCCGGACACCGTGATCCGCCTGATGCCCGCACCGTTCCAGAATGCGAAACGCCCTCGAACCCATTCGCATTGTCCAGCACGCGTTGGGAAGCGTGGCGGTGCGGCCGGCATTGCCGCAAGGACGATTGCCGCGAGTGCAATCATTCCGCCGCAATCGCGAACGGCATCTCATGCAGCGCCACCGCCTCGCGGACGAGGGCGAAGCTGCGGCGGTGAAGCGGGGTCGGGCCGAGGTCACGGAGCGCGCGGCGGTGGTCGGGGGTCGGGTAGCCGCGGTTGGTCTCCCAGCCGTAGCCTGGGTGCGCTTCGGCGTGGGCGGCCATGATCCGGTCGCGCGTGACCTTGGCGACGATCGAGGCGGCGGCGATCGAGCGGCACTTGGCGTCGCCGGCGACCACCGCAACGCTCGGCCGGGTCCAGCGCGGGGAGCGGTTGCCGTCGACCATCACCATCTTTGGCTCGAAGCCGAGCGCCTCAACCGCGCGGGTCATCGCCAGCATCCGCGCCCAGTAGATGTTGAGCGCGTCGATCTCCTCGACGCTGCAGATGCCGACGCCGAAGCGCGCCTGGACGGTCAGCCGGGCGTAGATTGCCTCGCGGGTGGCGAGGTCGAGCTTCTTGCTGTCGTCGATCCCGCGCGGGAAGCGCTCGCGGTCGAGCACCACGGCGGCGGCGACCACCGGCCCCGCCAGCGGGGCGCAGCCGGCCTCGTCCACGCCGGCCAGCGGCATGGGGTGATCACGCTCGAGCTTGAAACAGGGTCGGGCCACGACGCCTAGGGTAGGACGGCGCGCTTGACCTCGAAAGAGTCGAATGCGGGCGCCGGGCTCGGCTCGTCGCTTTTCGCCGGCGCTTCCTCGGCCTCGAGCCGCCACGGCGGATAGCGGCGATGCTCCCCCGCCTTGTAGAGGAAGACGATGTTGCCCGACGGGTCGCGCAGCCGTGCCTCGCGCCACATCCACGGCTGGTTGCGCGGGCCGTGCTCGAACGGCAGGCCCTGGCGAGCGAGCTGCTCGACCCGAGTGTCGAGATCGTCGCATTCGAGGTAGATGGCGGTGGTCGGCCCCATCTCCTCCTCGGGGTCGATCTGAATCGACAGCGTGCCCCCGCCCCAGCTCTCGAAGCGGGCGTAGCCATTTTCGGGGCTGTCGACGATTTGCTTGAGGCCGAGCCGGGCGTAGAAGGCGACCGACTTGGCGTAATCCTTGCCGGTCAGCGTGACCTGGTTGAGGCGCGGGCCGCCACCGACATCAAGTCGGACGCGCTGGTGGCCCATCGGCCCGGCGCCCTGCCCCAGCCCCGGCGCTTCGTAGAGCGCCATGCGGACGAATTCGCGCGCGGTGGCGATGGCGCCGGCGAGGTCATTGCCCTCGGCCAGCCCGACCGCGATCGCGCTGGCCAGCGTGCAGCCGGTGCCGTGGGTGTGCGGCGTGTCGATCCGGCTGCCCTGCCAGCTGGTGATATTGTCTTCCTCGATCAGCGCGTCGGCGAGCGCGTCGCCCTCGTCATGCCCGCCCTTGATCATCACCGCACAGCCGTGCGCCCCGACCAGCGCCAGCGCGGCCTCGACCGGGTCTTCCTTGCCGGTCAGGCGCTGCAGCTCGGGCAGATTGGGGGTGGCGATGGTGGCGATGTCCATCAGCCGATTGAAGGCGGCGACGGTGGCGTCGTCGGCGAGCGCCGCGCCGCTGGTCGCGACCATCACCGGATCGAAGACGATCGGCACGCGCGGTTCGAGCTGCTCAAGGCGGTCGGCGACGACATGCGCGGTGAAGGCCGAGCCGATCATCCCGATCTTGATGGCGTCGACACCGAGGTCGTCGATCACCGCGTCGATCTGCGCCAGCACGATTTCGGCCGGGACCGGATGCACCGCGGTAACGCCGAGCGTGTTCTGCGCGGTGATGGCGGTGATCGCGGTCATCGCATGGCCGCCGAGCATGGTGACGGTCTTGATATCCGCCTGCACGCCCGCGCCGCCCCCGCTGTCGGAGCCCGCGATGATCAGGATGCGGGGGGTGGTGTTCGACATGGTTCCCGTCATTGCGAGCCGCAGGCGAAGCAATCCATTGCTGCGCTCATCGAGGCACTGGATTGCTTCGCTACGCTCGCAATGACGAACATAGCGTTAAGCAGCCGCTTGGCGCACCGCGTCGCAGATGCGGTCGACGACGGCGTGGACCTGCCCCTCGTCGTCGCCTTCGGCCATCACGCGAATGAGCGGCTCGGTGCCCGACTTGCGGATGACGAGGCGGCCGCGGCCGGCGAGCTCGGCCTCCGCGTCGGCGATGACCGCCTTGACCGCGGCGTCGTCGAGCGGCGCGCCGGACTTGAAGCGGACATTCTTGAGGAGCTGCGGCACCGGCTCGAACTGGTTGAGCAGCTCGCTCGCCGACTTGCCCTGCCCGACCATCGCCGCGAGGATCTGGAGGCCCGCGACGAGGCCGTCGCCGGTGGTGCTGTGGTCGGTCAGGATGATGTGGCCCGACTGCTCCCCGCCGACGTTGCAGCCGGTCGCGCGCATCGCTTCGAGCACGTAGCGGTCGCCGACCTTGGTGCGGTCGAGGCGGAGGCCCTCGGCCTGAAGCTTCCGCTCGAGCCCCAGATTGCTCATCACCGTGGCGACCACCGCCCCGCCCTTCAGCTGGCCGCGACGGTGCTGGTCCAATGCGATCAGCGCCATCAGCTGGTCGCCGTCGATCACCTTGCCGGTCTCGTCGACCACGATCAGCCGGTCGGCGTCGCCATCGAGCGCCAACCCGATGTCGGCGCCACTGGCGACCACCGTTTCCTGAAGAAGCTGCGGGTGGGTCGAACCGCATTCGTCGTTGATGTTGGTGCCGTTGGGCGAGACGCCGAGCGGGATGACGTCGGCGCCCAGTTCCCACAGCGCATCGGGGGCGACGTGGTAGGCGGCGCCGTTGGCGCAATCGACCACGATCTTGAGCCCGTCGAGCCGAAGGTCCTCAGGAAAGGTGTTCTTGGCGAAGTGGACGTAGCGGCCGCGCGCGTCCTCGATCCGCTTGGCGCGGCCGATGGCCTTGGGCTCGGCGCGGATGGGGTCGCCCTCGAGCATCGCCTCGATCTCGAGCTCGTCCTCGTCGCTGAGCTTGTAGCCGTCGGGGCCGAACAGCTTGATGCCATTGTCGGCGAAGGGATTGTGGCTGGCCGAGATCATCACGCCGAGGTCGGCGCGCATCGAGCGGGTCAGCATCGCCACGGCGGGGGTCGGCATCGGGCCGAGCAGGACGACGTCCATGCCGACGCTGGTGAAGCCCGCGACCAGCGCCGATTCCATCATGTAGCCCGACAGGCGGGTGTCCTTGCCGATCACCACTCGGTGGCGGTGGTCGCCGCGGAGGAAGCGCGCGCCGGCGGCCTGACCGACCTTGAGTGCGATCTCCACCGTCATCGGCAGGGTGTTGGTGAGGCCGCGGATCCCGTCCGTGCCGAAATATTTGCGGGTCATCGGGCGCTCCTACCGCGCCAGCGTCAGCCTATCCAGCGCCAGATGCCGACGGGGATTGGGTGGAGCCAGGTCGCCAGCAGGAACAGTGCGACGCCGCCGAGCAAAGCGGTCCAGCCCGGTGCGGCGAGTCCGCGCCCGAAGGGCAAGTAGCTGGTCTGCGCCTCCCACTCGGCCCAGCGTTCGCCGAGCAGCGCCTTCTTCTTGGCATCCTGCCCGGCGGCGCCGCCCAGCGCGAGGATGAGGATGGCGAGCGCGACGATCATCGCCGGACGCTGCGGATTCACCAGCAGATGGGCGATCGCCCACAATGCGAAGCTCCACATCATCGGGTGGCGAGTGATGCGGAAGACGCCATGCGGCGGCGGGATCGCGGCCTTGGGGTTGGCCAGCGTCTCGATCGCGGGGTTCTTCACGAACGAGCCGACCAGCAGGATCGACGCGAACAGCATCAGCAGCGCGGCGATGCCCCAGGCGAGGTCCGACGGTTCCCACAGCCAGTCAACCCCGCCGGCGCTGCGCCGCGCCAGGATCAGCGGGATGAAGGTGGCGAAGGAGACGGCGCTGTAGGCGGCGACGAAGCCGCGCGGGCCGAGGCGGCGGACCAGCGGCGCGCGCAGCGGGTGCGACATGACGAGATGCGTGCCGACGAACAGAACCGCGAAGAGGAAGATGGCCCCCATCGCGCTCACCGCCGATAAGCCGGCGGGAGAACGCCGGGCGTCAGGTCCTGGTAGCGTTCGCGCAGGCGGGTCTGGCGGGTAACCAGCGGCTGCTCGACCCCATCGATCAGCACCGTCTCGGCCGCCGCCACATTGTCGAGCGGATCGGCCGACCAGATGACGACGTCGCCGTGGCGGCCGGGCTGGAGGCTGCCGATCTCACCGCCCACGCCGACCGCTTCGGCGGGCCGGCTGGTGATCAGCGCCAGCGCCTCGCCCCAACTCACCCCCACCGCGCCGGGCAGCCGGCCAAGCGCGACCAGGTTGCCGGCATATTGGCGGGCGCGGAACGCCATGCGGGTGTCGTCGTCGTTGACGGTCCCGATCGCGACCTTGACCCCGGCAGCGCGCATCCGGCCGATGTTGCTCTGCGTCGCGGCGATGCTCTCGAAGGCGGCGGGCAGGTCGGACAATGCCGAGGCGATCACCGGGATTCCGCTGCGGGCGAGCTCGGGGGCGACGGTCCAGCCCTCGTCGGCGCCGACCAGCACCAGCTTGAGCCGCGGGAACTCGCGACCCAGCGCGATCACCTGGCGGATGTCGGCGGCGCGCTCGGCGTGGATCATCAGGATCTGCCGACCCTGCAGCACCGGCACCAGCGCCGCGGCGTCGAAGCGGGTCAGCAGGACGTCCTGGCTGCGACGGGCGTCGTAGAGGCGTGATTCGTTGGGGTTGCGGACGACCGGCTGGCTGTCGGGCGAAATCGGATTGCGGGTGACTGCCGCGGCCGGGATGCCGCGACCAAGCTCGGCCGCTTCGCGCAGCGCGTTGCGGAGGAGGACGTGGGCCGCGGCGCGCGAGCCGCCCGCCTGCTCGGCCCCCTGCTCGCCCAGCTCGACATATTGGAACAGCCGGGCGCGGGTGACCGGATCGACATCGGCGGCGGTGTCGATCAGCGCGCCCTGGCCGGCAAAGATGCTCTTGCCGACGCCGGGCGCGACGATCGCGCGGGTGACCCCATCGGCGCGGTTGACCGCCACCGGCTGGGCATTGGGATTGATCGCCGGGGCGATGTCGAGCGCGGCGCTGAACGGGCCGTCGCTGCTGATGTCGGTCGCTTGCTCGACCCCGTCGACGTCGGTCAGGCCGAGGCGCGAGAAGCCGGCGACGATTCCCGGAGTGACCCACTTGCCGGTGGCGTCGATGACGCGCGCGCCGGCGGGCACCGCGACGCTCGCGCCGGCGGCGACCACCCGGCCGTCACGGACGACGACGGTGCCGTTGGGGATCGGGGCCGAGCCGTCACCGATGGCGATAGTTCCGCGGACGATGGCGATGGTCTCGGCCGACGCCTTGTAGCCGACGAGGACGCCGGCAAGGCCGCAGACGATCCCGGTGACGCCGAGCCAGGAGATGCGCTTGCGCTGGGTCATTTGACGTCTCCCTCGCCGGGCTGGCCGAGCTCGAAATCGCTGACCGGGCGCAGCCGTGGGTTGTTGGCGTCGTACATCAGCGCACCGTCGATCCATACGCGTTCGGGCCGCGTGTAGGTGCTGAACGGATTGCCGTTCCACAGCACGACGTCGGCCATCTTGCCCGGCGTCAGGCTGCCGGTCTTGTCGAAGATGTCGAGCGCCTTGGCGGGGTTGGCGCTAAGCCAGGTCCAGGCATGCTCCTCGCTGATCGGGATGCCGACGCGGCGGCCGGCGGCGATCGCCTTGCCGGCCTCTTGGTACAGGCGCTGGATGCCGTTGGGATCGTCGGAGTGAACGATAGCGCAGGCGCCGGCCCGGTCGACCAGCGCGATATTCTCGCGGATGGCGTCATAGGCTTCCATCTTGAAGCCGTACCAGTCGGCCCACATCGCCGCGCAAATGCCATTCTCACGCAGCAAGTCGGCGATCTTGTAGGCTTCGACCGCGTGGTGGAAGGCGGCGATCTTGTAGCCCATCTCGTGGCTGAGATCGATCATGATCGCCATCTCGTCGGCGCGGTAGCAGTGGTTCTGGACGAGGATTTTGCCCGCCAGCACGCCGCGCAGCGTGTCCATCGCGAGGTCGCGCTCGGGCATGTCGCCGCCCTTCGCCTCGTAATTGTCCCACTTGCGCTTGTAGGCCTGCGCGTTGAGCCAGGTCTGGCGGGTGACCGCGATGTTGCCCATCCGGGTCGAGGGCATCTGCCCCTTTGAGCCGTAGACGCGCTTGGGGTTCTCGCCGCAGGCCATCTTGAGGCCGTAGGGCGCGCCGGGGAACTTCATCCCCTGGACGGTGCGGGCGGGGACGTTCTTGAGCACCACCGAGCGGCCGCCGAACAAGTTGGCCGAGCCGGGCAGGATTTCGAGGGTGGTGACGCCGCCGTTGGCGAGCGCGCGGCTGAAGCCGGGGTCCTGCGGCCAGACACTATGCTCGGCCCAGACCTCGGGGCGGGCCGGCGCGGTCGCTTCGTTGCCGTCGTCGTGCGCGGCGACCGCCGGGCTCGGATAGTCGCCGAGGTGGCTGTGGATGTCGATGACGCCGGGGGTGACATATTTGCCGGCGGCGTCGACCACCATCGCGCCGGCCGGAGCCGACAGCCCGCGACCGACCGCCTGCACCCGGCCGTCGGCGATGAGCACATCGCCGCCGTCGATCCGCCCGCCCTGCCCGTCGAGCACCGTCGCGCCCTTAAGCAGGGTCGGGACGCCCGGATAGGCGCGGTAGGTCGAGGGATAGGGATCGTGGTTGAACTTGACCGGCGGCTCCTTCGCCGGGGTCGTCGCACAGCCGCTAAGCACCCCGGCGGCGAGCGCCGCCAGCAAGCCGAGGCCACTCGCCTTCAAAATCCCCATCGTGTCTTCCCTGTTTGACGACGCTTAGTTGACCCCGTGCATCCACTTCTTGAGCGGCCAGGAGAGCAGGAACAGCACCACGCCCGCCCCGATCGCGATCCAGGCGATGGTGCTGAAGGTGCCAGTGTAGGTGGCGAGGCTGTTCTTGAGGTTGGTGACCTGGCCGCCGACGGTCTCGACGCTGGCGAATTGCGCCACCACGCCCGCGACATATTGCGCGACCGAGATCGAGAGGAACCAGACGCCCATCATCAGCCCGACGATGCGGGCGATCGACAGCTTGGTGATCATCGAAAGGCCGACCGGCGAGATGCACAGCTCGGCGAGCGAATGGATCAGGTAGAGGCCGGCGAGCCACCACAGACCGACCTGGTAGTTGTTGCCCGCGCCGGCGAACTGCGCGCCAAACACCAGCAGCAGAAAGCCCGCGCCGACGCCCATCAGCGCGATCGCGAACTTGACCGGGATCGACGGCTCGAGCCCGCGCTTGGCGAGCCGCAGCCACAAGGCGCTCATCACCGGGGCGAGCAGGACGATGAACAGCGGGTTGAAGTTCTGGGTCTGCGGCGCCGACAGGTTGAACAGCCCGAACACCGAGCGGTCGGTGTTACGGTCGGCGAACAGGGTGAGCGAGGAGCCGGCCTGCTCGAACAGGGTCCAGAAGAAGACGTTGAAGACGATGAGGATCATCGCCGCGGTCATCATCTGCGCTTCCTGGCGGGTTCCCTTGGCGTAGGACCAGGCGAGGATGCCCGGCACCGCGACGATGAAGGTGCCGAACAGGAGCTTGCCCATCAGCGAGAGCGAGGCGAGGTAGCCGATGAAGCCCGAGCCGGGCGCCGCCGGCTGCGAGTTCATCAGATTCTGGAACAGGAACACCAGCACCGGTACCGCGACCGCCGCACCGATGTAGATGAGGATGTCGCGGTTGGGCGCATGGTCGGGGCGGTTGCCATATTCGCTGAGCAGCCCGCGATCGAATTGCACCAGCGCATAGCTGATCAGCATGCCGAAACCGGCGAGGCTCAGACCCGCCCACCAGCCGAGCCAGTCGGCGAGCAACGGACAGAAGAGCTGGCCGCCGATGCTGCCGAGGTTGATGCCCATGTAGAAGATGGTGAAACCCGAGTCGCGACGGCGGTCGCCGGTGGCGTAGAGCGCGCCGACGACGGTCGAGATGTTGGGCTTGAAGAAGCCGTTGCCGACCGAAATCAGCGACAGCGCGATGAGCATGATGGTGATGGTCAGCGGATCGCGCTCGGCGCCGGCCTCGAACTGGCCCTTGGGCAGGCGGCGCGCTTCCTGGCCGCCGTTCAGCAGCGAGACGCTGCCGTCGTCATTGCCGCGGATCTGCAGCTTCTGGTTGTCGACCACGACCGAGCGGACCTCGTCGGTGCGGCTGGTCGGGCGGTCGACGAAATTGTCGACCACCACCTCGTAGCGCTGGCCGTCGATGGTGGCATAGGGCTTGGCCGCGCTGCCGCCGAAGGCGAGCATGAAATAGCCCGCGGCCATCACCAACGCGCCGAACTTGATCGCGCGCTTGGAGCCGAGGAACTGGTCGGCGAGCAGGCCGCCGATCAGCGGCGTTAAGTACACCAGCGCGGTGTAGCCGCCGTAGAGGCCGGTCGCCTGGCTGTCGGTGAAGAGGAAATGCTTGGTCAGGTAGAGGGTCAGAAGCGCCCGCATGCCGTAATAGCCGAACCGCTCCCACATCTCGGTGGTGAACAGGCGCGCGAGCTGCCGCGGATGACCGAACCACCCCCCGTCGCTGCGCCCGACGTCCTCCGTCATGGGCGCGGTGGTGGTTTCGGGGCCGACGTTGACCATGCAGTTCCTCTTCCCTGGCGCGCTGACGAGCGCTGAATGGCGCGGCACCGTAACGGCCCAAATGCGTCTGCCAAGCACATTGTGACCGCCGGGCGGCGTCCCTATGTCCCCGGCGCATGCTCAACGACCGCTCTTCCGCCCTCGCGCTGCTCTCCACCCGGCGCTCGGGACGGCCGCGCGAGATGGTCGCGCCGGGCCCCTCCCCGGCTGAGCTCGCGCAGATCCTGTCGATCGCGATGCGGGTGCCCGACCATGGCAAGCTGGCGCCGTGGCGGTTCGTGATCGTCGAGCCGGAGCAGCGCGCGGCGCTGGCCGCGCTGCTGCACCGCGCGCTCGACGAGAATGACCCGGATGCCGGACCGGCGCACCACGCCAAGGCCGAGGAATTCGCGCACCAGGGAGAAGCGCTGGTGGTGATGCTCGCGGCCCCGGTCGCCGGGCATAAGGTGCCGGTGTGGGAGCAGGAACTGTCGGCCGGGGCGGCGGCGATGAACCTTTTGTTGGCGGCCCACGCGCTGGGTTACGTCGGGGGCTGGATCACCGGCTGGGCGAGCACCGACCCGACCGTCCGCGCGGCTTTCGCGCAGTCGGCCGACGAGCGGATCGTCGGTTTCTTCTTCCTCGGCAGCCCGGGAATTGCGCTGCAGGAGCGGCCCCGACCCGATCCGGCGAGCATCGTCCGAAGCTGGTCGCCGCCCGCCTGACGGACCGTCACCGACTTGCAATCTTCTCCGCCACGCTGTATTAGGACAGCATGACGCCGCGCACCGCCCATGAGAAACCGGTTTACGTCCGCCTGCGCGAGACGATCACCGACCGGATCTTGAGCGGGCAATATCGTGACGGGGGCTCGCTTCCCTCGGTCCGCGCCCTCGCCGCCGAGCAGGGCGCCAATCCGCTGACCGTGGCCAAGGCCTATCAGGGCTTTCAGGACGAGGGACTCGTTGTGGTCCGCCGCGGAGTGGGCATGTTCGTCGCCGAGGGCGCGCGCGCACGGCTGACCAGCAGTGAGCGCGAGGCGTTCGTCGCGCAGGAGTGGCCGGCGATCCGCGCGCGAATGCAGCAGCTCGGGATCGATCCGGTGGAACTGCTGGAGCGGAGCTAGGCGAGCGCTTCGGCCGGCACCGCGTAGAGCAGCTTCGCGCCCGCTTCGGCCCCGGCGGCCAGCCCGATCGCTTCGGGCACCACCACATCGATGAAGAAGCCGGCGGCGGCGCGCTTGACCTGCTCGAACGGCGTGTCGCCGACCGCCGCCTTGGCCTGACGCTCGAGCAGCCAGCCGGCGGTGAGGACCGCGCACATCGTCAGGAACGGATAGCTGCCGGCCAGCCGGTCGTCGGCCTCGGCCGCGCGAAGGGTCGCGGCGGCGACCTCGACTGCGTCGGCGAGCGCTTGGAGCGTCGGTGACTGCGTTTCGGCGCGGATGTCGGCGATGAGGCCGTCGAAGGCGAGGCCGCCGTCGAGGCCGAGCTTGCGGCCGACGAGATCGGCGGCCTGGATGCCGTTGGTGCCTTCGTAGATCGGGGCGATCCGCGCGTCGCGGAGGTGCTGGGCGGCGCCCGTCTCCTCGACATAGCCCATCCCGCCATGGACCTGGACGCCGAGGCTGGCGACGTCGCAGCCGACTTCGGTGCCCCACGCCTTGACCAGCGGGGTCAGCACGTCGGCGCGCAGCGCGGCCTGCGCATCGCCGCGATGCGCGCGGTCGACTTGGCCGAACGCGTAATAGGTCAGCGCGCGGGCGCCCATCGTGAGTGCGCGCATCCTGAGCAGCATCCGACGGACGTCGGGGTGCTCGGCGATGGCGACGGGCTCGCGGCTCGGGCCGCCGGCGCGGGCGGACTGGACGCGGCCCAGCGCGTAGTCGACCGCGCGCTGGGTGGCGCGCTCGGCGATGCCGACGCCTTGCAGACCGACGTTGAGGCGCGCGTTGTTCATCATGGTGAACATCGCCCGCATCCCGCCATGCTCGGGCCCGATCAGCCAGCCGGTTGCCCCGCCCTCGTCGCCATAAGCCATGACGCAGGTCGGCGAGGCGTGAATGCCGAGCTTGTGCTCGATCGACGCGCAACGGAGGTCGTTGCGGCTGCCGTCGGGGAGGATCTTGGGGACCAGAAACAGCGAGATGCCGCGGGTGCCGGCGGGCGCATCGGGCGTACGGGCGAGCACGAGATGAATGATGTTATCGGCGAGATCGTGGTCGCCGTAGGTGATGAAGATCTTGGTGCCGGTGATTGCCCACGAGCCGTCGCCGTTGGGCTCGGCGCGGGTCTTGAGCGCGCCGACATCGCTGCCCGCCTGCGGCTCGGTTAGGTTCATCGTCGCCGGCCATTCGCCCGAGACGATCCGCCCGAGATAGTCGGCCTTCTGGCTGTCTGAGCCGTGCGCCTGCAGCGCCTCGATCGCGCCCATGCTGAGCATCGGGCAGAGCGCGAAGGCAAGGTTGGCGGCGTTCAAATCCTCCATCACCGCCGCGCCGAGCGCCTGCGGCAGCCCCTGCCCGCCCGCTTCTTCGGGCGCCGAGATGGTCATCCAGCCGCCCTCGACGAAATGGCGGTACGCGCCATGGAAGCCCTGCGGCATGGCGACGCCTTCGGGCGACCATTTCGCCCCGACCTCGTCACCGACCCGGTTCAAGGGCTCTACTTCGCCCTCGGCATATTGCGCCGCGCCTTCGAGCACCGCGTCGACGATGTCGCTGTCGTTGGTGAGCTCGGCGATGCCGACGACGTGATCGAGGACGAAACGCTGTTCCTGGACGGGGCACCGGAAGGTCATCGCAATTCCTTGTGAGCTGGCAAGGATTGCCATAGCGGCGGGGCCATGAGCGGTGAAGTGACCGAAATACGGGTAGCGGATGCGGCGGGCATCGCGGCGGCGGCGGCGCTGATCCGCGCCGGCCAGCCGGTCGCGGTCCCGACCGAGACGGTCTACGGGCTCGCCGCCGACGCCACTCACGGCGAGGCGGTCGCGCGGATTTACGCGGCCAAGGGACGGCCGAGCTTCAACCCGCTGATCGTCCATGTGCCCGACATGGCTACGGCCGAGCGGCTTGGCGTATTTGGCGACGAGGCGCGGGCGCTGGCCGAGGCACACTGGCCGGGGCCGCTGACGCTGGTGGTGCCGCTTCGCGATGGTGCGCCGATTGCCGGGCTGGTGACAGCGGGCCTGCCCACGATCGCGCTGCGCGTCCCCGCCCACCCGGTGATGCAGGCGCTCCTGCGAGCGGTCGACCGGCCCCTTGCCGCGCCGTCCGCCAATGCGAGCGGGCGGATCAGTCCGACTACTGCGCAGCATGTGCTGGCGAGCCTCGACGGTCGGATCCCGCTGGTGCTCGACGGCGGCGCGACAACGCGCGGGCTGGAGAGCACTATCGTCGGCGCCACCGGCGATCGGTTACGGCTGCTCCGCCCCGGCCCGTTGCTCATTCCCGGCGCCGAGCCGGTCACTGGCGGCAGTATCGAGGCGCCCGGAATGCTGGCGAGCCATTATGCGCCGACCAAGCCGCTCCGCCTCGACGCCACTGACCGCCGCGAGGGCGAGTGGCTGATCGGTTTTGGCCCCGTCGCCGGCGACGACACACTCAGCGCAAGCGGCGACCTCGTCGAGGCCGCCGCGCGCCTGTTCGCCTGCCTCCACCATGCCGACGCCCAAGCAGCCGAGCGGATCGCCGTCGCCCCGATCCCGGACGACGGCCTCGGTGCCGCGATCAACGACCGGTTGCGCCGCGCCGCGGCCTAGGCGGTCGCGCCCGCCTGGCTCTTGAGGCGGTTCTGGAAGCTCTTGCGCAGCTTCTGCAGCTTGGGCGGAATAACCGCCATGCAATAGGGATTGCGCTGGCCTTCATTGGCCCAATAGTCCTGGTGATAATCCTCGGCCGGATACCAGTCGGTCAGCGGCTCGATGGTGGTGACGATCCGCCCGCCGTGATCCCCATTATGCTCGGCGATCTTGGCCCGGGCGATGTCGGCCTGCTCTTCGTCCAGCGGGAAGATGGCCGAGCGATATTGGGTGCCGATGTCGTTGCCCTGCCGGTTGAGCTGGGTCGGATCGTGCGTGGCGAAAAAGATGTCGAGCAGATCGCCGTAGCTGACCTGCGCCTCGTCGAACGTGATGCGGATCGCCTCGGCGTGACCGGTGTCGCCGCCGCACACCTGCTTGTAGGTCGGGTTGACGGTCTGCCCGCCGATGTAGCCGCTCTCGACGCTGCGCACGCCGACCACGTCGAGGAACACCGCCTCGGTGCACCAAAAGCAGCCGCCGGCCAGGATTGCTTGGCTTTCCGCCATGATTCTCATCTCCGCTTGAAGGTGACGGAGATGTAGGAAGCGCGGGCCGCCGAAACTAGCGGCTGGTGTGGACGGCCTTGAGGCTGGCGACCTCGAGACGCTTGCCGATCCACTCGGCTAGCTCGTCGAACCGCAGTTCCTCTTCAAACACGATGCCGGCGCGGCGGTCCGAATACCAGCGCACCTCGCCCTTCACCGGACGCAGGCTCTCGATCACCACGACGACCTTCTTGCCGAGGCAATATTCGTTGATCGGCTCGACTTTCATGCCGCCGAGCGAAATGTCGTGGACGTTGCAGGTGTAGAAGGTCTTGCCGACCTTGACCGAGGCGCGGCAGTCGACCTGCAGGCGTGGCGGGCGTGGGCGGAAGCCGTGGCGCGGTTTGCGCCCGGCGAGCAGCTCGCCGAGGTCGACATTCTGGTCGAACTTGATGCCGACAGTGCCTTTGCGGATCCAGACCACGCTGGAGGGAATTTTCTGGCCGGAGAATTCGAGCTCGACCGAGTCGCCGACCGGCGGCGATGCGCCGCACTCGGCCATCAGCCCGCCGGCCGAGACGTTGCGGATGCGGATAAGCTGCTCGCCGCCGACGCTGGTCAGCTTGCCGACCTGCAGCGTCGAGAGCACGCGATCCTCTTCACGCCGTTCGACCGGGCGCGGCACATTGGTGCTGAGCGAGAAGGTGGTCGACTCGAACGCCGCCTCTTCGCTTAGAGGTTTGCGGCCTTTGCGACGAATGAGGGAAACGAACACGGAACAATTCCCCTTGGACAGGCACTTTGAGGGGACAGCCTGCACTCCTCAGGGTTAAGAAGCCGTTTCAACTGTGATGCGTGACGATCGGTTTGACGAGCGCGGTCAAGCCAGCGCAAGGGAAGAGAAACTCAGGAGCAAGGATGATAATGGAGCGGCCGCGCCTGCTGCTGATCGACGACGAACCGGCGCTCGCGGCCTTCGTGGCCACGGCGGCGCAGGAATCGGGCTATCAGGCGTTCATCGGCACCAACGAGGAAGATTTCCGCCGCCAATATCATGAGCAGCGGCCAGATGCGGTCGCGCTCGACCTCGGTATGCCGGGGATGGACGGGGTCGAATTGCTGCGCTTCCTCGCGGGGGAGGAATTCAAGGGTCCGGTGCTGATCATCTCGGGCTTCGACCGGCGCGTGCTCGAGAGCGCGTTCCGGCTCGGCCAGGCGCTCGGCCTCCGGATGGTCGGACCGCTCGAGAAGCCGACCCGGCTCGAGGAACTCGAAGAGGTGCTCAAGGAGGTGCGACCGGCGCCCGCGCCATGACCAGCCGCAAGGATATTGCGCTGCTCGACGGGTTCGAGCGAGCCTTGCTCAATGGGCGGCTGGCGATGGCCTATCAGCCCAAGGTGGCGCTCGACGACGGGCGGCTGATCCGGGTCGAGGCGCTGGTCCGCTGGACCGATCCGCAGCTTGGCCAAGTCGCCCCCTCGCGCTTCGTCCCGCTGGCCGAGCGGCATGGCCTGATCGACCAGCTTACCCAGTGGGGCCTGCGGACGACGCTCCGCCAGTGGCTCGAGTGGCGCAACCACGGGCTCGACACCTCGATCGCTTTCAACATTTCGGCGCTGTCGCTCCAGCACCTCGATTTCCCTGACCTGGTCGAGCGGATGTGCCGCCACCTCCACGTCCCGACCGACCGGCTGGTGCTCGAGCTGACCGAGGGGGCGACCCAGCCGCTGGTCAAGCTGATGGACACGCTGACCCGCTTCCGGATCAAGGGGATCGGGCTGGCGATCGACGATTTCGGCACCGGCTATTCGACGCTGATGCAGTTGAAGCAATTGCCCTTTACCGACGTGAAGATCGACCGCCTGTTCGTATCGGACATGGTCCGCAGCAACGACAGCCGGGTGATCGTCAAGAGCGTGATCGACTTGGCGCACGGGCTGGGGCTGACCGCCACCGCCGAAGGGGTGGAGACCGCCGAGCAACTGGCGATGCTGCGCCAAATGGGGTGCGACACCGCACAAGGTTTCCTGATCGCGCAGCCGCTCAGCCCCGACGAGTTGCTGCCGTGGAACAGCCGGCACAAGCGGCGCTGGAAGCTGCTGGTCAGTCCGTCCAAGGACCCGATCGTGCGGCGGCGGATCGAGGCCGACGTCCGCGCCTAGCCGCGGGCGAGGTCGCGGGCCTTCGCCATGGCAGCGAGGCCGGCGGCGATCGTTTCATCGCGCTTGGCGAAGCAGAGCCTGACGAGGTTGGTTGCCGGCGCTTCCTCGTAGAAAGGCGAGAGCGGGATGACCGCGACCCCGGCCCGCTCCACCGCGAGAGTGGCGAAGGCCTGGTCGTCGAGCGCGATACCCGAGGCGGCGAGATCGACGCACTGGAAATAGGTCCCCTCGCTCGGCAGCAGAACGTAGCCGGCGGCGGCGAGGCCGTCCGCCAAGCGGTCGCGGGCGGCGGTGAAGGCGGCGCGCATCGGCGCGAGCCACTCGTCGTGCCCAAGGCCGACCGCGACCGCCGCCTGCAGATTGGGCGCGGTGGCGAAGGTCAGGAACTGGTGCGCCTTGGCCGCCAGCGCGGCGAGCTCGGGCGGAGCGACCAGCCAGCCGACCTTCCACCCGGTGAGCGAAAAGATCTTGCCCGCCGAGCCGCATTTGAGGGTGCGCGCGGCCATTCCGGGCAGCGAGGCGAAGGGCACAAAGGCGCGTCCCTCGGGGAGGACATGCTCCCACACCTCGTCGGAGAGGACGAGCAGGTCATGACGATCGGCGACGCGTGCGACGGCGGCAAGCTCGGCCGCGTCGAATAGCCGCCCCGTCGGATTATGCGGGTTGTTGAGGACGATCAGGCGGGTGCGTGGGCTGACCGCCGCCGCCAGCTCGCCCTCGTCGATCCGCCACTGCGGCGGCCGCAGCGCGACTTCGCGAATGACGCCGCCGGCCCGGCGGATGAGCGGCGCATAGGCGTCGTAGGCGGGGGCGATGACGATCGCCTCGTCGCCCGGCTCAAGCAATGCGAACAGCGCCGCCGCGATCGCCTCGGTGGCGCCACTGGTGACGAGGACGTTGTCAGCGGAGAGGTCGAGGCCCTGGTGGCGGGCGTAATGGTCGGCGACCGCCTGGCGCAGCGCCGGCAGACCGCGCGAGGGCGGATATTGATTGCTGCCGCGGGTCAGCAGGCGCGCGGCTTCGGCGACCAGCGGCTCGGGCCAGCCGAAATCGGGGAAGCCCTGGCCGAGGTTGACCGCTCCATGCGCCGCGGCGGCGAAGCTCATCCGTTCGAAGATGCTGACCGGCATGGCGGCGTAAAGCGGGTTCATCGCAGCACGCCCCGGGCCTCGAGGTCGGCAATCTCGGCCGCGCCCATCCCGAGCTCGGCGAGGATCGCGGCCCCATCCTCTCCCTCGCGCCGAGGCGGCCGTGGCGGGTCGGTCGGGGTGGTGGCGTAGCGCGGGGCGGGTCCGGGTTGGGTCACGCCACCGACCTTGATGAAGGTGCCGCGCGCCCGGTTGTGCGGATCGTCCGGCGCGTCGCCGAGGCCGAGCACGGGGCCGACGCAGGCATCGGTGCCGGCGAAGCGCTCGAGCCAGTCGGCGCGCGGGCGGCTTGCGAAGGCGGCGGCGATCTCGGCCTTGCTCGGCGCTCCAGCCAAGCCGAGGCCCTCGAACAGCGCGGCGCGGAATTGCGGCTCGAGCGCGCCGACGCTGACATGGCGGTCGTCGGCACAGGCGTAGCAGCCGTAGATCGGGTCGCCGCCATCGAGCAGGTTGGCGCCGCGCTCGTCGCGCCACATTCCGGCGGCGCGCAGCCCGAAGATGACGGCACCGGTCAGCGCCGCCCCGTCCGTCATCGCCGCGTCGATCACTTGTCCTGGGCCGCCGCGCTGAACGGCGAGCAAGGCGCTGACCATCCCGAAGGCGAGCATCAGCCCGCCCCCGGCGTAGTCGGCGACGAGATTGAGTGGCGGCATCGGGGGACGGTCGGCCGTGCCGATGCACGACAGCAGGCCGGTCAAACCGAGGTAATTGATGTCGTGACCGGCAGTCTGGGCGAGCGGCCCCTCCTGCCCCCATCCGGTGATCCGTCCGTAGACCAGCCGTGGATTGGCGGCGAGCAGCGCATCCGGCCCGAGCCCGAGCTTTTCCATCACGCCGGGGCGATAGCCTTCAATGAGCCCGTCGGCGCGCTCGGCGAGGCGGCGGACAATCGCCCGCCCCTCTTCCTGCTTGAGGTCGAGCGCGATGCTTTCGCGGTTGCGGGTCAGCGGATCGTTGGGGACGCTGAGGTTGCCCTGCCGCTCGACCCGGATCACCCGCGCGCCATGGTCGGCGAGCATCATCGCCGCGAATGGGCCGGGGCCAAGGCCGGCCAGCTCGACGATCGTCAGTCCTGCCAGCGGTCCGGCCATGTCCCTCTTCTCCCCCGCCGCTCTAGCCTCTAGCCTGCCCGGCACAAGGAGAAGCCATGCTCGACACCGGCGCGCGCACCATTTTCAGCGAGGACCATGAGGCGTTCCGCGACACCGTCCGCAAGGTGGTCGGCGCACTCGACACCGATCGCCACGAACGCGAGGGCATCGTTGAGCGCGCGGCGTGGCAGGCGGCAGGCGCGGCGGGGCTGCTCTGCCCCGGGGTGCCCGAAGCCTATGGGGGACCGGGGCTCGACTTCAGCTGGAACGCCATTGTCGACGAAGAGGTGGCTTATGCCGGCTCGGCGGTCGGCTGGACGCTGCAGAGCGACATCGTCGCCGATTACATCATCGGCTACGGCAGCGAGGAGCAGAAGCACCGCTGGCTGCCGGGCATGGTGTCGGGCGACACCATCACCGCCATCGCGATGAGCGAACCCGGCGCGGGCAGCGACCTGCAGGGAATGAAGACGATCGCGCGCCGCGACGGCAACGGCTGGCGACTGAACGGCAGCAAGACCTACATCACCAACGGGCAGAGCGCCGACCTGGTGATCGTCTGCGCCCGCACCACCGAGGAAGGCGGCGCGCGCGGGATCAGCCTGTTCCTGGTCGAAGAGGGCGACGAGGGCTTCAGCCGCGGCCGCAACCTCGACAAGATCGGGCTGCACGGCAACGACACCAGCGAATTGTTCTTCGAGGATGTCGCCCTCCCCGCCGATCGCCTGCTCGGCCAGGAGAATGGCGGGTTCGGGATGCTGATGAACCAGCTGCCGCAGGAGCGGCTATCGATCGCGGTGCAATGTCAGGGCGCGGCGCAGCGGGCGTTCGACCTGGCGGTCGAGTTCACCAAGGACCGGAAGGCGTTCGGCAAGACTGTGTTCGAATTTCAGAACACGCGCTTCACGCTGGCCGATATGAAGGCGCGGCTGCAGGTCGGCTGGGCGCATCTCGACTGGGCGATCGCGCGCCATGTCGCGGGCAAGCTCACCGCCGCCGAAGCGAGCGCGGCCAAGCTATGGCATTCGGAAACGCAGTTCCAGCTGTGCGACCTCGCGCTCCAGCTGCACGGCGGCGCTGGCTATATGAACGAATATCCAATCG
This sequence comes from Sphingomonas ginsengisoli An et al. 2013, assembly GCF_009363895.1. Classification (NCBI taxonomy): domain Bacteria; kingdom Pseudomonadati; phylum Pseudomonadota; class Alphaproteobacteria; order Sphingomonadales; family Sphingomonadaceae; genus Sphingomonas; species Sphingomonas ginsengisoli (ex An et al. 2013). Next base: position 474,045 of record NZ_CP045434.1, on the reverse strand, counting down.
CCCGGCTGTGGCGCGATGCGCGCGTCGCCCGCATCTACGGCGGGACCAGCGAGATCATGAAGGAGCTGGTCGCGCGCTCGATCTAGGCGGCGGCGCTCATGTCGCGCGCCTGCACCTCGGCGGCGAGCGCCTTGCGGTCGGGCTTGCCGATCATCGTCCGCGGCAGGGCGTCGCGCAGCTCGAGCCCGGCGAGCCGCTCGTGCTTGCCGACATGCTTGGCGAGATAGGCGGTCAGCTTGTCCGCGCTCGCCTGGCAGCCCTCGTTGAGGACGACAAAGGCGTAGGGCCGCTCACCGACGCGCTCGTCGGGCGCGGCGACGACGATCGCCTCGGCAACTGCCGGATGGCTGGCGAGCACCGCTTCGAGCTGGCTCGGGAAGACCTTGAACCCGCCGACGTTGATCATGTCTTTCAAGCGGTCGACGATGCGCAGATAGCCGTCGGGTTCGATCCGGCCAATGTCGCCGGTGCGGAATTCGCCTTGGTCGAGCGGCTCGACGCGCTGCTCGTCGGGGCGCCAATAGCCCTGCATCAGCTGCGGGCCGCTGACCACGATCTCGCCGCTTTGCCCGACCGGGACGTCGCGGCCGTCCTCGCCGACGATCCGCACCAGCGTGCCCGGGAGCGGCTGGCCGACGGTGCCGGCGTGGGCCTCACCGACGTAGGGATTGACCGAGACCACGCCGGCGCTTTCAGTCATGCCATAACCTTCGAGCACGCGGGCGCCAGTCGCCGCCTCGAAACGTTCCTTGAGCGCCGGGGTCATGGCCGCGCCGCCCGAAAACGCCTGCTTGAGCGAGGCGAAGGCGGCGGGCGAGCAAGCGGGGTCGTCGATCAGCGCCTGGAACATCGCCGGCACCCCGGCCATGTCGGTGCAGCGTCGGCGCTTCAAGGCGGCGAGCGCCTCGCGCGCTTCGAACTTGGGCAGCAGCACGATCTCCGCGCCGCCGAGCACCGAGCGGTTGAGGATCGCGGCGATGGCGAAGATGTGGAACAGCGGCAGGCAGCCCAGCACCCGCGCTTGCGTCCCCCGCGGCGTCGGGTCGATCGCTTCGAGCTGGAGCGCGTTGATCGACAGGTTGGCGTGGGTCAGCGCCGCGCCCTTGGGGACGCCGGTGGTGCCGCCGGTAAACTGAATGAGGGCGAGATCACGCTGCGGGTCGACCTTCATTGGTTCAGGCGCACCATCGTTGGCGAGCAGCGCCGACCAGCGGGTGACTCTGGGGTCAATCGGCAACGGCTGGCGCTCGCCACGCTTGAGCAGGCGGAAGCCGAGCGCCTTGGGCCACGGCAGCACCTCGGCGAGGTCGCCGACGATGACGTGGGAGACGGCTTGCTCGTCGAGCAGGCGCTGGATCGGCGGCCACAGCCGCTTGAGGTCGAGGCAGACGATCGCCTCGATCCCGCTGTTGCGGGCCTGGGCGAGAACCTCGTCGGGCGAGTAGAGCGGCGAGAAATTGACCACCGTCGCGCCGGCCAGCAGCGAGCCGTAGAAGGCCGCCGGATAATGCGGGGTGTTGGGCAGGAACAGCCCGACGCGCTTGCCGGCGAGGCCAAGCCTCTGCAGCCCGCGGGCGACATGGCGGACTTGGTCGAGCAGGTCGGTATAGGTCGTGCGGCGACCGTAGAAATCGAGGGCAATTCGCTGCGACCACGCCGCTGCCGCGCGTTCGAGCAGCGCGTGAACGGGCAGCGCGTCGAAGCTGCGCGCCCAGCCGCCGGGATGGCAATAATGCTCGCTCCAGATCGCCGCCACGCGCTTCGTCCCGTTATCGTCTGGCTCTCTGTAACCAAGATAGGTTTCTCAAAGCCTCACGGAAGGTCCGCCCGGCTTGCGCGCCATGTTGCCGGCCTTAAGCATGGCCGCGCATGTCGACCGTCCCTGCCCCGCCCCTGCTCCGTCCCGGCACCGACCCGCGGCTGATCGAGGCGGCATTGGCGCTCAACGGCGACCGGCTCGACGTGGCCGAGCGCACCCTCAAGGCGTTTCTCAAGGAGGATCCGTTCGAGGTCCGGGCGATCCGCATGTTGGCCGAGCTGGCGGCGCGGATCGGGCGAATGGGCGACAGCGAGACGCTACTCCGCCGGGCGCTCGAGATTGCCCCGGCGTTTGTGCCTGCAAGGGCCAACCTCGCGCTCGTGCTCGCCCGGACCGGGCGCGCGGCCGAGGCGCTGCCGCTGCTCGACGCGGTGTTCGAGGCCGAGCCCGACGATATCGGCCACTTTAATCTCAAGGCGGCGACGCTTGGCCGGCTGGGCGATTTCGACGAGGCGATCGCGCTTTACGAGCAGGTGCTGGCGCGGGCGCCCAATCAGCCGCGGGTGTGGCTGAGCCTCGGCCACATGCTCAAGACGGTCGGACGCCAGGCCGAGGGGATCGCGGCCTATCGCCGGGCGATCGAATTGCGGTCGCAGCTGGGCGAGGCGTGGTGGAGCCTCGCCAATTTGAAGACCGTGCGGTTCGACGAGGCCGACCGGACGACGATGGAGCGCATGCTCGATGAGCCGGGCCTCACGCCCGAAGACCGCTTCCAGCTCCATTTCGCGCTCGGCAAGGCGTGGCACGACGCCAAGGAGCCGCCGCGCGCCTTCGGACATTATGCCGAGGCCAACCGGCTGCGGCGCGAGCGGTTGCCCTACGATCCTGCCACGATCAGCACGGCAGTCGACCGGGCGATCGCGGTATTCACGCCCGAGCTTTACGCCGCTGCTGCCGGAAGTGGCTGCCAGGCGCCCGATCCCATTTTCATCGTCGGGATGCCGCGCGCGGGCTCGACCCTCGTCGAGCAGATCCTCAGCTCGCACAGCCAGGTCGAGGGAACGAGCGAGCTGCCCGACCTGCCGGCGGTCGCGCGCGAACTGCTGGGTTATCCCGGCAGCGTCCGCGAGATGGATGCGGCGGCGCGCGAAGCGGCGGGTGCCGACTATCTCAAGCGTGCCGGGGTGCAGCGGCGTACTGCGCGGCCCTTCTTTATCGACAAGCTCCCCAACAACTGGCTCTACGTGCCGTTCATCGCGCTGGTGTTGCCCAACGCGAAGATCATCGACGCCCGGCGCCATCCGCTCGGTTGCGGTTTCGCCAATTTCCGCCAGCATTTCGCGCAGGGGCAGCCGTTCAGCTACGACCTCGCCGACATGGGGCGCTACTATGCCGACTATGTCCGGCTGATGGCGCATGTCGACGCGGTGCTGCCGGGGCGCGTCCACCGCGTGATCTACGAAGAGATGGTCGCCGACACCGAGACGCAGGTGCGCCGGTTGCTCGACGCCTGCGGGCTGCCGTTCGAACCCGCCTGCCTCGAATTCTACCGGACTGAGCGGGCGGTCCGCACCGCCAGCTCGGAGCAGGTCCGGCAGCCGATCTATCGCTCGGGAACCGAGGAATGGCGCGCTTACGAGCCGTTCTTGGGCCCGCTCCGCGAGGCGCTCGGCCCGGTCCTCGACGCCTATCCCGCGGCGCCTTTGCAACGCTGACGTAACAATCGCCTCCGTCTTCTTAGCGAGCCGTTGACTTGCCCGGCGGAATTTGGCCGATTGCGAGCCTGTCGATCTGCAGGGGGCATTCTGTGACCGGTCGCGCGCTTCGCACGCTTATTCTCGCTTCCACCGCGCTGGCGACGCCGGCCTTCGCCCAGCAATCGGGCGCCGCCGGCGGAGTCAACAACACTCCGCCCACGCCGCAGCAGCAGAGCGCCTCCGCCGGGCAGAGCGAGGACCCGACCGAGATCGTCGTCACCGCGCAGAAGCGCGAAGAGAATCTGCAGAACGTTCCGGTCAGCGTGCAGGCGATCGGCACCCGCCGCCTCGACCAGCTCAACATCTCGAACTTCGAGGATTACACCAAGCAGCTGCCGTCGGTCAGTTACCAGACCGCGCAGCCAGGCCTCACCACCGTTTACATGCGCGGCGTCGCGACCGGCGGCGACGGCAACCACTCGGGCTCGCTGCCGAGCGTCGGCACCTATCTCGACGAGCAGCCGGTGACGACCATCGGCGGCACGCTCGACGTCCATATCTACGATGTCGCCCGGATCGAGAGCCTCGCCGGACCGCAAGGCACGCTCTACGGCGCGTCGAGCCAGGCCGGCACCATCCGCATCATCACCAACAAGCCCGACCTGCGCGCGACCTCGGGCCGGATCGACGGCGAGATCGACAGCGTCGCGCACGGCGGGGTCGGCGGCAAGCTCGAAGGGATGATCAACATTCCCCTCACCCGCAACATCGCCTTCCGCGGGGTCGCCTTCTACCAAAAGGACGCGGGCTACATCGACAATGTGTTCGGCCAGCGGACCTATTACGTCTACGCCGACGGCATCCCGACCGTCACGGTGAACAACCGCAACCTGGTCAAGAAGAACTTCAACACCCAGCGAACCTATGGCGGGCGCGCTGCGCTCAAGATCGACCTCGACGAAAACTGGACCGTCACCCCGACGATCATGCACCAGGATCTCAAGGCCGACGGCGCCTTCTTCTACGATCCCAAGCTCGGCGACCTCAAGATCGACCGCCTCTTCCCCGAAGTGCGCAAGGACCGCTTCACCCAGGCCGCGCTGACGGTCGAGGGCAAGGTCGGCAATTTCGACGTCACCTATGCCGGCGCCTACCTTCACCGGCCGACCTTCACGAGCAGCGATTATTCGGATTACGCCGACGCCTACGACCAACTCTACGCGGCCTACGGCGGGCTCGGTTACTTCTATTACCAGGATGCGGCGGGCAACAATATCGACCCGCGCCAGCACATCGACGCGACCGACAATTTCAAGAAGATGAGCCATGAGCTGCGGATCGCCAGCCCGCAGGGCAATCGCTTCCGGGTGATCGCCGGCGCCTTCATGCAGCGGCAGTCGAACGACATCTTCCAGAACTACATCATCGACAATCTGGCGCCGCAGCTGTCGGTCAACGGCCTGCCCGGCACGCTGTGGCTGACCAAGCAGAAGCGCGTCGACCGCGACTATGCGCTGTTCGGCGAGGCGAGCTTCGACGTCTCGCCCAAGCTGACGGTGACCGCCGGCGGGCGCGTGTTCCGCTACAACAACTCGCTGTTCGGTTTCTTCGGTTTCGGTCGCGACCCGGCCTACTTCCAGGGCGCCGACGACAATCCGCCGCCGAACGGCGCGGGGAGCACCCGGACCGGCGTCGCCGGCTGCTACACCACCAGCGGCGACAGCCTGCGCGACAGCCAGAGCAACGGGACCGACACCACGCTGATCACCGCGGGCGCCATTCCGGGCACGCCGTGCACCAACCTGGCCGACTATGTGAACGGCAAGCTGGTGCCCAAGCGTGCCAAGGGCAGCGGCTTCATCCACCGCCTCAACGCGCAATGGAAGCCGGCGCAGGGCGTGATGTTCTACGGCACCTGGTCGCGCGGCTTCCGCCCGGGCGGGATCAATCGGCGCGGCACCCTGCCCCCCTATGACCCCGATTATCTGAGCAATTACGAACTGGGGTGGAAGCTGACGCTTGGCCAAGGCTGGCGCTGGAACGGCGCGGTCTACCACCAGAAGTGGAACAAGTTTCAGTTCAGCTTCCTCGGCGCGAACAGCTTCACCCAGATCCAGAACGGCCGCAACGCGCGGATCAACGGGGTCGAGACCGACGTGAGCTACGTCGGCGGCGGGTGGACGCTCAATGCGTCGGGTGCCTACACAGACGCCAAGACCAAGGGCATCATCTGCTCCGACGTCGCCGACTTGACCGCCGACTGCAGCGCGAGCTTCGTCGCGGCGCCGAGCGGGACCCGGCTGCCGATCACTCCGCGGTTCAAGGCCAACGCCACGGCGCGCTACAGCTGGCCGGTGTTCGGCGATGCCAAGGCCCACCTCCAGGGCGGCGTTTCCTACCAGAGCTCGGCGCCCGCCACGCTGCGGACGCAGATCCAGCTGGTCGGGGCGCCCCCGACCCTGGTCAACCCGCGCGATTTCCTTGGCAATTTGCGCGCCTTCACCTTGTTCGACCTCGCCGCGGGCTTCGACTTCCGTCGCTGGAACATCGAGCTGGTGGCGCAGAACGTCTTCGACAAGCGCAACGACCTCAGCCGCTTCACCGCCTGCTCGAGCTGCACCCGCGTGCTGGTGGTGCCGGGAACCCCGCGGACGATCGGGCTGCGCGCCGGGCTTAAGTTCTAGCGCGGGCGGCGACAGGCCACGGCGGCCCGTCACCCCTCACCATCCGCGTCAGTGAACGGCGCGGGCCTGGTTGTCCTGCTTGCTGTCGAGCCTTAAGCGCGGGTCGAGCCGCGGCCCGCCCGTCACGAGCGAGGCGGCGAGGCGGCCGACTTCGGGGCCATGCTTGAAGCCGTGACCCGAGCCGCCGCCGACCAGCACGGTGTCGCGCCACAGCGGGTGACGGTCGATCAGGAAATCGCCATTCGAGCTGTTCTCATATTGGCAGACTTCGGCGGAAAGCAGCGGCGCGTTGCGGAGCAGCGGGAAGCGCCGGTCGCGATAGGCTGTCACCTCGACCAGCGCGGCCTCGGTCGGCCGGCGGCTCTGCGTGTCGGGATCGACTTCGACGCCATGCGCATCGTGGGCGAACTTGACCCCGCGCCCCTCGAGATCAGGAAAGCCGTAAAAGATGTCGCCGCCGTTGAAGTCGGCCCAGCCGGGCATGGCCGCGGGCTCGAACCGCGGGTCGGCGTCGGGCGGCGCGAAATAGAAGACTTCCTGACGGGTCGCGACGATCTTCCGCGCCAGCAGGTCAGGCAGCAATTTCGGCAGCCAAGGCCCGGCGGCGAAGACGAAGCGGTCGGCCTCGAGCAGCGAACCGTCGCTCAGGTGGAGCTGGCCAAGCTGGTCGCCACTTGCTCGCGGCGGCATTACGCGCGCCTGGCGGTAGTGGCCGCCGGCAGCGACGAAGCCCTGCACTAGCGTCTGTACCGCCCGCCGCGCCATCAGCGCGCCGAACTGCGGCTCGAACAGGCCGGCGACGATCCCGCTGAAATCGATCATCGGGAACCGGCAGGCGAGCGCAGCCGGCTCGAGCAATACGCTGGGGATGCCGAGCTGGTGATGCGCGGCGATACTGTCGCGCAGATAGGCCTCTTCGCGCGGGAAGAAGAACAGCACGCCGCATTGGTGGAGGATGGGCAGCCCCGCGACGTTGCTCAGCCGCTGCCACTCGGCGAGGCTGGCGAGCGCCATGCGGCTGTAGACGAGGTCCTGGCCATAAGCGGCGCGGGTCAGCCGGCTTTCGCCCCCCGACGAGGCGCGGCTGTGGGCCGGCCCGGCGGCGTCGACCAAAGTGACCTGGTGACCGGCGCGGCGAAGATACTCGGCGGTCCACGCCCCGAACACGCCCGCGCCGACCACCGCCACCCGGGCCGCGCTGCCACGCGGGGCGGCGCGGAGCACGCCGGGCGCGCCGACCGCGCCGCCGAGCAAGGCCAGCGCGTCCCGGCGGCTGGTCGCCGGCCCGGTCCCGCGCTGGCGCTTGCGCGTCACCTCACTGGCCGAACTTGAAGCGGGCGGTGATCCCGATCGTGCGCGGCTGGCCGATGTTGTACCCGATCCGCGCCCGCGCCCCGCGCTCACGGTCGAGCGACAAAAGCGGCTTCTTGTCGAACAGGTTGTTGGCGAACAACTGGACCTCGATCCCGCGGGTGAGGGTCACGCCGGTCGAGACGTTGACCAGCGTGTAGGCGGGCAGCTTGAACGAGCCGAAGTCGTTGACGCCCGAGCCGTACGCGCCCGTGCCGGGATCGTAGAAGAGCGCGTTGGGGACCAGCGCCGCGCCCGGCTCCTGGTCGCCGGGCTGGGTGAAGCGGCTGCCGATCCGCTGGACGCTGGCGGTGGTGAACCAGTCGCGCCCGTCGCCGAGCGGGACGGTGTAGCTGCCGGTGGCGGCGAGCTGGTAGCGGGGCACCGTCGGCAGGCGATTGCCGTCGCGGATGCCGGCGATCACGACCCCGCTGGTGGTGGTCACGCTGCTGTCGAACTTGGCGTCGGTCAGGCTGCCCGCGAAGGACAGGTCGAAGCCGGCACCGAGGCGCGCGTTCAGTTCGGCCTCGATGCCCTTGGCGTGGGCCTTGGGCACGTTGAACACCACGCGCGACGAGCAACTGCCGGCGTCGGCGGTGACCTGGAGGTTCTTGATGTCGTTGTAGAAGGCAGCCGCGTTGAAGGTGATGCCGTGGCGGCTGTATTTGACGTTCGCCTCGTAATTCCACAGCGATTCATCGCGGTAGGTCGGGCGATTGCCGAAGGTCAGCGCATCGACCCCGGTCGCCCCACCCGAGCAGAGCGGGATGTTGAGCGGATCGTTGACGCCGCCCAGGCGGAAGCCCTTGGCGGCCTGGAGATTGACGCTGAGCGCGCGGTTCGGCTGCCAGGTGACGATCCCGCGCGGGCTGAAGCCGTTGGACTTGGTCTTGTCGCCGATGCGGGTGTCGCCGTTGGCGAAGATCCCGCCAGAGATGAAGTCGCGGGTTTCCTTGAAGTCGTAAAGGCGGCCGCCGGCGGTCAGCTTGATCTGCCCGAACTTGTAGCTCGCCTCGCCGAACAGCGCTTTCTGCTTGATGACGTAGGGGATCGACGAATTGTACGGCGAGTCCGGCGCGAAGCCGTTGCGGGTCTGCGCGACGGTCACGCCGGGCGCGGCGACGTTGAGGAACAGCTGGCTGTAGACGTCCGAGCCGGGGGTCGGCAGCAACTGCTGATACTTGCGGTCGACATGGCTGGAGAAGCCGCCGACCACCCACTGGAACGGGCCCGCGCCGGTCGAGCCGAGGCGCAGTTCCTGGGTCCACTGCTTGAGGTCGGTGGTGTCGCGCAGGTTTGACGGCAGGTTGGCGCCCGGCGCGGCGAGCGCGGTCGCCCCGGCGAACGAGACATAGACCGAGCCGGTCAGCGCCGAGGCGTCGCGGCTGACCAGGATGTTGCGCTTGATGTAGCTGGTGACCGAGGTCAGCTCGACATTGGGGCCGAGCGCCGCGCTGGCGGTGAGGTCGGCAAGCAGGGTCTTGTCGCGGAAGGCTTCGCGCAGCTTGAGATATTGCTGATACTCGCCGAGCCGCGGCTGCGAGGTGGTGAACTGGTTCGAGTAGAGGTTGTAGCGATCCTCGCGGTTGAAGCCGTTGGCCTTGACCTTCTGGTAGACGATCCGAGGGGTGAGCTTGATGCCCGGCGCCGGCTGCCACAGCAGCGAGGCGCGGGTGCCGACGCGCGAGCCGTCGTTAACGTTCTTGCCCGCCGCCGGGCCGATGGCGTCGATGAAGCCGGGATATTTGGTGCCATAGGCCACGATGCGCGCGGCGGCCGTCGGGCCGAGCGGCACATTGATCGCGCCCTTGACGTCATAGCCGCTGCCGCCGTGCGCGACATGGTTCACGCCGACCTCGACCTGGCCGTCGGTGTGGCCGAGGCGCGGCTGGTTGGTGATGTAGCGGATGGTACCGCCGACGCTGCCCGAGCCGAACAGCGTGCCCTGCGGCCCGCGCAGCGTCTCGACGCGATTGAGGTCGAACAGGTCGAAGTCGGGTGTGAACAGCGACAGCGAGACGACGCTTTCGTCGAGATAGACGCCGACCTGCTCCTTCACCCCGGGCTGGTCGCGGACGATCTGGCCGGCGGAGACGCCGCGGACCGACACCTGGCTCTGCCCCGGCCCGAGGTTCTGGACGGTGAGGCCGGCGACGTTGCGCGAGAGATCCTCGACCGTGGTCGCATTCGACCGCTCGATCTGCTGCTGGGTCTGGGCGTTGATCGAGAAGGGCACGTCCTGGACGGTCGACGCGCGCTTGGTCGCGGTGACGATGACCTCGGCCGGCTCAAGATCTGGGCTGGTCGCCGCGGTGGCCTGATTGGCAGCCTGCGCCTGCGCCTCCCCGACCGTCTGCGCCGCCGCGGGCATCGCGAAGGCGCCGAGCGCCGCGCCGATCAACAGGTGCTGCTTGAGGCTAATCATGTCCTGTCCCCCGATTTTTGTGCAGGTGCGAAGAGATTATGCCTCCGCGCCGTGGAGGTGAAGGCTCGTCGCTCCAAAATGAAACGGTTCCGTTACAACTGTGGTAAACGGGTCACTCATTGTGGCGCGCAAGCGTGCTTTAACCCTCTTGGGCGCAAGGATGGCGGGCCGACAGGAGGGTGTGCCGATGGCGAGTATGAGCAAGCGTCAGCAAGCGGCGGAGGACCAGCGGATCCACGATCGCGTCACGGTCCGCTGCCCGGCGCGGGTCCGCATCGGCAATCGTCAGCACGCCGCTTATCTCGAGAACATCTCGCTCGGCGGCGCGCGCCTTAAGACCTTCGGCACGATCCGCGATACCGGCAAGGTGACGCTGAAGCTGCCCGACCTGCCTCCGCTCATGGGCGAATTGCGGTGGGTCGAGGATGCCGCCGGCGGCGTGATGTTCGCGCTGCCCGAAGTCTCCGAACTGGTCCGTCGCTGGATCGCCGAGCGCAATGCCAAGAGCCGCGAGCCCGGCAACGACTAGAGCAGGGCGAGCATCCCGAGCGCCAGCCCGACCATCATCAGATTGACCAGCACGGTCGCGCCGGCAACGCGCGGCCCGACCTCGCCGAGCGTCTTCAGGCGGACGCCGAAGCCGAGCCCGGCCATCGCCACCACCGCCAACCAGTTCGACACCAGCCCGAGCGGTCGCGCGAGGTCCTCGCCGATCAGCCCCGTCCAGCGGCACACTGCAAGCACGAGGAACGCGATGATGAACCACGGCAGGAACAGCCGCGGCCGCGCGGCTGGCGCGACCGAACTGTCGGCATCGGCGAAGCGCGGGGCGAGCAGCGACAGCAGCAGGGTCAACGGCCCGAGCATCAGCACCCGGGCGAGCTTCACAAAGGTCGCCAGCGTGATGGTCGCCGCCCCGAACGGCGCCGCGGCGGCGAGCACCTGGGGCACGGCATAGACGGTGAGGCCACTCAGCAGCGCATAGCGCGGAAGCGGAAGCGCGAAGACATAGACCGCGATCGGCAGCAGCAGCACGGTGACCACGCCGAGCAAGGCGGTGAGAGAGATGGCGGCGGCGATCTCTTCCTCGTCGGCGCCGATTATCGGTGCCACCGCCGCGATCGCGCTGTTCCCGCAGATCGCATTGCCCGCCGCGATCAGCATCGCCAGCCGGCGGTTGAGGCCGAGCAGGCGCCCGAGCCAGAAACCGCCCGCCAGCGCCACGAACACCATCGCGGCGATCAGGACGACCGCGACCAGCCCAAGCGTTTCCAGTGCGGCAATGCTCAAGGTGGCGCCGAGCAGGGCGACCGCAACGTCGAGCACGGTCTTGGCGCCGAAGCGGATGCCCGGGGCGACCGATGGCGGGAGCCTGAAGCTGTTGGCGAGCGCCATACCGAGCAGAATGGCGAGTACCAGCGGTTCGAGCCAGGCGCGGCCGAGCAGCAGTGCCTCGCCCGCGCCGAGCGCTTGCGCGGCTAGCCCGACCGCGACGCACAGCGCTAAGCCGGGCAGCAGCGACAGCGGCGCGCGGCCGTTCGGCTCGGTCGAGGGCGCGCTGCTCACTCGGTAGCGGCCAGCAGGTCGTTCCATCCGCCGAGGCGGCGCGCGCGGGCATCGACGTCGGTTTGCGGCGCGAACTCCTGCGACGCGGGGAGCATCGCCGCGGCGGCGGCGGCGAGATTTGGGTGAAGCCCCGCCCCAACCGCCGCCAGCATCGCCGCGCCGCGCGCGGTGGTCTCGACATCGGCCGGGCGCCGCACCGGCAACTCGAGCATGTCGGCGAGGTCCTGGGCGAGCCAGTCATTGGCGCTCATCCCGCCGTCGATCCGCAACTCTGCCCAGCGCGCGCCGGCGGCGGCGAAGGCGGCGGCGAGATCGACCGTCTGGTGGCTGATCGCCTCGAGCGCGGCGCGGATGACGTGCGCGCGACCGGTGCTAAACGTCATGCCGGCGATCACCGCAGTGGCGTTGGGCCGCCAGTAGGGCGCGCCCAGGCCGGACAGCGCGGGCAGCAGGAACACACCGCCATTGTCAGCCACCGAGCGGGCCAGCGCCTCGCTCTCGCCCGCCGACAGCAGCATCTTCAAATCGTCGCGGAGCCACTTGATCAGGCTGCCGGCGACGAAGATCGAGCCTTCGAGCGCATAGTGCCGCTGACCGCCGACGTCGCACAGCACGGTGCCGAGCAGGCGGCCGGGGTCGTCCGGGCGGCGCTCGCCCAGATTGGTCAGGACGAAGGCGCCCGTGCCGAGCGTCAGCTTGGTCTGGCCTGGCGCGAGACAGCCCTGGCCGATCGTCGCCGATTGCTGGTCGCCGACCAGCGCGCAGATCGGGATGGCGGCGCCGAACCATTCAGCGTCGGTCTCCCCTACCCGCTCCGCCGTACCGACGATCCGCGGCAGCGCCGCCCGGGGCACACCGATGAGGTCGCACAGCGCCGGGTCCCAATCCTGGCCGTCGAGCGGCATCAGCATCGTCCGGCTAGCGTTGGTGGCGTCGGTGACGTGCGCGGCGCCCTTGGTGAGCTGCCAGGTCAGCCAGCTTTCGACCGTGCCGAAGGCGAGCGCTTCGCCGGCATCCAGAACGGCGGGTTGCCCGAGCAACCAGGCCATCTTGGTGCCCGAGAAATAAGGATCGAGGAGCAGGCCGGTGCGGCGCTGGACCTCAGGCTCGTGCCCGGCGGCGCGAAGCTCGGCGCAGCGGTCAGCGGTGCGGCGATCTTGCCAGACGATTGCGCGGTGGAGCGGCTGGCTCGTGCGGCGGTCCCACGCGACCACGGTCTCGCGTTGATTGGTGATGCCGATCGCGGCGATGGCGGCGGGGCCGCCGATCCGCTCGACCAGCTCGCGCCCGCAGGCGAGCGTTTCGCGCCAGATCTCGTCGGCGTCATGCTCGACCAGACCGGGCGCCGGATAATGTTGCGTCAGCGGGCGACTGCAACTGCCGTGAACCGACCCGTCGCGGCCGTAGAGGATGGCCCGGGTCGAGCTGGTGCCTTCGTCGAGAACCAGGATCAGCGGCTGTCCGCTCATGCCGCGTGGTCCTTCACCCACTGGCCGATGTCGACCACCGGGATGTTCGCGGCGGTGGCCCAGCCGGAAATCTCACGCAGCCGCGCCATGCTGCCGTCCTCGCGCAACATCGCGCACAGGACGACGCCGTCGCCGAGCCCGGCGTCGGCGACGATGGCGAGACCCGCCTCAAGCGTCGACAGGCGCTTGGCGGGGCCAGCAGGGTCGGCGATCAGGGGGAAGACGTGGCCGGGCGAGACGAGGTCGGCGCGACCCTTGGCCGGATCGACCGCGACGGTGATCGTGTGCGCCCGGTCGGCGGCGCTGATCCCGGTCGAAACCCCTTCGGCCGCCTCGATCGACTGGCCGAAGGGCCGGCCGCTGCTGCCGTGATGCTCGCGCTGCTGCAGCTCGATCCCGAGCGCGGCGGCGCGTTCGGCGCTGAGGCCGAGGCAGATGAGGCCGCGGCCGTGGCGCGCCATGAAGGCGATCGTGTCGGGGGTGATCCGGCTGGCGGCGGCGGCGAGGTCGAGGTCGCCGCCGCGCAGGGCGTCACCGGCGAGCACGACCAGCCCGCCTGCCCCGAGATGTTCGGCAAGGTTGCTCATGCAAATCGTCCCGCGGCCTGCGCCACCTGGCGGCCGACCAGCTCGAGCTGGCCCTGGATGCTGGGATCGAGGCAGGCGCCATTGTCGTGGAAGCTGTCGGGCCCGGTCTTGATCGCGGCGCCGAACGGGGTCGGCCAACCGCGCAGCGCGTGGGCGATGGTCCTCAGCGTGGTCATTCCGCTGTTGGCGGCCTGGTGGCCGAACGCGGTGACGATGAGGCCGACCGGACGGCCTTCGAGATAGGGCCGGCGATCCTGGGCAAGCTCCTCGAGGTAATCGATCGCATTCTTGACCATCCCCGAGACGGTGCCGTGATAGCCGGGACTGGCGAGGATCACGCCGTCCGCCGCACGCACCGCCTCGATGAGGTCCTTCCCATCGGCCGCGCTCCAGTCGGGGCCGCGATAGTGCGGGAGGCGGGCCATGTAGGCGCCGTCGAAGGTGGCGACTTCGGCGCCCTCGTCGGCGGCGGCAGCGGCGGCAATCGCGAGGGCGCGCTCGGTGCTGCTGCCGGGCCTGATGGTGCCGCCGATGGCGACGATTCGGCGGGTCATTCGGCGGGCTCCTTGAACAAAGCGGCGAGGCGGGCGCGCCCATCGGGCGGGATGACGAGGCCGAGCTTCGAGCGCCGCCACAAAATGTCGTCGCTGCTCATCGCCCACTCCTCTTTTCGCAGCCAGTCGACCTCGGCCTGCGACAGGCCCGCGCCATAATAAGCGCCGAGGTCGTCCCAGGCTTGCGCCGCACCGAGCCAGCGCCGCGCCTCGGTGCCATAGGCTTTGCCGATCCGGCGCGTGTCGTGGGGCGCGAGGAAGGGATAGTCGCGGGCGAGATCGTCGATCAGCCGGTCGAGCCCCTGCACCGGGAAGTCGCCGCCGGGCAGCGACGACCCGCCGGTCCAGGCGCCGCCGGCCAGCGCGGGCAGGCGCGGTGCCAATCTGTCGACCGCGGTCTCGGCGAGGTGGCGGTAGGCGGTGATCTTGCCGCCGAAGATGTTGAGCAGCGGTGCGCCCTCGCCCTCGTCGCTGAGATCGAGGCGGTAGCCGCGGGTGGCCGCTTCAGGCTTGCCGCTGGCGTCGGCGACCAGCGCGCGCACGCCGCTGTAGGTCCAGTCGACGTCTGACCGGGTCAGCTGGCGCTCGAAATAGAGGTTCGCGCCCTCGATCAGATAGGCGATCTCTTCCTCGCTGGCGCGCGGCGGGACGTCGGGGCCGGGATGGTCGACGTCGGTCGTGCCGATCAGCGTGAACTTTTCCTCATAGGGAATGGCGAAGAAGATGCGGCCGTCGCGCAACTGGAAGAAATAAGCGAACGGATGGTCGAACAGCGCCGGAACGACGATGTGCGAGCCGCGCACGAGGCGGACGACCGGGGCTTCGGCGGCCGGTTCGGCGCGGCCGATGACGGTCGCCACCGCCGGACCTGCCGCATTGACCAGTGCGCTCGCGCGGAAGGTCCGACCACCGGCCTCGATCGTCCACCGCTCATTCTCGCGGCGGGCGGCGGTGAGTTCGTGACGGGTGAGGACGGTCGCACCGCGCGCCGCGGCGCCGCGGGCGTTCAGCACCACCAGCCGCGCGTCGTCGACCCAACCGTCGCTATATTCGAATGCGCGCCCGGCATGGTCGCGGAGCGCGGCGCCCGCCGGATGCGCGGCCAGCGTCACCGTCCGCGTCGCTGGCAGCAGCTTGCGGCCGCCCAGATGGTCGTAGAGGAACAGCCCCGCGCGGATCATCCAGGCCGGGCGCTGGGTCTCGGTCAACGGGAGCACGAAGCGCATTGGCTGAATGCAGTGCGGCGCCATCGCCCACAGCCGCTCGCGCTCGATCAAGGCCTCGCGGACCAGCCCGAACTCGTAATGCTCGAGGTAGCGCAGGCCGCCGTGGATGAGCTTGGTCGAGGCCGACGAGGTGCCCGAGGCGAGGTCGCCGCGCTCGAGCAGGAGCACGCGCGCGCCCCGTCCCGCCGCATCGTAGGCGACGCCGGCGCCGTTGATGCCGCCGCCGATGACCGCCAGATCGAAACTCTCCGGACTGCCGCTCACTGCTCCCCTCGACCCGTCTGTCTTACGGTGTCATAGTCTCGCGATGCTGTGGCCCAAGCCGGGCGGCTTGGCAACGCCTGAGGGCGTAGCGGGGAGAGTGAGGATGGACCAGCGCGAAGACCAGGAACCCAGCGAGGCGGGGCCTGAACTGGCGGTTCAGCGCCTGCTGATCGTGCTGATCTTCGCGGCGAGCGCGCTCAACTACGTCGATCGGCAGGTGCTGGCGCTGCTCAAGCCGACGCTCGAGGCGCAATTCCACTGGACCGACGAGCAATTCGCGCATTTGGGATCGGTGTTCCAGATCACCGCGGCGGCCTCGTTGCTCGGGGTCGGCTGGTTCGTCGACCGCGTCGGTGTACGCTGGTCCTATGCCCTGGCCGTCGGCGTCTGGAGCGTAGCCGGCATGGCGCATGCCGCCGCGCGCACGGTCACCCAGTTCGTGCTGGCGCGGGCGGTGCTGGCGGCGGCGGAATCGGTCAATACGCCCGCCGCGCTCAAGGCTTCGGCGGTCTATCTCCCGCTCGATCGCCGCTCACGCGGGATCGGGTTGGTCAACACCGCTCCCAATATCGGCGCGATCATTACCCCATTGCTGATCCCGCCGCTGGCGCTCGCCTTCGGCTGGCAATCGGCGTTCGTGGTGACGGGCGGCCTCGGCTTCCTCTGGCTGATCGCCTGGTGGTGGGGTACGCGCCGGTTGAAGCCGGTGGTGGCCGAGAACAGCCTCCAGGCGCGCGGCGCACGCAACGTCGGTGCGGTCCTGCGCGACCGGGCGAGCTGGGCGGTGATCGGCGCCAAGGCACTAACCGACCTCGTCTGGTGGTTCGTGCTGTTCTGGATGCCCGACTTCTTTAACCGGCAATTCGGCCTGTCGCAGGGCAAGTTGGGCGTTCCGGTCGCGATCATCTTCCTGCTCGCCGCCGCCGGGGCGCTCAGCAGCGGCGCGGTTTACCCGTGGCTGCTGGCGCGTGGCTGGAGCGTCGATCGCGCGCGTAAATCATCGATGCTGTTCTACGCGCTGGTGGTACTGGCGATGCCGCTCGCGTTGCTGGTTCACAGCCCCTATTTGGCGGCAGTCCTGATCGGCCTCGGCCTGTTCGCGCACCAGGGCTTCTCGACCAACATCTTCGGCATGGCGACCGACATCGTCCCGGCGGCGCGGATCGGCACGGTGATCGCGTTCGGCGGGGTGGCCGGCAATCTGACCGGCAGCGGGATCATCGAGTTGGCCGGCTGGTCGCTGACCAACGGCCATGGCTATGCGCCGATGTTCGTGATCTGCGGCTCGGCCTATCTGCTGGCCTTGCTGTTCATCCACCTGGTCGAGCCGCGCCTGACCCTTCGCCAAGGCTGACGGCGCACAAAAAAAGGGGCGGCCCCGGAGGGAGGCCGCCCCATCTTCGCGCTGGAGGATGAGCGCTTAGAAGTTCACCCGCCCGGTGATCCCGTAATAGCGATCGGCGTCGCGCGGGATCTGGTAGCGATAGCTGCCCGCTGGACCACCGTTGGTGATCGCCGCAGCGTAGCTGGTGTCAAACAGGTTGCGGACCTGGAAAGTCAGCCGGTAGCGGTCCGCCGAATCGCCGACGCCAATCGAGGCGTTGACGATCGCATAGCTCTTGATCGTCCCGAGCTGGCGCTGGACCGGGTCGGAGGCGAACAGCGCAAGCTGACTCGACTGCGCATTGCCGTTCGCGCCGAGGTAGACGTCAACCGGGCCGCCGGTGCGGACGTGGTAATTGGCCGACAGCGAGCCCTTCCACTTGGGCGCGAAGCCGAGCGGGGTGAACGGCGGAATGATCGCGCTGCTCGCCGCGCCCGGGGCGGCGTTGAACTTGTCGACGGTCGCGTCGGTGTAGGCGACGCCCCCGCTGACCGTCAGGTCGTCCAGCGGACGCCAGATGAGATCGGCCTCGACGCCGCGGGTCGAGACAGTCCCGGCGTTGGTGAAGCGGGTAACGACCACCCCGGCGACGAGGTCGGGATTGTTGGCCTGGAAGTTGTTGTACTTGGCGTAGAAGGCGTCGAGGTTGAGGACCAGCCGCCCACCCAGGAACGTGTTCTTGAGCCCGACCTCGTAGCTGTTCGACGTTTCTGGATCGATCCGGTTGGTGCCCGTCGCGGTCAGATTGTAGAAGATGTTGTAGGCCGGGCCCTTATAGCCGCGGGTATAGCTCACATAGCCCATGATATCGCGGCTGAAGTCGTACTGTAGCGCGGCCTTGCCCGAGACGTTGCTGCTGCTGGTGCGGGTGCGGAAGGGCACGCCGTTAGAGGCAAGCGGCGCGGCGGCGAGCGCGGCGGCAACCGTGCTGCCCGAGTTGATCAACTGGACGTAGCGATCATAGACGCCCTGGTCGAAGTTGGGCTGGATGCCCGGCGCGGCGGTCGGCTGGCCGGAACCGTTGAGGGTAAGGCCGGTCGAAACGCGGCTGTGGAAGACCGACAGACGGTCCTTGGTCCAGCGCAGCCCGCCGACGAAGCGGAAGCGGTCGGTGGCGTTGAACACGCCCTGGCCGAACACTGCGAAATTGCGGAAGGTCGAGCCGAAGTCGGCGGTCCCGGAGGGCGTCGTCGAGGCGTTGGCATTGGGTCCGCCGCACGGGATCAGCACGTTGGTCGGCGCTCCAGTCGCGGCAGTGCAGACGACGTCGTTGCGGGTGAACACGCGCTCCGACTTGGCGCGCGAATAATAGCCGCCGAGGACATAGCTGATGAGCTGCTTGGACGGACTGGTCAGCCGCACTTCCTGTGACAGCGTGCTGCTGGTCTGCGGGCCGAAATCGTGAAGCTGGTTGAAGCCGACATAGGCGCGCGGCAGCCAGTCGCCGTCGCGGATCTCGGTGTTATCCCACTTGCGATAGGCGGTGATGCTGGTGAAGGTGTCGTTGCCGACCGGCACGTCGACCTGGCCCGAGACGCCCCATCCCTTCTCCTTGGTCCGGGTGACGAGGTCCTGGTTGATGGTGCGGGTGTTGTCGCCGAGCGGGGTCGGCAGGACAGAGAACACCGGCGCGGCGGTGGTGAAGCCGGTGGCGACACCATTGGCGACGACCGGGGTGCCGGTGGCGATCACCTCGGCGCAGCAATTGTCGTTGTTCTTGTGATAGTCGCCGATCAGCAGCACGCGCAGCCCGCTGTCGGGGCGGTAGAGCAGTTGCCCGCGCACGCCGTAATGCTTGTAGCCGTTCACCCGGTCGTTGTTCTGGGCGAGGTTGCGGATGTTCCCGTCGTAATGGCCATAGAAGCCGGTGACGCGGGTCAGCACGTCCTTGGACAGCGGAACGTTGATCACTCCGCGCAGGCGCACCTCGCTACCGCCGGTAAAGTAACTCGCCTCGACCGTCCCGCCGGGCCGCGCGGTCGGCTGCTTCGTAAGGATGTTGATGACGCCCGCCGAAGCGTTCTTGCCGAACAGCGTGCCCTGCGGTCCACGCAGAACCTCAAGCTGGTCGACGTCGATGAGGTCCGAAAAGGCCTCGCCCGAGCGGGCGTAGACGACACCGTCGACGATGGTCGAGACCGATGGCTCGCCCGCGATCGAGAAGGAGGCGGTGCCGACGCCGCGCAGGAAGATGGTCTGGTTAAGCGTAGTGCCCGACTTGAGGAAGTTGAGCGCCGGGACGAGCTGGGTCGCGCTCTCGATGCTCGGGCGCGCGGCGGTCTCAAGCGCGGTGCCACTGACCACCGACACGGCGACCGGAATGTCCTGCAGCCGCTCGCTGCGCTTCTGCGCGGTGACGACGATGTCGCCGGGAGCGGCATCGTTGGCATTGGCCGCCGGCGCCTGTGCCTGGTCGCTGCTGGTGGCGGGCGGCGCCGCCGGGTCGGCGGGCGGGACCGAAGGCGGCGTCTGCACCGCCGGAGCGGGCTGTGCGGCGAGCGCCGGTCCCGCCATGCCAACGGTGGACAGAATCGTGCCTAGCAGAAGCGTGTTCTTCATTGCTCTTTCCTCCTCACCGCGCGCGGCGACTCCTCCTACGGTCGGAGTTTGCCCCAACCATCCTCACGCAGAGGTTGATATCGACCGTCCCTTTATGTCAAGCGTTGTCATATGGCCGAGGGGCAAGCAGCTTCGAGCAATCGACTGGCGTGGCGAGAGCGCGACGGCGACATCGCGCTGACGCTGGGCGACGTGGTGCTTCTCGACACCGGCAAGGGTGCGATCGCGCGAATCGCGAAGGGTGCGCCGACGGTCGAGATGTTCCGCGGCAATTTCCGAATCGGCGATTCGCCCCGTGACGAACAGGTGCTGGCGTTCGCGACCCTGGAGGGCGAGCGGCTGCTGCTGGCGACCAGCGAAACCGCCGCGCCAACGCTCGAACTGTCGCTGGCCACGCGCGCCGATACCGATGGCGTGCTCGTAGTGCGCACGCTGGTCCAGGACTTTGATCGCATCTGGCTCCAGCTCGAAGGAGCGCCGGGCGAGCACCATTGGGGCGGCGGCGAGCAGATGAGCTATCTGCGACTGACCGGTCGCCGCTTTCCGATTTGGACCAGTGAACCGGGCGTCGGCCGCGACAAGGACGATCCCTTCACCAAAGCGATGGACACCGCGGCAATGGCCGGCGGCGACTATTGGACGACCAACTATCCACAGCCGACCTATCTCTCGTCGCGCGGCTATGCCTGCCATTCGACGAGTAGCGGCTATGGCGTGCTCGACTTCACCGATACGCGCGGTCCGTTGCTCGAATGCTGGCAAGGCGAGGTCGAGCTCGAATTCACCGCCGGCGCTACGCCGGTGGCGCTGGTCGAACAATTGTCGACCCGCTTTGGCCGCCAGCCGCCACTCCCCGACTGGGCAATCGGCGGGGCGATCGTCGGGCTCAAGGAGGGCATCCGCAGTTTCGAACGGCTCGAGCGGATCGTCGCGGCGGGCGCGGCGGTCAGCGGACTGTGGTGCGAGGATTGGGCGGGCATCCGCGAGACCAGCTTCGGCCGGCGCCTGTTCTGGGACTGGCAGTGGAACGCGCAGCGCTATCCCGACCTCCCCCACCGCATCGCCGACCTCAACGCGCGCGGCATCCGCTTCCTCGCCTACGCCAACCCCCATCTGGCGGTCGACGGACCGATGTACGCCGAGGCGGTCGCCGGCGGCCACCTCGCGCTACGCCAGGACAGCGACGAACCCTATGCGGTCGACTTCGGCGAGTTTGAGGCCGGGGTAGTCGATTTCACCCGCGAGGAAAGTTGCGCCTGGTTCGCCGAGCGCGTGCTCGGGCGCGAGCTGCTCGACCTCGGTATCGATGGCTGGATGGCGGATTTCGGCGAATATCTGCCGACCGACGTGCGACTGGCGAGCGGCGAAGATCCGATGCTCGCGCATAATCGCTGGCCGGTGCTGTGGGCCGAGGTCAACGCGCGGGCGCTCAAGTCGCGGGGCAAGCGGGGTCAGGCGTTGTTCTTCATGCGCGCCGGCTTCTCGGGGGTGCAGGCGCATTGCCCGTTGCTGTGGGCTGGCGACCAGAGCGTCGATTTCTCGCGGCACGACGGGATAAACACGGTGATCACCGCCGCGCTCTCGGCCGGGCTGGTCGGCAACGCTTACAGCCATTCGGACTGCGGGGGCTACACCTCGATCGGCGGCAAGGTGCGCAGCGCCGAACTGCTGATGCGCTGGTGCGAATTGGCGGCCTTCGCGCCCGTCATGCGCAGCCACGAGGGCAACCGGCCCGACGACAATCTGCAGATCGACAGCAGCGACGAATTGCTCGCCTGCTTCGCCCGCTGGAGCCGGGTCCACGCCGCGCTTGCGCCCTACGTCCGGCACCTGTGCGACGAGGCGGTGATGAGCGGGCTGCCGGCGCAGCGCGCGATGTTCCTCCATTACCTCGACGACCCCGAATGCGCAGCGTTGCAGGACCAATATCTCTACGGCGCAGACCTGCTGGTCGCCCCGGTGGTCGAGGAAGGCGCGACCGAGCGGCGGGTGTATCTGCCCGCGGGTGAGCGCTGGACCCACCTCTGGTCGGGCGCTCCAGCGGGTCCCGGGTGGGTGACCGCCGCCGCGCCGATCGGCAGCCCGCCGGTCTACTTCCGCGAGGGCAGCGACTTCGCGCCCTTGTTCGCAGGCCTTCCTTCGGCTTTGGCGGGGGCGCAATGAGCGAGCGCAGCAACATCCGCGACGTCGCGAGCCGCGCCGGCGTGTCGGTGAAGACCGTCAGCCGGGTGCTCAACCGCCACCCCTATGTAAGTGCCGCGACCCGTCAGCGGGTCGAGGCCGCGGTGCAGGCGCTCGACTTCAAGCCCAGCGTCGCCGCGCGCATCCTGTCGGGCGCCAAGTCGAACCAGCTCGCGCTGATCTACGACAACCACAGCCCCTATTACATGCACCAGGTCCTGACTGGCTGCTGGGAGCGCTGCCATGAGCTCGGCGTTCGCCTGCTGTCGCAGCCGGTGGTCGTGACCGACGCCGACGTCGGCGACCAGGTCCGCGGATTGATTGACGAGACCCATGTCGACGGGGTGATCCTGTCCTCGCCGGTGACGGATTGCGAACCGGTGCTCGAAGCGCTCGAGGCGATCGGCACGCCGTTCGTGCGGATCAGCCCGGGCACCAACCACGCGCGCTCCTCGTCGGTGTTCATGGATGACGTCCAGGCGGCCGACGACATGACGACTTACCTCATCAATCGTGGCCACCGGCGGATCGCCTTCATCCGTGGGCATCCCAACCACTTGGCCTCGGACGACCGGTTGTTCGGCTACCGCCGGGCGCTCGACCGGGCCGGCATCGCGTTCGAGCCGCAACTGGTCGCCGACGGACTGTTCGACTTCGACAGCGGCTGCGCGGGAGCGGCGCAGTTTCTCGACTTGCCCCGGCCGCCGACCGCGATCTTCGCCGCCAATGACGACATGGCCGCAGGGGTGCTTGCGGTCGCGCACGACCGTGGGATGGACCTGCCGCGCGAGCTGTCGGTGGTCGGGTTCGACGACACCACGCTGGCGCGCACCGTGTGGCCGCCGCTGACCACTATCCACCAGCCGATGTTCGACCTCGCCAGCACCGCCACCGGCCTTCTGCTGTCGGGCGAGTTCGCGCATCGCCGCCTCGATCACCGCCTCGTCGAGCGCGCCTCGGTCGCGCCGCCGGCGGCGCGCAAGGAGAAGAAATGAGCGAACTGCCCTTGCCGCCGTCGACCCTGCCGCTCGGTCCGTCGGGACCGTCGATCTCGCCGCTCGCGTGGGGGATGTGGCGCCTGGCGGGCTCGCGCGCCGAGGCGGCGACGCTGGTGGCCGCGGCGCTCGACGCCGGCATCACCCTGCTCGACACCGCCGACATCTATGGCTTCGATGGCAGCGGCGGGTTCGGTGATGCCGAAACGCTGCTGGGCGAGGTGTTGGCGGCCGATCCTGCCTTACGCGGCCGGATGGTGCTGGCGACCAAGGGCGGCATCCGCCCGCCCCTCCCCTACGACCAGAGCGGTGCGTATCTGGCCGAAGCGCTCGACGCCTCGCTCAAGCGGCTTCAGGTCGAGCGAGTCGAACTCTACCAGATCCATCGCCCCGACATACTCGCCCATCCGCACGAGGTCGCCCGCGCGCTCGAAAATGCGGTCGCAAGCGGCAAGGTCGGCGCGGTCGGGGTGTCGAACTTCACCACCGCGCAGATCACCGCGCTGGCGCATTTCCTGACCGTGCCGCTGGCCTCGACCCAGCCCGAGATTTCGCCGCTGCGGATCGACTGTTTCGAGAATGGCGAACTCGACCAGGCGATGCAGCTGGGGATGCGCCCGCTCGCCTGGTCGCCGCTCGGCGGCGGGCGTCTGGTCGATCCGCAGGGCGAGCGCGATCGCGCCATCGCTGCGGCGCTCGACGCGGTCGCGCACGACCAAAACGTCAGCCGCACGGTCGCCGCCTACAGCTGGCTGATGGCGCATCCGGCCGGGATCGTTCCGATCGTCGGCAGCCAGCGCCCCGAGCGGATCCGCGAGGCGGCACAGGCGACCGCGGTCCGCTGGAACCGCGAGCATTGGTATGCGGTGCTGGTCGCCGCCAGAGGAGAGAAATTACCATGAGCGCCCAAGGTCCGTGCGAAGTCAGCTGGTTCTCGGCGCTGTGCGACGACGACTATGAGTATCTCGGCGTCCCCGACGACAAATTGCGCTCGAGCTGGGAGCATTGCCGCAACATCGTGCTGGCCGCCGAGGATGGCGGCTATGACAACATCCTGTTGCCGTCGGGCTATCAGCTCGGCGTCGACACGACGGTTTTTGCCGCGGCGATCGCGCCCTACCTCCAGCGACTCAAGCTGCTGTGGGCGGTGCGCACCGGCGAGGACTGGCCCGCGCAGCTCGCCCGGCGGGTGGCAACGCTCGACCGCATCCTCGGCTGGAACGCCGACCACAGCGGCGGGCGGTTGACAGTCAACATCATCGCCTCCGACCTGCCGGGCGAAAAACTCCCCTCGGCGGCGCGCTACCAGCGCGCGATCGAGGTGATGCGCATCCTCAAGACGCTGCTGGCGGGCGAGCATCTCAGCCACCAGGGCGAATTCTATAACCTCGACCTCGATCCGATGCGGATCACGACGCTGTCGGGCAAGCCGCCCCTGCTCTACTTCGGCGGCCTCAGCGACGAGGCGCGCGAGGCGGCGGCGATCGGCTGCGACGTCTATCTGATGTGGCCCGACACCATGCCCAAGGTGAAGGAGACGATCGCCGACCTCAAGGCGCGGGCCGCCAGCCATGGGCGCGAGTTGCGCTTCGGCTATCGGGTCCACGTCATCGTCCGCGAGACCGAGAGCGAGGCCCGCGCTTACGCCGACAAATTGCTGTCGAAACTCGACGCCGCCACCGGCGACGCAATCCGCAACAAGTCGCTCGACGCGCAGAATTATGGCGTCCAGCGGCAGGCGGAGCTGCGCGGCGCGGCCGATGGCGAGGGCTTCGTCGAGGACAATCTGTGGACCGGGATCGGGCGTGCGCGCTCGGGCTGCGGCTCGGCAATCGTCGGCGATCCCGACCAGGTGCTCGCTAAGCTCCAGGCCTATCGCGAGGCCGGGATCGATGCCTTCATCCTCTCGGGCTATCCGCACATCGCCGAATGCGACTTGTTCGCACGCCACGTCCTGCCGCGGATCGACCACGCGCCGTTCTAGCGGCGGAGGCGCGCCCGCAGCTTGCGCCATTCACGCGCGCCTTCCATCGCGATCCCGCGCGCGGAAAGATCGATCCGCTTGACGTCGAACAGGGTCACCGAGCCGGCTTCCGACAAAGTGTGCAGGCCGCGATCGAACGGCGCGATCCCCGCTGGCGGCGCGATCGCCGGGCCGAGGGTGTGCGACGCGGCGGTGGGCGAGATTTTGAGCGACAGGATGCGGGTCGCGCCGCCGTAAGTGCGGCGGCAATCCTGGACCGGCAGAACGATCGTCTCTCCGTCCGAGATCGCACGTCCGGCCGGGCGCGATCCGTCGAGGCCTGTGCGGATGGGGTTGGCGGGATGCGGCGTCCACGGACCGCGCGGATGGTCCGCCCACGCGGCGTGCAGGACACCCTGCTTGGCGAACTCGCTCGTCGCCGGGCAGTAGAGCAGCCACCAGCGGCCCTGATGGAAGACCGGCGTTGCATCGACCGGAACCTCGGGCAGTTTGAGGTCGGCGGCCGCGGTCCAGCCATGCGGAAAATCGGTCGCGCGGTATAGGGTCGAGCCGCCGCCGCGATGCGCCTCGGGCAGCAGCCAGGTTTCGCCCTCGGCTTCAAATACGATCGGATAGGACAGGTGCCAGGGTTCGGCGAGCACGGTTGACCGGTCGAGCAAGTGCAGGTCGGACGAATAGGTCAGCGCCTCGATCGTGCCGATCCGGACACGATAGTCGTAGGCCTCGACGAAGATGTGGAGGCGATCGTCGCGCCACAGTCCGAACGGGTCGGCGAGGAAGCGGAATGGGCCGGGATCGGGCAACCAGACGAGTCGCTCGCCGGCGAGCGATCCTCGCGCGACGATGGTCGCGAACGGCGCGCAGGCGATGGCGCTGCGCCAGATATCCTTGCGAAGCGGCACGTTCTGCTCCCGGTGGAGCGTGCTTAGAGCGCGGCCCGCTCCATCGCGCAATCGGCGGCGAGCGCGGCGGTGTCGTTGGCCGAGACCAGTAGCCGCGCCGCCTGCCCGTCGAAGCCGGGAGCGATGCCGACGAGGCTGAGGTAGCGGCGCGCGACCGGGCCGATGCGGAACCGCTCGACCAATGCGGCGAGCGCGGCGGGGTCGACCGCGGGGCGAGCGAGCATCTGCTCGATGCCGCGCGCGAGCGCCCCGACATCGCAGATCGGCACCACTTGTCCGGCCTGCGGATCGTGGAGCAATTCGTGCACCGCCGGCGAGCAATCGGTCGCCAGCACCGGCCGGCCCGCCGCCAGTGCTTCGATGATGACGGCCCCATAGCCCTCATGCTCCGAAGGCATCGCGAGGAAGCTGGCGCGATCGAGCCAAGGGCGGATGTCGGGGACATAGCCGAGCAATTGCACCCGCGCCTCAAGACCGAGTTCGCTCACCAACGCCCTGATCGCCACCTCGTTCGGGCCCGAGCCGGCGATCACCAGCCGCGCCAAGGGATGACGGGCCGCGGCGAAGGCCCGCACCAACGTCTCGATGCCCTTGCCCGGCACCAGCCGTGAGGCGGCGAAGATCACCGGTGCGTCGCCAGCGACCGGCGCCCGCAGCCGTTCACGGCGCTGCCCCAGTGCCGGCAGCGGGATGGCGGTGACGTCGGTGCGGCCGAGCATCCGTCCGGCCTGCCGCGCCGCGCCCCAGCACATGCCGACGACCTGGTCGACGTGGCGCAGCCTCGAACGCATGCGATGCTCGAACAGGCGCTGGCGAAGAGGCCCGCGCTGGGGCTTGGACAAGGCGGCGCTGACCTGCGCGATGATCCGCGGGCGGATTGCGGCCGGAAGGCTGGCGAGCGGCCCGGCGACCGGCCAGTGGGTGTTGCCGGGAATGTAGACCGCATCGACCGGATGGGCCGCGAAATGCGCGCGGGCGGCGAGCGCCAGGCGGCGCAGCGAACCGCGTCCGCGAGCGATCGGAAGTTCCGGACCGGCCAGTTTCACTGACGGATGGAGCAGATCGATCAGCGGCCCGCTACGGGCGCCGCAGAAGAGCTCGACCTCGACCCCGAGCAGCGACCAGTGATTTGCGAGGCGAACGGCAATCCGCTCGGTGCCGCCGAGTGCGAAGTCATGGATCACCACGCCCATCCGCGGTCGCGGCCCGATCGCGGCCTGGCGGCCGATCGGCAGGCGCAACTCGAACGAGCGGTGCATGGAAGCGAGCGGAGCGGCCCAGGCCATAGAATTTTTGCACAATCCTCGGTGGCTACTGCCCGTTAGACGGCGCGTCGGGTCCGAAGCCGCAGCGGGTTACTTGCATTTAATCTTTCTGCCCCCGATGCTTGGGCTGATGGAGGGTGGTTCGGCAGGGCTGGAGGCGGTGTTCCTTGCGCAGCGGCCATTGCTGTTGCGGATGCTGACCGCGCGTCTGCAAAGCGCCGACGATGCCGAGGATGTACTACAGGATCTGTGGCTCAAGCTCGGCCAGATGAGTGCGCGGCCGATCAACGCACCCGCCCCTTTCCTCTTTCGGGCCGCGGCTAATCTGGCGACCGACCGGCGGATCGCCGCGAGCCGGCGCGCCGCGCGCGACGTCGCCTGGGCGGACCACCAGCCTGGCCCGGACGATGTTCCCGGGATCGAGCGAACCTTGCTGGCGCGCGAGATGCTGGAACAAGCGAACCAGCTGATCGCCAAGATGCCGCCACGGATGGCAGCGGCGCTCCGGCTGTACCGGATCGAGGGCCTTGGTCAGCGCGAGATCGCCGAGCAATTGGGGGTGAGCGTCAGCGCGGTCGAGAAGCTGCTGCGCAAGGCTTATGCGCAAATTATCAGTTTCGCGGCGAAACCGGCGGGTGCGGAATCGCCCGGCTGGCGCCGTCTAGGCAGTGAAGGATCAAGCTCGCGTGTCGACTGAAGGCGGATCAGTGCTGGATCAGGCGATCGCCTGGCACCTCCGCCTCGCGGAGGCTGACGATGCTACGTGGGAAGATTTCACCCGCTGGCTCGAGGCCGCACCCAAGCACGCCGACGCCTACGATCAGGTAGCGATGGTTGACGGCCTGCTGCCCGACGCGACCGCGCTCAGCCACGCCGAACTGCCGGTCAGCGCGCCGAGCGCCAACGATAACCTGCCGCTTGCCGGCCGTGCCCGCTGGCTCGTCGGTGGCGGCACCGTGGCCGCCGCTGCCGCTGCAGTCGCGCTGCTGCTGGTGCCCGCGCTGCGAAGCGCGGCGGCTCCGAGCATTTATGAGACCCCCGCCGGCAGCGCGCGCACGATCGCGCTCGCGGATGGGTCGTCGGTCGAGCTTGGCGGCGGTTCGCGCCTCAGCGTGACCGGGTCAGGCACTCGGGTCGCGATGCTCGAGCGCGGCGAGGCCGTCTTCCACGTCCGCCATGATTCGAGCCATCCCTTCACCGTCAAGGTCAACGACATTGCGGTGCAGGACCTCGGCACCGTCTTCGCGATCATGCGCGACAGCGATGCCGTGCGGGTGGCGGTTTCCGAAGGGTCGGTCGCGGTGAGCCGCGCTCAGCACCGCCTAACGCTCGGGCGAGGCGACATGGCGGTTGCGGTCGCGGCGCAGGACGCGCTGGCAAGCGCGCGGATCGATCCGGCGGCGGTCGGCGGATGGCGTAGCCGCTCGCTGACCTTCCAGGGTGAGCCGCTGGCGAGTGTCGTTGAACGGCTCAACCGCCTGTACGCGCTGCACATCTCGCTGGGGCCGAACTTGTCCGACCGTCCGTTTACCGGCATGGTCCAGCTGACTGGGGATGCCGCGCGCGATGTACCGCACCTGGCGGCGCTGATTGGGACGACGTGGCGGCGTGACGGCGAGGGGTGGGTTTTGTCGAGCGCGGATCCGGTCCGGCGCTAGCGCGCTCGTCCTCGCTCTGGCGCCGGTGGCGCCCACGTTCGCAGCTCCTCCCCCGGCAATCATCGACATTCCCGATGCTACCCTCGACGTGGCCGTGGTCGCGCTTGCCCGCCAGGCGGGCGCCGAGATCGTCAGCACCGAGCGCGGGCTGAACCGCGTCCGTTCACGCGCCGTGCGTGGTCGGTTGCCGGTCGCCGCCGCGCTCGAACAATTGCTCGCCGGAACGCCGTTCGAGGCGCTTCGCCTCGCCAGCGGAGCGTTCGTGATTCGCCGCCGCCCCGCCCCGCCGCCAGTCGCCGCCCACGCGGCGCCGCGGCGTCAGCCTCTCGTCCGGCAACCGCAAGTGGCCGAAGCGGCCCCGCCAGTCGTCATTGTTCAGGCCAGCAAGCAGCAGACCCCGTTGATCCGCTACCCCGGCGCCGTGACCTCGGTCAGCGGCATCGACCCCTTGCGCGCCGGGTCGAGCGGCCGCGCCCGCGACCTGTCGGACCTCGGCGAAACCATGCCGGTGCTCCAAGGCACCCATCTCGGTCCCGGCCGCGACAAGTTGTTCATCCGCGGCATCGCCGACAGCAGTTTCAGCGGCAGCACTCAGTCGCCGACCAGCCTCTACTGGGACGATGTCCAGCTCAACTATACCGGGCCGGACCCGGGCCTGCGGCTCTACGACGTTAGCAGTGTCGACGTGCTCGAGGGGCCGCAGGGCACGCTTTACGGAAGCGGCGCCATTGGCGGCGTGATCCGGGTCAATTCCAATCCGGTCGACCTCGGCAATGCCGGTGGCGCACTCGGCGTCG
The DNA here is from genome assembly GCF_009363895.1 of Sphingomonas ginsengisoli An et al. 2013. Taxonomy (NCBI): domain Bacteria; kingdom Pseudomonadati; phylum Pseudomonadota; class Alphaproteobacteria; order Sphingomonadales; family Sphingomonadaceae; genus Sphingomonas; species Sphingomonas ginsengisoli (ex An et al. 2013). Next base: position 444,739 of record NZ_CP045434.1, on the reverse strand, counting down.
GGATCACGGCGACGCAGGAGGGCGAGCCCGGCGCCGACGGTGCGGCGATGCTCAACCTGCCGCTGGTTAGCGGCGTGCTTGGCCTGCGCGCCGTCGGCTATGCCAGCCGTGAAGGCGGCTATCTCAACGATCTGCGGCGCGGCGCGAACGACATCAACCGCACCACCACGCGCGGCGGCCGGTTGACCGCGCGCTTCCGTCCGGGCGCCGGCTGGCAGGTCGAGGCCGGCGGCGTCTTCCAGGCGATCCGTTCGCGTGACGGCCAATATGCGTTGCGCAGCGCCCCCGCGTTGAGCCGCCGATCGGCGATCGCCCAGCCTTACCGTAATCAGTTCGCGCTCGGCCGCCTGTCGGTGGGGCGGCAGTTCGGTAACGGGCTGCAATTTCAGTCGACCACCGCGATCGTCGGCTATCGCTCGACCGACCAGTTCGATGCCACCGGCGCGACCGCGCTGCTGCCGGTCACCTATGTAGCCGAGCGCCACAAGCGCCTCCTCAGTCACGAGAGCCGACTCAGCCGCAAGCTGCCCGACGGGGCGAGCTGGGTGGTCGGGGTGGGCCTGATCGATAATCGCGATTCACTGGCGCGGACCTTCTTCTTCGTCGACCAGCCGGTCAGCGTCACGGGCGTCACCAACAAGACGACGTCGCTGTCGGCCTTCGTCGAGGCGACCCGGCCGCTGTCGCGGCGGTTGTCGGCCACCCTCGGTGCCCGCGTCACGACGGCGCGGGTCGATGGCGACCCCTCGATCAACCCGCGCCCCGGCACCTTCGTGCGCGGCCACCCGACCCGGCGCATCGATCCGACCGCCGCACTGGTGTGGGAAGTCCGCCCCGACACCACGATTTTCGCCCGGCTCCAGTCGGGTTTCCGCACGGGCGGGCTCGCGGTGGCCCCCGGCGTCGGCCGGGTCAGCGACTTCGAAAGCGACACGGTGCGCATGAGCGAGGTCGGCGTCCGCCATCTCAAGCGCGGCGCGACCGGCCTCAGCATCGGCAGCACTGTGTCGCTGACCTATTGGAACGACATCCAGGCCGACCTTATCACCCGGCGCGGGACGCCGAACACGGTCAATCTGGGCGATGCGCGCATCCTGTCGTGGGAAGGCAATGCGGAGTGGACACCGCTGCCCGACCTCACCGCCAAAGGCTCATTCCTGGTCAGCCGCAACCGCGTCACGGGGCCGATGGCCGACCTCTCGCAGCGGCGTAACCGGCGCCTTCCCAACACGCCGCTGTTCTCGGCGTCGGGCGAAATGGGATATCGTTGGCGAGCGTTAGCTGGGGCGCCAAACCTGAAATTCAGTGCCAGCTACGTCGGCCGCTCGGTGCTCGGCACGGGCGACCTGTTCGATATTGCGCAAGGGCGCTACCTGCTGCTGGGCGCTGCCGCCGGGATCGATTGGCGCGGCTTCCACTGGTCGCTCGCGGCCGAAAATCTCGGCAACGCCGCCGCCAACCGCTTCTCCTACGGCAACCCATTCACGCTGGTCGCCCGCGACCAGATCACACCGCTGAGGCCGCGTAGCGTGCGCCTTGGCGTATCGACTCGCTGGTAGGCTCAGTCGGTCGGCTTCCAGCCGGTCAGGAAACTGGCGACCGCCATCTCGATTTCCGCCATTCGCTGTTCGGCCGGATAATCCTCGACCAGCCCCAGCAGCAGCCAGTGCCACGAACGCGCCTGGAGCAGGCCGACGAACTGGCTCGCGGCCAGCGCCGGATCGGCGGCGCGAAGATCGCCGCGGTCCATCGCCGCGCGGACCAAGGAAGCTAGCCGGGCCTTGCCCCGCGCGGGGCCGCGCTCGAAGAATAATCTTGCCATCTCGGGGAAGCGCGCCGCCTCGCCGATCACCAGCCGCTGGAGGTCGATCATCGGCGGGCTGAGCACGGTGTCGAGCAAGGCGCTGCCGAACAGCCGCAACTGCTCGGCAATCGGCGCCGACGGGTCGATCGGCGTCGTCAGCGCCCGGCCATACCGCTCGACCAGATCGTCGCAGACCGCCGCAAACAGCGCCTCCTTGCTGGGGAAATAGGTCCACAAGGTGGTCTTGGACCCCCCTGCAATCTCCGCGATGCGCGACATGGAAGTGGCGCCATAACCATGCTCGAAAAACACCGCGCGTGCGATCTCGACCAGCCGCGCACGGCGTTGCGATGCCGCAGAGGCTGAGCGTTCGACAATTTCTATACCGCCCAGTATCTTTCTCCTTGACTCACCTGCGGCAGGACGTCAGGGCGCGAGCCGTACTATTCAGTATGGTCCTTTGCATGCGCCCGATCAACTCAGCTCCGGTCCTTGCCATGCTCGCGCTGGCGGGCTGCGCCGCCGTCCCGCATTTGCCGCCTGCCCCGTCGCTGGCCGATCACCCGGCCACCACAACCGCCACCAGCCTGGCGGGAGGCACCGCGAGCTTTCCGACCGATCAATGGTGGCAGGGCTTTGGTGACCCGCAGCTGACCGAACTGATCACCGAGGGGCTGCAGGGCGCGCCCGACGTCAAGCTGGCGGCGGCCCGGGTCCGCGCCGCCGAGGCAATGGCCGACGAGAGCCGCGCGGCGACGTTGCCGACGATCACCGCCGACGGCACGGTCGGGATCGTCCAGCAGAGCAAGAATCTTGGCATCCCCCCGCAATTTGTGCCGCCGGGAATCCAGGATACCGGGCGGATCACGCTCAGCGGCAATTTCGACCTCGACCTGTGGGGTCGCAACCGCGCCCGGCTGCGTGCCGCCCGCTCGGAAGCGGAAGCGGCGCGGGTCGACCAGGCGCAGGCCGCGCTGATGCTGTCGACCGCGATCGCCACCGCTTATGCCGACCTCGCCAGGCTCTACGCCGAGCGCGACGTCGCCGCGACGGCCGTGCAGGTGCGCGGGCAGACCGCGACGCTGACCGGGCAGCGAGTCCGCGCGGGCCTCGGAACCGAGGGCGACGTTGCCGCGGCCCGGGCGCGCGCAGCGGGCGCATCGGCCGACGTCCAGGCACTCGACGAGCAGCTCGTCCTGACCCGCAACCGGCTGGCGGCGCTGACCGGCGCGGGCCCCGATCGGGGCCTTCACGTCACTCGCCCGACGCTCCGCTCGCAGCCTTCCGCCCTTCCCGCCAACCTCCCGCTCGACCTGCTCGGTCGCCGTCCCGACATCGTCTCGGCGCGCCTCCGGGCCGAAGCGGGGGCGGCGCGAATCAAGGCGGCCAAGGCGTCCTTTTACCCGAACATCAACCTGGCTGGGCTGATCGGCCTGCAAGCGCTCGGGCTCGAAAATCTGTTCTCGAGCAACTCTCTCTACCTCAATGCCGGACCGGCGATCTCGCTGCCGATCTTCGAGGGTGGCCGCCTGCGCGCGCAATATCGCGGGGCCCGCGCGACCTACGACGGCGACGTGGCGCAATATGAAGGCAACATCGTCACCGCGCTGCGCGAAGTGGCCGACGCGGCTGGCAGCCTGCGTGCGCTGCAGGGCCAGCTGGCGCAACAGCGTGCGGCGCTGGCGGCGGCGCAGGACGCCAAGCGGGTTGCCGAGCTGCGCTATCGCGCCGGGCTGACCAATCAGCTGGCGGTGCTGCTGACCGACGATCAGCTGCTCCTCAGCCGCCGCGCGGTGGCCGACTTGGAGGCGCGCACCCTCACCTTGCAGGTAAGCCTCATCCGCGCGCTGGGCGGCGGCTTCGCCAGCGCTCCTTCGACCATGACTGGAGTTCATTGATGGCCGACAATCCCATGGCCGATCCGCCCAAGGACGAGCAGGTCCCCGCGCAGGAACCCGCCGCGGGCCAGCCAGGCGGCAGTAATGAGCCGGCGATTCCGACGCGGAACCGGCGCAAGCTGTTCGTCATCCTCGCCATCGTGCTGGTCGCCGCGGGCCTGATCTGGTTCGTCTGGCACCGCATCACCCAATCCGGCCGTGTCAGCACCGACAACGCCTATGTCGGCGCGGAGACCGCCCAGGTCACGCCGCTGGTCGCGGGCAATGTCGTCAAGGTGCTGGTGTCGGGCACGCAGACGGTGAAGACCAACGACATCCTCGTCGTCCTCGACGACACCGACGCGCGGCTGGCGCTGACCAACGCCGAATCGGCGCTGGCGCAGGCCCAGCAGCGCTATCGGCAGGCCACCGCGGGCGTGTCGACCGCGCGTAGCCAGGCTGTCGCCCGAACCGGTGATATCGAGCAGGCGCAAGCGCGCCTTGCTTCGGCCAGCGCCGAGGTCAACCGGACCGCGGCCGAATTGGCCCGGCGCCAGTCACTCGGGGGCACCGGCGCGGTCAGCGGTGAGGAATTGACCTCAGCCCGCACCGCTTACGCCGCCGCCCGGGCCGCGCGCGACCAGGCCGCCGCCGCTGTGCAAACCGCGCGGGCGACCCGCGATGCCTCGATCGGCCAGGTCGAGCAGAGCGCAGCGGTGATCCAGGGCACGACCATCGGCACCGCACCCGACGTCCGCGCGGCGCAGTCTCAGGTCGAGTTGGCCCGGCTCAACCTCGCCCGCACGGTGATCCGCGCCCCGATCAACGGCGTCGTCACCAACCGCACGGTCCAGGTCGGGCAGCGGGTGGCGGCGGGAACGCCGATCATGACGCTGGTCCCCATCGCCCAGGCCTATGTCGACGCCAACTTCAAGGAAAACCAGCTGGCGCAGGTCCGCCCGGGCCAGCCGGTCGAGCTGACCTCCGACTATTATGGCGGCGATGTCGTCTTCCACGGCAAGGTGGTCGGCTTCGCGGGCGGCACCGGTGCGGCTTTCGCGCTGATCCCCGCGCAGAATGCGACCGGTAACTGGATCAAGGTCGTGCAGCGCCTGCCCGTCCGCATCGCGCTCGACCCGAAGGAGCTGGCGCAGCATCCGTTGCGGGTCGGGCTGAGCATGGACGCGACCATCGACACCCGGGGCCGCTGATGGCGCTCAAGGCGATCAAGGCGATTAAGGCGCAGGAGAAAGAGCCCGAGCCGCTGCAGGGCGGCAAGCTCTTGCTCGGCGCCTTCGCGCTCGCCTTGTCGAACTTCGTGGTGGTGCTCGACACCACCATCGCCAACGTTTCGGTGCCGCATATCGCCGGCGGCCTCGCCGTGTCGCCGACCCAGGCGACGTGGACCATCACCTCCTACGCCGTCGCCGACGCGATCACCGTCCCGTTGACGGGCTGGCTGTCGGCGCGGTTCGGGACGGTTCGCTGGTTCGTCTTCTCGCTGATCGGCTTCGGCATTTTCTCCTTCCTGTGCGGCATTTCGACCTCGCTCAGCATGCTGGTGCTGTTCCGCATCCTGCAGGGCCTGTCGGGCGGGCCGCTGATGCCGCTCACCCAGATCCTGTTGCTGCGGATCTTTCCCAAGAACCGTGCCGCCGCGGGCCTCGGCATCTGGGCGATGACCACCACCGCGGCGCCTATCCTGGGGCCCATCCTCGGTGGCTGGATCAGCGACAATTGGACCTGGCCGTGGATCTTCTTCATCAACCTGCCGGTCGTCGCCACCTGCATCATCTTCTCGATCCGGATCGTCGCGCCGTTCGAAACCAAGCGCCTCAAGCAGCCGATCGATGTGGTCGGGCTGGGGCTGCTCATTCTGTGGGTCGGGGCGTTCCAGATCATGCTCGACACCGGGCGCGACAATGACTGGTTTGCGAGCTGGTGGATCACCGAGCTGGCGATCGTCGCCGGGGTGGGCCTCATCGCCTTCATCATCTGGGAGCTGACCGACCGCCACCCAGTGGTCGACATCAAGGTGCTGAGGCACCGCGGCTTCCTCTTCCCCTCGCTGGCGATCGGGATGGGATTCGGCGCCTTCTTCGCGCAGGTCGTGCTGACGCCGCTGTGGCTGCAGCAGTCGCTTGGCTATACCGCGAGTGAGGCCGGGCGGGTGGTCGCCTGGACCGGCGTGTTCGCAGTCCTGCTGTCGCCCGTCGCCGCGCGGCTGGCGACCAAGGTCGACCTGCGGGTCACCGTCTCGATGGGGATCATGTGGCTGTGCTTCGTGACCCTGCTCCGAACGCGCTGGGACCCCGCGCCGGATTATTGGACGCTGGCGATCCCGCACCTGCTGCTCGGGCTCGGCATGCCCTTCTTCTTCATCGGCCTGACCCAGCTCGCGCTGGGCGCGGTGCCGCCCAACGAGGTCAATAGCGCCGCGGGCATTCAAAGCTTCATGCGGACGCTATCGGGCGCGATCGGGACCGCGCTCGCAACCACGGCGTGGGACAATAGCTCCAACGTCGCCCGTTCGGAGATCGTCGGGCGCATGAACGACGCCGGCGGGCTGCTCGACCGGTTGCAGGGCGTCGGGCTCACCGCCGACCAGGCGCGCGCTTCGCTCGAGCGGATCGTCGTCGGGCAATCGTCGACGCTCGCGCTACTCCACATCTACTACATCGCCGCGGCGGTGTTCGTGGTCGCGGCGGTATCGGTCTGGTTGGTGCCCAAGCCCAAGAAGCCGGGAGCCATGGCCGCGAGCCACTGAGCGCCAAGTAAATTGCGCGTCGGCCGTGCAGTGCTAAGCCTCGCCAAGTGGGGCAATTCGTTCAACTGCAGGCGACGCCGGCGGCTTTGGAGGCGCTGCGCACCGGGCTGACGTCTTACGGGCCGGCCGCCGGCGATCCGGCCTGGCTGGTCGGCGGCGTGTGGCTCGCCACGCGCGGGGCCCGGTTGCTGGCGACCGCGGCGGTCGATGTGCTGGCCGACGGCCAGGTCGCCCGGCCGTTGTGCCTTCATTCGCCGTCGGAACTGGTCGAGCAAATCGCGGCGGACCTGCCTGATATAATCGGCCGGCTGCGCTCGCGCGGGAGCGATCTAAGCTTCGGTCCGCCGCCCTCGCTCCCGCCGGCCCCGACGCTCAAGCCGTGGCCCGCTGCGCCCTATTTCATGGCAGTGCTGGTGCGCGCCTATCGCCGCCAGGCCGCGATCAACCACATCGCCTGCGGGCTGTTGTTCCGCAGCGAGGCCGGGCGGCACTTGCTGATCTCCACCGATCCCCATTCGCTCGCGCTGGTATTCAGCGAGGAGATGGACCTGGTCGAACGCTACGAAGCCGACTGCGAGGTGCTCTCGCTCGACCGTTATCTCGCGCGCTGCTCCGGCTAGGCGGCGACCGGTTCTGGGCAGTCGAGCAGCTGCCGAACCGCCGCCCGCTCGCCTTCGCTGAGCTCGGGCCGCCAGAGGTCGGCGATCAGGACGACGCGGGTCTCATCGCTGTCGTTCCACGCCTCGTGCATCGTCATGTCGTCGAAGATCAGCGCCTCGCCCTCGCGCCACTCGCGCGTCTCCTCAGCCACCCGGAAGCCGCAGCGGTCGGGCACGATCAGCGGGAAGTGGACGATCACCCGGGCGTTGGTGAGGCCGGTATGCGGCGGGATGTGGCTGCCCGGCGCAAGGATCGAGAAATAGAGACTGGGCGAGATCAGCGGCAGGTGCGGCCTGGCGAGGTGCGCGGTCGCCGCCATCGTCCGCGGGCAGCGCGAAGCGAATTCCTCGACCACCTCGCCGTTGCGCATCAGCGGGATCATCGTCCACTCGCCGGCGCGGCCAATCTGGCCTTCCGCGCCGTGCAAAGCGGACAGGTGCGCCGACAGCTCGGACCGGTCGGCCACTAACGCGCGATATTCGGCGCGGATGGCGTCGGTTTCACGCTCGACCGTAGCGACTCCGGGGAACTCGCTGCGCTCGAAATAGCCTTGCGGGCGCAGCCGCGGAATGCGGAAGTCGGGCGCCACCATTGCCCCCGCCCCGAGATTTTCGAGCAAATTCGCCTGGAAGCCGCGCATCCGCCGCTCCTCGTCCGGGCCGAGGCTGCCGGGTTCGGGCGCCCAACCCAACAGCGCCTGCCGCCACGCATCGGCAGCGCGGACCCACGCCTTCGCGTGCGCAAGCTGCTTGGCCATCGCCGGCTGGAATACAAGGTCGCGCGGGGCGTTGGCGCAGGCCGCGCGATAGGCGCGCTCGGCCGCGTGCGGCGCGCCCATTGCTTCGCGCAGGCTGCCGAGCAGCAGGCTCATCAGGAAATTGCGCGGTTCGAGCTCGACCGCCGCGGCCGCCGCCTTGGCCGCCTTGGGATAGTCGCCGAGCGCGCGATACACCGTCGCCAGCCGCAGGAGGGTGGTCGCATCGCGGCCCCGCTGGGCGGCCTGCTCGAGCAGACTGCTCGCCTGCCGCAGATCGCCGCGCGCCATCGCCTCGTCCGCCTGAGAGATGAGCGGATAGACGGGGGACGACCTGATGATGCCACGCTCCTAAGCTTGAGACGCTGTCACATATCGCGCGCCTTCTCGAGGCGGTGAGATGTTCGACAAAGATAGGGCGCGGCTTCTACGAACGGCGTACCCGAAAGTCACGCAGGCGACATTCCGAAAACGCTTTTCAGGCGGTCAGTTCGAAGCTTCCGTGCACGCCGTCCGCTTCTGCCGACGGGGCGATCCAGACGTCGAAGGTTCCCGGCTCCACCACCGGGCGGTTCTGCACGCCGATAAAGGCGAGGTCGGCGGGGCGGAGGACGAACCTCACCACCTCTGACGCGCCCGGTGCAAGCGCCAGCTTGCGGAACGCCTTGAGCTCTCGCACCGGGCGGGTGACGCTTGCTGCCCGGTCGCGGACGTATAGCTGCACCACTTCCTCGGCGGCGCGGCGTCCGCTGTTGGTGATCTGCGCACTGATTGCGATTTCCCCGCTCATCGGGATCGCCGCCGCACTCAGCGCCAGTTCGGCATAGGTTGGCTTGCCGTAAGTCAGGCCATGCCCGAATGGGTAGAGCGCATTGTTGCTGATGCCGCGGAAATGCGTCTTGTAGGGTTGCAGCGGGCCGACCGGATTGGGCCGGCCGGTCGGTTTGTGCGCGTAATAATAAGGCTCCTGCCCCGAGCGTTGGGGGAAGCTCATTGGCAGGCGCCCGGCCGGTGAATAAGCGCCGAACAGCACGTCGGCGATGGCGTGGCCGGTCTGGCTGCCGAGGAACCAGGTGACGAGGATCGCGGGCGCGTTCGCCACCGCGCCCTCGAGCGCCAGCGCCCGACCGTTCTTGAGCACCACCACCATCGGTTTGCCGACTGCGGCCACGGCTTCGGCCAGCGCCTGCTGCGGCGGCGGGACCACGATCTCGGTCCGCGACTGCGCCTCGCCCGACATGTTCTGCCCCTCGCCGATTGCGAGCACGACGATATCGGCTTGCTGCGCCGCCGCGACCGCCTGGGCGATTCCGCCGGGCAGCGCTTCCTCGATCCCCGAGCCGGGCGCAATGATCACCTGGTTGCGATCACCGACTACGGCGCCGACCCCGGTCGCGAGGTCGATCGCCTTGGCATCGTCGCCATAGACGCACCACGGCCCGATGAGGTCGTGCTGGCCCGCCGCGAACGGTCCGATCAGCGCAATTTTCTTGCCCGAGCGCGGCAGCGGCAGCAGGTCGCCGTCGTTCTTGAGCAGCACGATCGATTTGCGCCCCGCCTCGCGCGCGAGGACGAGTGCCGCCGGCTGCATCGAGCGCTGCCGCTCGCGCTTCTCGTCGATCCGGCGGAAGGGATTTTCGAACAGGCCGAGCATGGCCTTCATGGCCAGCACGCGCCGCACCGACTGGTTGACGCGTTCCTCGGGCACCTCGCCGCTGCGCACCAGGTCGGGCAGATGGTCCCGATAGAAGCCGCTCTGCATGCTCATGTCGACGCCGGCCATGAACGCGAGCTTGGTCGCCTCGCGCGCATCCTTGGCGAAGCCGTGAGCGATCATTTCCTCGTCGCCGGTGTAGTCGCTGACGACGAAGCCCTCGAACCCCCACTCGCCCCGCAGCAGGTCGGTCATCAGCCACTTATTACCGGTCGAGGGGATGCCGCTGATCTCGTTGAACGAGGCCATCACCGACAGCGCGCCGGCGTCGAAGGCGGTCTTGAACGCCGGCAGATAGATCTCGCGCAAGGTGCGCTCGGACACGTCGACCGTGTTGTAGTCGAGGCCCGCTTCGACCGCGCCGTAAGCGGCGAAGTGCTTGGCGCAGGAGAGCATGGTCGAGTCCGACTTGAGCCCGGCACCCTGGAAGCCATGCACCCGCGCCGCGGCGAAGAGCTTGCCGAGCAACACGTCTTCGCCAGCGCCCTCGACGCCGCGGCCCCAGCGCTGGTCGCGGGCGACGTCGACCATCGGCGCGAAGGTCCAGTCGATTCCAGCACCGGCGGCCTCATACGCCGCGGCGGCGGCGGTGCGGCGGGCGAGGTCGGGCTCGAAGCTGGCCACTTCGGCGAGCGGCACCGGGAACACCGTGCGGTGGCCGTGGATGATGTCGGCGGCGAAGATGAGCGGGATCTTGAGCCGCGAATCGCGCACTGCGGCGGTTTGCAGGATGCGATGCATGTTGGCGCCGTTGCCGTTGAACACGCCAGTCAGCAGCCCGCGTCGCGCTTCCTCGGTCTGCTTGCCGAAGTCGCCGTTGGACGGGGGATTGAGTGCGGCCGCCGCGCTGCCGCCCCACGCCGATGCCATCAGGCTCAACTGCCCAGCTTTCTCCTCGAGCGTCATGCGAGCGACAAGGTCGTTGGCGAACGCCGGGATGGGGAGCCGGCCCGCCGCCTCGACCAGTGCCCGCGCCGGGCTGGCGAGCCAGGCGAGCGTCGCCCCCGCCCCCAGCATCGTCGCACGGCGCGAAATCGGCTTGTCGAGCATCGTCCCCTCCTCACTGGCACACGGGCCCACACGCGGCACCGCACCCGGGTCGTCAGCTCCTCAATCTCCTCGGTTGACGAGCCGTGTAACCGGTTACATGACGGACCCGGGCGGGGATTGCAATCCGCCTTTCACGGTTGTCCGAACCGAAATCCGCCGCAAGAAGGAGCCCATGGCCGAAGCCACCATCCGCGATGTCGCGCAGCTTGCCGAAGTGTCGGTGGCCTCGGTCTCGCGCGTGTTGAACGGCTCGGGCAAGGTCAGTCCGGCTGTCCGCGAGCGTGTCGAGGCGGCGATCGCGGCGCTCGGCTACGTGCCGCATGCCGCGGCGCGCAGCCTAAGCATCGCCCGCACCCATTCGATCGGCGTCGTCCTGCCCGACCTCCACGGCGAGTTCTTTTCCGAGATCGTCCGCGGGATGGAAACGGTCGCCAGCGAGCGCGGCTACCTGCTGCTGCTGTCGAGTCTGCATAAGGACACCAGCCTCGGCACCTCGGCGCTGCGCGCGCTGCGCGGGCGGGTTGATGCTGCGGTGGTGATGGCGCCGCACCTCAGCGACGCGGAGTTGGCGCTGACCCTGCCGCCGGGAGTTCCGGTGGTGCTGCTCAACAAGCGCGCAGCCGAGGACAGTCACCTGTCGATCACCATCGACAATGAGGGCGGCGCACGGGCGATCGCCGAACATCTCCTCGCGCGCGGCTGCCGGCGCTTCGTCCACATCGCCGGCCCGTCCGGCAACGCCGATGCCCGCGAACGTGCCGAGGCGTTCGCCGCCGCGCTGAGCGGCCGCGACGGCGTCCTGCTGCAGGTCGTCCAAGGCGATTTCAGCGAGGATTCGGGAGAGGCCGCCATCGCTGCATTGCTAGGGTCAGGGCAGCACTTCGACGCAGTGTTCGCAGCCAACGACAATATGGCGATGGGCGCGCTGCAGGCGCTGCGCGCGGCGGGCAAGCAGGTGCCGGACGAAATCGCGGTGGTCGGGTTCGACGACATCCCGCTCGCGCGCCACCTCGGGCTGACGACCGTCAGCGTGCGGATCGCCGACCTCGGCCGCCGCGCCTTGATCGCGCTGATCGACGGGTTCGAGGAAGGCATTGCACCCTTCCACATGGTCCACCGGGTCGACCTGGTGTCGCGCGCGACGACGGTGCGCTCATGAGCGGCTGGAACCGTCGCGAGCTGCTGGTGGGCGGCACGGCCGCGTTGAGCGCAACCGGCGTTGGTGGCCGCGCCGCTGCCCTCGCGTCCCGCCCGCCCAATCGGCTGCCGGCCTTTTACGAGGATATCGAGCAGCGCACCTTCCGCTTCTTCTGGGAGACGGCGAACCGCGCCAACGGGCTGGTCCCCGATCGCTGGCCGACCCCGTCCTTCTCGAGCATCGCTGCGGTCGGCTTCGCCCTCCCCAGCTACGCTGTCGGCGTGGAGCGCGGCTGGTGCAGCCGGGCCGCGGCGCGCGACCTGACCCTCACCACGCTGCGCTTTTTCCACCGCGCCCCGCAGGGTCCGCAGCCGAGTGGCACGGCGGGCTACAAAGGCTTCTTCTATCACTTCCTCGACATGACAACCGGCACCCGCTTCCGGCAGGTCGAGTTGTCGAGCGTCGACACCACCCTGCTGATCCTGGGCGTGCTGTTCGTGGGTCGCTATTACGACGGCGCGCATCCCGCCGAGCGCGAGATCCGTGGCCTCGCCGATGCGCTCTATGCGCGGGCCGACTGGAATCATTTTCGCAGCGATGGACGGCTGCCGCTATCGATGGGCTGGCTGCCCGAGATCGGCCTGCTCGAGCGCAATTGGGTCGGTTACAATGAAGGCATGGCAACCAACCTGCTGGCGCTCGGCGCGCCGGTCCATGCCGCTCCCGCCAACCTGTGGGACGCCTGGGTCGCCCCCTACCCCTCCTGCTGGCGCGGCGAAGGCGCGACCCGGCACGTCGCTTTCGCGCCGATGTTCGGTCATCAGTACAGCCACATGTTCATCGATTTCCGCGGAATCCGCGACGCGCCGATGCGCGTGGCCGGCTTCGACTATTTCGAGAACAGCCGCCGCGCGACCTACGCCCAGCGCGCTTATTGCACCGCCAACCCGATGGGGTGGGACGGCTATTCGAGCGACATCTGGGGACTCTCCGCATGCGACGGTCCGGTCGGCGTGACGTTGCCGTTCAAGGGCGGGCAGCGCCGCTTCCACGGCTATTCGGCGCGCGGCCCGGTGGGCATGCCCGACGGGCTCGACGACGGCACGCTGGCGCCGACCGCTTCGCTCGGCTCGCTCCCCTTCGCGCCCGAGATCGTGGTGCCCGCGGCTCAGGCATTGCTGCGCCAGCACGGCAGCCGCATCTACGGTCGCTACGGCTTCATCGACAGCTTCAACCCGAGCTTCCGCGACACCAAGGTTCGGCTGGGCAACGGCGCGGTCGACCCGCAGACCGGGTGGGTCGCTCGCGACTATCTCGGCATCGATCAAGGCCCGATCCTGCTTCAGGCCGCCAATCATCGCAGCGACTTCGTCTGGCGTTACATGCGCGAGGTGCCTGCCCTCCGCCGCGGCCTTCGCCTGGCCGGCTTCACCGGCGGCTGGCTCGACGCCTAGCGGACGGCGACGGTGCGGCTCAGCCGCGAGACGCCGCTTTCGTTGAACGCTTCAACCGCCACCCAATAAGGCACGCCGGCGTTCAGCGACCGCAATTCCTTGTTCAGCGCCGCGCCGGATCCGAGCTCGTCGGCCCACAGTTGATAGGTCTGCGACAGGCGATCGCGGCGGATGCCGAAGCGGATGTTGTAGCCGACCGCACCCGGAACCCGCTGCCAGCGGACGGTCGCGTCGCGCTGGTCCTGGTGCCGCGTAGCGACCAGCCCCGCTGGCGCTGCCGGCGCGCGGCCATCAGCGCGGCCGAAGACGCGCAAGTCGCTGATCGCCAGATGAGCGGCGCCGACATGGCCGTGGACGTAGCGGATGAAGCGCGTCCGCACCGGCTGCGGCAGTTCGAAATAAGCGTTGGGCCGGTCGCGTCGGGGCGCCTCGGTTCGCGCCAGTGGCTGCCAGCTTTTGCCGTCGAGCGACTGCTGCAGCTCGAACTCCGTATAGATGTCGGGCGCGTCGGCGAAGCGGCCCGACTTGTAGTCGGCAAAATTGACCTGCACCGCACGCACCTCGCGCAAGTCCCCGAGGTCCATCGTCAGCGTCTCGCCCGGCGCATTGCGCGCCGCCACCCAGAAGGTGCGCGGATTCTCGTCGCTTGCCCGGTCGGCGCTATACTCGCCGAGCGTCGATGAGGCGGTGAGCGGCTTGCGGTAGCTCAGCAGCATCCAGCCCGCGAACAGGCTGTCGGGGTCGGTGAAGCGGCTGGTCGGGATCAGTCGCGGCCAGTCGCCGAAGCGGGTCGAGGCGCTGAACTGACCATCCGGATAGAAGCGCGCCGGATAGATGACGATCCGCCGCTCCATCCCCCAATTGTAGCCGATCCACGAGGTGCCGCTGTTATACCAATTGCCGAAGCCGTCCTCGACGGTCGACCCGTGGCCGACCCCCTCCGCGAAGCCACCCGGACGGTAGGCGATCGGATTCCACGGCGCATAGGTGAACGGCCCGAGTGGCTTGTCGCTCGTGTAGGTGCCGTTGGCGTAGACGTTGAATTCGGAGCCGGGCGCGCCGTACTGGAGGTAGTAGCGGCCGTCGTGCTTGGTCATCCAGGCGCCCTCCATGTAGGACGGGCTGGGCTTGCCGGGCGCCCAGCAGGCGCAATGGTCCTGCCCGAACCGTTCCCACCCGTGGGTCGCCGGATCGAGCGACAGCATCGGCTTGGCGGGGGTCTTGTAGATGAGTTTGTCGGGCTCGAAGGCGATCTCGCTGCCGTACATCGGAAAGACATTCGACGAGCCCCAATAAAGGTACCACTTGCCGTCATCGTCCTTGAACAGGGCGGGATCCCATGGGCCGGTCGGGATCTCGCCGGGCTTCATAGCCTCGGGATCCTTGTTTACCGCGCCGGGCAGCGGGGGCATTCGGCGGACGAGGAAGTCGAGCTTGCCGCTGTCGGGATCGCTGGTCGAAAGGATCGACTTGGGCTCCATCATCGAGGGCTGGATGATGAGCTTCTCGCCGTCGGACCACACCGCGGGGGCAACGATGCTCTCGAATGGCCAGCGACTGGGGGTGATGAAGCGCCAGTGGGCGAGGTCGCCCGAGCGCCAATAGCCGTCGGCCAGCGTCTGGAACATGTAGAAGGCGCCCTTGTGGCGCACGATCGCGGGGTCGGCGCCGGTGCGGTAGGATGCGCCGTCGTAGATTTGCTCGAAATTGTAACGGTAATCGAGGTCGACGGGATTGATCGTCGTTCGCTGCTGCGCGGGCGCGGCGGTCGCCAGCAGACCGACGGCGACCAATGGAAGGAGGCGGCGGAACGACATCTAGCGACCTTTGACGAACAGGTTGGCAGTCAGACGGCCCTCGCGCGGATCGCCGCTGAAGGCCATGGTCGGCGGGATGATCCCCGAGTGCAGTAGGCTGCCTTGGTAGATGACTAGCCGGTCGGCGACGGCCTCGACCGCGCCGATTTGCTCGTAATGCGCGTCGGAGCCGCCGATGTAGCCGGCGTCGGGAGCGAGGGCGGCGGCGGCGGTCTCGGCGGCGCGCACAAAGGTGGCGACGTTCTGCTCGGTCACCATTTCGATCCCGGTCGAACGTTGGCGATAGAAAGCGGTGCCCGATCCTTCGGGCACGCGAAGATAGTGGAGCAACGCGAAATGCCGCGGATCCGGCGTGTCGAAATGCGGCGCGCGTTGCGCCGGGGCGAGCGCAGCGGGAGCGGTGGTCACCAGCGAGAAGCTCGCCTCGAGGAGATCGAACTCGTCGATGTCGAATGCGCCCGCAAGGAAAGGCGCAGCGCTTTCGCACAGGCGGCGCGCGTAAGCGTCGGCGTCGGTATCGGCGGCAGTGATGAAGCGGCGCAGGCCCGGGTAATAATTGCCGGCGGCCGGAGGAAATGGCGCCAGCTCGTCCGCCAGTGCCGCAACCGCCTCGGCATCGCCCGAAAAGTCGTCGATCACGACGACCGGGCTGGCCTCACGGCCGACGCGGCGAAGCTCAGGTAACACAGCTGCCCTTTAATGAAACGGGGAGGAAGCACCACGCCCGCTCCCCGTCCCTGGTTTCGATCGGTCAGAACTTGAAGCGCGCGCCAACCTTGAAGTTGCGTCCCTGGCTGGCGACGCTGCCCGGATCGTAAGCGCCGGTCGGTCCCGGTCCACCGACGTTCTGGAAGCCGCCACCCCACATCGAATAGTTGCGGTTGACGAAGTCGAACACGTTCAGCGCCTGGAAGTAGACCGTGAATTCCTGGTCGCGGTTCCACGGCGCCTTGAACGACTTGGTGACGTTCAGATCGACGTTTTTGTAACCGATGCCCTTGGGATGGTAGATGCCGAAGTTGGTCGTGTAGCAATCGGTCCCGCCGCCGCTGACGGGCACGTTGCAGAGCACGCCGCCATACTTCGGACCCGAGGACAGGGTCACGATGGTCGACAGGCGGATATCGAGCGGGAGGCGGACCGTACCGCTGCCGACGAAACGCCAGCGCTCGAGCCCGGTGGTCGGTCCCCAGCCCTGGGCACCAATGGTCGGCGCATCGAAGTTGAACGGATCGCCGATGCTGTTGGTGTTGCGGGTGTCGTTCGAGCGCGCGGTCGACAGCGTCAGCGCAGCGCTGAAGCCGTAGCCCGAATCTTCGGTGTAGGGCTTGTCAGCCTGGAGGTAGAGCGCGGCGTAGCTCGCCTTGCCGTCGCTGTTGCCGATGAAGATGCTGCCGTAGCGGGTGCCGTCGACGCCGATCAGCGGCGCCCCGTTGATAGCCGACGGTCCGTAGAAGATGCCGCGCGAATAAGGGACGCCGTTGTAGACGTAGATCTGATCCGGCCCGTACGACCCATCGGGGAAGCGGTTGCCAACCACTTCCTGGAAGATGTTGTGCGAGCGGATGTAGGACACTGACGCCGAGGTGTTGATCCGCCCGAACCGCTTGCGCACGCCGGCGCTGAACTGGTCCGAGTAAGGCACCTTGGTGTCGTTGTTGAGCAGGTGGACTTCCCCGCCCTGCGTCGCCGCGAGCGCACGGAGCGCAGCCGGATCGGTGGGGATCGTCTGCACGCAGCCGGGGGCATTATTTGACGACGCACATGTCTGGAAAGTGACGACCGTCTGATAGTAATCCTTAATCGTCTCGATCGCGGAATCGATGAACAGCGAACGGTCGTAATAACGGCCAGCGCCTGCCGTCAGCACCAGGTCGCGATCGCCCTTGACGTCATAGGAGACTCCGAGCCGCGGCTGGAAGGCGCCGAAGAAGTGCTTCCGGTTGCTGCCGGTCGAGATGTAGTCGTCCGGATTGAACCCCGCCGCCGCAAAGCCGGGATAGGCGCGCAGCGCCGCGGCGACCGCCGGCGGCGTCACGAAATTCTCATTGCGGGCGTTGGATTCATAATCCCAGCGCAGGCCGGCGCTGATCTGCCAGTGATCGTCTGGCCGCCAGTCATCCTGCACGAAAGCGCCAATCTCGGTGTTCTTGGCGCTGACCGGCTGGACGTCGGCGGCATTGATGCTCGCCGCATAGGGCACCGCGCCAGTCAGACCGGTAAAGGTCTTCCCATCGTAGAAATAGGTGCCCGAGCCGTTGTTGTCTTCGAGCCGCTGCAGCTTGGTGAAGTTGACCTTGCCGCCGAACTTCACCGTATGGTCACCGGCATTCACCGTGACATTGTCCTTGATCAGGAATTGCCGCTGGCGATCGTCCTGGGTGAAGTTGGTGCCGCCGAGTTGGATGAGGCGGTCGTTGCCGGTGTTGAGCACCGTCCCTGGGGTGAGGGTCACGACATAAGAGGAGCCGTCGACATTGGGCACGGCGCCGTTCTGCGCCTTGTCGCGGGCGACGATCAGCTCGTTCAGCCAGCCGGAGCCGCGGTGGGTCCAGTTGACCTGATAGCGATCCTCGTTGTTGCGGTTGCGCGTCGATGCGTCGGTAGTGGTGATCCCGCCGTTGATCTGCAGATTGTTCTCGCGCCGCCGGAAGCCGGTCAGATTGACTGTGTCGGCAGGCGTCGCGAACCAGGTCAATTTGCCGAACAGCAGACTTTCCTTGAAGTCAGCCGCATAGCTGCCGTTGTACTGCGAACGCGCCGAGGCGGCATAAGCGGCGGCGGCCGGGCTCAGTAGTGCGAGGTTCGGGTTGGTGGTCGGATAGACGTTGATGTCGCTCGACCCGAAGGTCTTGTTGGTGCCTTCATAGTCGATGAAGAAGTGCAGCTTGCCCGGGATGATCGGCCCGCCGATGTTGCCGCCGTAAAATTTGTTGCTGAAATTCGGCTTGGGCCGATAGGGCGAGGTGGCGTTGTTCAGGTTTCCGGGACGGTCATCGTAATTCTGGCTGATGAAGCTCTTGGGCTGCCATTCACCGAAAATCTCGCCGTGGAAGGTGCGGCCACCGGTCTTGGTGATCGACGAGATCACCGCCGAACCCGCCTGCTCGAACTCCGCCTTGAAGTTCTGCACCTGGACGTCAAACTGGTCGACCGCCGACGCCGGGAAGGGGTTGCCCGACGAGTAGTTCTGCCCGTTCGTCCCGCCGTGGTTGACGAGGTTCTTGATGCTGACGCCGTCGATGAAGGTGTTGGTGTTATCCGAGTTGATGCCGCCGGCCTGCACCTGGCGCGCCTTCCCGCCAAGCTGCGGCGGCGACACCGTGACGCCCGGGGCGAGCGCGGCGAAATTGAGGAAGTTGCGGTCGCCGTTGGGAAGATTCTCGATCTGGAACCGCGAGACGTTGGTCGAGACAGTCGGCGTCTTCACGTCACGGGCGCGCGACCCGATCACCACGACGTCGGCGCCGCTTGCGCCGCCAGTCGCGGCTACGGCCGCCAAGAAATCCACTGTCACCGCCTGGCCCAGCGGCACCGTCACCGTCTGGGTCTTGCCGCCGGTCTGCACGCGGTACGTGCTCGGCGGCACGCCGACGATCTGGTAATTGCCGTTGGCGTCGGTCCGCGCACTGTCGGTGCGGCCGGTGTTGGTGTCGGTGAAGGTCACCGCCGTACCCGCCGCCGCGCCGTCGATATGGCCCTGAATGCTCGAGGTCGTCTGCGCCTCGGCCGGGACCGCCGCCATCATGCCCACGGCCAGCGAAGCCACCGAGATGCCCGTCGACAGTCGCAGCTTGAGAAGCTTGCTGATCATATTCTGGTCCCCATCCTGTTCATGGCGCGGCGCGGGAAAACCGGTGTAACCGGTTACATCTCCTGCGGCCGACGTCCTCCTCGTCCTCAGGGGGCGCAAACAACTCTTGTTGGGCAGGCAAGTCAACGGGGGGCGGACGGGCGGGCCCAGGCCTGTGGCGGCAAAGCCACGCTGTGCAGCCGCGCTCAGTGGGCGAGGCGAACGGGGGTCAGGGAGAAGTTGACCGGCGATGCGCCCGCCGACGGCTGCGCGCCGCTGGCAAGCAACCGGTCGATAAAGGCGCCATGGTCGGGCATGCGCTCGGCGACATCCTCGATCACTTCGGCCATCTCGGCGAGGTAGGCAGCAATCTCATCGTCGGGAACGAAGCGGGTCACCGGGTCGGGCCAAGCAAGGAAACCTTGGCCGAGGAGGACCTGGACCCAGCTCTCCTCGGCGAACAATTCGGCCGCGCCATGCTTGAAGAAGCGGCCCGAGGAGCGGAACAGTTCGTAGCGCTCGGTCAGGCTGTCGGGCACCGCCATGGTCCGCACATGATCCCAGAACGGATCGCCGCCGCGCCGGGTGACATTGTAGTGAGCGATGATGAAGTCGCGCACGTCTTCATATTCGAAGCGCGACTGGCGGTTGAATTCGGCGATGTCGGGCGCCGCCATTCCGTCGGCAGGGAACAGCGCGAGCAACCGCAGCACCGCGGTCTGGATCAGATGGATGCTGGTCGATTCGAGCGGCTCGAGGAAACCCGACGAAAGGCCGACCGCGACGACATTCTTCTCCCACGCCTTCAGCCGCCGACCGGGGGCGAAGCGGACTGGACGCGGGTCGGCCAGCGGCTCGCCGTCGAGGCTGCCGAGCAAGGTCTCGGCAACCTCGTCGTCGCCGATCAGCGCCGAGGAATAGACATAGCCGTTACCGGTGCGGTGCTGGAGCGGGATCCGCCATTGCCAACCGGCGCGCTTGGCGGTCGAGCGGGTGTAGGGCGTCAGCGGCGCGACGCCCGCACACGGCACCGCCATTGCCCGGTCACACAGCAGCCACTCGTTCCAATGCTCGTAACCGACCCCGAGCGCCTCGCCGATCAGCAGCGCGCGCATCCCCGAGCAATCGACGAACAGGTCACCCTCGACCTCGCGCCCGTCGCTTAGACGCACCGTGTCGACGAACCCGCTCTCTCCGTCCTTGAGGACTTCGACGATGCGCCCCTCGATCCGCTCGACCCCGCGTTCCTCGCAGACCCCACGCAGGAAGCGTGCGAACAGCGAGGCATCGAAGTGATAGGCATAATCGATATCGGCCAGTGGCGAGGCCGGGTTGCTCGGATCGGGGAAGCAGAAGCGGTTGCGCAAGGCGGCCGCGCCGCACAGCGAATAATGGTCGAAGTGACGGATGCGGTCGGGCGTCCGCGCGCGCGCCGCCAGCCATAATTGATGCGGATGAAGCCACAGCATGTCGCGACCGATCTTGCCGAAGCCGTGGAAATAGTCCTCGCCCGGCGCCCCCCAATCGACGAACTGGATGCCCAGCTTAAAGCTCGCCTTGGTCGCCCGGATCATGTCGACCGGGTCGACCCCCGCCAGCGCCAGATAGTTGCGGATGTGCGGGATGGTCGCCTCCCCCACCCCGATCGTGCCGATCTCGTCGCTTTCGATCAGCCGAATCTCGACCTGGCTCAGCCATTGCGACAGCACCGCCGCGGTCATCCATCCCGCGGTGCCGCCGCCGACAATCGTCACTCGCCTGGTTGGTCGCATCATGTCGAGGCTCCGCGCGTACCGGTCGGGTGCTAGCGGACCCGCGGCGAGTGGCTGGCTGGGGCGGCAGGATTCGAACCTGCGAATGCCGGTACCAAAAACCGGTGCCTTACCACTTGGCGACGCCCCAGCAGAGCGCGCGCTTATAGAGCGGCGGCGGCGCTCCTCAAGGGTCTAAGCGCGGGCGATCCGGCGGCGCGCGGAATCGGTCGCCGGCGCCGAGATGACTAACGCGCGCGGATCGGCGGCGGCCGGACGGCCGAAGTGGAAGCCCTGCAACTGATCGACGCCCATCTTCTCGAACAGGCGAGCCTGCGCGGCGGTTTCGATCCCCTCGGCGGTAACGTCGCAACGCATCGCCCGGCCGAGCGCGATCACCGCCTCGACGATCGCGCGGGCGTCGCTCCGCCCCTCGCCCGCCCCGGCGACGAAGCTGCGGTCGATCTTGATTTTGCTGAAGTCGCCGCGGGCGAGCGATTTCAGCGAGCTGTAGCCCATCCCGAAGTCGTCGAGCACCAGTCGCACTCCGATCGAGCGTAGCCGCGCAAGCGTTTGGCGAGTGGATTCGTCGTCGGCGAGGAACACGCTTTCGGTGACCTCCAGCTCGAGCCGCGCAGGCGACAGGCCGCTGCTCGTCAGTGCGTTGATGACCGTCCCGACGAGGTCGGCACCAGTGAGCTGAACCGCCGACACGTTGACCGCGAGGCGGGCGCTGTCGGTCCAGCTGGCGGCCTCGCGGCAGGCTTCGCGGACGACCCAATTGCCGACCTGGCCGATCAGGCCGGTGTCCTCGATGACCGGGATGAACAGGTCGGGTGGGATGTCGCCGCGCTCGGGGTGGCGCCAGCGAAGCAGCGCCTCGCGGCCGACGATGCGGTGGCTGCCGGCCTCGACGATCGGCTGGTAGGCAAGGCTGAGCTCGCCACTCTGCAGCGCCAGCCGCAGGTCGCGCTCGAGCTCGCGCTGGGCCTTGGCACGCTCGGCCATGGCGGGTTCGAAGAAGTGGTAGCGACCGCGTCCGGCGGCCTTGGCGCTGTAGAGCGCGAGGTCGGCGTTGCGGGTCAGCGTGCCCTCGGTCGTTCCGTCCCACGGCGCGAGGGCGATGCCGATGGTGGCGCCGATGGTGAGGTCGGCGCTACCAATCGCGAACGGCAGCGCGAGCGCGGCGATGACTTGGTCGGCAAGGGTGCCAACCGCGGCACGATCGGTGATGCCGGGCGCGACGATCGCGAATTCGTCGCCGCCAAGCCGGCCGACCTCGGCTTCGCGGACGACGGTCCGCAGCCGCTCGGCCACCGCCGCGAGCAGCTGATCGCCGAGCGCGTGGCCGAGCGTGTCGTTGACCAGCTTGAAGCGGTCGAGATCGAGCAGGAGCAGCGCGCAACCGCCACGGCCCGACCGTTCGCGCAGCAGCGATTCCTCGATCAGCTCACGGATCAGCAGGCGATTCGGCAGGCCGGTCAGTGGATCATGCCGCGCGGCGCGGATCGAGTTGCGCCCGACGCGGCGCGAGCGGGTGACGTCGGAGCCAACCCCGCGCCAGCCGGTGATCCGCCCTTCCGGCCCGAGCAGCGGCTGGCCCGAGAAGATCCACCACGCGCGGCCGCCGCGGACCGGCACCGCAATCTCGCGGAAGGCGGTGCCGTTGGCGAGCGCGTCGAACAATTGTCGCATCGAGCGCGAGACCGAGCGGGCGTCACCGTTCGGGTCGAGTAGCTGGCGCACGTCCCCGCCGAGCAACCGGTCGACCGGCTGGCCGGCGCTGTCGATGAAGGCCGACGACATGTGCCGCATGCACAGGCTCGCATCGAGTTCCCACAGCCAGTCGCTGCCGCTCGCCTCGAACTGGCGAAGCAGGGCGATCATCGCCGCCTGTTCCTCGACCTCGAGCCGGGCGCGGAGGTGGCCGACGAACTGCCGCGCGTTCCACAATACGGTGTAGGAGAGCGCGCCGCCGAACAGGCACACCAGGCTGATCAGCAGCGCATGGCCGGCGATGGCCAGCGCCGCCATCGCCGCCATGCTGACGATCGCAACATAGGTCAGCGCGGCCGGCGGCACCGTCGACAGCGTGACGCTTGCCCCGCTGGCGAGGCCGAACAGCATCAGCGCGATCAGGATCTTGTCGACGTCGCCGGCCTGGCCGAACCAAACCAGCGCCGGAACTGCCCACAGCACCGAGAGGATGACGATCGCCGGCATGATCGTGCCGACGCTCGACGGCTTGCGCGCGGCGTAGGCAGCGTCGTGGCGCAGCCGCCACGCACGCAGCAGCCGCTGGCAGCAGAGCAGGCTGAACAACGTCGCCCAGGCGATCAGCTGGTTGTGTGAGATCTCGTCCCACAGCGACGAGACCACGGTGGCGGCGGCGACGAGGTTGGCGCCGACGGTGAGCGGGACCATTCCGACCAGCGCCGCGACCTGTGCCTCCTGGATTTCGCGCCCGGTGGCGTCGCGCGGCTTGGCGATGAGGCATAGCTCTTTGAGCGGCACTTCGGCGACCAGGCGGTCGAGCCGCGGTCGTTCGCTGCCGTCGACCAGCATGTTACGCTCGGCACTCATCGCCGCAGGGTAGCCCGCGATCGGCAAACAAGACGTAAAGGGGCTCGGCGGGGTCGCTCACCATGCTCAGGCCAGCGGTCGCCGATGGGTTTCCTCAAGCCAGATGGCACTGACCACGAAGGCCAGGGCGACCACCGCGATCGTGTACCACAGCCCGGCATAGGCATCGCCGGTGCGCACCACGATATATTGCGAGATGAGTGGCAGGAAGCCGCCGAAATAGCCCGAGCCGATATGATAGGGCACCGACATGCTCGTGTAGCGTATCCGTGCCGGGAACATCTCGACCAGGATGGCGGCGACCTGGCCATAGGTCATCGCCGACAGGCCGACCATCACGAACACCGCAAGAATGATCTTCCATGGCTGCTTTTCGGCAGGATCGGCCTGGTCGGGATAGCCGGCGGCGACCAGCGCGGCGGTGTAGGCGGCCTGGTCGAAGCCGCCGATCCTGGCCTGCCCGACATTGAGCGCGACATCGGATGCCGCGACCTTGCGGTAGCTGACCCCGCGCTTGGAGAGATAGTTCAGCGCCTGGGCGCACGGGGTCAAGTGCTTGGCCGCGAACACGTTGAACTCGCAGTCGGCGGGTAGCTCAAGGCGGACCGGCGAGGCGGCGGTGGCGCGGCCCAGCGCGGGATTGGCGCCATCGGCCATCAGGTGGAACAGCGGGAAGAGCAGCGCCAGCGTCAGCGCATAGCCGAGCAGCAGCAGCTTCTTGCGCCCGACCCGATCGGACAAGGCGCCGAAGCCGACATAGAGCGGCGCGGCCAGTGTCGCGCCGGCGGCCATGTAGAGCAGCGCCTCTTCCTCGCCGACCCGGGCGGTGCCCTGGAGGAAGTAGAGCGTGCCGAACTGGCTGGTATAATAGATCACGGTCAGGCCCGCGGCGACGCCGAACAGCGCGACCATCACTCGCTTGATGTTGCCCGGGTAGGTCAGGCTGTCCTTGAACGGATTGCGGCTGGTTTCGCCTGCGTCCTTCATTGCCCGGAAGACCGGGCTCTCGCTGAGCTTGAGCCGGATGTAGAGCGAGATGGCGAGCATCACGAAGCTGGCCAGAAACGGCACGCGCCAGCCCCACCCGTCGAACTGCTCCTTGCTCACCGCGTGGCGGCACAGCAGGACCATCACCAGGCAGAGCAGGAACCCGCCGACCACGCTGAACTGGATCCAGCTGGTGTACTGGCCGCGCTTGGTCGGCGGTGCATGCTCGGCGACGTAGATCGCCGCACCGCCATACTCACCGCCGAGCGCGAGCCCTTGGATTAGGCGCAAGCCCACCAGCAGGACCGGCGCCCACAGGCCGGCAGTGGCGAAGGTCGGCAGGAAACCGATCGCTCCGGTCGCGCCGCCCATCAGCGTGATGGTGATGAGGAAGGTATATTTGCGCCCCACACGGTCGCCGAACCAGCCGAACAGCAATGCGCCCAATGGTCGCACGCCGAAACCGGCGCCGAAGGCAGCCAGGCTGGCGAGGGTGGCGGCGGTGGGATTGTCGGCCGGGAAGAACAGCTTGCCGAGCAATGCGGCAAGGATGCCGTAGAGGAAGAAGTCGTACCACTCGAACACGGTGCCGAGCGCTGAGGCGGTGATGACCAGCCGGTCGCGCTTCGGATCGACGACATGCTCCGGTGTTGCCGGCGCGGCGGTACTGGCCATTTAATCCCCCTCCGCGCGCGACCTTAAGCGAGCGGACGGCAGGAGCAAGCCTCGTCAGGCCTGGCGGTGGTTGACCAGATCGTCGTAGTCGCGCTGCAACTGGCGCGAGAGGTCGCCGACCTCGAAATTCCACGGGCCCGCCGAGCGGACCAGCGTCACTTCGGCGGCCGAGCCCGTCAGGAACATCTGCTGGAAGCTTTCCAGCTCCTCGGGCCAGATAGCGCGGACTTCGACCTCGATCCCGCGTTTCTCGGCGAGCTCGATCACCGTCTGGCGGGTGATGCCGTTCAAGAAGCAGTCGGGGGTCGGGGTGATGAGCTTGTTGTCGCGGATGAAGAAGGCGTTGGCGCCGGTCGCCTCGGCTACCTGGCCGCGCCAGTCGAACATCAGCGCATCGTCATAGCCGCGGTCGTCGGCATGCTGCTTGGACAGGGTCGCGATCATGTAGAGCCCGGCGGCCTTGCTATGGACCGGCGCGGTGAACGGCGCCGGCCGCCGCCACGGGGCGATGTCGAGGCGGATGCCCTTGAGCTGCTTTTCCTCGTCGAAATACTTGCCCCATTCCCAGCAGGCGATGGCGAGGTGCGGTTCGGTCCCCTTGGGATTGACGCCCATCGATTCCGACCCGCGCCACGCGACCGGACGCATGTAGGCGTCCTCCATTCCGCTAGCCTTGAGCACTTCGATGCAGGCGGCGTCGATTTCGTCGACGCTGTAGGGGATTTCGAAACCGAGCAGGCGGGCGCTTCGCTTCAGCCGGGTGCTGTGGTCGGTCAGCCGGAAGATCTTGCCGCCGTATGCGCGCTGGCCTTCGAATACGCTCGAGGCATAATGCATCGCGTGGGTCAGGATGTGGACGTTCGCCTCGCGCCAGGGGACGAGCTTGCCGTCCATCCAGATCCAGCCGTCGCGATCGTCAAACCCTGCCATATGCGTCCTTACTCCAGTGCGGGCGACTTAGGCGGCACCCTCGGGCGACGCAATGGCGCGGGTGGCGGCGGCCAGCTCGCCGCCACGCTTGGTCGCAGCGGCGACCGTGCGCTCGAGCAAGGGCGTTAGTTCGGGCTCGAGCACCGCCAGCCCGGCGGCGGTGGTTCCGTTCGGGCTGCGGACCCGACGGACGATCTCGTCCATCGAGGGGTTGTCGGTGACCGCCAACCATCCTGTGCCGAATACCGTCTCACGCGCGATCGCCAGGGCCAGCGACGGCTCGATCCCGCGCTCCTCGGCGGTCTTGGCGAGCGCCTCGATGAAGCGCGCGACATAGGCCGGCCCCGCCCCGCCAATCGAGGCGATCGCACCCAGCTCGGCCTCGGCGTTGCAGTCGATCGTCAGCCCGAGGATCATGAAGAACTGCCGCAGCCGCGCGCGCAGGGCGTCGGAGACGTCGGGCATGAACAGCGCGGTGATCCCGCGCCGCACTGCGGTCGCGACGTTGGGCATCGCGCGGACAATCGCCCCGGCGGTCGGGAACAGCTGCCGCAGGCTCGCCGCTTCGGTCCCCGCAAGCAGCGAGATGACCGTGGTCTGCGGCGTGACGTACGGCGCGATGGTCGGCGCCAGTTCGAGCACCTGTTGCGGCTTGAAGCCGAGGATCAGCCACTCGGCCGGCCGGCCCGCCTCGCCCAACGTCCGCACGGTGCGCACGCCCGGCACCTCCTTCCCGCTCGGCCGGATCGCGACCGACTGGCCGAAGTCGACCCTGGCCGAGCGCCAGCCCGCGACCATCGCCCCGGCCATGTTGCCGCAGCCGACGAACCAGATCGACGGCGCCAACGGACCCGACGAGGCCGGTTGGCCCCCAGTGACATTCACCACGTTCATGCGTCTATCCTCGCCTCAGGCTTCGCCCGCTGTATCGATCAGCGCGGCGCTGATCGCCTCGCCGGGCGACTTGCCGCCCCACAGGACGAACTGGAAGACCGGGAAAAAACGCTCGCATTCCTCGAGCGCGGCTTCGGCGATCGCTTCCGCCTGCTCGAAACTGAGCGCATCGCCGTCGCCATTATCGAGCAGCGCCGAGTAGCGGAACACGATCAGCCCCGAGCCCGACCATAATTCGAAATGGCCGAGCCACAGCTGCTCGTTGATCAGGCCCAACGTCTCGTAAATCGCCGGACGCTTGTCGGCCGCGACCTTGATGTCGGGAAAGGCGAGGAACTGGAGGACCTGGTCGTCGGGCCGCCACACCCCGCGCAGCTCGTACTGCGCCCAGCTGCCGGGCGCGCTAGCCACGATCTCCCCGTCGCCGGCGCGCTCGCACGACCAGCCCCGGGCCTCGAAATATGCTTCGAGCACCTCGATCGGAGCGCCGTCCTCGCGCTCCTCGTTCCGGTCATCCTCGCTCAACTGGTCGCTCACTCCTCGGGCGTTTCGACGCCCGTGGACGGCCCCTTCTTGCGCGGTGCAGCGGACGGCTTGGCCGTCGCCGCAGCGGGCGCGCCGCGCGCTTCGAGCGCGGCCAGGCGGTTGCGCAGCGCTTCCACTTCCTCGCGCGCGGTGGCGGCCATCGCCTTGACCGCCTCGAACTCGTCGCGCGAGACAAAGTCCATGCCGCCGACGAACTCGCGCATGCGCTCCTTTATTCCGTCCTGCGCCTCGCGGGTCATCCCCGCGACGGTGCCCGCGGCGCCGTTCATGATCTTGACGAAGTCGTCGAACAGCCGGTTCTGCGACTGCATGGTCTAGCCTCCCGTAATGCCCAGCGGCGCGCGATCGGCGCCCGGATTAAGCTTGCCCGTCTCGTGGTTGAGAACCGTCGCCAGGCACAGCCATGCCAGATAGGGTACAAGCAGCAATGCCGCCACCCTGTTCAGCGGCCAGGCGGCGATGATCGTCGCGGTCACCAGCACGTCGAGCGCGAGGATGATCAGGAACGCCCAGTCGATGAAGCCGGCCCCGAAGAAAACCGGCGACCACAGGAAATTGAGCGCGAGCTGGACCGCGAACAGGGTAAGCGCCAAGGTGCGTTGGCGCGACGCGGGCAACGCCAGCAGCAAGGCCACGGCGATCCCCATGAAGGTGTAGAGCGTCGTCCAAACCACGCCGAATGCCCAGCCCGGCGGCTGGATGCTCGGCTTGTTGAGCGGAATATACCAGCCGTTCGAGAAGCCGCTGTTCGACAGCCAGCCGATCGCCGACCCGGCAACGACGATCGCAGGCACCGCGACCAGCGCGATCTTCCACCAGCTGCGGCGCGGGCGCGGCGCGCCGTCATCGAAGCCGTCAGCCGTGGTCGCCATACTCGTCCTCCTTCACTGCCCCAAGAAGAAATTCGACGTTGCCCTCGGGCCCGGTGATCGGGCTCGGGGTAATCCCCAGAACCCGCCAACCCTGCGAAGCGATCCATGCCGCAGCGTCGGCGCAGACGCGCTTGTGGACGGCCGGATCACGGACCACCCCGCCCTTCCCCACTTCCTCACGCCCGGCCTCGAACTGCGGCTTGATCAGCAGCACCGCATGGGCGCCGACCCTCGCTAGCTTAAGCGGCGCCTCGATCACTTTGGCGAGACCGATGAAACTGGCGTCGCAGACGACGATGTCGATCGGCTCGGCAATCTCGACGGCGGTCAGGTTGCGGGCGTTGAACTGCTCCATAACGACTACCCGGTCGTCCTGGCGCAGCTTCCAGGCGAGCTGGTTGGTCCCGACGTCGACCGCGAACACCTTGGCCGCACCGCGCGTAAGCAACACGTCGGTGAAGCCGCCCGTCGAACTCCCGACGTCCAGCGCCACTGCGCCGGTCACGTCGATGCCGAAGTGGCTAAGGCCGTGATCCAGCTTGAGTCCGCCGCGCGACACCCACGGATGATCCTTGCCGCGCAAATCGAGCGGCACGTCGGCGCCGACCATCTCGCCAGCCTTGGCGATCTTCCGTGTCCCGGCAAACACCAGCCCGGCCATGATCAGCGCCTGCGCCTTGGACCGGCTCTCGACCAGCCCGCGCTCGACCAGCGCCTGGTCAGCGCGTTGCTTCATGCTCGCTTACGCCCGCGCGCCCTCTTCGACGCCGACGCTGTTGCGGCGGAGTGCTTTCAGGACTGTGTCGACGATCGCCGGCGCGTTGAGCCCCGCCTCGTCATACTGCTTGTCGGGCTTGTCCTGATCCTGGAAGCGATCGGGCAGACGCATGGTGCGCAGCTTGAGCCCGGCGTCGATCAGGCCCTCGTCGCTGGCGAGTGTCAGGACGTGGGCGCCGAAGCCGCCCACCGCGGCTTCCTCGACAGTCACCGCGACCTCATGTGTGGTCAGCAGTTTGCGGATCAGCGCCTCGTCGAGCGGCTTTGCGAAGCGCAGGTCGGCGACCGTGGTGCTCAGCCCCTTGCTCTCGAGCTGCTCGGCCGCCTTGAGCGCTTCGCCGAGCCGGGTACCGAGCGACAGGATGGCGACGGTCTTGCCTTCCTTGACGATCCGCCCCTTACCGATCTCGAGCCGCTCCGGCTGCGCGGGCATGAGCAGCCCCTCACCATTGCCGCGCGGATAGCGAACCGCACTCGGCCCGCTATCATGGAGCGCCATGGTGTGGACCATGTTGGCGAGCTCAACCTCGTCGGCGGCGGCCATCACCGTGAAATTGGGCAGGGTGCAGAGGTAGGCGAGGTCGAAGCTGCCGGCGTGGGTCGCCCCGTCGGCGCCGACCAGCCCGGCACGGTCGAGCCCGAAGCGGACCGGCAGATTCTGGATCGCGACGTCGTGGACGACTTGGTCGTACGCGCGCTGAAGAAAGGTCGAGTAAATGGCGCAGAACGGCCGATAGCCCTGCGCCGCCAACCCTGCCGCGAAGGTCACCGCATGCTGCTCGGCGATGCCGACGTCGAAAGTGCGCTCGGGGAATTTCTTCTCGAACCGGTCGAGCCCGGTCCCGCTCGGCATCGCCGCGGTGATCGCGACGATCTTGGGATCGCGCTCGGCCTCCGCGGTCAGCGCGTCGGCGAACACCTGGGTATAGCTTGGAGGGCCGCTCGGCCCCTTGTCCTGCTTGCCGGTGACGACGTCGAACTTGACCACGCCATGATATTTGTCGGCACTGTTCTCGGCGGGCGCATAGCCCTTGCCCTTCTGCGTCACCGCATGGATCAGCATCGGGCCGTGGTCGGCGTCGCGGACGTTCTCGAGGATCTCGACCAGGCTGATCACGTCGTGTCCGTCGACCGGACCGACGTAATAGAAGCCAAGCTCCTCGAACAAAGTCCCGCCGGTCATCATCCCGCGGGCATATTCCTCGAACCGCTCGGCCGCGTTGCGGACCGGGCGCGGCAGGCGGCCGGCGATGCGAGCTGCGAGCTTGCGCGGCGTAAGATATTTGCCACTCGACACCAGCCGGGCGAGCGCGTTGCGAAGGCTGCCGACCGGCGGCGCGATTGACATGTCGTTGTCGTTGAGGATCACGACCAGCCGGTTCCCGGCGGCCTCGGCATTGTTCATCGCTTCATAGGCCATGCCAGCGGTCATCGCGCCGTCGCCGATCACCGCGATGGCATGTTCGGGCCGGTCGTCGAGTTTGCTGGCGATGGCGAAGCCCAACGCCGCGCTGATCGAGGTCGAGCTATGGGCCGCGCCGAACGGGTCATATTCGCTTTCCGAGCGCTTGGTGAAGCCGCTCAGGCCCCCACCCATGCGGATGGTGCGGATGCGGTCGCGCCGTCCGGTGACGATCTTGTGCGGGTAGCATTGGTGCCCGACGTCCCAGATCAATTTGTCCTGGGGGGTGTTGAACACATAATGGATCGCGACGGTGAGCTCGACCACGCCGAGCCCGGCGCCAAGGTGCCCGCCGGTGACCGACACCGCCGAGATGGTCTCGGCGCGAAGCTCGTCGCACAGCTGGGGCAGTTGCGCCTTGTCGAGCTGGCGGATGTCGGCAGGAGACTGGATGCGGTCCAGCAGCGGCGTCGAGGGACGATCGGACATGTCCCAGCTCTACCCGAGCGACCGGCGGCTGTCGAACGATACCAAGGGTCAGGTGTCCGCCTGCTGCCGGCGATGCGCCACCAGCCGGTCGACCGCCGCGACCGCCGCGGCGAAACGCGCCTCGCCCTCGCCGCTGATCTCCACCACCGGAGCGCGGGTCAGCTTGAGCACGTCGCGGGTAATGCGGTCGAACTTGGCGCGCTGACGAGGCTCGCCATAGACGCGCGTGCCATCGTCGACGAAGGGGATGTCGGGCTTGAGCAGCAGGTAGAGGTCGGCCTGGCGGTGGCAGACAAGCTGGTCGGGGACGTAGCCGATCATCATCTGCGACCAGGCGGCGGTCATCAGCGCGTCGGTGTCGGCGATCAACAGGCGGTTACACCAGGCGCGCGCGGCCTCGATCTCGGCCTGCTGGGCAAGGCCGATCAGGAGCAGGTCGCTCTCGCGGCAGTCGGTGCCATGCGCCTCGCAATGCGCGCGGCCATATTCGGGCACCTCGATCGTCTCGTAATGGCGGGCAAGCTGATCGGCGAGGGTCGACTTGCCGACGCTCTCGACGCCGTGGAGGCAGACGGTGAGACTGTAATGCGCCTTGACCGGTTCCGGCAGCCACGGCCAGTGTCCCCACCAGTCGGCGCGGACCGCGCTCGCCGAAAGGCCGCCAAGGCCGGCCCGGTCGGCATCGAGAATCCGTCCGCCGAGCGGCACGAAGAACGCCTGGATTCGCGTCGCAAGCTCGGCGCCATAGGCCTCGCCGGCGAAGATATAGTCGATCGGCTCGGGATGGGCGTCGCGGACGATGGTCGTCCATTGCTCCCAGAAATCGGGCGCGTCAGCGGGCTCCTGCGGCGCCGGGCGGTCGAAATAGACAATCCGGCACTCGGGGAAGAGTTGGCGCATCCACTCCAGCCGCGACGGGCCCGGGATTGGGTCGCCGTCCTGCGCGCAGACCAGCACGGTCAGCCGATCGACCAGCTGCCGCGCCGAGCGGATCAGCGCGACGTGTGCGGCGTGGGGCGGCATGAACTTGCCGAGCAGGAATCCGCGCTTCACGCCGTCGCCTTTCGTCGCCACTCGAGCAGCCCGGCGACTGCCAGGCAGAGGAAGATGCCGTAGAGCCCGGCGGTGATCAGCAACCCGCGCGAGAAGAACAGCGGGATGGCGGTTAGATCGACCAGGATCCACAGCCACCAGCTCTCGACCTTGCGGAAGCTCTGCAACAGCTGCGCGGCGACGCTGGTGATCGCAATCGGGCCGTCGACGAACGGCGCGGCGGCGTCGGTCAGCGACGACATCAGGCTGCTCCAGACCCCGGCGGCGACCACGATCGCCGCCGCCCAGCGCAGGCGGTCGGACGGACTGAGCTCACCCACCGCTACGCCGTGCTCGATCTGCTCGGCGCGCTGCCACGCCCACCAGCCATAGAGCTGCACCGCGATGAAGAAGAGCTGGAGGAGCGCGTCGCTGTAGAGCCGCTGCTGAAAGAAGACGAAGAAATAGACCGCAACGGTCGCCAGCCCGAACGGATAATTCCAGATCGACCGCCGGACGACCAGCAGGACATTGACCACGCCAAGCGCGGCGGCGATCGCCTCGACCAAATTCATGAGGTTCGCCGCGGGTCCGAGCTTGAGCTAGCTGCAGCTCTCGCAGGTGCCGCGCACCTCGATCACGGGCTTGGTAGGCGCGAAGCCACTCTTTTCGGCCGCTGCCCGGACACCCTCGGTCAGCCGGTCGTCGTCGATATGCTTGGCTTGTCCGCACTGGTCGCAGATCAGGAAGATGCAGTCGTGCAGGCACCCGGGATGCGAGTTGGCGACATAAGCGTTGGCGCTCTCGACCCGCATCGCGAGGTTGGCGCCCACGAACAGGTCGAGGATCCGGTAGACGCTGTTGGCGGCGACCCGTCGCCCTTGCGCGGTCGAGACCGCTTCGGCGATGTCGTAGGCGCTCGCCGGCCGCTCGAAGGAGGCCAGCGCCTCGAATACCGCTTCGCGCATTCCGGTCCACTGCTCGCCGGTTTCGGTCAGGCGCGCCTTGGCCGCGTCGACCAGGCGTTCGCCCTCGTGGCTTTGATGATGATGGCCGGACATGGTGATGAGATACTCTCTCGCCGCGCCAGGAACAAGTGAACCGAGCCGCGAAACGCTTCGTTACGGTGGGTGATGGCCCTATCCCCCGCCCCAGCCGACCTCCAGGAACCGCCGCGGCGCGATGCGCACGAGGGCGAAGGCGCGACCCGTGGCACCGGGCGCATGGAAGCATTTGCCGACGGCGTCTTCGCGATCGCCTTCACCCTGCCGATCTTCAACGTGATCGCGCCGCAATTCCGTGACGGCGGCCGCTTCCTCGGCGCCGACCTCGCCGCCGCCTGGCCGCAGGATATCGGCTACCTCCTCGCCTCGGTGGTGATCGGGCTGTACTGGGTCCACCATCATTTTTCCGGAGCGATCTATCGCACCACCGGGCACTGGTTCCTGCTCGCCACCGCGGTCTTCCTCGCCATGGTCGGCTACATCGCCTTCCCCTCGCGAGTGTTCGCGGAAAGCCTGGTTCATCCCGCCGCCCTCCCCGCCGCGAGCATGTTCCTGGTCGACATGCTCGCGCTGACCTCATTGAGCTGGCTGCTCAAATGGAATGTCGGGATGGCGCGCGGCAACGTCGATCCTCGCCTGCGATCCGACTACGTCCAGCGACTCAACCGACGATATTGGATCAAGTCGGCCTGCTACGTCGCCGCGGCGGTGGTGGTGCGGTTCAGTTGGCAGGCCGGGCTGGGACTTGCGACGCTCAGCCTATTGCATCTGATCTGGCCGCCCGAGACCCCGCGCTACCGGACCGAGGCACCGCTGATCGACGGAGACGACACCTAAGTGGTGGAGCGCTTGCCGAACGGATGCACCGTGCCGCGACGGTTGAGGTCGTGGCCGAGCGCCAGGAGCAGCACTCCGACGATCGTCGCCGCCGCTTCCGACCCGTCGTGCGGAAGCGACAGCGCGCCGGCCATCACGCCGAGACCCAGCCCGCCGACCGCGCTCGGCATCATGAAGCCATGCTCAAGGATGCCGCGGTAGAGAGCGAAGGCGCCGATCCCCATCGCCAGCGTCAGCCCGACCTCGTGAATCAGCTCTGACCCGAGGATGCCGCCCGCCGCCGACAGGAATGCCACCAGCACCGTGGTCGCGACGCAATGCACGACGCACAGCCCGGACAGGCCGATGGCCAGCCGATCGAACCGGTGAGTCGAGTGGAGGTGCGCCGTCACGAGCGGTGATATACTGAGACAAGCCTTAAGTTACAACATCTCATGGCGCCGGAACGACGCTTTCGGCAGCAGGTGTGGCCGGCCATCCCGCCCTCGCCCAACGACCCGCTTGCCCGACCCTTCGCTGCCGACCATATCGCGCGCATCATGACCGCCACGACCCTTCCGCTGGAGCGTCCCACCGCTTCGGACCTGCCCACCGCCCGACCGCGCGCACTATCGACCTGGCTGCTGACCGTCGCCGCGCTCATCTTCGTGATGGTGGTCGTCGGCGGGATCACCCGGCTGACCGAGAGCGGGCTGTCGATCACCGAGTGGAAGCCGATCAGCGGAACCCTCCCGCCCCTGACCCAGGCGCAATGGGAGGAGGCGTTCCGCGGCTACCAGCAGATCCCGCAATATCAGCAGCTCAACAACGGCATCACCCTCGCCGAGTTCAAGGGCATCTTCTTCTGGGAATATGTCCACCGCCTGCTCGGTCGCGTCATCGGACTGGTCATCGCGCTCCCCTTGCTGTGGTTCTGGGTCCGAAAAGCGATTCCGCGCGGCTACGGCGGGCGGCTCGTCGCCATCCTGCTCCTGATCGGGCTGCAGGGTGCGATCGGCTGGTGGATGGTGGCGAGCGGCCTCAGTGAGCGGACCGAAGTCAGCCATGTGCGGCTGGCGGTGCACCTGCTGACCGCACTGCTGCTGTTCGGCGCCGTGGTGTGGACCGCGCTCGACCTGCGCTCGCCAGGAAGTGTCCGGCGGCGGCTGCCGACGCTGGCGATCTGGTCGCTGGCGGCGTTGAGCCTCCAGTTGATGTTCGGGGCGTTCGTCGCGGGGCTGCGCGCCGGTTATGCCTTCGACACCTGGCCGCTGATGGGCGACGAGCTCTACCCGAGCGGCGCGCCATGGCTCGAGCCGCTGCTACGCAACTTCGTCGACAATCCGATCACCGTGCAATTCGTCCACCGCTGGCTGGCCTTCGGGGTGCTCGCTTTTGCTGTCGTGCTGGCGCGCCAGGTCAAGCGCCTCGGCAGCCGGCGCGAGGCGGTGATCCTGCACGCGGTGATCGGGCTGCAGATCCTGCTCGGCATCGCGACCCTGCTGACCGGGGTCGATCACCACATCGCCGCGACCCACCAGGGCGTGGCGGTGCTGTTGCTCGGCGCGTTCCTGTTGACCGGTCACCGGATCGCCGTGTTGCGCGACGAGACGCAAGCAGGCCATGACGTCAGGCAGCCTGAAACCATAGGGTAACATATTACCCGTCAAGAACATGCCTCAAATGCTTGACTTTTTGCCCTCTCGCCGCGATTAGCCGCGTCCAAGCGCTGCCCGTCGGGCGGCGTTTTCATGTTTCAAATGAGGGTTTTTCAGCCATGAAGGCGCTGTTGAAGACCACCAAGTCGGCCAAGCCGGCGGAGGTCGAACGCAAGTGGCACATCATTGATGCCGACGGTCTGGTGGTCGGGCGTGTCGCGTCGATCATCGCCAACATCCTGCGCGGCAAGCACAAGCCGAGCTTCACCCCGCACGTCGACTGCGGCGATCATGTGGTCGTGATCAACGCCGACAAGGTCCGTTTCACGGGCCGCAAGGCGCAGCAGAAGATCTACTACAAGCACACCGGTTACGCCGGCGGCTTGAAGGAAACCCGCGCCGACAAGATCCTCGAGGGTCGCTTCCCCGAGCGCGTGCTCGAGAAGGCCGTCGAGCGGATGATCCCGCGCGGCCCGCTCGGCCGTGAGCAGATGCGGCACCTGCATCTCTACAACGGCACCGAGCATCCGCACGAGGGCCAGGCTCCGGCGACGCTCGACGTCGCTTCGATGAACCGCAAGAACAAGGTGGGCGCATAACATGGCCGACAAGAAGTCCCTCTCCGACCTCGGCGAGCTGACCAGCCAGCCGGCTCCCACGCCGACCCCGGCGCCGGCCGAGGCCAGTGCGGCTCCGGCCGCCGACGCGGACACCTCGACCGACGAGGCGCCCGCCGCCCCGGTCAATGTCCAGCCCGAAGCCCCGCTGCGCGAGCAGCAGCTCGACAAGCATGGCCGCGCTTATGCGACCGGACGACGCAAGGACGCTGTTGCGCGCGTCTGGCTCAAGCCGGGCACCGGCAAGATCGAGGTCAACGGCCGCGATCAGACCGTCTACTTCGCCCGTCCGACCCTGCGCCTGGTGATCAACCAGCCGTTCGGGATCACCGATCGCGCCGACCAATACGACGTCGTCGCGACCGTCAAGGGCGGCGGTCTGTCGGGCCAGGCCGGCGCGGTGCTTCACGGCATCGCCCAGGCGCTGAGCCGCTACGAGCCGGTCCTCCGCACCACCGTCAAGCGGGCCGGTTTCCTGACCCGCGATCCGCGCGTCGTCGAGCGTAAGAAGTACGGCAAGGCCAAGGCTCGCCGCAGCTTCCAGTTCTCGAAGCGCTAGGCTTTTCTACTCCGCCGGCTGGCCCGGCAACGAACGAGGCGCTCCGCTCCGGTGGGGCGCCTTTTTTGTGGCGCGGCCGGGGTGGAACCTCGCGCGTTTCTGCGCGCTTGACCCAGACTTGCAAGGGAGACCCAACCGCATGGCGCTGGCCTTTACCCGGCCGCCGAGCCCGCAGCTCGGCGAGTGCGAACTCACTCATATGGAGCGTGCGCCGATCAGCGCCGACCTCGCGGCCAAGCAGCACCGCACTTATGAGGAATTGCTCGCCAACGCCGGGTTCGACGTCGTCCAGCTGAAGCCTTTGGCCGAGCATCCCGACGGCGTCTTCGTCGAAGACACCGCCATCCTGCTCGGCGACCATGCAATCATCACCCGCCCGGGCACGCCCTCGCGCCGCGCCGAGGCCGACGACACGGCCGCGACCCTGGCCAAGCATTTCACCGTTCACCGCCTGCGCCGTGGTCGCCTCGACGGCGGCGACGTCCTCAAGGTCGGCAAGCAATTGTTTGTCGGCCTGTCGAGCCGGACCGACAGCGCCGGCGCGATCGCGCTCGCCAACCTCGCCGCGCCGCTCGGCTACGAAGTGATCGGCGTTCCGCACAAGCGCTGCCTGCACTTGAAGACCGGCGCGTCCTACGCCGGTCGCGATGACCGCGGCCGCGAGGTCGTCCTACTTAATCCCGACTGGATCGACCCCGAGCCGTTCAGCGACCATCTGGTCGTCCCCAACCACCCGCTCGAGCCCTATGGCGCCAATGTCCTGCGTGCTGGTGGCGCGTTGCTGGTTCCCGCCGACGCGCCCCGCACCGCCCAGCGGCTGCGCACGCTCGGGTTTGAGACGCGGCCGGTCGATGTGGGCGAATTGCAGAAGGCCGAAGCCGGCCTCACCTGCATGAGCCTGATCGCGGAGTAAGTCAGGCGACCCGACGGTCGGCCTGTTCCTCGTTAGTCGCGAGGACGTAGAGCCCGCGTGAGTCCTTGTCGGAGACCAGCTTGCGGGTCTGGCCGATGACGGTCTCGCCCGCGCCAAGCATCAACCAGCCGTCGGCCGCCATCGCGCTCGCCAGCCGGTCGAACGCCTTCTCGCGGGTCGCCTGGTTCAAATAGAGCAGCACGTTGCGGCATAGCACGATGTCGAACTCGCCGGGGTGCGGCGGCAACTCGAGCAGATTGTGGGTCTGGAACCGCACCGTCTTGCGCAGCGCCTCGACCGCGCGCCAGCCGGCCGGGGTCTCCTCGAACCACTTCACCATCTGCGCGATGCCAAGCCCGCGTTGGACCTCGAACTGGGTGTAGGTGCCCGTCCGCGCCCGCTCGACCACCGTCTCCGAAACGTCGGTGCCGATGATGTCGACCGTCCAGCCGGCCCATTTGAGGGGGTCCTCGGCGAACATCATCGCCAAGCTGTAGACCTCCTGCCCGGTCGAGCAGCCCGCCGACCAGATCTTGAGCCGCTTCGACGAGGCGCGACGCTCCATCAGCTTGGGCAGCGCTGCCTTGGCGATGAGATCGAACGGGGTGCGATCGCGGAAGAAATAGGTTTCGTTGTTCAACAGGGCCTCCACCACCTTGGCGGACAGGTTGGGCTCCTTGCCCATGACGAGGATCGTGATGAGTTCGTCGATGCTGGCGATCCCTCGCTCGCGCATCAGCGAGGAGAGCGCGGTTTCCAGCCGCCAGCGGCGGTTCATCGTCAGTTGCTGACCGGTTCGCGCCTCGAGCAGGCCGGCGAGGATGCGGCTCGAGCTGTCGCTTATTTCCATGGTTGGTCTCCCGCCCGGGACGCAACACGGCGGGCAAGCTGAAGGGGTGGCAGGACGGCGCTGGCGAGCCCGGCGTCGGTGACCGCCTTGGGCATTCCCCAGACGGCGCAGCTGGCTTCGTCCTGAGCGAAGATGGCGCCGCCGGCCCCGACCAGCCGGGTCGCCCCGACCTGGCCGTCGCGGCCCATGCCGGAGAGGATGATCCCGAGGCCAGTGGCGCCGTAGAATTCGGCCATCGAGGCGAGCATCGGGTCGACCGACGGCAGGCAGCCACTGCTGACCGCGCGGCGATCGAGCCGGACCACCGGATGGCCGCCGCGATTCTCGACCGTCAGATGGGCCTCGCCCGGCGCGACCAGGATGACGTCGCGGAGCAAAGGCATTCCGTCCTCGGCGACCAGCGCGCGGCGCTTGGCGGCAACGCCGAGCTGGCGCGCGAAGACGCTCATGAAGGCGGCCGGGAGATGCTGGGTGACGAGGATCGGCACACAAAGCTTGTCGGGCAGCGCCGAGAACATCAGCTGCAGCGCATGGATGCCGCCGGTCGAGGCGCCAATCCCGAGGCACTGCATCGGCTCATTGCCCATCGCCCGCAAGGCGGCGACCGAGCCGTTGCGCTGGATCAGCTGGTCGGCATTGCCGAGCGCGCGCAGCTTGGCGAGCAGAACTTCGCTGAACTTGCCGTTGAAGCGGCCGATGCCCGGCTTGGGAAGCGTGTCGGCGGCGCCCAGCGCCAACGCAGAAACGGTCACCTGCGCCCCCTGCTCGGCGAGCGAGGAGACGATGATCACCCGCGCCCCCCGTGCCGCGTCGAGGATCGCGGGCAGCATCTTCAAGCCCCCGGCACCCGGCATTTCGAGATCGAGCAGGATGACGTCGACACGGACGTGCGCGAGCGCGTCGATGGCGTCCTCGGCCGTCCCGGCGACCGCTGCGAGCTCGAACCCGCGATCGCCCTCGACCATCCGCGACAGCACGGCGCGGGCGACGGTCGAATCGTCGACGATCATCAACCGGATCGGCCGCCGCTCGTCGCCGCGGGCCTTGCTGGCGAGCGCGGCGCTCATGCCCGCGACCTTACGCGACGCCGACGAGCTGAAGCTTGATGTGCAGCGTCTCGCGGTCGAACGGCTTCATCACATATTCGTCGGCCCCGGCCTCGAGCGCGGCGCGGATGTGCGCCATGTCGTTCTCGGTGGTGCAGAAGACGACCTTGGGCTGGTCCGAGTGGCCGCGCTGACGCAGCAGTTTCAGAAATTCCATCCCGCTCATCACCGGCATGTTCCAATCGAGCAGGACGACATCGGGCATGGTCTGCTCGCAACGCTCGAGCGCTTCCTTGCCGTCGCCGGCTTCCTCGACTGTGAACTCGAGCGTCTCGAGGATGTGCCGGGCGACCTTGCGGATGACCTTGGAGTCGTCGACGATGAGGCAGGTTTTCATAAAGGCTACTCGGTCCTGTCGGTTCGGGTCTGACTTAGGGAGGAGAGGTAACGGAGCCGTTAAGCGGCCTGGGCTTCGACGCCCTCGACGAGCGCGCCGACGTCGACCAGCAGCAGCGCGCCTTCCTCGGTGTCGATCAGGCCGGCGCTGACATGCTCCCAGCCCGGCCCCATCGCGGCGCGGACCGGCTGCGGCTCGCCCGCGGCCTCGACCACGTCCTCGACGCTGTCGACGATCAGCGCATAATGATGGCCCTCGATCTCGACCACCGCGGCCTCGCACAGCCCGCGGCTGAGGTCGCTGCTGCCGAGGTCGAGCGCGCGGCGGCAGTCGATCACGGTCAGCACGCGGCTGCGCAGCGCCGACAGGCCGGCGACATGCGCCGCGGCGCGCGGCACCGGGATCAGCGCGTCGAGTTCGACCACGCTTTCGACGGCGGCAGCCGGCAGCGCCACCCGCTGGCCGGCGATGGTGACGATGAGCAGCAGCGTGTTCACTTGGCGCCTCCTTCGGCGGCCTTGAGCGCGAGCATCAGTCCGGCGCGGTCGTAACGGTAGATGCTCTTGTCGTTCTTGCGGGCCTCGGGCTCGGCACGCAGCCAGATGGTCCGCGCGGCCTCGTCGTTGGCGGGCAAGGGCTGACCCTTGGCGGCGATCACCAGGTCGGCCTCGACCTCGCTGTCGCCGCTGACGACGGTGTAGCCGGCGGCCTCGACGATCGGGCGCAGCATGTGCTGCATCCACGGATCGTCCGACGGCAGGCGGCAGATCATGCTGCGCTCGGCGGCCGTGGCGGCGCTGCCGAAGCGGGCGAAGAGCCAGTGAACGTCGACCAGTTCGGCCGGCTCGCCGCCGATCAGGGTCACGCCCTCGACCTCGCCGGCGGACACGGCCGGAAGCACGTCCTCCTCCAGCTCGGCCATGTCGATCACCTCGCGGAAGGCCAAACCGATCTCGCCCTGCCCGTCGCTGAGGCGGAAGAGGCGGACCTTGGTCTCGCTGTCGGGCGCGCGATCGAGCCCGGCGAGCGGCACGATCGCTTCGCCCAGCTGGACCCGAAGCTGGCCGGCGCCCCACTGGATGGCGCTGGCGGGAACTTCCTCGATCCGATCGACCAGGCCGAGCCGGACGGCACGACGCTGACCTTCGAGCGTGCGGAACAGCAGCACCGGCGTGGTGGCGCGGACGCTCGCCGTCGCGGCATTGGCATCGACGATGCGGCTGCCGCGCTCCTGCTGCTCGAGCTTGACCCCGCCGACCTGCGCCAGCCCGGCGGCATCGAACAGCAGGATCGGCGAGCCGTCGTCGGCGAGCGTCGTCCCGGCGTACAGGCCGGTCGCCATCACCGCCGGGGCGGCCGGCTTGACCACCAGTTCCTCGTGATCGTGGACCTTGTCGACCGCCAGCGCGAACACATCGCCGCCAGCGGGCTTCAAGACGATCAGCGTGCGCTCGGCGTCGGTCAACGCACTCGGCAGGCCAAGGATATCGGCCAGGGCGACCTCGGGCACGCGGCGGCCGCGGATGGTCGCCACCCCTGCCCCGCCGACCTGGCTCAAGACCACGCTCTCGCCATTGGCGCGGACGATCTCTTCGATCGCCGAGCGCGGAATGGCGAAATGCTGGCTGCCGATCGAAACGGTCAGCGCTGGAATGATGGTAAGGGTCAGCGGCACGCGCAGCGTCATCCGGCTGCCGTGGCCCGGCCGGCTGTCGACCTCGACGATCCCGCCGATCCGCTCGATATTGGAGCGGACCACGTCCATGCCGACCCCGCGGCCCGAGATGCTGGTGACCTCGGCGGCGGTGCTGAGGCCGGCTTCGAACATCAGCGCATATTGCTCGCGCTTCTCGAGCTTCGCTCCGTCGGCGGCTTCGATCAATCCGGCGGCGACCGCCTTCTCGACCAGACGCTTGCCGTCGATGCCTCGCCCATCGTCGCAGATGTCGATCAATATCTGGTTGCCCGACTGGCGCGCCGAGACGGTCAGCAGGCCGATCTCACGCTTGCCGCCCTTGAGGCGGTCGGCGGGCTTCTCGATCCCGTGGTCGACCGCGTTGCGGACGATGTGGGTCAGCGGATCGCGGATCATCTCGATCATCTCACGATCGAGCTCGACGTCGCCGCCCTCGATATCGACGAGCACCTGCTTGCCGAGTTCGGCCGACAGGTCACGGACCATTCGCGGCAGGCCGACGAACAGATTTTCGATCCGCTGCATGCGGGTGCGGGTAATGGCATCGCGCATTTCGGCGATGATGCTGGACAGCCGCTCAAACGCCCCGTCGACCGATACGTCGACCTCGCTGTCGCGCAGGCGGCGGGCAAGCTCGTTGCGGGCGAGCACCATGTCGCTGACCCCGCTCATCACCCGGTCGAGCAGTTCGACCGACAGGCGGATGGTCCGCGGCGCGGCGCTAGCGGCGAATTTCTCGCCGACCACCGCGGTGGGAGCGGAGGCGGGCCCCTCGGCGCCGGGCTGCAGCGCGGCAATCAATTCATGGTCGTCGCCCTCGGGCAGTTTCTCGCCCGCACCGATGACGTCGATCATCTCGCCGATGCGGTCGATCACCGCGAGCACGGCACTGACCAGCGCAGCATCGGGCTGACGGCGGCCGGCGCGGACGTCGGCGAGCGAGTCCTCGGCGGCGTGGCTCAGCGTCTCGAGGCGCGGAAAGTCGAAGAAGCCGCAATTGCCCTTCACCGTGTGGACAAAGCGGAAGATGCTGTCGAGGCGGGCGCGATCGGCCGGCGCGGCCTCCCAGGCGACGATCTCGCCCCCGAGGCTTTCGAGCATCTCGCGACACTCGGCCACGAAATCGGCAATCAGGTCGTCCATTCCGCCCCTACGCAGCGCTGTTCGGCCTGCGGTCTAGGGACCAAGGAGTTAAGGCCGCGTTAGCCCTGCGTCGGCAGGTCGGCCCCGATCAGCAGCAGCTGGCCGTCCTCGGGCGACAGCTTGATCGAGCCGCCCGCATTGGCGGCCAGCCCGTGCGCCAGCCAGGCGCCCGCCGCCCGCGCCTCGACCGTGCCGCCGGTCGAACCGCGCACCAGAGTCTCGCGCAAGGTCGGGTCGAGTAGCAGCCGCGGGCCTTCGGCACGGATGACGAGCTCGATCCCCCTCGAGCCGCGCTCGGCGCCGACGTCGAGCCGGCCGCCACGAACAAGCGCGTCGCCGGCGATCATGGTCAGGTTGAGGAGCAGCTTTACCGCGTCCTTGGGCAGCCGCCCGTCCGCGACCATCCAGCCGAGTTCGATCTTCTTCTCGGCCCCGAACAGACCCTCGATCGCCGCCTGCGCCTCGCGAGTGTCGATCTCGACCCCGAAGCCGCCGCCGGCGCCGAACGCCAGCCGGAAGAATTTAAGCTTATTGGCGCTCGCCCGCGCACTCTCAGCCAGTAATTCGAGGCACTTGGCGCGCATTTCGGGGTCCTGCTCGTCGGCGAGCAGTTCGATGCCGTTGTTGAGCGCGCCGACCGGCGAGAGCAGGTCGTGGCAGAGGCGGGAGCAAAGCAGACTGGCGAGATCGATCGCGTTCATAGGCGCGGTGGTGGCCGATGCCGCTAAACCGCGCAAGGGCTTGAAGTCGGCGCAGCAAATTCCAACATCTGATGGGAATGGCCGGGGGGTTGCAGATCATCGAGGTGGCGCTGACGTCGGGCCACGCCGGCTGGCGGCTCGACCGTGCGCTGGCCGACGCCGTGCCGACCCTGTCGCGCGAACGGCTCAAGGCACTGGTCAAGTCGGGCGCGCTCGAACGTGCGGGGTCGGCGGTGCGCGACCCGGCGCTCAAGGTCGCCGGGGACGAGGCGTTCCGCCTCGCGGTGCCCGAGCCGTCGCTTCCGCACAACGAAGCGCAGGATATCCCGCTCCGCATCGTGTTCGAGGACGATCATCTGCTGGTGGTCGACAAGCCGGCCGGGCTGGTGGTCCATCCGGCGGCGGGCAATCTCGACGGAACGTTGGTCAACGCCCTCCTCCACCATTGCGCCGGTCGCCTCAGCGGCATCGGCGGGGTCGCGCGGCCGGGAATCGTCCACCGGATCGATAAGGACACTTCGGGGCTGCTGGTGGTCGCCAAGTCCGATCCCGCCCACGAAGGCCTCGCCCGCCAGTTCGCCGCGCACAGCATCGACCGCCGCTATCTCGCCGCCGTCTCCGGCGTGCCCAAAACCGCCGAGGGGACGGTTGACGCGCCGCTCGCCCGCTCGAGCAGCGACCGCAAGAAGATCGCCATCGTCGCGGACGGCCGCGGCAAGCGGGCGGTAACCCACTGGACCCGGCTCAAGACCGGCAGCGGCGCGGCGCTAGTCGAATGCCGGCTCGAAACCGGGCGGACCCATCAGGTGCGGGTCCACATGGCGTCGATCGGCCATCCGCTGCTCGGCGA
This sequence comes from Sphingomonas ginsengisoli An et al. 2013, assembly GCF_009363895.1. Taxonomy (NCBI): domain Bacteria; kingdom Pseudomonadati; phylum Pseudomonadota; class Alphaproteobacteria; order Sphingomonadales; family Sphingomonadaceae; genus Sphingomonas; species Sphingomonas ginsengisoli (ex An et al. 2013). The sequence goes on along the minus strand of NZ_CP045434.1, from coordinate 400,723 downwards.
CCCGGTCTATGGCCGCTCGCCGCCCAAGCGGATGCAGGAGTTGCTCAGGGGCCTCGGCTTCCGACGCCAGGCCCTCCACGCCGCGGTGTTGGGCTTCACTCACCCGATAACGGGGCACAGGCTATCGTTTCAGTCGCCGGTTCCGACCGATATGCAGGAACTGTTCACGGCGCTTGGTGTATAGGATTTAGGAGGCTAGGGCGGCTCGGTTCAAAGCTCGCTCGGCCTGGGAAGGAACGCTTTAAGGTCATGGCACAGGCGAAGGCACTTTCGATCCCCGCGGCGGGCGGTGAGGCTGGCCTCAACCGCTACCTCTCGGAGATCAAGAAGTTTCCGATCCTCGCTCCCGAGGAGGAGTTCATGCTGGCCAAGGCTTGGCGCGAGCACGGCGACACCGATGCCGCGGCCAAGCTGGTCAACTCGCACCTGCGCCTCGTCGCCAAGATCGCGATGGGCTATCGCGGCTACGGCCTGCCCGTCAGCGAGCTCATCTCCGAAGGCAACATCGGCCTGATGCAGGGCGTCAAGAAGTTCGAGCCCGATCGCGGCTTCCGTCTCGCCACCTACGCGATGTGGTGGATCCGCGCCTCGATCCAGGAATTCATCCTGCGCTCGTGGAGCCTGGTGAAGATGGGCACCACCGCGGCTCAGAAGAAGCTGTTCTTCAACCTGCGCCGGATGAAGAACCAGATTGACGCGTTCGAAGAAGGCGACCTCAAGCCCGCCGATGTCACCAAGATCGCCACCGACCTCGGTGTGAGCGAAGATGAAGTGGTTTCGATGAACCGTCGCATGGCGATGGGCGGCGATACCAGCCTCAACGCCCCGCTGCGCGGCAACGAGGATGGCGAGAGCCAGTGGCAGGATTTCCTGGTCGATTACGGTCCCTTGCAGGACGAGATCATCGCCGAGGATGAAGAGAAGAAGGTTCGCCACGAACTGCTCGGGCGGGCGATGGAATCGCTCAACGAACGCGAGCGCCACATCCTTGCCGAGCGCCGCCTCGCCGACGACCCCAAGACGCTCGAGGAGCTGAGCCAGGTTTACGGCGTCAGCCGCGAGCGAATTCGCCAGATCGAGGTGCGGGCTTTCGAGAAATTGCAGGGTTCGCTGTTGCGGATCGCTACCGAACAGCGGTTACTACCAGCGGCCTGAGCGACGCGGGCCCCAGCCACTGGCTGGAGCCCGCACCCCCGCTCGGCTATGGAATCACCGGCCAGTTTGCGCCGTTTACCGGCCGGTGATCGCCATGGTGATGGTAATGGCCGGACCGACCGGCAGCCCGGCCATCTGCCGCTGCGCCCGCTCGATCGCCGCGGCGACCTGGTCATGCGTGCTGTCGAGCGCGAAGGTGACGCACTCTTGAGTGCCATAGGGCCCGTTCAGATCGTCGCAGAGGTCGTTGGCCGTCCGCCAGATGCGCCCCTGGAGGACGCGCTGCCCGGGCCGATAGGCGAGGTTCAGGTCGGCAAAGCTGACCCGCCGTTCGGTATCGAGCCGATGCGGCGACGCCTTGACGACTACGTCGCCGTTGGGGCGATAGGCCTTTGCGCCGCTGGCGCTGGCGACAAGAGCGACCGCGACGAACCCCGCGGCGCACAGGCTGGCTATCGATCGACTATTCATTGCGACCTCCCGCTTGAACGACGGAGAGGAACTCCCCGCCATTTCTCCGCTTACCCCTGGAGGAAGGTCTCAAGCTTCATCGTTTCGGTCAGCACCGGCCGCGCGTCGCCCGTTGGTGCCCCGTTCGCCAAACTGTGCTCATGGCTCGACGACTCGGCCGTTAACAGCCGCAGCACCGCCGCCACCCGGCTTCGGGCCAGATTGTAGCGCGTTCCGTCCTTGAGCTGCGCGACCCAGCGTCGATCGAGATGCTGAAGGCGCTCGATGAAATCGGTTCGTACAACGGTGGAGCGGTGGAGGCGGACGAAGCGCTGCGGATCGAGGCGTGCCAGCAGATGTCCAATTGTCTCGTGCACGAGGCACTCGGATCCGGTCAGGAACAGCCGCATATAATCGCCCTCGGCGACGATCTTGTTGATCATCCCGGCCTCGATGCGGCGGCGGCCGTCGGCGCAGGGCACCCAGATGACGCTGTCCGCGCCATGGCAGTCGACCGTCCGGCCGACGAAATTCGATTCGACCCGTGTCGCGAAGTTCGCGAGCGGGGCCGCCAGCCGCTCCATCTCGCGCAGAAATTCGGCCAGCGACGCCAGACTGGCGTGAACGATCAGGTCGAAGGTTCCGGACACCTCCATCACTGCCTCGACCTGCGGACAGGCGAGAATGCATTGCTTGAATTTACTCAGGCCATCGGGCGGTGCACGGTGGTCGAGCGCGACGCAGACTATCACGGATAGATCGGGCATGCGCAGCCTCCTCGGCGGAAGCGGGCCTCGGTTTACGCCGAAGTTAACGCCGTCGCAATCGCCGTCCGCGCCGGACGGACTGTCGCGCGCGGCCTTGCAATCGACGGGAAAGAGGCAGAGCCTCGTCGACCCCCAAGGCGCGTGAGCGCCCTTCAGGCGACTCGCCGCCCGTATCTCGGACGAAGGAGAGTCGCACATGCATGAGGCTGTATCGGGCACCCGAGCCATCGCGCTGGTCGGGCCGGCCGGCGCGGGCAAGACCTCGCTGGCCGAAGCGCTGCTGTTCGCCAGCGGAACGATCGATCGGCAGGGATCGACCGGTCACGGCTCGAGCATCGGTGATCATTCGCCCGAGGCGCGCGCGCGTGGCGGTTCGACCGAGCTCAACCTGCTCAACTTCAGCTTCATGGGCGAGCGCTTCGCGCTGCTCGACGTGCCCGGCGGGACCGGTTTCGCGGCTGACGGCACTCGCGCGCTGGCCGCCGCCGACCTCGCCATCGTGGTGGTCGATCCCGATCCGGCGCGCGCCCCGCTCGCCGCGCCGGCGCTGCGCATGCTCGACGAGTTGGGCGTTCCCTACCTCGTCTTCGTCAACCGCATGGACCAAGCGCGCGGCTCAATTCGCGAACTGCTCGAAGCGCTCCAGCCGATGAGCGTCTCGCCGCTGATCGCCCGCCAGATCCCCATTCGCGAAGGCGACCGGGTCACCGGCTTCGTCGATGTCGCGCTTGAACGCGCCTTCCATTACGAGCCCGGCAAGCCGTCCGAGCGGATCGACATCCCGGACGATCTTCGCGAGCGCGAGCAACAGGCTCGGACCCAGCTCCTCGAGCAGCTCGCCGACCACGACGACGCCCTGCTCGAGCAACTGCTGATGGACGAGCAGCCCGAGGCCGAGCATGTTTTCCGCGACCTCGCGCGGGAGACCGGCGAGAACCTCGGCGTGCCGGTGCTGTTCGGCTCGGCCGGCAACTGCTGGGGCGTGCGGCGGTTGCTGAAGGCGCTGCGGCACGAAACCCCCACCCCGGCGAGCACGGCCGCCCGCCTCGGCGTCGGCAACCCGGCGCTGTGGTGCTTCAAGGTCAGCAATGCCGGCCAGATGGGCCGGCTTGCTTTCGCACGGCTGCTCGGCGGATCGCTCGCCGAGGGGCAGGAAGTCCACGCAGGGGACGGCCGCGGTCAGCGGCTGGTGGCGATGTTCGCGGTCCAAGGTGAGAAAACCACGAAGCTCGCCAAGGCGGATGCCGGCGAAGTGGTCGCGCTCGCAAAACTCGAACGAGTGGCCGCGGGCCAGTGGCTCGGCCTCGGCGCCCTGCCGGCGGCCCCCGAACTTCCCTTCCCTGCCCTCAACTATGCGCTGGCGATCGAGCCCGCAGACCGCAAGGATGACGTCAAGCTGTCGGGGGCGCTGGCCAAGCTGCTCGAGGAGGATTCGACCCTACGCCTCGAGCATGACGAGGGTGCGCACGAGATGGTGCTCCGCGGCGTCAACGACGAGCAGCTGCAGACCGTCATCACCAAGCTCAAGCGGCGCTACGGCGTCAGCGTCACCCACCGCCCGCCGAGCATCGGCTATCGCAGCAGCATCCGCCGCTCAGTGACCCAGCGCGGGCGGCACAAGAAGCAGTCGGGCGGCCACGGCCAGTTCGGCGATGTGGTGATCGAAGTCCGCCCGCTCGGCCGCGGCGAAGGCTTCATCTTCACCGAGACAATCCATGGTGGTGCCATCCCGCGCCAATATGTCCCGGCGGTCGAGCAGGGCGTCCGCGACGCACTGGCGCGTGGGCCCTTGGGCTTTGCGGTGGTCGACGTCGCGGTGACGCTGACCGACGGAAGCTACCACAGCGTCGACAGCAGCGAACTCGCCTTCCGCACGGCCGGGCGAATGGCGATGCAGGAGGCGCTCGGTCAGTGCCAGCCGCACCTGCTCGAGCCCGTGCACCGGGTGACCGTGGTCTCGCCGACCGCAGCGACCAGCAAGGTGAGTTCGGCGGTTGCGGGCCGGCGCGGGCAGATGCTGGGCATGGGGCCGCGCGACGGCTGGACCGGCTGGGACCGGGTCGAGGCGCTGATCCCCGAGGCCGAGCTGGCGGGCCTCGAAGCCGAGTTGCGCTCATTGAGCCAGGGCCTCGCCACCTACGAGGCGACGTTCGACCATCTGGCTGAATTGAACGGCCCGTTGGCCGACAAGGTGGTTAAGGCGCGCGAGCCCGAGCACGTCTGACCCTCACGCGGGCTTGTCATTGGCGGCGAAGCGAAGCAATCCGGCCTGACACACTGGATTGCTTCGTCGCTGCGCTCCCTTGCACTGACGATAGAGGGGAGCTGACCGCGTGGCCAAACGCCTGACCTGGTACATTCTGGGAGCCCTGTTGCTCGGCCTGTTCACCGGCTGGGCAATCAATGCTGCGATCGACAACGGAACCCCCGAAGCGGCGGCGCGGCTGAAGGACATCGCCGGCTATTTCGGGATCGTCACCACGCTGTTCCTGCGGCTGATCAAGATGATCATCGCCCCGCTGGTGTTCGCGACGCTGGTCGCAGGGGTGGCGCACATGGGGGATACGGCGGCACTCGGCCGGGTCGGGATCCGCTCGCTCGCCTGGTTCATCACCGCCAGCCTGCTGTCGCTGACGCTGGGCCTGATCCTGGTCAATATGCTCCACCCCGGCGTCGGGCTGAACCTGCCGCTGCCCGACGTCAGCGCGGCCAGCGGGGTTGAGACCAAGGCCTTCAACGTCAAGGACTTCGTCACTCATCTGGTCCCCGCCTCGATGATCCAGGCGATGGCCGAGAATGAGATTCTGCAGATCGTCATCTTCTCGCTGTTCCTCGGCGTCGCCATCACTGCGGTTGGCGAAAAGGCGCGGCCGCTGGTGCGCGGGGTCGAGGCGCTGGTCGAGGTCATCCTCCAGGTCACCAACTACGTGATGCGCTTGGCGCCATTGGCGGTATTCGCCGCGGTCACTGCCGCGATCGCCGAGCAGGGCATCGGCATCCTCGTCTACTACGGGCGCTTCATCGGCAGCTTCTACCTCGGTCTGATGCTTCTCTGGGTGATGCTGCTCGCCATCGCCTTCCTCGCGGTCGGACAGCGGGTGCGGCACCTCATCCGCTACATCCGCGATCCGCTGATCCTCGCTTTCTCGACCGCCTCGTCCGAGGCCGCCTACCCTCGTACGCTCGAGGCGCTCGACCGGTTCGGGGTGCCGCCGCGGATCGCCAGCTTCGTCCTGCCGCTCGGCTATTCGTTCAATCTCGACGGCTCGATGATGTACATGACCTTCGCGACGATCTTCATCGCGCAGGCCTATGGCATCGACCTCACGCTGGGGCAGGAAATCACCATGCTGCTGGTGTTGATGATTACCAGCAAGGGCATCGCCGGGGTGCCCCGCGCCAGCCTGGTTGTGATCGCCGCGACCTTGTCGATGTTCAAAATTCCCGAAGCGGGGCTGCTGCTGATCCTCGCGGTCGACCACTTCCTCGACATGGGCCGCTCGGCGACCAACGTCGTCGGCAATGCGGTGGCGGCGGTACTGGTCGCCAAGTGGGAGGGCCCGATGCACAGCGAGGGTGACCCCGACGTCGACGCCCTGCCCGCACCGAGCCACGTCCCCCCGCCCCCGCCGACGGTGTGAGCGACAACCTCGACGCGCTGCCGGCGCGCTTCACCACGGTACTGTGCGACCTGTGGGGCTGCGTCCACGACGGCTTCCGATTGCTGCCCGGCGCCGAAGGCCGGCTGCAGCGCTGGCATGGCGAGGGGCGGCAAACCATCTTCGTCACCAACGCCCCGCGGAGCGCGGCGATGACCCGGGCGCAGCTCGACCGGCTCGGCCTCGACCGGGGCCTCTACGACGGGATCGTCAGCGCGGGCGAGGTCGGGATCGCAGCGCTCAAGGGACGGCCGGTCGGTTTCTGCGGGACCGCCGAGGACCGCGCCGACCTCACCGCCGCCGGGCTCGAACTGGTCGAAGCGGGGTTTACCGAGCTCGCCTGCGCCGGATTGGAGTGGCACGAGACCGTCGCCGACTATGCCGCGCGGCTGCGCGCCTGGCGCCGCGCCGACGTGCTGCTCCACTGCCTCAACCCCGACCGGGTGGTGATTCACGGCAACCGACGCGTGGTCTGCGCCGGAGCGCTGGCCGATGCCTATGAGGCGCTGGGCGGGCGGACCGTGTGGCACGGCAAGCCCTACCCCTCGACCTACGATTATGCGCTGCGGCTGGCCGGCCATCCGCCCAAGGAGACGGTGATCGCGATCGGCGACGGGCTCCAGACCGACGTGCTCGGCGCGGCGCGCTACGGGCTCGCCTGCGTCTTCGTCAGCGGAGGAATCCACGCTGGCGAGCCCTACCCCGCCGAGCTGACGCCGGGCTGGCGACCGCTGCTGACGGTCGAGGGGCTGTAGCAACGGCCGGCTAAAAGCCCGCCGCTTTACTCGCCACCGCCTGCTGCTAGCCTTAGGCGATGCATGCGGGGGCTTCGCAATGGCTCGGCGTCAACATCGCGCCACGGTTCGACCAGCGCTCGCTCGCCCTCTACGTCCTACTCGCCTTCAGTGGTCTGCTGGAACTGATCGCGCTTGGGATATCGGGCGTCGACGTCTCCGCCTTCTTCGGCGTCGCCGAGGCGATCGGGCTGACCGCCCTCATCCTCGTCGCAGCGATGCTCCGCCGCCTCGGATGGGTGCGGTCGAGCACCGGACTGGAAACGTGCGTTCTCGTCGCGGTGGCCCTCGCCATCCTGTTCCCGCTCCAGTTCGCCATGGCCACGGTGCCGGCGCCATGGGCCGACGAGGCCCTGTTCGCGGTCGACCGGGCGCTCGGCTTCGACTGGCTCGCCTTCGCATCGGCGCTGCGGGGGGAGACCGCGACGCGCCTGCTGCGGATCGCCTATCTCTCGATGTGGCCGCAAGCCTATGCTATCCTGCTGCTGCTAGCCGCGACGGGGGCGATCACTCGGGCCTGGCGCTTCCTCACCGCGCTGTTCCTGATCTTCCTCATTGCGGTGATTTTCATCGCGATCGCGCCGGCGCAGGGACGTTTCGTGCTGTGCGGTCTTCACCCGGCGGACATTCCGGTCTTCCTGAATTTCTGCGACTACCCCGCCGTCCTCGCCGCGCTCCACGACCGGTCGCTGCGGCTGATCGACGCGGACCACATGATCGGGATGGTGAGTTTTCCGAGTGGCCACTCGGCCGCGGGTGCGCTGTTCGTCTGGGCGGTGTGGCCGTATCGGCCGCTCCGCCTCCCTGCGCTTCTGCTCAATATTGCCCTGTGCGCCGGCGCGATCGTCGTTGGGTCGCATTATCTGGCCGACGTTCTCGCGGGCTTTGCCCTTGCAGCGGCCAGCCTTTGGGTCAGCAGGTCGATGGTGCCAGACCCTTGTGTGCCGAGTCCACTCTGCGAGCCGGCAAAGGCGCCAGCGGCGACTGCACAGTCGGATTCGATGAGCATTTGAACAAAGTTTAACGTGCACCAGTCCCGCCGACCGGCGAGGGCGCCGGGCGTCGACCCTCGTTTGACCGCGACGCTGGCGCCGTGGTTACGCTGGGGTCCGTTCACAGACGGGCGACATGCTGCGTATGAACCAGGTCGACTCCCACGCGGCGTTCCGGCGTCGACTCATCCCCTCGCCCGAGCGGCCCCTGCAGCTGGCCGTTATCGTTCCGGTGCTGAATGAGGCAGCGAACATCACCCCGCTGATAGCGCAGCTCGAAAGAGCGCTGACCAACCTCGTCTGGGAGATCGTCGTGGTCGACGACAATTCGCCCGACGGTACGGCGGACGTTGCGCGCGACCGAGGCGTCATCGACCCCCGCGTCCGGATCGTCCAGCGGGTCGGGCGGCGCGGCCTCTCCTCGGCGGTAGTCGAGGGGATGCTGGCAACCAGCGCGCCGGTGCTCGCGGTCATGGACGGTGACCTTCAGCATGACGAGGCGATCCTGCCGAAGATGTACGAGATAGTCGCTCGCGGGGGCTACGACCTTGCGATCGGCACGCGCTACGCCGGCGAGGGTTCAACCGGCAATTGGAGCGCGTCGCGGGCCCGGATCAGCAACTTCGCCACGAAGCTGTCAAAGCGCTTGCTTAAGGCCGACGTCAGCGATCCGATGAGCGGCTTCTTCATGATCAGACGGACGCCGATGATGGCGGCCCTCCCCCATCTCTCGACAATCGGGTTCAAGATTCTGATGGACCTGGTCGCCTCGTCGCCGCGGCCGCTGCGCATCGCCGAAGTTCCCTACACTTTCCGCGAGCGGCTTCACGGGGATTCGAAATTCGATCTCAAGGCGGCACAGGAATTCGGCGTCCTGCTGCTCGACAAGCTGGTCGGCCATCTGGTGCCGGTCCGCCTACTGCTGTTCGCCTTGGTCGGGGCGTCAGGCGTATTGGTTCATCTTGCGGTGCTCGGCTCCTGCCTGTGGAGCGGCGCGAGCTTCCGGGCCGCACAAATCGCTGCGGTAGTTGTCGCGATGACGGGGAACTTCCTGATCAATAATCTGATCACCTTCCGCGACCGGCGGCTGCGGGGGATGCGCTTCTGGCGGGGGCTGCTGACCTTCTACGCCGTGGGCGCGATCGGGGCGGTCGCCAATGTCGGGATCGGGACCGTTGTCTACCGGCTCGACGGCATCTGGTGGCTGGGCGGCCTGGCCGGGGTCGCGGTTGGCCTGGTGTGGAATTACGCCGCCTCGTCGGCTCTCACCTGGCGCAAAAGCTGACGCACGTGCGCATTCTCACCTTCCTCCACAGCTTCGAGCCGGGCGGGGTCGAGCGGGTTGCGTTGCGGCTGGTCCGGCAATGGCGCGAGATGGGCGTCGAGGCGCCACTGTTCATCGGCCGTGAGGAGGGCGACCTCAAGGCCGAGCTGGCGCGGGACCTCGCCTTTTCGACCCCGGCCAGGCAGATCAAGGGCGACCGGTTCGAGACGTGGTGGATGCTCTGGCAGCTGCCGAAAGTGATCCGCGCGCACCGCCCGGACGTCATCTTCTGCGCCGGCAATACCTACACCGTGGTCGCAGCCGTGACCAAACTGCTGATGAGCCGCCGCTGCCCCCCGATCGTAACCAAGGTCAGCAACGATTTGGTCCTCCCGGGTCTGCCGAGCTGGCTCGTCGTCCTCTATCGCCTGTGGGCGCGGACGCAGGCGCATTTCATCGAGGGCTGGGTGGTGATGCACCCGGCCATGCGCGCCGAGGTCAGTGAATATGTCGACCCGGCGTCGATCTGGACGGTAGCCGATCCGGCCCTGACCACGGCGCAGGTTCGCCAACTGCGCGGATGGCGCCCGCCATCGATCGACCAGGCAGGAAAGCGCTTCGTCGCGCTCGGACGGCTGGCCGCGCAGAAGAATTACCCGCTGATGCTGCAGGCCTTTGCGCGGGGATCGGGTCCGAACGATCGGCTGACGATCTTCGGCGACGGTCCGCTTCGCGCCGAGCTGGAGATGCTGGTCGGGGAGCTTGGCCTCGGGACTCGCGTGCGATTCGCCGGTCATCTGCAGGACCCTTGGCTGTGCCTCAAGGATCAGGACGTCCTATTGCTGAGCTCGGCCTACGAAGGCATTCCGGCGGTACTGGTGGAAGCGATGACCTGCGGCATGCCCATCATCGCGACCGATTGCGGCGAAGGGGTGCGCGGTCTGCTGGACGGCTATGACGAGGTGACGCTCTGTCCCGCTGGCGACGTCGAGGCGTTCAGCGCGGCGGTGCGACAACGCTCCAAGGGCTCTGCGACCCGATCGGCAGCGGCTTTCGACGCCGAGAGCTACACGGTCGAGGTCGGCGCACGACACTATCTCGAGGCCTTTGCCGCGACTGCTTGGCCAGCGCAGCGGGCGGCTGGCGCAAGAAGCGTCGGTCTGCAGCCGTCTCGGATCGCTCGGACCCTGCCGATTACTCACCGGGCCGATACCGATCTGACGGCGGTAACGAACGACTGATGACGAGCGCAGCGATCGCGCCCGTCAGCGCGCGGCTCCCCCGTCGCGCCTCATTGCAGCCACCGTCATTTCCGCCGCGCCAGGCGCTGGTGATCGGCGCCATCCTGCTCGTCGCTACCCTGATCGCTCGCGGCCAGACGTTCGGCAATCCGGTGCTCGGCTTTGACGAGCAATTCTATCTTGTCGTCGGCGACCGGTTGCTCGGCGGCGCTTTGCCCTTCGTCGATGTGTTCGACCGTAAGCCGATCGGGCTGTTCCTGATCTACGGCTTCATCCGCCTCCTCGGTGGCGAGGGGACGATCCAGTATCAGCTCGTCGCCGGACTGTTCGCCTGGGGCACGGCGACGCTCGTGTGGCGCTTTGCCGGGCGAGTCGGCAATGCCCGCGGCGCGATTGCCGCGGCGCTCGCCTATCTCCTCTGGCTCGACCTGATGGAAGGCGAAGGCGGCCAGGCTCCCGTCTTCTTCAACTTGCCTGTCCTGTGGGCGGCGATGCTGACCGAGCAGGCGATTCGCCGCGGACGCATCGATTGGCGAGCGGGGCTGGCGCCGATGCTGATCGTAGGGGTGGCGATCCAGATCAAATATACCGCGCTCTTTGAAGGGATTTTTTTCGGCTGCGCCCTGCTGGTGGGCGCGTGGCGGGCGCGGGCGGGGACGGCTTCCCTTATCGGCATGGCGGCGGTCTGGGTCCTTATGGCCCTACTGCCGACACTGGTCGCTTACCTGGCCTATCTGGCGCTGGGGCACGGCCAGGATTTTCTCTTTGCCAACTTCATCTCGATGTGGGGCAAGCTCGCCGACCCGTTTGCCACCAGCGCGATCGGGCTCGTTACCATCGCCGGCATCCTGTTTCCCCTGACCCTGTGCATCATCCTGCCCCCCCCAGCAGACGGCGAGGCCCAGCGCCGCTCGCTGAAATTCGTATATTGGTGGCTGGCCGCGGCGGTTGCGGGGATGCTGGTCATGCGGAGCTTCTCAACTCCTCAATATGCGATGCCGGTGCTGGTGCCCGCGGTGATCGCCGCCGCGCCGCGGCTCGGGCAGATGCGGCCCAGCCCCCGCTTGGTCTGGCCGTTCCTGCTGGTCATCTTCGTGGCCTCGCAGATCGTCCTGTGGTCGCTCCAGAACCTCAAGGGCCGCGCCCACGAGGCCGCGCTGATCACCCGCGCCGCGACGCCTGCCCGCGGTTGCCTATTCGTCTATGACGGCTACCCGGCGCTTTATCGCCTGACCCATGCCTGCGTGCTGTCGCGCTTCCTTTTTCCGGGCCATCTCAACATGGAGAATGAGAATAGCGCGCGCGCCCTCGGAGTCGCGCCGACAGTGGAGGTCAGGCGGATCCTGGCGCAGCGGCCCGCGACGATCGTGATGGACGATCCGCCATTCGAGCGGGTCAATTCCACCACCTACGCCATCGTCCGCGCCGAGGTCGCGCGACACTATGTCGAAACCTTCAGGATGCACACCGGCGACCGCAATCGCCTGGTCTTCACGCGAAAGGATGCTGTGACGCCGACCGCAGCGCGACGCTAGCGGGTCGGTGCACCCACCGCTCGGGCTAGGCCGTGAAATTCAATTGCTTGAGCAGCGCCGCGAACCGCGGATCGCCGCGGACGGGGTCGAGAAAGGGGTCGACCCTGAGATAGGCAAGCCCCGAATCCCGCGCGCGCACGGCTTCTGCCAGCTCGGCGAAGGCCCGGTCCTGGTCACCCAATTGCGCGAAGATCTCGGCGAGCTGGTAGTTCAAGGTCACATCGGCCCGCTGCTTGAGTTGGGTCGCCAGCTGTTCAGCGCCGGACTGATCCCCCGTCCGTGCGGCGAGCAAGGCAAGGCGCGGTCCGCGAAGTGGATTATCGGCGCCCATCAGGCCGTACTCGGCCTTAGCCTGTGCCGGCTTACCAAGCTGCAGAAATGCGTCGCCAATGAACAGGTGGGAGATCAACCGCGTCGGCGCGAGGCGCAGCGAGGATTTGGCGGCGTCGATCGCCTGCGGGTAATGCCGCAAATAGAACAGCATCTCGGCCTTGTAGCTATAGAGCGCGGCGTTGAGCGGATCGAGCGCCCTGCTCCGGTCGGCGACCTCAAACGCCTCGGCAGGCGTGCCGAACAGCGCCAGATTCCGGGAGGCGGAATTCAGCACGCCGGTATCGTTGGGCGCGAGAGCGAGCGACATCTTCGTCTCGCGTAACGCCGCCCCGAAATTGAGTCGGCCCTGGGCGTTGAACGCCAGCACCGAATGCGGACCGCCAAGCGCCGGCGCGATGGCGATGGCCTTGCGCGCGGCCGCTTCGCCTTCGGAGAGCTGGCTGTCGACCTTGGTGGGATCGCTGAACAGGATTGCCATGGTGGTGAACGCGCTCGCCCTGGCGATATAGGCATCTGCGTAATGGGGATCGAGGCGGATAGCCGCATCCGCCAAGGCGATCCGCCGTTGGAAGCTGTCGGCCGAGGTCATCTCGCGGCTCAACTTGCGGCATTGCAAGATGAGGTCCTGCGCTTCGGCATTGGCAGTCCCGCCGAGCGCGATCGCGACCTTCTTCGCCGCCCCCAGCGCGACCCTGAGCGCACTCGCCACCTCGGTCGCGATATCGGTCTGGATCCTGATCGTGTCGCCTGGCGCGCGGTCGTAGGTCTGCGCCCATTTCTCCACGACGTCCGCGCCGTTGACGAGTTGCGCATCGACGCGGATCGTTTGGCTCGAGCGGCGGACGCTGCCGGTCAGAATGTTGGCGACTCCGAGCTTGGCGGCCGCTTCCGGAATCGCCAAATCCTTGACCGCATCGCAAGAAGCCCGGCCGATCACTTCGAGCCCGACGCGAGAGAGCGCGCCGCGCAATTCTTCGGCGATGCCGTCCGAGAAATAGGCCTGGCTCGGATCGCCGGACAGGTTGGCGAAGCTCATCACCGCGACGCGGTTCGAGACCGCCGAGCCCCACGGTGTGAGGAGCGCCCACGCGCCGACGCCGGCAACGGCTACCGTGCCCGCGCCGCCGGCGATCAGGACGCGGCGGGAGATGGCGGGTGACTTGCTCGCGGTCCCTGTCGGCGCAGCCCATTTTCCACTTTGGCAGGACCGCACGGCGTCCACCAAGGCGCGGAAGTTGGGGTCGGCCGGATTTCCCTTCCACGCCTTAAGCGAGAGAAGCTGGACTTCGCCGAAACCGAGCGGCGGATCGACCTCGTCGAGCCGGATGGGGAGGTAGACGCCGCGGCGGCGGGCGCGGGCAGCCTCGTCGCGGACGAACTCGCCGTCGGGGCCGACCGACCGCTTGGTCCAGACGACGATGACGCAGGCGGCAGACTCGAGGTGCTGCTCGATATCCTGCCGCCAATTGCTGCCGCCGCCGATGCGCGCGTCCCACCAGACCGGAAAGCCCTCGGCCTCGAGCGCGGCGACGAGCGGTTTCAGTCGGGCGCGGTCCTCCGACTTGTAGGAAACGAAGACTTCCGCCGGTCCTGTCATGGCTGCCCCCGCGCGAGCGTGCAGTCAGCCTAAGGAGAGTGCGCCAATTGGCAAGCCGTTGGCCTGGCGCGACCAGCGGTCCTAGTAGAGCCGCAATCCTCGCGTTTCGTCGAGCCAGGCCGCTTCGTCACGCCCGGCCAGGACATCAAGGTCGCCGGGCTCGGCCGACGGATCGTCGACCCACTCGCGCAAGGCCGGGCCGCCGTTGATGACGTCGATGGCGAGCTTGTCGAAGACGTACTCATACGGGAAGTCGCGCCACAGGTCGTAGTCGGGCACGAGGGTGCGGATGGCCTTGAAGGCGAGCGCCTGGAGCCGCCAGGGCTTGAACGCCGCATGATCGTAGAAGCGGCCTTCGGCGTGGATGAACAGGCCGGCGTTCAATTCGTGCGCGTGCTTGTGGAAGGTCGGCTCGAAAAAGACTTCGCGAAGCGAGCAGCCGGCAAGCCAGTCGGGGGCGACCCGCTCCATCTCAGCGTGGATCGCACGCGGGTCGAGGCCGGGGGCGCCGAACAGCTCGAGCGCGCGGGTGGTCCCGCGGCCTTCGCTCAGTGTCGTGCTTTCGAGCATGACAGTGCCAGCGTAGGCGCGGGCCATGTTCAAGTTCGCGGCGTTTGGGCTCGGGTTGATCCAGATACGGTCGGTGGGCCAGCCGAAACCGGGGGCGGCGTCGGGCTCCCACCCTTCCATCTCGATGACGCGATAGTCGACGTCGAGATTGAAGTGGCGGATGAACCAGTGGCCCATCTCGCCCATCGTCAGGCCGTGGCGCATCACCATCGGGCCGGCGCCGACGAAGCTCTCCCAGCCGGGGAGCAGCAGCGTCCCCTCGACCGGGCGGCCGGCGGGGTTGGGTCGGTCGAGCACCCAAACGGTCTTGCCATGCTCGGCGGCGGCTTCGAGCAGGTAGAGCAGGGTCGTCACGAAAGTGTAGATGCGGCAGCCGAGGTCCTGCAGGTCGAATAGGAAGACGTCGGCGCTGCTCATCATCTGGCCCGACGGGCGGCGGACCTCACCGTAAAGGCTGAACACGGGGATGCCGAGGCGCGGGTCGGTCTCGTCCGCGGTCTCGACCATATTGTCCTGCTTGTCGCCCTTGAGCCCGTGCTGAGGACCGAAAGCGGCGGTGACGTTGAGCCCGGCGGCGATCAGCGCGTCGATGCTATGCGTGAGGTCGGCGGTCACCGAGGCCGGATGGGCGAGCAGCGCGACGCGCTTGCCGTCGAGCGGGCGGCGAAGCGCGGGATCCGCGAGCAGACGATCGATACCGAAGGAAGTCATTCGTCGGTCACTGGCGGGAGGGTCGCGGCGAGGCAAGCGGGCAAGTGGAAATCGGGTTTGTCGGCACCGTGGGCGAGCGCCCAGTAGCTTTTGGTCCCGCCGACTTCCTCGACCACCGCGGCAAGGCCGAAACGGCCGCGTTCGGGCAGGTCGAGCACCGCGTCGACCAGCAATTTGTCGCCGATGTCCTCGACGTCGCTCTCGGGCGGCTCGATCGCCGGCTTGGTCATGCCCGCGCGATAGGCGGCGAAGTCGTAGGCCGCCCAGGCGCCCGAGGGCGAGAAATTATACTCGCGGTAGCCCGCCCCCGCCGCGGGCTCGACGAACAATTCGAAGCAGGTCGATTTCCACAGGTCGTCGTGGCGGCCGCGGCGGGGCTTGTCGGGAATGACCAGGCTGTCGGTCGGGGCATGGAGGTGGAAGCTCACCTCGACCCGTCCGTCGTCCCAGCGCTCGACCCAAGCATCGAGCGACATCGCGGCGCGGGCTGGCGGTGTCGCGGGGTGCGGGATGAGCGTGAGGTGCATGCGGCTGGTTTGGCGGAGGGGCGGGGCTTCGACAAGACGAAGTGAGGCGGTTAGAGGCGCTGACATGACCGACGTGACATCCGCCCCTGCCCTGCTCCAGCTGCTGACCGAGCGCGGTTATATCCATCAGACGACCGATGCGACGGCACTGGGTGCGCTGGCAGAGCGCGAGGTGGTCAGCGGCTACATCGGGTTCGACGCGACCGCGCCGTCGCTCCACGTCGGCAGCCTGGTGCAGATCATGATGCTGCGGCGGTTGCAGCAGGCGGGGCATCGGCCGATCGTGCTGATGGGCGGGGGCACGACCAAGGTCGGCGATCCGTCGGGCAAGGACGAGAGCCGGCAGCTGCTGACCGACGAGAAGATCAGCGACAATATCGCCGGCATCCGCAAGGTGTTCGAGCGGTTCCTGACCTTCGGCGAGGGCCCGAGCGACGCGGTGCTGGTCGACAATGCCGACTGGCTCGACCACCTCCAGTATGTCCCCTTCCTGCGCGAGGTCGGGCGGCACTTCACCATCAACCGGATGTTGACCTTCGACAGCGTCAAGCTGCGGCTCGAGCGCGAGCAGCCGCTGACCTTCCTCGAATTCAACTACATGATACTGCAGGCCTACGACTTCCTCGAGCTGTCGCGGCGGCTGGGGTGCCGGCTGCAGCTCGGCGGGTCGGATCAATGGGGCAATATCGTCAACGGCATCGAGCTCACCCGGCGGATCGACGGGACCGAGCTGTTCGGGGTGACGACGCCGCTGATCACCACAGCCGACGGCGCGAAGATGGGCAAGACCGCGGCCGGGGCGGTGTGGCTCAACGCCGACGGGCCCGAGGGATATCGGCTGCCGGCCTACGACTATTGGCAATTCTGGCGGAACACCGCCGATGCCGACGTGGGCAAGTTCCTGAAGCTGTTCACCGACGTGCCGCTGGACGAGATCGCGCGGCTGGAAGCGCTGCCGGGGGCGGAGATCAACCAGGCCAAGGTGGTGCTGGCGACCGAGGCGACCGCGCTGCTCCACGGCCGCGAGGCGGCCGAGGCGGCCGCGCGGACGGCCGCCGAGACCTTCGCCGGTGGTGGCTCGGGCGAGGCGCTACCGCGGCTCGAAACGGGGGGCGAGATCGGGGTGCTGGCGGCGCTGGTGGGGCTGGGCTTCTGCGCTTCGAATGGCGAGGCCAAGCGCAAGGTGGCCGAGGGCGCGGTACGAATCGATGATGTTGCGGTGAGCGACATTTCGCACGTGATTGCCGTGGATTCCGAGGTGAAGTTGAGCCTTGGCAAGAAGAAACACGGACTCTTGGTTCCGTCACCCTGAACTTGTTTCAGGGTCCATCTTCGAGCCGCGGTGAGCGCGAGAGAATGGATGCTGAAACAAGTTCAGCATGACGAGCAGGGGAATTAGCCGGAGCGCAGCAGATCGACCGCCTGGTCGCGTTCGAACAGGTAGAGGCAGAGCCGCGCTGCTTCGCCTCTGGGCCCCGCCAGGCCACCGTCGCGGTCAAGCAACAAGCGCGCATCGTCGGTGGCTGCGGGAGCCAATTCCTGCATCTGCTCGGGTGAGGCGAGACGGAAGGCGGCATCGCCCGACTGACGGGTGCCGAGAATCTCACCCGGGCCGCGCAGCTTCAGATCTTCCTCGGCGATGCGGAAGCCGTCGCTGGTCTCGCGCATCAGCGCTAGGCGGGCGCGGCCGGTCTCGCTCAGCGTTGGGCCGCGGACCAAGAGGCAGGTCGATTTCCCCTCCCCCCGCCCGACCCGGCCGCGCAACTGGTGCAATTGGGCGAGGCCGAAACGCTCGGCGCCCTCGATGATCATCAGCGTCGAGTTGGGAACGTCGACCCCGACCTCGATCACCGTGGTAGCGACCAGCACCTGGAGCTGGTTGGCAGCGAAGGCCGCCATGACGGCGTCCTTGTCGGGCCCCTTCATCCGCCCGTGGACCAGCCCAACCTGCCCGGGAAAGCGCGCGGCGAGGATGGCGGCGCGGTCCTCGGCGGCGGCGGCGTCGCTGGTCTCGCTTTCCTCGACCAATGGGCAGACCCAATAGGCCTGACCGCCCGCGGCGAGGTGGCGGCCGAGGCCGTCGATGATCTCGGGCAGTTTCTCATCGCTGATGACGCGGGTCTCGACCGGGGTCCGGCCGGGCGGCATCTCGTCGATCCGGCTGACGTCCATCTCACCATATTGGGTCAGCGTCAGCGTGCGCGGGATGGGCGTCGCCGTCATCACCAGTAGGTGCGGCGGGCGCTCGGCCTTGGCGGAGAGCAGCAGGCGCTGGCTAACGCCGAAGCGGTGCTGCTCGTCGATCACAGCGAGGCCGAGGTTCCGGTAGCCGACCTTCTCCTGGAAGATGGCGTGGGTGCCAACGAGGATGTGGATGCTGCCGTCGGCGAGGCCCATCAGCACGCTGTCGCGCGCGCGACCCTTTTCGCGCCCGGTCAGGATGGCGACGCGGACGCCGATCGGGTCGAGTTGCTTGAGCAGGGTCGCATGATGCTGGCGGGCGAGGATCTCGGTCGGGGCGAGCAAGGCGGCCTGGGCGCCGGCCTCGACCGCGTTCAACATCGCGAGCAGCGCGACCAGCGTCTTGCCCGAGCCGACGTCGCCCTGGAGCAGGCGGAGCATCGGCGTCGCCTGCGCCATGTCGCCGCGGATCTCCTCGGTGACGCGGCGCTGGGCGCCGGTGAGGTCATAGGGCAGCCGGAGCTTCGCGATCAGGCTGCCATCGCCTTCGAGCGGATGGCCGCGCTTGCGGCGGCTGACCTGGCGGAGAAGCTGGAGCGCGAGCTGATTGGCGAAAATCTCGTCATAGGCGAGGCGGCTGCGGGCGGCACTGTCGAGATGGTCGGCGTGGGCCTTGCCGAGCGCGCTGCGCCAGGCCGGCCACGAGTGACGGGCGAGGACCGAGGGCTCGATCCACTCGGGCAGCGCGGGCGCGCGCTCGAGCGCGGCGGTGGCGAGCTCGCGCAGCCGTCGGCTGGTGAGCCCTTCGGTCAGCGGGTAGATGCTTTCGCGCAGCGGCGGCTCGGGCTTGCCGGGCTCGAGCACGTCGGGGTGGACCATCTGCCACTGGTCGCCATAGGCTTCGAGCTTGCCCGAGACGGTCCGAGTTTCGCCGAGCGGGAGCTGCTTCTTCGCCCAGCCGCCATTGTTGAAAAAGGCGAGCGTGATGACGTTGCCGTCGCCGTCGGCGGCGTAGATGCGGGTCGGACCGCGGCCGGCGCTCTGGCGCGCGTCGAACGGCTTGACCTCGAGCACCACATGGCTGCCGAGCAGCGCCGCCGAGGCGGCGGGCGCCCGAACCCGCTCGATGCTCCCGGTGGGCAAATGAAACAGCAGGTCGACCAGGCGGCTGAGGCCGAGGCGGTGGAGCAGGCGCGTCAGCTGCGGGCCGACGCCCTTCAGCGTCTCCACTTCGGCGAACAGCGGATTGAGCAGGTCGGGACGCATGCCATCGTCTCGTAGCCGGAACCGTCGCCGTCATGCCAGCGCGGTCTGGACCTCGGCCTTCGCCGGGGTGACAGGAAAGGGTGGAAACCCTATCTCCGCCCGATGCAATCCGAGGACGTCGAACTGAAGCGCCTGCGCTGGCGGGCGCACCATCGCGGGGTGAAGGAGGCGGATCAGATGGTCGGCGGCTTCTTCGACCGCCATTCGGCGAGCTGGAGCGCCGCCGATCGGGCGCTGTTCACCGAGTTGCTCGAGGAGCAGGACGTCGACATCATGGCGTGGGCGATCGGCGCGCAACCAGTGCCGCCGCGCTTCGCCGGGCCGCTGATGCAGTCAATGCAGCGGCTCGACTATCTGCCGTTCGCGCGTTGAGCCCCGCATGCCCGAGCTGAACGCGATCCTCTCCGCCCGCCGCCCGCTGACCCTGGCGGGCGTGCCGACGGGCTTCCTGCCGTGGCTCGCCGCCGATCTCGCCCGCGCCGCCAGCGGCACCGGCGGCGGTGGCCGCGCGGTGGTGATCGTCCCCGACGAGGCGGCGATGCGTTCGCTCGCCGACACCGCGCCGGTGTTCGCGCCCGAGTTGCAGGTCATCACCTATCCCGCCTGGGACTGCCTCGCCTACGACCGCGCGTCGCCGTCGCTCCGAGTCATGGCCGAACGGCTGGCGGCGCTACAGGCATTGCAGGGCGCCCGCAGCGGGCCGCAGCTGCTTATCGCGACCGCCAATGCGGTGACCCAGCGGACGTTGACCCCGTTCCGGATCCGCCAGCTGACCAAGCGGCTCGCGCCCGGCGAGCGGATCGACCGCGACAAATTGATCAGCCTGCTCAGCGCCAATGGATATCAGCGCGCTGATTCGGTCGCCGACGCGGGTGACTTCGCGGTCCGCGGCGGGTTGATCGACCTCTACCCCGCAGGCCAGCCGCACGCGATCCGGCTCGATTTCTTCGGCGACGAGATCGAGACGATGCGGGCCTTCGACCCCGCCGACCAGCGCACCACCGGTCCGGCCGAGGCGTTCACGCTGATGCCCGCGAGCGAGGCGCTGCTCGACGAGGAGAGCATCAAGCGCTTCCGAGCGGGCTATCGCGAGAAGTTCGGCGCCAATGCGACCGGAGACCCGCTCTATCAGGCGATCAGCGACGGGCGCCGGCTGGCGGGGATGGAGCATTGGCTGCCGCTGTTCGAAGAGAAACTCGCGACGCTGTTCGACCATTTGAGCGAGCAGGACATCGTCATTCGCGATGGCGGGACCGACGGCGCGGTCGATAGCCGCTACGAATCGATCCAGGACTATTTTACCAACCGCGAGCGGGCGATGGTCGCCGAGCCCGGCAGTTATCGCCCGCTGCCGCCGACCGCGCTCTATCTCGCGCGCAGGGAATGGGACGCGCTCGTGGCCGAGCGACCGGTCCACCGCACCTCGCCCTTCCCCGAGCCCGAGACGCCGTCGATCATCGACTTCGGCGTGACCCCGGCGCGAGATTTCGCGCCCGAGCGGGCGAAGAACGAGAATATCTACGAGGCGGTGGTCGCGCACGCCAAGGCGCTGCGCCGCAGCGGCCACAAGGTGGTGATGGCGAGCTACACCGGCGGTGCGCGCGAGCGGTTGGCGGGTCTGCTCAAGGACCATGGGCTGAGCGGCTTGAAGGGCGCGGGCGGGTGGCAGGAAGCGCTTGGGCTGAGCCGCGACGCGACCCTGATCGTCCTGCCGCTCGACCACGGCTTTACCACCCCCGAGGTGGCGGTGCTCACCGAGCAGGACATGCTCGGCGACCGGCTGGTGCGGCGGCGCAAGCGCAAGAAGAGCGCCGACGCGTTCCTGTCGGAGCTGGCGACGCTGACCCCCGGCGACCTCGTTGTCCACATGGAGCATGGGATCGGCCGCTACGAGGGGCTGACCCGGATCCCGGTCGGCACCAGCCCGCACGACTGCGTCGCGCTCGAATATGCCGGCGGCAACCGGCTTTACGTCCCGGTCGAGAATATCGACGTGCTGTCGCGCTACGGCTCGGAGAGCGAGGGCGTGGCGCTCGACCGGCTGGGCGGCGAGGCGTGGCAGCGGCGCAAGGCGCGGATGAAGGAGCGCATCCGCGAGATCGCGGGCGACCTCATCAAGGTGGCGGCCTTGCGTGCGACGCGCCAGGGCGTGGTCGCCGAGCCCGACAGCGCCTACCCCGCCTTCGTCGACCGCTTCCCTTACGAGGAGACGGAGGACCAGGATCGCGCGATCGGCGACGTGATCGAGGATCTGGGCGCGGGCAAGCCGATGGACCGACTGGTCTGCGGCGATGTCGGCTTCGGCAAGACCGAGGTGGCGCTGCGCGCGGCGTTCGTCGCGGCGATGGCGGGACAGCAGGTCGCACTGGTCTGCCCGACCACGCTGCTCGCCCGCCAGCATTACACCAATTTCGTCGAGCGCTTCAAAGGCTTCCCGATCGAGATCGGTCGGCTCTCCCGGCTGGTGCCGGCGGCCGAGGCGAAGAAGACCCGCGAGGGCCTTGAGGCAGGCCAGGTCGACATCGTGATCGGCACCCACGCGATCCTCGCGAAGGGGGTCAAGTTCAGGAAGCTGGGACTGGTCATCGTCGACGAGGAGCAGCGCTTCGGGGTCACCCATAAGGAGCGGCTCAAGGAGCTGCGCGCCGACGTCCATGTGCTGACGCTGACCGCCACGCCCATCCCGCGCACGCTGCAGATGGCGATGAGCGGCCTGCGTGAGCTGTCGGTCATCCAGACCCCGCCGGTCGACCGGCTCGCGGTCCGCACCTACGTCACCCCGTGGGACCCGGTGGTGGTGCGCGAGGCGCTGCTGCGCGAGCATTATCGCGGCGGCCAGACCTATTTCGTGGTGCCGCGGATCGCGGACCTCCCTGACATCGAGGATTGGCTCCGCGAGGAAGTGCCCGAGGTGAAGGCGGTCACCGCGCACGGGCAGATGAGCCCGACCGAGGTCGAGGAGAAGATGAGCGCCTTTTACGACCGCAAGTATGACGTGCTGCTATCGACAACCATCGTCGAGAGCGGGCTCGACATTCCGAGCGCCAACACGCTGATCATCCACCGCGCCGACCGCTTCGGACTGGCGCAATTGTACCAGCTGCGCGGGCGGGTCGGGCGCTCGAAGACGCGCGCCTACGCCTATTTCACGACCCCGCCCGACCGGCAGATCACCGAGACCGCCGAGAAACGGCTGCAGGTCCTCGCTAACCTCGACAGCCTCGGCGCGGGCTTCCAGCTCGCCAGCCACGACCTCGACATCCGTGGGGCGGGCAACCTGCTCGGCGACGAGCAGTCGGGACACATCAAGGAAGTCGGGTTCGAACTCTACCAGTCGATGCTGGAGGAAGCGATCCTCGAGGTGAAGAGCGGCGCGACCGAGCGACGCGAGGACTATTCGCCGCAGATCAACGTCGAGGGCGCGGCGATCATGATCCCCGAGCTCTACGTCCCCGACCTCGATCTGCGGATGGGGCTCTACCGGCGCCTCGGCGAACTCGAGGACAGCCGCGAGGTCGAGGAATTCGCCGCCGAGATGATCGACCGCTTCGGCCCGCTGCCCGAGGAAACCGGTAACCTGCTCCAGGTAGTCGAGACCAAGATCAACTGCCGCAAGGCGTGCATCGCCAAGCTCGACGTCGGCGCGCGCGGCGCGGTGGTGACCTTCGCGCCGAGCGGCTTCCCCGACCTTCCCGGGCTGCTCGGCTATGTCGAGCGATTGAAGGGCGCGGCCAAGCTCAGGCCCGACAGCAAGCTGCTGGTCAGCCGCGACTGGTCAACCCCGCACGCCCGGCTCAACGGCGCGCTGCAACTCAGCCGCGGACTGGCGCGGGTGGTGGCCGCGAGCAGCGGCGGACCCGCAGCCGAGACCAAGGACAAGGTTCTCGCCTGAGCTAGAGCCGCGCGACCCGGCTGACGAGCGGCATCACGACGTGCCGCTGCTGGTCGTCGGGCCATAGGGCGGCGAGCTTCGCGAAGGCGTCGGCCAGCGCGGCCTCGCCCAGTTTCTGGGTCGCCGACCAGCTGCGGATCAGGCCGGCGAATTGGCGGCCGGTCCAGGCGAGGTGGATGGCGGCGGGGCTCAGCCGCACTTCCTCGCCGGGGAAGGGGATGGTGCGATAGCCCTCCATGATCAATCGGTTGCCCGCCGCCCAATAGGAATCGAGCGGCGCGAGGAAGTTGCGGGCGACCAGCGCGTCGACCTCCGGATCGACGAACGACCAGCCATAGCCGAGCGCCGCGACGATCCCGCCCGGCTTCAGAACCCGCCGGACCTGCGCGTAGAAACGGTCGAGATCGAACCAGTGGATGCATTGCGCCGCGAGCGCGAGGTCGCAGCTGGCGTCAGGGAGCGAACAGTCCTCGGCGGCTTCGACCGCGAAGCGCACGCGGTCATGCGGCTCGGCCTGGGCGATCTGCTCGGCGCTGGCGTCGGTCGCGACCACGCTGGCGAAATGACCGGCGAGCAGCCGCGCGGCCTGCCCGTTGCCGGTCCCGCAATCCCACGCCAGCCCACGGCCAGGCGCCAGCGCGGCAAGCTCGGCGATCGTCCGCTCGGGATACGTCGGCCGCGCGGCGGCATAGAGCTTCGCATGACCCGAAAACAGGTCAGGGAAGCTCATGGCTCACGCCGCCGCGTCGTCCTTTTTCTTGTCGGTGTAGACGCGCACGGGCTCCTTGGTGCCCATGACGACTTCCTTGTCGACATGCACCTCGTCGACCCCGTCCATGGTCGGCAAGTCGAACATGGTGTCGAGCAGGATGCCTTCGAGGATCGAGCGCAGGCCGCGCGCACCGGTCTTGCGCTCGATCGCCTTGCGGGCGACCGCATGGAGCGCTTCGTCGGTGAACTCGAGTTCGACGTCTTCCATGTCGAACAGCTTGCCATACTGCTTCACGAGCGCGTTCTTGGGCTCGACCAGGATCTTGACCAGCGCGGTCTCGTCGAGGTCCTCAAGCGTCGCGATCACCGGCAGACGGCCGATGAACTCGGGGATCAGGCCGAACTTCAGCAAGTCCTCGGGCTCGCAATTCTTGAGCACCTGGCCGGTCTTGCGCTCGTCGGGGCCGGCGACATGCGCGCCGAAGCCGATCGACTTGCCCTGGAGGCGGTCGCCGATGATCTTCTCGAGGCCGGCGAAGGCGCCGCCGCAGATGAACAGGATGTTGGTGGTGTCGACCTGGAGGAATTCCTGCTGCGGATGCTTGCGCCCGCCCTGCGGCGGGACGGAGGCGGTGGTGCCTTCCATCAGCTTCAAGAGCGCCTGCTGGACGCCCTCACCCGAGACGTCGCGGGTGATCGAGGGATTGTCCGACTTGCGGCTGATCTTGTCGATCTCGTCGATGTAGACGATCCCGCGCTGCGCCTTCTCGACGTTGTAGTCGGAGGCCTGGAGCAGCTTGAGAATGATGTTCTCGACGTCCTCACCAACATAGCCGGCCTCGGTCAGCGTGGTCGCGTCGGCCATGGTGAAGGGCACGTCGAGGATGCGGGCGAGCGTCTGCGCAAGCAGGGTCTTGCCGCAGCCGGTCGGGCCAATCAGCAGGATATTGGACTTGGCGAGCTCGACGTCCTGGCCGCCCTTGGCGCCGTGGTTGAGCCGCTTGTAGTGATTGTGCACCGCGACCGAGAGCACGCGCTTGGCGCGGCTCTGCCCGATCACATAATCGTCGAGAACCTTGCAGATCTCCGCCGGGCTCGGCACGCCGTCGCGGGTCTTGACCAGCGCCGACTTCGATTCCTCGCGGATGATGTCGTTGCACAGTTCCACGCATTCATCGCAGATGAACACGGTCGGGCCGGCGATCAGCTTCCTGACCTCATGCTGCGACTTGCCGCAGAAGGAACAGTAGAGGGTGCTCTTGCTGTCGCCGCCGGAAAGCTTCGTCATAATCGTCCTTGTCTGGGGGCGCCCGAAGGCAGCCACTCGCGAGCGATGCTAGCCCGCTTTCTCTCATTATCAAACTATCGGAAGGCTTAACGTGTTGCGGCCCCCGAAACATTTGAGTCCGGATATGGCGTGGGTGCATCGGTGCGACAAGGGAAGCCGCTCCGAAACAGGGACTTAGCGGTCAGCCTGGGAAGAAGGTCGTCAGCCAGAAGATCAGCGCGGCGACGGCGGCGCTGGCGGGGATGGTGATCAGCCAGGCGAGGACGACGTTCTGGGCGACCCCCCAGCGTACCGCACTGGCCCGGCGGGCGACTCCGGCGCCGATGATCGAGCCAGTGATCGTGTGGGTGGTCGAGACGGGGATGCCGAGCCAACTCGCCCCGAACAGCAGGATCGAGCCGCCGGTCGAGGCGGCGAAGCCCTGGTGCTGGTCGAGCTTGGTGATGCGGCTGCCCATCGTTTCGATGATCTTCCACCCGCCGGTCAGCGTGCCGAGGCCGATCGCGATGTAGCAGCTGATCGCCACCCAATGGGGCACTTCGAAGGCGCCGTGGAGATAGCCGGTCGAGAAGAGCAGCACGGTGATAATGCCCATCGTCTTCTGCGCGTCGTTAAGGCCGTGGCCGACCGAATAAGCCGCCGCCGAGACGAGGTGCAGCGTGCGGAAGGCACGATCGGCACCCCGGACGGTGGCGCGGCGGGCCGCCCAGCTCGAGACGAGCATCACGATCATCGCCATCGCCATTCCAAGCAGCGGCGCCAGCGGGATGAACACGAGGGTCTTGGTGACCCCACTCCACTGGATGGTGCCGAGACCCGCCGAGGCGAGGCCGGCGCCGACCAGTCCGCCGACCAGCGCGTGGCTCGACGACGACGGAATGCCCTTGAGCCAAGTGACGACGTTCCAGAACATCGCGCCGATCAGCGCGGCAAACACCACCGAGGGAGTGACGAGGTCCTTGTCGATGAGCCCCTTCCCCACCGTGTCGGCGACCTTGTGCAACGCCGGAAAGGCGAGCGTCAGGAAGTAGGCCGCGAAGTTGAAGAAGGCGGCGAACAACACCGCCTGGACCGGGCCGAGCAGCTTGGTCGCAACCACGGTCGCGATCGAGTTTGCGGCGTCGTGGAGGCCGTTCAGATAGTCGAACGCCAAGGCGACCACGATCAGGCCGACTAGCAGCGGAAGCGCGAGCTGATGCATCAGGCCCGAACCTCAGGCATTGTCGATGACGATGCCGTCGATCTCGTTGGCGACATCCTCGAAGGCGTCGACGATCCGCTCGAGATGCTTGTAGATTTCGCGCCGGACGGTGAACTGCATCGCCCCGCCAGTATCGCCGCCGAAGCGCTGGAAAGCGCTCTTGAGGCCGGCGCGGTGGATTTCATCGGCATGGCCTTCCATGCGGACCAGTCGCTCGGTCAGCTCGTGCAGGCGGGTGCCGTTGGCGCCGACGTTCCGCAGCAGCGGAAGCGCCTCGGCCATCAGCCGGCCGCAGTCGATGATGATCGCGACCATGTCGCGCATCTCGGGCTCGAAGGTCGAGAAGTCGTAAAGGTCGACCGCGTTGGCGGCGGCCTGCATCTCGTCGATTGCATTGTCCATCGAGCTGATCAGCGAGGTTATCGCGCCGCGGTCGAAGGGGGTCAGAAAGGTTCGACGGACGGTGTGGAGCATTTCGCGGATGATGTTGTCGGCGTCATGCTCGCGCTCGCTGATCTCGCGGATGTGCTCGGCGCGGTGGGCGCCGTCATTGAACAGCCGCCCGAGCGCATTAGCGGCGCCGCAGACGCTCTGAGCGTGCGCCTCGAACAGCTCGAAAAAGCCGCCGGTCTTGGGCAGCAGGCGTTGGAACCAGGCAAACATCGGACCTACCTTCGATTTTTCGGCCATGATGGAGAGCAGCGAAGCGCGCCGCGTGGCGGTGTTGAACTCCGCCGCGTTGAACGAGCGGATGAGGTCGGCAAGGTCAGGCTCCTCGACCATCCCGGCAGCCTCGGACAGGCTGAACCAGCGGCGAGTGCGTTCATGGCCTTCCTTCCACTCGGCCAACTCCTCGCTGACGCTGAGCGGATAGACGTCGACGTCGAACATCAGCGAGGCGCCGGTCTTGCGGCGCTTGCGGTAGCGGTAGGAGCCGAGCGGAATCGGGCAGACCGCGCCGCGGACGCCAGCTTCCTCCTCGGCCTCGGCGGCGGCGGCGGCGTGGGGGCTGAGCCCGGTCGCCTGATTACCCTTGGGGACGACCCAACGCCGGCTCTCACGGCTGGTGACGAGCAGGACGCTGACCGGCGCGTCGCGGCCCGGGCCGCCGGTGCGGTATGGCAGAGCGGCAATCTGGCGAATGGTCCCCTCCCCGCGAGCCATGGGCGTGACGCGAACGTGACGGCCCCATGACAGAACGGGCGGGAAGCACAAGCCTCCCGCCCGCCGTCAGGTCGTTCGGTCGTTGGCCTCAGGCCGGGGTGTCGGTCCCCGCGCCCGGGGTCAGGCCGGCGCCCTCGAAGTCGCCGCTCTCGGGACGCTTGTCGAACACCGCGTCGATCAGCCCGAAGTCCTTGGCCTCGTCGGCCTCGAGGAACTTGTCGCGATCCATCGCGAGCTCGATCTCCTCGATCGGCTTGCCGGTATATTTGGCGTAGAGCGAGTTGAGGCGCGTGCGCATGCGCAGGATCTCGCGCGCCTGGATCTCGATGTCGCTGGCCATGCCCTGCGCCCCGCCCGAAGGCTGGTGGATCATGATCCGGCTGTTGGTCAGCGCGACGCGCATCCCCGGCTCACCCGCGGCGAGGAGGAAGCTGCCCATCGAGGCGGCCTGACCGATGCAGACGGTGCCGACCCGCGGACGGATGTATTGCATGGTGTCGTGGATCGCGAGGCCCGCGGTGACCACGCCGCCCGGCGAGTTGATGTACATGAAGATGTCCTTCTTCGGGTTCTCGGACTCGAGGAAGAGCAACTGGGCGGTGATCAGCGAGGACATATGGTCTTCGACCGCGCCGGTGATGAAGATGATGCGCTCGCGCAGCAGCCGCGAATAGATGTCGAAGCTGCGCTCGCCCCGGTTCGACTGCTCGATGACGATCGGCACGAGGGCCGAGGCGATGTCCTGATGATCCATGAGGAAGATGCGATCCTGTATTGTGGTGACGCCTACATCGGGCGGTTGCGGGAGGAGTTCAAGCGGGGGTCGGTCCGCCCCTAAAATAGGAGGGCGGCCGTCACGAATGCCGACCGCCCCTTCCGTTCACGATGGCGGCCCGCCTACATCTTATAGGAAAGGCGGACGTAGCCGAAGCGGCCCGGCACGTCGTAGGTGGTCGGATCGAAGTTGTTGATGCTGCACGAGAAGCAGGGCGGCGGATCCTTGTCGAACAGGTTGTTCACGCCGACGGTCAGCCCCAGCCGGCGGTCGATCATCGACGGCAGGAAGGTCAGCTGGATGTCGGTGTAAAGCCGGCTGTTGAGCTTGTTGGGCCCGCCGGTGTTCGGATTAATCTCCGTCACCGAATTGATGTAGCGACCGGTGATCGCGACATCGAGGTTGGCGAGGCTCCAGTCGAGCGTCGCATTGCCCTTCCACTTGGGATAGGCCTGGTCGGGGCTGCCCCGCTCGGTCCCCTCGCGGTTGATGACGACGAAGCCGTTGGAGGCCGACAGCCGGTACTTGAGCAGGTGGCTGGCGTTGGCCGAGATGCCGACCCGGCCCCACGAGGCGGGACCGGTGCGGTAGTTCAGCGTCATGTCGATCGACTTGGTGCGGATGCTGTCGAGATTGCCCAGCGTGCCGTCGATCTCGTTGATGAAGCCGTTGGCCGTACGCTTGACCAGCGCGCAGCTGGCAGCATTGCCGAGCAATGCGCAATTGTTGAGCGTGACGTTGGGATCGACCGCGCCGATCGCATTCTTGAGCCGGATGTCGGAGTAATTGACCTCGACGTTGAAGTTGCTGCCGCCGCGCCGCGCCCATTGCGGCGAGAAGACGATGCCCGCGGTGAGGTTGCGCGACTTCTCCGGCTTGAGGTTGCGGTTGCCCTGCGTGATGACCGGCAGCTGGCCGCCCTGGTCCTCCGCATAGCTGCCGCTGGCCGGGACGCCGTCGGCGATGCAGTTGGCGCGCACGGTGGCATTGGTCGGGAACAGGCCGCCCGCCGCGCTGGTGCAGGGGTCGTTGGCCGGCAAGTCGAAGCGCGACCGGCCGCCGAACAGCTCGCCCAGGCTCGGCGCGCGGAAGCCGGTCGAGTAGGCACCACGCAGGAGCAGGTCCTGCACCGGCTTCCACAGGCCGGTGACGGTGTAGGTCGTGGCGCTGCCGCTGATCGAGTATTTCGAGTGACGGACCGCGCCATTGAGGTCGAGCGAGTAAGCGAACGGCTGCTCCTTGAGGATCGGCA
The DNA here is from genome assembly GCF_009363895.1 of Sphingomonas ginsengisoli An et al. 2013. Classification (NCBI taxonomy): domain Bacteria; kingdom Pseudomonadati; phylum Pseudomonadota; class Alphaproteobacteria; order Sphingomonadales; family Sphingomonadaceae; genus Sphingomonas; species Sphingomonas ginsengisoli (ex An et al. 2013). Next base: position 371,398 of record NZ_CP045434.1, on the reverse strand, counting down.
CCCGCATTTCGCCGTAGATTTCGTTGACTCGATAGTGGCCCGCCGCCGGCTGCGCCGGAATGTCGGCGCCAAGACCCGCGGCGACGATCGGGTCGGGCGTGAAGTAGGCGCTTTGGTAGCGATGCTCGATGCCGACCGCGACGCCGACCGGACCGGCCGGCAGCTCAAACAGGTCGCCGGTGAGGTTGGCGGTCAGGCCGCGCACCTTCTGCTGGCTTTGATCATGCTCGGTGAAGGCGATGTAGTTGAGCATCGCCGGCGTGATCGAGCCGTTGCCGCCGAACAGGTTCAAGGGCACGCAGCCCGCGGTAGCGAGGCAGGTTGAAAGCGGCCCGATCGCCAGCGCCACGCGGTCGGCACGGACGTTGCCGGTGAACGACTGGCGGGCGTTGTTGACGCCAAGGATGCCGTTGACGTCCCAATACCATTCATGCCCGAACAGCGGCACCTTGCCGTCAAGCGTGGCGTTCAGCGAGAAAGTGTTGACCCGCTGGTTGAAGGTCCGCTGGCCGGCTTCGACCAGGCGACGGGCGATGAAGCTATAATTGGGAGTGCGCCCGTTGGGCGTGCCGTCGGGGTTGAGCCCGCTTTCAAGCGTCACGCCGAACGGGTTGTACGGGTTGGTGACGTCGAACGAGAGCGTGTCGAACAGGCTGCCCGCGCCGTTGCCCGCGTCAGGTCCGATGAACAGCGGCTCGAACGCCGCCTGGTTCTGCGAAATACGGCGGTTCCAGCTGCTGCGGATGCGCAGGTGCGTGTTGGCGCCGAGGTCGGTCTTGGCGCTGACCCACACGCCGTAGCGCTTGTTGGGCGTCTGGAAGTAGTTGAACGGCGCGAAATTGAAGCGGTCGGCCGAAGTGAACGGCCGCAGTTCCGCCAGCGTCGGCGTGTTGTCGGGCGGGTTGGAGATGGTCTGGCTGCCGCGGAAGGTCAGGAAGCGGCCGTTGACGGCGGCGCTGCTGCACCCGCCGACCGGATCGGTGCAGCTGGTCTGTCCCGGATTAGGGAATTGCGAAATGGAGCGGTTCGCCGAGCGGACCGCTTCGGATTTCACATAGGCGCCGCCGACCGCGAACTGCAGCGGGTGCGACGTACCGTTGCCCCAGCTCGCCTGATAGTCCTGGGTCTTGCCGTCGCCGTACTTCAGGAACTGGCCATATTGCGCCGACAGGCGGAGGCCCTTCTGCTGCGACACGGTGATGACGTTGACCACCCCGGCGATCGCATCCGAACCGTAAAGCGGCGATGCTCCGGCCTGGAGCACCTCGATCCGCTCGATCATGTTGGCGGGGATCGAGTTCAGGTCGACGTTGGCAGGAATGCCGCTGGCGCTGGTCGCGTTAACGAAGCGAAGGCCGTCGACGAGCACCAGCGTGCGCTTAGCGCCGAGATATCGGAGGTCGATCTCGGCCGAGCCGGCTCCGACACCGCCGCCGTCGGGCGGATTGCCGAGGTTGCCCGAATTATTGACCTTGGAGTTAAGGCCGCCCGCCGCGCTCGGCAGGCGCTGAAGCACGTCGGCAACCGCCGACAGACCGGTCTTGGCGAGCGATTGCTGGTCGAGGGTGACGACCGGCGAATCCTGCGCGAGCGGATCGCGGCGGATGCGCGAGCCAGTCACCACCACCTCGTCGCCGACCGGCGTATCAGCCGCGGCAGCCTGCGCCGGCGGGACGGTCGGCTGCACGGCGGCAGCGACGGCGGGACTGGCGGCGAACGCGCTGGCGATGACGAAGGCGGCGCTGCTCGCGCGCAAATGGATGTCGCGGTGGTTCATGTCTCTTACCCCCTGCTTTCGCCAATTTCTGGCGGGCAGCGGCAAGGTGACCTGCTTACAGCGCGCTTCCCAGCGCTTTTCGCACTCGAAGCGGACTCTTTCGGGGGATAGTTGCTTTTGCGTTACAATCCGCTGCCCGGCGCGGGCAAAGCGAGATAGGCCAGCCGGCGGATTTCACGGCGACCGCGGGTGACGGTGTCGAGGATCAGCCCGGCGAAGAAGCACAGCACGGCGATGATCGTCATGCCGGTGACCAGCACGGCGGTCGGAAAGCGTGGCACGAGCCCGGTGTGCAAGTAGGTGGTGACCAGCGGCACCGACAGGACCAGCGCGGCGAGCAGCAGCGCGGCGCCGATCGTCCCATAGAACAGAGTCGGCCGCTCGACCCGGTAGAGGGTCCCGATCGTCTTGAGGATCCGCCAGCCGTCGCCATAGGTCGATAGCTTGGAGGCAGAGCCCTCGAGCCGCGCACCGTAGCGGGTGATAACCTCGCCCACCGGCATTCTGAGTTCGAGCGCGTGAACGCTCATCTCGGTCTCGATCTCGAACCCGCCCGAAAGGACCGGGAAACTCTTCACGAAGCGGCGCGAGAAAACCCGGTAGCCGCTGAAGATGTCGGTGAAGCTGCGACCGAACAGCCCGGCAAGCAACCCGGTGAACAGCTTGTTGCCGAGCACGTGACCGCCGCGATAGGCCGACTTGGCTTCGTGCTGGCGAGTGCCGACCACCATGTCGAGCTGGTCGGCCAACAACTGCTCGACCATTGCCGGGGCCGAGGTCGGATCGTAGGTGAGGTCGCCGTCGGCCATCACATAAACGTCGGCGTCGACGTCGGCGAACATCCGCCGGACGACGTTACCCTTGCCCTGCTGTCGCTCGCTGCGGACCACCGCTCCCGCCGCCCGCGCGACTTCGAGCGTCCGATCGGCGCTGTTGTTGTCGTAGACGTAGATGGTCGCGCGCGGGAGCGCGGCGCGGAAACCCGCGACCGTCTGCGCGATCGCGGCTTCCTCATTGTAGCAGGGCAGCAGGACGGCGACGCGCGCGGCTGCGGTCATGGCCGTCCTGCCCCTCTACCTGCCGAGCCTTACGCTTCGGCCTTTTTGCTCTTCTTGGCCGGCGCCTTTTCCGCTTTCGCGGCCGCCGGCTTCTTGCCCGCAGCGTCCTTTACCGGCTTGGCCGGCGTCGGGGTCGCCGGCTCCGCCTCGACCGCACCCTTGGCGGGCTTGGCGGGCTTGGCCTTCGCCTCCGGCTTGTCCTCGGCGGTGGCCGGAGCGGCCTCTTCGTTGACCGCAGCGGCCTTCTTGGCCGCCGGCTTCTTGGCGGCCTTGGCGGGCTTTGCCTCGTGCGCGTGGTCGTGACCGCAGTTCGGACCGTGGACATGGCCTTCCTCGCTCTCGAGGTCGGCCTCGACCTCGGCGCGGGTGGCGGCGCGGTCGGTGATCGCGGCCTTGCCGAACAGGAAGTCGACGACCTTGTCCTCGTAGAGCGGCGCGCGCAGCTGGGCGGCGGCCATCGGGTTCTGCTGGACGAACTGGATGAAGCGGTCGCGCTCGGCCGGCTCATACTGCTGCGCGGCCTGCATCATGATCCGCTGCATTTCCTGCTGGGTCACGTCGACGCCGTTGGCCTGGCCGATCTCGCTCAGCAGCAGGCCGAGACGGACGCGGCGCTCGGCGATCTTCTTGTAGTCGTCCTTGTCCTTTTCGAGCTCGGCCTTGGCGGCCTCGGGGTCGGCCTCGTGGCTAGCCTCATGCTCGAGCTGGTTGAGGATGTTCTGATATTCGGCCTCGACCATCGAGGGGGGCACCTCGAAGCTGTGCGTGTCGGCGAGCTGGTCGAGCAGGCGACGCTTCATGTGGGTGCGGGTGAGGCCGTTCAATTCCTGCGTCTGCTGGTCGCGCAGCAGGTTCTTCAACTGGTCGAGGTCCTGCAGGCCGAGGTTCTTGGCGAACTGGTCGTCGAGGGTCGCCTCGCTGCCCGTGTTCACCGCCTTGACGGTGACGTCGAAGGTGGCGTCCTTGCCCTTGAGGTTCTCGGCCGGATAGTCGGTCGGGAACGTCACGTTGAGCGTCTTGGAATCGCCGGTCTTCACGCCGACCAGCTGGTCCTCGAAGCCGGGGATCAGCGAGCCCGAGCCGATCTCCACGGCCATGTCCTCGCCGGTGCCGCCGTCGAAGGCGACGCCGTCGACCTTGCCGACGAAGTCGATCACGACCTGGTCGCCCTGCGCGGCCTTCTTCTTGGCGCCGGCATCAGTCCAGCTCTTCTGGCCGGAAGCGAGCTGCTTCAACTGCGCGTCGACCTGGGTTTCGTCGGCGTCGAGCGTCAGCCGCTCGAGCTTGAGGTCGTCGATCTGCGGGGTCGGGACCTGCGGCAGCGTCTCGAGGTTGACGGTGAGCTCGGCGTCCTTGCCGGGCTCGTAGCCGTCCTCCAGCTTGACCTCGGGCTGCATCGCCGGACGCAGGTTGTTGTCGTTGAGCAGCTGCTGGACGCCGTCCTGGACCGCGGTTTCGAGCGCCTGGCCCTGGAGCGCCTCGCCGTGCATCTTGCGGATGAGGTTGGCGGGCACCTTGCCCGGCCGGAAGCCCGGCATGCGGATCGTCGGGGCAAGCCGCTTGACCTCGGAATCGACCTTGGCATCGATCTCCGCGGCGGAAATCGTCAGCTTGTAGGCCCGCTTCAGGCCTTCGTTCAGGGTCTCGACGCTCTGCATGATGACTGTGCTATCCTATTGAATTCTGATCGGGTCTGAACCGGGGTTCGAAAACTCGCGGTGCGAACTTCGCCGTGCAAGCATCCCCCGGATGCTTGCACGGCGAAGTTGGTGCGCGCGGAGGGACTCGAACCCCCACATCTTGCGACAACAGGACCTAAACCTGCCGCGTCTACCAATTCCGCCACGCGCGCATCGGACCCGTGAGGCGGGAGGCCTATAGCAAGGCTGGGGCGAGGGGCAAGCGCAACCACCGCCGGTCCGCTTCGTTCAAAAGGGACAAGGAGTTTCCCGATGCAACAGCTGCCCCCCTTCCCCGACAACGCCCCCGAGCATGAGCCGGGCCAGCCCGCCACCCCAACCCCCGAGCCGGCGCGCCCGACCCCGCCCGGGCAGCCGACCGAGGTGCCGAGCGAGACTCCCGGGGCCGAGCCGCCGATCGACGTCCCCTCGCCCGGCGGGCCGGACACCAACACCCCGCCGACGCCGATCTCGCCGGTCAGCTAGGCGCGCTCAGCGGCGGCGGGCGCTCACCACCATCGCCTCGAAGTCGGGCAGCGCGGCGGCATAATAATGCGACCGCGCGGCATCGAACTGGATGAGGTAGAGCCTGCCGTCGATCACCGCGCCGACCGCCCGCCCCTTGCGCCACAGCTCGTCGCTGTCGAGGTGCTCATAGTCGTATTGGAAGCCCGCCGCGCCGAGGAACGGGCGCGGCGCCAGGTTCAGCGTGCGCCACTCGATCGCGCCGCCCTCGATCCGGTAGAGGCTCTCGAGCAGCGAGGCGATCTCGGGCGGGGTCATGGTGGCGCGGAAGCGCGGCACCTGGCGATCGGCCTTGCGCTCCTGGTGGATAATGCGCTTGTCGTTGGCGAGGCCCGAGACGAAACTGATGCTGTCGAGATAGGGGCCGTTGAGCGTCCAGTCCTCGACCGTGCCGATGTCGGTGAAGCTGCTGCGGCTAGCGCGGTTCCATTCGCGCGGAGACACCACGGCCATCGCGCCATTGCCGACCGCGACGACGCGGTTGGGGCGGACCAGCGAATAATAAGCGAAACCGCCGAGGCCGTTGGGTCCGCCCGAACAGGCGGCAAGGGCGAGCGAGATGCCCGCAAGTAGAGCGTGGCGGCGGACACGCATGACGCTCCTCAACTAGCCAGCATCTGGCGGACGAACGGCGCGTCAGGGGCGGACGGAGCGAGCGCGAGGTAGCGCTGCAGCGCGGCGTGGCTCTCGTCGCGGCGGCCGGCTTTCATCAGCGCGATGCCGTGCCAGCGCCAGGCGTCGGCGGGCGCGTCGGGGTAGGCCACCGCCGCCGCATAGCTGAGCGCTGCGCGGGCGTCGTAATCGGGCGTGTTGCGCAGCCGCAGCGACTCGCCCTCGTAGAAGCGGAGCAGGCCATTCCAGCCGTCCTGCGCGAGCGTCTGGATCACATATTGCGAGGCGCCCGCGTCGTTCAGCTTGACCTGGTCGTCGAGCAGGGTCGGGCGGATGGCGGCAATCGCGGCAAGGTAGCGCTCGCGCCCGCGGTCGTAGCGGCGGCCGGGCACGGTGAGCCCGGTCGCCGAGGCGGTAAGATCGATCATCCGGTCGCGCGGCGCGGGATGGTCGGCGAAGATCGAATAGCCGCGGTCGGGCCGTTTGCGGCGGACGGCGGCGCTGAGCTCGATCTCGCCGATCAGCTGCTGCCAGGTCTCGGCCATCGACAAGGGCGCGTAGCCGGCCTGAGCGATCAGCTTGATGCCGAGCGCGTCGGCCTCGGCCTCGAGTTGGCGGTTGTAGCGCAACAAAGTGAGGATCGTACCGAGCTGCGCGAGCTGGTCGAGGTTACCGGTGTAATAGCCCGCCGCGCCACCGACCACGCCGCCGAGCATCGAGGCGAAGGAGTAGATGTCGGTCTTGCGGCGAGTGTCGCGCCACTGGCGAAGCTGGTGCTTGAGGAGGAAATGGCTGCTCTCGTGGGCGAGTACGCCGGCCAGCTGCGCCTCGTCGCGCATCCGCAGCAGCAGACCGGTGAAGACCACCGCGAAACCGGTCGGAAACATCATCGCGTTGAACTCGGGAACGCGCGCCAGATAGACGCGCAGGTCGCTGGTGGCGGGGCCGCCGACCTTGCCGACGAGACCCTGGAGATAGCGGTTGAGCGCGGGATCCTGCACCAGCAGGTTCGAGCCGGCGATCTCCTCCTCGACCCGCGCCATTTGCTGCCACATGCCCCGCTCGTCGGGGTCCTGCGGGCGGTAGCCGGGGCCGACCATCGGGGTCAGGCTCGCGGGGTCGATACGGGCCGACGCCGCGGTGCCTCCAAACAGTGCCGTGGCCCCCGCCCCGGCCAGCATCGTGCGGCGGGAGAGCGAAGTCATGGCCGCGCCCGCTGCGCCGCCTGCGCGCGGCGGACCTCCCGGCCCGGCTTCATAAGGCCGAGCAGCCGCTCGACCATCTGCGCCGCGCCGTCGGGGGTGCGCAGGTCGCCCATCTTTAGCCCGGCGACCTGGCTGCCCGCCTGGAGCACGTTGAACCAGACCACCTCGCCGGTGCGCAGGTCGACCAGGCTGGCATAGGCGAACTGCCCGGCGCCGCCGACATTGGGCGCGCAGAAGCCGATAAAGCAGCCGGCGATGCCGAGCACCTGCAGCGCGACCCGCCCCTGGCTGGCGAAGCTGTCCTCGGCGTGGAGGAACAGCGCATAATCGTAGCCGGTGCGCTGGCCGAAACGAACTGCGTCCGACCCCAGCGTATAGTCGAGCCCGCGGCGGCGCTTGGTCGGCAGCGACACGCCCGAATATTTGTGAAGGGCGATCGACTGGTCGACCGCGGCGTTGAGCCGCTCAAGCTCGGCGACCTGCTCGGCGGGGACCGCAGCCAAACTGTCGCGGCGGTCGAGGATCAGAGTCTGGCCGCCCCGCCCCGCCTGCTGCGCCCTGAGCGCGGCGATGACGTTGGCGCGGGCCTGCTCGGTCCAGTCGGCGCGGGCCTCGACCAGCCCGCCGGTGGTGACCGCCCCGACCTGGATGTCGGGCCGGAGCACGAGCAGCTTATAGTCGCCCTGCGGCGGGGCGAACTGGAGGTCGGCATATTGCTGTGTCTGGACGCAGCCGCCCACCGACAGTGCGGCAAGGGCAAGCAGCGGTACCTGGCGACGCATCGGAAAAACGTATCACGCCAAGCGCTTGGCGCAAGCGGGCCGAATCCCGATCTGGACCGGTCAGCGGCAGCGCACTCCCGCGGCGCCGTCGAGGCAGCGGCCGTCGATCGCCGGCGCGGCAAGCGTGAGCCCGATCATCGGCGCCAGCGTTGGCAGGATGTCGACCGTCTCGACCGCTTCGGTTCGGTCGGCGGGCGCGGCCCCGCGCCGCCAGAAGATGATTGGCACCCGGCGATCGTAATCCCACACCGAGCCATGGGTGGCGGTATAGCCCGGCGCGGGCTTGGCGACCGCGCTGACATAGGGCTTCAGGACCACGTAAAAATCGCCCGACCGCTGCCGCTCGTAGGAGGCGCGGACCCGCTGGATGACGCTCCACTTGTCGGGGTGGCCGTGAGGCACCGGCGACCGCAGGATCTCGTCCTTGGTGTAGACCGCATAGACCTGCGGCTGCGCCTTGTAGCGCGCGACCGTAGCGGCAAGGACGCGGCGCGCGGTAGCCGGGTCGAGGCGCTTGTCGAGCCAGCCGTCGGCGCCGATCCCGTCGCCGACCAGCACCGGCTCGGTCCGCCCGACCTGCGGGGCGAGCAGCTTGCCCACCGCGCTCGGCGCCAACGCCGGGTCGGCGCGCTGGGCCTGTGGCACGCCTTGGTCGCGAAGCCGCTCGGGGATGTCGAGCCCGCCATGGTCGGCGGTCAGGACCAGCGCATAGTCGATCCCGGTCTTGTCCATCTGGTCGAGGAAATCGCCCAGCTCGCGGTCGAGCGCGAGCATTTGCAGGCACATCTCCTGCCCGCGATTGCCGTAGGCGTGGCCGACATAGTCGGTCGCCGACAGGCCGACGGCGAGCACGTCGGGCGCCGGGCCGCGGCCGAGCCCAAGCTCGTTCACCAGCGCGGCGGCGCCGGCGAGCACTGCCCCGTCGAAATCGGGGTGTGCACGGACGAAGCGCGGGTCGTTCGCCGCGCGCTGGAGCGTGCCGTTGCCGACCGTCAGCGTCGGGGTGATCGCATAGGGCTTGGCACGCGCGGTGCAGTTGGCCGGCGGGACCAACGGCTCGCTGGCTTGCGCGAGTTTGGCGGCCCACAGCTGGTTCAGCCGGACGATGGTCTGCGGTGGCGCCTTGCCGGTGTCGGTTGTCCAGCTTTTGCCGTCCCAATACCAGCGCTGGTCGACGTTGCGGCCGCCCATCATGATCGCCGCGCGGTCCTTGCCGGCGATGGCGACGTTCCGGCTCTGCGGGCTGACCGCCTTCAGCCGATCACCCAGCGTGGCGACGCGCAAGTGCGCCGTGCTGACCTTGTAGTTGGTGAAGGTCGTGTCGGGCTGGGTCTCGTCCTCGGCGCAATAGACATGTTTGTCGGCGCGCGCGGCGCCCTGATCGATCCAGTCGTTGGCGACGATCCCGGTCTCGGACGGGTGGTCGCCGGTGAGGATGGTCGAGTGGCCGGGGCAGGTCTCGGTCGCCGCGTGGCTCTGGTAGCCGTTGCGGAACACGGTGCCCTCCCGCGCCAGCCGTGCAAAGCCGCCGCTGAACTCGCCACGATAGCGGTCGAACAGGTCGGCGGCGAACTGGTCGACCGAGATGGCGACGATCAGCTTGGGCGGGGTCGCAGGGGCGGCGGCGGGCGCCGGAGCGGCGGTGACGGCGGCGGCGGCCGCGAGGAGCAGTGGCAAACGCATGGCCGCCCTCGTAACCGAAGGCGGCCATGCCAGTAAGCGGGTCGAAGCCGACCGGCCTACTTTTTCATCTTTACCATGGTCATCAGCGTCGGGCTGGCGACGTCTTGGCCGGTGCGGGCATCGACGATGACGTCGCGGCGATAAGCCAGTACGCCCGGGATCGGCGCCATCCGGGTGACCGTCAGCCCGAAGTAGTTGTTCATCTTCGGCGCCGCGCGGAAGGTCGGCGCGATGCTCGGCCACGCCGCGAGGGCGGGCGGGAGGCCGGTCCGTGAGGCGATCTGGGCGAAGGCCGGAAGCGGCGGCTTGCCGGCCGCGACCCGTCGGGCGTTGAGCTCGGCCTGCGCGACCCGGCCGACGTCCTGCTGTTCCGACCAGTGCGGCAGGCTGGAGAGCAGATTGCCGAGGTCGGTGATCGTGCCTGGCCGGACCTCGAACTGGACCGAGCCGAGGCAGAAGCAGGAGCCGGCGGCGGTGCCGTTGGGTGCCTGCATGACCGGGCCGTACCAGACATAGGTGCCCGGCTTGACCGCGCTCAGATAGCTGAAGCCGCCGCCGGCATCCTTGCCGAATGCGTTCATCGGCCCGAAGCTCTCCATGTCGCGCAATTCGGCGGCGGTGATGCCGAGGTTGGCGAGGGTCGGCACGACCGGATGCTCGGGAATGGCCGACTGCGAGTTACGGGCGAAATTGGCCTGGACCTCCCAGTCCTTCATCTGATTGGCATAGCGCCGCTGCGCCTTGGCCCAGGCCTTGTCGCGCTCGGCGTTGTAATCGGCCCAGGTCGCCGCGTCGGGCACCCGCAGAAAGGTCCCGAACTGGCGCTGCTCGCCCGAGACAAAGATGTAGCCCTGGGAGGCATCGCGCACGACCTTACCCGACTGCACGTCCTTGTCGGAAATCGGCTTGGCCGGCGCGGCGGTGGCGACAACCGCGAGCGCAGCGGTCGCGGCGAGAATGCGAAGTCGGCTCACAGGCCCAGCTCCTTGGTGGTGGGTTGCGGGCCCGAGGCGATCAGCGCCTGCAGCGCCAGCGCGTGCAGCCGCACCGGCTCGCGCTTGCGGCCGTTACCCTCCTCGAAGTTGAAGGCGGTCCACAGGTCGCGGGTCAGGCCGTAGCGGCCATAACCCTTGAACGACATGCAGTTGCGCAGGTTGGTGCGGCGCTGCTCGCGGCGCGCGGCCGAACCGAAGATGGCGTCGGCGATGGCCCCCCCGATCGCGCCGCCGATGGCGCCGGGAAGGACGCCATATTGCGCGATCGCCCCGGCCATCGCGCCCGAATTGCCACCGAGATAGATGCTGCTGCCACTCGCCAGTGCGTCGCACTCGCGGATGTCGGCATAGGCTTCCTCGAAGCTGGTATTGGCCCGGTGGAAGTAGAAATATTTGTCGAAATTCGCCTCGGCCTCGGGCGACGCCGCGAAGGTCAGGCTGGGTGCGACGAGCCCGTCCCGCGAGGGGATGGTGAAGTCGTCGGAATCATCGTCCGGCGCCGGCGCGGCGGCGGTCGGAGTGGCGGCGGGCGCAGGCTGCGCCCAGGCTGCGGCGGGCGCAGCAACGGAACCCGCGGCTAGCAGGCACAACATCGATATACGCAAGAATAGTCCCCCTGTTCTCGGTCAGGGAACAATATTTCGGCACGAGTTAAGCGTCAATTAGCAGCGCAGGCGATTAGCCCAATTTGGCTTTCAGCCGCTCGTTGACGACGCCGGGGTTGGCCTTGCCGGCCATCGCCTTCATCGTCTGCCCGACGAAGAAGCCGAACAGCTGCACCTTGCCGTCCCTATACTGCGCGACCTTGTCGGCATTGGCAGCGAGGATCTTATCGATCTCGGCATCGATCGCGCCGGTGTCGCTGGTCTGCTTCAACCCCTCGCGCTCGACGATCGCGCCGGCGGGGTCGCCGGTTTCGAGCATCTTCTCGAACACGGTCTTGGCGATCGAGCCCGAGATGGTGCCGTCGGCGACGAGCCCGAGCAGTTCGGCGGCATGCGCGGGCGAGACCGGCGCCTCGGCGATCGATTCGCCGCGACGGTTCAAGGCGCCGAACAGTTCGGCGACGACCCAGTTGGACGCCTGCTTGGGTTCGACCTCGTTGCTCAGCAGCGCGTCGAACCAGCGCGCGGTCTCGACCTCGGCGGTGAGTACGCTGGCGTTGTAAGGCGAGATGCCCATCTGCTCGTAGCGGCGGCGCTTGGCGTCGGGCAGCTCGGGCAGCGACTTTAAACAGTCCTCGACGAACGCCTCGTCAAGCTCGAGCGGGAGAAGGTCGGGGTCGGGGAAATAGCGATAGTCGTGCGCGTCTTCCTTGGAGCGCAGCGTCCGCGTCTCGCCCTTGTCTGGGTCCCACAGGCGGGTTTCCTGGACGATGCTGCCGCCCTCTTCCAAGACGTCGATCTGGCGGCGGGCCTCATGCTCGATCACCGCCTGGACGAAGCGGACCGAGTTGACGTTCTTGGTCTCGGTGCGAGTGCCGAATTCGGCGCCCGGCTTGCGCACGCTGACGTTGACGTCGGCGCGCATCGAGCCCTCCTCCATATTGCCGTCGCAACTGCCGACATAACGGAGAATGGCGCGCAGCTTCCTGAGGTAAGCCCCTGCTTCGACAGGCGAACGCATGTCGGGCTTGGAGACGATCTCCATCAACGCGACGCCCGAGCGGTTCAAGTCGACGTAGCTCATCGTCGGGTGCTGGTCGTGCATCAGCTTGCCCGCATCCTGCTCGACATGGATGCGCTCGACACCGATCTTGCGGGCGCTCGCCTCGTCCTTCTCGTCGAGCAGCACCTCGACCGTCCCCTCCCCCACCAGCGGATGGTAGAGCTGGCTGATCTGATAGCCCTGTGGCAGGTCGGCGTAGAAGTAATTCTTACGATCGAAGCGCGACCAGCGGTTGATCTTGGCGTCGATCGCGAGGCCGGTGCGGACCGCCTGGCGAATGCACTCGCGGTTGGGCACCGGCAGCATGCCGGGCATCGCCGCATCGACCAGGCTGACCTGAGTGTTGGGCTCGGCCCCGAAGGCGGTCGCCGCGCCCGAGAAGAGCTTGGCGTTGGAGACGACCTGGGCGTGGACCTCGAGGCCGATCACGACCTCCCACTCGCCGGTGGCGCCCTTGAGGCGATAGGGTGCGTTCACTTGATTTGCTTTCCGGTTTTGCTGTCGAAACGCGCTTCCCCAAATCCTTTGCGCCGGCCTGCGCGGCTCAGAAGGCCCAGCGCATAGCCGAGTACAAGGCAGATGACGGGGACTAGCCAGTTATTCACCACCACTTCTTCGGGCGGGCGGTGAAGCCCGCCCGCTCTTCGATCGCGAGACCGGCGTTCAGCACGCCCTGCTCGTCGAGTTCGTTGCCGATCAGGTGCAGCCCGAGCGGCAGCCCCTGCGCGTCGAGCCCGCCGGGGACGCTCATCGCGGGCAAGCCGGCGAGGCTGGCGGGGACGGCGAAGACGTCGTTCAAATACATCGCCAGCGGGTCGCTCATCTTCTCGTTCAAACCGAACGCGGCGCTCGGCGCGGTCGGGGTGAGGATGAGGTCGCAGCTTTCGAAGGCCTTGCGAAAATCCTGCTTGATGAGGGCGCGGACCCGCTGGGCCTTGGTGAAGTAAGCGTCGTAGAAGCCGGCCGACAGCACGTAGGTGCCGATCATGATCCGGCGCTTGACCTCGGCGCCGAAGCCGGCGGCGCGGGTCGCGGCGTACATGCCCTCGAGCCCGCCGCTGCCTTCCTCGCGGATGCCGTAGCGGACGCCGTCATAGCGGGCGAGGTTGGACGAGGCCTCGGCCGGGGCGATGATGTAATAGGTCGGCAGCGCGTATTTGGTGTGCGGCAGGCTGATCAAGACAGGCTCGGCGCCTGCATCCTTGAGCCACTCGATCCCGCGGTCCCACAGCGCGTTGATCTCGTCGGGCACGCCGTCGATGCGATATTCCTTGGGAATACCGATGCGCTTGCCCTTGAGATCGCTCGACAATCCAGCTTCCCAATTGGGCACGGGGAAGTCGAGCGAGGTCGAATCCTTAGGATCGAAGCCGGCCATCGCTTCAAGCAAGATCGCGCAGTCGCGGACCGTGCGCGCCATCGGCCCGGCCTGGTCGAGCGAGGAGGCGAAGGAGACGATGCCCCAGCGCGAGCAGCGGCCGTAGGTCGGCTTGATGCCGCTGATGCCGGTGAAGGCCGCGGGCTGGCGGATCGAGCCGCCGGTGTCGGTGCCAGTGACGCCGGGGGCGAGCCCCGCGGCGACCGCCGCCGCCGACCCGCCCGAGCTGCCGCCCGGAGTGAGTGCCGCGTTGCCGCCGTCGTTGCGCTTCCACGGGGAAATCACAGGACCGTAGGCGCTGGTTTCGTTCGACGAGCCCATTGCGAACTCGTCCATGTTCAATTTGCCAAGCATCCCCGCGCCGGCGCGGCGGAGGTTGGCGGTGACCGTGCTCTCGTAGGGCGGCTTGAAGCCCTTGAGGATGTTCGAGCCGGCGGTGGTGTCGGTGCCGGCGGTGGCGAACAGGTCCTTGATGCCAAGCGGGATGCCCGACAGCGGCATCAGCGCGTCGCGCTGGCGGTCGCTGTCGGCGGTGTCGGCAGCGGCGAGCGCGTCCTCGGGAGTCGTCACCGTGTAGGCGTTGAGGGTCTTCGAGGCGGCGACGGCGGCGTTGTAGCCCTCCGCGATCTCGCGCGCCGAGAAGGTGCCGGCGCGGAAGCCGTCGCGCAGCTCGGCGAGCGTCAGGCTGGTGAGCTCGGCCACTATTCGATCACCTTGGGAACGGCGAAAAAGCCATGCTGCGCATCGGGGGCGTTCAGCAGCACCGCGTCGCGGACGTTGCCGTCGTCGATGACGTCATCGCGCAGGCGCAGCTTCTGGTCGATCACCGCGGTCAGCGGCTCGACCCCGTCGGTATTCACCTCGGCGAGCTGCTCGACCCAGCCGAGTATGTTGTTGAGTTCGGGCACGAGTGCCGCGACCTCCGCGTCGCTCATCTGCAGACGCGCAAGCCGGGCGACGTGCCGCACGGTGGCGGTATCGACGGACATGGGGCGGGCGTTAGCGAGCGCCCGCCCCGGTCGCAAGCCGTGCCTAGCGGCGGTGGCGGCGCTCGGCGCGCCACTGCGCCCGACGCTGCTCCCAATAGCGGCGTCGGTCGTCGTTCCAGCGGATCGGCCGGCGGGCGCGGTCGTAGACGTAGATGCCGGTGCCCGGATAATAATAGTCGCCGTACCAGCCGCCCCACGGGCGGGCGTAGCCGTAACCGTAGCCGCCGTAGCCGCCGTAGCCGCCGTAGCCGCCGCCGTAATAGCCACCACCATAGCCACCGTAATAGCCGCCGGTGCCGATGCCGACCGAAAGGCTGGAATAGCCATAGGGGCCATAGGTATCGCAGCCGGACAGCGCAGCCGCGCCAGCGACGGCCGCGGCGGCAAGAAGCATTCGGGAAGGAGTCATGAGCTTCGCTCCACGCACAACAAGCCCACCCCGGCCATTAAATCCGTCGGCCGCCGGCGCTGAATGGCGCGTGAATATGCGAGCGAGCGTTAAGGCCGCCAAACTGATAAGGATGGCCGATGAAGAATGTTTCCGCCCATAGCGAAGCGCACATGGTGCAGCGGGTCGGCTGGCTGCGCGCCGCGGTGCTCGGTGCCAACGACGGGCTGTGCTCGGTAAGCAGCCTGATCGTCGGCGTCGCTGCCTCGGACGCCAGCCGGCCCCATGTCCTCCTCGCGGCGGTGGCGGCGTTGGTGGCCGGCGCGATGTCGATGGCGGCCGGCGAATATGTCTCGGTCTCCTCGCAGGCCGATCTCGAGGAGGCCGACCTCGCGCGCGAGCTCGCCGAGATCGAGAAGAATCCGATCGCCGAACGCAATGAGCTGGCGCGGATCTACATGGGCCGCGGGGTCGACAAGGAGACCGCCGCCGCCGTCGCCGACCAGATGATGGCGCATGACGCGATCGGCGCCCACGCCCGCGACGAACTGGGCATTAGCGAGCATGCCGCGGCGCGGCCGCTGCAGGCGGCGGGGGCCTCGGCGCTCACCTTCACGCTCGGCGCTGGGGCACCCACCATCGCCACCGCACTGGCACCGGCGGGCGCGATCCTGCCGGTGGTGGGGGTGGTGACCTTTCTTGCGCTGATGCTGCTTGGCGGCCTGGGGGCGCACGCCGGCGGGGCGTCGATCGGGCGCGGGGTTTTCCGAGTTACTTTCTGGGGCGTGCTGGCGATGCTGGTGACCGCCGGCGTCGGCCATCTGTTCGGGGTCGCCACCGCCGGATGAGCCCGCTCGCGCAGCTCGAGGCGCTCGAGCCGGCGGCGCCGCTGGCCGACGTGCTGGCCTTTTACGACAGCCTGCCCGGCGTCGCGCCGGAGGCGATGCGCGGGCGGTGGCGCGGCGGCGAGATTGCAACGGGCCATCTCTACGATGGGCTGCTGGGGCCGTCGGGCTGGTGGGGTAAGGCGTTCCGCTCGATCGACGACGTCGATCCTCTGCTGTTCGAGCGCGGTAGCGAGCTGCTCGCGGCCAACCCCGCCCTGCTCCCGCTCGGGCTGATCGAGCGTTTTCCCCGCCTCGCCAAGTCGGCTCCGGCCGCCGCGCTGTTCCGCGCTGTGGTGCCACTGCTGCGTACCGGAAAGCCTCGGGCGCGCCTACGCCCCCTCACCTATCGCGGCGTGACCTCGGCGGCGATGATCTACGACGCCCACCCGATCGCCGACTGCTTCCGCGCGGTAACGCCAGATGTGCTGCTCGGCGCGATGGACATTCGCGGGCACGCCAATCCCTTCGTCTTCACCCTGCGGCGGGTGGCGACCGACTAGCTTGCTTGGCTCGCGCCCCGCCCCTACCTGCCGCCACCATGTGCGTCCGCCGCTTCCTGCTCGCCATCTTCTTCCTGACCCTGCTGGTCGTCGCGGCGGCGTTCGGCATCTATCAGTATGGCAGTTCGGTGCTTGTCCGGCAGGCGCAGCCCGAGGGCCACTTCCAGGCGCCGGTCGCGGCGAGCGGGCCCGACTATGTTCAGACCGCCAACTGGCTGTCGCTGCCCGACACGGTGCCGCCGGGGCCGGGAGACTGGCTGCCGAGCGGCTCGCCGCCGCCCGACAGCGCGCGGCCGGTCAGCGTCTTCTACATCCACCCGACCACCTATCTTGAGAAGGACCATTGGAACGCCCCGCTCGGCGACCGTGAAAGCCAGGACCGCGCGGCACTGTTCGTCCGCAGCCAGGCGAGCGCGTTCAATGCGATCGGCCAGATCTATGCGCCTAAGTACCGCCAGGCGGCTTATGGCGCCTTCCTGCTCCGCAACGACGACGCGACCAAGGCGCTCGACCTCGCCTACCAGGATGTAGCGCGGGCGTTCGATCGCTTCCTCGCCCAGGCCCCCGACGGCCCGATCATCCTCGCCGGACACAGCCAGGGCGCGCTTCACCTGACCCGGCTCCTGCGCGAGAAGGTCGCCGGCACGCCGCTCGCGAAGCGAGTGGTCGCGGCCTATGTGGTTGGCTGGCCGGTGTCGGTCGCCGCCGACGTGCCGAAGATGGGCCTGCCGGCGTGCGAGCAGGCGACCCAGGCCGGCTGTATCTTGAGCTGGCTGAGCTTCGCCGAGCCCGCCAACACCTCGCTCATCTCCGACGTCTACGACGGCTCGACCGGCTTCACCGGCCAGCCACGGCGGCGCGAGGACATGCTGTGTGTCAATCCGCTGACCGGCATCCGCAACGCCGCCGCGCCGCCGCAGGTCAACCAGGGAACGTTGGTGCCGAGCGACGACACTATGACGACCGGAAACCTCCAGCCCGGCGTGGTCGGCGCGCATTGCGACAAGGGCTTCCTGCTGCTCGAGGGGGACCTGCCGAAGATGGGGCCGTTCGTGCTCCCGGGGAATAACTATCACGTCTACGACTACGCCCTGTTCTGGGCGAACATCCGCGAGGATGCGCAGCGGCGGCTCGCGGCGTGGAAAGCGCGTTGATCACCGCCAGCGCGGCCGAATTTGCGGCGGCGCTGCCGAATGGCGGCAAGCTCGCCGGGCTTGACGTCGGGACGAAGACCGTCGGGGTAGCCGTATGTGACCCTGGATGGTCCTTCGCCGGACCGGCCGAGACGATCCGCCGAACCAAGTTCACCGCCGACCTCGTGGCGCTGCGCACGCTGGTCGAGCGCCAGCAGGTGGTGGGCCTCGTCGTCGGGCTGCCGCTCAACATGGACGGGAGCGATTCGCCGCGAACCCAGTCGGTCCGCGCCTTCGCCCGCAACTGCCGCGTGCTCGAGCGGCCGATCCTGCTGTGGGACGAGCGCTGGTCGACCCAGGCGGTCGAGCGGGCGATGATCGCCGCCGACGTCAGCCGCGCCCGGCGCGCCGAGGCGGTCGACAAGCTGGCGGCGGCGCACATCCTCCAGGGGGCGATCGACGCGCTGGTCAATCTGCCGCGCGCCGATTAGCAGACGCGTCCGTGGACCTGCTTTCGATCGACACCCTGTCCGATGGCCAGATCGCCATCCTCCTCGACGCCGCCCAGCTGTTCGCCGAGCGCAAGGGCTCGAGCGACCGGCTGGCGGGCAAGGTCGTCTTCAACATCTTCTACGAGAACAGCACCCGCACCGCGATGAGCTTCGCAATGGCGGCGGCACGGCTTGGCGCGCAAACGGTGACGCTGTCGGTCGAGCATTCGAGCGTCAAGAAGGGCGAGACGCTGGCCGATACCGCGCTGACGCTCGACGCGATGCGGCCCGACGCGATCGTCATGCGCCACCGCAACAATCTGGCGCCGCACGAGGTCGCGCGGCTGGTCGACTGCCCGGTGATCAACGCGGGCGACGGGACGAACGAGCATCCGACCCAGGCGCTGCTCGACGCGCTAACGCTACGCCAGGCGCTCGGCGCAATCGCCGGCAAGACGATCGCGATCGTCGGCGACATCCGCCACAGCCGGGTGGCGCGCTCCAACGCCAAGCTGCTGCCGCGGCTGGGGGCGACGGTGCGGCTGGCGGGACCGCCGGCGCTGCTTCCCGACGATCTGCCCGGCGGAGGCGAGATCGAGGCGGCGATCGCCGGCGCAGATGCGGTGATGATGCTGCGAGTCCAGCGCGAGCGGATGGACGACGAGCTCGGCGACGCGCCGGGCGAATTCCTCAGCCGCTACGGCTTGACCGAGCAGCGGCTGGCGCTGGCCAAGCCCGACGCGTTCGTGCTCCACCCCGGGCCGATGAACCGCGGGGTCGAGATCGCCGACAGCGTCGCCGACGGTCCGCGCTCGCTGATCCGTCGGCAGGTCGCGAACGGGGTCGCCGTCCGCATGGCCGTGCTCGAGATGCTGTTGAAGGCCTAGCGGCTAGCGAAGGCGATCGGCGCGTCGCCCGCGACATTGCGGACGAAGCAGGCCGCGCCCGCGCTCTTCAGGCCTTCGCACACCTGGCGCGCTTCGGCGTTCGAAGCGAACCCCTGCAGGCTCAGGCGATAGACTGGGCCGATCGGCGCCTTGAAGTGCGCGGTCGTGGGCACATAGCGACCGAGCACGCCCTTGTGGCTGCGCGACAACTTGGCCCAGCCGGCCTGCAGCTTGCCCTGCGACCCGTAGGCGCCGAGCTGGACCACCACGCCCGAGTTGGCGAAGCGAATCGCTGCGCTGCGGCGCAGCTCGCTGACCTTGGGCAGGGCGCCCGAGGCGCGGACCGGCTCGTGGCGGAGCGCGTCGAGGTTTTCGGCGATGTCGGCGAGCGGACCGGCCTGCTCGGGCGCCGGAGTGGCGGCGGGCAAGGCGACGGTGACCGCGCTGGCGGCGACCGCGACCGGGGCCGAAACCACCGGCGCTGCAGGCGCGGCGAAGCCGGCGTCATTCATGACGGTGGTGTCGGCGGCGGCGGTCGCCGCGATCATCGGGGCCGGCGCGGCTGCCGCCACTTCGACGGGCGCCGGCGCGGCCTCGGCCATGCGGACGCTGCCGGTGGCGTCGCGCAGCGCGAGGCGGATCGGCTGGCCGGGATCGCTGGCGGCGGGGGTGACCCCGATCAGCGTCGCGACCTTGGTCGCCCCGGCCTGCGGCGCGGCGAGCTTCATCCACTCGGCGATGCGGGCATCGACCTGGTCGGCGGGAACGTCCTGCGCCGCGACCACGCGGGCATTGTCCCAGTCGCCGGCAAGCGCATGGGCAAGCGCCAAATTCTGGCGGGTGCGGGCGTCGGCCTCGGGCCGGCGGGCAGCCTCATCGAGCAAAGCGACCGCATTGCCCGGCTGGCCGGCCAGCGCCATCGCCAGCCCGACATCGGCCGGGTCGGTGGTGTTGCGCAGCTGGTCGAGCATCGCCAGCGCCTCAGCATTCTTGCCCTGGGCGATCTGGCTCAGCACCAGCTTCATCGCCACCGCGCCCTGGTCGGGGAGCAGGCTGAGCGAATCCTTGTAGGAAGTCTCGGCCGAGGCGAAGCGGCCTTCGGCCATGTAGACGTTGCCGAGCAGCGAGCGGAAACCGGCATCGGTCGGCGTCGCGGCGACTGCGCGCTCGGCGAGACGGACGGCCTCATCCTTGTTGCCGGCCTGGAGCGCCGCGAGGGCGCGGGTGGCGATTCCGAGCTGGGTGTCGACCGGGCGGGCGAAGCCGCCGCTGACCTTCATATTGGCGGTGGGGCCGGCGCATCCGGCGATCAGGCTGGCGGCGACGGTGACGGCCGTGAGCGCGGTGCTTGCGCGAAGCGTCTTCGACATGGCTTGGCCCCTTTTTCCTACTGTTTACTCGCCCTCTCGACCGGTGCCCGTTCGGCCATCGCTTCGAGTTCAGGCATGGACGCGAGGAGCTCATCGAGCGCCCGCGTGACGAGCTGCTGAGCGGACTTGCCGGTAATGGCGCAGGCCAGCCGCAGCTTGAGGTGACGCGCCGGATCGAGCCGGAGCGTGAAGGCGGCCTTGCCCTTGGCGGCCGGCTCGGCGCGACCGCGCGGCTCGGCGACGACCGACGCCTTCAGCGACGGCTTGGGCATGACCTGGATGACCGGCGCGGACTGGATCACCGGCGCGGGCGCAGGGGCCGCGAACTCCGGTTGCGGAGCCTCGGCGACCGGCGCAACGACCGCGGTCACCGGGTGGGCGAGCTCGAGCGTGTCGTCCTCGTCCTGTTCCTCGACCTCGTCGGCCATAGGCGCGGCATGGCGCGCGGTGGTCAGCGAGCCGTAGCTCACCGCGACCTGCTCGTCCTCGCCCTCATCCATCTCGGCGTCGAGCTCAGCGTCCACTTCGGATACTTCCTCGCCCCCGTCCTCGGCATCGCCATAGGCGCCGAAGCGCTCCTCGATCTCGGCCTGCTGGTCGTGGACCGGCGAGATCGGGGTCAGCCCGGCGAGCGGGGTACGCGAGAGCTGCGGCACTTCACCATCGTCGCCGACCGGCGCGAGGGTCGGCCGGGGCAGATCATGCCCCATGTCGTTCCAGCCAAGGTCGTCGAGATTGGCGCCCGCCTGGCCGAAGCCCTGGGGCCGCATGGCCGGCCGCGCGGCGCCCTTGCGGGCGAGGAGACCTGAGGAGAGGGACGCAAACGCCCGGGGTTCGCTCTTCACTGGAGCACCCTTCCCTTTCGCTTAACCGACAACACGGCGGCCGAAGCCACCAACCGGACGCGGCGCCGCGGCGACCGCGCCAACCGGACCGCTGGCCGGAGTCGCGAACACGTTGCGGCGGAACGCCTTTTCGAGACGCTCGTGAATATAGTCCCACAGCTCGACCACCTCGCGGGCCGAACGGCCGTTGGGGTCGACTTCCATCACCGTCCGGCCGTCGATCATCGAGGCGGCGAAATCGGTGCGGTGGTGGATGGTGACCGGCGCGACGGTGCCGTGCTGCGACAGCGCAACCGCGGCTTCGCTGGTGATCTTGGCCTTGGGCGTCGCCGCGTTGACGACAAAGATCAGCGGCTTGCCGGCACGGTCGCACAGGTCAACGGTAGCGCCGACGGCGCGCAGGTCGTGCGGGCTCGGACGGGTCGGGATAACGATCAGCTCGGCGACCGCGATCACGCTCTGGATCGCCATGGTGATCGCCGGCGGGGTGTCGATCACCGCTAGGCGGAAGCCCTGCTGGCGAAGCACCTCGAGGTCCGAGGCGAGGCGCGCCACCGTGGTCTGGGCGAAGGCCGGCATGTCGGCCTCGCGCTCGTTCCACCAGTCGGCCAGCGAGCCCTGCGGATCGATGTCGATCAAACAGACGGGCCCCTGCCCAGCCAACTGCGCCTGCACCGCGAGATGTCCGGACAGGGTCGTCTTGCCCGATCCCCCCTTCTGCGATGCCAAAGCCAGAACGCGCATCCCAATCCCCTTGCCTATTTGGCCGTGTCCATGCCGGCATGCCCGCACCACGCCTAAAATCTGGTTAAGATTGCCGGGCCCTGTGGCGGCCGCGCCGCTTGTCCCCTCGCGCGCATGAGGTAAGCTGCATGTGAGACGCCCCGACTTGGGACGAGGCGTGGGGGAACGAACGATGTTCTGGTTGGCAGCAGCGCTGCTGGTGGTCGCCGAACCGGCGCCGGGTGCGAGCGTCGAGGACGGCATCGCCGCCGCGGCGCAGGGCGACAATGCCCGCGCGATCGCGATCTGGACGCCGCTGGCCAAGAGCGGCGATGCCGAAGCGAATTACCGGCTGGCCGAAGCCTACCAGACAGGCCGCGGAGTGCCGGTCAATATCCTGCGCGCGCGCCAGCTCTACGGCCGCGCCGCCAAGGAATGCCACGCCCCGGCCCAGGCCAGCCTCGCGCTGCTCGACATTTCGAGCGGGCGGAAGGCCTCGGCGCTGAAGCTGCTCCGCGCCGCCTCGGCGAACAACGAGCCGCGCGCTCTGCTGTTCTACGGGCTCGCGCTGTTCAACGGCGACGGCGTCCCGCTCGAACGCGAGCGCGGCTATGCGATGGTCAAGCGCTCGGTGGCGCTGGGGCTGGTCGATGCCGAGCAGACGCTGTCGGAGATGGACGTGGTGATGTTCGTCACGCCGCCGGAGCGGGCGCGGACCAATCTCGCCCCGGGTGCGCTGCCAGCGCCGAAGCTCGCGCAATCGTCACCGAAGCGGCCAACCACGGCCCAGCCGCCTGTCGTCACGCCGTCCCCCACGACGCGGGGTCGTCCCGCCCCGCCACCGCCGAGCGCTGCGGCCGCCGCACCGGCTGGCGGCGGCGACTGGCGGATCCAGCTGGGCGCCTTCCGCCGTCCGGGCGCGCCGCAGGAATTGTGGGGCCGCATCAGCGCGCGCCTGCCGGGACGCCAGCCGTTCCTGCCGACCCAAAACGGACTGACCGCGCTGCAGGTCGGTTCCTTCGCGACGCGCGGCGAGGCGCAGGACGCCTGCCGCGCCGCGGGCACCAGCCCCTGCGTCGTGATCCGGGTTCGCTAGCCGGTCACCCACTCGGCGCGGCGAATGCCTTGCGCCCACAGCAGAGCGGTGAGGTCGTTATGATCAATCCGCGCGTCGGCGACTTCGCGCAGCTTGGGCTTGCCGTGATAGGCAACTCCCAGCCCCGCTTCGGCGATCATCGGCGCGTCATTGGCGCCGTCGCCGACCGCCAGCACCGCCGCCGGCTCGATCCCCATCTGGGTGCGGCGCTTGATCAAAGCCTCGCACTTGGCCGCGCTGTCGACGATCTCGCCAGTGACGAGACCGGTCAGGTGGCCGTGGATGCTGTCGAGATGGTTGGCGCGCACTTCGGTGAAGCCGAGTTCGGCCGCGGTGGGATCGGCGAAATCGTGGAAGCCGCCGGTCACCAGCAGCGTCCCCGCGCCGCGGGCGCGCATCGTCTGGACCAGTGTCCGCGCCCCCGGATTGGGGCGGATGCGCTCTTCGCGGCAGCGCTGGATGCAATGGGTGCTGAGGCCGTTCAGGGCGGCCACCCGCTGGTGGAGCGCGGTGGCGAAGTCGATCTCGCCGCGCATGGCGGCGTCGGTCACGGCCGCGATCTCGTCCTTCATCCCGGCATAATCGGCGAGTTCGTCGATGCACTCCTGCCCGATCATGGTCGAATCCATGTCCGCCACGAGGAGCCGTTTCACGCGGCCTTCGGCAGGCTGGACCACGACGTCGAGGCCCATCAGACCACGTTCGAGCATCAGCCGGATTTCCTGTAGCCGCTCGGGCGCTTCCTCGACCATTACGTCGGCAGCGTCGCCTTCGTCGAGCCAGCTCCACGTCTCGGCGTCGACCCGCGCCGAGGCGAGCAGCCGAAGCGCCTCGTCGATTCTGTCCTGATTGAGCGATCCGGCTGCTATCAAGGTGGCAATGAGCAAAGGACGTCCTCCTCTCGGCCTCATCGCCGGTCCGACTGCTGCGGGCAAGTCGGCGGTCGCGCTCGCCTGGGCCGAACGGGCGAACGGGGTGCTGATCAACGCAGACAGCGCCCAAATCTATGCAGGCCTCGGCATAATCAGCGCGGGGCCGTCCCCAAGTGAATTCGCGCGTGTCGAGCATCGGCTGTTCGGGTTTCGCGATCCCGGCGACCCCTGCTCGGCCGCCGAGTGGGCCGGGCTGGCCGCGCGGGAGGTCCGCGCGGTGTGGGCCGACGGCCGCTTGCCGATCCTCGTCGGCGGGACCGGGCTTTATCTCCGCACCCTGCTCGACGGGATCGCGCCGGTGCCGCCGATCGACCCGGCGGTGCGGAGCGCGGTGCGCGCGGCGACGGTCGCGGACAACCATCGCGAGTTGCGCGAGCTCGACCCCGAGGCCGCGACCCGGCTGCACCCGGCCGACACCACCCGGATCGCCCGCGCGCTCGAAGTGGTGCGCTCGACCGGACGATCCCTCGCCGACTGGCAACAGGCGCGTGAGGGCGGGCTGCGCGCCGAGGCCGACCTGCGCGGCGCGATCCTCCTCCCGCCGCGGGCCTGGCTGTACGAGCGCTGCGAGGGGCGCTTCGCGGCGATGCTCGACGAGGGCGCGATCGCCGAGGTGCGGTCGCTGCTCGAGCGCGGGCTCGATCCGGCGCTGCCGGCAATGCGGATGATCGGGGTGCGCGAGGTGGCGGCGCTGCTGCGCGGCGAGGTCGACCGCGCGGGTTGCGTCGCGGCGGGTGCCCAGGCCACTCGCAACTATGCCAAGCGCCAGTATACGTGGTTCCGACACCAGCGGCTGGGGGACCTGATGAACGTGGAAGACGCGCTGGACGAGGTGAAGATCGATCGGTTGGCGGCGACGCTGGCATGCTGACCGACCGCGACCTCGACCCCGCCCCGCTTACGGGCAAGACGGTGGCGATCATCGGTTACGGCAACCAGGGCCGGGCGCAGGCGCTCAACCTGCGCGACAGCGGCGTCGCGGTGCGGATCGGGCTTCGGCCCGGCAGCCCGAGCGAGGCCGAGGTCCGCACCGCCGGCTTCGACGTCATGCCGCCGCTCGCCGCGGCGGACGGGGCCGACCTCGTCATGCTGCTTGCCCCCGACGAAAAGCTCGCCGCGATCCACGACGAACTCGCCCCGGCGCTCAAGCCCCGCGCGGCGCTGGGGTTCAGTCACGGGCTGGCGATCCACTTCGGGCTGATCCGACCGCGCGCCGAGCTCGACGTGATCATGGTCGCTCCCAAGGGGCCGGGGACCGCCCTGCGCAGCCTGTTCGTCGAGGGCCGCGGGATGGTCGCGCTGGCGGCGGTGGCGCAGGACGCGACCGGCGGGGCGTGGCCGCTGGCGCTGGCCTATTCCCGGGCGCTCGGTTGTGGGCGCGCAGGCGTCATCCGCTCGACCTTCGAAGAGGAATGCGTCGCCGATCTGTTCAACGAGGGCGCGGTGGTGTGGGGCGCGGTGCCCCAGATCTTGGAGGCCGGCTTCGACACGTTGGTCGCCGCCGGCATCCAGCCCGAGGTCGCCTACCTCGAATGCGTCACCGAGTTGAAGCTGCTCGCCGGGCTGATCGAGGCGCGCGGGATCGCCGGCACCGCCGAAGCGATCAGCAACACCGCCGAGTTCGGCGCGCTCACCGGCGGCCCGAAGGTGATCGATGCGACGGTCCGCGCGCGAATGGGCGACGTGCTCGACGAGGTCCGCTCGGGCAACTTCGCAAACGCACTGAGCGAAGAGGCCGACGGCGATTATCCCCGGCTGCGCGCGGCGCGTCGGGCAGCACGGGAGACGGCGCTGGAAACCGCGCGGCGGCGGCTCGCCGGCGAGGCCTAGCCGACCACGTCCTTGATCGGATAGCGATCGCCGACGCTGGCACGCTCGGCATAGACCCGCTGCAATCTGCGATGCGCCTCGCGCGCGGCCGGATCGTCGGCCCCTTCGAACCGCTCTTCCTCCTCGGCGGCACGCCGGGCGAAATAGATGCGACTGGGTTCTTGGATCATGGCGCGGCTCCTTCGCGAGGTCCGTAAAACCGGGATTAACACGGCGGCGTCACGAAAGCGAATCGGCGGTCTGCAGACGCCCGATGAATTCATCGGCCGGACACGCGTCAGCCATGGAATTCAACTATGCCCGTCGGCAGGATCGAGGGCCTTGCCAATGCCAACCCTGTTTTCTGCACGGTTTCCCCATCGCGCTCGGCGCAACCGATCGCTGCCGGCGCGTCACACCGCTGCGGCGGCAATCGCCGCCGCGCTGCTCGGCGCAGCCTCCCCGGTCGCCGCGCAGGACCGCGTGGCCGAGATCTGCCGGGGCACCGAGACGACCGAGGCGGGAGGCAAGATTTCGCGGTCTCTGTACGCGGTCGACTTCAGCGCCGATCTTAAGGCCGGCTATGTTTGCTACAATCGGTGCACGGCGGCCGAGACCTTCGCCATCCACACTGGTCAGACGAATCCTATCACATTGGCCGACGTCGATAGCCCCACTCAGGTTCGATCGACCAAATTCGATCGTCGCACGTCATTGCTGATCGATCATCAGGTCATCCGCGTGCTTGGTGAGGTGCGACGCAATGCGACCGCCACCTGTCGCCCGACCACGTACCGTCAGCCGACGGTTGCGCGTGTCGAGGCCGGCGGCGGAGATCGTTAGGACGACGCCCGACTCATTTCCGCCCGAACAGCCGCTCGATGTCGCCGTGGGCGAGCTTCACCCAGGTCGGGCGACCGTGGTTGCACTGGCCGCTGTGGGGGGTGACTTCCATCTCGCGCAGGAGGGCGTTCATCTCGGCGACCGAGAGGATGCGGCCGGCGCGGACACTGTGGTGGCAGGCGAAGGTCGCGGCGACGAGGTCAAGGCGCTCCTTCAGGCCCTGCGGGCCGCCAAGCTCGGCGATCTCGGCGGCAAGATCGGCAAGCAGGCGTTTGAGGTCGGGCGTGCCGAGCACCGCCGGCGTGGCGCGGACCAGCATCGCGGACGCGCCGAAGCGCTCGACCTCGAGCCCGAAGGCGGCCAGCTCGGCGGCGGCCTCGTCGAGGCGGTCGCAATCGGGTTCGTCGAGCTCGACCACCTCGGGCAGGAGCAGCGCCTGGCGCGGCACCCCACCATTGCCCGCGCCGCGCTTGAGGCGTTCGAGCACGAGCCGCTCGTGCGCGGCGTGCTGATCGACCAGCACCAGCCCGTCCTCGGCCTCGGCGACGATGTAGGTCGCGGCGACCTGGCCGCGGGCAACCCCGAGCGGGTGGGCCGGGACCGGCGCGGTCGCGGGCTCGGCCCGCGCGGCTGGGGCGGCG
Organism: Sphingomonas ginsengisoli An et al. 2013; assembly: GCF_009363895.1. Taxonomy (NCBI): domain Bacteria; kingdom Pseudomonadati; phylum Pseudomonadota; class Alphaproteobacteria; order Sphingomonadales; family Sphingomonadaceae; genus Sphingomonas; species Sphingomonas ginsengisoli (ex An et al. 2013). The sequence continues at coordinate 344,502 of NZ_CP045434.1, read as the reverse complement.
GTGAAGAGGGCGTGGGTTTCGTTTAGCATCGTCCCGGCGAAGGCCGGGACCTCAGCGCGCGTAGGCGCCAGATACTCATGCTCCCCGAGATCCCGGCCTGCGCCGGGATGACCGCTGGGAGGTGTCAACTCGCTGGTCCACTGGACGGCGGCGGCGGGCTGCATCCGCGCGGCGCTGCGATGGCCAGCCTCGTCGAGCGCATGGCGAAGGCCGCCGACGATCAGCCCGCGCACTGCCTGCGGATCGCGGAACCGGACCTCGGTCTTGGCTGGGTGGACGTTGACGTCGACCTCCTCAAGCGGGAGCTGGAGGAAAAGCGCCGCGATGGGGTGGCGGTCGCGGGCAAGGACGTCGCTGTAGGCGGCGCGCAGCGCACCGACCAGCAACCGGTCCTTCACCGGGCGGCCGTTGACGAACAGATATTGGTGATCGGCCGCCCCGCGGTTGAAGGTCGGCAGGCTGACGACCCCGCCCAGCGCCAGCGGCCCGCGCGTCAGGTCGATCGGCAGGCCGGCGCGCTCGAGCTCGGGGTCGAGCAGCGCGGCGACCCGCCCGGGCAGGGTCGAGGGCTGGACCGCCAGCGTGCGACGCCCGTCGTGCTCGAGGGTGAAGCCCACGTCGGGCCGGCTCATCGCCAGCCGGCGGACGGCGTCGAGGCAGGCGGCATATTCGGCGCGCGGGGAGCGCAGGAACTTGCGCCGCGCGGGCACCTTGGCGAACAGCTCGTCGACCCGCACGCGGGTGCCGGGCGGGAGCGCCGCGGGCCCCTCCCCCACCCGCTCGCCATGGTCGACGACGATTCGCCAGCCGTCATGGTCCGCCGGCCGGCTTTCGAGGGTGAAGTGGCTGACGCTGGCGATCGACGGCAGCGCCTCGCCGCGGAAGCCGAAGCTGGCGACCGCCTCGATCCGCTCGTCGGGCAGCTTGGAGGTGGCGTGCCGCTCAAGCGCGAGGCTCATCTCGGCTGGATTCATGCCCGCCCCGTCGTCGCTGACCTCGACGAGGTCGAGCCCGCCGGCCGCCAGCCGCACCTGGACCGACCGCGCGCCGGCATCGAGCGCGTTCTCGACCAGCTCTTTCAGGGCGCTCGCGGGGCGCTCCACCACCTCTCCGGCAGCGATTCGATCGACGAGGTGAGAAGGCAGCCTTCTTATTGACATGGCAGGGGGTCTAGCCCAATCGGTCAGGGCGGGCGAGGGACTGCGACGGGACCCGGTTTACCGGCAGTTACCTCGTTGGGATTTAATCATTTTTCAGGAAGACGGGCGGGCATGTTCTGGACTCGGTGGTTCAAGTGGATGTCGCACGACATGGCGATCGATCTCGGGACGGCGAACACGCTCGTCTACGTGCGCGGTCGGGGGATCGTGCTGAACGAGCCGTCGGTGGTCGCGATCGAGACCATCAACGGGGTCAAGAAGGTCAAGGCGGTCGGTGACGACGCCAAGCTGATGATGGGCAAGACGCCCGATCAGATCGAGGCCATTCGCCCGCTGCGTGACGGGGTCATCGCCGACATCGACGTCGCCGAGCAGATGATCAAGCACTTCATCCACAAGGTGCACGGCGGCAAGATGCGCGCCTGGCGCTTCCCCGAGATCGTGATCTGCGTGCCGTCGGGCTCGACCAGCGTCGAGCGCCGCGCGATCCGCGACGCCGCCTCCAACGCCGGCGCGAGCGCGGTTTACCTGATCGAGGAGCCGATGGCCGCCGCGATCGGCGCCGACATGCCGGTGACCGAGCCGATCGGCTCGATGGTCGTCGACATCGGCGGCGGCACCACCGAAGTCGCGGTGCTCAGCCTTCGCGGCCTCGCCTACACCACCTCGGTCCGCGTCGGCGGCGACAAGATGGACGAGGCGATCTCCTCCTACGTCCGGCGCAACCACAACCTGCTGATCGGCGAAGCCACTGCCGAGCGGATCAAACAGGAGGTCGGCATCGCCAAGCCGCCGGTCGACGGCATCGGCAAGACGGTCCACATCAAGGGCCGCGACCTGGTGAACGGTGTTCCCAAGGAAATCTCGATCAACCAGGGCCAGATTGCCGAAGCGCTGTCGGAGCCGGTAGGGACCATCGTCGAGGGCGTCCGCATTGCGCTCGAGAATACCGCGCCTGAACTGGCCGCCGACATCTGCGACCAGGGCATCGTCCTGACCGGTGGCGGCGCGCTGCTGCAGGGTCTCGACGAGGTGCTGCGCGACGAGACCGGGCTGCCGGTCACGGTCGCCGAGGATCCGCTCACCTGCGTCGCGCTCGGCACCGGCCGCGCGCTCGAGGAAGAGCAGTTCCGCGGCGTGCTCCAGACCGCGTAGAGGAGCCTGACGCGTGGCGGCGCCGATGGGTGCGCGCCCGGGCTGGTCGCGACGGGCGCAATATGGCCTGTTTTTCAGCTTCCTGGCGGTCATCGCCGGAACGCTGATCGGGCTCGTCCTGCTGGGACTGTCGATCGTCGCGCCGACGGCTTACGCCGGGGTGCGGGGAGCGGCGCTCGACGTCACTGCGCCGGTCAGCAATTCGCTGCGGGCGGTGACCAGCACCGTCGGCGGGCTGTTCAGCGGTGCCGAGAATTACTGGGACGCCGCGCGCCAGAATGGCAGGCTCAAGGCCGAGCAGGCCGCGCTTCGCCGCCAGATCATCCAGGCCCGCGCGATCCTCAACGAGAACGCCCAATTGAAGGCCGCGCTGCAGCTGCGCGAGAAAACCCCGGTGGCGGTGGCCAGCGGACGCATCGTCGGCTCGTCCTTCGAAAGCCAGCGCCGCTTCGCGCTCCTCTCGGCCGGGCGCAGCGACGGGGTCGAGGTCGGTATGCCGGTCCGCGCTGCCGACGGGCTGGTCGGTCGGATCGTCGACGCCGGGGCCACCGCCAGCCGCGTCCTGCTCGTTTCCGACCGCGCCAACGTCGTTCCCGCCCGCCTGCTCCGCACCGGCCAGGCGGTGATCAGCACCGGCCGCGGCAACGGGACCATCGACGTCCGCCCGCTCGAGGTCGGGCGCAATCCGTTCAAGCGCGGCGATATCGTGGTCACCAGCGGGACCGGCGGACTCTACCCGCCCGGGGTTCCGATCGCGCGGGTGATGAAGCTCGACGACGACGGCGCGATCGCGCTGCCGATGGCCGACCCCGCCGACGTCAGCTTCGCCCAGGTCGAGCGACCCTATGAGGAGGCCGCGCTCGCCGCCGGCGCCGAGGTCCCCGCCCCGACCAGCACCGCCGCCGCGACCGGGCCGGTCGACGGGGGCCGCTGATGGTCCGCTCCGCGCTGGCCGGCAAAAGCCAGATCGGTCGTGGGCCCAAGCCGATCGCGCCGTTCGTCGCCCCGGTCAGCATCGCGCTGGCAAGCCTGCTCGGATTGCTGCCGATCGTCGCCCAGGTCGGCTGGGGGCCAAGCTTCGGCTACCTCATGCTGATCGCCTGGCGGCTGCTCCGCTCCGACGCCTTCCCCGGCTGGTGGGCGGCGCCGCTGGGCCTGTGGAACGACCTGGTCGTGGGGGAGCCGATCGGGCTGTCGATCTTCGTCTGGACGCTGTCGATGCTGCTGCTCGACCTCGCCGACCGGCGGACGATGTGGCGCGACTATTGGATTGAGTGGCTGCTCGCCGCTGGGCTTTTGTTCATCGGTGCGGTGGTACGGTGGAAAGTCGATGCCCTGATGGGCGCCCGCAATGAGTTTCACGTGATCTGGCCGCCGCTGATCATTGCCGTCCTCGCCTTCCCGGTCGCCGCCTGGGCCGCGAGCCGGCTCGACCGCTGGAGGCTCGGCCGGTGAACGCGCCCATCCGCTTCACCGCGGTCCACCAGAATTTGACCTTCTCGCGGCGGATGATGGTGGTTGGCGCGGCCCAGGTCGCGGTCGGCGGGGCGCTGGTCGGGCGGCTGGGCTGGCTCGCGGTGCGCGAGAACGCCAAATATAATCTGCTGTCGGAGAGCAACCGGGTCCAGCTGATCATCGTCCCCCCGCGGCGCGGCTGGATCGTCGACCGCGGCGGCAAGCCGATCGCGATCAACCGCTCGAACTTCCGGGTCGACCTCATCCCCGACCAGGTCAAGGACGTCCCCGGCACGATCGCCAAGCTGACGGGCCTGCTCGCACTCACCCCCGACGAGGTCGACCGGATCAACCGCGACATCGACGCCGCGGTCGGCTTCCAGCCGGTCCAGGTCGCCGAGAACGTGCCCTACGAGCGCTACGCCGCGGTCACCGTGCGGCTCCCCGAACTGCCCGGGGTGCAGCCGATGCGTGGCTTCTCGCGTTTCTATCCGACCGGGCCGGCGGTGGCGCATCTGATTGGTTATGTCGGCACGCCCTCGGCGGTCGATTACAAGAAGACCAAGGACCCCCTGTTCCTCACCCCCGGTTTCAAGATCGGCAAGCAGGGGCTGGAAAAGGTGCTCGAGCCCTACATGCGGGGCAAGCCGGGCGGCCAGCGGATCGAGGTCACTGCCAGCGGCAAGCTGGTCAAGGAACTCGACCCCAAGCCCGACCAGAGCGGCAGCACGGTCGCGCTGACGATCGACGCCGGCCTGCAGGAATATGCCGCGCGGCGGATGGGCGACAATTCGGGCGCGCTGGTCGCGATGGACCTCGCCTCGGGCGACATCCTCGCCTTCGTCTCGATGCCCGCGTTCGATCCCAACAGCTTCTCGAGCGGGATCGGCCGGACCGAGTGGAAGATGCTGTCGGAAGACGACCACAAGCCGCTGATCAATAAGGTCGCCCAAGGGCTCTACCCGTCGGGCTCGACGATCAAGCCGGCGATGGCGCTCGGCTTCCTCAAGCAGGGCGTCGATCCGTCCGCGCGGGTCTTCTGTCCGGGCGGGATGCGGATCGGCAACCGCTTCTTCAGCTGCGACGACCGCCACGGCTCGATGGACATGCACTCGGCGATCGCGCGCAGCTGCAACACCTATTTCTGGACGATGGGTCTGCGCACCGATCCCGAGCTTACCACCGAGATGGTCAACTATCTCGGCTATGGGCAGCAGTTCGAGCAGCTGCCGATCAACCAGCGTTTCGGCACCATGCCCAGCCCCAAGTGGCTCGAGCAGAAATACAAGCGCAAGTGGCAGGGATTCGACAGCGCCAACACCTCGATCGGCCAGGGCTATGTGCTGATTAATCCGCTCCAGTTGGCGGTGATGCCGGCGCGGCTCGGCTCGGGGATGCTGCTTCAGCCGCGGCTGCTGATGGGCGCGCCGAAACACCCGGTCGCCCAGGTCGCGGTCGACGCCGAGCATCTCAAGATCGTCCGCGAGGCGATGGGCGCGGTGGTCAACGGCGGCGGCACCGCGGCAGCTGCCAAGCTGCCGCTCGACGGTGTCCAGATGGCGGGCAAGACCGGCACAGCACAGGTCTACAAACTGACCCAGCGCAAGGTCGCCAATGCCAATTGGGCGCTACGCGACCACGCCCTGTTCGTCGCCTTCGCTCCCGTCGAGAAGCCGCGCTATGCGATCGGCTGCATCATCGAGCATGGCGGCTTTGGCGCCTCGTCCGCCGCGCCGATCGTCCGCGACACCATGACCTATCTGTTCGACCAGCAGAAGGCGTGGGCGACGCTCGGCCCGCTCGAGCAGAGCTGGGGCGGCTCGCTCGCAGAACGCACCGCCCGCCAGTCGGCGGCGTTCAAGGCCGCGGCGCAGAGCGCCGTCCAAGCCAAGGCCGCTGCGGCCGAGGCCGCGGCCAAGCCCGCCAGCGCATGATCCTCTCCTCGATCATCCCGCAGCCGCTCGCCCGGCTGCCGTGGAAGCTGTTGTTTCTGATGGTCGCGATCGGCAGCTTCGGGCTGGTCAACCTCTATTCCGCCGCCGGCGGCTCGATCCAGCCGTGGGCTCTCAAGCAGGGGCTGGCGATCGTCCTGTTCCTCGGCATGGCGGTCGCTCTGAGCAGCGTGCGCGAGGAGCGGATCAAACCGCTGGTGATGCCGATCTACGGAGCGATCGTGATCGCGCTGGTCCTGACCGACGCGATGGGCATCGTCGGCAAGGGCGCCCAGCGCTGGCTCGACCTCGGCATCATCCGCCTCCAGCCGTCCGAATTCATGAAGCCCTGCATAGCCCTGATGCTCGCCCGCTTCTACGAACTGCTCCCGGCCGGCGACATTCGCTCGTTCCGCGCGATCTGGCCGGCGGCGGCGCTGATCGGCGTGCCGGCGCTGCTGATCATCGCCCAGCCCGACCTCGGCACCGGCCTCATGGTCGTTTTCGCCGGGGTGACGGTGATGTTCCTCGCCGGCTTGCCTTTGCGCTGGTTCCTGCTTCCCGGCGCAGCGATCGCGGCCGCCATCATCCCGATCTACGAATTCCTGCTCCACGGCTACCAGAAGAAGCGGATCGACATCTTCCTCGACCCCGAGAGCGATCCGATGGGCGCGGGCTATCACATCACCCAGAGCAAGATCGCGATCGGCTCGGGCGGGATCTTCGGCAAGGGCTTCATGCAGGGAAGCCAGAGCCACCTCCAATATCTGCCCGAGGGCCATACCGACTTCGCCTTCGCCACCCTGACCGAGGAATGGGGGATGATCGGCGGCACCGCCATCATCATCGCCTATCTGTTCGTGCTGCGGTGGGCGATGAAGGTCGCCGCCAACGCCCCGACCCGCTTCGGCCAGTTGAGCTGCGCCGGGCTGGCCGCGGTGCTGTTCTCTTACTTCGCGATCAACCTGCTGATGGTGATGGGACTCGCCCCGGTGGTCGGCATCCCGCTCCCGCTGATCAGCTACGGCGGCTCGGCGGTGATGACCGTGATGATCTGCCTCGGCCTGCTGATGAGCTTCGAGCGCCAGCAGCGCTCGCGCAGCGGATCGACGCTTAGCTAACACGAGCGCTGAAAAGCGGTTGCATTGCCCGGAGCCCCCAGTTAGAGGACCGCCCGCGCCCTGCTACGGCACCGGCGCGTTGCCTGACAGGCATGGACGCATAGCTCAGTTGGTAGAGCAGCTGACTCTTAATCAGCGGGTCCTAGGTTCGAGCCCTAGTGCGTCCACCATTCTTCCCCTTTCGATGATCTCACGCTTCTAGCGCTCAATGCGGTAGAGGCTGGCGTCGGCACTCTGCGCGACGAGGCGGAGGCCGTGGAATTGCGCAGGCCGGGGCGGCTCGGTGCCGAGTAGCCAGACGTAGTCGAACCACGGGCGCGGCAACGCGCTCAGCGCTTGGTCGACCGTCCAGTTGGTCACACAGGCGGCGGGCTGAACCATCTCGGACGGATCGGTGGCGAACGGGCCCGGTGGGCGATAGCGCAGCCTGAGCAGGTTGATCCCCTGCCCCGGCCACTGGTCATTGCTGAACCCGTCGCGGCGCACGGTCACCATCGAGGCAAGATGACCGTCGCGGACCGCCGCCCAGCTGTCGTCGCAGTCGCGACCGACCAGCGCAACCACACGGGCGCCCTGCGGCAGTTGATCGAGCTGGTCGAGGCGCTCGTCCTGCTGCCGACCCGCCAGCGCGAAACTGGCGCTCTGCGTGGCGGTCCGGACGACGAAGAACAGCGTCGCGGCGATGGCGAGCCGGGCAGCGAAGCGCCGGTCGCTGCGGTCGCTGTCGATCGCGACGATCGCGACGGCGAGCAGCACGGGAAGCAGGCGCATGTCGGCCAGCGCCGAGTTGAGCATGTAGAAGGGTAGCACCAGGCAGGCGAGGCTCATCAGCACCGCGCCGGCGGCCAGCGGCTGGGCGAAATGCAGGCGCGGGTCGATGCGCGCGAACAGCAATGCCGCGAACAGCAGCATCCCCGCCGGCAGGTCGAGCCACTTCCAGCGGTCGCGCAACGGGGCCACCAGCCAGCGGAACTTGAGCGGGAGGTCGAACCAGCCGGTGAACGACCCACCGCCTGCGTTACGGATCGCGCCGAGTAAGGGGATCAGCGGCGCCGCCAACACGAGACAGGCCACGGCCGAGGAAATTAACGCGCTCGGCCAGCCGCGTCCGCGCCGGTCGCGGGAAGCGACTAGCTCGGCTCCGAAGCAGAGCAGGCCAAGCACACCCCAGCCGTAGATGTGCGTGAAGTAGAGCAGCAGGCTGACGGGCATGAACAGAATACCGCGCAGACGCCGCCGACCCAAACGCGCCAGTCGCAGCCACCAGGCGAAGGCGAGTAGCGCAAGCGCGACGCTCAGCGAAAAATTGAGGAATCCGTAGAGGAAGGGTGTCGCGTAAGCCAAGGGCGCGGCGAGCGCGGCGGTCGGCGGCAGGCGGCCATGAACCTCGCGCGCGATCGCCAGCAGTCCGCCAACGAACAGCGCCGGAATGGCGAGCACGACCAGCTTGACGCCAAGCTCGAGCCCGACGAGCGGGGCGATGACCTCGACCAGCAAATCGACGCCGAGATTGCCGACCGGCGCGCAGTGAAATTCGTAATAGCGCTGCAGCCAAGGCGAGCCGTCGAGGCTGAGCTGGACGTGATAGCGGGCAAGGTGCCCGGGCAAATCGAGCAGCGGCGGCAGCGATGGCCATAACAGCGGCACCATCGAGCCCAGCACGAGCAGCGCGACGAACCAGGTGCTGTTCCACCACGCGTGCCTCGTGCCCGCGCCTTGTTCGCGTTCGCTTTCGATCTGTCCGCCCTGCCCCACGCTCGCGACGCTAGTGGAGCGCTTAGCGCTGGGAAAGGGCGGCGGACCGTCCGACCGGCTTTGACCAGCGCACCTCGCAGCTGCCGACCGCTTGGGCATCGGTCCACCCGGCGATCACCGCGGGCTGGCAGCTGGCGAGCAGGCCGGAAAGCCCCGGCGCCTCTGCCATCACGCGGTGCGCGACGAGGCCGCGCTCCCGCCAGACCAGCTGGTGCCAGCGCAGCAAGGGCGCATAGCCCGGCCGGCCAAGATGAAGGCTACCCGGATCGACGACCGTGACAGCGGTCGTGCCGCGTGCGGCTAGCGTGGCGAACAGGTCGCCATACGACGCCTGCGGGTAGAAATCGCGCTCGGGAAAGCGATGGTAACGCCAGTCGATCGATTGCTGCACGAGGACCAGCCCGGTCAGCCCGAGCGCGGTGCCGAGCGTGATTGCCTCGACCCGGCGATTGGACCGCCAGGCGCCACTCACCATTCCGACAAGGTGGCGGAGCGACAGAGCGGCGATGATCGCCAGCCAGGGAAAGACCGGAAGGGCATATTGCAACGCGCGGTTGGTCGCTGTGCTCAGCACCAGCAGCGAGAATCCCGCGATCGCCAGCGCATAAAAGAACAGCAGCTTCGCGCGAGACGGGAGCTTGGAGAAAGCGAGCGGGGCCGCGACGAGGAACGGGCCGGCGATGAACCAACCAACCGGCAGCGAGGTCAGATAGAATAGTGGCGTGCTCGGGACGTTGAGCGACTGGCTGAACCGCCCGGCAAGGTCATTAGTGAGCGCCGCGGCGACATAGCCTGGCGCAGCCCGCTCGCGCAGAACGTAAAAGACCACCAGCGGAATGACGGCCGTCGCCGCGGCGAGGGCGAAGCGCGGCGTCTGCCGGAGTACCCGCCCGAAGCGGCCGATGGCGATGAGGTAGAACACCACCCCGACCATTGGGATGAAGGCGGCGATGCTCTTGGTCAGCGCTCCGGCGGCCACCAGCGCGCCGATCAGAAGCAGCGACGCCACGCTCGGTCGTGCTTGGTGGACCGCGAAGAACAAGCGCTGCAGCGCAAGCGTGACGAACAGGGTCAGCAGCGCATCGAAGTCGGCGGTCCGTGCCCCATGCTCGCCGAAAAAGCCTGGGCTCAGTAGCAGCATCCCCCCCGCGGTCAGCGCGACCGCCAGCGAGCCGGTCGTCCGGCGGGTGAACAGCACGCTGGCCAGCAAGGTCCCAAGCGCCGCCAGCGCTGATGGCAGCCGCATCGACCATTCGGACGGGCCGAACAGCGTCATGCTCAAGTCCATCAGCCAGATCAGCATCGGCGGCTTGGTGTTCCACAGGTCGGGCTGGAAGCCGAAGGTCGTGACCAGGCTGGGCCCGGTCAGATACATTTCGAGGGCGTTGTTGGCGTTGCGTGCTTCGTCCTGCAGCGCCAGCGGCGCCGTGCGCGGATCGACGAACAGGAAGGCGGCGGCGAGCGCGAGGAACAGTAGCACCCACAGCCAGTCCGCCACCGACCGACGAGCCAGTGGCGCGGATCGACCGTGAGCAGGAAGAGCGGACGCCAGCAACACCCCCGCTCGATAGTGCAATCGTCGTTAAAATTTGGTGCGTTTTGCACGACTTGGCGGCGAAGGATCAGCCCTCGCGCTGATAAATCAGGCCCAATTCCTCAAGATCGAGGTCGCGTTCGAGATTGTGAAGCGTCTCGTCCTCGATCTCGCCCTTGCGATGGAGCCGGATCAGCGTCGCGCGACCGGCGGCGAGCGCTTTCAGCATGATGTCGAAATGGCCGCGGATATTGTCCATGAAGCCATCGGCATCGCGGGCGTATTTCTCGGTCGCGGCGGCGCGCTTCTGGTACATGTCGAGGAGTTGCGGGTGCACGACCTCGCCGTCGGGGCCGTAGGCATGGCGCTCGGCTTCGGCGAGCTTGGCGCGGGCGATCGCCGCCTCGGCCTGCGGCAGCGGCACCTTGGCCGGGGGCTCATGATCCTCCGGCTTGACCGCGCGGATCAGCAGCCCGAGCGTGCTGCCCTGCACCACCACCGTCATCAGGATGACCGCGAAGGCGGCGACCAGTATGAAGTCGCGGCCGGGAAAATCGGCCGGCAGGGTCAACGCGACGGCCAGGGTCACCACGCCCCGCATCCCGGTCCAGGCGAGGACCACCGCCTGCCGTTCGCCGAGCGGACGGGCGCGCTTCGAGCCGGCGAGGCACAGCAGGCGCAGCAGATAATCGGTCGCGAACACCCAGACGAAGCGGGCGAGCACGACCGCCGCGAGGATGCACAGGATCGGCCCCCACAGGTTGGTCAGCACCTGTTCGAGCCCGCCCGCACGATCGAGCACGCTGCGCAGTGACGAGCCGATCAGGATGAACACCAGCGCCTCGAGGCAGAAGGTTAGTGTCCGCCAGAAAGCGTTGCCCTGCAGCCGGACCGCGGCGGGCATGATGACATGCTGGTACCAGCCGAAGATCAGGCCCGCGGTGACGGTCGCGATCACTCCCGAGACGTGGACCGCCTCTCCGGCCAGATAGGCAACCCAGCACAGCAGGGTGGCGGTAGTCACCACCAGCGTCTCGTTCGTAAGCCGGCGCAGGATCCACACCCACAGATAACCGACCCCGATCCCGACCGCGACGCCGCCCAGCGCTAGCAGCGCGAACTGGCCGATCGCGGCGCCGGGGCTGAAGACGCCGCTCAGGGTGGCGGCGACGGCAAAGCGGAACAGTACCAGCCCGGTCGCGTCGTTGAGCAGGCTCTCCCCTTCGAGCAATGCCTGCAGCCGGCGCGGCAACTGGACCCGCTGGAGGACCGCGCGCGCCGCCACCGCATCGGGCGGCGAGACGATCGCACCAAGCGCGAAGCAGGCCGGCCACGGCAGGATGGGCAGGATGAGGTGCACTGCCACGCCGACCACCAGGGTGGTGAAGACCACCGCCCCGACCGCCAGCGAAAGGATGCCCGGCAAGTGACGGCGGAAGCGGCCGAAGGCCGTGAAGTAAGCGCCGTCGAGCAAAAGTGGTGGGAGGAATAGGACCAGCGCGAGTTCTGGATCGAGTTCGATCACGGGGATGCCAGGCAGGAAAGCGAGCGCTCCGCCGCCGACCAGCAGCGCCGAGGACGGTGGCAGGCCGACTTTCTCGGCCAGCCATTGCAGGGCCACCACCGCGCCCAGCAGCAGGAGCACCAATTCGAAGGTCTGGACGGCGTGCACGAGAGCGATGTTAGGCTGGTACGGTGTGGCTGGCCACCGCTTGCTTCGGTTGCAGTTCACCTTGCGGACGCCTAGCTGTCGGTGATGGTCGCCCGCCTGCTCAGCCTGTTTGCACTCACGGCGCTGCTACTGATGCCGTTCGCGCCCGCACCGGCGCAGGCCGCGACCAGCTCAAGCATGGCGATGAGCGGCGACGGCCACTGCGGCGGCGAGGCACCCGTGGGTGCAGACAAATCGCTCCCCGGCGCGCACTGCGGTGCGGCTTGCGCGCTAGTCATCCCACAAGTCGGCGCCGTCATGGCACCGACTCCCGCCCGCGAAAAGATGCCGGCGGCTAGCCCGCTGACCCCGCTCGACGGCCGCACGCCCCGACTGGCCACACCACCTCCCCGCCTCGGCTGACGAGCGCTCCGTCGCCATTCAGCACAGAAATCAGACGATCGCGCCGGGGCCCCGAGGCCGCGCGACACTGGGGATACGATGATCAGACCGAAGACCCTCCTTGCCGCGAGCACGGCCTTGCTGCCGGCCGCCGCCCTCGCCCAGTCAATGCCCGGGATGGACATGCCCGGGATGCACCATCCGACGCCCGCGAACTCCGCGCCGGCCGCCAAGCCGAAGCCCAAGCCCAAGGCTAAGGCTAAGGCTAAGCCGGCCCACCACGCGACGCCGACCACGCCTGCTCGTGAGAACCCGCCGGCGGCTGCCGCGCATCCCGGCCACGAAACCCCGGCCGTGGCTCCATCGGCTTCGCCTCCGGCCGAAGCACCGCCGCCCGCACCAATGGACCACGGCTCCATGGACCACGGCGCAATGGATCACGGCGCGATGGACCAAGGCGGCATGGCGATGGGCGCGATGGACCACATGATGACCGGCGCCCTCGGCAGCTACGCGATGACCCGCGACGGCTCGGGTACGAGCTGGGTGCCCGACAGCGCGCCGATGATGGGACCGATGATCTCGCTCGGCGGCGGGTGGAGCGGAATGGCGCATGGCTCGGCGACGCTGATCGTCGATCACCAGGGCGGGCCGCGCGGAGCCGACAAGACCTTCGTCGCCTCGATGTTCATGGGCATGGCGCAGCGTCCGCTCGGCACGGGCACGCTGACTCTCAAGGGCATGGCCAGCCTCGACCCGCTGATGGGCAAGGCGGGCTATCCGTTGCTGCTGGCGACCGGCGAAACCGCCGACGGCCGCACCGAACTGGTCGACCGCCAGCATCCGCACGACGCGCTCGCCGAACTGTCGCTGACGGTCAGCCAGCCGCTCGGGGCCAGGACTAGCGGCTTCGTCTATCTCGCATACCCCGGCGAGCCGGCGCTCGGGCCGACCACCTACCTCCACCGCTTCTCGGGCATGGGCAATCCCGAGGCGCCGATCAGCCACCACTACCTCGATTCGACCCATGTCACATTCGGCGTCGCGACGGCGGGCGTGGTCCACGGACCGCTCAAGCTCGAAGGCTCGCTGTTCACCGGACGCGAGCCCGACCAGCATCGCTGGGACGTCGAGCGCCCGCGCTTCGACAGCTGGTCGCTGCGCGCGACGTTCAACCCCTCACCCGACTGGTCGCTGCAGATCAGCCACGCCTTTCTAAACAGTCCTGAGGGGCTGCATCCCGAGGAGAACGTCCGTCGCACGACCGCCTCGGCGACGTGGAATCGACCCTTGGCGAAGAGCGGCTTCTGGCAAACCACGCTGGCGTTCGGGCAGAACCGCACGAGCGGTGGCGACCACGCTGCGAAGACCACCCGCGCAGCGCTGCTCGAGAGCGCAGTCGAGATAGGCCGCTGGGGCGCGTTCGTCCGCGGCGAGGTCGCGGGCAAGGACGAATTGTTCGGCGACGATCTCGCCGATCCGCTCGCGGGCCGGACCTTGACCGTCGGCAAGCTTTCGCTCGGCGGCTACCGCAGTCTGCCGCTCGGCGCGCTGACCGTGGACGTCGGCGGGTTGGTCAGCACCTTCGCGCTGCCGGCGGCGCTCGAGCCGCGCTACGGGCGAAGCCCGAAGGCGGCGATGCTGTTTACCCGCTTGCGGCTGGGGCGCTCGGCGGGGGCGCCTCACCCCTGATCGCCCCGATGGCGGCGGCGAGGTCCGCCTGGCGGAACGGCTTGGTCAGGCGCGGGAAGGCCGGCGCCAGCGCATCGCTCTCGGCGTAGCCTGAGACGATCAGCACCGGCAGGCTCGGCAGGCGGGCGCGGAGGCGAACGGCGAGGTCGGTCCCGCTCAGTCCCGGCATCAGATGATCGGAGACCAAAAGGTCGGGGTGCAGCCCGTCCTTGACCAGCTCGAGAGCCTGCTCGGCCGACTTTGCCTCGACCACGCGATAGCCGAGGTCGGTCAGCATCGACGCGGTCGATTCGCGCACCAGTTCCTCGTCGTCGACCAGCAGCACGAGGCCCTGCCCGGCCTCGCGGGCGGCGCGACTGGTTCGCTCGGCCTCGCCGACGCGTTCGGCCGAGACCGGGAGCCACAGCTCGATCCAGGTGCCCTCGCCTTCGCGGCTGTCGATCCTAAGGGCGCCGCCGAGCTGGGCGGCGAGGCCGTGGACCATCGACAGGCCGAGGCCGGTGCCCTTGCCGACGCCCTTGGTCGAGTAGAACGGCTCGATGCAGCGGGCGAGCGTCTCCTCGTCCATCCCGAGCCCGGTGTCGGCGACCGTGAGGACGATGTGCGGCCGGCCGGCGAGGTCGGGCAGGTCGGACGGCGCGTCGGCCGAACGGACGTCGATATTGAGCCGGCCGCCGCTCGGCATGGCGTCGCGCGCGTTCACGCTGAGGTTGAGCAGCGCCATCTCGAGCTGGTTGCCGTCGGCACGGGCTGGCGGCAGCCCCGGCGCGACCGTCACCGCCACCCGCACCCGCGGCCCCGATGTGCTGGCGATGAGGTCGGCCATGTCCTCGACGATTTGGCCGACGTCGATCGCCGTCGGCTGGAGCGGTTGGCGGCGGGCGAAGGCGAGCAGGCGCTGGACCAGCGTCTTGGCCCGCTCGGCCGACTGCAGCGCGCCGTCGACCAGCCGCTGCATCCGCGCGTCACCGACTTCCTTGCGATGGAGCAGGTCGAGACTGCCGATGATCGGGGTGAGCAGATTGTTGAAGTCGTGCGCCACCCCGCCGGTGAGCTGGCCCATCGCCTCAAGCTTCTGCGACTGGCGGAGTGCCTCCTGCGCGGCCTCGCGCTCGCCAACGACCTTCTCGACTTCGCGTTCGAGCCCTTCGGCCAGCCGCTTCTCGCGGTCAATGTCGATCGTGGCGACCACCCCGCCCACCAAATTGCCGCCGGCATCCTCGATTGGGGCGGCGACGTAGCGGACCCAGGCGAGCGAACCGTCGCCGCGCGTCACCTGGCATTCGAGTTCGGGTCGCTGCTCGGCCCCGCTGACAACACGAGCCAGCGGGAATTCATGGTTCTCGACCGGTCGCCCGTCACCGTGAAAGGAGCGATAGTCCCGCGCATAGTCGCCGACTTCCTTGGTCAGTGGCGGCTCGGTCAGGAGGATATCGCCGATCCGCTGGTTGCGCCCGGTGAGTTTGCCCGTCGCGTCGGAGAACATCAGTCCGACCGGCATGCTCTCGATCACTGCCCGCAGGGTCGCTTCGGATTCCTCGAGCGCGGTGCGGGCGCGGACAGTGTCGTCGACGTCGGTGCAGGTCCCCATCCAGCGGACGATCTCGCCCTCTTCGTCGCGCACCGGCAGCGCGCGGCCGAGCACCCAGCGATAGTCGCCGCTGTTGTGGCGCAGGCGATATTCGATCTCATAGGGTTCGCCGCTGGCCAGCGAAGCGCGCCACCGCGCCCAGGCGCGCTCCTGGTCGTCGGGATGAAACATGTCGTTCCAGCCCTCGCCGTCGGTCGATCCCGGCGGCGTGCCGGTATATTCGTACCAGCGGTCGTTGTAGAAATCGTGGAAACCGTCGGGGCGGGTCGACCAGACCATCTGCGGAATGGCGTTGAGGCGAAGCCGCAAATCCTCTTCGCGGCGCACCCGCTCGGTGACGTCGCTGAACAGGATGGCCACATGTCGCCGCGCCGGATCGCCGATCCGAAAGGCATAGACTTCGAACCAGCGGCCAAGCGGCGCAGCATGTTCGACGAAACGCTGGGAGATGCCGGTCCGCGCGATCTCGGCATAATGGTCCGACCAACTTTGCTCGAGGTCGGGAACCGCCTCCTTGATCGAATGGCCAATCACACTCGGGGGAAGACCGCTCTGCCGTGAGAAGGCCGGGTTGATTTCGATGAAGCGGTGATCGACCTTCCCGTCGTCGCCGGGCGTGACCTCGACGACGCAGAAACCCTGCTCCATCGATTCGAACAATGCCCGGTAGCGCTCCTCGCTGGCGAGCAGGCGGCGCTCGGACTCCTTGGCCTGGGTGATCTCCTCGGCCGAAATGGTGACGCCGATGATCGAACCGTCATCGTCGCGCATCGGCAGCCAGTTTTCGCGCCAGGTGCGTTGGACCCCGGGCTGGGCGGCAGTCTCGCCCGTCATCTCCAGCCCCCAGACCTCCTCGCCGGCAAGCACCCGGTCGAATAGCGCTTCGCCGGCTTCGGCGAGCGCGGGCACGACATCGCGCAGCGTGCGGCCGATATGGTCGTCGGCCGCGACCCCATTGATCTCGGCAAGCCGCTGGTTGATCCGGACGTAACGGCCATGCTGGTCCAGCACAGTCAGCCCGACCGGCGCGGCCTGGTAGATTGCCTCAATTTCACGAGCGCCGATCCGCGCCGCTTCTTCCGAGTGCCGGCGGGCGGTGATGTCGACGCATGCGCCCGACAGGAGCGCGGGCTTGCCGTCGGCGTCGAGTACGGTCTTGCCGCGGTCGTACAGCCAGCGCTGCTCGCCATCCGGGCGGATGACGCGGAATTCCATGTCGAAGTCAGCGCCCTCGGCAACGCAGCGCTCGCACCGTTCGACCACCCCAGCGCGATCGTCGGGGTGAACCATCGCCAGGAACTGGTCGAGGCTGCGCGCGGTCTTCCCGGGCGGCAGGCCGAACAGGCGGTCCAGTGCCTCGTCCCAGTCGAGCGCGTTGCTGCGCATGTCCCAGAAAAAGGTCCCGGTCTCGCTCGCCTCGAGCGCGGCGGCGAGCCGCTGCTGCGCCTCGCGCATCCGTTCTTCGGCGATCAACTGGTCGGTGATGTCGGTGTTGGTCCCGAACCAGTGGGTGATGGCGCCATCTGCGCCGTGACAGGGATTGGCGCGCGACAGAAAGGTGCGGAACGTGCCGTCGGCGCGGCGCAGCGGGAACGTGTCCTCCCACGGCTCGCCCGCGGCCAGCGCGGCGCGCCAATTGGCCACCACCCGGTCGAGTTCGGCGGGATCGTGGACGGTGGTCCAACCCCAACCGAACATCTGGTCGAGCGTGGTGCCAGTGTAATCGAGCCAGCGCTGGTTGTACCAGTAGATCGAACCTTCGGCGTCGGCGATCCACGCCAGCTGGGGCAGATTGTCGGCGAAGGCGCGGAAGACGTCGAAAGCCGCAAGCTGTGTCGAAGCCGGCGACGCGTGGTCTTGGTCGGCCATGGCTGAAGCGGATCCCCCCGGGCTTATTGCCCTGAATTGCGTAACGGTGATGTTTGCATCCCTTTGCTGCGGTTTGCCAAGCGCCGACGGCCTTGGTAGCCAATCGAAACGCATCCCCTCCAGCGGAGCCGCCGCAAGACATGGCCGTGCCACGGATTTTCGACCAGCTGCGCCTGCCCGTGATCGGCGCGCCCTTGTTCATCGTCTCCAACCCGGCGCTGGTGATCGCCCAGTGCAAGGCCGGCGTGGTCGGCAGCTTTCCCGCGCTCAACGCGCGCCCGCAAAGCCAGCTCGACGAGTGGATTCACGAGATCACCGAGGCGCTCAGCGCGCATGACCGCGACCATCCGGACGCGCCAGCCGCGCCCTTCGCCGTCAACCAGATCGTACACCGCTCGAACGAGCGGTTCGAGGAGGATGTCGCGACCTGCGCCAAGTGGAAGGTGCCGATCGTCATCACCTCGCTCGGTGCGCGCGAGGAGCTCAACACCGCAGTCCATAGCTGGGGCGGCATCACGCTCCATGACGTGATCGACGACCGCTACGCCCGCAAGGCGATCGAGAAAGGCGCGGACGGCCTCATCGCGGTCGCCGCTGGCGCCGGCGGTCATGCCGGCAAATGGTCGCCGTTCGCGCTGGTGCAGGAAATCCGCAAATGGTTCGACGGGCCGCTGGCGCTGTCGGGCTCGATCGCGACCGGCGGGGCGATCCTCGCCGCGCAAGCGATGGGCGCCGACTTCGCCTACATCGGCTCGCCCTTCATCGCCACCGACGAGGCCCGCGCCGACGAAGGCTACAAGCAGGGAATCGTTGCCAGTGGCGCGGGCGACATCGTCTATTCCAACCTCTTCACCGGTATCCACGGCAATTATCTGCGCTCATCGATCGCCGCGGCCGGGCTCGACCCCGACAATCTGCCCGAGAGCGGCCCCGAAGCGATGAGCTTCGCCAGCGCCAGTGGAGCCAAGGCATGGCGCGACATCTGGGGCTCGGGAATGGGGATCGGGGTCATCGACCGGGTTCAGCCGACCGCCGATCTCGTCGCCCGGTGGGCGGCCGAATATAGCGCGGCTCGTGGCCGGCTGGCGATCAGCTGAGGCTGGCTAAGGCGGCGCGCCAAGCCTCGGGCCACGGCACCGGGCGGCGGTCGTTTCGGCCAACCGCGACATGGACGAATTCACCCGCCGCCGCGGCCGTCGCCGCACCGGGCGCGAATACCCCGATCCGGTAACGCACCGACGAGCGGCCAAGCTCGGCGACCACAAGGCCAACCTCGACTTCGCCGGGAAAGCTGAGCGGCGCGAAATAGGCGCAGCCTGTTTCCGCGACCAGCGCGATCGGGTCGCCGGCGGCGATGTCGAGCAGCCCCCGCTCGACGAGCCACGCGTTCACTACGCTGTCGAACCATTGGTAATAGACGGTATTGTTGACGTGCCCGTAGGCGTCGTTGTCGGCCCAGCGCGTAGTAACAGTCTGCCAGTGGCGGAAGTCGGCGCGGGCGGGCGCGGCCGGGCGGCTCACCACGCCGCCTCGTAAAGCCGCTGGGCATCGGCCTCGCTGATCGGAACCGGATTATTCACCAGCAGTCGTTGTTGCTTCATCGCTTCGCGCGCAAGCGTCGGTGCTTCCTCGAAGCCGATGCCGTGATCGCGCAGGCGTGGCTGAAGCCCGCTGTCGATCACCAGCCGGTCGAGCCGCTCGATGAGCAGCGCCGCCCGGGCCTGGCTGCCGAGAGCACTGCAGTCGGGGTCGAGCACTTCGGCCAGCTCGGCATAATGCTCGCGCGCCGCCTCCGCATTGAAGCCGAGCACGTGGCGCAGCATCAGCGCATTGCTGAGCCCATGCGGCAGATGGTGGATCCCGCCGAGCGGATAAGCGAGCGCATGGACGCCGGCGACGGGCGCGTTGGCGAAGGCCAGCCCGGCAAGATGCGCGCCGAGCAGCATCGCCGAGCGCGCATCGCGGTCGCCCGGGTCTTCGCAGGCCGTGATGAGGTTGGCGCCGAGCAACCGCAGCGCCTCGCGGGCGTAGAGATCCGACAGCGGGTTCTTGGCGTGCGCCGAGGTGTAAGCCTCGATCGCGTGGACCATCGCGTCGATGCCCGTCGCGGCGGTCAGTGCGCGCGGCATACCCAATGTCAGCTCGGCGTCGAGTACCGCCCAGTCGGCGATCAGCGCCGGGCTGTTGACCCCGCGCTTCTCGGCGCCTTCGCAGGTGATCACCGCGACCGGAGTCGCCTCACTGCCGGTGCCGGCGGTGGTGGGAACGAGCGCCAACGGCAGGCGCGCGCCCGTCGCCAACCCGACCCCCCAGATGCGGTCGAGGTCGTCGCCCGAGCCGAGCAGATAAGCGGCGAGCTTGGCGACATCCATCGGGCTGCCCCCGCCGAACCCGATCACGCTCGCCACACCCGCGTCGCGGCCGGCTTCGACCGCGGCCAGCAATGTCGACCGCGACGGATCGGCTTCGACTGCGTCGAAGACGGTGACCTGCCGTCCGCTCTGGGCCAACGCAGCGAGGGCGTCGTCGGGCAGTCCCAGCCGCCGCACGTCGGCGTCGGTGACGAACAGCACCGGTCCGGCGGGAAGCTGCTCGGCGAGGTCGCGGCTGCGCCCGGGGCCGCTCAGCAGCCGCGGGCCGGGATTGAAGCGGAAGGACGTCATGCGGGCGAGCGTAGCGCGCGTCGCGGCGCGCTCCTAGTCGCCGTGCGCGCCGCGCCGGAGGTCGCGTTCGAGCCGCCCCATCAGCGCTCGCGCCGGGCTCGGCACCGGGGCCTCGTCGAAGCCCTCTTCGTCCAACCTTTTGACCCGCGCATAAAGCTCGGTGCTGGCCGTGACGAGGCGCTGGGCGGCCGCGGGAAGTTGCGAGACCACGTCCGGATCGCTGTCGGCCGCGTGGCCGAGGCGCCGCTCGGGACGGGTCGCGCTGGCCGGCGCGATCTCGCCCGTCTCGACCGCGCGCTGGGTCAGCAGCCAGGCGACGATGTGCATGATCCGCGTGGTGACCTTGAGCGACTCGCAGGCGAAGCCGACCCGCACGAACGGATCGAGCTGCGAGCGTTCGTCGCGGCCTTCGCGATCGAAATAGGTGCGCGCCTCGTCGGCCAGCACCATCGCCTCGGTGTAGAGGCTCTCGATCAGGCGCGGGGTGGTCCGGGCACGATCGGCAGCTGGGTCGAACGGGTCACTCATGACGCTCTTCTGGCACGGTATCGTTACGGGGGGAACGCGGCTTGGACGGACGGGGTGCGCCCTGGCACCACCCATCCCTTTGCGGGACAGCTCAAGCGATGATGTCGGGGACCAATTGGTCTTCAAGAAAAGCGATCTCGTCCTTGAGACGTAGCTTGCTCCGCTTGAGCCGCGCCAGCTCGAGCTGGTTGCCGTTGGGCTCGGCGACGAGCGCCCGCAACTCCTCGTCGAGCGTCCGATGCTCTGACCGCAAGGCGTCGAGCCGACCGTGGAGAAGATCGTCGTTCATAACCTCGTTTAACGGCTACCTTGGGGAAACGGCCAACCGAGCGGAGGCGCGGGCCGGATGGATCAAATGTGACGCGACAAAGTCGTCCGTCTGTGGTTTTCTAATGGGGTCGCTACCTAAGGAAGGGAATGACGAATATGGAAAATGCACACGTCGACGCTCTGGCATCTAAGCATGCTGCTCTCCAGTCACAGATCGACGCGGAAGAGCAGCGACCCCACCCCGACGATGTGCTCCTCCATCAACTGAAAAAGGAAAAGCTGCGTCTCAAGGACGAGATGCTCGGCCTCGCCACGCTGCACTGAGTGGGAACGGCGCCCTGCCCCGCCCCCCGGTGGGGTCGGGCGCGTGACCCAAAAGTCAGTCGTCGCGGCTGACCTTCTCGATCCGTTCGTGCCGCTCCTGCGCTTCCAGCGTCATGGTCGCGATCGGGCGGGCTTCGAGCCGGCCGAGGCTGATCGGCTCCCCGGTGACGTCGCAATAGCCATATTCACCGGCATAGAGGCGGCGGATCGCCGCCTCGATCTTACCGATGAGCTTGCGCTGGCGGTCACGGGTGCGAAGCTCGATCCCCCAGTCGGTTTCGCTCGACGCGCGATCGGCGAGATCGGGCTCGCGGAGCGAGTCGATCTGGAGCTGGGCCATGGTCGCCCGGCTCTCCTCGACGATGGCGTCCTTCCAGTCGAGCAGCTTGCGCAGGAAGTAGGCCTTGTGCGCGGTGCACATGAACTCTTCGTCGTCGCTCGGCTTGTAGCCGTGCGGCAGGATCATCGTATCGAACGAGACGGGGTGATCCCCGTAGATGTCGACCAGTGCCGTCGCCATAAGTCCCCTCCCTCATGGTCACGAGCGACCGCCACAAGGCCGCTCGAGACCGTTCAAGCACGGTGCCGCCGGTACCCGGGGCCACCCGGACAACCGGAGACGAATACGAGACTTTACCGGGACTTAGACCCGGTGAAGTCGGCCATTCCCCAGCGCGCCCATAAGTCCATCGCGAGAGTCGAACAAGCGCCCTGTTGACTGGACGACACGCGAATCGTGCCGTTTGTTGCCAAAATGGCGCAAGTCGGGACACTTGCGGGCTCTCCGGTGCTGGGCCAGAGCCGCGGCATGCGCATCCTCCTCACCAACGACGATGGCGTGAACGCCGCTGGCCTCAAGCTGCTGGAGGAGGTCGCGCGGCGGTTTTCCGACGATATCTGGGTGGTGGCGCCGCTCGAGGAGCAGTCGGGCACGGGTCATTCGCTGACCCTCACCAGGCCGCTCCGGCTGCGCAAGCTGGGCGAGCGCCGGTTCGCGGTGGCGGGCACGCCGACCGATTCGGTGCTGATGGCGCTGTTCCACGTGATGAAGGACGCGCGCCCGGACGTGATCCTGTCAGGCATCAATCGCGGCGCGAATCTGGGTGAAGATGTCACTTACTCAGGCACGGTCTCGGCGGCGATGGAAGGCGCGCTTGCCGGGGTGCGCTCGATCGCGCTCAGCCAGGCCTACGCCCGCGAAGGGATGGGCGACACCGTTCCCTTCGCCGCGGCCGAGGCGTGGGCCGAGCGCGTCCTTGGTCCGCTGCTGACGGAGGACATGCCCGCAGGAACGCTGGTCAACGTCAACTTCCCGCCCAGCGCGCCCGACGACGTGCGCGGCGTCCGTGTCTGCCGCCAGGGCATCCGCGACTATGGGCGGACCCAGATCATCCACCGCACCGACCCACGTGGCTTCAACTATTATTGGCTGGGACTAGGGCCGCTGGTCCAGACGCCTGGTCACCAGACCGACCTCGAAGCGATCGCCGACAAATATGTGTCGGTCACCCCGCTCCACCTCGACCTTACCCACGAGCCCTCGCTCAACGCGCTGGAGGCGCGGTTCGGCCCTCGCTGACGAACCGGGCGAGCTCGACATCGTCGAGCGCCTCGGCACCGAGGAAGCCTTGGTAATAATCGCAGCCCCACTGCTGGAGCAATTCGAGCTGGGCCGGGTCCTCCACCCCTTCGACCACCACCTCAAGCTCGAGTTCACGGGCGAGCGCAATCAGCGCGCGCACCACGATCCGGTCGCGGCTGCCCCCGACCATGTCGATGATCAGCCCACGGTCGATCTTGATGAGGTCGAGCGGCAACGTGGTGAGGTAAGCGAGGCTGGCGTAACCGGTACCAAAGTCGTCGACGGCGATCCGCACGCCGGCGGACCGCAGCCGCGCCAGCCGGGCGGCCGCCGCAACGGGATCGGCGACCAGGCTGCCCTCGGTGATTTCGGCGGTGATCCGCTCGGGCGTCAGGCCGGCGGCGACGATCTCGTCGAGCAGCCACTGCTCATAGCCGGGCCGCGCCAGATCTTCGGCCAGCAGGTTGATCGACAGCTTGAGCGCGGCGCGGCCGTCGCGCCACTGGCCGGCGGCCTGGAGCGCCTTGCGCTGCATCGTTCGGGACAGACGCTCGGACAGGTTGGCGTCCGCTGCGCGGGCGAACAGCTCGACCGGACTGGCGACCCCGGGCCAGCGGGCGAGCGCCTCGACCCCGATCATCGCCCCGCTGGCAACGTCGAACTGGGGCTGGAAGGCGATGCTGAGCTCATCGTTCTCGAGTGCCCGCTGAAGCGCCTCGTCAGCCTGGCGAACCGGCGCCGGCGCAGCGGGCCGATCGGAAGCGCGTTTGCCGCGCTGGGGATGGAAAGGGGCCGTCATCACTGTCCGTTTAGACGCCGTCGCCCTTAGATGCACCCTTGCGCCACTCTCCTGCGTCTTAACGGGACAGTGGCGGCGGGCCGATCGGCTGCTATGCTGCCGGCGTAAGGCCGCCCCGGCGGAGGAGTAAAGTGAGCGCCATCTTGCCCGCGAGCCCCGCCACCGTCGACCGCGACCTTGCCGCCCGGGGCATCGGCCTCGTTGCCAGCCATAATGAAGCGGCGCAGGCGGCGGCCAAGCTGCTGCGCCGTCGCTACAGCTTCGCCGAGGATCGCCAGGCGACCCAATTGGTCGCGCTCGGCGGCGACGGTTTCATGCTTCACGTCCTCCACCAAATGCTCGACGAGGGCGAGTTCCGGCCGGTGTTCGGGATGAACCGCGGCACGGTCGGCTTCCTGATGAACGAATGGCGAATCGATCGCCTCGCCGAGCGGATCGAAGCCGCCAAGAAGATCAGCGTCGCCCCGCTGACCATGGTCGCCCGCACGATCCACGGCGACGAATGGACCAGCAACGCGATCAACGAAGTCTCCCTGCTCCGCGAAACCCGCCAGGTCGCCAAGGTCGAGGTGCTGGTCAACGGCCGCGTGGTGCTACCCGAGCTGGTCGGCGACGGCGTGTTGGTGGCGACCCCGGCCGGATCGACCGCCTATAATCTCTCCGCCCGCGGCCCGATCCTGCCGCTCGCGGCGCGGATGCTGGCGCTGACTCCGATCGCGCCCTTCCGCCCGCGTCGCTGGTCGGGCGCGATCCTGCCCGACGATACGCGGCTACTGTTTCGCATCCACTCGCCCCACGATCGAATGGTCGCCGCGGTCGCCGACCAGTTCGAGGTGCGCGACGTCGCCGAGGTCGAGGTCAGCCTCGACCGCAGCCGCTCGCTGAGCCTGCTGTTCGATCCCGAACACGCCCTCGACGAGCGGATCGCGATGGAACAGTTCGCCTCCTGACGGGGGTTGCCAAGCCCAAATCGCTAAGCCATAGGCGCGGGCGTCCGCACTGGACCGCTCCCCGATAGCTCAGCGGTAGAGTAGGTGACTGTTAATCACTTGGTCGTTGGTTCGAATCCAACTCGGGGAGCCAGCTTCTAGCCGGCTCAGGCGCTAGACTTTCCTGAACTCACTGCACCGTTGCTGCCGTCCGGGCCCGGATACGCTATGCACCGTTGTGCCGGGTGACGGAGAAACGCTGTGACGGGTCACGAACGGATCAAGCGGGAAATCGAGCGGACCGCCCAGGCGATCCGCGCCGAAATGCAGGCGCTGGCCGAGGAGTTTCGCCGGAATATCGAACCGGCGGTAAACGATCCCGGCCATCCCGGCGCGGTGCGGAAGACGGCCGACGAACTGACCGCGACGTACGAGCGACGCATCGCGGCATGCGCCCAACGCCTGGATGCCGAGCTAGCCCGGCACTTTCCCGATCGCGCGTGCCCTTCTCGCGGTCCCTATGAGGAACCGCGTCGGCGCGCGCAGCCTCGCAACCGCCGCCTGCCCAAATGGCCGCCCGACAAGCGCCCAAGCGCGGGCGGTGTGACGGTCGAGCCCAACCGACCCAACAATCTGTCGGGTGGGGCCGCCGCTCCGCTCGAATTCGACTGAGCGTCGCGGACGCGCGCGCGCCACCCGATCGTTAGCCCTTCGCCAATTCCTTCTCGGGCGCCTTGACGTAAGCGTCGGGGTCCTTGTCGACCGCCTTGATCCCCTCGCGGTGCTCGCTGGTGAAAGCGATGAACTGAATCCCGAGCCGGTGCCGCTCGTCGACCGACGCATGCTCGCGGAAATCGGCCAGCCCCTGCCGCTCTTCCTCGCCCATGTGCTTGCTGTTGGCCTCGTCGGCCTTGGTCACGGCCTTGAACCAGGAGTCCGAGCCCGGCTTTTCCTTGTCGACCGCCTCGCCGGCATCGCGGATTTCGTTGTGGTCCTCGATGGCGTCCTTGGTTTCTTCTTTGGCGCTGTCGGCATCCGCTTCGCCGCTGCCTTCCTTGAGTAGGCGCGGATAAAAAAAGCGCTCCTCGGCCTCGGCATGGACGTCGAGCAGCGCCTTGAGCGCTCCCCAGACCGCGCTCAGCTCGTCGGGCTTCGCGTCGTGCATCTGCTGGAGAAGCCCGAATAGCCGCCGCTGCTGCTGATGCTGGTCGAGAATGAGATCGGTGATGTCCATGCGCGCCTCCGAGGAATGTCCTCGCCCGAACGCGCCGGAATGCCGCCGGTTCAGCGCCTAGTCGATCGCCGCCATCAGCGAAGCGTTGCCGCCCGCCGCGGTGGTGTCGATGCAGCTCACCCGCTCGGTCGCGAAGCGCGCGACGTAATGGGGTCCGCCTGCCTTGGGCCCGGTCCCCGACAGCCCTTCGCCGCCGAACGGCTGCGCCTCGACCACCGCGCCGATCTGGTTGCGGTTGACGTAGAGATTGCCGACCCGCGCGCGCCGCTCGACGTGGTCGCGGACGGTGTCGATCCGGCTCTGCAGGCCGAGCGTCAGGCCGAAGCCGGTGGAATTGATCTGGTCGATCACCGCGTCCAGCCCACCCGCAGGATAGCGGATGACGTGCAGGATCGGCCCGAAATGCTCGCTGTCGAGGTCGGCAAGGCTGGAGATCTCAGCCAGCACCGGGGTGACAAAGCTACCCTGCTCGGCGCCTTCGGGCAGGGGCAGTTCGCACAGGATCTTCGCCCGCGCGCAAAGGTCGGCGATATGTGCGTCGAGCAGCGCCTTGGCCTCGGCATCGATGACCGGGCCAACGTCGACCGCGAGTTCACCCGGCTGACCGATGCGCAGGGTCTGCATCGCCCCGGCGATCATCGTCAGCATGGTGTCGGCGACATCGTCCTGAACGAACAGGACGCGCAGGGCCGAGCAGCGCTGACCGGCCGACTGGAAAGCCGAGGCGATGACGTCGCGGGTGACCTGCTCGGGCAGCGCCGAGCTGTCGACGATCATCGCATTCTGGCCGCCGGTCTCGGCGATCAGCGGGACGATCGGGCCGTCGCGCTCGGCAAGGCTGCGGTTGATTGCCTTGGCGACACTGGTCGAGCCGGTGAAGGCGACTCCCGCCGTCAGCTGGTGCGACACCAGCACTGCGCCGACCTTGCCGTCGCCCACCGCGAGCTGGACGACCTCGGCCGGGATTCCCGCGCGGTGCATGAGGTCGACCGCGAGCGCGCCGATCAGCGGGGTCTGCTCGGCTGGCTTGGCGATGGCGGCGTTTCCCGCGGCAAGTGCTGCCGCAACCGGCCCGGTAAAGATCGCCAGCGGAAAATTCCACGGGCTGATGCAGGTCCACACCCCCCGTCCATGGAGGCGTAGCTGGTTAAGCTCGCCGGTCGGTCCGGGCAGCGTCTCTGGCGCGGTGAACAGCCGCCGCGCCTCGGCGGCGTAGTAACGGAGGAAATCGACCGCCTCGCGCACCTCGAGGATCGCGTCGGGCAACGTCTTGCCCGCTTCACGAATGCACAGCGAATAAAAGTCCTCGCGATGCTCCTCGTAAAGATCGGCGACGCGGTCGAGGAGTGCGGCGCGGCGATTGCCGCCGAGCGCGTCCCACCCCGGCTGGGCCTTGAATGCCGCGGCCAGCAGCGCGTCGACCTGCGCCGTCGTGGTCTCGATGGCGGTGCCGACCACCTGCCGATGGTCAAATGGTGAGCGAACATCGCTGCGCGCGCCGCTCCCCTGCCCCGCCGTCCACTTCTTGCTTTCGAGCCGCCGCAGCCGCGCCATCAGCGGCTCGCGCACACCAGGATCGGACAGGTCGCAGCCGCTCGAGTTGGCGCGGTTGCTGCCGAACATCTCGCCCGGCAGCGCGATCTTCGGATTGCGCCGCGGCTTCAGCCCCGCCAGCTCAGCAACCGGATCGCGGATGAGGTCGTCGAGCGCGATCTGCTCGTCGGCGATACGATTGACGAAACTCGAATTGGCGCCGTTCTCAAGCAGTCGGCGAACGAGGTAGGCGAGCAGCTCCTTGTGGCTGCCGACCGGCGCGTAGATGCGGACCGGGGTCTGCGGCTGGCCGAGCTTCGCCTCGAGCTTGGCGAGGCCCTCGTAAAGCCCCTCGCCCATGCCGTGGAGGCGCTGGAACTCGAACGGGGTCGACCCTGCCAGCGCCTTGATCGCGCCGATGGTGGTCGCATTGTGGGTGGCAAAGGCGGCGTAGATGCAATCGGGCGCGCCGAGCATAACCTTGGCGCAGCCGAGGTAACTGACGTCGGTCGCAACTTTGCGGGTGAAAACGGGATAATCGTCGTAGCCGCCGACCTGCGCGACCTTGATCTCGCTATCCCAATAGGCGCCCTTGACCAGCCGGATCATCAGCCGGCGGCCGTGGGCGCGGGCCAGGTCGACCACCCATTCGGTGACCGGCAACGCGCGCTTGGCATAGGCCTGGAGCGCCATGCCAAGCCCGCTCCAGCCGTTGCTGAACAGGCTATCGTCGCGAACCAGCTCCTCGAGCAGGTCCATCTGCAGCTCGAGCCGGTCGGCCTCTTCGGCGTCGATGGTGAGGTGGATGTCGGCCGCGCTGGCGGTGACGGCCAACTCGCGCAGGATCGGAAGGATGTGCGCCTTGGCTTCGTCGGCGCGGAGGAAATCGTAGCGCGGGTGGAGCGCCGACAGCTTCACCGAAATGCCGGGCGAGGCGATGAACCCACCCTTGGCTTCCTTGGCAATGCGGGCGAGCGCGTCGCGGTAGGACTGGGCGTAGCGGTCGGCGTCGGCCATCGTCCGCGCCGCTTCACCGAGCATGTCGAAGCTGTGGCTGAGCCCGCGCTTGCGCTCGGGCGCGGCGCGGGTCAGCGCCTCGTCGATGGTGCGGCCGAAGACGAACTGGCCGCCAAGGATCTTCATCGCCTGGCCGACCGCGGTGCGGATCACCGGCTCACCCAGCCGCCCGACCGCGCGGCCGAGCGCCGCGCTCCAGGTCGAGGAGCGGTCGTTGGCGCCGTCGAGTACCTTTCCAGTCAACAGCAGCGAGAAGGTCGCGGCGTTGACGAAGGGCGAATGGCTCTCGCCCAGTTTCTCCTTCCAGTCGGGACCGGACAATTTGTCATGGATCAGCTCGTCGGCAGTATGCGCGTCGGGAATGCGCAGCAGCGCCTCGGCCAGGCACATCAGCGCCACCCCCTCGTCCGAACCGAGGTCGTAGGCGTGGAGGAAGGCGTCGAGCCCGGCCGGCTTGGCCGCGCGGACGTGGGTCACCAGCGTCCGCGCAATCGCGGTCGCCTCGCTCTGCTTGCCGACCGGCAGCCGCGCCTGGTCGAGCCGCTCCGCGACGACCTGCTCCTCGTCGCGGCGATAGTCGCGGCGGATGGCGGCGCGGTCGAGGCTGGCGCCCAGCGGCTGGTGCGTGTTCATCGTGGCGTCCTTGCGTCCATCAGCTCGTCATTGCGAGCCAAAGGCGATGCCATCCAGTGCCTTGAGGACTGGAAAGCGCCGCTACACTCGCAATTCGAAAACCTCTTAAGCCAGCTGGCCGTGGCAATGCTTGAACTTGCGACCCGACCCGCACGGGCAGGGCGCATTGCGGCTGACCGGCTCGTTAAGCGCGCCCTCGGGCAGTGGCGGCAGGTCGGGCTGCGGGATGTTCATCGCATCGTCGGGCCGCGGCGACGGCACCAGCCCGCGCGCGGCGGCGTCGAGGTCGAAGGTGTCGTCCTCGCCGGTGAAGGGGTCGAGGTGCTGGGTGAGGAAGGCCGGCAGCTCGGGCAGCGGCGGCGCTTCCAACTGGACCTGCGCCTTAACCAGCATCTTGGTGACGTCCTCGCGGATCGCGACCAGCAGCCGTTCGAACAGCAGGAAAGCCTCCTGCTTATATTCGTCAATCGGCTTCTTCTGCGCATAGGAGCGCAGATGGATGACCTGGCGGAGCGCGTCGAGGGTCGACAGATGCTCCTTCCAGTGATGGTCGAGCGTCTGGAGCAGGAAACTCTTTTCGATCTCGCGCCAGCGCTCGGGCTCCATTTCGGCGACCTTGGCCGTCATCTGCTCGTCGGTCTGCGCCTGCAGCCGCTCGACGATCATCTCCGGCTCGACCGCGTCTTCCTTGAGCCAGTCGTCGATGGGCGGCTGGAGGCCCAGCACGTCGTCGACCGCGGTCTTGAGGCCGGCGACGTCCCACTGCTCGGGATAGGTGCCCTCGGGGCAATAAGCCGCGACCAGCCCGACGATGGTGTCGGCGCGGAACTCCTCGATGACGTCCGAGATATGCTCGGAGTCCATGATCTCCGAGCGCTGCTCGTAGATCACCTTGCGCTGGTCGTTCATCACGTCGTCGAATTCGACGACCTGCTTGCGGATGTCGTAGTTGCGCGCCTCGACCTTCTTCTGCGCGGTCTCAATCGCCTTCGACAGCCACGGGTGGCGGATCGAAGCGCCGTCCTCGAGCTCCTTGTTCATCAGCCGCGAGAAGGCGGTCTGCGGACCAAAAATGCGCAGCAGGTCGTCGTCGAGGCTGAGGTAGAAGCGCGAGAAGCCCGGATCGCCCTGACGGCCCGAACGACCACGCAGCTGGTTGTCGATGCGACGCGATTCATGCCGCTCGGTGCCGAGGACGAACAGCCCGCCCGCCTGGCGGACCAGCTCGCGCTGCTCGAGCACCTCGTCGCGGATGCGGGCGATCGCAGCTTCGCGCTCGGCGCCCTCGGGCACGTCCTTGAGTTCGTCCTCGACCCTGAAGTCAATGTTGCCGCCGAGCTGAATGTCGGTGCCGCGGCCCGCCATGTTGGTGGCGATGGTCACCGCGCGCATCCGCCCCGCCTGGGCGACGATATGCGCCTCGCTTTCGTGGAAGCGCGCGTTCAGCACCGAGTGGGTGATCCCCTCGGCCTTGAGATATTCGCTCAGCAGCTCCGACTTCTCGATCGAGACGGTGCCGACGAGCACCGGCTGGCCGATCTCCTGGCGCGCCTTGATCTCCTTGGCGATCGCCGCGAACTTGTCGGTGATATTCTTGTAGAACTCGTCCTCGTCGTCCTTGCGCTGGACGGGCACGTGGGTCGGGATCGAGACCACGTTCATCTTGTAGATATCGAAGAATTCGGGTGCTTCGGTCAGCGCCGTGCCGGTCATGCCCGACAGCTTCGGATACATGCGGAAATAGTTCTGGAAGGTGATCGAGGCGAGCGTCTGGTTCTCAGGCTCGATCGCCACCTTCTCCTTGGCCTCGACCGCCTGGTGGAGGCCGTCCGACCAGCGCCGCCCGTCCATCATCCGGCCGGTGAACTCGTCGATGATGACGACCTTCTCGTCCTTTACGATATAGTCGATGTCCTTGCGGAACATCGTGTTGGCCTTGAGCGCCTGATTGAGGTGGTGGACCACCTGGGTGTTGGCGACGTCGTAGAGGTTCGAGCCCTCCAGCAGCCCCGCCTGCTCGAGCAGCCGCTCGGCCTTTTCGGTGCCTTCCTCGGTCAGCACGACGGTCTTTAGCTTCTCATCCTTTTCGTAATCGCTCTCGCCCAACTGGACCACGACCGCGTCGGCGGCAAGGTAGAGGTCCGACTTGTCGTCGGTCGGTCCGGAGATAATCAGCGGGGTCCGCGCCTCGTCGATCAGGATCGAATCCACCTCGTCGACGATCGCGAAATTGAAGGCGCGCTGGACCATCTGCTCGCGCGAATACTTCATGTTGTCGCGGAGGTAATCGAAGCCGAGCTCGTTGTTGGTCGCGTAGGTGATGTCGCTGTTGTAGGCGGTGCGACGCTCCTCCTCGGTGAGGTTGGGGACGACCACGCCGACCGTCAGGCCGAGGAAGCTATGCACCCGGCCCATCCACTCGGAGTCGCGCTTGGCGAGATAATCGTTGACCGTGACGACGTGGACGCCGGTGCCCGGCAGCGCGTTCAGATAGGCCGCCAGCGTCGACACCAGCGTCTTGCCCTCGCCAGTCCGCATTTCGGAAATCTCGCCGCGATGAAGCGCGATGCCGCCGATCATCTGGACGTCATAATGGCGCTGGCCGAGCGTCCGCTTGGCCGCTTCGCGCACCGTCGCGAACGCCTCGGGCAACAGGTCGTCGAGCGTCGCTCCGTTGGCCAGCCGCTGGCGGAAGATCACCGTCTGGTTCTTGAGCTCGTCGTCCGACATCGCCGCGATCGTCGGCTCGTAGCCGTTGATGGTGTCGACGATCCGGCGGAGCTTGGCGACATAACGGTCGTTGCTGGAGCCGAAGATCGACTTGGCCACGTTGGCGAGCATGAAACTTCCTTATGGGCGCGTGAGGCGTGCGTGATGGCGCTCGCGCGCGAGCGTTTTCGTGTGCGCGGCGATGTAGGGACGGCTTAGAAGCGCGTCAATTGAAGGACATGCGAAGTCGCGCTTACAGCGCGCCTTCGAGCCAGCCCTGGATCTGCCCGCGCGGCGCGGCGCCGACCTTCTGCGCGACCGGCTGGCCGTTCTTGAACAACAGCATCGCTGGGATACCGCGCACGCCATATTTGCCCGGTGTCTCGGGATTTTCGTCGATGTTGAGCTTGGCGATGGTGACCTTCTCGCCCAGCTCGTTGCTGATTTCCTCGAGCGCGGGGGCAATCATCCGGCACGGTCCGCACCATTCCGCCCAGAAATCGACCAGCACGGGCTTGTCGGAGCCCAGCACGTCGGTGGCGAAACTCTCGTCGGTTACGGTCTTGCTGGGCATGGCGGGATGCGACTCCAAGTAGGTTGTTGAGCCGACATATGGGGGTTCAGTCCGGCAGTGCAATCAGCTTCGGACCTGCGGTGTAGAGCAGCGACGCCGCGACCCGCCGGCCGGGGAAGATCACTCGCAGCGCCTCGACGTAGGCGGCCATCTGGAGCCGGTGCGAAGACGGCACGGCAGCCAGATCAGCGGGCACGGCGCGACCGGTCTTGAAGTCGACCACCTCGACGAGGTCGGCGCCGACGACCAGCCGGTCGACCGTCCCGGCAACGACCCGGCCGTCGGGCAGGGTCGCGGCGATCGGGGCCTCGGCCAGCGCACTTGGCGCGAACAGGGCGGCGAAATCGGGATGCTCGATGATTTCGAGCGCCGCGCCGAGCAGCGCCGCGCGCTCGCCCGCATCGGCGACCGCCGCCGACTGTTCGAGCCACCGGTCGCCCGCCGCCCGGCGCTGCCCCGGTTCGACCCCAGGCAACCGCTCGAACAGCGCATGGAGTAACACCCCGCGACGCGCGGCGGCGCGCAATTCGGGCGTCGGCGGCGGTGCGGCCTCGCGATCCTCAGCTAGCTGCGACGGCGCGAGCGGACGCGACGGGCGCGCTTCGGGCGGGGCCGGCTGGCGGATCCATTCGGGCAGCGCCGGCGACGGCACGGCGGTGCGGGCCTTGGCAATTCTCAGCGTGGAACTGCTCGCCGGCCTGGAATATCGGAGCACAGGACCGTCCTGCTCGGCGCCCAGCCGCTCGAGCGCGGCGCCGGCCATCACGTGCCAGCTGTTGGCGGGCAGCGTCTTGGCGCGTGGCTTCAGCCCGGCGATCACCAGCCGCTCGGCGGCACGGGTCAGCGCGACATAGAGCAGTCGCCAATGCTCCTCGAGGTCGCGCGCCTTCTGCGCGCCGATGAGGTCGGTGAACGGCGGCGCTAGTTCCTCCTTGCGCGGACGGATCACCGGAGCGTTGCCGGCCTCACCAAACGGCAGCGCGATCGGGCCGTTGCGCTCGCCCAGCTTGGCCGGATCGGCGGTGGCGTCGGCGAGGATCACGACCGGCGCCTCGAGCCCCTTGGCGCCATGCACGGTCATCACCCGGACCGCGTTGGTGGGCGCCGAAGGGTCGCGCTTGATGGTCACCTCGCCGCTCCCGAACCAGGCAAGGAAGCGGTCGAGCGACGGCGTCTCGACCCGCTCGAAGTCGAGCGCGGCGGCAACCAGCTCGTCGATCGGGTCGCGCGCCGCGGGCCCGAGCCGGCCGAGCAGGCGGCGGCGCCCCTGCAGCGGTCCCGACAAGATCAGCTCGAGGAAGCGCGCGGGGGTGATGAAGTCGGCTTGGGCGAGCAGGTCGGTGAGGCTGGCGTGCGCGGAGGCAAATGCACCGCCTTCAGCCGATCGCCGCCGCAATTCCTCCCACAGCGAGCCGTTGCGGCCATGCGCAAGCGTGTAGAGCTGGTCCTGGTCCCATCCGAGCAGCGGCGACACTAGAAGGCTGGCGAGGTTCAAGTCGTCGAGCGGCTGAACCGCGAAGGTGACCGCCGCCATCAGATCCTTGACCGCCAACGGCGAGGACAGGTGGAGGCGGTCGATCCCGGCGACCGGCACGCCCTCCTTAAACAGGCGGGCGACGATCAGCGAAGCCAGTTCGCCGCGGCTGCGGACAAGGATCAAGATATCGCCCGGTGTGATCGGCTGCCCGGTGGTGGCGAGCGGCTCTGCTTCCTCGAGCCAGTGGCGAATGGTCCGCGCGAGCTGGCCAGCGTAAAGCCGCGCCGGCTCGGGCAGCCAGCCCTCTTCGCCTGCGTCACCATTGTCGTTGGCGGCGTTGTCGTCCTCTTCGTCGTCGAGCGCGAAGGGCGGCCACAGTTCGACCGACCCGCGTCGACTGGCATGGTGCGAACGGTGAGGCTCGGGCTGGTCGGGCAGCCCCATCGCTACTGCGCCCACCTCGGCAATCATCGCGTCGACCACGTCGAGGACCGGCTGCGCTGAGCGGAAGCTGCGGCTGATCGACAGGTCCTGGAACTGGCGGACCGGCTCGTCGGCGTCGACCGCCGCGTCCTCAAGCGCCTGGACCCGCTCGCGGATCGTCTGCCGCGCCCGCTCGAATTCGCGCGGGTCGGTCCCCTGGAAACCGAAGATCGCCTGCTTGAAATCGCCGACCATGAACAGGGTGCGATGGTGGCGGCTGGCGCCCTCCCCGCTGAAGAATTCGTCGAGCAGCGAGAAGACGATCCGCCACTGACTGGCATTGGTGTCCTGCGCCTCGTCGACCAGCACATGATCGGTGCGGCGGTCGAGCTTGTAGCGGACCCAGTCGCCCATGCCCGGCGTGGCGAGCAGGTCGCGGGTCCAGCGGATGAGGTCGTCGAAGTCGGCCACTCCCGCGGCGCGCTTGGCCCGCACATAGCTCTGCGCAAAGGCCGCCCCGGCGCGCAGCCCCGCCGCCTGGACCGCAACCAGTTCGGCCTTGCGGAGCAGCAACAGCAGTTCGCTCAGCTCCTCGGCCAGGGCATCGCAATGCGCTTCGGCATCGGGCAATTGCTTGAGGAGGCCGCCGCCGATTTTGCGACGCTCGCCCGCCTGGGTGAAGACCAGCCTGGCGAGATCTCCAAGCAAAGCGCAGCGTTCGGCCGGCGGCTTGCCGAGCCAGTCGTCGACCAGCGCGGCCATCGGCAACGCGGTCTTGACGCCCCACGCCCGGTGCGCGTCGCCGACCGCCCGCAGCAGCGCGCAGTCGAAGCTATCGTCGTGGCAGCGCGCGGTGACCATCGCGACGATGTCGCCCTCGGGCAGGTCGAGCTGCCCGCGCAGCCACGCTTCGGCGGCATCGATCGTCGCGAAATAGGTCAGCGCCTCGGGCTCGCGAGCGCAGGCGAGCAGATAGCGCTCGGCCTCGCGCTCGCCGAGCCGGCGGCTCAATGCTTGGATGTCGTCGACCAGCCCCGGATAGCCACCCTCCCCCGCCTCCGCATCGGCGACCAGCGCGGCGAGCGTGCGGCGGGCGAGCAACTCTTCCTCCCGCCCTTCGAGCGGGCGGAAGCCCGGCGTGATCCCCGCTTCGGCCGGAAAGGCGGTGAGCAGTGTTTGCGCGAAGCTGTGGATGGTCTGGATGCGCAGACCCCCGGGCGCGTCGAGCACTTCGGCGAACAGGCGCCGCGCCCGCTCGCGCTCTTCGGGACCATAATCGGCGCCGATCGCCTTGAGCTCGCGGCCGAGTTCGCTATCTTTGAGCCGCACCCAATAGGCCAGCCGGTCGCCGATGCGGTTGGCCATCTCCGCCGCGCCGGCCTTGGTGAAGGTCAGGCAGAGGATGGTTTCGGGCGCGGCCCCACCGAGCAGCAGGCGCAGCACGCGCGCAGTCAGCACCTGCGTCTTGCCGGTCCCGGCACTCGCCGACAGCGCCGCATGAATCGCCGGATCGGCCGCCCGCGCCTGCTCGGCCTGTAGAGTGTGCAGCGCGGTCAACCGGTGGGCCATGACGCGACCATAGCGCTTCCCATCGGGGGCGCCATGCGTTTAGGAGCACCCAATCATCGGACGAGGGAGCCCATGAGCGAGACTGTGAAGAAGACCGACGCCGCCAAGCCCGACAAGGGCGACCACCGCAATTTCAAGGCGGGCGTCGCGGTCGGCATCGGCTCGGCGGCGATCGTCGCGGCGTTGCTCTACGCCCGGTCGGGCAAGCCGAAGAAGAAGTAGGCCTGCTCAGTCTTCGCGGCCGTACCACTCTTCGAGCCGCATCAACTGATCATAGTCGCCATAAGGCGCGTAGGCCGGGTGAAGCTTGGCGACGAAGGGCTCGCTACCGGTCAGATATTTGTCGGCCGCCCGAGTGAACGCCGCCGCCGCGGAAGCGAGGAACGCCTCCGGATCGCCCTCGTCGGCGACCGCCACGAAGCCCGGCGTCCGCGCCCCCGACTTCTTCGCCAGCGACCAATATTCATGCGCCCCTGGTGCGCCGCTCACGCCGGGGAAACCGCCCTGGCGGGCGATCAGGCCGAGCAGGCCGAGCTGCAGCGCGAACCCCTCGGCCAGCGCTTTCTTCGACGGCGGCTGCCCGGTCTTGTAGTCGAGCACCGCCAGCCGCCCGTCGGCGAGCCGATCGAGCCGGTCGGCCTTGCCCTTGAGGGTGATCGCGCCAAGCACCGCCTGCCCCTCGCACTCGGCCACCAGCGGACGGCGGCCGCCGGCCTGGTTCTCCGCTTCGCGCGCGGCGATGAAGGCGATCGCCTCATACAATCGCGGCGCCCACAGCGCGCGGAGCAACGGGTGGATCGTCTCCTCGGCGAGCAGCGCCGCGGTGCGGCCCATCAGCCGTTCGGGATCGCACTCGTCCTGCTTGAGCCACTCCTCGAGCACCTCGTGCACCGCGCTGCCCTTCCACGCCGCGGTGGTGTCGGCGTCGACCGGCTCTAGCGCGCGTAGTTTCAGCATCGCCTTGGCGTAGAAAGCGAAGGGGTCGGCGTTGAGGCGATCGACGTCGGTGACGTAGATTTGTCGCGGCCGCTCCTCGGCGGGCGGCGCGGGCGCGGGCCGGTCGACCGGTTGCGGCGTTCCCGCATCGTCGAGCGCGGCGGCAAGCCTTTCGAGCCGATGGTCGCGGGCAAGACCGCCAGTCAGCGCCTGCAGCCGCAGCAACAATCGCGAGGCGACGGTCGGCGAGCGGCTGTCCCGCCGCGCCCGCGTCAGCAGCACCCGCGGCGCCCCGAGCAGCCCGGCGAAATCGTGCGCGGCAAGGCCGATCCGGAACTCGAGCCCCGGCAGGCCTAGCGCCTTGCGGACCGCCGGCGCGAGCCACGGGTCGGGCTGCGGCAGCGCCGGCCAGGTCCCCTCGTTCAATCCGCCGAGGATCATCAGGTCCGCCTGCACCAGCCGCGCTTCGAGCAGGCCGAGGATCGCGATTCGCGGATGGCCGCCATAAGGCGGCCGCACCGCCTCGGCGTCGAGCAACTGGCGCAGCAGCGGCACTGCATCCTCGGGGCGGACGTCGAGCGCCAGCGCGCCGTCGGCCTCTTCCAGCCCGGTAAGCAGTTCGGCAGCAGCGCGCCCGTCGGGACCGCTCCACGCCGCCTCGCCCGCAATCCCGCCGGCAAGCTCGCGCAGCATCGCGGCGAATTGGCCCACCGGCAGCGGCCGCTCGAACGCGCGGTCGACCCGCTCGAGGCAGGGTCGCACCGTCGCCCATGCCGCGCCGCAGCCCCTCGTCCGGCGGTCTCGTTCCTTCTCCGTGCAATGGGCATCGAGCCCCGCCAGCCCGGCCGGCGGACGCGGCCCGCGCAGCGCCAAATCGAGCAGGCGCGCGGCTTCGAGCCACGCCTGGCGATCCTCGCCCGTTCCGGCAAGCGGATGCTTGAGCAGCGCCAGCACCGGCACCGGCGCCAACCGTTCGGCGGCCGCGGCTGCGATAGCCAGTAAGAGCGTGCCCGCGGCGGTCTGGCCGAGCGGGCGGCCCGCGCTGTCGTCGGCGGCGATTTCCCACCGCCGCAGCAGCGCCGAGACGCGCGCCGCCAAGGCCCGGTCGGGGGTCACCAGCGCCGCGGTCCGGCCGGGCGTCTCGAGCGCCTCCCGAAGCGCAATCGCGATCGCTTGTGCTTCCGCCGCTGGATCGCCCAGCTCGACCAGCCGCACCCCGGTCAGCCGCCGGTCGGGCGGGGGCAGATCGGCCCAACGGCTGGTGAAGCGCGCGCTCTTCATCGCGGCGGCAATGGCCCGCGAGCGCGCGCGTGGCGCCGCCGCGCGGCCGCCGCGGCGCCACCGCTCGACCTCCTCGCGGCGCACGCCGAGCCGGTCGAGCAGGCGCTTCAGATGGAATTGCGGATGGGTCTCGTCGGCGCGCTTGCTGTCGGGATCGGGGCCGAGCCACTCCCATTCGGCGGCATCCATCAGCCCCGGACCCGCCAGCGCGGGCAGCACCACCTGGCCCTCGGGCAGCCTGGCGACCACCTTCAACAGCGCCGCGACCGCCGGAGCGCTGGTGGTGATCCCCGCCGCCACCGTAAAGCCTGCGGGCGGCGCCGCGGCCCAGCGGCGAGCGGTGGCACGCAGCAGGCGGTT
The DNA here is from genome assembly GCF_009363895.1 of Sphingomonas ginsengisoli An et al. 2013. Classification (NCBI taxonomy): domain Bacteria; kingdom Pseudomonadati; phylum Pseudomonadota; class Alphaproteobacteria; order Sphingomonadales; family Sphingomonadaceae; genus Sphingomonas; species Sphingomonas ginsengisoli (ex An et al. 2013). The sequence goes on along the minus strand of NZ_CP045434.1, from coordinate 306,345 downwards.
GCGGCGGTCGGCGAGGTCGATCCGCCCGAGCCGCGCCAGCTCACGCGGCCAAGCGTCGAGCATCACCCGCAGGTCGGCGAGCGAGGCTTGCCAATGCCCCGCCAGCTCCTCGGGCACGACATTGGTCAGCCGCTCGGGTGCAACTTCCTCGACCAGCGACGCATCGCGGGTGCGGGCGAGGTCGGCGGCGAGGCGGAAGGCTTCGGCGGCGCTCGCATCGGGCCGTCGCTGCCGCACCAGCCGTGCCATCGCCACCAGCCGCGCAAGCGGATCGATCGCCGGCGGAACGGGCGCGTCGGCGGCGCTCTCGAACGCGTCGCCGAGGCGATCGTCGAGCTCGGGATCGCCGACCGCGATCAGGCGCGGCAGCAGCAGGCCGCCGCCACTGGCGCGGACGAACGCCTCGGTGACGGTGCGGATTGCGCGATTGTTGGGAAGCAGGATGCGCCCGCGGGCGAGCATCAGGGGATCGCGGCCATGCTCGGCAATCAACCCCGCGGCGAGCGCGTCGGCGAAGCTGCGGTGCGCCCCGATAGTGAAGACCTGGGGCCGGCGGGCCTCAGACAAAAGTCAGCGCCTGCTCGGTCGCCTTGATCGCCCCCGGGGTACCGACGTCGAACCACAGTCCCTGGTGGACGACGCCGAAGCAGCGACCGCGCTCGATCGCCTGGTCCCACATCAGGTTGGTCGAGAAAACCCCGTCGGGCGCGTCGGCGAGGGCTCGCTTCGAGAGGATCTGGATACCGGTGTAGACGAACGGCGCGACCTTGGCCTTGGTACGCCGCTTGAGCCGGCCGGCCGGGTCCATCTGGAAATCGCCCAGCCCGCTATGATTGCCCGCCCGCGCATGCGGCACGAGCAGCAGCAGCGCGTCCATCCGCGCATCGTCCCAGTGCGAGGCGAGCAGCTTCAGCGCGTCGGTTGGGCCGTCGACCCAGAAATTGTCGCTGTTGACCGCGAGGAACGGGTCGCCCTCGATCAGCGGCAGCGCCTGCTTGAGCCCCCCGCCCGTCTCGAGCAGCAGCTTGCGCTCGTCCGAGATGGCGACGTCGAGGTCCTTGGCCGACTTCCTGAGGTGCGCCTCGATCGAATCGGCGAGGTAATGAACGTTGACCACGATCCGCTCGACCCCCGCGGCGCGCAGCCGGTCGAGAACATGGTCGAGCAATGCCTTGCCGGCGACCTCGACCAGCGGCTTGGGCCGGGTCGCGGTGAGCGGCCGCATCCGCTTGCCGAGCCCGGCGGCCATCACCATCGCCGTGCGCGGGACGGCAGCCTCAATCTTCGGCCGCAGATGCAGCGCGCGCTTGACGGTGGCGGCGGTCATTGGCCCTCCTCGAGCCAGGGGGCGACGCGCTTATCGGCGGGCACATTGCGGTCGAACCAGTCGCGCACCGGTTGCAGCTGCGGCTGCGCGAGGTCGCGCTCGAGCAGCCCCCACATCCGCGGCTGGAAGCGGCGATAGCCGGGCTTGCCGTCGCGCTGCCACAGCCGGGTGAAGACACCGAGAATGCGCGTGTTGCGCTGCGCCGCGAGCGCCCAATAAGCCCGCTCGAACTCCGCCCCTGCGCCGGTCGCGGCGACATACAGGTCGATCATCGCCCGTTCGATCGCCGGCGAAACGTCGCGCCGCGCATCCTCGAGCACCGAACAAAGGTCGTAGGCCGGATGTCCGGCCAGTGCGTCCTGGAAGTCGAGCAGCCCCATGTGCGCGACCCCGCTGCGGCCGCCCACCAGCATGATGTTCTCGGCATGGTAATCGCGCAGCACGGTGACCGGTCCGAGCTCGTCCTCGGCAACCGGCCCCAGCACCTCCGCCCAGGCGGCGCGGTAAGCGGCAGCATCAACCTCGAGCCCGACCGCCGGGCAATACCAATCGGTGAACAGGTCAAGCTCGGTCAGCCATTGCTTGAGCCCGTGCGGCGGCAGCCCGGGCATCGGCGGCCGCGCGTGAAGGTGGACCAGCACGTCGGTGGCGAGCGCGTAGAGTTCCTCCTCCCGGTGCGGCGCCTCGTCGAGCCGTTCGCGCAGGCGATCGGCGCCAAGGTCACTGAGCAACAGCAGGCCGCGCTCCTCGTCGCGGGCAAGGATCTCGGGCGCCGACAGGCCGACCCCGCTCAGCCATTCGGCCACCCGGACGAACGGCCGCGGGTCCTCGTGCGGCGGCGGCGCGTCCATCAACACCGCCTCGCGATCGTCGAGCCGGACCCGGAAATAGCGGCGGAAGCTGGCATCGCCCGCCAGCGGCGCGAGCCGCGCTCCGCCCCACCCCGCATCGGCGAGGAAACGGTCGGCGTGCGGCGGGGGAGTCATGCTGGCGGCCATCGCCCTTCCCATGCCGCCGACACCTCCCAAGTCAAGGCGCGCCGACCGTCCTCGCGCACGGCCAGCCGCAAGTGGAGCGCTTCGGGCCACGCCCCCTCCCCGGCGCGCTCGGGCCATTCGACCAGCAGCGCGCCGTCGGCGAGGATGGTGTCGAGCCCCAGCTCCTCCAGCTCGGCGTCATCGAGCCGGTACAGGTCGCAGTGCCAGATCGGGGGCTCAAGCTCGTCATAAGGCTGGACGATCGCGAAGGTCGGGCTCGGCACCTCGCCGCGGTGCCCGGCGGCGTGTAGCACCGCCCGCGCCAGCGCCGTCTTGCCCGCCCCAAGCGGTCCCGACAGAGTCACCACATCACCGGCGCGCAACAGTCCGGCCAGCCGCGCCCCAAGACGCGCCGTCGCCGCTTCGTCGTCAAGGATCATGCGGGCTGGCGCGGAAGGACGATAGTCACCGCTGTCCCCGTGCCCGGCTCGCTCTGCAGCGTGACCTGCCCGCCATGAGCCTCGACGAACTGCCGGGTCAGCGGCAGCCCGAGGCCGAGCGCGGCTTCGCCCTGGCGGCCGCCGATCCGGGTGAAGCGCTCGAACACATGGCGCTGGTCGTCGAGCGCGATCCCTGCGCCGGTGTCGGCGATGCGGATGGTGGCATTGCTCTCGTCGCCCGACGCGGTCACCGCGACAATGCCCTTATCGGTGTAGGCGATCGCGTTGCGCAGCACATGCTCGATGCTCTCGCGCAGGCGGCGGGAATCGCCGATGACGGTGCCCGTGCTCCCTGCGATCTCGAGCCGCAGCTTGAGCTTTTTGGCCGCCGCCGTCGTTTCCATCCGCTCGGCGACGTTGCGGACCAGCCCGGCGAGGTCGACCCGCTCATGCTCGATGGTGACCGCCGTCTGCTCGCCCTGGGTCAGATCGAGGACGTCGTCGATCAGCTTGGAAAGCCGCGCGACCGATTCGAGGATCGCACCGACATAGTCGTTCGCCGCCGGCGCGAGCTTGCCGGCGTAGCCCCCGGCCAGCATCTGCGCGAAGCCGCCGATCGAGGTCAGCGGGGTGCGCAGTTCGTAGCTCATGTTGGCGACGAAGTCGGTGCGCACCGCGTCCGCTTCCTCGAGCGCCGCGGCGCGTTCGCGCAGCGCATGCTCGATCCGGGTCGAATCGGTGACGTCAACCATGGTGAAGAGCGCATTGCCATCGGGCAGCGGCACCGAGGCGAATTCGAAATGGCTGCCGTCGACCATCGATAGCCGCCCGCTCCCCAGCCGCCGCTCGTTGGTGGCGGCGCGGACCAGCTCGCGCAGCTGCGCCGCGGCGGTCGGGTTGACCAGTCGCTGGGCCATCGCCGGGACCAGCTCATCGACCCGCGGATGCTCACCCAGCCAGCTTTCGTCCAGGTCCCAGAAGCTGCAGAAGCGGCGGTTCCACAGGTAGAGGCGGCCGTCGGCGGCGAACACGCCAATGCCCTCGAAGAGGCTGTCGAACGTCGCGGTGCGGACCCTGAGCAGCGTGTCGCGCGCGCTGGCCAGGCGGACCTGCTCGGTGCGGTCCTCGAAGATCAGCCGCAAGCCGCCGTCAGGCAGTGGCTGGCCGACCACCCGCAAGTGATCGCCGTTGGCGAGGATCCACTCTTCCTCGACCGCTTCCTCGGCGGAGATGAACCAGCCGCGGCGGTCGGCCTTCCACTGCGGGAAGTCGCGCGTCTCGGGCAGCCGGCCATTCTCGCGCATCCGCTCGAGCACGCGGTCGAACTCCGGCCGCTCGGCGAGCCATTCGGGATCGAGCTGCGCCATGATCGCGAACGGCTGGTTGAAGAAGCTTAAGGACCGATCGGGGTCGAACTGGACCGCGCCGGCGGTCATCCGGTCGGACAGCTCGCGCTGGCTCTCGATGTAGCGCGCGAGTTCGAAGCGAGCGTCCTCGAGGTCCTGGATGTCGATCGCGAAGCCGGCGACGGCGCCGCCGCCCAACGGCACGTCGACCAGCCGCAGCATCCGCCGCTCGCCGCCGATCGTGGCCGGCTGGGTGCGCGAATAAGGTCGCTCATCGGCCAGCGCGCGCTCGGCGGCTTCCTTCGCCGCGCTGCCGCCCGACCCGTCGGTCAGCTCGATGCCGTCGGTGATCACCGCCGCGGCCGACTCCGCTTCCACCGCAGCGACGAAGGCGCTGTTGACGAGGCCGAGCCGCAGGTCGGGACCGCGATACCACATTGGGAACGGCGCCGCCTCGATGAGGTGCATCAGCGAGTTGAGTGCGACGCCGGTGTCCTCAAGCTGCTCGGCGAGCCGCGCCTTGTCCTGTTCGGCGCTGCTGGTGTCCGACAGCCACAGGAGCATGCTGCCCGCCTCGGCCGGTGGCGGCGCGGGGCCGCCAAGCACCTGGAGCACACGGTCCGAGCCCGCCAGCCGGACCGACCGATCGACCCGTCCTCCCGTGAATGCCGCCGCGCGCACGTCGGCGATCAGGGCCGCCAGGTCCGCCGGTTCGAGCCCCTCGCCATCGGCCGCGAGATTCTCCAGCCGCGCTGGCATCGACGACAAGCCGAGTTGGCGTTGTAACTGGTCGTCGAGGTCGAGCCGGCCGGCGGCGGTCATCAGCAACGGCCGCGCCGGCGCCGCGGCGAGCAGCGCGGCCAGCGAACGCGCCGATTCCAGCACCGCCGCCGCGCGGGCCATCCGCCGGCCGGCGACGATCGACAACACGACCGCGATCGGCAGCCAGATGGCCGCGAGCGCCAGGACAATCATCACGCCCCCCGAACCCGTCACCGCCGCTGCCATGTCCGCCCCATCCCCGCGACCATAAGCCGGGCGGACGCGGTGGGAAGCGCAAAGTGGTCTGCCGGAGTGACATTCGTCGACATGAGCCGCTGGTGAAGAGACGGATCGCCATGCGGCGCAACCACCTCTCCAGATCGCCACGCAACACTAGACTTGGCGACGACAGCCCCATCCTCTCGCCGCTGCCGAATTTTTGTGAACACCCTGTCACATTTCGGCATCATTGGCTCAGAAGCGCTCATCCAGCGACCTGCACTGCGCCTTCATTCGCACCGCTTTTTTGCTGGTTTTCAGTCGGTTTTTACGTCCCACCACCTGAAAATCGTCCCCCCGGGTGACCCGCGAATTTTTCCTGTGCGGGAGATTAAAAACGGAATCGTCAGGCGTGCTCGGCCGATGTCCGCCCGCAGTTGACGTCGAGGGGCTCCGCACCCTTGCCGAACCGCCAAACAACGGACATTGCTGCATTTATCAAGCGATCGGGCGCTTCAGGGGCCGCGCACCGACGCCGATTTCGCGACTTCGAGTGGACTGCCAGCCTGCAGCGGATCCTCAGTCAGCGCGTGCTCTCCGAGCAACACGACCGAAATGGGCGGAGGCGGAGCTTTGCCAAGTCGTTGTAGACAAACAGTTTCTGAGCCACGGTCTCTTGTTGCAGGTTTGCGACACTCGTTGAATTAATGTTGTGAGCGCCGCCGGATTTGGTTCCATTTGCCGAACGAATCCGTAACAGGGCCGCGCAGTTTCATTTTTCGGCCACCATCCAACTGTTGGAGATTTCATGGGTAAGATGTCGTTGTTGAGCGCGAGCGCTCTTCGTTCGGCCGCCTTTGCAAGCGCGTTTGCGCTGGCAGCGGCGACGCCGGCGTTCGCACAGGACGCCGCGCCGGGTAATGCCACCAAGCCGGCCCCGACCCCCGATTGCACCGCGCCGGGCGCCGCCAACAGCGCCGGTTGCGCCGCCGCCGCCGCGACCCAGGACGCCAGCGCGCCCGTGTCGCAGAGCGAAGTGGTCGTCACCGGTTCGCGCATCCGCACGCCGAACCTCGAATCGGCCGCACCGGTCACCACGCTGAGCGGCGAGCAGCTGCTCCAGACCGGTAAGGTCCAGATCGGCGACCAGCTGAACCAGCTGCCGCAGCTGCGCAGCACCTTCAGCACCGCCAACTCGACCCGCTTCCTCGGCACCCGCGGCCTCAACCTGGTCGATCTTCGCGGCCTCGGCACGCAGCGCACCCTGGTGCTGGTCAACGGCCGTCGTCACGTCGCTGCCGACGTTCTCAACAACGGCGTGTCGGTCGACATCAACACCATCCCGGCCGACCTCATCGAGCGCGTCGACGTGGTCACCGGCGGCGCCTCGGCCGTCTACGGTTCGGACGCCGTCGCCGGCGTGGTCAACTTCATCCTGAAGAAGAACTACTCGGGCGTTCAGCTGCGTGCGCAGTCGGGCCTCAGCAAGTACAAGACCGCCGGCAACCAGTTCGTCAGCCTGCTCGCGGGTCAGAACTTCGGTGGTGGCCGCGGCAACGTCGTCGTCGCCGCGGAATATTCGCACAACGACGACTTCTACGCGTCGGACACCGGCAAGCTGAAGCAGAGCGACGGCTTCGTCATCGTCGAGACCGATCCGGCGGGTTCGCCCAACGGTGCGGCCGGCAGCTTCGACCGCGCTTACTTCACCGACATCCGCTCGGCGACGATCTCGCTCGGCGGCATGGTTGCCGTCCGTGAAGGCAATTCGGCGGCACCGTGCGGCAAGGATTATCTGGGCAACGCCTACACCTGCCCGTACATCTTCCAGCCCGACGGCACCCTGGTGCCCGAGACCGGCCAGCGCATCGGCCTCGCGCCGAACGCCGGCTTCAGCGGCGGCAACGGCTACAGCGGCCGCGAGGGTAACCTCCTCGCCCTCTCGCCGGACGTGAAGCGCTACTCGGTCAACCTGCTGGCGCATTACGAGATCTCGCCGGCGCTCGAGCCGTTCATCGAAGCCAAGTACGTCCGCGTCGACGCCAAGGGTTCGCAGAGCGGTCCGTTCTTCTCGCAGGGCCAGACCCTCGGCGACAACATCTGCATCACCACCTTCAACGACCGCTCGTATGACGTCGGCTCGACCGGCAGCTGCGCGGTCGGCCGTGTCAACCGCGAGGGTATTCGTCTCGACAACCCGTATCTGAGCGCCTCGGCTCAGAGCACGCTGCGCACGCAGCTGCTGGCGGCCCTCAACGCCGGCATCAACCCGAACACCGGGACGGCCTACAGCAGCTCGGCAGCCCAGCAGGCGGCGCGTGCGCAGGCGATTGCGGAGGTGAACAACAACACCTTCCGCTTCAGCCTCCGTCGCAACTACCTCGACCTCGGCGTGCGCGACGAAGACTTCAAGCGCGAGACCTATCGCGTCGTCGTCGGTGTCCGCGGCAGCTTCTGGGACAACTTCAGCTACGAACTGTCCGCCAACTATGGCGAGCACAAGGAGCGGAACCAGATCCAGGGCAACGTCGATCGCCAGCGCTTCCTGCTCGCGAACGACACCGCGGTGAACTCGGCGGGCCAGGTTGTCTGCCGCTCGCAGATCGATCCGAACTATGCCGGTACCGACCGTGCGGGTAACCCCTCGCGTCTCGCCGCCGACATCGCGGCCTGCGTCCCGCTGAATCCGTTCGGCACCGGCAACATCAGCAGCGCTGCGAAGAACTACATCCTGCTCAACACGCTCGCGACCGGCAAGATCACGCAGTTCGACGTGCTCGGCTTCATCGCCGGCGACACGGGCAGCTTCTTCCGCCTCCCGGGCGGTCCGATCGGCTTCTCGCTCGGTGGCGAGTATCGCAAGGAGACCCTGCGCTACACCCTCGATCCGGTGACCCAGGCAGGCTACGCGTTCTACAACGCCATCCCGAGCTTCTCTTCGCCGTCGTTCGGCGTGAAGGAAGCGTTCGCCGAGTTGAACGTGCCGATCCTCAAGGACCAGTTCTTCCATGAACTGACCGTCAAGGGTTCGGGCCGTTACTCGGACTACAAGGGCGCTGCCGGCAACGTGAAGACGTACGGCATCGAGGGCATCTGGAGCCCGATCCGCGACATCACCTTCCGTGGTGCCTACAACCGGTCGGTCCGCGCTCCCAATCTGTCCGAGCTCTACTCGGCGCAGGGCCAGAACTTCGCTCCGGGCTTCAGCGATCCGTGCTCGGCGCGGAACCTGGCGACCGGCAGCGCGACCCGCGTGGCGAACTGCACCGCGGCTGGCCGCCCGTCGACCTACGACTATGTCTACAGCAGCTCGCTGGAGATCATCAGCGGTGGTAACCCGGGCCTGCAGGTCGAGAAGTCGGACTCCTACACCTTCGGTGGGTACATCCAGCCGCGCTTCCTGCCGGGCTTCTCGCTGTCGACCGACTATTACGACATCACGGTCAACAACGTGATCTCGAGCATCGGTTCGGCCCAGCAGATCGTGAACCTGTGCTATGACTCGGCCTCGCTGAACAACCCGTTCTGCGGTCTGTTCCAGCGCGCCGGTTCGTCGGGCGGTCCGCGCGGTGAAGAGCCGTTCCGGATCCTCGAGGGCTCGCTCCTTCAGTCGACGGCGAACTTCGCCAAGCTGAAGACCCGCGGCTTCGACAGCCAGATCAACTACACCCACAACTTCGGCATCGGCCGAGTGACGGCGCAGGCGATCTGGACCCACGTCCTGAAGAACGAGAGCTACACCAACCCGTCGGATCCGACGTTCGTGGACGTGTTCCTGAACGAGCTCGGCACCCCGAAGGACACGGTGTTCGTCAGCGCCGGCCTCAAGACCGGCAAGTGGCTGCTCAACTACTCGGGTCGCTGGATCGGCGGCATGTACCTCAACACCTACGAGGACTATAACTCGGTGAACGGGCAGCCGCCGCAGAACACCGACTATGCGCCGATCATCAAGTATCCGTCCGTGATGTATCACAACATCCGCGTCGGCTACGACATCACGCCGAAGTTCAACCTCTATGCGGGTGTCGACAACCTCACCAACCGGTTCCCGCCGTACGGCCTGACCGGCGTCGGTGGCGGTTCGGGTATCTACGACAACCGTGGTCGCTACTTCTACCTTGGCGCCGTCGCCAAGTTCTAAGCTGCCACCACCAGCAACTAAGGAAGGGAGTCGGGGAGCAATCCCCGGCTCCCTTCTCTTTTGGCCGCTGCGCAAGCGGCCTGCGGCCTGCTAGACAGGGTGCCATGACCGACGCGATCGCCCAGGCCGACCACAAGTGCAGCAGCGGAGACGTCGCGGGCGCCCTTGCCGTCCTCGACGCCGCCGCGACAGCGGGCGACGCGCTCGCGGCGCGCGAGTTGGCGGTCTGGTATCTGGAAGGCCAGCTCGTCCCCCGCGACCTCTCCGCGGCGCGCCGCGCGTTCGGTCGCGCCGCTGAGCTCGGCGATGCGCCTTCACGGACGGTCTTTCGCAACTTCGTCGCGCAGGGGCGCGGTGGCCCCGCCGACTGGCCCCGAGCGGTCGAGTTGCTACGGACCGACGGGGACGACGACGGTGCCCGGCAACTGGCGCTGCTCGAGGCGACGGGCCAGCTGAGCGCGCCGGGCGGGACGCACGACTACCCTTCCGAAACGCTGAGCGAAGCGCCGCTGATTCGCCATTTCCACGGCTTTCTCAGCGCGGCGGAGTGCGACTATCTCGCCGCCAGCGCGCTGCCGCTGCTGCAGCCGGCGGTGATCGTCGATCCGCAGACCGGGCGCCAGCGGCCCAACCCAATCCGCACGTCGGAAGCCGCCGCCTTCGCCTTCATCGACGAAAGCCCGTTCATTCATTCGGTCAATCAGCGGATTGCGGGCGCCAGCGGGACCGACGTCCGCTGCGGCGAACCGCTCCAGGTCCTCCGCTACGCACCCGGTCAGCAATATCGCTTGCACAGCGACGCCTTGCCCGGCTGCCCGCCGCAGCAGCAGCGCGTGCTGACCTTCCTCATCTGGCTGAACGACGATTTCGCCGGCGGCGAGACCGACTTTCCCGAACTCGGGATCAGGGTCCGCGGCCAACGGGGCGACGGCCTGCTGTTCCGCAGCGCCGACCCACAAGGGGCACCCGACCCGCGCGCGGTGCACGCGGGCCTGCCCGTCACCGCGGGCACCAAGCTGCTGGCGTCGCGCTGGATCCGCGCGACGCCGCTCGCTTATTGAGGACCGCTTAGTAGCGGTAGTGGTCGGGCTTGAACGGGCCCTGCTGCGGCACGCCGATGTAGCTGGCCTGCTTGTCGCTCAAGGTGGTCAGCTTGACGCCAAGCTTCTCGAGGTGGAGCGCGGCGACCTTCTCGTCGAGGTGCTTGGGCAGGACGTAGACGTCGTTCCCATATTGCTCGCTCTTGGTCCACAGCTCGATCTGGGCGAGCGTCTGGTTGGTGAAGCTTGCCGACATGACGAAGCTCGGGTGACCCGTGGCGTTGCCGAGGTTGACCAGGCGGCCCTTCGACAGGACGATGATCTTCTTGCCATCGGGGAATTCGACCTCGTCGACCTGCGGCTTGATCTCGGTCCACTTCATGTTGGCGAGGCCGCCGATCTGGATCTCGCTGTCGAAGTGGCCGATGTTGCAGACGATCGCCATGTTCTTCATCGCCCGCATGTGGTCGACGGTGATGACGTCCATGTTGCCGGTGGCGGTGACGAAGATGTCGGCGCGGGTGGCGCCCTCTTCCATCGTCACGACCTCATAGCCTTCCATCGCCGCCTGCAGCGCGCAGATCGGGTCGACCTCGGTCACCAGCACGCGCGCGCCGCCGTTGCGAAGCGACGCCGCCGAGCCCTTGCCGACGTCACCGAAGCCGGCGACGCAGGCGACCTTGCCGGCGAGCATCACGTCGGTGCCGCGGCGGATCGCGTCGACCAGGCTTTCCTTGCAGCCGTAGAGGTTGTCGAACTTGGACTTGGTGACGCTGTCGTTGACGTTGATCGCCGGGAACGGAAGCTTGCCCTGCTTCGACAGCTCATAGAGCCGGTGGACGCCGGTGGTGGTCTCTTCCGAGACGCCCTTGATCGTCTGCACGGTCTTGGTGAGGTAGCCCGGACGCTCCTTGAGGAAGCGGGTCAGGGTCGCGGCAAAGATTTCCTCTTCCTCGTTCGACGGGGTGAACAGCGTCTCCCCCGCCTCGACCCGCGCGCCCCACAGCGCGAACATGGTCGCGTCACCGCCGTCGTCGAGGATCATGTTGCAGGTCTGATCGCGATCGCCCTCATGGCCCCAGTCGAAGATGCGAACGACATAGTCCCAATATTCCTCGAGGGTCTCACCCTTGACCGCGAACACCGGGACGCCGGTCGCGGCGATCGCCGCGGCGGCATGGTCCTGGGTCGAATAGATGTTGCAGCTCGCCCAGCGGACCTGCGCGCCCAACGCGGTCAGCGTCTCGATCAGCACTGCGGTCTGGATCGTCATGTGGAGCGAGCCGACGATGCGCGCACCCTTTAGCGGCTTGGCCGCGCCGAACTCCTCGCGCAGCGCCATCAGGCCCGGCATTTCGGTCTCGGCGATCTCGATCTCCTTGCGGCCGAAATCGGCGAGGGAAATGTCCTTGACGAGATAGTCGCGCTCAAGCGTCTGAATGGCCACGGGGTAAACTCCAGCAGGTTGAGGCCGCGCGCGTCAGGCGGCGGCCGGTCGGCGGCGCCCCTAACGCGAACCAGGATATAAAGAAAGCTTTATATGTGCTTTGGCGCGCAGCTCAGGCGATACCGGCTTCGCTGCTGAGCAGGCGCGGATCGATCCCGGCGCCGCGAAACGCGCTCGACCAGCGCTCGTCGGTCGGCGTCTCGAACAGCAGCTTGGGATCGCCGGGTACCGCGAACCAGCCGTGGCGAGTCATCTCCTCCTCGAGCTGACCCGGCCCCCAGCCGGCATAGCCCAGGGCGATCGACCACTCGCTCGGCCCTCGCCCTTCTGCGATCGCGCGCAGCACGTCGATCGTCCCGGTCATCGCCCACTGCTTGCCGCCCGGCGCGTTGACCTGCAGCGTGTCCTCGCCGCCCCAGTCGGTCGAGTGGAGCACGAACCCCCGCCCCGGCTCGACCGGGCCGCCGTGGTGGATCGCGCAGTCGGGCGCGGCGCCCGGGTCGAGCTCAAGCTGCTTCAATAATTCGCGAAAGCGCAGCCCGGCGCGCTTGTGGCCGATGCCGATCCCGACCGCGCCCTGCTCGTCGTGGACGCAGATCGCGATCACCGAGCGGTCGAACCGCGGGTCGGCCATCCCAGGCATGGCGAGCAGCAACTGGCCGGAAAGGAAGGGCGCTTCGCTCATCGCCTCCTGATGCCCCGCGGCCAAGCCGATGCGCAAGCCTTGAGCGCGATAAGATCGGCTCCTAGGTGCGTGGCTGAGCACACCACAGGAGCATCACGACATGACCATCAAGACCGGCGACCGCCTGCCCGAGGTTCCGCTGACCATCGCCACCAGCGAAGGTCCCCGCCCGACCACCACCGGCGAATATTTCGGCGGCAAGAAGGTCGCGCTGTTCGCGGTGCCCGGCGCCTACACGCCGACCTGCTCGGCCAAGCACCTCCCCTCGTTCGTCGACAAGGCCGAGGAGCTGAAGGGCAAGGGCGTCGACGAGATCGCCTGCACCAGCGTCAACGACGCCTTCGTGATGAGCGCGTGGAACAAGGACCAGGGCAGCGAGGACATCACCATGCTCGCCGATGGCAATGGCGAATTCGCGCAGGCGCTCGGCCTGACCATGGACGGCGCCAAGTTCGGCATGGGCACGCGCTCGCAGCGCTATTCGATGATCGTCAACGACGGGGTGGTCGAGCAGCTCAACGTCGAGGCCCCCGGCGAATATCAGGCGTCGAGCGCCGAGACGCTCCTCGGCCAGCTCTAACTATCGCGGCGCGGCCCCGGATCGACGGGGCCGCGCAACGACCCGCGGCCCGGTGCGTTCGGCCTGGTGATACCCCTCGCGTCAACAGAGGAGCCCACCATGGCCGAGACCCGTACCCGCAAGACCACCCGCACGCGCCGCAGCAATACCCGCAGCACCGGCAGCCGCCTTGGCGCCGTCGGCGATTCGATCCGCGAGCGTCCGTTCGCCACCGCCGCCGTCGCCACTGCGGCCGCGGCCGCCGGCGCCTTCTTCGCGCGCCGCAGCGGCGTGACCAGCGACACGGTCGCCAAGTGGGGCCAGGACGCCAAGGAAGAGCTCGGCAACCTTACCGAGCGCGGCAAGGCGCTCGCCGAGGACGCGCTGCAGGGCGCCAAGTCGGTAGCCAGCAAGGCCACCCGCAAGTCCGCGCCTGCCGGCGACACTGGCTTCGATGACACCGACCAGGACCAGGCCGCGGTCGGCTCGGTCGCCTACGGCGCCTAAATAGCTAGGCGCCCGACTCGGGCGCGGCGGTCAGGAACGCGACGATCGCCGCGCCGAGGTCGGGCTCGGTCACCGAGCTCATGTGGGTGCCGGGCACTACTGCCAGTCTCGCGTCGGGCAGGCGCGCGACCAACTCGGCCGCCGAGCCATTGTCCGCGTCCTTGTCCCCGCACACCACGAGCACCGGCATGGTCAGCTTGTCCAGCCAGTCCATGAAGACGTCTTCGAAGCTGTCGAGCAGCAGCCGCGCAGCAGCCCGGTCGACTCCCTGGCTCTTCATGAACTGCGCCGCCAGCCAGTGCGGGTCGCCGCGCTGGAGCGTGTCGAAGCGGTCGATCACCTCGAGGAAGAAGGTCTTGCGCCGCTTCCAGTCGGCAAGCCCTTGCAGCCCCATCCCGCCAAGGATCGCGCGGCGTGGCCGCAGCCCCTCGCCGATCGCCTGCACGGTGGTCCGCGCGCCGAGCGAGAAGCCGCCGAGATCGAAATCGGTGAGGCCGAGCCGCGCCACGAGTTCGCGGACATCCCTCGCCAGCACCCCGGGCCCGTAAGCGGCGGGATCGTGCGGCTTCCCGCTCTGCCCGTGCGCGCGGTGGTCGGGCATGATCACCCGGAATCCGGCCGCCGCGATCCGCGCCGCGTGGCCGAACTTGATCCAGTTCATATGGGCGTCGGAGAACAAGCCATGGAGCAGGATCACCGCCCGCCCGGCGCCGACCTCGTGATAGGCAAGCTCGACCCCGTCCGACGCGGTCCAGCGGTGGGTGACGACCGTGTCGCTCATCCGGGGAAGCTGCCCGTCGCGTCGATCCATTTGTCCTTGAGCTTCTGATATTCATCGGTGCGCTGCTCGGGCAGCCCCTCGGTGTTGAGCCAGGCGCGATGCATGCTCTCCGCGCCGAAGTGGTGGGTCGGCTTGAAGCGTTCCGGCTCGTCGAAGCTGGCGACGGTCAGGTCCATATTCTCGCTCCCTTCCTTGAAACGGAAGCCGAGCGAGGTGCCGCAGGCGGCGCAATAGGGCCGTCGGGCGATCGGCGAGCTGTCATACCAGTCGGGCTCGCCCGTCCAGCTTACTTCGCCCGCTTTGACGCTCTTGAAGGCGATCGAGACCGAGCCGGTCGACCGATGGCACATCCGGCAGTGGCACAGATAAGCGGCGTCGTCGGCGATCGGCACCGTGTATCGCACCCGGCCGCAGGCGCAGCCGCCACTCATTTCCGCCATCGTCCGTGTCCTCCTCGCGGCCGCTTCAACGCTCGAAAAGCGCGGTCAACCGCCAATTAACCATCAAATATTTGCGCACATCCAACCGCGCGCCCCGCTTTCCTTCCCACAAGAGAAGGGCAGCGGCTGTGCCGTCGCAAGGACCGCAGAAAGCGGTTCTTTGAAACCCAGAATGGGAGAAGATCAATGTCGTTTTCCGTCAACACCAATGCGGGCGCGATGGCGGCCCTCCAGAGCCTCGGGTCGACCAACAAGTCGATGGCCCAGGTTCAGAGCCGCATCAACACCGGTTACAATGTCGCCTCGACCAAGGACGACAGCGCCGCCTTCGCCATCGCGCAGACCCTGCGCGGTGACATGGGCGGGCTCAAGGCCGTCAGCTCCTCGCTGAACCGCGCCAAGAGCGTGACCGACGTGGCGGTCGCTGGTGCCGAACAGGTTTCGGACATCCTGATCGAGATGAAGCAGAAGGCCTATCAGGCCGCCGACGCGGGCATCGATCAGACCAGCCGTGACGCGATCAACCAGGACTTCGTTGCCCTGCGCGACCGCATCACCACCGTCGTGGGTTCGTCCGACTTCAACGGCACCAACATCCTGAAGGGCGGTGGCGGCAGCGTCTCGGCCATCCAGTCGCTGCAGGACGGCGATTCGACCACCACCGGCTGGCAGCCGGACTCGCTGGCCGTCAGCAACCAGGGTCTCGACCTTGGCGGCGCGGTGATCACCGTCGGCGCGACCGACCAGATCAACAGCCAGGCCAATGCCCAGGCGATGGTCGACACGCTTACCACCAGCCAGTCGAACCTCAAGACCAGCCTGTCGACGCTGGGTTCGGCGTCGCGCAAGATCGACGCGCAGCTCTCGTTCACGAGCAAGCTGAGCGACGTGGTCGAGTCGAGCGTGGGTAACCTGGTCGACGCGGATCTCGCCAAAGAGTCCGCGCACCTCCAGGCCCTTCAGGTCAAGCAGCAGCTGGGTATCCAGGCGCTTTCGATTGCCAATCAGGCTCCCCAGGCAATCATGTCGCTGTTCCGTTAATCCCCAAGACTATTGGAACACCCGCTACTGTGAGGACGGGCCGGAGTGGGAAACCACTCCGGCCCGTTTCGCTGTCTGAGGTTGAGGGGGAAAGAACGGCAGTGCGGCTCAGGCCGCGACCGCCACGCCAAGCAGGTCGGACAGCGGCAGCGATACCTTGCCGCCGAGCCCCAGCCACAATTCATTGTCGCGCTGGGTGACGTCGCGGACGGTCCCGACGCTGTGAACTGTGGTGACGAGGTCGGCGCCACTCGCATCCTTGGCGATCAGCTTGAGCGAATAAGCCCCGTCGGGTGCCCGGCTGCCGTCGCTCATCCGCCCGTCCCACGCGAACGACCTGCTCGCCGCGCCGCCGGCGATCGTCGGGGTCGCGACTAGCTTGCCGCTGCTGTCGCGGATTTCGGCGGAGAGGGTGGCGGGCGTGCTCGGCACGCTCCAGTTCCACTGCGCGCTGCCGCCGCCCGCCAGCGCCGCGACCGAGTTGGAGAATTCGGCCTGGCGCCCGATCAGTCCGGCAGCGCCGCTGCATCGCAACCGCGAGATGTGGTCGACCTTCGCCGCGGCGTGCGGGGCGGCCGACAATGCGCTGCCGCCCGAGCTTCGCGCGAGCATCATCTCCTTGAGCCTGTGGGTCGACCGGCACACCAGCGCGGTGATGGCGGGACGCGAGCGGTGCGAGCCGCTGCTCGACGTCAACCAATTGCTGATGGACGGGCTGGCGGGGTCGGCGGCGGTCCGCTCAGCGTGAGGCGAGCTGGGCCGGGCTGTCGCGCTCGGAGCCCTTGGGCAGGAGCACGCGCAGCTTGCGGCCGGCGAAGTCGATCGAGACCTTGTCGAAGGCGCGGATCGCGTTCATCCCGAGCAGCATCGCCGGCTTGTCGTCGAGCTTGAGCTGGTGGAAGGTGTGCGCGTCGGCGAACACCACCGCGACGTTGGTCAGCGTCACCCCGCCGAGGACGAGTTCGCGCAGGAAGGTGTAGCTGCCGGTCAGCTTGGCGCCGGTCACCGAGGTCAGCTCGATCTGGCTGTCGCCCGCCAAGAGGCCCTTGCGCCGGAGCATCGCCTCCATCGCCGGATTGCCGATGTTGAGGTCGGAGCCGGTGTCCACCACCACCGAGACGCCGTGGCCGCTGGCGAGCGCGTTGGTGAGAATCAGCCGCCCGGCCTGGCGACGGCCCTGGACCACCACCGTGCCGGGATCGTCGGGCGGCGCCTGACGGGCCGAGGTGATCGAGAGCGTCTTGGCCTTGAAATCGAACTGGACCCGCTGCGCGCGCAGGCTGTCGGTGCCAAGGATGCCGTCGGCGCCGATGTTGATGCCCTCGAGCACCGCGGCGTCGATCCCGTCGACCCGTTTGGCGGTATATTCGAGGCGGTCGACCCGCGCGGTGTGGATCGAGTCGACGCCCGAGATGCTGTGCAGCGTGGCGGTCGGCCCGCTCGGCAGACGCAGCCGGTCGGCGAGCTCGCGCGCGACCACGGTGCGGTCGGCGCCGGTGTCGACGATGAACTGGTAAGGCCCCGAGCCGGCGACGCGCACCGCGACGGTCATCCGGTCGCTGGCGTCGCGGCCCATCTTGGCGTCGGTGGTCTGGGTGGAGGAGTCGACCTGGGCGGCGCCGTTGACCGCCTCGACATGGGTGATCTGCGCCGCCGCGGGGCAGGCGAACAGGGTGAGCACGAGCGGCACGAACGGGACGGTGCGCATGGGTGAGCTCCTCTGCCGCGCAGCCTACGCCTCAAAAGACGCGCCGACCAGCGGGGAGCTAAACCTTTGCTAAACGAAGATTTGCGTAAGCTTGACCGCGAAGACTTTGAAGCCCGAACTCGGAGCCTTGGGCGTGGACAATCGACCGGTTGAGACGACGATCTATTCGCTGACCGACGCGCCGCCGCGGCAGCCGGCGCCCGAGCTCGAGCGGCGCGATGCCGAGCGGCATCTGACGCTGTTCCGGGTCGGCGCGATGGTGGTCAACGGGCGGCGCGAACTGTGCCTGATCAAGAATATCTCGGCCGGCGGCATGATGCTGCGGGTCTATTGCGCGCTCGAGCCGGGGGTGCCGGTCGAGGTCGAACTCAAGACCGGGCAGCCGCTGACCGGGCGGGTGACGTGGGTGCGCGAGCATCAGGTCGGGATCGCCTTCGCCGTCCCGGTCGACGTGATCGCCATCCTCGCCAGCGACGAGG
The DNA here is from genome assembly GCF_009363895.1 of Sphingomonas ginsengisoli An et al. 2013. Lineage (NCBI taxonomy): Bacteria > Pseudomonadati > Pseudomonadota > Alphaproteobacteria > Sphingomonadales > Sphingomonadaceae > Sphingomonas > Sphingomonas ginsengisoli (ex An et al. 2013). The sequence continues at coordinate 288,443 of NZ_CP045434.1, read as the reverse complement.
CGGGCCCGCGGCCGCGGATGCCGCGGATCGAGGTCAACACCTCGGCCTATGTGCGCGACGGTGCGGCGACGCTGCGGCTGCATTGCGCCGACATCAGCCAGGGCGGGATCAAGGTCGACACCCCCACCCCGCTGACGCCCGATGCCGAGGTGGTGGTGACGTTGCCGGGGCTGGCGCCGCAACCGGCGGTGGTGCGCTGGGCGACGCAAGCTGCCGCGGGCATCTCGTTCAACACGCCGTTGCCGCTGTCCGAGCTAGTCGACTGGCTGCGCACGCAGCGCGACGCCGCGAAAGCCGCCTAATCAAATTTTGAAGGGGATTATTCGCCGGGCCGGTCGAAGGTCGGGCGGTAGCCCCACGACGCCGCCGCCTCGCGGTCGAGGTCGCTGACGCGGCTGGTCAGGCCGGGCCGACGGAACTCCGGCTGGACGCGCGGCTTGGGGGTCGGGATGTGGCGCAGCACCGTTTCGGGCGTGAGCGCAAAATCGAACGACAGGCCGGCGCGGCCGCCGCGAACCCAAATGACCCGCGCCGCGACGCTCAGGTCCTGGCGCTTGAAGACGACCTTGGCGCCTTCGACCGGAAGCTTGTCGCCTTCCACCAGCGCGCCTTCGGCCGAGAGATTGCGCAGCTTGACGCCAAGCGAGGTCCCCGACAACTCTAGAGCCGCGCTCATGAAGACCTGGGACCGGCGCTGCCGGCGGTTCTGCACAAATTGACTCTCGTCCATTGGGCCGTCGTATCCCTGACAGGTAAAACTTCGTTTAACGGTATATGACACGCTGGACTTACCCTCTTCTCGGCCTCGCGCTGCTGCTGGTGATCGTGATCGCCGGCGTGATCGGTGGGCCCTATTTCGCGCCCGACATGGCGGTCGACCGCTGGTTCATTGGCTGGCGCGCGGGCCATGTGGACCAGACCCGCGCGATCCTGGCGTTCACCCAGCTTGGCGGGTCGCTGGTGCTGGTGCCGGTGGTGCTGATCGCGACCGGCTGGCTGTGGTGGCGGGGCGAGCGGCGCGAGGCGCTGCTGTTCTTTGCGACGACGATGAGCGGGCGGGCGATGGTCGAGCTCATCAAATGGGCGGTCGATCGGCCTCGGCCGAGCTTCGATCCCTATCCGGTGATCGTCTCGGTGAAGAGCTTCCCGAGCGGACATGCGAGCAATTCGACGCTGACCTTGGTGTCGCTGGCGCTGTTCGTCGCGCCCGCGCGGTGGCGGGCGGCGGCGCTGACCGCGGGAATCGCGCTGGCGGTGGCGATCGGCTGCACGCGCCCGGTGCTCGGCGTCCACTGGCCGACCGACATCATCGCCGGCTGGTGCTTCGGGCTATTGTGGGTGGGCGCGTGGTGGCGGCTCAGCCGGCGCGGCGAAGCAGCAGCATCCGGTTATTCGCCGGCATCGCCTGCTGACGGTCGAGGCTGAAGCCGGCCTCACGCGCGGCGGCGGCGAAGGCGGCGACATTGCGGATGCCGAAGCGCGGGTCGCGCGCCTGGAGCGCCGCTTCGAAGGCGAGGTTGGAGCGGGCGAGCGGCTCGCCGGGCACTCGCCATGGGCCGTAGAGGATCAGCGGGGCGTGCGGCGGAAGGATGGTGGCGGCGCCGGCGAGGAGCGCGAGGCTCGCCGCCCACGGACTGATGTGGACGAGGTTGATCGCGACCACTGCGTCGGCGTGGGCGATCGGCCACGGCTCTTCACATACGTCGAGGCGGAGCGGCGGGCGGAGGTTGGCGGGCCCCTCCTCGCGCCAGGCGGCGATGGATTCGAGCGCGTCAGGCGCGGGGTCGGTCGGCTGCCACTCGAGCGCGGGGAAGCGGCGGGCAAAGGCGAGTGCGTGCTCGCCGGTACCGCTGGCGATCTCGAGTACCAGGCCGGTGGGCGGGAGCCACTCGGCGAGGACGTCGCCGATCGGCCCGACGTTGCGCGACGCCGCGGGCGCCTCGCGCTTCACGCGGAAGCCGCGGCTCGCCGGGCGCGGCGTTCGCGGATGAGCAGCCAGACGAGCAGGCCGAGCGGACCGGCGAGGAAGGTCAGCAGAAGGACCGGCGCCTGGACCAGCCGAGAGAAGCCCTTGTGGTCGGCGTCGCGCCCGATCCACAGGCCGATGAACAGGTCGAAGGCGAGGTAATGGGTCCAGCCGAGCACGACCCCGCCGTCGCTGCCGAACAGGCGGCGGATGCCGGCGATGCTATAGTCGCTAAGGTCGGCCGGCCCCTGCCCTGCCGCCTGCCCTGGATCAGCAAGATGGCCGACGAGCAGGACGACGATGATCGCATAGGTCAGGCAGAGCAGGCCGACGCCGGCATAGAGGATCAGCGAGTGCGTGGTCGGCCGGCGGGGCAGCAGGATGAGCGCCGCCCAGCCGAGCACCGCCACCAAATTGACGAATCCCCAAGCCCAGTCCCAGCTCACGCCGGGTCGCGCTCGCCGGCGAGGAGGCGCTTGGCGCGCAGGTACATCTCGATGCGGGTGAAGATCAGCAGCCCGACCGCAAAGCCCATCAGCCCGTCGGTAATGATCGTCGCCAGCAACGCCGGATGGTGGTCACCGGGATTGACGCCGGCGACGTCGCGGATCGCGGTGCGGGCGAACACGATCACGATGAGCAAGATGGTCGCGGCCGGCGAGGCCTGCTGGAACAGCTGTCCGGTCGCCGGCTCGACCCGGATGCGCATCAGCTTGCCACGATGCCAGCCCGCCGCGGCCCCGACCAACACTCCCGCAATCAGCGCCAGCCAACCGCTCGGCGGGGTCGGCACGAACGCCAGCGAAGCGAGGATCAACAGCGACGCCAGCGCCGGCATGATCCACATCCGCTCGATCCTGAGCGGTTGTTCCTTCGCCGCCCGGCGCAGGCGGAACAGCATGATGGCCGCCACCACGAAGAGCGGCAGAAGCTTGCTCCAGTTCATTGCCCGCCGACTTCGCTGCGGCCGCTGATCTTGTCGGCGTCGGGCGCGGGGGTCTTCCAGGCGACGATCGGCTTCCTCGCCGCGAGCGTCTCGTCGAGGCGGCGACGCGGGGCGTGGACCGGGGCGGCCTTGAGGGTCTCGTCCCCGGCCTTGGCGCGCTCGGCGACGTGGCGGAGCGCGGCGACGAACTGGTCGAGCGCGGCCTTGCTCTCGGTCTCGGTCGGCTCGATCAGCATCGCGCCATGCACCACCAGCGGGAAGTACATGGTCATCGGGTGGAAGCCCTCGTCGATCAGCCCCTTGGCGAGATCGAGCGTGGTGAGGCCGGCGGCGAACCCCTTATCGGAGAAGATCGCCTCGTGCATGCACGGGCCCGAGCCTGCGAAGGGCGCGTCGAGCAGGTCCTCGCAGCTGCGCAGGATGTAGTTGGCGTTCAACACCGCATCCTCGGCGACCTGGCGGAGGCCGTCGGCGCCGTGGCTGAGGATGTAGGTGAGCGCCCGGGTGAACATGCCCATCTGGCCGTGGAAGGCGGTCATCCGTCCGAAGCTCGCCAGCGGGCCGCCGAAATGCTCGCGCGCGAAATCGTCAGCCTGCTCTTCCTCGACGAGGTGGACGACGCCGTCCTTGGTCCGCGCGGTGTAGGGCAAGGGCGCGAAGCGGCTCAGCGCCTCGGACAGGACCACCGGGCCCGAGCCCGGGCCACCGCCGCCGTGCGGGGTGGAGAAGGTCTTGTGGAGGTTGATGTGCATCGCGTCGACGCCGAGGTCGCCGGGGCGGACCCGGCCGACGATGGCGTTGAAGTTGGCGCCGTCGCAATAGACGAAGGCACCGGCGGCGTGGACCGCGTCGCTGATCGCCTTCATGTCGGGCTCGAACAGCCCGCAGGTGTTGGGGTTGGTGATCATCACCGCGGCGACGTCGGGCCCGAGGCGGGCCTTCAAGGCGTCGAGGTCGACCCGACCGGCGGCGTTGGCGGGGATGTTCTCGACCGCGTAGCCGGCGAAGGCGGCGGTCGCCGGGTTGGTGCCGTGCGCGCTTTCGGGGACCAGCACCACCGAGCGGGCGTCGCCCCGCGCCTCGAGTGCGGCGCGGATGCAGAGGATACCGCACAACTCGCCGTGGGCGCCGGCCTTGGGGCTCATCGCCACGCCGTGCATGCCGGTGAGCTTGATCAGCCAGTGGGCGAGCTCGTTGATGACCTCGAGCGCGCCCTGCACCGTCTCGCGCGGCTGGAGCGGGTGGATGTCGGCGAAGCCAGGCAGCCGGGCCATCTTCTCGTTCAAGCGCGGATTGTGCTTCATGGTGCACGAGCCGAGCGGGAAGAAACCGAGGTCGATGCCGTAATTCTGGCGCGACAGGCGGGTGTAGTGGCGGACGGTCTCGGGCTCGCTGAGGCCGGGGAGGCCGATGGGGGCGGTGCGGGCGAGGCCGCCGAGGCGGTCGGCCCCCTGCGGCGCGGGTTCGAAATCGACCCCGGTGGTCTCGCTATCGCCGATCTCGAAGATCAGCAGCTCCTCGAGCATCAGCGCGCGGTTGCCGGTGACGGTGCCGGTGTCGCCCGGGCCCTGGGTTGGGGCGGCGGGCCGCCAGCCGCTCTGGTTGATGGTCACGCCACTGCCTCCCTGAGCGCGCCTTCGAGCGCGTCGATATCCGCGTCGGTGACGGTCTCGGTCACCGCCACTACCAGCCCGTTCCTTAGCTGCTCGGCCGCCGGGTAGAGCCTTCCGAGCGATACCCCGCCGAGCACGCCGGCCTCGACCATCTTGTGGACCGCTGGGCGCGCCTCGACCGGCAGCTCGAGGGTGAACTCGTTGAAGAAGGCATGGTTGACGAGGCGGACGCCGGGGATGGCGGCCAGCCGTTCGGCGACTTGGGCCGCGCGGGCGTGGTTGAGTTCGGCCAATTGCCGCAGCCCCTTCTCGCCGAGCAGGGTCAGATGGATCGAAAAGGCCAGCGCGCAGAGGCCGGAGTTGGTGCAGATGTTGCTGGTCGCCTTCTCGCGGCGGATGTGCTGCTCGCGGGTCGACAAAGTGAGGACGAAGCCGCGCTTGCCCTCGGCGTCGACGGTCTCGCCGGCGAGGCGGCCGGGCATCTGGCGGATATGCTTCTCGCGGCAGGCGAACAGGCCGACATAGGGGCCGCCGAACTGGAGGCCGACGCCGATCGACTGGCCCTCGCCGACCACGATGTCGGCGCCCATCTCGCCCGGCGACTTGATCAGGCCGAGCGCGACCGGCTCGGTCACCACCGCGATCAGCAGCGCGCCGGCGGCATGGGCGGCGTCGGCGAGCGGCTGGAGGTCAGCGATGCGGCCGAGGATATCGGGATATTGGACGACCACCGCGCTGGTTTCGCCGTCGATGGCGCCGATCAGCCGGTCGAGGTCGGTCTTGGCGTCGAGGGTCGGTACCGCGGTCGCGAGCGTGTCGCCGGTGAACTTGGCCATCGTCTCGCAGACCGAGACGTAATGCGGGTGGAGGCCGTCGCTGAGCAGCGCCTTGGTTCGGCGGGTGATCCGCCGCGCCATGCCGATCGCTTCCCAGCAGGCGGTCGAGCCATCGTACATCGAGGCGTTGGCGACCTCGCAGCCGGTCAGCCGCGCGACCTGGCTCTGGAATTCGAACAGCACCTGCAGCGTGCCCTGCGCGATCTCGGGCTGGTAGGGCGTGTAGGCGGTGAGGAACTCGCCGCGCTGGATCAGGTGATCGACGCTGGCGGGGACGTGATGCTTGTAGGCGCCGCAGCCGATGAAGAAGGGCGTGGCGCCGGCGGGCATGTTCTTGGCGGCGAGCGCGGTCATGTGCCGCTCGACCGCCAGCTCGGGCGCGTGCATCGGCAGGCCGGCGATCGGGCCCGACTGGCGCGCGGCCTCGGGCACGTCGCGGAAAAGATCGTCGATGGTCTCGGCGCCGATGACGTCGAGCATCTCGCGCCGGTCGGTATCGGACAAAGGCAGGTAACGCATCAGTCGGCTTTCCTGAGGAGAAAACGAAGGCGGACGTAGTCGGCATTGTCGCTGCCGACGCGGGCGGCGACGGCTTGGGCGAGGTCGGGGCGCTCGCCTTCCGGGACGCCGGCCTGGTCGAGCCAGCCGGCGCGGAAGACGGTGACCCAGCCGGCGACGCCATGCTCGAGCGCGGTCGGGCGCGGGATGGTCTGGACCGAGACGGGGTCGAAACCGGCGGGCTCGTAGACGGCGAGGAACTCGGCGCCGGTCGGATACCAGTTGGCAGCCTCGACCGGCGGGCGGTAGCCGCGGGCGACGAGCTCCTCGTCGAGCGCGCCGCGGAGGCGCTTCAGATTGTCGGCACCACCGAACTCGCCGGCGAAGCGGCCGCCGGGCTTGAGCGCGCGGGCGACGCCGGCGGCGACGGCTTCCTTGGCCAGCATCCAGTGGAGCGAGGCGTTGGAGATAGCGGCGTCATATTCGGCGGCGAACGGCATGGCGGCGGCGTCCATCACCCGCGCATCGAGCCCGCGCGCCTGCGCGGCGGCGACCATGCTTTCGCTATTGTCGATGCCGACCACGGTGGCGCCGGCCCCGGCGATCTGCGCGGTCAGCGCGCCGTCGCCGCAGCCGACGTCGAGGATGCGCTCTTGCGGCTGCGGGTCGAGCAGGCGCAGCGCGGCGCCCCCAAGCGCGGGGACGTAGCCTCCGACCCTGGCATAGGCGGCCGCGTCCCAGCTGCTGGTCGAGGCGGGTGCCTCATTCATCGGTTCGACACCATCCTTGGCTCCCGCACCATGTCGGCCCGGTCCGTGCAGACGAGCATCTCACTTCGGCCATGCGCGCCGAACTCCCGATCGGCGGCGGCGTGGAGGCAGGCTGCATTGAGCCTTCCCTCCACCGTGATCGGCAGACCTAGCGTCGACTGCACCTCGGCGTCGAAGCGCTCGGAGTTCCCAAGGCTCAACGTCCGCGCACTCGGACCGCGATGCTCGCGCAGGCTGCAGCTCAACGCGCGGCAGTCCGTCACCACCCCGCGAACGCGAATCACCTGACCGTCCAGGGCAACATGGTTCTGCCAGACTTCACGGATCGAATAAGCGGGCGGGCGCGCCGGGGGCGGCAGCTCGGAGGCAGCGAGGGCGAGGGCAAGTCCGATCACAGAGTGGCGGACCACTCGCGATAGGCGCTCTCGTCCATCAGGCCGTCAAGCTCGGCCGGGTCGGCGAGCTTTAGCTTGAAGAACCACCCCTCGCCCTCGGGATCGGTGTTGATCAGCGCCGGCTCATCGGCGATCGCGCCGTTGGCCTCGACCACTTCGCCGCTGACGGGGGCGTAGACGTCGCTGGCGGCCTTGACCGATTCGACTACCGCGGCCTCCTGGCCCTTCTTGAGCTGGCGGCCGGCCTCGGGGGCTTCGGCGAAAACGATGTCGCCGAGCGCCTGCTGGGCATGGTCAGAGATGCCGACGGTGGCGGTGTCGCCCTCGACCCGGATCCACTCATGTTCCTTGGTGAAATAGAGGCTCACTTAACGCGCTCCCTTGCGGACGTAGTTGTGGGGGACGAACGGCATGGCGGTGACGGTCGCGGCGAACAGCTTGCCGCGCTGCTCGAGCGTCAGGGCGGTGCCCGCTGTGGCGAGCGCAGTGGCGACATAGGCCATGCCGATCGGCTGCTGGAGCGAGGGCGAGAAGCCGCCGCTGGTGACCTTGCCGACTTCATTGCCTTCGCCGTCGAGGACGCGGGCGCCCTCCCGGACCGGCTGGCGGCCCTCGACGGTGAAGCCGACGCGCTTGGTGATGGCGCCGTCTTTCAGTTCGCCGAGGATGCGCTCGGCGCCGACGAACCCGCCCTGCTCCTTGCGGCGCTTGTTGATCGCGAAGGTGAGGTCGGCGGCGACCGGGGTGGTCTGTTCGTCGAGATCGTGGCCGTAAAGCGGGAGCCCCGCCTCGAGCCGCAGCGAATCGCGCGCGCCGAGGCCGATCGGCTTGACCAAAGGATCGGCGAGAAGCGCTTCGGCGATCTGTTCGGCGGCGGTGCCGGGGAGCGAGATCTCGAAGCCGTCCTCACCGGTGTAGCCCGAGCGGCTGATCCAGGCGTCCACGCCGTGGATGGCGAAGCGGCCGGCCTGCATGAACACCAGGGCGGAGACGCCGGGGGCGAGCTTCTCGAGCGCCTCGACCGCCTTGGGCCCCTGCAGCGCGAGCAGCGCGCGTTCCTCGAGATAGTCGATCTTGAGGCCGGGCAGCTTGTCGCGGAGGTAGGCGATGTCGCCGTGCTTGGTGGCGCCGTTGACGACGACGTAGAAGCCGTCGCCCTGGCGGGTGGCCATGAGGTCGTCGACGATCCCGCCAGCGTCGTTCAAGAGCAGCGAATAGCGCAGCCGGCCGTCGCCCAATGCAGCGAGCTCACCCGGGAGCAAAGTCTCGAGCGCGGCGGCAACGTCGTCGCCGGTGATGAGAAGCTGGCCCATGTGGCTGACGTCGAACAGGCCGGCGCTCTGCCGCACCCACAGGTGCTCGGCCATGATGCCTTCATATTGGACGGGCATGCCGTAGCCGGCGAAGGGGACCATCCGGCCGCCACGGTCGCGGTGCCAGCGGTCGAGCGGCAGGGTCAGCATGTCGTCGGCCATTTGGGGCAAGCTCCACGTCCGTGCGAGCGCCACGCGGCACCCGGAAAAACACGAACCCCCGTCTGTCGCTTGCGGCCTGAGAGCTTTCCCCGCTGGTGGCCAGAAGCCGGCGGCGGGTTACCCCTTCGGCGGCCGCCGATCGCTCGGCGACACTTTCCAGACGTCCTGCCCCGCGCGGTCCTCGGTGCCTGAGAGATTCCGGGGGCGGTTGCTCCTTCGGCGTCGGCCTGGCGGCCGAACTCTCCCGCGCGAGCCCTCCCGCCGGCACGCCGCCGGGTTGACGCGGTCAGCCTTGGCGAGGCGCCGTCCCCAAGTCAACGCGACTTGAGGACGGGCGGTGAGAATCTCGCGCTTAGCCTAGCGAGTGGCGTTGTAGCGGAGCTGCTGGTCGGTCAGCTGGAAGCCGACCAGGTGCTCGAAGGTCGAGCGGGCGACCGCGTCGCGGATCTTGGGGTTGGCAAGCGGGTCGATCGCCGCGTCGGCGTCACCGGCCTTGCGCGGGCGGGTAAGGTCGGCGACCACGTCGGCCGGGAGCGCCACCGCCGAGCGGGCGATCCGCACCGTCGCCTGGCTGCGGCCCTGGGCGCGGTAGGAGCCCGCGGCGAAGTCGAGCGCGACCGCGCCGACATGCTTGGCGGCAATCGCGCTGCCGCCCTGCACCGCCGCCGAATAGAAGGGCAGCACGACCTGGCGCGCGGCGCCGGCGTCACGGCGCGTCGCGACGACATCGAAGGTCACGGTGGAGACGATGTAGGTCGCGTCCTGGGTGCAGGTGCCACGCAGGTTGGTGATCGAGGCCGAGACGTCGATCGCCCGGGCGTCGGTGCTGCCGGCCGGGTTGAACAGGGTGATGTCGCCGGTCGCGCCGGGAATCGCGACCTGCGGGCAGCCGGTGCGCTTCAGATAGACGCCGCCGGGAACGAGCTCCTTCTGCTTGCCGTTGCACGAGGCAAGGGCGAGCGCAGCGAGGGCGACGGCGACAGGGGCGAGTTTCACGGGGGCGATCTCTTTTCAAATCGTTCGGGTCGGGGCCTCCATAGGAAGCGCCTTTCAACCCCGCAAGCAATCGCCTACATCGCGCGGCATCATGACGCTCCACCAACCGCTCGTCCCCCCGCGGCCGCCGCTCCGGGTGATCATCGCCGCCCCGCGCGGTTTTTGCGCAGGCGTCGACCGGGCGATCAAGATCGTCGAGCTGGCGCTCGAGCGCTACGGCAAGCCAGTCTACGTCCGCCACGAGATCGTCCACAACAAGTTCGTGGTCGACCGCTTGAAGAGCCTCGGGGCGATTTTCGTCGAGGAATTGGACGAGGTGCCCGAGGGCGTGCCGGTGGTCTTCTCGGCGCATGGCGTGCCCAAGTCGGTTCCGGCCGAGGCACAGAGCCGCGGCCTCTCCTACCTCGACGCGACCTGCCCGCTGGTCAGCAAGGTCCACCGCCAGGCGCAGCGGATGATCGAGGACGGGCGCCACATCCTCTTCATCGGCCACGCCGGCCATCCCGAGGTGATCGGGACGCTCGGGCAAGTCCCGTTCGGCTCGATCACGCTGGTCGAGACGGTCGAGGACGTCGCCAGGCTCGAGGTCGCCGATCCCGCCAGCCTCGCCTTCCTGACGCAGACGACATTGAGCGTCGACGACACCGCGCAGGTCGTCGCGGCGCTGCAGGCGCGCTTTCCCGAAATCCGCGGGCCGCGCGGCGAGGATATCTGTTACGCGACCTCGAACCGGCAGGCGGCGGTCAAGACGATCGCGCCGAGCGTCGACAAGATGCTGGTGATCGGTGCCCCCAACAGCAGCAATTCGGTCCGGCTGGTCGAGGTCGCCGAGCGCGAGGGCGTGCCGGCGATGCTGATCCAGCGGGCGAGCGAGATCGACTGGGCGTGGCTCGGGACCCCGGCTGCGGTCGGCATTACCGCCGGCGCCTCGGCGCCCGAGGTGCTGGTCGAGGAAGTGCTCGAGGCGCTGAGCGGCCATTTCACCCTTCAGGTCGAGGAAGCGGCGCACGTGCCCGAGGGCCTCACCTTCAAGCTGCCGCGCGAACTCATTGCCTGAGCTGCCCAAGGTCGACCTGTTCACCGACGGCGCCTGCCGGGGCAATCCCGGGCCGGGCGGCTGGGGCGCGCTGCTTCGCGCGGGCGCGCAGGAGAAGGAATTGTCGGGCGGCGAGCCGCTGACCACCAACAACCGGATGGAGCTGCTGGCGGCGATTCGCGGGCTGCAGGCGCTGACCCGCCCGGCGCTGGTCGTGCTCCACACCGACAGCATGTACGTCAAGGACGGGATCACCAAGTGGGTCCACAACTGGCGGCGCAACGGCTGGCGGACCGCCGACAAGAAGCCGGTCAAGAATGCCGAGCTGTGGCAGGAATTGTGCGAGGCGACCGAGCGCCACCGGATCGAGTGGAAGTGGGTCAAGGGGCATAGCGGTCACCCCGAGAACGAGCGGGTCGACCAGCTCGCCTGCGCCGCCGCCGATGCCCAGCGCAAAGGCTGACGAGGGCCACAACCGCCGTCCCGCGCGTTGGCGGTCGATGAAGACGATCGAACTCCCCGATGGAACCACCCTTCCCGCGCTCGGCCAAGGCACCTGGATGATGGCCGAGGATGGCTCGCGCCGCGCCGACGAGATCGCCGCCTTGCGCGCCGGGCTCGACCTCGGGATGACGGTCATCGACACCGCCGAGATGTATGGTGATGGGAGCGCAGAGACGCTCGTCGGCGAGGCGATCGCCGATCGGCGCGACTCGGTCTTTCTCGTCAGCAAGGCCTATCCGCAGAATGCCTCGCGCGAACGCCTGCCCCGCGCCTGCGAGGCAAGCCTGCGGCGGCTCGGCACCGACCGCCTCAACCTGTACCTGCTGCACTGGCGCGGGGGCGTGCCGCTGGCCGAGACCGTGGCGGCGATGGAAGCGTTGGTCGCGGCGGGCAAGATTTTGCGCTGGGGGGTGAGCAACCTCGATACCGACGACATGGACGAGCTGGTCGAGGCCGGCGGCGAGGACTGTGCGACCGACCAGATCCTCTACAATCTCACCCGCCGCGGACCCGAGCACGCGCTGCTTCCCTGGCTTGCCGAACGCCGGATGCCGGTGATGGCCTATAGTCCGGTCGAGCAGGGACGCCTGCTCCGCAATCCCGAACTCACCGTCATTGCAACGGAGGTCGGGGCGACGCCCGCGCAGCTCGCCCTGGCCTGGCTGCTCGGCCGCGACGGCGTGATGCCGATCCCCAAGGCCGGTTCGGTCGCGCACGTGAAGGAAAATCGCGCGGCGGCCGATCTGAAGCTTGAAGCAGACGTGCTCAGCCGGCTCGATCGCGCGTTTCCCGCGCCTGCGCACGCGGTTGCGCTGGAAATGCTTTAACCCGCCCGCCGCCGGAGCGAACGCGGGGCGAAGTCGGCGGCGTCGATCCCCGCCAGCAGGGCGTCGAGCGGGTCGCCGAGCAGCAGGTTGGCGCACAGCAGCGAGGCGGCGGGGGCGGTCTGGATGCCCATGCCCCCCTGCCCCACGCACCAGAAGAAGTCGGGTGCGGCAGAGTCGAAGCCGAACTTCATGCCGCGATCGGGGGCGAAGGTTCTGAGGCCCGCCCATTTGCGCTCGACCGCCTCGACCGGCCAATCGACCGCGCGCTCGAAGCGGTCGATGGCGATGGCGACGTCCAGCTCCTCGGGCGCCGCGTCGCAGGGCGGGCTGTCGCTCTCGTCGAGGGGGCAGACCCACACGCTGCGGTCGCCCTCGCCCTTGAAGTAGAAATTCTGGTGGAGGTCGGTGACGAAGGGCAGGTCGCGGAGGCCGCCGCGGCCGACGCGGAGCTGGACGACGGTGCGGCGTTTAGGCTGGAGCCCGAGCGGGGCGACGCCGCAGCGGGCCGCGACCTCGTCGCCCCAGGCGCCGGCTGCGTCGACGATGGTGGTCGCCCGGACGGTGCCGTCGGCTAGCTCGACCGTCCAGCCGTCGCCGTCGTGGCGAGCGCCGACGAGTGCGTTGCCGGTGGCGACGGTGGCGCCGCTGCGGCGGGCTTCGGCGAGGCAGGCGGCGTGGAGGGCGGCGACGTCGATGTCGGCGCAGGCCTGTTCGAACCAGGCGCCGGTCCACTGCGCGCGGGCGCCGGGCAGCGCCTGCTCGACCTCGGCGCGGGTCATGCGGCGGGGGGCAAATTCGGGCGGGAGGCCGGCGCTGTCGCCGAACTCCTCGCCATGCGCACCGGTGAGGTGGATCGCCCCGCGCTGGCGCAGCAGCGGGACGGGGGAATCGGGCCAGCGGCGGTCGAACAGGGGCTTGGAGGCGAGACTGAGCTGGCGCTCGGGGGTCGGGCCGCTGAGGCTCGGTTCCCAGAAGGCGGCCGAGCGGCCGGTGGCGTGGGCGCCGCACTGGGCCTCGGCCTCGACCAGCAAGACCGAGGCACGCCCCGCCAGCCGCGCCGCGAGGCTCGCCCCGGCGATCCCGCCGCCCACGATCAAGATGTCGACGTCGATGCTCACGTTCCCGCGGTTACGGTTTGCTAAGGGGGCGCGTCTAGGGCTCAATGGCATGATGAACATCGCTTTCACCACGGCGCTCGGCTTCGCGCTCAACGCAGTCCTGGCCGGCCTGCTCGTGGTGGCGACCGTGACCGATTATCGGCGGCGGATCATCAGCAACAAGCTGAACCTGACGATCGCCCTCCTCGCCCCGGTCTACTGGGTGGTGGTCGGGCTGCCGTTGTGGCCCGACGTCGCGGTCCAGCTCGGCCTAGCGGCGGCGGTGTTCGCGCTGTTCTACGTCTTCTTCCATTTCGGCGGGATGGGCGGCGGCGACGTCAAGCTCGCGACCGCGCTGGCGTTGTGGTTCTCGATCCCCGAGATGCTCAATCTCGTGCTGATCATGTCGGTCGCCGGCGGGATCATCACGCTGGCGGCGTGGGGCGACCATCGCCGGAGCGGCGCGGACGGCCGCGTCAAGGTGCCCTACGGCATCGCCATCGCCATCGCCGGATGGCTCGTCCTCGCCCAACGATATCTTAACCATTTTGGCTGATTGCTGAGGCTGTTCCGAGGGGGTCCTCGACAGTGGAGGCGGATACGCCATGGATGTGAAGAAGATCGCGCTCTTGTTCGGAGCGCTCCTGGTTGCGGCGGTCACCGCCGTCATGGCCAAGAACATGTTCACCGGCGCGTCGGCGCCGCAGGCGCAGGCCGCGCAGGTGCCGATGGGTCCCAAGATCCTCGTCGCCAAGAAGGCGCTGCCGGTCGGCACGATCGTCGACGCGGAGGCCTTCACCTTCCAGCCGTGGCCGAAGGAGCTGATCCAGAACGCCTACTATCAGGAAGGCCAGCCCGATAGCGACATGCGCAAGCTGATCGGCACGGTGGTCCGCAACCAGGTCACCGCCGGCCAGCCGCTGACCCGCGGCAACCTCGTCGGCCCGCAGGACCGTGGCTTCCTCGCCGCGGCGCTTGGCCCGGGCATGCGCGCCGTGACCATCCCGGTCGACGGCCGCACCGGCGGCGTCGGCGGCTTCATGTTCCCGGGCGACCGCGTCGACCTGGTGCTGAGCCAGACCGTGGCCGGTGGCGGCGACGGCCCGCCGCTCAAGGTCTCCGAGACGATCATCCGCAACCTGCGCATCCTCGCGATCGACCAGCGGACCGACGGCGCCAAGGACGACAAGGGCAACCCGATTGTCAGCAAGGCCGACACCATCACCCTCGAGGCGACGCCGCGGCTCGCCGAGAAGATCGCGGTGGCGCAGAGCCTGGGCAACCTCTCGCTCTCGCTGCGCTCGATCGCCGACAACACCGCCGACTTCGAGCGGGCGGTCGCCGAGGGGCAGGTCAAGCTGCCCGCCAACGCGACCCCGGAGGACGAGCGCAAGATGATGCTCTCGTTCGCCAGCCAGCCGATCGACAACGGCAGCACCTACAGCACGGGTGGTGACGTCAGCCGGTTCCAGCGCCGCACGGTGCCGGGCAAGGCGGGCGCCAGCGAGTCGCTTCAGACCGCGACCCGCTCGCTCGACCGCATGAGCAGCGCGCTCGGCAGCCTCGCCGGCGGCGGTTCCAACGCCAATGCCATCCCGGCCGGACCCGCGGTCCGCGTCGCCCGGGGCAACAACGTCAGCTACGTTCCAGTGGGGGCACGTTAAATGACCAGCCGTAAGATCGCTCGCCAGTCTCGCCTCGGCGTCGCCGCCGCGGCCCTGGCCCTCAGCCTGGGAACGACGGTCCTTGCCGCCGCCCCCGCTGCCGCCCAGTCGCGCGCCGCTCGTCCGGCCGAGACGCTCAACCTCAGCCAGGGCACGGGGACCATGGTCCGCCTGTCCGCGCCGATGACCGACCTGTTCGTCGCCAACGACCAGATCGCCGATGTCCAGGTCCGCTCGTCGAACCAGCTGTACATCTTCGGCAAGGGCAAGGGCGAGACCACCGTCTACGCCACCGATCGCGGTGGCCGGGTGGTCTATGCCGCCAACGTCCGCGTCGGCACCAACGTCGGTTCGGTCGACGACATGCTCCGCATGGCGATGCCCGACGCCAACATCCAGGCGACCCCGATGAACAACCTCGTGCTGCTGACCGGTACGGTCGCCAGCCCGCAGGACGCCGCCGAGGCCCAGCGCCTCACCGCGGCCTATGTCGGGACCGGCACCGAGGTCGTCAGCCGCTTGCGCACGGCGACCCCGCTGCAGGTCATGCTCAAGGTCAAGATCGTCGAGATCAACCGCTCGCGTTTGAAGACCATCGGCGTCAACCTGCTCGCCAACACCAAGGGCGGGTTCCGGATCGGCGTGGCGCAGGGCCAGGGCATCTACCTGCCCCCGGTCGGCAGCACGCCGGGCACCACCGGCAGCGCGGGCGATATCATCCGCAGCGCGACCGGCTCGACCATCTCGGGCGTCGGCAAGCTGTTCGGGCTCGACCTCATCAGCTCGATCGACCTGTCGTCGAACGACGGGTTCATCACGACCCTCGCCGAGCCGACGCTGACCGCTTTGTCGGGCGAGACCGCCAGCTTCCTGGCCGGCGGCGAGTTCCCGATCCCGGTCTCGCAGTCGCTGGGTTCGCTCAGCATCGAGTATAAGCAATACGGTGTCGGCCTCGCCTTCACCCCGATCGTGCTCAACGACGGTCGCATCTCGCTGCGGGTTCGCCCCGAAGTCAGCGAGCTTAGCGACGCGGGTTCGGTCCGCCTCAACGGTTACGTCATCCCGGCGCTAACTACGCGGCGCGCCGAGACCACCGTCGAATTGGGCTCGGGCCAGTCGTTCATGCTCGCCGGCCTGCTGCAGAACCGCAACAACAACTCGATCCAGAAGGCGCCGTTCCTCGGCGACATTCCGGTCCTCGGGGCGCTGTTCCGGTCGAGCAGCTATCAGCGCAACGAGACCGAGCTGGTGATCGTGGTCACCCCGTATCTGGTGCGCCCGACCTCGGGTCAGCTCGCCACGCCGGCCGACGGCTATCGGGCGCCGAGCGACACTCAGCTCAACCTCGAGGGCCAGACCTTCAAGGGCGTTTCGGGTCCGCGCGCGGTCGCTCCGGTTCCGGGGCCCGGCTTCCCGGTGACCACCGGAACGGCGGCCATCGCCGCGCCGGCCACCGCGACCGCCGCTCCCGGCTTCAAGCTTTGATGCCGCTCGTCAGGCAAAAGGAAGAGATGATGCGCTCCAAACTCACCCTTGTCGCGATCGCCGCGGCCATGACCAGCGCCTGCGGCTACACCACCCAGGACCAGCCCTCGAAGGGGGTGCTGCCGGTCAACGTGCCGGTCGTCTCCCGCAGCGACTTCACGTTCGACGTGGCGGCGCCCGGCGGCACCATCCCGGCCTATGAGGCAGGACGGCTCGACGCCTGGTTCCAAGGCCTCCAGCTCGGCTACGGCGACAACGTCTATGTCGACGGGCCGATGGCCGCCTCGGTTCGCGGCGACGTCGCCCGGGTCGCCGGCAAGTACGGCCTGCTGGTCGCCCCGGCGGGCGCCCCGGTGACGGTCGGCGTGATCCCCGCCGGCGCGGTCCGCGTGGTCGTCAGCCGCACCCGCGCCAGTGTTCCGAACTGCCCCAACTGGAGCGACCCGGCCCAGCCGGACTTCCAGAACCGGAGCATGTCGACCTGGGGCTGCGCGGTGAACGGCAACCTCGCCGCGATGATCGCCAATCCCGAGGACCTGGTCCACGGCCGCGAACCGAGCGGGGTCACCGATCCCGTCGCTGCGAGCCGCGCGATCGACCTCTACCGGAGCAAGCCGATGACCGGCGCGACCGGGCTTCAAGACACCAAAGCCGGAGGCAAGTAAATGAACGCGCCTTTCCATGCTCGCGCCGGTTTGCGCGACCCGTTCCAGGCCTTCGTCTGCGACGATGCCACTGCCGACATGCTGCGTCCGGTCGCGGTCGAACACGGCTGGTCGCCGGAGAAGGTCAACAAGGGCGGGCTGCGCAACGCGGTCCAGTCGCTGTCCGTCTCCGCCAGCCCTAACATCCTGTTCGTGGACCTGTCGGAATCGGCCGATCCCTTGAACGACATCAACGCCCTGGCCGAGGTTTGCGAGCCCGGCACGGTGGTGATCGCCTCGGGCCAGGTCAACGACGTCCGCCTCTACCGCGACCTCGTCGCCAGCGGCATCCACGATTATCTGCTCAAGCCGTTCAGCGTCGACCAGCTGCGCGACACGCTGACCCACGCCCAGACCATCCTGGCGGGTCCGCGCGGCGAAGCGCAGGTCGATCGCCCGCACGTCATGAGCGCCGTGATCGGCGTCCGCGGCGGCGTCGGCGCCTCGACCATCGCCACCTCGCTGGCTTGGCTGCTGGGTGACAAGGCGCATCGCTCGACCGCGCTGCTCGACCTCGACATCCACTTCGGGACCGGCGCGCTGGCGCTCGACCTCGAGCCGGGTCGTGGCCTCACCGACGCGATCGAGAATCCGAGCCGCATCGACGGGCTGTTCATCGAACGCGCCATGGTTCGCGCCAACGAGCGGCTGAGCGTGCTGTCGGCCGAAGCGCCGATCAACCAGCCGCTGATCACCGACGGCGCCGCCTTCTTCCAGCTCCAGGAGGAGATGAAGAACGCGTTCGAATCGACCGTGATGGACCTGCCGCGGCAGATGCTGATCCAGTATCCGCACATGGTGCACGACGCCCATGTCGCGGTGGTGGTCAGCGAGCTGACGCTAGCGGCGACCCGCGACACCATCCGCCTGCTCGCCTGGCTCAAGGCCAATGCGCCGCAGACCAAGGTGATCGTGGTCGCCAACCGGATGCCCTCGGGCGGCGCGCTGGAAATCAACCGCAAGGATTTCGAGCAGTCGATCGAACGTCCGATCGACCTCGTCATCGCCGAGGACGGCAAGCTGTCGGCGCAGGCCGCCAAGCTTGGCAAGCCGGTGGCGGAAGTCGCCAGCGGCAAGTCGGCGCAGCCCTACCTCGCCCTGTGCAACATGGTGCTGAGCCATGCCACCGAGGACGGGGTCGAGGTGGCGGCGGCGAAGCCGGCCGCGGCCGGCGGCAAGTCGATGATCGGCGGTTTCAAGGCGATGCTCGCCAAGCAGCCCAAGGCCGCCTGAGCCGAGCGGTCGCCGCGTAAAGCGCGCGGCGACCGAACGGCCCGTAGTCAAGACATGAAGGACTGAACCGATGCAGATGCTGGTGATCATGGCCGGAGCGATGCTGCTGGTGCTGGCGATGGTCGTGTTCGCCTTCCGCGGCCCCTCGCCCGCCAAGTCGGTCAAGCGCCGCATGGAGCTCTTGAAGGAGCGCCACGGCGGCACCCCGCTGCAGGCTTCGGCCCAGGCGCAGATCCGCAAGCTGATGGCGCAGCGCCAGAACCGGGTGGAGAGCGCGTTCAGCTCGCTCATCCCCAAGCCCGCGCTGCTCCGCCTCCGGCTCGAGCGGACCGGCAAGACCTGGACGCTCGGCCGCTACGCGATGACCTGTTGCGGGATCGCGGTGGTCGCGGCGCTGCTGCTCGCCTTCAAGGGCATGCCGTTCCTGCTGTCGCTGTTCCTCGGCCTGTTCGTCGGCATCGGCCTGCCCCACTTCGTGGTCGGCAAGATGATCACGCGCCGGGTCGGCAAGTTCAACGTCAACTTCCCCGACGCGATCGAGCTGATGGTCCGCGGCCTGCGGTCGGGTCTGCCGATCACCGAGACGCTGAGCGTCGTCGCGACCGAGATGAAGGGCCCCGTCGGGGTCGAATTCCGCGCGGTGTCCGACAAGATGAAGATCGGGCGGACGATGGAAGCCGCGCTGCAGGAAACCTCGGACCGGCTCGGCACCGCCGAATTCCAGTTCTTCGTCATCACCCTGGCAATTCAGCGCGAGACCGGCGGTAACCTGGCGGAAACACTCAGCAACCTTGCCGACGTGCTCCGCAAGCGCGCGCAGATGAAGCTCAAGATCCGCGCGATGAGCTCGGAATCGAAGGCTTCGGCGATGATCGTCGGCGCCCTGCCCTTCATCGTGTTCGGCTTGGTGACGATGATCAACCCGACTTACATGGGCGGCTTCTTCGTCGATCCCCGCCTGATCGTGGCCGGCATCGGGGGCCTGTTCTGGATGAGCATTGGCGTGTTCATCATGGCCAAGATGATCAACTTCGAGATCTAGGGGGTCTTTGACATGCAATCCGGCGCCACTGGCCCCACCCTGCTCGGGATCGACGTCGTCTTCGTGGCGACCATCCTCTCGGCAGTCGCCACCTTCGCGGTCATGCTGGCGATCTACGCCGGGATGACGGCGCGCGATCCGATGATCCGCCGCGTCAAAGCGCTCAACGAGCGTCGCGAGCAATTGAAGGCGGGCATCGTCGCCTCGACCAACAAGCGCAAGAAGCTGACCAACAAGAATGCGGCGGCCGACAAGGTCCGCGGCTTCCTCGGCAGCTTCAAGATGCTTCAGGACGACCAGATTCAGAAGACCCAGATCCGCCTGATGCAGGCCGGTATCCGGACTAAGGATCTCGCCTTCTTCGTCATCCTCGCGCGCTTCCTCGCGCCGTTGATCCTGGGCGTGATCGTCATCCTGATGGTCTATGTCTTCAACACCTTCCCGGCGTGGGGCGCATTCAAGAAGTACGCCCTCGTCGCGGGCACCATCGGCCTCGCCTACAAGGCGCCCGACCTGTGGCTGTCGAACAAGGTCAAGAAGCGCAGCAACGAGGTCCGCAAGGGCCTGCCCGACGCGCTCGACCTGTTGGTCATCTGCGCCGAGGCCGGCCTCACCGTCGACGCCGCCTTCGCCCGCGTCGCCAAGGAGCTCGGCCGGGCCTATCCGGAACTGGGCGACGAATTCGGCCTGACCTCGATCGAGCTGGGCTTCCTCGCCGAGCGCCGGATCGCGTTCGAGAACCTCGCCACCCGCATCGATCTGGAAGCGGTGCGCGGCGTGGTGACGACCATGATCCAGACCGAGAAGTACGGCACCCCGCTGGCCAGCGCGCTGCGCGTGCTGTCGGCCGAGTTCCGCAACGAGCGGATGATGCGCGCCGAGGAAAAGGCCGCGCGGCTGCCCGCGATCATGACCATCCCGCTCATCCTGTTCATTCTGCCGACGCTGTTCGTCGTCATCCTCGGGCCCGCGGCCTGCCGGATCAGCGACAACTTCATCCACCGCAAGCCGTAAAGGCTTCGCGAGGGAGGCACGAGGGCCCGTCCGGTTGTTCCGGGCGGGCCCTTTGCGTTGGGGATGGGCGCGCGTGGAACCAGCGCGGCGATACGACGTCTAGTCGTTACGCAATCAGCACAAGGATGTTTGAAACGATGACCAGCTTCACGCCCGACCAGTGGGTGATCATCGGCCTGGTGTTCGTGCTCGGCTTCCTGGTCGGCGCCTGGGCGACCAGCGGCGGCCGCCGCAAGTGGAAGGCGCGCTACGTCGCCGAGCAGGACCAGCGCCGCGTGCTCGAAAAAACGCACGAGGAGCGCGAGGCGCATTGGGCCGCGCGCGAAAAGGACTGGCGCGAGCAGGACTCGCTCCGCTCCGCCGCGGCGCGTGACCGGGTGGTCGAGCGGCCGGTGGTCGCCGAGCGCCGCCCGGGCGACCTCGACGGCGACGGGATTCCCAACCGCGCCGATGCCCGCCCGATCGACGGCGATCGGTATTGAGCGGGTCGTAACCTACTTCGTCATTGCGAGCGTAGCGAAGCAATCCATCTGCGGCGGGTGAAGCCACTGTAGTGGATTGCTTCGCCTTCGGCTCGCAATGACGGGAGTGTCTACCCCTCGATCTTCGAGAAATCGGCGACCGTGTGAACCGCGGCGCGGAAGCGGGCGAGGAGGTTGAGGCGGCGGGCGCGAACCTCCTTGTCGGGGTCGTTCACCGTCACCTGCTCGAAGAAGGCATCGATCGGCGTCCGCAGCGAGGCGAGCGCGCCCATCGCGCCGGCGAAATCCTCGCGCGCTACCGCCGCGGCGGCGGTCGGCTCGGCCGCCTCGAGCGCGGCGACCAGCGTCTGTTCCTCGGCGGGGGCATTGGCGTTGTGCGGCGAGCCGAGCGCCATCTCGGCGACGGCGGCGGCGATCGCCGGTTCCTCGACCAGCGCCAGCGGGTCTTCCTCGCCGGTCTGCGGCATCCCCTGCTCGCCGCGCGTCGCCATCACCCGCGGCAGGTCCCACTCCTCCTTGCGGAGAATGTTCGCCGCGCGCTTGTAGCCGGCGAGCAGGTTGCGGCCGTCGTCGGTGGTGACGAACGCCTGCAGCGCCGCGACGCGAGCGAGCAGGCGGACGAGGTCGTCCTCGCCCCCGAGTGCGAACACCGCGTCGATCAGGTCGTGGCGGACACCGGCTTCGCGCTGCTGAACCTTGAGACGTTCGGCAAGAAACCACAAAACGTCGGTAGCTTTTTGGTCGTCGTAATAGCGATCAGCATCGAGCGTCCGTTCGAATAGATTTCCAAACGCCTCCACCGCCGCCAGCTGGGCTCCAAGACGTAGATTGTTCTGCACGATCAGCGCGATCATGCCGAGAGCTGCTCGACGGAGGGCGAACGGGTCTTTCGAGCCTGTTGGAGCCTCGTTGATGACGAAGAACGCAACGATCGAGTCCAGCTTGTCTGCCAGGCTGACCGCCACTGTCACCGGTGCGGTCGGCACGTCGTCGCCCTGCCCGACCGGCTTGTAGTGATCGCGGATCGCCTCGGCGACGGCCTTGGGCTCGCCCTGCGCTTCGGCGAGGTAGCCGCCGATCAGGCCCTGCAATTCGGGGAATTCGCCGACCATGCCGGTGACGAGGTCGGCCTTGGCGAGCCGCGCGGCGCGCTCGGCTTGCGCAGCAAGCGTCATCCCGGCGGAGGCCGGGATCTCAGCGTGCTCGGACGCCGCACCTTCGCGAACTGAGGTCCCGGCCTGCGCCGCGACGACGCCTTCCTCGACCAGCCAGCGAGCGAGCTTCGCCACCCGCTCGACCTTGTCGGCGACGGTGCCGAGCTTTTCGTGGAAGACGATTTGCGACAGCCTCTGCGCCTGCTCTTCGAGCGGGATTTTGAGGTCCTGCTCCCAGAAGAAGCGGGCGTCGCTGAGGCGGGCGGCGAGGACTCGCTGGTTGCCGGCGACGATGGCCTTGCCGCCGTCGCTCGCCTCGATGTTGGCGGTGCAGATGAACGCGTTGGCGAGCGCGCCTTCGTTGCCGCGCAGCACGAAATATTTCTGGTTCACGCGCGCGGTGAGCTGGATGACCTCGGGCGGCACGTCGAGATAGTCGCTGTCGAAGCGGCCGAGCAGCGGCACCGGCCATTCGGTGAGGCCGGCATTCTCGGCGACGAGGCCCTCGTCGGCGACCAGCTCGAGCCCGGCCTCGGCGGCGAGCGCCTGGGCGCGGTCGCGGATCAGCGCGGCGCGCTCCTCGGGATCGACGACGACATGGCAGGCGCGCAGTTTCTCGACATAGTCGTGCGCGCCGCCGAGCGTGATCGGGCCCGGGTGGTGGAAGCGGTGGCCGACCGTGCTCGCCCCGCTGGCGATGCCGTCGACATCGACCGGCACCAGCTCGTCGCCGAGCAAAGCGACGATGCCGTGCAGCGGGCGGACCCAGCGCAGCGACGCGGTGCTGGCGCTCGCCGCGCCCCAGCGCATCGACTTGGGCCAGGGGAAGCCGCGCACGATCCGCTCGATCGCCGGGCCGAGGACGTTGCTGGTCGCCTGTCCCGCCTTGTCGATTTGCCCGAACCAGACGCCGTCGCGCTCGACCAGCTGGTCCTGGGTGAGCCCGGTCTTGCGGAGGAAGCCCTCGAGCGCCTGCGGCGGGGCCGAGCTGCGCGGCCCCTTCACTTCCTCGGACACCGCCGCGGTGGCCAGCGGCAGCCCGCGCGCGATCAGCGCCAGCCGGCGCGGGGTGGCGAAGGTCTCGATTGCCGCGGCGGCGAGCCCGGCCTTGGCGAACTCCTCGGCGAGCATCCGCGCCAAGTCGTTGCGCGCCCGCGCCTGCATACGCGCGGGAATTTCCTCGCTGAGCAACTCGAGCAGGAAGTCGGCGGTGGCGGTCATGCCGACACTCCCTCGCTCTCCACCCACTTGGCGCAGGCGGCCTTGGCGAGGTCGCGGACGCGGCCGATGTAGGCTTGGCGCTCGGCGACCGAGATGACGCCGCGGGCCTGGAGGGTGTTGAAGATGTGGCTGGCCTTGATCGCCTGCTCGTAGGCGGGGATGGCGAGGCCGGCGGCGAGGCTGTTCTCGCATTCGGCGGCGGCCTTCCTGAAGCCGTCGAACAGGCTGTCGGTGTCGGCGACCTCGAAGTTCCAGCGGCTCATCTGGCGCTCATTCTCGAGGAAGACGTCGCCGTAGGTCACGCCCTCGTTGTTGAACTTGAGGTCGAAGACGTTGTCGACGCCCTGAATGTACATCGCCAGCCGCTCGAGCCCGTAAGTGAGCTCGCCCGCGACGGGCAGGCAGTCGAACCCGCCGACCTGCTGGAAGTAGGTGAATTGGGTCACTTCCATCCCGTCGCACCAGACCTCCCAGCCAAGCCCCCAGGCGCCGAGCGTCGGGCTTTCCCAATCGTCCTCGACGAAGCGGATGTCGTGGGCGTGGAGGTCGACGCCGATCGCCGCGAGGCTGTCGAGATAGAGCTGCTGGAGGTTGGGCGGGCTCGGCTTCAGCATCACCTGATACTGGTAGTAAGCGCCCAGCCGGTTGGGGTTCTCGCCATAGCGGCCGTCGGTCGGGCGGCGGCACGGCTGGACGTAGGCGGCCTTCCAGGGCTTGGGGCCGAGCGCGCGCAGCACGGTCGCGGGATGGAAGGTCCCCGCCCCCATTTCGAGGTCGTAGGGCTGGAGGATCAGGCACCCCTTGTCCGACCAATAATGGTGGAGGGTGAGGATCAGGTCCTGGAAAGAAAGCGGCGCGGTCACGGGCCGGGGCAATGGCACTGCCTTCTCCGCTTGCCAAGCCGCCCCTACATGGTCCGTTAACAGCCGCGCCCCGATGGAGTGATCATGCAGTTCAAAACCATAGTTCGCCGGGGCCTTGCGGCGCTCGGTCTCGCCGCCACCGCCGTGGCCTGTACCTCGTCGACCAGCAGCGCGGCGCCCGCCGCCGCGCCGCATCCCGCGCTGTGGCGCGTGGCGGACAAGGACACGACGATCTACCTGTTCGGGACGATCCACCTGCTGCCCAAGGGCTATCAGTGGCGGACGCCCAAGTTCGACAAGGCGCTCGCGAGCTCGAACGGGCTGGTGGTCGAGACGATCGTCGATCCCAAGAACCCCGCGCCGCTGGCGCAGGCGCTGATGACGCTGGGGATGAGCCCGGGCCAGCCGCCGCTGGTTCAGCGGGTGCCGGTCGACAAGCAGGGCGCGCTGCTGACCGCGGTCAAGGCGTCGGGGGTGCCGATCCAGGCGTTCGACAAGATGGAGACCTGGGCGGCGGCGTTCATGTTGCTCGGCACGCAATTCCACTCGCTCGGGCTGCAGGGCGAGGACGGGGTCGAGACGACCCTGCGTGACAGCTTCACCGGGGCGGGCAAGCCGATCGGCCAGCTCGAGACCAATGCCGAGCAGCTGGGCTTCTTCGACCGCCTTCCCGAGCAGGCGCAGCGCGACTTGCTGCTCTCCGCGCTCGAGGATCCGGCGACGGCCAAACACGAGTTCGACGGGATGCTGGCGAGCTGGACCCGCGGCGACGTCAAGGGAATGGCGATCGCGTTCAACGAGGAGATGCAGGCCTCGCCCGCGCTCAAGGACGCGTTGCTGGTGCAGCGCAACCGCAACTGGGCGGGGTGGGTCGAGCGGCGGCTGGCGCAGCCGGGGACGGTGTTTGTGGCGGTCGGCGCGGGGCATCTGGCGGGACCGGAATCGGTGCTGGCGATGCTGCAGGCGCGTGGCCTGAAGGTCTCGCGGGTGCAGTGACGAGGCCGGCTGCACCGTGCCTCAGCTGATCTTGTCTACCCGCGGGAAGCAGATTCCCGAGCGCACGTTCATATGAGGACGAAAATTGGCCGGGAATGTCTGCTTTGGGTGGAAAGCAGACTTAATCGGACTTTCCGAGCAGGCGAAGCGCTGTGAAGCGAAAGCCTTCCCAGGCGGCTGGGATGCCAATCAGGGCAATCAAGAAATTGACATCGCTGTCCCACCTGGAATGAAAGAGCGCAACGTATGCGAACCCGACTGCAAAGAGGACGGCCAGGAACCTCGATCCAAACCTGCGCATAAAGCCTATCTATCGACTAGAGCCCCTGCCGCGACGTCCGCAACGGGTGGCGAGCGGACATTGGCTTTATTGTGTGGCTCTCAAACGGCGGGCTACGAGCGCAGGCAAGCCGACGATGGTTGCAAATTGCATGATCGCTATGTCGACAAGCAGGGCTCGCAGGAAAGCAACCGTAGGGGCCAGGTCGTGGCCCAATGTGACAGAGGCAAAGGCACCTAAGCCGAGAGCGGCGACGACCCTGTATGCTCTCGATAGTCGCGGGCTGATCAGTTTCACGGTGTGCTCAGACTTCGCACTAGCGTAGGCCTGAGGCAGGGCCGCGAGCGTTGGCGGAGCAAGCGCTGCGATTAAGGCGCGGCGGCTATCAGCAGCACGAACTGAAGAGTAAACATCCACCCCCAAATTGCTGTCTCAAGCTTTGTTACGCTTCTCGTCAGGTCACCCTCCTGAACGGCAGCTAGCTAGGTAAACTTCGCCAGAGGCTAATGTCCGTAATGGGTGGAAAGCGGACGTTCCTCGAAGATGATCGACCTTCTTCGGAAAGTCGCCAGTGATCGAGAAATCTGGGAGCACCTAGAATCCGATCCGACAGGAGCCACCACGCTTCGCCTCCGCTTCCACGCAAAGGCGGTCGACGAGGCCTTGAGCGCAGTCGGCCGGCGCGAAGCGGAGTTGGCGCTTCACGATCTGGAAATCGCCTGGCGTCAGGCCGCTGACTTCGCCGAGGCTGGGTGGTGCCGGCACGTTGAAGAAGCGCTCGAACGCGCGAGCGGCTCGCGCCGCGCTCATCGGCTCGAGGCGAACCTTGAAGATGAACCGCCGCAGCGTCGCGGGATCGAGCCGCTCGACATGATTGGTGGCCGCAATCACCGGGAGCGGGTGCTGGTCCAGCCACGTGAGCAACTCGTTCACCTGTCCGACTTCCCAGCTGGTTCGCGCGGTCGAACGATCGAACAGCAGCGAGTCCGCCTCGTCGAACAGGAGCAGGGCGCCGCGTTGCCGCGCCTCGGCGAACGCCCCTGCAATCTGCGCCTCGGTCTCGCCCACCCATTTGGAGAGCAGGTCCGATGCACGCTTGACCAGCAACGGCCGGTCAATCGCCTCTGCAAGATGATGCGCGAAGGCCGTCTTGCCCGTGCCCGGCGGACCGCTCAGCAGGATGGAAACGGCATCGTGCTGACCGATCGAGCCGAACAGTGAAGCAATCGGATGGTCGCTTTCGAGCAGATCGAGATCGAAGTCTGCCGGGGCGGGAGGCGCCAATTCCCCGCCGCGCAGCGCCTTGACGAGCGCTTCCGCGGCGGTGGCCCCACCCTCCTCGTCACCGGCAAGGCGACCCGCCCGCGAGGCGACGCGCAGCACGGTGGCCGTTTCCGGCGCCGCGGCGAGCAAAGCCGAAAGCCGCGGACTGGGCACGACCTCTTCTTCCCGCGTCACGCGCGTCAGCATCGCCTGAGCAGCACGGCGGCTCGGCAGGTCAAGCTTCAGGACAAAGCTCATGCGCCGAAGAATGGCGCCATCGACATTACCGATGGCGTTGGTCGTCCAGATCACCGGGACCTTGTTGGTTTCCAGCAGCCGGTTGACGAACACCTTGCTGCCTTCGCGCCGCGAAAACCAATCACCGCCGGACAGCCGCGCGTCGCCGATCAGGTCCTCCATCTCGTCGAACAGCAGGACCGCGCCGCCGCGGCCGGCAAGCAGCCGTTGCGCCAGGCCAAGCGCGGCAATGCGGTCCCAACGGCTGGGCTCATGGCCGTCGTCGTCAGCTTCCCCCACCCCGTGCAAGGCCGCGCCGGCGGCATTGGCGAGAGTTCGCGCGAACTCGGTCTTGCCAGTCCCCGGCGGGCCGTGGATCAGCACGTTGATGCCGGTCGCGCGCTCGTTCACCGCGCCGCGGAGCAAGCGCAACAGAAAGTCTGCGTGCGCGACGTGCGCGAAGTCGGCAAGCGCAAGCGCCGCGGGCTGACGCTTCCCGACCAAGGCCTCGAGCATCTCGGGCCCGCGATTGGGCGCGCGATCGAGCAAGCGTTCCAGTGGCCAGCTGACTTGGACCTCTAACTCTCCCTGGCGGTTCAGTACGAACTCGGCGAGGTCGAGGCGAAGCGGAGCGCTGCGCCGCACCAGACGCTCGGCCTCGTTCGGCTGCGCGCCCGCAACCTCGCCGAGCAGCGCCGGCAGGTGGCGCCCGTGCTTGCCCAGGACCTTCGCCAACAGATTGACGCGGGGCAGGCGGTCGCACGCAACCATCGCCGCCAGCAAGGCAGCGTCGAAGGAAGCGAGCTCGAGCAGCGCGGCAAGCGCGCCGACGAGGTCGAGCGCCTGCGTCTGCTCCTCGACGAGGCGCGGCTCGGCGAGACTGGCGAGCAACGCCGGCCAGTCGAGCTCGCCCTCGTGTCCGGGCGTCAGCCATTCGCTGTGCGGCGTTGCCCATTCGAGCAAGGCCGCCGCGAGGGGCGATGATGCCGGCAAGCCGCCGGCGGTCCGAAGCACCAGGCTTCGAACGATCGAATGTTCGTCCATGATTTTCCCACAAGCCGGGACGCGCCGGGGCGCGCGGCTTCCTCGTTTCAAGTCAGATGAGGTGCGGCAGCCTCGGTCCGGCATGCCGCGCGCGTCGTGGGACGGTTACGCGAAAGGCCGGAGGTCGCTGCTCGTCGCACCGCAGATAGCGGCAAGAACCAGCAATGCATTTCTCCACGCTCGAGTCTGTCGAGCGGCGCGGCCGATAGCAAAAGATCGTTCCGCCTGCAACGTCGGCGCAATCATGGCGCGCTCAACCGGAATGATCAGCCGACGGTCACCGAGCTCCAGTCGAGGCCGAACCGGGCCAGATATTTGCGCAAGCGGTCGGCATCGTTCGCCGACGTCCGCCGGGTGCGCGAGGCGGCGAACAGCGCGCGGCCGGCCTCAGAGAGCGAACGGCTTCGGCGGCAGATGCGGATGGTCTCGGCCAGTTGAACGCGGTCGAACGGGTCGATCGCGGCGAGGGCGTCACCGTCGAGCAAAGCCTCGAGCTCGTCCGCCGCCGCGCTGGTCTGGCCCGACCACAGCCGTTGCAGCCGCGTGATCTCGGCATCGACGCAGGCGAGGTCGATCCGGCCCTTGGGGCTGAGCGTCGCCATACGGGTCACGCTAGCGGCGAGATCGCGGAAATTGCCTGGCCAAGTCGCGTGCGGACCCGTCGCAAAGGCGAGGAAGCGCTGGCGGGCCTCCTTGTTGAAGCTGGCGCGGTCACCCTCGCGTTCCGCGAAGCGATCGAGTTCATAGTCGAGATTGGGTTCGATATCCTCGCGGCGGTCGGCCAGCCCCGGTAGG
The DNA here is from genome assembly GCF_009363895.1 of Sphingomonas ginsengisoli An et al. 2013. Classification (NCBI taxonomy): domain Bacteria; kingdom Pseudomonadati; phylum Pseudomonadota; class Alphaproteobacteria; order Sphingomonadales; family Sphingomonadaceae; genus Sphingomonas; species Sphingomonas ginsengisoli (ex An et al. 2013). The sequence goes on along the minus strand of NZ_CP045434.1, from coordinate 260,007 downwards.
GTGAACGTCCACAGGTTGAGCCTGGCGTAGAGATCGTCGCGGAAGCTGCCGTTCGCGACCGCCTTGCCCAAGTCCTGGTTGGTGCCGGCGATCAGCTGGAAGTCCGACGCCGCTTCCTTGTCCGCCCCGACCGGCAGGAACCTTTTGTCCTCGACCGCGCGCAGGATCATCGCCTGCTCGTCGAGGCCCAGCTCGCCGATCTCGTCGAGGAACAGCATCCCGTTGTCGGCGGCGCGCAGCAGTCCCGGCCGCTCGGCGACTGCGCCGGTGAACGCGCCCTTGCGGTGGCCGAACAGTGCCGACATCGCCCCATCACCCTTGAGGGTGGCGCAGTTCACCTCGACGAACGGGCCGGCGACCTGATGCTTGAGCTTCTTGAGCTCGTAGATGCGCCGCGCCAGCAGGCTTTTGCCGGCGCCCGTCGGCCCCATCAGCAACACCGGCGCCTTGGAGCGCAGCGCGACGCGCTCGATCTCGTCGATCATGCGGTTGAAGGTGGCGCTGCGGGTGTCGATCCCCGATTTCAGGAACGAAGTACTCTCAGCGCTGGCCGCAGCGAACCGCGTGGCGATGCTGTCGTAGCGCGACAGATCGAGGTCGATGGTGTTCCAGCTGCCGGCCGGGTTGATCGAGCCGCGTTCGGGCTGCGTCTGGAGCAGCTTGCCAGGCAGGTAGCGCGCTTCCGTCAGCAGGAACAGGCAGATCTGGGCGACGTGGGTGCCGGTGGTGATGTGGACGAGATAGTCTTCCAACTCCGGATCGAACGGCTCAGCGCGGGCGAAATCGAGCAGCTTGCCGTACACTTCCTCGAAGTCCCACGGGTCGGTGAAGTCGAGCACGCGCGGGTCGACCTGCGTTTCGGGGGACACGGAGGCAATGTCTTCGGCGACATATTCCGCAAGGCGGCGGTGCCCGGTGCCGTGCAGCAGGATGAAACGGTCGACGCGTAGGTCCTCGTGCATGGTGAGGCCCACGGTGGGCCGCCACTTGTTCCAGCGCGACGGCCCGAACTTGCTGGCATCCAACGTCGAGCCCAGGAATCCGACGACGACCAGCGACTTCATTTGATCTCCACGGATAAAGAACAATTCTAGGCGATAAGAATGTCCGAACACAAGGCGCGATGGCCCAATAAGTATCTCAAGATATTATCGTGCACCTTCAATCGCTTCGCTCATTCCGCACCGAACGAACCGTCATTTGGCACGTCTCGTGCTCATCATATTCCGTCGGTCGAGGCGGATTACTCGATCGATCGCGGAAGCCGGGGCGGTCGGAATGGGCCGGCCGCCCCTCAGGAATTCACAGGGGTGCAGCCCTGACCAGTTGAGGAGTTGGACGATGGCCAACAAGGGACTTTTTGCATCGGCGGTGGCGCGGCTCTTGCCGCGCGCCGACTCGGTGAACCGCGAAGGAGCGCCGGCCTATGCCTATGGGCCGGAAGCGAAGCTCGCGCAGCTTGCCGCGACCGGGACGCTGGCCGACAATTTCTACGGCGTTGCGGAAACGCAGCTCGCCGACGTGATTGCGGCCGCCCGGGCGGTTGATCCTTATTTCGTCGCCCAGGCCGCGGTTTATGCCCGCCGGTCGGGCGCGATGAAGGACATGCCGGCATTGCTCGCGGCCTATCTGACGGTGGCGGCGCCCGATCTTTCGGTCGCGGTCTTCAACCGCCTGATCGACAACGGCCGCATACTGCGCAATTTCGTGCAGATCATGCGCTCGGGTCAGGTCGGGCGGACGTCGCTCGGCTCACGGCCGAAGCGGCTGGTCCAGCGCTGGCTGGAGCAGGCGTCGATGCCGCAGCTGATGGCCGCGGCGACGGGCAAGGACCCGAGCCTCGCGGACGTGGTCCGCATGGTTCACCCCAAGCCCGCCGATGCCGCGCGCAAGGCCTTCTATGGCTGGCTGATCGGGCGTCCCTACGACGTCGCCGCCTTGCCCGCCGAGGTCGCCGCGTTCGAGGCATGGAAGGCCGATCGGTCGCTTCCCCTGCCGCCGGTGCCGTTCGAATGGCTGACCGCCTTTCCGCTCAACGCGGAGGACTGGGCGTTGCTGTCGACGCGGATCGGGTGGCAGGCGCTGCGGATGAACCTCAAAACGTTGGCGCGCAACGGCGCGTTCGCCGTGCCTGGGGTCACTGAGGCAGTCGCTGCCCGCCTCGCCGATCGCGACGCGCTGCGCGCGGTCCGCCCCATGCCCTATCAGCTGATGGTGGCGCTGGGTCAGGCCGGCGAAGGCGTGCCGCTCAAGGTTCAGGCGGCGCTGGAGGAGGCGCTGGAGCTGTCGCTCCGGGGCGTGCCGAAAGTGCCGGGCCGGGTTGTCGTCTGCCCCGACGTGTCGGGGTCGATGAGCTCGCCGGCGACGGGCATCCGCAAAGGCGCCTCGTCGAAGGTGCGGTGCATCGACGTCGCGGCCCTGGTCGCGGCCGCGATGCTGCGGACCAACCGGGACGCCCGCGTGCTGCCGTTCGAACAGACGGTCGTGAAGGTGAAGCTCAACGCCACTGCCCGCGTCGCCGTGAATGCGGCGAAACTGGCGGCGGTCGGGGGCGGCGGGACCAACGTCTCGGCGCCGCTGGCGAAGCTGAATGCGGAACGTGCCCTCGTCGACCTGGTCGTCATCGTCTCGGACAATGAGTCCTGGGTCGACGTCAGCCGGCGCGGTTCGACGGCGACGATGACGGAGTGGACCAGGCTGAAGACCCGCAACCCGGGGGCGAGGCTCATCTGCGTCGACATCCAGCCGTACGGGACCACGCAGGCGCAGAGCCAGGCGGACATCCTCAATGTCGGAGGCTTCTCCGACGCCGTATTCGACACGATCGCGCGCTTCGCCGCCGGCGAGACGCGGGACTGGGTCGAGATCGTCAAGGAGATCGAAGTATAAGAATTGGGTCGTGGCGAATGCTGGTGGGACTACATCCTCCACAAGAAAGGTCCGACGAGTAAAGCGCCCGGAACGCCGCGAGGCCGGACGGGAGATGCGGGTTCGAATCCCGTCGCCGGAACGTAGCTTAAGGACCGCCGTCCTGCCGCTCCTTGTCGCCACGACCCCATTTTCAACACGGCGAATGCCTGTGGAACTACAGGGACTTCAGTGTCGGCGGTTCGAGTCCGCCCGGGCGCAAGCCCGTAGCTCAGCTGGGTAGAGCATGAGGCTGTTTCACGAACCCCTTGTCGCCGTGATCGAGATTTCTCGTGACGAATGCCTGATGGACTACATCGATTATTCATCGCCAGGTCGCGGGTTTGAATCCCGCCGGGTCTTCGTGGACCCGTAGCTCAGTGGGTAGAGCGGGAGCGTCCGTCAAACATCTGGTCGTCACGAACCAACACCAAGCTGGCGAATGCCGGCGAGACTACATCGGTAAGGCCCAAGGGCCGAGCGGTTCGAATCCGCCCCGGAGCAATCCGGGATGTCTCGCCTCCCTCGTCGCCAGCACCGCAATGAACGTCGGCGAATGCTGGCGGGACTACAGGTAGAGCGCCTGCCGAGAGGCAGGAGGTCGGCGGTTCAATTCCGCCTCCGGGCAACCGGATAGCTCAGCAAAATGTCTCGCCACCCCTCGTCGCCGGCACCATGATGAATAGAGGAGGTCGCGATGACCGAGACTTTGTACGACTACCAGCACGTCGAGGGCGGCGTGCCGATCAAGATGTGGACGCGGGGCGTGCCGGTTGAAGACGGCGCCCGGGCGCAGCTCGCCCGCGCGGCGCAGATGCCGTTCGTGTTCAAGCATGTGGCGGCGATGCCCGACGTCCACGTCGGGATCGGTGCGACCGTGGGTTCGGTGATCCCGACCAAGGGCGCGGTGATCCCGGCGGCGGTCGGCGTCGACATCGGCTGCGGCATGATGGCGGCGCGGACCTCACTCGTGGCGAGCGATCTTCCGGACAATCTGGAGGCCATTCGCTCGGCGATCGAGCAAGCGGTGCCGCACGGCCGATCCGTCGGCCGCGGCCAGCGCGATCACGGCTCGTGGGGCAGCCCGCCGCCGCCGATCGTCGAGGCTTGGGCGACACTCGTGCAGCGCTTCGAGCGGATCTGCGAGAAGCATCCCCGGCTCAAGAACACGAACAACCTCGTGCATCTTGGGACGCTCGGCACGGGCAACCACTTCATCGAGCTGTGCCTCGACGAGGCGCAGCGCGTGTGGGTGATGCTCCATTCGGGCAGCCGCGGCGTCGGCAATGCGATCGGCAGCTTCTTCATCGAGCTGGCCAAGCAGGACATGCGCAAGTGGCACATCAACCTGCCCGACCAGGACCTTGCCTACTTCCCCGAAGGGACCGACCATTTCGACGATTATGTCGAGGCGGTCGGCTGGGCGCAGGACTATGCCGCGCTCAACCGGCGAATGATGATGACCAACGTCATCCGCGCCTTGCGGACGCAGATCGCGAAGCCGTTCGATGCGGAGCTGGAAGCGGTGAACTGCCACCACAACTACGTGACGCGCGAGCACCATTTCGGTGAGAATGTGCTCGTGACCCGCAAGGGCGCGGTGCGGGCGGCCAAAGGCGTGCTGGGGATCATCCCCGGGTCGATGGGCGCCAAGTCGTTCATCGTGCGCGGGCTTGGCAACGCGGAATCGTTCGACAGCTGCTCGCACGGTGCGGGCCGGGTGATGAGCCGGACCGCCGCCAAGAAGCTGGTGTCGCTCGACGAGCATATCGCCGACACGGCGGGCGTCGAGTGCCGCAAGGACGAAGGCGTCATCGACGAGACTCCCAAGGCCTACAAGCCGATCGAGGCCGTCATGGCCGCGCAGGCGGACCTGGTGGAGATCGTCCACACGCTCAAGCAGGTGGTTTGCGTGAAGGGCTGATCCTTTCACGCAAACCCATGCCGACGAAGAATTGGTCACAGCGGCCATGATGGAAGCGATGCGACAGATGATCGAGATCGATGGGGCGGAGGGCGAAGGTGGCGGGCAAGTTGTCCGCAACGCGTGCGCCCTGTCGCTCGCCACCGGCCAGCCGTTCCGGATTGTCAGGGTCCGGGGCAAGCGAGACAAGCCCGGCCTGATGCGTCAGCACGTGACGGCGATCGAAGCCGCGCTGGCCATCGGCGGCGCCTATGCCGAGGGCGTCGCCGTCGGCTCGTCCGAGATAAGCTTCACCCCGCGCCCGGTCACGCCCGGCGAATACCGCTTCGCCGTCGGCACGGCGGGAAGCACCAGCCTCGTCTTCCAGACCGTGCTGATGCCCCTGCTGCTCGCCGATGCACCCTCGCGGCTCGTGCTCGAGGGTGGCACCCACAATCTGCTTGCCCCGCCGTTCGAGTTCATCGCCAAGACCTTCGTGCCGGTGCTTCGGCGCATGGGCGCGGGGATCGAAGTGCGCCTCGACCGGCATGGCTTCTTTCCGCGCGGTGGCGGCCGGATCGAGATCGACATCCAGCCGAGCAAGCTCGCCGCCATCGATTGTCTCGAGCGCGGAGCGCTACGCTCGGTGTCGGCGACCGCGATCTTCGCCGCCTTGCCGTTCGACATCGCCGAGCGCGAGCTGAACGCGGCGCGCAAAGTGCTGGCGGATTGGCCTGACGATGCGTTCGGCGTCCGCCAACTTGCCGACGAGCAAGGCCCGGGCAACGCGCTGCTGCTCGACGCCGAATTCGAGCAGGTGACCGAAGTCGTCACCGGCTTCGGCAAGCTTGGCGTCTCGGCGGAGTCATTGGCGAAGAAGGCAGCCAACCGCATGGCGGGCTTTCTTTCTTCGAATGCGTTCGCGGGGCCTTATTTGGCGGACCAACTCCTGCTGCCCTTCGCGCTCGTCGGGGGTGGGAGCTTCACCACCGTAAAGCCGAGCGACCATGCGCGCACGGCAGCCGACGTGATCGCGCGTTTCACCGGCCAGCAGTGGACGTTCGAGCAGCAGCCGGACGGCGGGCATCTCGTCCGTCGAATTTTATGATCAGGCATACTGGCGCTGGAAGCGCTCCGCATGGATCTCCAGCGCCGCCATCCGGCAGCCTCGCACTCTGAGCAATGTCGGCTTTGGGTGGAAAGCGGACGTTGGCTTAGGCTCGTCGAAGGCCGGATGTCCGGGTGCTTTGAGCGCCATCTCACCATGTAAGGTAACGGCGCGATTCTGGTTTTAAAAAGGTATCCACAGCACTGAAATCAAAGCCGCCGTTCTGAGCATCATGCCAAACTGCGACCAGGAAGCCGTTGGCAACGCTGAAGGCCAAGTCCTGCGATCCGTTTCGAATGAGTTACACCGCGAAAGCGAATAATTTTTTCTTGTCAGAACTTGGGACAGATCGCCTGCTTCACCCAATAGCCACACCGATGGCGTTGAATGCAGTAGGCGCGACGTCGTGGGAGTGTCGCGTCAGTCGCCACGTTGCTTTGTCGAAACGCCGTTTTGTTTCAGAAGAGAGTGCTGCCATCATGCGGGCTGCCTCAATTCCCTCCAAGTCAATCTGCTTAGCCATTCGTCGTCGTTTCGCAGCCGCAGCGAATGTCCGCAGTGAGTGGAAATCGGGCATTTGCTTCCTTAGCTTAACCAAAGTGCGCCGGAGGCAAGGTGAAGCGAACGTCAATCGAAAGGGGTCTCGGCTGCGCCGCTGTGCTCCCAGCAACTTTGATCGGATTCGCTGGCCTCATGGATGAGGCGGCCCAAGCGGCTGGCGCGGCTTCTCGGAAATCGTCGGCTGGGTCTTCGTGTGCGGAGGCGTCTGTTTGCTTTTAGGTCATGCATTAAGCAATGCTCGTCGCTTCGACCTTGCTGCCCTCGCCGTCGTGCTGATGGTACTAGTCAGCCTCGCGGCTTTTACCTGACTGCCGTACTGGATCGGACTTGACGCCTTGATGGCTGCCCAAGGGGCGTTCACGAAAGCATTGCATGTTCTTGGGAACCTCGCACCCGTCGTTCTCGTGCTCTCTATAATCTACTTGTTTTGGCTTGGGCGTGCGTCACATTGAGTGTCTGAAATTGGTGGAAAGCGGACCTCAGCGATTAGCATCCGCCCCGCGTGCTGCCCACGCAATGCCGCCGCCCACGCACGCCGAGGAGGTCGCAAGGCTGATGCAGGCGCCTAGTAAGAATCTGCCCCAGTCCCCGACGAAATATCCAGGTAGGGGAACGCCGACGGTGAGGCAAGCCACCACCATACTGCGCTCGACGCGATCCATCCCTTCCCTTTAAAGATCGTCTCTATGTCCTCGATGGGTCGAAAGCTGCCAGTCAGCCAGCAGGCTCAGGCGTTCGTTGGCGCCCCTCGTCGCTCAGGTCGACCTCTCCGTCGGCATTTTGTCCGCGACCCGCTGTCGCCAGGGCGCGGCAAGCGCGTGATAGAGTCGCTCGCGACATAAGAGTGACGACACACCATGGGCGATGAGCGCGGCGAGGAATAGGGGAATGATCAGCCCTCGACTGGCGGTTGCCTCGACGATGATGATGACGGCGGTCAGCGGCGCTCGCACCACGCCGGTGAAATAGGCCACCATGCCGAGCAGGATCACCGCGCCGCCCGGATCGGCGGGGAAGACCGCGCGAAGGATGCCGCCAAGCCCCGCACCGGTGGCGAGCGATGGAGCGAAAATTCCGCCCGGCAAGCCGGAGGCCGAGGTGGCGAGCGTCGCCAGGAACTTGGCCGGACCGAACCACAGGGGCGCCTCACCGCCGTCGATCATCGCGCGCGCCGGCCCATAGCCTGTGCCCCACGTCAGTCCGGTCGTGTATCCGAGCAACGCGACCACAAGCCCGCAGGCGATCGCCCAGACGATGGTCCGGTCGGCGAAGCGCGGCAGGTGCCGTGCGCGCAGCTTGCCTACCCCGAGCAACGCGCGGGCGAAGAGGCCGCCCGCAAGCCCGCCCAGCACCCCCGCGACCGGAGCGATCCGCAGGGTCGCGCCGATCGGGAGGTTGCCGCCGACCGCGCCGAAATAGACATAGTCGCCCGCCAGCCCCAGGCTGACGATGCCGGCCAGCAGGATAGTTGTCATGACGAGGAGCGCGACGCGCTGCTCATATTCGTCGGCGAGTTCTTCGATCGCGAAGGTCACCCCCGCCAGCGGGGTGTTGAACGCCGCGGCAACCCCGGCCGCGCCGCCGGCGATTATCATCGACGATCGCAGCGGCACTCGCAGTAGCCGATGATACCAGCACAAGATCGCCGCCGAGACCTGCACGGTCGGCCCCTCGCGCCCGACCGACGCGCCGAATAGCAGCGCCGCGAGCGTGAACAGACATTTGAGCAACGCCGCTTTGAGCGACAGCAATTGCCGCGCCGCGAACCCCGGATTGTGAGTGGCGGCGATGACCTGGGGAATGCCCGACCCCGCCGTTTCGGGGGCCAGGCGACGGGTTAGCCAGGCGAACAGGCCGAAGCCGAATGGAGTGACCAGCAACGGAAGCCAAGGCGTCGCGCCGATCTGGCGCTCAAACAATCGCGACGCATGGTCGGCCAACCAGGCGAACAGCATCGCGGCGAGTCCGACGCTGATCGCGCCGAAACCCATCGCCATCCGCCGCCGCCACCGTCGTGAGGCAAGCCCGTAGCGGCGCAGCAGCACCCTCGAACGACGATTGGTAAGTAGGCTCATCGGCCGTCTTTAGGGCGCTGTGGAAGGAGTGCCAATCGGCGTCGCCGCGACGTCATCGCGCTCCGCTTGATCGCCGCTTGCGCCATGTTAAGTTCTTGCCCGCCGGCCCTCGCGGCCGTGCCCGTGATATGCGTTGACCTTCATTCGAAAGTGACGCGTCCATGCCGTTCATCCGCCACGCCTTTCTGATCCTCGCCGCCACCAGCCTGCCGACCCTCGCCGTAGCTCAGGCCGCGCCGCCGCTGCGCCAGGTTCCGCTCACCGAGACGGTCCACGGCATCACCCTTCAGGACGAATATCGCTGGATCGAGCAGCCGGCCGCGCTGCCCGAGTGGAACGGCTGGGTCACCGCCCAGTCGCAGCGCACCCGCGCGATGCTCGACGCCCTGCCCGCGCGCGCCGACTATGCCCGGCTGATCACCACGACCTCGTCGAGCCTCGTCCGCCAGGGCGGCTACCAACAGGGCGGCGCCACCGCCATCTGGCTGCGCGCCCTGCCCGGCGAGCAGACCATGAAGCTCATCGTCCGCGATGCCGCCGGCACCCGCGTGCTGGTCGATCCCGCGAAAGTCGCCGGCAACGAACTCGGCGCGATCGGCGCCTTTACCCTCTCCCCCGACGGCACGACCGCCGCGGTCCAGGTCTCGAGCGCGGGCTCCGAAGTCGGGAGCGTCCACTTCTTCGACACCGCCAGCGGGCGCGAGGCCTATCCCGCAATTCCCCACGTCTGGGGCGAGCGCAGCGCGACCTTCCTGCCGAACGGGATGATCGCTTTCACCCAGATGGCGACCAACCCGCCCGACGGCGATCCCCTGAAGGGCATGACCGCCTACCTCCGCCCACTCGCCGGCGGCGCCTCGGTCAAGGTGCTCGGCGCAGGCTTCCCCGGCACCGACGTCACCGACGCCGAATTCCCCGGCGTCTACCACACCGCGCTCAGCCCGTTCGCGCTCGGCTTCGCCGGTGGCGCGCGCGCCGACAACAAGGCGTTCGTCACCCCGCTCGCCAGCCTGCTCGCCGGCAAGCCGACGTGGAAGCCGTTCATCACCCTCGACGACAAGGTCGGCGGCGTCGCCCTGCGCGGCAACACCGCCTTCATGATCAGCGCCCACGACAATGGCGCGCGCGACCTCCTCGCCCGCCCGCTCGGCCCCGACGGCGTCCCCGGCGCCCCGCGCGTCCTGATGCACGGCACCGACCGCCTGATCCTCCAGGACGTCACCGCCACCCGCGACGGCCTCTACCTCTTCGCCAGCACCGACGGCGTCGCCCGCCTGTTCTTTTATCCCGACGCCGCCGGCCCCCCGCGCGAGGTGCCGCTGCCGTTTGAGGGCACCACCGAAGGGTCGGTCCTCAGCGGGGACGAGAGCGCGCTGCTGATGCCGCTCACCGGGTGGAGCCGCAACCTCGCCACCTACCGCATCGCTGGCGGCCAATTGACCCCGACCGGGATCGAATCGGGCGCGTGGAGCGGCGCGTCGAACATCGCGGTCGACCGCTACGAGGCGGTCAGCGCCGACGGCACCAAGGTCCCGCTGGTCGTCACCCGCCTCAAGAGCTCGACCGGCCGCATCCCGACGCTGGTCGAGGCCTATGGCGGCTATGGCATCGACACCTCGACCCCCTTCTACAACCGCAACGGCATGGCGTTCATCGCCCGCGGCGGCGCGATGGCCTATTGCGGCGTGCGCGGCGGCGGCGAGCGCGGGCGCGCCTGGCACGAGGCCGGCCGCGGCCGCAACAAGCCGCGTGGGCAGGAGGATCTCATCGCCTGCGCCGAGACGCTCACCGCCAAGCGCGTCGCCCCGCGGCAGGGCCCGGTGGCGATCGGCTCGTCGATGGCGGGCACGCTCGTCCCCGAGGCGGCGCTGCGCAAGCCGCAGGCGTTCGGCGGGATGATCACCCGGGTCGGCATCGTCAACGCCTCGCGCCTCGCGGCGGCCGAGAACGGCGCCAACCAGATGGTCGAGATGGGCGACCCCGCGGTTCCCGCCCAATATGCCGACCTCGTCGCGATGGACGGCTATCAGCTGATCCCGCGCTCGGCCGCGCTGCCCCCGACGATGATGCTGATCGGGATGAACGACAAGCGCGTCGCCCCGTGGATGACCGCCAAGTTCGTCGCCCGCGCCCAGGCCAAATGGCCGACCGCGCCGATCTGGCTGCGCAGCGACACCCGCGCCGGCCACGGCATGGGCTCGACCGAAGACGTCCGCCGCGACGAATGGTCCGACATCTTCGCCTTCGCCTGGGCCCAGCAGCAGCCGCGCTAGCCGGTCAGCCCGCCCCGTTGCGCCGGCGGTCGAGCGCGATGCCGGCGAGGTTCTGCGCTCGCGGGGTCCAGCGCAGCCGGCGCGGCGGCTGCTTCTCGCAGGCGGCCAAGAACCGCGCCCGATGCGCCCGCGCGGCGGCGGTGCGGCACGGCGCGGCGCCGCTCGCCTGCTCGATCACGCTCCGGCTGTCCCCGACCAGGTCGAAGCTCGCCACCCCCAACCCCTGCGCGACCTTCAGCGCCTCCCCCAGCGCCAGCCACTCGGCATCGCCGCTGCCCCCCTCGCCGAGGTCGTCGAGAAAGGTCACCGCCCCGCGCGCGACCACCGCCACCTCGATCCGCCCCGGGTTCGGCCGGCACCCGCCGTCGAACCAGACCTTGAGCGGCTTAGTCCTCATCGCCCCCGCGCGCGGTAGCGCTCGAGGAAGGCAGTCGAATGTGCCGCCATCCGCCCCTCGCCGATCGCCTCGCGTAAGGCCTGCATCAGCCGCTGGTAGAACCAGATGTTGTGCTGGGTCATCAGCATCGCGCCGAGGATCTCGCCCGAGCGAACGAGGTGGTGGACATAAGCGCGGCTGTAGCCGGTGCAGGCTGGGCACGGGCACCCCGGCTCCAACGGCTCGCGGTCCTCGGCGAAGCGCGCATTACGCAGGTTGATCGGCCCGTCGGCGGTGAACGCCTGCCCCGTCCGCCCGCTGCGCGTCGGCAGCACGCAGTCGAACATGTCGATCCCGCGCCGCACCGCCTCGACGATGTCGTCGGGCTTGCCGACCCCCATCAAATAGCGCGGACGGTCCACTGGTAATTGCTCGGGCGCGAAGTCGAGGCAGGCGAGCATCGCCTCCTGCCCCTCGCCCACCGCCAGCCCACCGACGGCATAGCCGTCGAAGCCGATCTCCCGCAGCCCCTCGGCCGAGGCGCGCCGCATTCCCTCGTCGAGCGCGCCCTGCTGGATCCCGAACAGCGCCGCGCCTGCCGCATGCTCACCGCCGCGGTCGAACTCCTCGCGGCTCCGCTTCGCCCAGCGGATCGAGCGCTCCATCGCCGCCTGCTGCTCGGCCACCGGCGCGGTGGTCGGGACCAATTGGTCGAACTGCATCACGATGTCCGAACCGAGCAGCCGCTGTATCTCGATCGAGCGCTCGGGGCTGAGCAAATGCCGCGTCCCGTCGAGGTGGCTCTTGAAGCTCACCCCCTCCTCGCTGACCTTGGTCAGGTCGGACAGGCTCATCACCTGATAGCCGCCGCTGTCGGTGAGGATGGGCCGCTCCCACCCGCCGAACGCGTGCAGCCCGCCCAGCCGCGCGACCCGCTCGGCCCCGGGGCGGAGCATCAGGTGATAGGTGTTGCCGAGGATGATGTCGGCCCCCGCCGCGCGCACCTCTTCGGGCCGCATCGCCTTCACCGTCGCGGCGGTCCCGACCGGCATGAACGCCGGCGTGCGGATCGTCCCCCGCCGCATGGCGATCGCCCCGGTCCGCGCGCGGCCGTCGGTGGCGGAAATGGTGAAGGCAAAGCGGGCAGACATGACGCGCGCCGCTCTACAGGCTGGCGAGCGACCCGCAAGCCGCGGCGGTCAGCGGGGCAGCTGCGACAGCGGAATGTCGCTGAAGCACTCGCTCGCGCGCACCGGCCAGAACAGCTGATGGCGCTCTGGGGACCGCGAGCGCTCGAGCACACGCAACCAGCCGAAGCCCCGCTCGCCGACGAGCGTCTGTACCCGCGCGCAAGCCGGGGCGTACTCCGCCACCGGGCGCTTGCCGAGCCCGTTGAGCAACGTCCCGTCGGCGCGTTGGTAGACCGCCTGCCGACAATTCTTGCCGCAATTCTCGTAGCTCACCAAGACTCGCTCGGCCGGCGACGCGGAGGCATGAGCGTGGGCACTCAGCGCGCCTCTGGTGTAGCCGACGGCGTAGCCGATCATCCCGACAAGCGCCGCCGCCAGCACCAGCGTCCGCACCCCGACCAGTCGCCGCGAGGTCGCAAGGAAGTCCGCAACGCTGAGCGCCATCGCAGCGGTGCCCGCAAGGAACAACCGGGCCCACGGCTCGCCATGGACATATTCGTCGTTCGTGCTGCCGATGACGATCCAGTGGGCAATTACCAGCAGCACCGGCGACAACAGCAACGCCGACGCCACCGCGCTTTTGCGCAGCGTTCCGGGCGGCAGTGGCTCGCGCCTGATCGGCGTGACCCGGCGCCGCCGCAACCGCGTCTCGTCGGTGCTGCCGCTGTGCTGACCGACGGCATAGGTGGGCGCGCTGGACCGATATTGGTCGAGCGGTTGGAAATCTAGCATGCGCCCGACCTTGCCCCGCAAAGCTTTCGGGCACCCTAAGACGCCACCTTTCAGGCCAAGGATTGTCCCGTTAGGTGCCGCTTATGCTCGACCCCTGGCTCTTCCCCCTCCTCACCGCCGTCGCCTTCGTCACCGGCTTCGTCGACGCGATCGCGGGCGGCGGGGGGCTGATCATGATGCCGGCGCTGCTGATGAGCGGGCTGCCGCCGCTGTTCGCGCTCGGCACGAACAAATTCCAGTCGATGTTCGGGACCGCGGTCGCGATGGGCAATTACGCGCGCAAGGGCCTGATCGACTGGCGCCCCAACCTGCCGACCGCCCTCCTGGTCTTCGCCGGCGCCGCGGCGGGGGCGCTCACCGTCCAGCAGGTCGACGCGCACTGGCTCGCCCTCGTCATCCCGCTGCTGCTGCTCGTGAACGCGCTCTACATCCTCCTCTCGCCGCGGATGACCGACGAGGACGCACACCACCGCGTCACCAGCCTCGGCTACGCCCCGGTCGGCGCCGCCATCGGCTTCTACGACGGCTTCTTCGGCCCCGGCACCGGGAGCTTCTTTTCGAGCACGTTGGTCGCCCTGCGCGGCTACGGCCTGACCCGCGCCACCGCGCTGACCAAATTCTTCAACTGGACCAGCAACCTCGCCTCGGTCCTGCTGTTCGCATTCGGCGGCAAGATCGTCTGGACGCTGGGCGCCTGCATGGCGGTCGGCGCGATGAGCGGCGGCTGGCTCGGCAGCCACTCCGCAATGCGCTTCGGCGCGCGCCTGATCCGCCCGCTGCTGATCGTCGCCAGCGTCGCGCTCACCGCCAAATTGCTGTGGGGCTGGTTCGCCTGAGCATGGCGCTCGCGCGCCCGCAGGCCTACATGGGCCCGATGCCCATCACGGCGGACCAGCGGCGGCAGACGCGGATCGGGCTCGGCCTCGCGCTGCTGATCGTCGCCGCGTTCCTCGCGCTCCACATCATCGCCGTTTTCCTTCTCCCGTGGCGCCCCTCGACCATCGCTCTCGCGCTGCTCCTCGTGCCGCTCCAGACCTGGCTCAGCGTCGGGCTGTTCATCGTCGCCCACGACGCGATGCACGGCAGCCTCGCCCCCGGCCATCCGGCCGTGAACCGCGCGGTCGGCCGGCTGACCCTGTTGCTCTACGCCGGCTTCTGGATGGACCGGCTCTCCCCCAAGCATCACGACCACCACCGCCATGTCGGGACCGAGCGCGACCCCGATTTCGACGCCGCCCACCCGACCCGCTTCTGGCCGTGGTACTTGAGCTTCATGCAGCGCTATTTCGGCTGGCGCGAGGCGCTGGCGATCACCGCGGTGGTGTGGACCTACGTGCTCCTGCTCCACGCCGATGTCCGCAACGTCCTCTTGTTCTGGGCGCTCCCCGCCATCCTCTCCTCGGTTCAGCTGTTCGCCTTCGGCACCTACCTCCCCCACCGCCACGACGCCGACGGCTTCGCCGACCGCCACAATGCCCGCACCAACGACTATGGCTGGCTCGCCTCGCTGCTGACCTGCTTCCACTTCGGCTACCACCACGAGCATCATTTGAGCCCGGGCACGCCGTGGTGGCGGCTGCCTAGCGAGCGCCGCCGGCACCGCGCCGGCCTCGGCCCGGCCTGAGCCGCATGGCGCATTTCGGGCTGATCTGCCCGCCGTTCACCGCGCACCTCGACAGCCTCGCCGCGCTTGGCGAGGAGCTCGTCCGCCGCGGCCACCGCGCAACCTTCGTCTTGAACACCGGCGCCGAGGTGCGCGGCACCTCGCTCCCGGTGGTCCACGTCCCCGCCCGACCCGGCGACCCGGCGGTCGCGCGCATCCTCGCCACCGCCGCGCGCCCGAGCGGCCTCGCCGGCACGCTCCGAACCATCGCCGACAGCGCCGCTTTGACCAGCCAGCTCTGCGCCGGCGGGATGAGCGCAATCCGTGAGCTCGACCTCGACGCCATCGTCGGCGACCAACTCGAGCCCGCCGCCGGCCTCCTCGCCCGCGCCGCCCGCCTGCCCCAGGTCAGCGTCGCCTGCGCGCTGCCGATCGACCACTCTCCCGGCGTCCCGCTCCCCTATCTCGACTGGCCCTACGACCCGAGCCCGCGCGGCCGCGAGCGCGCCCGTTTCGCCCAAAAGGCCGGCGCCGTGCTGAGCTGGCGCCAGCGCGCCGCCCTCATCCGCTGGTCGGGCAAGCTCGGCCTGCGCCGCACCCTTCGCACCCCGCAGGACTGCCTCGCCCCGCTCCAGCTCGCCCAGGTCGTGCGCGGCTACGACTTCCCCCGCCCCGACCCCGCGCCCTTCCACGCGGTCGGCCCGCTCCGCAGCGCGCAAGCCAGCGAAGCGCTACCCTTCACCCCCGACCCGAGCCGCCCGCTCGTCTTCGCCACCTTCGGCACCCTGCAAGGCGGCCGTCCCGAGCTATGGCGACGCCTCGCCACCGCGGTCCACGCCGCCGGCGCCCAGCTCGTCATCGCCCACGGCGGCCAGCTCACCGCCGCCGAGGCGCGCGCGACCGGCGCCGACCACGTCCACGCCTTCCTCCCCTACAGGGCCGTCCTCCGCCACGCCGCATTGTGCATCGGCCACGGCGGCAGCAACCTTGTCCTCGACGCGCTCGCCTGCGGCGTGCCTTTGCTCATCAAGCCGTTCGACTTCGACCAGCCCGGCAACCTCGCCCGCGTCCTCCACCACGGCCTCGGCGAGCGGCTGGTCAACAAGGAGATCGCGCTGCAAATCCGCCGCCTCCTCGCCGACGACCGCACCCGCGTCCGCTGCCACCGCCTCGCCCAAGAGATCGCCGCGGCAGGCGGCACCCCCCGCGCCGCCGACCTCGTCGAGACCGTCCTGCCCTAGCCGTTCGGCAGCAGCAGGCTCGAATCCCCATAACTGTAAAAACGATAGCCCTCAGCGATCGCATGGGCATAAGCCGCGCGCATCGTCTCCAACCCCATCAGCGCCGACACCAGCATGAACAGGGTCGAGCGCGGCAGGTGAAAATTGGTCATCAGCCCGTCGACCGCCTTGAAGCGATAACCGGGCGTGATGAAGATGGCCGTATCCCCCGCGAAGGGCTGCACGGTCCCGTCCTCGTTCGCCGCGCTCTCGAGCAGCCGCAGCGAGGTCGTCCCGACCGCGATCAGCCGCCCGCCCGCCGTCCGCGCGGCGTTCAAGCGCGCGGCGACCTCGGGCTCGATCCGCCCCCACTCGGCGTGCATCTTGTGCTCGGCGGTGTCGTCGACCTTCACCGGCAGGAACGTCCCCGCCCCGACGTGCAGTGTCAGCGTCTCGCGCCCCACCCCCGCCGCATCGAGCGCCGCGATCAGCTCGGGCGTGAAGTGTAGCGACGCGGTCGGCGCCGCCACCGCCCCATCTTGGCTCGCGAACATCGTCTGGTAATCGGCCGCGTCGGCGGCATCGATCGCCCGCTTCGACGCGATATAGGGCGGCAGCGGCATCGTCCCCGCGCGGTGGAGCAGCACCTCGACCGGCTCCTCCCCGCCGAAGCGCAGGAGCACCGCCCCGTCGTCGCCCTTGGCCTCGGCGACCGCCTCGACCCCGCCGCCGAAGGTCACCGTGTCGCCGACCCGCACCCGCTTGGCATTGCGGACGAACGCCCACCAGGCGCGCAGGTCGTGGCGCTTGTGCAAGGTCGCCCCGATGCTCGCCTCGCCCCGCCGCCCTTCGAGCTGGGCGGGAATGACTCGGGTGTCGTTGAACACCAGCACGTCGCCTTGACGGAGCAGCTGCGGCAGCTCGCGCACAGTCCGGTCGGCCAGCCCCGCCGGGGTCACGCTCAGCAGCCGCGCGCTGTCCCGCGGCCGCGCCGGGCGCAGCGCGATGCGCTCCTCGGGCAGCTCGAAATCGAACAGGTCGACCTTCATGGCCGCCTCGGCGACGCGCCTACTTCTTCGGCGGCGCCGGCGGCGTCGGGGCCAGCTGGTCGGCGGTCCCTGGCCGGCTCGGCGCGGGCAGCTCGGCCGCAACCGTCGCGCCCAGCGTGGCCCGGACGATCTTGGTCGGATCGGCGGGCGGTTCGCCCGGCGCGATCTGGTCGACGAAGCTCATCCCCTGCACCACCCGGCCGAAGATCGTATATTTGCCGTTGAGCGAGCCCTTGGGCCCGAACATGATGTAGAACTGGCTGTTGGCGCTGTTCGGGCTCTCGGCGCGGGCGGCGGCGACGCTGCCGCGCAGGTGCGGGATCGAGTTGAACTCGGCCGGCACGTCGGGCAGGTTCGAGCCGCCGGTCCCGTCCCCCTTGGGGTCGCCGCCCTGGGCCATGAAGCCCGGGATCACGCGGTGGAACACCAGCCCGTTGTAGAAGCCCTGGCTGACCAGCTGCTTGACCCGCGCGACCATCTGCGGCGCGGCGTCGGGGCGCATCTGGACGACCACCCGGCCGCCGTTCGACAGCTCGAGGTTGAGGAGGTTCGACGGGTCGGCGGTGACGTCGGCGGGGGCGTTGATCGGCACCGTGCGGACCGCCGGCATCGGCTCGGGCGCGGGGGTCGGCGCCGCGGCGGGCGCAGGCGCGGGCGCCGGATTCTCGGTCACCGGCGGGGCCGGGGTCGGCGGCGGCGCGACCTGGGCGGGCGCGGCCGGCGCCGGCGCGGTCGCGGGCTGGGCGGACAAAGTGGAACCGGCGAACAGCGTCGCGGCGGCGGCGGCAAGCAGAGTAAGGCGCAACGTCATATTCCCCGAACTAACCTTGGTGACCCAACCGCGCCGCCACCTCGACGGCGACGGAGGCGGGCACGAACTTGTCGATGGCGCCGCCGTAGCGGGCGATTTCTTTCACCAGCCTTGACGCGATCGGCTGCAGCGAGACGTCGGCCATCAGGAAGACCGTCTCGATCCGGTCGTTCAGCTGCTGGTTCATCCCCGCCATCTGATACTCATATTCGAAGTCGGCGACCGCGCGCAGCCCGCGCAGGATCATCGTCGCCCCCTCGCGCTCGGCGAAATCCATCAGCAGGCTGTCGAACTCGACCACGCTGACATTGGCGATGTCCGCGCTTTCGCGCCGGACCATCGCCATCCGCTCGGCGACCGTGAACATCGGCTCCTTCGACGGATTGGTGGTGACCCCGATTACCAGCCGGTCGGCCAGCCGGCTGCCCCGCCGGATGATGTCGAGATGCCCGAGCGTCAGCGGATCGAAGGTTCCCGGATAAACGGCGGTGCGGCTGGTCATGGTTCTAGCGGTCCCGCTCGACGGCGTAGCGCGCGATGGCGCGGAGCAGGTCAGCCTCCTCACCATGATCATGGAGATGCTCGATCGCCTGCTCGACGAGCATCGCCGCCTGTGCCCGCGCGCGCTCCTCGCCGAGCAGCGAGACGAAGGTCGCCTTGCCCGCTTCGGCATCCTTGTGGAGCCGCTTGCCCGCCGCTTCCTCGTCGCCGCCAAAATCGAGCAGATCGTCGGCGATCTGGAACGCCAGCCCGACGTTGCGCGCATAGCCCTTGAGCGGCACCCGCGCCTCGGGGGCGAGCCGGGCCATGATCGGCGCCGCCTCGACCGCATATTCGATCAGCGCGCCGGTCTTGAGGCTCTGCAGCCGGGTGATCGCGCCCAAGTCGAGCGTCTCGCCCTCGGCAGCGAGGTCCATCATCTGCCCGCCGGCCATGCCGTCGATTCCCGACGCGCGGCTCAGTTCGAGCACCAGCTCGGCGCGGACATAGGGGTCGTCGTGGGTGGCGGTCTCGGCAAGCAGCTCGAACGCCAGCGCGTGGAGGCAGTCGCCCGCCAGCACCGCGGTCGCCTCGTCATAGGCGCGGTGGACGGTCGGCTTGCCGCGGCGCAGGTCGTCGTCGTCCATGCAGGGCAGGTCGTCGTGGATGAGGCTGTAGACGTGGATCGCCTCGACCGCCGCCCCGGCGCGCAGCGCGCGGCCTTCGTCGAGCCCGAACAGCCGGGCGGCGGCGACGGTCAGCAGCGGCCGCAGCCTTTTGCCGCCGCCGATAGCGGCATGGCGCATCGCGCTGCATAGCCGATCTCGCCCGTCGCAGCGGTCGGCCAGTGCGCCCAGGAAAATCTCGTCCACCGCGGCCGAGACGCGCGCGGCCTCGCCCGTCAGGTCGACCTCGGCCAGCGTCGCCACTTTAGCTCCCGTCAAACGGCACCGTCCCGTTGGGCTGGCCGTCCGGTCCGAACGCGATCGCCTCGATCCGCGCCTGCGCCGACTTGAGGCGCTCCTCGCACAAGCGCTTGAGACGGTCGCCTTCCTGGTAGAGGTCGATCGACTGGTCGAGCGGCGCCTCGCCCCGCTCGAGCACCCGCACGATCTCCTCGAGCCGCTGCAGCGCGGCTTCGAAACTAAGCTGTTCGGGTGCGCCGGTCATGGCAGGAGGCGTGGCCTAGGTCAGAGGGAGAATCAAGCACCCAACCCGCTCGTCCTGAGCGGACCCCGGACTTGATCCGGGGGAAGTCGAAGGGCGCTTCGCGAAACGCCCTTCGACTGCAGCCTGCCGGCTTCCGCTCAGGACGAGCGAAAACCGAACGGATCATTCCTACTCCGGCTTGCGGAACGGGTCGGCGATGCCCGGCATGATCTCGCCCGGGGCCAGCCCGCGCTCGTCGCGCTGGGCGTCGAGCAGCGCCGCGTCGGCCTCGCGGGCGTGGCGCTCGCGCTCGGCGCGCAGCTCCTCGATCAGGGCGGCGCGGTCGGTGTCGAGGCGGCCGTCGTCACGCTGCTCAGTCCCGGCGGCCTTCTGCGCCTTGGCCACCGCCGCATCCAATTCGCGCTGGCTGGTGAGGCCGAGCGTCACCGGGTCCTTCGGCTGGATGTTGGCGATGTTCCAGTGGCTGCGGTCGCGGATCGCGGCGATGGTCGTGCGGGTGGTGCCGATCAGCTTGCCGATCGCGCCGTCGGTCACTTCCGGATGATTGCGGATGATCCAGGCGATGCCGTCAGGCTTGTCCTGCCGCTTCGAGACCGGCGTATAGCGCGGGCCCTTGGTGCGGGTGACGGGGTCGGGCGCCTTGTGCATCTTGAGGCGATAGTCGGGGTCGGACTGACCCTTCTCGATTTCCTCGTGGGTCAATTCGCCCGAACGGATCGGGTCGCGCCCTGTCAGCTTGGTCGCCGCCGTGTCGTCAGCGATCGCCTGGACCTCGAGGATGTGAAGGCCGCAAAAGGCCGCGATCTGCTCAAAGGTCAGCGCGCTATTGTCGACCAGCCAGGCGGCGGTCGCGTGCGGCATCAGCGGGGTGGGCGTGGGCGCAACGGCCATCGCGAAAAACTCCAGACATGAAAAGGGCCGCCCCATCCGGAGCGGCCACACCATGCCCATTCGCTTACGCCCGTCGGCGGCCAAGGACAAGGCTCGCCTTGTTTTTGGCATTTGGCGGATTACAATGCGACAAATGGCGGAAACTTCATCGGTGAGTGAGCTGGCGCGGGTCGATTCCTCGCGCCACCTTGCGGCGGTCGAGGCCGGTCTTCCGGTCAAGATGCTCCGCGTCATGATGCGCGACTACGGCCTTACCCTCACCAATCTCGCCGGGGTGATCGCCGTCCGCCGCACCCTCGAACGGCGCCTCGACAGCGGCGAGCGTTTCACCCTCGAGGAGAGCGAACGCCTCGCCCGCCTCGTCCGCGCCCTCGACCTGGCGGGGGAGATTTTCGACGACCGCGCTCGCGCCCGCGAGTGGCTGACCGACGTCAAGCATAGCTTCGGCGACCGCAGCCCCCTCTCCCTCCTCAAGACCGAGGCCGGCGGTCGCTGGGTCGAGGAACGCCTGCTCCAGCTGAAGTACGGCATCTACTCTTGATCCTCTGGCGCGTGTCGGGGTTCGCCGACTTGAGCGGCGCCGGCGGCCTCTATGTCGGCGGCCGCTGGCACAGCCGGGGCAAGCCGATCGTCTACGCCGCGGAATCGGTCGCGCTGGCGCTGCTCGAAGTGCTTGCGCAGGTCGAGGACCGGCTCGAACTTCCCCCGCGATTCCAGTTGCTTGAGATCGAAGTCCCCGACGACCTCAAGGTCAGCCGGTGGGACGAGCCCCTCCCCGCCCTCGCCGACAGCCGGGCGTGGGGCGATGCGTGGCTGGCGGCGGGCGCAACCCCGCTCGCCCGCGTCCCCGCCGCGGTCGCACCGCACAGCACCAATTGGCTGCTCAACCCCGCCCACCCCGACGCCGCTTTGTTCGTGCTGCGCACCGACGCCGAATGGGACTGGGACCCGCGGCTACGCGGCTAGCGGCTCACGGCGCGCCGGGGACCGCATAAGCGTCGGGATGGGCGGCCGGCGGCGGGGCCGACAGCGCCGCCGACGCGGCGAGGAAGAAGCGCTCGACCACCAGGTAGAACAGCCAGGCACCGAGGATGGCGACGACGAGGCAGAACCCCTGCCCGGCCAGCTTGGCGAGCACGCTGCTCGGCGCGACCAGCCGGACGTAGACGAACTCCGCCATCGAGGCGGCGAGGATGTGGGTCAGGTAGAGCGAGTAGCTGATCTTGCCGAGAAACAGCAGCGGCCGGGCGGTCAGATAGGCGAAAGCGATCAGCAACGCGCCCGCCCCGCCGATGGCGGCCGGCAGCCAGGCATGGCCGAGCGCGGCAGCGAGCGTCAGCGCGCCGAGGCCGGCGAGGAACGGCATCACTCCGATCGAACCGCGGACCCGCAGCAGGGTCAGCCCGCCCATCGCGAAGTAAACGGCGTAGCGGGGGAAATAGCCTTCGCCGCCGGGGATCAGCAGGCCCGCGGCGCACAGCGCCAGGGTGACGAGGATCGCCGCGCGGCTGCGCTCGATCAGCGGAAAGACGATCGCGAGCAGCAGATAATATTGGAACTCGACCGAGAGCGTCCAGAACACCCCGTTGAGCCAGCGGTCGCCGGTGAACGGGACGAGGTAAGTGAAGTTGGCGAGCAGTTGCCCGGCGGTGAAGGTCCACTCGCCCCCGGCGTGGACGAAGCGCTGGATGCCGAGGAACTGGAGCACGGTCAGCCCGAGCAACACCGCCGACGGCGGCCAGATGCGGACGAACCGCTTGAGCAGGAAGCGCCCGGCCTCGCTCCACCGATAGCCCGACCGCAGCAGCACGTGCGGGATGACGAAGCCCGAAATGACGAAGAACAATTCGACCCCGGTCCAGCCCCAGCTGGTCAAGGCGGTGGTGGCCGGCGACGCCAGCTTCGGCAGCGCCGAGCCGCCGAGGTGGAACAGCACGACGAACAGCGCGGCCACCCCGCGCAAGGCATCGATGGTCTGGAAACGATTGGCCTGCATCGCCCCGGTGTGGGCGAGGAATGCGACCTTGTCGATTGCCGACGACAGGTGATGGGGGCGAGCGCAGCAAGGTCCGCTTTCGACCCATTCCGGACATTATGGCCGTGAGCAACAACTCTCTTCGCCGCTCTCCCTAGCGTCCTGAATGGGTGGGCACGGCACGTTTGCAAAGGAGCAGAAAACGCAGCAGTCCCCGGCGAGCGGTTTGAGAAGGACACCGCAATGCTTGCAGTCGTAGAAATATTGGCACGCGTCGGTTGGCATTGTCTCGGTTGCAGTGCCCGCACACTTTGGACAGGTTAGAGTTGATTGAAGTTCGGCCATGTGTCGATTTAACCTATCTGTTCGCTGGAATGGCTGGCGTTCGAGGTGCGCTTCGAGCCATCAAGTCCCATAGAGCAAGCCCAATCATGAGCATGAGGCCCGGATAAAGCAGCCACTCTGTGGCCATGCCGTAAGTGGCCATGAGCAGCGATGCAGCAATCACGAGCGATGGTCCGACAACGCCGAGAACAATGCGCACCCGACTACGGCGGCGCATGCCGCTAAGAACGTTTGCGACCAACCCGACCAGGGCAAAAAGCGGCAGCATGTAATGGATTGAGATGCTCTCGAACTGACTTAGGAAGCCCAGTCCGAGCGCGGAAGCGAGAGTGGCAAGGGCAGGAAAGCATGCAGTGCAACTCATCGCCGCGATGATGGCTCCTACTGTGCTTGTGCTGCCCGCAACGCGGGTGCCTTGGGTGGTCATGGCCGTGGACGGTCCTAGTTCCTCGTGAAGTCGAAGAGCAGCTTACACGCAATGACCGAGTGTCTGCTATCCACCCATTGCGGACATTTACGCTCCAGGTCACAGTAGAGCGTGATCTTCGTGGCGTTCCTTATGCTTTTCGGAGTTTCGCCCTCCGAAAGGGCCATTCAGCAGCAAGCATTACGCTGCGGACTGAAATCGACGCAGTTGGTCTGGACGGTCGATCGTACCGGAGAAAAGCGCGCCCTCATCAGGCCGAATGGAGACCTCGACGACCTTCCATTCTCATCCCTGGCTTGCATGCTGGAATGGGGGAGGCGGACTGGCGCGCCAATCGGCTTCATCTCCGCACCGGCACCGAAGACCGCACGCTGATCACGAAGGGCAGCTTTCCACCCGATGCCGGCTCCTTTACCTGTACGCACATGAGCCAGGGAAACCCCATTCGATGAGCGTCGCATTTCGGCGGGAGAGCGATGACGAGCATCTCGAGCCGACGTTCGAGCTGCCCATTCCGCCTGGCCCCAACCTCGTCACGCCGCGCGGGCTGGCGCTGATCGAGGCCCGGGTCCGCGCGCTCGAGGCGGGGCTGGCGGAGACGCTGACGGAGGAAGAGCGCAAGCCCCTGCTGCGCGACGCGCGCTACTGGCGCGCCCGCCAGGCGAGCGCGCAGGTCGTTCCCGCGCCCTCGGGGGATGAGGTCGCCCTGGGCACCCGCGTCACCTATGTCCGCGAGGGCGAGACCAAGACGATCGAGATCGTCGGCCATGACGAGAGCGACCCGGCGAATGCGCGGATCGCGTTCACCGCGCCGCTGGTCCGCGCGATGATCGGCAGCGCGGTGGGTGACGAAGTTGACCTTCCCGACGGAAACACGCTGACGATTATCGCGATCGCTCCGTCCGATTCCTTCGCGGCTTGAGGCCCGAACGGAGCCCATTGCGGACGCTCGCCGCTGGTCTATGATTTTCCGGCGGAAGACTCTCACGGGGCAAGGATAAGAGCATGGGCGAACGCGACATGGTCCACCGCCTGCTCGACGCGGTGTCGCTGCGCGCGCATGCGACCGCGGTCGGGCTGGTGCAACTGACGGTGGAGCTGCGGCGCGCCGGCGTGCTCGACGATGCGGCGGTCGGGCGGATCAAGGAATCGATGATCGAGGAGATCTGCACGACCCGGCCGCGTACCTCGATCCGAAGCGTCTACGAGGCCGACATCCGTCAGCGCCTCGATCAGGTGTTTGCCGGTGAGCAGCACGTCGGCCCGACCAAGGCCGAGGCGGAAGGCTGAGAGGCCTCTCGCCGCCGCACGTCAGGCGCGGCTGTCCCCCACCGTGAGCACGATCTTGCCGACATGGTCGCCCGCTTCCATGCGGGCGTGGGCGGCGGCGGCGTCCTTGAGGGGGAAGCTGCGGTCCATCACCGGGCGGAGCTGGCCGCTGACCACGAACGGCCAGACTTCCCGATGGAGCTCGTCGGCGAGGCCGGTCTTGAAGGCGACCGTGCGCGGGCGGAGCGTCGAGCCGGTGAGCTGGAGCCGGCGCTGCATCACCTGGGCGATGTTGAGTTCGGCAGTGGCGCCGCGCTGGACCGCGATCGAGACGTGGCGCCCCTCGTCCGCCAATGCCTGGAGGTTGCGCGGGAGATAGTCGCCGCCGACCATGTCGAGCACCACCGACACTCCCTTGCCGCCGGTCAGCCGCCGCGCCTCCTCGACGAAGTCTGCATTCTTGTAATTGATCGCGGCGGCGGCGCCGAGCTCGAGCGAGCGGGCGCACTTCTCGTCGCTGCCGCAGGTGACGATCGCCTTGACCCCGAACAGCTTGCAAAGCGCGATGGCGGTGGTGCCGATGCCGCTGGTGCCGCCGTGGATGAGCGCCCACTCGCCCTCGACCGCGCCGCCGCGCTCGAAGAGGTTGTGCCAGGCGGTGAACAGGGTCTCGGGCAATGCGGCGGCTTCGGCCATGCTGAGGCCGTCGGGGACCGGCAGGCAGGTGCCTGCCGGGGCGATGGCATATTCAGCATAGCCGCCGCCCGCGACCAAGGCGCATACCGGCGAGCCGAGTAGCCGCTCCGCCCCCTGCCCCGTCGCGACCACCGTGCCGGCGACCTCGAGCCCGGGGAGGTCGCTGGCGCCCGGCGGCGGCGGATAGACGCCGCGCCGCTGGAGCACGTCGGGGCGATTGACCCCCGCGGCGGCGACCTTGATCAGCACCTCGTTCGGGCCCGGCTGCGGAACCGGCCGGGTGGCGGGGACCAGCGCCTCGGGTCCGCCGGGCTGCTGTATCTCGATCGCCACCATCGTGGCCGGAAGCTCGTCACTCATGCACGACTCATTGACAGGCCGGCGGGCCGGGTCAACGCTTGGCGGCATGGATGACGATTTCTTCTCGTCCAAGCCGGACGATCCGCTGGTCCTCCTATCGCGGCAGGACCTCGATCCCTTCAGCCAGCACGAGCTGGCCGAGCGGATCGAAGCGCTCCGCGCCGAAATCGCACGGGTCGAGACGCACATGAGCCGGGTCGACCAGCATCGCTCCGCAGCCGATGCGCTGTTCAAGCGATAGGGTCCGTCGCGGAGCCGCTTTCGAGGGCCTTGATGGGGGCCGCTCGCCTACCGACATAGAAGATAAGTCCGGGGGGCCTCCTGCCCTTTCGGCGAGGAGTAACTAATGCCCAGTTTCGCCCGGGAGCTTGAACAGACCCTGCACAACGCCTTGGGAGAGGCGAGCCGGCGGCGGCACGAATATGCGACGCTCGAGCATCTGCTGATGGCGCTGATCGACGATGCCCATGCCTCCAAGGTGATGACCGCCTGCGGGGTCAATCGCGACGAATTGAAGGCCACCGTGAAGCAGTATCTCGACGGTGAGCTCGGGGCGCTGGTCGCCGACAGCGGCACCGACCCGACCCCGACCAGCGGCTTCCAGCGGGTGGTCCAGCGGGCGATCCTCCACGTCCAGTCGTCGGGCCGCGACGAGGTCACCGGCGCCAACGTGCTGGTCGCTCTCTTCTCCGAGCGCGAGAGCTATGCGGTCTATTTCCTCCAGCAGCAGGACATGAGCCGGCTGGATGCGGTGACCTACATCAGCCACGGCGTCGGCAAGGGCGAGACCGCCGAGGGCGAGAAGAGCACGCCGCCGCAGGGCAGCGAGCAGCCGACCGAGACCAAGAGCGCGGGCGACAAGAAGGAAAGCGCGCTCAAGCAGTTCACCGTCGACCTCAACGAGAAGGCCAAGCTCGGCAAGGTCGATCCGCTGATCGGGCGCATGGCCGAGGTCGACCGGACCATCCAGATCCTCTGCCGGCGGTCGAAGAACAACCCGCTCTATGTGGGTGATCCAGGCGTCGGCAAGACCGCCATCGCCGAAGGCCTCGCGCGCAAGATCGTTGAGGGCGACGTTCCCGAGGTCCTCCGCGAGGCGGTGATCTATTCGCTCGACATGGGCGCGCTACTGGCGGGCACCCGCTATCGCGGCGACTTCGAGGAGCGGCTGAAGAGCGTCGTGTCCGAGCTCGAGAAGCTGCCCCACGCCGTGCTGTTCATCGACGAGATCCACACCGTAATCGGCGCCGGCGCGACCAGCGGCGGGGCGATGGACGCGTCGAACCTGCTCAAGCCGGCGCTGTCGTCGGGCGCGATCCGCTGCATCGGCTCGACCACCTACAAGGAGTTCCGCAACCACTTCGAAAAGGACCGGGCGCTGCTGCGGCGGTTCCAGAAGATCGACGTCAACGAGCCGACGATCGAGGATACGATCAAGATCATCGCGGGGCTGCGCTCCTCGTTCGAGGGGCACCACGGCGTCCGCTACACTCCCGACGCGATCAAGTCGGCGGTGGAGCTCAGCGCGCGCTACATCCACGACCGCAAGCTGCCCGATAAGGCGATCGACGTGATCGACGAGGTTGGGGCGATGCAGATGCTGGTCCCGGTGAACAAGCGCAAGAAGGTGATCACGCCCAAGGAGATCGAGCAGGTCGTCGCGACCATGGCCCGCATCCCGCCGAAGAGCGTGTCGACCGACGACAAGAAGACGCTCGAAAATCTCGAGAGCGACTTGAAGCGCGTCGTGTTCGGGCAGGATCTGGCGATCGAGAAGCTCGCCTCGGCGATCAAGCTCAGCCGCGCGGGCCTGCGCGATCCCGACAAGCCGATCGGCAACTACCTGTTCTCGGGACCGACCGGCGTCGGCAAGACCGAGGTCGCGCGCCAGCTCGCCTCGATCATGGGCATCCCGCTCCAGCGCTTCGACATGTCCGAATATATGGAGCGGCATTCAGTCAGCCGGCTGATCGGTGCCCCTCCGGGCTATGTCGGTTATGATCAGGGCGGCCTGTTGACCGACGCGGTCGACCAGCAGCCGCACAGCGTGCTGTTGCTCGACGAGATCGAGAAGGCGCACCCCGACCTGTTCAACATCCTGCTGCAGGTGATGGACAACGGGAAGCTGACCGATCACCACGGCAAGACGGTCGATTTCCGCAACACCATCCTCATCATGACCACCAATGCGGGTGCCAGCGACATGGCGCGCGAGAGCATCGGGTTCGGCGCCATGAGCCGCGAGGACGTGCAGGAAGACGCCATCCGCAAGATGTTCACGCCCGAGTTCCGCAACCGCCTCGATGCGGTGGTGCCGTTCGGCTATCTGCCCCCGGCAGTGGTCGCGCGGGTGGTCGACAAGTTCATCCTCCAGCTTGAGTTGCAGCTGGCGGACCGCAACGTCCACATCGACCTCGACGACGAGGCGCGCGAATGGCTGACCACGCGCGGCTACGACAAGCTCTATGGCGCGCGGCCGATGGGCCGCCTCGTCCAGGAGAAGATCAAGCAGCCGCTTGCCGAGGAATTGCTGTTCGGCAAGCTGGTCAACGGCGGCGAGGTCAAGGTCCGCATCAAGGACAACGCCCCGGCGTTCGAGATCACTCCGGCGGCGCCCAAGGCCAAGGCGCCCAAGGGCGCCAAGGGCAAGGGCCGGGCCCGCGGCCAGGCGGTGCCCGATCCGCAGCCCGACCTGCCCGACCAGTCGGACGAGCCGGAAACCCCGGGCACGCCCGACACGCCGGTCGAGTAAGCCCGAAGCGGCACGAACGGACGGCCTCGCACCCAAAAGGTGCGGGGCCGTTGTTCGTTGGGGTCGAGCCTTATTGGTCGGCGGCGAGTGCGGCGCGGACCGCTTCCTGCGACCGGGCGTGCAGGTCCCAGAAATTGGCGACCCCGCCGCCCGCGAGCCGCTTGGCGAGCATCGCGAGGTGCGAGGTCCAGCCGCTGCCGAAATTCTGCGGCCCCGTCGGGCTGGTGATGCCGCGATGGGTGAGGACCAGCCGGGTCTGCTGTCCGCGCGGCTCGAGCTCGTAGGTGACCTGCCCCTGCTCGCCCCCGCCGAAGGTGGTTTCGAGCAGGTGCGGCGGCTCGAAGCGAAGCACGGTCTCGCGCATCGTCTTGCCCTTCGAGGCGGCGTAACTGTCGGGATAGGGCGCCGGGCCGTCCGACAGATTGTCATGGTCGATCACCAGCTCGAACTCGCCCGACGGCGGGGCGTCGGTCCCGCCCATGAACCAGGTCCGGCGAAGCTCTGCCTTGGTCAGATAGGCCCAGACCTTGTCGACCGGCGCGTCGAGCAACCGCTCGAGGCGGATGGCGTCGGGCGCGATCCGCGCGATGCCGGGGGCGGTTAGCGTGTCACTCATGGTCGGTCTCCTGTTGATCGTCGGTGGCAAAGGCGGATTCGAGCGCGTCGAGGCGACCGCTCCAGAAATGCTCCCACTGGCGTAGCCAGCGCTCGGCCTCGGCCAGCGGCGTGGGTTCGAGGGTGATGAGGTGGGCGCGGCCGGCGCGGCGGCGGGCGACTAGGCCGGCGTCCTCGAGCACCTTCACATGCTTGGAGGCGCCCGCGAAGCTCATCGCCAGCGGCGCGGCGAGCTGACCGATCGAACGCTCGCCGAGGGCGAGCTGGGCGAGCATGCCACGCCGGGTCGGATCGGCCAGCGCGGCAAAGGTCATGTCGAGTCGTTGTTCAACCATAAGGTTGAGCAATAGACTCCGCCCAGCCTTTGTCAACCTTGTGGTTGAATGACGTCAGGCGGCGTTGGCGGCTTTCGTGATCGCCTCGATCGGTCGCTCGTTCGCCGAGCGCCACAACAGCCCCATCAACAGGTCGAGCCGCGGCGGCTCGACCCGCTCGAGCCCGCTGCCGGGGTAGAAGGTCAGCTCGCCGAAGCGCGGCTGGCCGCCGATCTCGTAAAAGTCGGCGCGGACGAAGCTGAACCCTTCGCCGAGCAATTCGGCGGCGCGGAGCATCGCCGGCAGGCTGTGCGGCCGCGGCGGATCGGCGTCGGCGGTCGCGAGCGACACCCGCCGCCAGTCGGTGTCGAAGACGATCCAGCGATGGTCGGCGCCGCGCCCGAGGTGGACCTGGACGAACCGCGCCTCGCCGCCGAACACGAACACCTTAAAGTCGATCGGGAGCGCCTCGCCCTCGCCGATGAAAGGCTCGACCAGCAGCCCGCGCTCGATCTCGCCGTAGAGCCACTCGTCGAGCCAGGCGCCGTAATCGCGCGCCATCCACTCGCGCGACTGGCGAACGGCCTCGGCATGGTCGGCGGGGGTGCGGACCACCAGCGTCTGCTGGCAGCCGTGGCGCGCCTTGACGACGTAGGGAAACTCCCACGCCGGTTCGGCCGGGAGAGCGCGCCCGCGCCACAAGGTAGGCGTGATCCACTCGC
Organism: Sphingomonas ginsengisoli An et al. 2013; assembly: GCF_009363895.1. Classification (NCBI taxonomy): domain Bacteria; kingdom Pseudomonadati; phylum Pseudomonadota; class Alphaproteobacteria; order Sphingomonadales; family Sphingomonadaceae; genus Sphingomonas; species Sphingomonas ginsengisoli (ex An et al. 2013). Next base: position 230,183 of record NZ_CP045434.1, on the reverse strand, counting down.
GGCCAAGCAGATCGGCGACAACGTCCTTGACCAGCACCTTGTCGGCGAGCGCGGGGAAGCGCGGATCGCGGTCGTTCAATTTGCGATGCTGGACCCACTCGGTGAACAGCAAGGGGGTGTCGAGCCGGGCGAACCGCCGATGCCGCCACCAGTAAGTGAGATGGACCCTGAGCGGGCTGGAGCCGGCGGCGGTCGGCGGATCGGGAAAGCGTACCATCGCCAAGGAGACGCCGCGCCAGGGCGATCGTTCCTGCCCCGCACCGAAAGTGGCCATGAACTTTCGCGCGCCCCTAGCCAAGTCGCGGCCCGCTGTGCTTCTCTTGCTGCCTCTACTCGGGGGAGGTCCCATGCATCACTGGAAGCATCTCGTCGCCGCGCTGCTGGTCTCGGCCGCGCCGCTCGCGCCCGCCTACGCGCAGAGCAGTGACGACCCGCCGAGCACGGTGCTGACCGGGGCCGACCTGTTCAATTTCGCGGTCGCCGCCGATCCGCAGATCAGCCCCGACGGCCGCCAGATCGCCTACACCAGGCTGACCGCCGATCCGCTCAAGGACCGGATGACCTCGACCATCTGGCTGATCGATGTCGCCACCGGTCAGCAGCGCCCGCTGATCGCCGGGACCGGCGGGCCGAGCAGCCCGCGCTGGTCGCCCGACGGCAAGCGGCTCGCCTACGTCTCGGGCGCCGACGGCGGGTCGCCGCAGTTGTTCGTCCGCTGGATGGACCGCGGCGACAGCGTACGGGTGACTGGCTTGCCCGACAGCCCGTCGGACATGGCCTGGTCGCCCGACGGCCGGCGGATCGCTTATGTGATGCGCGTGCCCGGCGACGAGCCGAAACTCGGCACCGCCCCGGCCAAGCCCGAGGGCGCGACCTGGGCGCCGCCGCTGCAGGTGATCGACAAGGTCACCTACCGGGCCGACGGCGCGGGCTATCTGCAGGCAGGGTTCGACCACATCTTCCTGGTCGATGCCGACGGCGGGGCGCCGCGGCGGCTGACCAGCGGCAGCTTCAACCATGAGGGGCCGCTGAGCTGGACCCCCGAAGGCCGCACTCTCCTGTTCAGCGCCAACCTCAAGCCCGACTGGGAATTGAACGCGCTCGACAGCGAGATCTACGCCCTCCCCGTCGATGGCGGCCAACCGGTCGCCCTGACCCACCGCAACGGCCCCGACCAGGGCCCGCGGGTCTCGCCCGACGGGCGGCTGATCGCCTTCACCGGCTACGACGACCACGGCAAGGGGTTCGAGCAGGCGCACCTCTACGTCATGAACCGCGACGGCAGCGGGGTGCGCGAGCTGGCACCCTCGCTCGACCGCAACATCGACAGCCTCGACTGGGCCGGCGGCAGGCTGGTCGCGGGCTATGAGGAAGCTGGCGGATACAAGGTGTCGCGGATCGGGCTCGACGGGCGGGTCAGCCCGCTTGCCAGCGGCGCGGTCGGCGCGGGTCTCGACCGCCCCTATGCCGGCGGCAGCTGGTCGGTCGCGCGCGACGGCACGGTCGCGTTCACCAGCGGCAACGCGCTAAGCCCCGCCGACGTCTCGGTCGCGCGCGGCGGCAATGCGCGGCGGCTGACCCGGCTCAACGAGCTTTGGCTCGGCGGCAAGCGGCTGGGCGAAGTCCGCGCCTTCACCGCCCGCGCCCCCGACGGCGGCAGCGTGCCGAGCTGGCTGGTCCTGCCCCCGACCTATCAGCCGGGGACCAAGGTGCCGCTGATCCTCGAGATCCACGGCGGGCCATACAGCAGCTACGGCCCCAATTTCTCGACCGACGACCAGCTCTACGCGGCGGCCGGCTATGCCGTGCTCTACACCAACCCGCGCGGCTCGACCGGTTACGGCCAGGCCTTCGCCGACGGGATCGAGAAGACCTATCCGGCGAGCGACTTCGACGACCTGATGGCGGCGGTCGACGGCGCCATCGCGCAAGGCGTCGCCGATCCCGACAATCTGTTCGTCACCGGCGGCTCAGGCGGGGGCATCCTCACCGCCTGGATCGTTGGCAAGACCAATCGCTTCCGCGCGGCGGCGGCGCAGAAGCCGGTCATCAACTGGACCAGCATGGCGCTGACCGCCGACGGGGTGCCCTTCTTCGCCAAATATTGGATGGGCAAGCTGCCGTGGCAGGACCCGCAGGGCTATTGGGCGCGCTCGCCGCTGGGCCTTGTCGGCAACGTCAAGACGCCGACGCTGGTGGTGGTCGGGAGCGAGGATTATCGCACCCCGGTCAGCGAGGCCGAGCAATATTATGCGGCGCTGAAACTCGCGGGCGTGCCGACCACGCTGGTCAAGGTGCCGGGCGCGAGCCACGGCGGCTTGGCGTCGCGGCCGAGCCAGTCGGCGGCCAAGGCGAGCGCGATCCTCGCCTGGTTCGACCGCTACCGGAAGGGCTGAGGCTCAGCCTTTCGTGTCGCGGATGACGATGGTGCCGCTGGTGCCGCCGTCGCCGGGCGCGAGGCCGATGACGAACTGCTCGCCGTCCTTGCCGGTGCCGGCGACGCCGCTGCCCTCGGCCTTGGCGGTGACGCCCTTGGCGGCGAACTGGTCGAGGAAATATTTCTGGACCTCGGCCGGGCCGACCGGGGCGGTGAACTTCATGTTGACCACCGCGTCCTTGTCGCCGCCGGCATCGACGTTGAAGCCGGTGATCTTGCCGCCGGGGATCATCCTCACCCCATCGATGTCGAAGTTGGCGTTGCTCATCATGCCCGTCGGCAGCTTCACCTGACCCTTGGCGAAGGGCAGGTCGAACGACACCGAGCCATTGCCGTCACCCGAGATGGCGACATTCTCGTCGCCACCGTTGGGGTTCTTCGGGGCAACGTGGCAGCCGGCCAGCGCCACGAGCGCAATGCCGGGGACGAGAAGCGAGCGATGCATGGCAAATCCTCCACTGTATTGCATACACAATACAGTGGCGCCCGCCTTCGTCAAGTGAACCCTAGATGGTGACCTGGCTGCCGAGCTCGACCACCCGGTTGGGAGGCAGCTTGAAGAAGTCCATCGCGGTCGCCGAGTTACGCACCATCCAGCCGAACAGCCGCTCGCGCCACATGGCCATGCCGGGCTTGCTCGACGGGATCACCGTCTGGCGCGAGAGGAAGTAGCTGGTGGTCATCGGCTGGCAGGTGCCGACCTCGGCCTTGGCGAGTGCCAGCGCGGCGGGGACGTCGATGTCCTCCGAGAAACCGAAGCGCAGGGTCACGCGCTTGAGGCCGCACCCCAGTTCCTGCACGCCGACGCGCTTGTCCTCGGGAACGAAGGGCACGTCCTTGATTCGGATGGTGGTCAGCAGCACCGTCTCGTGGAGCACCTGGTTGTGCTTGAGATTGTGGAGCAGCGCGGGCGGGATACCCGTCGGCGACGAGGTCAGATAGATGGCGGTACCGCGGATGCGGTGGACGCCCTTGCTCACCGACTTGACGAACAATTCGACCGGCATCGCCGCGCTGGCGAGCTGCTCGTGGACCAGCTGGCGCCCCTTCGACCAAGTGGTCAGCACCGCGAAGGCGGCGAGCGCGATCAGCACCGGGAACCAGCCGCCGTCAAAGAATTTGGTGAGGTTGGAGGCGAAATAAGTGAGGTCGACCGTCGCCAACAGCACGATCAGCGGGACCGACACCCACTTTGGCCAGTTCCAGTAGCGGAACAGCAACACCGCCAGCATCACCGTGGTGATGAACATCGTGCCCGTCACCGCGATGCCATAGGCCGAGGCGAGGTTGGAGCTGTTGCGGAACAACAGCACCAGCACCAGCACCATCACACACAATGACCAGTTGACGAGCGGAATGTAGATCTGCCCCTCGGCGCGGGCACTGGTGTGGCGGATCAGGATGCGCGGGAAGAGGCCGAGCTGGACCGCCTGCCGCACCACGCTGAACGCGCCGGTGATCACCGCCTGGCTGGCGATCACGGTGGCGACCACCGCAAGGATGATCAGGCCGAGGCGCCACTGCTCGCTGGCCAGCATGTAGAAGGGGTTTTCGATCGCCTTGGGCGTGCGCAGCAACAGCGCCCCCTGCCCCAGATAATTGACCATCAGCGCCGGGAAGGCGACCGCCAGCCAGGCGAGGCGGATGGGCTTGGCCCCGAAATGCCCCATGTCGGCATAGAGCGCCTCGGCCCCGGTCACCGCCAGCACGATCGACCCCAGCGCGAGGAAGGCGAAACCGGGATCGTGCGCGATGAAACGGATGCCGTAGACCGGCGACAGGCTCTTCAAGATCACCGGGCTGGCAGCGATCGATTCGACGCCGAGCACCGTCAGCACGAGGAAGTAGAACAGCATGATCGGGCCGAACAGATTGCCGACCCGGTGCGTGCCGTATTTCTGGCCCGCGAACAGGCCGATGATGATGACCACCGCGAGCGGGACCGCGAAGCTTTCGAAACGTGCGTCGATGGTGTTGACGCCCTCGACCGCCGAAAGGATTGAGACCGCCGGGGTGATCATCGCGTCGCCGAAGAACAGAGCGGTGGCGAACACGCCGAGCATGGTCAGCCCGCCGGTCCACTTGCCCGCGCTGCCGGTCCGCGAGAGCAAAGCCAGCAGCGACAGACTGCCGCCCTCGCCCTTGTTGTCGGCGCGCATCATGATCGCGACGTATTTCAAGGTGACGACGATCATCATCGTCCAAAAGATGATGCTGATGACCCCCATCACCCGGCTTTCCATCACCGGCATCGGGTGGTGGCCGATGAAACTTTCCTTGAGCGCGTAGAGCGGCGAGGTGCCGATGTCGCCGAAGACGATGCCGATTGCGCCGAGCGTCAGCCAGCCGGTCGAGCCGTGATGATGGTCGCCCTCGAATGAAGGCTCGCCCACCTCATCGGCGGCGGCGGTAATGGTCATCACGGGGGCGTTGCCTTTCGTGCCAGCTTGCTGACGGTCGTCGTCGCATCCGGGCGGCGGCCTCGCGGCGGGGGCACATAGTCACGGCGTGAATGTGTTGCAAGTGCGAAGAAACACAGCCCCTTTTCAGGACGGCCACAGCGGCGCATGAGGCGCTTCCTTGTGAACTTCTCACGCGCGTTTTTCGACGATGGAGTCCTGCCTGTGATCCGACCCGCCTTCCTGCTGCTTGCCGCCACCGCCCTGATCGCCCCGGCGCATGCCCAGACCGCGCTGTTCAGCCCGCAGCGGCTGGCGAGCCACGTCAACGTGCTCGGCTCCGACGCCTATGAGGGCCGCGGGGTCGCGACCCGCGCCGAGACCAAGACGGTGGCCTACATCGTCCAGCAGTTTCAGGAAGCGGGGCTCCAGCCCGGCGGCGCGGTGGTCAACGGCCAGCGGACCTGGACCCAACCGGTGCCGCTGCTCAAGTCGGACCTGGTCGGTGACCCGGTGGTGACGGTGCAGACCGCTAATGGCGGACTGCGCCTCGTCCAGGGTACCGACATCGCGCTGCGCTCGCCGATGAACGGGGCGAACCAGATCCGCCTCGCCAACGCCCCGCTGGTGTTCGTCGGCTACGGCGTCGCGGCGCCCGAGCGCGGCTGGGACGATTTCAAGAATGTCGACGTCCGCGGCAAGATCCTCGTGGTGCTGGTCAACGACCCTGATTTCGAGGCCGCGGCGGGCGAGCCGGTGGCGGGCAAGTTCGGCGGCAAGGCGATGACCTATTACGGCCGCTGGACCTATAAATATGAGGAAGCGGCGCGTCGCGGCGCGGCCGGCATGATGGTCATCCACGAGACCGCGCCCGCCTCCTACGGCTGGAACACGGTCAAGAACTCCAACACCAACACGATGTTCGACATCGTTCGCCAGAACCCGGCGGCGTCGCACACCGGGTTCGAGAGCTGGATCACGCTCGACACCGCGCAGAAGCTGTTCCGCGCCGCCGGCCTCGATTACGCGCAGATGAAGGTCGCGGCGCGCCGGCCCGACTTCCGGCCGGTCGATCTCAAGGCCAGCCTGAGCGCGACCGCCAATGCCACGACGCAAGTGATCAATTCGGCAAATGTCGTCGGACTGCTGCCCGGCAAGACCCGGCCGGACGAGACCGTGATCTACTCGGCCCACTGGGACCATCTTGGCATCGGCAAGCCCGACGCGCGCGGCGACACCATTTACAATGGCGCGGTCGACAATGCGACCGGCGTCAGTCAGCTGATCGAGCAAGCGCGCGCCTTCGCCCGCGGCCCGCGGCCCGACCGCTCGATCGTGTTCCTGGCGGTCACCGCGGAGGAGAAGGGGCTGCTGGGCTCCGAATATTATGCCCGCAATCCGCTCTACCCGCTCGGCAAGACGGTCGGGATGCTCAACACCGACTCGATGGGCGTCCACGGCCGCGCCCGCGACTTCTCGATCAGCGGCACCGCCCGCCTCGAGCTGCTCGACACGCTGGTCGACGAGGCGCGCAAGCAGAACCGCGTCTTCACCCCCGATTCGCACCCGGAGAGCGGCGGCTTCTACCGCTCGGACCACTTCTCGATGGCCAAGGTCGGGGTGCCGGCGGTCAGCTATGAAAGCGGCGGCGACCTGGTCAACGGCGGGGTCGCCCGGGCCGAGGCGATCGGCAAGGAATATGTCACCAACCGCTACCACCAGCCGGCCGACGAGGTGCAGCCCGACTGGGACTATAGCGGGATGGTCGAAGATGCCGCGCTGCTCCACGCGGTGGGCTTGCGGCTCGCCAACAGCAACGCCTGGCCGAACTGGAGCGCCGACAGCGAGTTCCGCGCCACCCGCGACCAGACCGCCGCCGACCGCGGCCTCAGCGCCGTCGCCCCCGCGCCGCAGCCGGTCGCTCCGCCCGCCCCGCCCGCTCCGGCGGCCCGGCCCGGCGAGCGCGGCTAGGCTCATGCGGAGACCTCCGGTCGCTTGAGCGGCCGGAGGTTTGGGGCTATTGTTCTCGCTTCGTTCTCATCGGGGAGACCTGCACGTGGCCGAGCTCATCTTCTACACCAACCCGCAGTCGCGCGGGCAGATCGTCCGCTGGATGCTGGAGGAAGTCGGCGCGCCCTACACGGCCGAATATCTCGGTTACGGCACCAGCATGAAGGAAGAGCCGTACCTGTCGGTCAATCCGATGGGCAAGGTGCCGGCGATCAAGCATGGCGACAAAGTGGTGACCGAAGTGTCGGCGATCTGCGCCTATCTCGCCGACGCCTTCCCCGACGCGGGCCTCGCCCCCGCGCTCGACGACCGCGCCGATTATTATCGCTTCCTGTTCTTCGCCGCCGGGCCGCTCGAAGCGGCCTTCTCGAACAAGGCGGCGGGGTTCGTGCCGACCCCCGAGCGCGAGCGGATGTTCGGCTATGGCAATTGGGACCAGGCGATCGGCGGGATCGAGCGGATGCTGACCGGCCGCGACTATATCACCGGCAAGTTCAGCGCCGCCGACCTCTACGTGACCTCCGAACTGGGCTTCATGATGATGTTCGGAATGCTCGAGCCGCGGCCGGTGTTCGCCGATTACGTCGCCCGCTGCACCGACCGCGACGCCTATCGCCGCGCGAAGCAGCGCGACGAGCAGGCGGCCGAAGAGTTGAAGGCCAGCGCCTGATATTCGCATCGTCGTCGCTTCATCATCGGAGGACTTGCATGACCGACATCCGCCAAGAGGCCATCGCCCTCTATGACCGCTTCACCCATGAGGGCATGGAGCGGCGCGACTTCATGGCGCGGATGGTGGCGCTGGCGGGCAGCGTGGCGGCAGCCGAGGCGTTGATCGCCGGGATCGCCGCCAGTCCGGCGGCCGCCGCGATGGTCCCGGCCGACGACAAGCGCCTGACCACCGCGACCCGGATGATCGACGGCTACAAGGTCTATTCGGCCGAGCCGCGCAGCCGCTCGCTCAAGGCGACCGTGATTGTGATCCACGAGAACCGAGGCCTCAACGACCATATCCGCGACATCGCCCGGCGGCTGGCGCTGGCCGGCTACCGCGCGGTCGCCCCCGATCTCCTCTCCCCGGTCGGCGGCACGCCCGCCAACGAGGATTCGGCGCGCGATCTGATCGGCAAGCTCGACCTCATGCAGGCGACCGCCGCCGGGGTGGCGATGATCAAGACGCTCAAACCGACCAGCCGCGACGGCAAGGTCGGGGTGGTCGGCTTTTGCTGGGGCGGCGCTTATGTGAACCGGCTGGCGGTCGCCGCCGGTGCCGAGCTTAATGCCGGCGTGGCTTATTACGGCCCGGCGCCGAACCCGAGCGAGGCGGCCAAGGTGCAGGCTCCGCTGCTGCTTCATTACGCCGGGCTCGACGACCGGGTGAACGCCACCGGCAAGCCGTGGGTCGCGGCGCTCCAGGCGGCGCACAAATCGGTCGAGACCTACACCTATCCAGGCGTCAACCACGCCTTCAACAACGACACGTCGGCGGACCGCTACAACAAGCCCGCCGCCGACCTCGCGTGGAGCCGGACGCTCGCCTTCTTCAAGCAGCATCTGGGCTGATCGGGCGGGTCGTGCGTTGACGGCGTTCGCGCGCGCCGGCGACGATCCGCGCACCATCCAGGCTTGAAGGGAGCTTGCCTTATGACCCGTTTGACCCTCACCGCGCTGATCGCCGTCGGGATCGCCACCGCCGCCGACGCCTCGACCCCGCAGGCGTGGGCGCAGATGAACCGCCAGGTCGACCGGACCTGCCTCGCCGCGGCCAAGCTGACCCGCGCCAAGATCATCGCCGACAAAGCGAGTTTCGACGACCGGGTGCCGATCGAACTGAGGATCGTCGAGGGCTATAACAAGCAGTCGGTGGTCGACGTGAAGCTGTGCGCCTACGACCGGCGGACCAAGCGGGCGGCGATCACCGACGGCGTCGGCCGGCTGGGCGTCAACCGCCGCTAGGCGTGGTTCCCCATGCGCCCGCCGCGTCCCGCCATGAGGCGCGGCGACGGCGGGCGCGCCGTTGTCTCCGGTTCATGCATCCTCAGGCGGCGGTGAACCGTTGTGCTGGCGATGAAGTCCCCCGGCACCTGCCCGGCGGGCATTGAGAGACCAGTCATGAAAATGCTTGCCACCTTCGCCGCCGCCGGCGCGCTGCTGAGCATCGCCGCGCCGGCCGCCGCGCAATATTATCCCGCGCCGCCGCCGCAGCCCTATCCGCAGCCCGGCTATGGTAATCCCGCCTATCCGCAGCCCGGCTATGGTAACCCGGCCTACCCTCAGCCCGGCTATCCCGCGCCCGGCTATGGCACGGGCAATCCGGTCACCGATGGCGTGATCGGCCAGCTGACGGGCAACCGCTATGCGGTGAACGACCGCCAGGCGATCGCTCAGTGCGCCAACGCCGCCGCCGCGCAGTTCGGCAACGGCTATCGCAACAACGCCTACGCTTATAACCAATATGGCCAGCGCTGGGCCTACAACCCGTCCTACCAGGCCAATGCGCGGGTCACCGCGATCACCAGCGTCGACCGCCGCAACTGGGGCGTCAAGGTCAACGGGCTGATGAGCAGCGGGCTGCCCTACGGCGGCTATAACCAGAACAATCCGATCGCGGACCTGAGCTTCCGCTGCGACGTCAATTACAACGGCGCGGTGACCAACTTACGGGTCAACCGGATCCAGCCGCGCCGCACGCTCGGCTACTAAAGGATAGACGCCAGTGGAGGGGCGTGTCGGCAGCTCGCAGGCGCACCCCTTTGCGCATCAGGTGAACCGCTTGTCATTTGCTTGGGGCCAAGGCGACGCCGACAAGCGCCGCCGACCTTCAAAAGGAACCCCTCATGCCGCTCGCCCTGCTCGCTTTTGCCGCCGCCCTCCAAGCCGGGCCCGCGCCGGCGCCGGTGATGCACCCGCCGCACGTGATTGCCGGCGGCGGCGCGACGGGCGGCGACATGGCCGCGCTGATCACGAGCTATCGCGAATGCCTGCGGGCGAAGGCGGCGGCGGTGCCGGTGAGCGTGACCCCCGAGGCGGCCGCCGCCACCGCCATGGCCGGCTGCCAGCGCGAGCATGACGCGGTATCGGCCAGCATGACCGAGATGATCGCGACGCTTCCCGCCGAGCAGCAGACCATGATCCGCGCCAAGATCGCCGAGCGCGAGGCGGCCATCCCCGGCCAGATCGCCGACGGCATCCGCGCCGCCCGGGCCGGGACGCCAGCCCCCGCCAAATAAGCCGGGGTGCGGGCGCGGCGGTGCTCAGGCCCCGCCGATCACCGCGCAGGCGATGCGGTCGCCGCTGTTGCCGCTCGGATCGGTCTTCATGTCGTCGGGCTTGGCGTGGACGACCAGCGCCGCGCCATCCTTGTCGAGCAGCGGGGTCATCCCCGTCCGCAGCGCCGCCGACAGCGTCACCGTGGTCCCGCCCGAACCGGCCGAGCCGACTTCGAGGTTGGGCAGGTCGCCGGCATGCCAACCCTTGGGGTTGAGCGTGCCGTGCTGCTTGTTCTCCGGGTTCCAGTGGGCGCCGGCGCTCTCGAACTTGGGCCCTTCGCACTTGCCGACCGAATGGACGTGCATGCCATATTTGCCGGGCTTCATCCCGGTCGCCGAGACGGTCAGCACCACCCCGCCATTCTCCTCGCGCACCGAAACGCTGCCGACCGTCTTGCCGTCGGCGGTGCGCAGCGGCGAGGACTGATCGGCGCCCGCGCCGGTGGTGCTGGTGCCGAAATTGTCCATCCCGCCGTTGACCGGCACGCCTTGCGAATCATTCTCCATATTGAGCACGTCGTTGGCATCCTGATGGGTCTGCGCCTTGCACGCGCCGAGCAGCGCCGCGCCGCACATCAGGGAAGTCATCACCAAGGTCCGCATCGTCGTCCTCCTGTCCACCCCTGGCTAAGCGCGCGGGCGCGCGGTTGGTTCAGCGCGGCGTCAAGGCGGCGGGCCTAGCGAGCCGTGCGGCGAGCTTCTATATTCGGGCCATGCGGCGCGCGGCGGACTGGAACGACTGGCGGCACTTCCTCGCGGTGGCGCGGGCGGGGAGCACGCTGGTCGCCGCGCGCGAATTGCGGGTCAGCCAGACGACGGTCGCCCGGCGGATTGCCGCGCTCGAGGAAGCGCTCGGCCTGCCCTTGTTCGAGCGGCGCCCCGCCGGCTACGCGCTGACCGCGCAGGGCGCTACTCTCGTCGGCCAGGCCGAGGCGCTCGAACGTGCCGCGCTGGCCACCGAGCAACTCGCGCTGGCGAGCGGGCGCGAGGCCGCCGGCAATGTCCGCTTCACCAGCGAGGACATCTTCGTCACCGCGTTGCTCGCGCCGCACATCGCCGATTTCCAGGAGCGATTTCCCGCCATCCGGCTCGAGTTCGACAGCTCGCCGGGGATCCGCGACCTGGGGCGTGGCGAGGCCGACGTGGCGCTGCGCAGCACCAAACAGGGCCAGCCCGCGGGCACGGTCGGGCGCGCGCTCTGCGACGACGACTGGACGCTCTACTGCAGCCGCGCCTACGCCGCGCGGCACGGCGTCCCCCGCTCGATCGCCGAGCTGCGCGATCATGCGCTGATCGGCGGCGGCGGCGGTCACCTGGCGCAGGAATATGGCGAGTGGATCGACTCCGCGGGCCTCAACGACCGGGTGACGATGCAGCAGGGTTCGGCGACCGGCCTGCTGTCGGCGGTGCGGACCGGGCTCGGCATCGGAGTGCTTCCCGCGGTGATCGCCGACGCCGATCCCGACTTGCTGCAATGCGCGCCGCTCACCGAGCACGGCCGCCAGCTGTGGCTGGTGACCCACGAACGGGTCCGCCACAGCCCGCCGGTGCGCGCGGTGATCGATTTCTTCTACGAGCGGCTGAGCGCACACATCCGCGCCCTCGAACCCGTCCGCGCGGAGCGCCGCGCGGCGTAGGTCACGCCGAGCTACGCCTCAGCGCGGCGTGCGGCCTGCTGATACGCCGCTGCCCGCCGACACCACTCCGAGAATTGCTCATCGCTGGCGAAAGCGCGGCGGGGAAGGATGATCGCGTTATTGGGCGTCGTGAAGAGAAACAATCGGCCGCCCTTCTCGCGCACCTTCATTATCGCCGACCAGTGATTTTGAGAATCCTGCGATGGGTGGCGGACGTTGACGCTCAACGGTGAGAAGCTGATCTCCATGGGGCTGCCCCATCCCGCCGCACGTCGCCTGCGGACCATTTGAGTTGGGGAGATGATTAGGAAGGCGGCGAGCACGATCCCGATCGCCAACAGCGATCCGACCAGGATAGGCCATAGGTCCCGCGGCAGATCGTTCCAGCTCAGATAGAAGACGACCGCCGGCGGTGCGAGCATGCTCAAAACCATGATCCAGCGACAGCGCCGGCACGCGAGCGTGATTGCCCGTAGGTCCGCTGCGGAATAGACCACTTGTACTTCTTCGGAGCGTTCGCCCTCGCTCACTCGACCGTGACGCTCTTCGCCAGATTGCGGGGCTGGTCGACGTCGGTGCCCTTAAGCACCGCGACATGATAGGCGAGCAGCTGCACCGGCACCGCGTAGACGAGCGGGGCGATCAGCGGGTGGACCGCCGGCATTTCGATCGTCGCCATGCAGCCTTCGCCCGCTTCGGCAATTCCGGCCGCGTCGCTGATCAGCACGATCTTGCCGCCGCGCGCGCGGACTTCCTGCATGTTGCTGACGGTCTTCTCGAACAGCGGGCCTGAAGGCGCCAGGACGATCACCGGGACATTGTCGTCGATCAGCGCGATGGGCCCGTGCTTCATCTCGCCCGCGGCATAGCCCTCGGCGTGGATGTAACTGATTTCCTTCAGCTTGAGCGCGCCTTCGAGCGCCATCGGGTAATCGGGGCCGCGGCCGAGGTAGAGGACGTCGCGGGCGGGGACGATCAGCGGGGCGATGGCGAGGATCGCCTCGTCGAGGGCGAGCGCGCGGGTCAGCGCTTCGGGCGCTTCCTGGAGATGCGCGACGATCTCCTTTTCTTCCTCGGCGCTCAGCTGCCCCTTGGCGCGGGCGAGATTGGTGGCGAGCGCGGCGAGCACCGCGAGCTGGCAGGTGAAGGCCTTGGTCGAGGCGACCCCGATCTCGGGGCCGGCGCGGGTCGGCAGCAGCAGGTCGGCCTCGCGCGCCATCGAGCTGGTCGGCACGTTCACCACCACCGCGATCTTCTGCTGCTTTTCGCGCGCGTGACGGAGCGCGGCGAGGGTGTCGGCGGTCTCGCCGCTCTGGCTGATGAACAGCGCCAGTCCGCCGGGCTTGAGGACCGGGTCGCGGTAGCGAAATTCGCTTGCGACATCGATCTCGACCGGGACGCGGGCGAAGCGCTCGATCCAATATTTGCCGACCATGCCGGCGTAGAAACTGGTGCCGCAGGCGACCACGGTGACCTGCTCGACCGCGGCGAGGTCGAAGTCGAAATTGGGAATGGCGACCTCGCCCTCGAAGGCGCGGACGTAGCTTTGCAGCGTCTGTGCGACGACGATTGGCTGCTCGTCGATCTCCTTGCGCATGAAGTGGGCGTGGTTGCCCTTGGTGATCGTCTCGGCCGAGGCACCGCTGTCGACGATCTCGCGCTCGACCGGCTGATTGTCGCGGTCGAAGATCTGCACGCTGTCGCGCCGCGCGACGACCCAATCGCCCTCGTCGAGGTAGGCGATGCGGCGGGTCCACGGCGCCAGCGCGATGGCGTCCGAGCCGAGGTAATTTTCCCCCTCGCCATAGCCGACGGTCAGCGGCGCGCCCATCCGCGCGCCGATCACCAGGTCGGAATCGTCGAGGAAGAGGAAGGCGATGGCGAAGGCGCCGTGGAGGCGCGGCAGAACGGTGGCGACCGCCGCCTCGGGGCTCGCCCCGCGCTCGACCTCGCGCGCGACGAGGTGGGCGACGACCTCGCTGTCGGTCTCGGACTGGAAGGTGCGCCCTTCGGCGAGCAGTTCCTCGCGAAGCGGCTTGAAGTTCTCGATGATGCCGTTGTGGACCAGCGCGACGCGGCCGACGATGTGCGGGTGGGCGTTGCTCTCGGTCGGCGCGCCGTGGGTCGCCCAGCGGGTATGGGCGATGCCGACGTCCCCCGCCGGCGTATTCTCGGCGAGCTTGGCGGCGAGATGCTCGAGCTTGCCCTCGGCGCGACGGCGCTCGAAATGGCCGTCGACCTCGGTGCAGATGCCGGCGCTGTCGTAGCCGCGATATTCGAGCCGCTTCAGCCCCTCGAACAGGCGCTGGGCGACCGGCGCCCGACCGACGATGGCAACAATCCCGCACATAGCTTGCTACTCACTTCCCGATAAAGCGCCTGCCGGGCTCGCTAGCGAAGCTCAGGTGAACGCGCACTTGTTTTCGCATGAAGCGATGGTCACCCGGTCAGGCGTGCTTCTTGGCGGTCTGCCGTTCGCGGAAGCGCGCGGCCCAGCCGGCGAGACCCTTCTGCTCGGCGCGGGTGACGCCGAGCGAATTGGCCTCGACGTCGCGGGTGACGACCGAGCCGGCACCGACGATCGCGCCCTCGCCGATGCTGACCGGAGCGACCAGCGAGCTGTTGGAGCCGATAAAGGCGCCGGCGCCGATCTGGGTGCGATATTTGAAGAAGCCGTCGTAATTGCAGGTGATGGTGCCGGCGCCGATGTTGGCCTTGGCGCCGACGTCGGCGTCGCCGATGTAGCTCAGGTGATTGGCCTTGGCGCCCTCGCCCAGCCGCGCTTTCTTGACCTCGACGAAGTTGCCGACCTTGGCCTTGGCGCCGAGCACCGCGCCGGGGCGGAGCCGCGCGTAAGGGCCAACCTCGCAGCCTTCGCCGACGGTGGCGCCCTCGAGGTGCGAAAAGGCGTGGATGGTGGCGCGGTCGGCGACGCTGACGCCGGGGCCGAAGACGACGTTGGGGGCGATCGTGACGTCCTGGCCGAGCGCGGTATCGAAGCTGAACCAGACGCTGGCGGGATCGGTCAGGGTCGCGCCTTCGGCGAGCGCGCGCTGGCGGCGGCGCTGCTGCCAGTCGAGCTCGAGAGTGGCGAGTTCCGCACGGCTGTTGACCCCGGCGGTCTGCCACGCAGCGCATTCGAGCGCGACCGAATGGCGCCCTTCGGCGGCAGCGACCATGACGATGTCGGGGAGATAGTATTCGCCTGCCGCATTGGCGTTGCCGACCTGGCCCAGCCAGCGGAACAGGTCGCCCTTGCGGACCGCCATCATCCCCGAGTTGCACAGGCGCACCGCGCGCTCGGCGGGGTTGGCGTCCTTATATTCGACCATCCGCGCGATCTCGTCGCCCTCGCCGAGGATCACCCGCCCGTAGGCGCCGGGATCGTCGGGGGACGAGGCGAGCACGACCACCCCCGGCGCGTCGGCGGCCTCGAGCCGCTCGCGCATCGCGCTCAGCGTCTCGGCGGCGACGAACGGGGTATCACCGTAGAGAATGATGACGGTGCCGTCGAAACCGTCGAGCGCCGCCTCGGCCTGCTGGACGGCGTGGCCGGTGCCATTCTGCTCGGCCTGCACCGCGATCCGCACGTCATGTCCGGCGAGCGCCGCCTCGACCTGCTCGCGGCCCTTGCCGACGACCACCACGCGGCGTTCGGCGCCAAGGGAATCGACGGTATCGAGGAGATGCGCAAGCATCGGCCGCCCGGCGATCGGATGGAGCACCTTGTGGGTGGCCGAGCGCATGCGTGTGCCCTGGCCGGCGGCGAGAATGACGACGGAAAACGGGTTCATGGGCGCTCGCATGGCACGCGCAGGCGGGACTGCAAAGAGGCGAGCGCCGCCCCGGCCCAAGCCGGAACGGCGCCCATCGCTACCTCAGCCGAAGCGGCTCAGGACTTGCTGCTGTCACCACCGCCCGCGGGCGGCTTGGTCCCGCCCCGGCCACGGCCGGTGGTCGATCCGCGGCGCGTGGCGCCCGACTTGGCGGTCGAGGCGCGCGAGCGCGGCGCGGTGCCAGTGGCGGCCCGGGTGCGTGACGCGGCGGGCTTGGCTGCAGCGCTGCCGCTCGCCTTGCTGGCCGCGGGCTTGCGGGCGGTCGCCGCGCGAGCCGGCTTGGCTGCGCTGCTGCTGCGAGCGCGGGTCGACGGCGCCTTTGCCGTCGCCGAGGTCGCCCGCTGCGCGGTCGAGCGGCTGCTCTTGGTCCGGCTGCCCGAATCACTCTTTCCGCCGGTGGTGAAGATATCACCCGACAGCACCCGCTGGGCGGCGTCGGCGACCGCATCGGCGATCAGCGCGCCAAGCTTGGCGACCGAACTGCCGGCCTTGCTGGCGGTGTCGGCGGCATCGCTGCCCGCATCGCGGATCTTCTTACGGACGGTCGGCGAGGCGCTGATCGCCGCGGCCGCCGCAGCAAGCCCGGCGGCGAGCATCTCCTTGCTCATCGCCGCCTTGGCGAGCTTGTCGAGAGTCTCTTCGGCCGAGGCGACGGCTGCGCTGGCGCGGCCCTTGCCGGCCCCGCCGGCGGCATCGGTGCCGCCGCCGTGCTGGTCGGTGAAACTGGCATTTCCGCCATTGTTATTGGATTTGCTTCCGCTGGTGCCTTTGGCCACTTGTCGCAACTCCCTGCTGACTGGTCGGGCAGTAGACGACGCAGACGCGCAACGGTTCCGTTACGAGGGTCGATGGCAGGCGCGGGAATGTCGGTTTTTAGACAAGTCAAAGGCGACCGTCACGGGGTCGTGACGGTCGCCTCGAACATGGTCAGCGGCTGGAGAATCCAACCCGGGAGACCATGGGCGGTTCGGGTTAGAACCGCGTCTCCCAGACGAACTTCACCGACCTCTCTGCTGAACCATGAGACATCGGATCACCTCCTTTCGCTGCGTAATTGCCCCGCCAGAATGCGCGAGATTCGCGTTCGTTCAAGTCTTGTAATGCGTTTCAGTTTCGGCAATCTTCGATGCTTCGCGCCGCTTCCGGCCAGCTCGGCAGGACCAGCGACGCAAGCCCCGCCACCTCCACCGACCAGCGCCCGCGCGAATAAGCAATCGCGTCGAGCAACGGGTCGCGCGCGCCCAATGTCGCGCTGGCTGGCAGCGTCCGCTCAAGGCTTGTGGTGCGAATGATGACGCTGGCGCCCGTCGGAGCACCGCTCCGCAGCAGTTGGACCGTCCGGCTGGCGAGCGTGCAGCGCAGCGTGAACAGCGGATCGGTCGCCGACTGGAAGGCGGCTTCGCTCCCGCCCGGCACCGCGCGGTAGGTCCAATCGCCGGCTGTCGGCGTGGCGGTCGTCCACGGCGCCGCGGCCGCCTGGAGCAGCGCGACGCCGCCAAGCAGTCTCAGCATCACTGGCCGAGCCGGTCGACCTTGGCTTTCAGCGCATCGAGCTCGGCGCGCAGCGCGTCGACCTCGCTGGCGCCACCGGCGGGCTTGGCAGCCGCTGCGCCGCCTTTGGGCGCGATCCCGCCGGCGCGGGTGAACTGCTCGAACATCTCCATGTTGCGGCGCGCCAGGTCCTGGAAGATGTTGGTCCCGAAAGCATCGCGGAAAGCGGCCTGGTTCTTCTCGAAGCTGGCCATCGCGGTCTCGAGATATTGCGGGACCATGCCCTGCATGGAGTTGCCGTACATCCCGATCAGCTGGCGCAGGAAGTTGACCGGCAACATGGTCGAGCCGCGCGATTCCTCCTCGACGATGATCTGGGTGAGCACCTGGCGGGTGATGTCCTCGCCGGTCTTGGCGTCGAGCACCTCGAAATCGCGGCCCTCGCGGATCATCTGCGCCAGCCGGTCGAGCGTGACATAGGCCGAGCTCTCGGTGTCGTAGAGCCGCCGGTTGGCGTATTTCTTGATGGTGACCTTGGCTGCGGCCGACTTTGTCATGCTAGGTGTCCTGCGAAGTGATGGCCGACCTAGCACCGCCCGATGATGCACCGCAACAAGAGCCGGGCCCGCGGCCGCTGCCGCTGTTTCTCGAACTGGTACGGCGCGCGGGCGAACACGATCCGGCGCTGGCGAGTGCGGCGCTTGCGGGTTTGCGCGCCTACCAGCGGGCGCCGCGTGCGGCCGACCGGCGCCAACGCGCCGCGGTGGCCACCGTCGGCGGCGCGTCGCTGCGCGCTTGCGGCGGCAGTGGCGCGCCGATCGTGCTGGTCCCGTCGCTGATCAATCCGCCCTATATTCTCGATCTCGAGCCCGGCTGCTCGGTGGCGGAGGCGCTGACCCCGGTCGGGCGTGTGCTGCTGCTCGACTGGGGTGCGGCGAGCGCGCGCTCGCTGTCGCTGAGCGAGCATGTCCGCACGCTGTTGCTGCCGCTGCTCGCCGCGCTGGGCGAGCCGGCGGCGCTGGTCGGCTACTGCCTCGGCGGGACGCTCGCGCTCGCCGCCGGGAGCGCGGCGCCCACCCGCGGCGTTGCCACCCTCGCCGCGCCGTGGCGGTTCGCCGGCTATCCGGAGGCGACGCGCAGCGCGGTGAGGCGGATGCGCGACGAGGCGTGGCCGGCCGCCGCCGCGCTCGGACTGATGCCGATGGAAGTGCTGCAGGCGGCCTTCTGGTCGATCGACCCGGCGCGCACGGTGGCCAAGTTCGCCGCTTTCGGCCGGCTCGATCCCGCCAGCGCCGAGGCGCGCCGCTTCGTCACGCTCGAGGATTGGGCCAACGGTGGCGAAGCCATGCCGCTCGCCGCCGCCGCCGAGCTGGTCGACGATTTATTCGGCGCCGACCGCAGCGGCGCGGGCGAGTGGTTCGGGCTGCCGACCGCCCCCACACTCCACTTCACCGCCGCCGACGATCGCATCGTCCCCGCCGCCACCGCCGGCCCGGGCGAGTGCCGCGCGATCCCTTCGGGACATGTCGGGATGATCGTCGGCCGCCGCGCCCCCGAGCAGCTGTTCGCTCCGCTCGCCGAGTGGCTGCGCGCCCGCTAACCGCGGCCTTGCCCCAGCTGCCGCGCGCGGCTAATCGGCTCGGCAGGCACAAGGCACCCATAGCTCAGCTGGATAGAGCGCTGCCCTCCGAAGGCAGAGGCCAGAGGTTCGAATCCTCTTGGGTGCGCCATCTTTTCAAGCACCTAGCGGACGACTCTGACCACGCGCGCGGGGCGGCGTGTCAGTTATGTGCACGCTACGCGCTCAGAGCCGTGGCATGAGGCCCGCCGTCCGACTTGATCAGCGCAGCCTAGAAGACTGGCTTTCCGCCTGCTGCGAGAGCTCGCCTTCATACTTTGAAGAAGCCGGGAAGCTGTGGGAAAGCTGGCGTTGTCACGCGCGTAGGCGATCGTCTGAAGCGGGCACGCTGGCTGAGTTAGCCGCGCACCTAGCGGCGCGGCTTTGCGATCTACCGATTGCCTAGCGAGCGCCACCGCAGTCGCTGGGGATTGAGGCTGACATGACGGCGACCGTGCCGATCGCACCCCCGCACCCCCATGCTGACCAGCTGCGCCGCTCCAAGTCGATCCTTCCAAATTGAATGGAGGCGGAAGGGTCTTGGAAGGGTGGCGGCAAGGGAAACGGAAGGGTTGGAATGGTTTTCGCGTTAATACAACATGTGCGGGCGAGCCCGCAGACACACACTGACGTAGTCATAAAGCCATTCCAGCCCTTCCACATCCTCCCATTTCATAAGAATGCAATAAGGATTGTTTTATGATTGTAAGTACTTGTCAGTCGATTGTTTGCAGCTCGAATTTCCTTACAATCCTTACAGCACGCTTCCACCACCCTCCCGCTTTTCGGCTGCCGTCCGCGCCGGACTCGTTCCGTGAATTCTACGCTGAGCGACTGCGCTTCCAGAGTGGCGCAAGGGTGCGCGCGCTTGTGATCGCAAATGAGTACGCCAAGTGGGCGCATGCGGCGGATGCGCCCTGGATGGGACCGCCTTCGATCGAGCGAGCGATGTTGGCCTTGGGCCACCGGCATTTACGCTCAAATCAATCTTTCTTCGGTAATGTGCAGCTGATCGATGCGCCGTAGCCGAAGTCGAACTGCAACCGGCGATTGCGCCAGAAGGTCGGAGCCCTTGCGCACGCTGTCGAGCAATTTCGCCTCGAATTGGGCGGTCAACAGGAGAGCAACCAATGACCGAGCGTGACTTGGACCAAGCGTCTGACGTGCTAGCTAGTCAGACCATCGCGGCAGCCTCGGCGATCGTCGGCATCGAAAGCGTTGGCTTGCCGAGCGAAGTCGCAATGCTTGCGGGCATGGCCGCCGGCACGGCACTGGTTGAGAAGAACCATTCGCCAGCGATGCGGCTGACCGGCTTGAAGCGATGATGCGCCCAACCGCGATCCAGTTCGCAGCGCAACAGGCAACGTTCGTGATCCAGTGGCCGGCAAGCTGCACCGCTTGGGGGTTGCGGGTCCTTCCCGGCCCCGCCCCCTAATACGGTGTGGCGAGGCGCAGCGTCGCGGTGTTCAAGCCCGTGCCAAGATAATGAACTTACTGAACTAATTAGTTCATCCGGGGGTGCTTATGAACGTCGATCAAATTGTGCGGTGGTTCGATGAAAAAGCGGCAGCCCGCATTCTGGGCGTCGCGCCCCGCACTTAAGGAGTTGGCGGAAGGCCGGCCGCATCGCGCTTCTGACCACGCCAATTGCACGCATCCGTCACTCGGTGGCTCAACTGCTCAGGGCGCAGGAAAGTGGCGCGCTCGACTAACGCGCGTGTAAATAAACGCGAATGTCTGCAATGGGTGGAAAGCGGACATCAGCGAGACGGCCAAGCAACTCGCTTGAGTCGACGGCCGCAGCGCGCAGACCTGTCCACCCGGCTTTGACCGGTGCATCTCCTAAAACGCGCGATGAATTCGGCTAACCTCAGCTATTCGACAGCAATTCCGCGATCTGGCTTCGAAGGAGGTCCATCGGGAAGGGCTTGGTGACGAGGCGCGTACCCACTTCGAGCCGGCCATCGCTGACAACCGCGTTTTCCGCGAAGCCGGTGATGAAAATGACCTTGAGATCGGGACGATCGACCCGAGCCGCGTCGGCGACCTGGCGACCGTTCAGCCCACCCGGCAGACCGACGTCGGTGATCAGCAGGTCAATCGACGCGCCCGACTTGAGGATGGCCAGTGCCGCGGGACCATCGCCGGCTTCCAGCACCCGATTGTCCATATCCTCGAGCACCTCGCTCACCAGCATCCTGATGGTGGGTTCGTCGTCCACCACGAGGACCGTCCGCTTGCCCGTGTCGGGAAGGTCAACGGCCGGTGCCACCTCGGGAGTGCCTTCGGCGTCGCCGAAATGGCGCGGGAGATAGAGGCATAGGGTCGTGCCCATGCCGGGCTCGCTGTAGATTCGGACTTGGCCGCCCGATTGGCGCGCGAAGCCGTAGATCATCGACAGCCCAAGGCCAGTGCCTTCGCCGATGGGCTTGGTCGTGAAGAACGGGTCGAACGCGCGCTTAACCACGTCCGGTGTCATGCCGGTCCCGGTGTCCGTGACGCACAGGGAAAGATATTGTCCCTCGGGCAGGTCACGCTCCCGCGCGGCCCTCGGATCGAACCACTTGTTCGCTGTCTCGATCGTGATCCGGCCGCCGTCCGGCATCGCGTCGCGGGCATTGAGACACAGATTGAGCAATGCGTTTTCGAGCTGGTTAGGGTCGACCAGCGTGGTGAAGAGGCTGGCGGCGCCGACGACCCGGACCTCGATGGACGGACCGACCGTTCGGCGGATCAACTCGTCCATGTCCGCGATGAGGCGGTTGACGTCCGTTGGCTTGGGATCGAGCGTCTGGCGGCGCGAGAAGGCCAGCAGGCGATGGGTCAGCGCCGCGGCGCGGCGCGACGCGCCCTGCGCGGCGGTGATGTATTTCTCGAGTTCGCCGAGCCGCCCCTGGGTAATGCGAACCTGAAGCATTTCCAGCGATCCGACGATTCCGGCCAGCATGTTGTTAAAGTCGTGGGCAAGACCTCCGGTGAGTTGTCCGACCGCCTCCATCTTCTGTGACTGACGAAGCTGCTCTTCGGCCGCCATCAGTTCGGCGGTGCGCTCTTCAACCTGGAGTTCGAGGGAGACGGCAAAGTCCGCCAGGCGAGCTTCGGCGCGACGGCGTTCGGTAATGTCGCGGGTCCGTGCGGCGATTTCGTGCATGAAACTCAACTCGCCCTCGGTCCAGACCCGCGGAACGGCGTTGTTGACGTAAATCAAGGCCACGAAGGCGCCGTTTTCCCGCAGCGGCATGTTGATGAAGGAGTGGGCCGTGATGGCCTTGAGCGCGTCGGCATTGTCGATCGTTCGCGGATCCGTGTCCGCGTTGACGCAGAGGACCGTCTCGCCGCGCTTCAAGTCCTCGATGTAACTTCCGTAGTCGCGAAAATTGAGCGTGCCGGCGATGGTCGTGACACCCGGCGCATTCCAGTCGCGCTCGATCGTGATGCACTCGCGCACGGGATCGATCGTGCCGTAGCCGGCCCGGCTGACCCCCAAGGTCTTGCCGAGGATTTCGGACGCGAGATAGGCGATCTCGCCCGGATCGCTGATGTCGCGAACGGAGTCCGACAGTTGAAGCAAGGCCGCCTGCCGGGCTTCATTCTCCCGTCGGTCAGTGATGTCGAAACTGATGCCCGGAAATATTCTGGATGCGCCGTTCGGCGACAGCGAGCACCGCCCCTCCGCGGCGACCCAGCGCAGCGATCCGTCCGGCTGGACCAATCGATATTCAGCGGAGAACGGGGCCAGCATGTCGATCGCGCGTTGGATCTCGTCCTTCAGCCGGTCGAGATCATCGGGATGAACGCGTTTGAAGAATTCGGCGATCGGGGCGCCGCGTGCCGCCACCGCGACATCAACTCCGTAAAGTTTGGCGAAGGCAGCGTCGGCGACGACCAGATTGTCGTCGACCGACCAATCCCATGTTCCGACGGACTGCCCGGCCGTAAGGATCGCCTGGCGCTGGCGGAACGCGTGCAACTCGATCAGGCGCTCGACCTGTTTGCCAAGTGCGGTAAGCGCCCGCTTCTGCGCTTGATCCAGGCCAGCGGGCCGCGCGACCGTGTCGATGACGCACAAGGTCCCTAACGCCAGGCCCTGCTCCGACCGCAGCGGAACACCAGCATAAAAGCGTATTCGAGGATCGTCGGTGACGAGGGAGAATTGCGCGGTTCTCGGATCAGCCGCCAAGTCCGCGATCTCGAAGATCCCGGTCTCTTGAATGGCAAGTGAGCATACCGACGTGTTTCGCGGCGTTTCCCGCGCGGCAACGCCGACGCTGGCCTTGAACCACTGTCTCTCGGCATCGACCAAGCTGACGAGCGCGATCGGCGTGTCGGAGATCTCTTTGGCGAGAAGGACGATGTCATCGAAGGCGGCGTCGGCCGGCGTGTCGAGAATGTCGAGTTGAAGCAGCGCCGCCAGCCGCTCTTCCTCGCTGCCATTCAAATCGGATGAATCGGTGGGGTTCGCCATTAGCGAGGCAACTCCAGACGTTCAGAGGAGATGGCAGAAGGCGTAGGTGATTGCGATTGCAGCGTCATCAGCGCGCCGGGTAAAACGCGATGCTCGATGCGAACGCGCTATCGCGTGATCGGTTGCGGTCCGCAATAGCGATGGCGGGCGTTGAGCCCGCCGGGCCCCGATCGGCCATCCGTTGCCGAGCGAGACGGTTTCACTCGGGCGTCTGTTTCTGGGCGGTCAAGACAATGCCGCCTTGACGTAAACAAAGCCGCCGTTGGTCGCGCAAGCGCTGCCCTGCCAACTCCCGACGAGCAGTCGGTCAACTGTACCGAAGTGACTTTACGCGTGCCCGACCGCCCGCGTCATGCGGGGGTTGCCATGAAGGCGTGCGCGTCGTGCACGGGACAGCCGTTGAAGCTTGCACGGAAATCGGCCGACATCTCGTAGGTGCGGCGCCGCGCGCGATTGACGGAACCGAGCGGTTGGTGCGCTGCGAGCCCATGCCACGGACTGAAGAACGTCCGCTCGTCGGTCAGCGTCTGGAGCTCGGTGCCGACTGACAATTGCGGAGCGACCGTGATCCGGGCGACGGTGTGATAGGGGCTCGCCTCCTCGTCCCATGCGACCGAAGCGTCTTCGACCGGCATCTTCTCGAGGTCGGAGCAAAGCTGTACGCGCAGCTCCCATTCGCCGCCCTGTTCGATCATCGTATTGCGGATCTCTTCGCGAAGCGCGTCGGGGCGGTCCGTGACGTCTACGCGCTCGCCCTTGAGCTGCGTCAGATTGTCCGACACCGGCACCAGCGCGAACTTCGCAATATAGTCGCCAAAGCGAAAGGCGGTCTGACTGTGATAGCTGTCACCCAACGGGTGCGTGATCGGAACGCCGCTCATCGACTTGAGCATGGCGCTCTGGCCGCCGACCGCCTCGAGCGCGCCCTCGAGACCGCGAAACGTCGCCGAGAGCGCCTTCTTGGCCCATTCCGCTTTGTCGGTCGTCGCCGCGAGTTGCTTGAGCGAACCCAGAAACTTCTTGGCGTCCGGTGCGGCGAACGCCGGATCACTGGCGAGGACGAAGTTCTGGCTCGTTTCATCGCGACTGTCGGGCAGACGCTCGCCCGGTACGTCGAGCACCTTCACCGCCATGCCGCGGGCGGCGGACACCGAATCGTCGAGGAGATCGCCGGGCTGGGTCGAGAGCCGCATCACGACCTTGAAGGTGGCGGGGGCCCCGAACAATCCCTGCGCCAATTCTGCCGGCAGACCAGACGCAACGGTCAACTCGCCCGCGAAGACCCCGTGCGCCTTGGCATGGACGGATCGCACGGCATGGCCGTTGTCTTTCGAGGTCGTCTCCGTGATCGAGCGCATGGTATCCATCAATTCGCGATGGACCTGCTCCTCGTCTTCGATCGGCTTTTCGACAGACGGACTGTAGGCGACAGGACGAGCGTGCATGGTGGTCTCCGGGATGAGTTCAACCAGCGAACCTCACCTTCGGATGTTCCGCACAAAACGATAAACTTCTGAATATCTTACCTGTTTGCTGGCGAATGGCGGAAGCGGCGGCCTTAAGTGATCACCGCAACTGGCTGTCCTTGCTTCCCCGCCGATTGAACGCTGCCGCCGGTGGCCGGTCGCGGCTGCTCTGACAGGTGACGCAGGTCCGGACTCCAGGCAGCGCCCGGCGCCGGCCCTCGGGGATGGCATCGCCGCAAAGGATACAGAAGGGCTCGCTCGCTCCGCTGGGCATATTTGCCCGAGCAGCGAGTACCGCGTCCGCCACTGTGTCGTCGATCTGATCCTGCACCGCGCCATCGCGCGTCCAGCCGCCGGCCATCTACCTCTCCTTGGCCAAGACATATGGGAGGCGGGAGGCCGCAATTCCAGCGATTGCCCTGATGCAGGTCGCCGTCACCAAGCAGTCGATGACGCCCCTTCCGACGACAGTTGATGGCGCGTTCCGACCGCGAGAACTGGGTGAATGCAGGCCTGCTTTCGACCCCTTGCGGATATTGCGCCTCGGCTTGAGCTCAGAATCCTCGGATGGCTTCAGAGTAATCTCCAACTCGTTGTCTTGACGACATTTGTCGTCTGGAAAATTGTCTAGAGTGCAGGATTCGATTGTTACCGCTTGCGGTTACAGCAAGTTAAGCAAAGAAATGCCCGGCCGTTTGGAGGCGGCCGGGCTATCATAAGTACACTGAGAAAAACTCTTCCCGATTTATTGAACGCGACTTTCTTACACAAGTTCCTTGCGGGCACGCATCAAATTCATAACAAGTCTATTATTTTGCAACAGTATCAGCGGTCCGGAGATCGAGAATCTCTGTGATCATTCTGCGGCCATCGGCGCGGTTCAGTTGTACAACCACATCGATGACGCTTCGCGCATAAACAAGCGTATCCGGCCGAGACAGGCCAAGACCTGCCTGCATCACCATCAGTCCCAGTTGTTCGAGCGCCGCACTCGGATTGTTTGCGTGGATCGTGCTGAATGAGCCGGGATGGCCGGTGTTGATCGCCCGCAGGAAGCTGACGGCCTCGGGCCCGCGCAGCTCACCGACCACCAGCCGGTCCGGCCGCAGGCGAAGCGAGGCCTGAAGCAGGTCATTGACGCCGATCAGCGCCTCGCCCAATTCTCCCTTGACCGCGACGAGGCCGAGGCTGAGCGGGTTCGGGAGGCGAATTTCCGGCGTGTCTTCGATCAGGATGATGCGCTCATTGGCCGGCACCTCACCGATCATCGCGTTGAGGAAGGTGGTCTTCCCCGATGACGTTCCGCCGCTGACGAGGATGGTTCGCCGCTGGCGGATCGCCTCGCGGATGAAGCCGAGCGGATCCTGCTGCGGATCGAGCCGTGTCCCCTGGTCGCGTAGAGGCAGTGGGCCGGACGCGAAGGCCGACAGCGGTGCGCTGACCACGCGGTGACGCCGGATCGCCATCGCCCATCCTGAACGGGTGGCGGGCGGCGACACGAATTGCACACGGGAACCGTCGGGCAAGGTCGCCGCCAGCAGCGGCCGCTCGCGGCTGATTCCCTGGTTGGTGGTCCGGGCGACCTGTTCGGCCAAGCGCTTGACGAGGAGGTCGTTGATTTCCGGCGCCGCGACCCGCCTCAAGTCGAGTTCGCCCGCAGCCTCGATCCACAACTCGCCCGACGCGTTGACGATGATCTCGGAGATGTCGTCGCGTTCGAGCCACGCGCGGAACGGGCGGAGGTAGGCGGACAGATAGACGCCCCCCGCCTCCGCCGGAACCGGGGCGGACGTGTCAGCCAGGACCGGTTCGAGGAGGGTCACAGCCGGCCCGGTGCGCCGACTTGCGAGAAATCGAGATCGCGGGCGGTGAAGACCCGGATGGGCTGGCCCTGGCTGACCCGTACGGTCGGCGCGATCGAGCCATTCTGTTGGGCGGCAACACCCGCCGCGCTCGCTCCGCCACCGGAAATCAGGAGCGAGGCGCCGCCGGTCCCGATCGCCGATGCCGCCCCGACCACCGAGAGCAGCAGGGCCGAGCCGAAGCGCTTGAAGAAATGGCCGTCGACCTGGCCGGCAAGCCCGCTCTGCCCGGCCTCGTCGGTCCCGGGCGACGCGATGGCGACGGACACGCCGTCGGGGCGGATCAGCCTCGACCACAAGACGTAAGCGCGGGTCTGACCGGCCGCGAGACCGCTCTTATACTGCCCGACCAGACGCGATGAGCGCGGGATGAGGATCCGGCTGCCGTCGAAGCTGCGCACGTCCTGGCTGACGACAGCCCTGACGTAGCCCGGCAGGTCGCTGTTGATGGCGGTTTCGAGGACCGCGGGGATCAGCGTTCCCTGGCTGACCGTGCTGGCGGGATCGACCATTCGGCGCGCGACGGCGGTGTCGATCGCCGAGGCGTCGGCACGGCTGGCGAACTCGTCCCCGCCGGCCGGACGGATCGCGATGCGTCCTGGCGCCGACGCTTCGGTCGGCCCCGAGGCCGGCCCGGGGGCAGTGACGACCTGTCCCGAATTGTCGAACAGCAATGTCGGCGAGCGCAGCCGCTCGGCCAGGCTGGTGGCCGCCGCCGGCGCCGGGCCGATGGGGGTGACCTGCGGAAAGGTCTGCGGCGAATGGAAGACGAGCGAGCCGGTCGCCGGGGTCTGCGAGGGATCGAGCACGCCGAGTTGCGGTCGCGGCGGCGGCGGGACCAGCGCCGGGGTCGTCGGCACCTGATTCAGCGGAGGCGCAGCGACCGCGGCATGGCGGGCATCACGTCCGCTACTGAGACCGAAAAAGGTCGCGGCGCCGAGCAGCAGGGCGACTCCGCCACCGGCGATCAGACCGACATTATCCTTGCGCGACGCCGTCACCGCCACGGCGGGATAAGCGATGCGGCTGGCGTCGATCAGCGCGCCCTCGTCCATGTCGGCGCGCGGATCGTAAGGAACGGCGTGGCCGCGCACCCCAGGCGGCGCGCGGAAGCCCTGCGGCTCGAGGATCCGGGTGGTGTCAGCGACCTTCACGGGCGGCTCTCCGAACTGGCGGTCTGGGTCGGGACGGGTGAGCGCGGGCGCGCGGCGCTGACGAGCGCGCGCTCACGGCCCCGGCGGATGATGATCTGGGGCGGCAGGCCGGCAACGACGATGTAACCGCCGTCGACCTTGTAGCTGACCGGGCTTTCGGTGCCGTCCGGCGCGGGGACGAGGACCGCGGGCAGTGCCAAGTTTTCCGGCCAGCTCATGTAGACGGCCACCGGATCGCTGAAGACGCGACCGGGCCGCAGGGATTTGGCGCCCGAGCTGTTCCAGGCGAAATCGAGCCGTTCCGGCGCGGCTTTCGGAAGCAAGGTGAGCGTGGCCTGCCGGACGGGCGCCGCGGGCGCCGGGACCGGCGGCGGTTGGATCGAGCCCGGCGCCGGATAGGCCGGATAGTCGAAGCTCAGGGCATAGACCGGCTGCGCCCCGCGCGGCGCATTGAGGTCGAACAGGTAGGTGCGCTGGTCGGTGATGACCATGAGGTTGCTGTGCGCACCCGTCACCATCGGCTTGATGAACAGGTAGTTGCCCCGCTTGTTCGGCGTGACCTGCCAGGCGGCGCTGTCACCGACCGCGATATTCTCGATCCGCTCGTCGTCGCCGAACCGGATTGAGCTCTGGAACCCAGGCTTGCCGACGAAACCGAACACGTGATTGGGCGCGTAGAGGACGCTGCGCACCCGGTTGTCTGCGCTGGCGGGCTGCGCCGCGAGGACAAGCGGGAGACAGGCGAGGAGGAGGATCGATCGGGTCATGACTTGGGCTTTCCCGGCACGAGGGCAGGCTTGGCGCGAAAGCGTCCGCGCACGCCGTCGACCCGGCGGTCGCCGCCCGAAGCGAAGCGCGGCAGGCGCTCGCCGTCACCGAGCCGGACGCTCGCTACGGTGGTGCGCGTCCGGTGGTCGGCGCCGACCCGCTCGGTCGAATCGTTGGCGGCGACCCGAGTCGCTTCGACAATCGAGCGCACGCGATCCGAGGCCGGCTGGCGTTGGTTCGTGTATGTGGTCGCGCCGCCAGCGGTGGCGACCGGAGCCGTAGCGACTGCCGACACCGATGCCGCGCTGGTCTGGGCTTCGGCTGCGTCGTTGCGGCTGCCGCCACCGATCCGCCAGCCCGCGACCATGGTCGCACTGACCTTCAATACGATGGCCATCAGCGCGGCGTAGACGCAGGCGCCGAGGAACATGGTGACGGCGGCGCGCATGGTGACGTCGCCGCCGTCGAGGTTGGCGACGACTGGCGTCAGCAGCTGCAGCGCGGCGCCGCCGATGAGCACCGTGAATAGCGGCACCAGCGCGAACATGACCGCGCCCTTGAGCCAGCCGACGAACAATCCGTGGGTCCCACGGAACAGCGCCATGACGATGAAGACCGGTCCGAGCGCCAGCAGCGCCGCGAGCGCGATGCGGGAGACTAGCAACACCCCCACCGTGCCGAGCAGCAGCAATAGCGCGGCCATCCACAGGACGTCGCCGGCGGTCCAGCCATGCGCCTGGGGCGGTGCCGGGCTGATCCCGTTGACCGCGGACACGGGGACCGGGCGGTTGGCCGCCTCGGCCGCATCGCCGACCGCGGTGAATACCGTGTCGAGACGATGCGCGAAGGCGACGGTTGCCGACCCCTGTTCACCGGTCACCACCGACGCGATCTGATCAGGCGCGCCGGTCAACAGATTCCAGACCACGCTTTGGTAGGCGACCCAGCTGGTCGCAAAGGTCAGGACGAGCCCGAGCATCAGCATCCGCGGCGTCAGCATGCTGAGGCCCAGCCGCGAGCGACCGGTGAGCAGGTTCATCGCCAGCAGCCCGACGTACAGCGTCAACAGCAAGGTCAGGGCGGTCCCCAAGCCGCCACCCGCGCCGAACAGCCGGCCGAAGGCGGTCTGCGCGGCGCTTGCCGAGACGCAATCCACGGTGCGCAGGGCCTCGGCGATGCCGGCACCATCCTGGACGCCAAGGGCGGGGCACGCGTTCACTCGGCGGCTTCCCGAAGGCTCATCGGCTCGCCATCCCCCGGCCAGGACTCACCCACCAGCAGCGGGTACCAGAGCGCCGGATCGTCACCATGGATGGCCCGCAGGGCATCGAGCCGCCGCACGCTGGCCTCGCGTCCGGACAGCACAGTGAGCAACTCTGGCATTCCGGCAAGGTCGAGCCGCACGACGACCGAATGATTGGCGTGCCGCACGAGGAAGCAGCGACTGTGCGCCGGCAAGGCGCGGATCAGTTCAAGCTCATGTTCGGACAGGCCGAACCCGCCGCAATAATCTTCGGCGCGGGCCTTGGCGTTGGGCATGAAGATACCGGTCGCCGCCTGCTCGACGATCGCGCTGCTGATGCTGCTCGACAGCGCGTCGCGGGCCGACTGGGTGCCGAAGCCAACCAGCGCATTGCGCTTGCGCAGCGTCTTCATCCAGTCGCGGATACGACCGGTGAAGACCGGATCGTCGAGCGCCTTCCAGCCCTCGTCGATCAGAATCAGCGCGGGCTCGCCGCTCAACCGCTCATCGATCCGATGGAACAGGTAGAGCATGGTCGGCGTGCGCAGCTGCGGACTGTCGAGCAGCGCCGTCATGTCGAAGCTGACGAGCTTGCGGCTGAGGTCGAGTTCGTCGTGCTCGTTGTCGAACAGCCAGGCGTGCTCGCCCGCACCGACCCACGGCCCCATGCGCGATACCAGGTCGCCTTCTTGCGGACGGCTGTTGCCGGCCAGCAGCTCGCGGAAGTGACGCAGGCGCCGGAACGCGGCGTCGTGCTCGTACGAGGCGTCGACGGCGTCGGCGATCGTGCGCGCCTCTTCGCCCGAATGGGCCTGCAACAAGGTGCCGAGCCAGTCGCGCAGGAAGCCGCGGTTGTGCGGCGTGTCGGGCAGTTGCAGCGGATTGAACCCGGTCGGTCGACCGGTCGACAATTGCGCGTAGTGGCCTTCCATCGCCCGGACGAAGATTTCGGCGCCGCGATCCTTGTCGAAAATCACCATTCGCGGCGAGAATCGCTGCGCCTGCGCGGCGAGAAAGTTGAGCACCACGGTCTTGCCCGAACCCGATGGGCCGATGACCGTGAAGTTGCCCAGATCATTCTCGTGGAAGTTGAAATAATAAGGCGTCGCGCTGGTGGTTTCGAACAGCGCGGCGGCGTCGCCCCAGTGATTGCCCTCGGCCAGTCCGAGCGGGAAACCGTGGAGCGACAAAAAGGCGGCGGCATTCGCGCTCGAGATCATCGCGCGGCGGACGACATAGGCTTCGTTGCCCGGGAACTGGCCCCAGAAGGACGGCTCGAGATTGACGTCCTCGCGCACGGCGATCGCGCCCATGTCCGCCAGCGCCGCACCGGCCTGGGCCAGCGCCTCATCGAGCTGCGGAAGGTCGTCGACCCGCAGGGTCAAGCTGAGGTGGTGATCGCCAAACGAAGACTGCCCCGCCGCCAGCGCATCCTTGGCGCCGAGCATCTCGCGGCGCTCGGTGGTGGCTTCCTCGTCGGTTGCGCGAAGGCGCCGGATCGCGAGGTCCATCCGTTCCTTGGCGATCTGGCGATCGGCCGGAGCGAAGCTCTCGGTCAGCACCAACGGGTAAGGGAGTCGCAGCAGCCCGTCGACCAGTCCGGGGCGCGTGGTCGCCGGATATTCCTTGATCGACAGCGTCCCACAGAAGCTGCGGCCGACCGGTCCCCGCACTTCGAACGCCTCGAGCCCGAAGCTAACCCGCGAATAGGGCAGGTGATGGCCAAGATCGACGTCGGCCGACGGGGCGAGCACCGGCCGCAACTCACCGTTGAACAAGGCCGACAGCAGCTCGAGCGGCTCGGAACAGGTGCCGCCCGGTCCCTCATACGCACCGAGCACGCGCGCACCATAATCCTGCAGCCCCGCGACCAGCGCGGTCGCGGCGGCATCGAGGTCGCGCAGCGCCTTCGGGTCCTGCTCGGCGGCTCGTCCCTTGCTGAGCTTGCGCATGACCCGTTCGGGCCAACCCGTCTTGCCCCGCGCCGGGCGCCGGATCAGCGTCAGGAACTGATCGTTGACGAACAGCTGGCGGCGGTCGAGGCGGTCGCTCCACAGCGCGTCGAGGTGGCGGGCGAACGCCGGGCCTTCGACCGCGGGCAGCGATGCCGACACCGGGCGCCTGATGATGTGGCGATAGATCACGAACCGCGCGTCGAGCGCGCTGCGCAAGAGCATCTCGCGCACGCCGTGGGCGTGGTTGAGTTCGTCCACATCGGCAGTTTCGAACGCCATGCCGGGGACGTGGATCGAGCGCATCAACGACCCGTCGCGCAGCTCCACCGTCGCGGCATCGAGGAGACGGCGATAGGGGAGCCGATCACCCGCGCGCTGTTCGCGCCTGGCCCAGCGCGCGGTTCCGGTCGGGGCGGCTGAGCGGCTCATGGGGCGTAGCTGTTGCAACCCCACCGCTTCCAGTTCTTCACCCGCGGGCAGCGGCTGACCTTGGTCAGCCACAGGTCGAACACGCGCGGTTCGCGCAGGCAGGCCAGATATCCCACGCCATGCACCAGCAGGGCGACGGGGAGCGCGAGGAACGAGCCGGTGATCAGGAAGGCCTCGGTCGTGACCGCCGCATTGATCACGAAATAGCTGTAGGTCACGCCAGCGAACATCTGCGGCCGGGTGAGGGCGCGAAAGACCGGATCGCTATTGAGGCTGGTCATTGCGTCAGCGCGTTACCGACGCCGTCGACTGGATGCCCGTCACGATCGCCGCCGATCCGAACAGCACGAAGCAGCCGACGATCACCGTCGCGCCGAAGCGCCAGTTCAGGCGGCCCGTCAGCATCATGAAGCCGACCATCGCCACGGCGATCACAGCCACCGCGGTGGCGACATTGCCAAGCAAGGTTCCCTGCAGCCAATGCAGCGCCGCGACGATCGGGCCGGACCCCTGGGGGTCGGCCGCCTGGGCAAACGCCGGTGAGGCGCTGGCCAGCAGCGCTCCTGTCAGACATGCAAAACGCGTCTTCATCGTGATGCTCCTTGTGCCTCCGTTGAGCGGGACAGCCGGTCGACGATCGACCGGACGTAGGATTGAGTTTCGGCGATCCGGGGAACGCCCGCGGCACGAAGCACGCGGCCGGGCCCGGCGTTGTAGGCGGCCAGTGCCCGCTCGACATCGCCGTCGAAGCGGTCGAGTTGCTGGCGGAGATAGCGCGCGCCGCCATAGAGATTGGTGGTGGGATCGGTCGGATCGACGCCGAGATCGCGAGCGGTCCCCGGCATCAGTTGGGCAAGCCCGATCGCCCCCGCGCGCGAGCGCACCGCCGGATGCCAGCGGCTCTCCTGCCATACCAATGCCTCGAGCAATGCAGGGCTGAGCCCGTGCGCCTCGGCGGCCTGGTGGAGCATGGCGGAGTATTCCGGCGGTCCGACCGGGCCGTTGGTCAGCGTCAAGGCCTCGACCGGGACATCGGGCCCGTCGGTAAGGTCGGAAGGCGCTGCAGATGGCAGGCGCGTCGTTGAATTGCGGTCGGCCGCCTTCAACGTCGCGCTGCCATCCGCCGCGAGTTCGATCACATCGGCGTGGGCAACCTGCGCTCCCGCAGTCGCACCGAGAGCGATGCCCAAGCCGATGATCCGACCCAGCTCATTTCGCCAACGCTGCCTGGTCCTGCGCATGTCGACCTCCGGGCGAACCCTCAGCCTGCCGTGCTCGTGTTGATCGTGCCGTTGACTCCGTTCGGGAAGAAACCACCCTTCGGCACCGCGCCGGCATTGAGGTAGACGATGTTCAGCACGTCTCCCGCCGAGCGGCTGTAGGCGATTCCATTGGCGTCGGTCGGCACGATGTTCGAGGCACCGTTGCGCATGCGGACGCCCTGGTCGTCGTCGACCGCATTGTCGAGCGAGTCGCGCGCATCGGAGATCTTCTCCGTCGCATCGACCAGCGCCGGTGTCGCGATGCCCTTGGCGTAGAGCACCGTGCGGATCAGCCCCGCATGATAGGCTTCGGCACCCAGGATCCCGGCCGCCGCCGACAGGAAGGTCGAGCTTTGCAACAAGGGCGACGCGCCCTTGTACGCGGTCACTCCGACATCCTCGAAGATGTAGGCGCCGAGCAGGAAATTCTCGTCGCTCGCATAAGGGTCGAACGACTGGCCCTGGGTGATCAGGCCGGCGGCAACGGCCGCCTGCGAGAACGGCCCGGTGGGCGTCGCGCTGATGTCGATCGCCGGTTGCGCCACCGCGGCCGAGCCGAGCGCGGTGCGCAGGAAGGCGACATGGTTGCGCTCGTCGGCGGCAATCTCGTTCGCATATTGGCGAACGACGGTGTCGGTGAAGGCGACCGCCCGGCCACCCGTTGCGGCGCCCTGCGTTCCAGTGCCGGTGAGCAACGTGCCCGGAAGCCCGGCGCCGGTCGCGGCGTAGCTGTAGAATTGCGCTTCGAGATATTCGAGGTTGAGCGCGAAGTTGAGGATGTCGGCGTCGCCGATCCCGCTCTTGGGCGGAACGACGTTGACGCCGTTGTCGACGCCTAGTCCGCTTCCGCTGCCACCGCCGCCACAGGCGCTGACGGTGACCGCCCCGGCCGCGACCGCGGACATTCCGGCGAAGCGCAGGAAAGCCCTGCGATCTTCGCGGCGGCGGGCCTGGCGTTCGAACACCTCGGCAATGAGTTCATGCTGATCCATGACGACCGTTTCCTCTCTTAGCCCGCGCTGCTGACGGTGATGTTTCCGTTGACTCCGTTGGGGAAGAAGCCCCCCTTCGAAACGGCGCCCGGGTTGAGATAAACGATGTTCAGGACGTCACCGGTGGTTCGTCCGAAAACCAGCCCATTGGAGTCGAGCGGGACGATGTTGCTCTGGTCACCGATCGGAGCGATGCCCTGGTCGTCGTCGAGCGCGTTATCGAGCTGATCTCGAGCATTCGAAATCTTCTCGGTGGCATCGATCAGGGCCGGCGTCTGAATGCCCTTGCGATACAAGGTCGTGCGGACGATCGCCGCGTGATAGGCTTCGACGGCGAGGATCCCCGCGGCGGCTTCCTTGTAGGTGCTGTTGCCGATGAGCGGCGCGGCACCCTTGTAGGCGGTGACGCCGACGTCCTCGAAGATGAATGCGCCGAGCAGGAAGTTCTCATCGCTAGCGTACGGATCGAACGACTGGCCGGGACCAACCAATCCGGCTGCTCGGGCCGCGCTCGAGAAAGCGCCGTTGGGATCGGTGCCGACATCGATGGCGGGCTGCGCCACGGCTGCCGTGCCAAGTGCCTGGCGAAGGAAGTTGACGTGGGCGACTTCGTCCTGCGCGATTTCCTTCGCATATTGGGCGACGACCGGATCGGTGAAGTTGACCTGCCGCCCGCCCGTCACCGCGCCTTGCGTGCCGGTCCCGGTCAGGCTGCTGTTGGGCAGGCCAGCGCCGGTCACGGCGTAAGAATAGAATTGCGCCTCGAGATACTCGAGGTTGAGCGCGAAATTGAGAATGTCCGCGTCGGTGATCGTTTGTGCAAAAGCCTTCGTACTGAGACCGGCGGCAGTCAGTCCGACCCCCGCGGCAGCAAGCGAGCCGAACGATTGCAACATCGCTCGCCGACTCTCTCGACGCTTTGCTCGATCCTCCAGAACTTCGAGCATCAGTTCTTGGTCGGCCATTCATGCCTCCGCGTCTAAGTGTCGGGAATAGTGGCGTTCTCCTCCGTTCAATTCGCGTTGCCAAGGCTGTTAACTGCCCGGTACGATGCCGTACTTCGTTGACCCAAGTTACGACGTCTGCGGGTTTTGTTCCGGCAACCGAAGATTAAATCGCCACGGTTGCATCCGGCGGTCGCGAAAAACCGTAGCTCCAGGAGGAGTTACCTGTTTGCGTTCGGACGATTCAATTCTCACGAGCTTTGGGGCGCACAGCGTCACCGGTCTGCTCCGGCACTTGCGCGCCACGGACCTGACGCGGATCCGCACGCAGCTTGAGGCGGTGGCGGTCTCGCACGGCAACGTGCTGGTCGAAGTGCAGGACGGCGCGGAGTATCTCTTCTTTTCGCAAGGCCCGCTCATTTCCATCGAGCGGGCGGACGGGATCGAAATTGCACTGGTGGGCAGCGAAGGCCTGGTCGGCTGGCCTGCTCTGGTGGGAGTGGGCGAATCACCCTTCCGGGCCGTGGTCCGCGGACGCGACGGGACCGTCCTGCGCATCAACGTTCATGCGGTGTTGGATGCGATCGTCTCTTCGCCTGCCATGGGCCATCTCTTTCAGCGTTTCGTGACGTCGATGAGTATCCAGATGGCCGAGACGTTGAGTTCCTGCGCGCTGCGTCGTGTCGAGCTCAGGGTTGCGCGCTGGATCCTGCTTCGACACGACCGCGTCGGCGGTGACGAAATTGTCGCGCAGCATGAAGAGATCGCCGCCAATCTCGGCACGCGCCGCGCAAGCATTACCGACGCGCTTCACATCATCGAAGGAAGCGGAGCGGTCCGGTGCCGACGGGGGCGTTTGCTGGTGCGCGACCGGGTTGGGCTCGAGCAACTCGCCGCCGGATCTTATGGTTCGGCCGAAGAGCTCTACCGGAGCGCAATCGGCAATTTCGGCAAATCGACCCCGCGGCTGAGCGTGCCCGTCGAGACCTGTAATGTCGCTCGTTAGATAGCGCCGTTCGACGGACGTCGGGGACTGCTGTTTCCAGCAATCCCCGACCCCAGTCAGCGTTTGTCGTCAGCCGCGTTCGGGCGCTGCTTCCGGCGGGGGCGGCGGCGGCGGCGGTGCCGGGCACGCATCGGTCGCCAGGATCACCGAACCGTCCGGACACGTCTGCGTCGCAGGCGGCGCGGGCGGCGGCGGGGGCGGCGGCGGCGGGGGCGGGGGCGGCGGGGGCGGAGCCGCCGCAGCGCCGAAGTTGAAGATCAGACTGGCCAGCAGCGAGTGGCTGGTGAACTTCTGGTTATAGCCTGTCGTAAGGCTCGCATTGACCGTCTGATCGACGATGACCGGCGTCGAAGTACCGATGACGTAGCGGTTCGGATTCCCGTTGATGGCAATGCTGGAATCGTCGACGATGTTGAGCCTG
The DNA here is from genome assembly GCF_009363895.1 of Sphingomonas ginsengisoli An et al. 2013. Taxonomy (NCBI): domain Bacteria; kingdom Pseudomonadati; phylum Pseudomonadota; class Alphaproteobacteria; order Sphingomonadales; family Sphingomonadaceae; genus Sphingomonas; species Sphingomonas ginsengisoli (ex An et al. 2013). The sequence goes on along the minus strand of NZ_CP045434.1, from coordinate 193,519 downwards.
CCGGTGCGGAAGTAACGATATTTGAGGCCGAAATCGATGTTGCTGGAAAGCGCATAACGCACGCCCGCAATCAGCTGATAGGCCCAGGCATTGTCCTTCACGCCGGCGAATTTGACGCGGGCGCGGCCGGCGCCGCCGCCGGCGTAGAACGACAGTCCGTCATTGTTACCAAAGTCGATCAAGCCGTTGATCATACCGCTCAGGATCCGCGGCCGACCGTCGAAGGTGAAGTTGCTGGCGACCAGCGGGGTCAGGCCAGGCGCACCCGGATCAGGCGCGGCCGAAGGACGGTTGAGCCCCGCATTCAGCGAACTGATGAAGGCCGGGTCGATCGAGAAGCTGCGCACTTTCGCGCGCTTGTACCCAAGCTCGCCTTCGAGCCGGAACAGGCCGAAATCGTAGCCGGCGATGGCGTCGAAATCGACGCCGCGCTTTAGGTTGAGGTTGAGCGCGTTGTTACCCGTGAAGCTGGCCGGACCCGCCGGAGCGGTTGGCGTCGCCGGAGTCTGGGTGGTGGTGTAGGCAACAGCAATGTTGGCGCTGCGGTCTTTCGGGAAAAGAACGCCGCCTTCAATGCCAATATATGGTTGCCCGTCGCGCGCGATGGCCGGCGCGGAGGCCGAGAGCGCGATAACCGCGCAGATGGTAAGTCGACGCATGATGACTCCTGTTCATGTCCCCCAAGGAGCAGACATACAGCAGGAAATTGCACCGAGATACGCCGCGAACCGACCGAGCGTCTCTGACGCCTTCAACTCGTCGCTCGCTCACGCCGCGCTGATCTTCTGGCCGAACGACGAATTCGACCCAACAACCGACGGTGATTCGGTGCTTCGCTACCTCAGCGGCAGATCGGCAGATCGACCATTGTCCAACGGCGTTCCGTTCTTTGCGCCCTGATTGAGCCATTCGCGGCGCACAGCGATGCGAAATTTTGCATCCAATCGAGACGCCCGTGCGTAACTGTCCGATACACCAGCTTTTTTCGCGCTTGGCTCAGGCCGCCGCTTAGGGGTTCATAAATGGGCGGCTTCAGTTTCTGGCATATCCTCCTGGTCGCGTTGCTGGTGATGCTGCTGTTCGGCGGCAAGCGATTTTCGGCAATGATGGGCGACGTTGCGAAAGGCCTGAAGAACTTCAAGGCCGGCATGGCCGACGACGAGGCGGAGCAGCGGTACGGCACCGACCAGCAGCGCGATCGCGGCCGGCTTGGCACCCCCGAGGCCCCGATCGACGTGGCCCCCCGGCAGCATGCGTCCGACCCGTTCGCGCCTCCGCCCCAAGACCCGCGCGCCTAAGCGCTCGGACCGATATCGGTGTTCGGCGTCGACGGCAGCGAGCTGCTCATCCTTGCGGTTCTCGCGCTGATCTTCATCGGGCCCAAGGAATTGCCGGCGACGATGCGGACCGTCGGTCGGCTGATCGGTAAAGTGCGCGCGCAGACCCGGCACTTCACTGCCGGTATCGAGAACATCATGCGCGAAGCCGAACTCGCCGAAATGGAGAAGCGCTGGCGGGAGGAGAATGAGCGGATCAGGACCCTGACCCAAGTCGATCAGCTGAATTTGTCGAGCAATCCGCCCGGTCAGCCGGTCCCGGTGATGACGTCACTGCCACCTTCCGCCGAGCCTGCGCAGGGCGACCCGCCACCAGCCCCCGCCCCCGCAGATGAACGGTCGTGGCAAATAACGGGCGAACCCGACCATAGCGGCAAGCCTTTGCCGTGAACGACATCGACGACACCAAGCAGCCGCTGCTCGAGCATCTGATCGAGCTTCGTCGCCGGCTGCTGGTCAGCTTCGCGACGCTGGTCGCCGCTTTCTTCATCTGCATGTATTTCGCCAAGCCGATCTTCGCGGTGCTGGTCCAGCCGCTGCTGCGGGCCGGGCAGGGCAAGCTCATCTACACCGACATCTTCGAGGCCTTCTTCACCGAGGTGAAGGTCGCCGTCTTCGCCGCGCTGATGCTCTGCTTCCCGGTGTTCGCGACGCAGATCTGGCGGTTCGTGGCGCCGGGCCTCTACGTCAAGGAGAAGAAGGCGTTCCTGCCCTTCCTCCTGATGACGCCCTTCTTCTTCATCGGCGGCGCCTGCTTCGCTTATTTCGTGGCAATGCCGTGGGCGTTAAAATTCCTGCTCGGCTTCAACGGCAATGTCGGCGGCATCCAGCAGGAGGCGTTGCCCGGCGTCGGCAATTATTTGAACTTCGTCACTCGTTTCCTGTTCGGCTTCGGCGTCGCCTTCCTGACCCCGGTGCTGCTGATGATCCTCGAGCGCGCGGGCATCGTCACCCGCGAGCAATTGGCCGCCCGGCGCCGCCACGCGGTGGTGATCTCGGCGGCGGTGGCGGCGGTGCTGACGCCGCCCGACGCGGTGTCGATGCTGCTGCTGCTGGTCCCGCTCTACCTGCTGTTCGAGTTCGCGCTGCTGGCGATCTGGGTCACCCACTGGCGCGCCGCCCGCAAGGCCGCGGCCGAGCACAATTAATGTCTGCAACGCTGGACCGAATGTTCGCTTTGGGTCGAAAGAGGGCTTTCAGCGGCAACGCCTACCGCGCCCTGCGAAGTTGGTCCAGCGCCGCTTCCATTGCCTTCGCGGCCACGCTCGGCTATGCGCGCCCCCGCTCCTCATGGTCATCCCTGGAGGCGTGGGCGAGCGAGACACTCACTTCTTAAGGAATATCACGATGAGCGAACAGCTGACGCTGCCCGCTGAGACGCGCGACCGGGCTGGCAAGGGAGCCTCCCGGGCACTGCGTCGCGATGGACGGGTACCCGCCGTGGTCTACGGCAACAATCAGGACGCACTGAGCATCCACGTCGAGGAAAAGCTCCTCGCCAAGATGCTGTCGACCGGCCACTTCATGAATTCGGTCGTGATGATCGACGCCGGCGGCCAGAGCCTGCGGACCCTGCCCAAGGACGTGCAGTTCCACCCGGTCTCGAGCCGGCCGATCCACGTCGACTTCTTCCGCATCGGCGAGCACAGCAAGGTCACCGTCGCGGTGCCGGTGCGCTTCGACAATGAAGAGGCGAGCCCGGGCATCAAGCGCGGCGGCGTGCTCAACGTCGTCCGCCACGACCTCGAGCTGGTCTGCGACGCGGCCGAGATCCCCGACGAGATCCACATCGATCTCGACGGCCTCGAGATTGGCGACAGCATCCACATCTCGGCCATCAAGCTGCCCAAGGGCGTCGAAAGCGCGATCACCGACCGCGACTTCACCATCGCCACCGTCGTCGCGCCGAGCGCGATGAAGAGCGAGGAAGGCGACAACGAGACCGAGGCCGAGAGCGCTGCTGCTGCTCCCGAGGCCGAGGGTGAAACCGACGGCGAAGCCGAAGGCGAGTAAGCCAGGCGATATGCCTCACGAACCGCTCGCTCCCCAACCGGGAGCGGGCGGTTTTGCTTTGTCCGCTTGCGCCGCTAACGAGGCCGCATGCAGATCTGGACCGGCCTTGGTAATCCCGGCACGCAATATGCGCTGCACCGGCACAATGTCGGCTTCATGGCGCTGGACGCGATCCATGCGGTTCATAACTTCGCACCGTGGACCAAGAAATTCCGCAGCCTGGTGAGCGAGGGCCGGATCGGCCGCCATCGCCTGCTGCTCCAGAAACCGCAGACCTTCATGAACGACAGCGGCGACGCGGTTCAGCAGGCGCTGAATTTCTTCAAGCTCGACGAGGAGGCGCTGACCGTCTTCCACGACGAGCTCGACCTCGCGCCGTTCAAGACCAAGGTGCGGACCGGCGGCGGCCTGGCCGGGCATAACGGCCTTCGCTCGATCAACGCCTCGCTCGGCCCCGACTTCCGCCGGGTGCGGATCGGAATCGGCCATCCGGGGCACAAGGATCGGGTCACCGGCCATGTGCTGGGCAACTACGGCAAGCGCGAGATGGAGGACTTGTCCGACCTGCTTGCCGCACTCGCCAGCGAGGCCGAGTGGCTGGCCGACGGCGACGACGTCCGCTTCATGAGCGAGGTCGCCCGCCGATTGCACCAGGACGACTGAGCGCTTTACCCGATCGTTAACCTCACCTGGTTAGCACGGTCGGATGTTCGAGGGCACGACCGTCCAGTGGCAGTCGAGCCGCCGCGCCCCTGCGTGGGCGCTGGCGGTCGGCATGGCGCTGTTCGCCGCGCTGCTCCAGGCATCGTTCATCCCCATCGACGGCGACATCAGCTGGCTGATCACGGTCAGCGAGCGGGTGCTCGACGGGCAGCGGCTCTACGTCGACGTGATCGAGGTCAATCCGCCGGCGTCGGTCTGGCTATACCTGCCGTGGGTCGCGCTGGCGCGGCTCTGCGGGCTGCGGCCCGAGGGGGTGATCGTCGGTGCGACGCTGGTCGGCGCGCTCTTGTCGCTCCGGGCGACGCTGCGGCTGACGGCGCGGCTGCCGCAGGCGTCCAATCCGGTGGCGGTCGCTGCCGCGGTCGGCTTCGTCACGCTGCTGCTCCCGGGCGGACTGTTCGCCCAGCGCGAGCATGTCGCGCTGCTGCTCGCCATTCCGACGATCGCCGCGATCGTGCTTCTCGGCCATCGCGGCCGCCTGCCCCGCCGGACCGCTCTGCTGGCGGGCCTCGGCGCCGGGCTGATCATCGCGATCAAGCCGCATTTCGCGCTGGCGCTGCTGCTGCCGGCGCTGGGAGCGAGCCGCAAGCTGCGCTCGCCGGCGCCGCTGCTGGTGCCGGCGCTGGTCGCGGCGGCGGTGGTCGCGCTCTACGCGCTGGCGGTCGTCCTGTTCGAGCCCGCTTTCCTCACGCTGCTGCCGATGCTCGCGGCGACCTATCTGCCGATGGGGCCGCCGTGGTGGCATTATTTCGCCAGCTCGCTGCTGATCGTCCCCGCGGCGCTGGTCGCGGCGGCGGTGCTGCTGCGCGCCCGGCCGGGCAATGGCCTCGCCGCCGGCTGGCTGCTCGGCGGGGTCGGTTTCGCGCTGGCGGGGCTGCTGCAGTGGAAGAATTACGCCAACCACGCCTTCCCGGGGGTCGCGCTCTGCCTCGCCGGGGTGGTGTTGCTTTTGCTGAGCGGCGCGGGCGACCCGCGGCGGCGGCGGACGATCGGTATCGGGGTAGCGGCGCTGGCACTGGCGCTGGTGTCGCAGACGGTCTCGATCCGGCCCGACCCCACGCTCGCCGTTGCCATTGCCCGGGTCGCGCCGCCGCACCCGACGATGATGACGCTCGGCAGCGACCTCGTCACCGGGCACCCGGTGGTGCGCAACATCGGCGGCCGCTGGGTCGGTCGCCGTGCAGCCCTCTTCACCGCCGCGGGCGCGCTCTACGTCGGGCTCGACAAGCCGGGCATTCGCCACTGGTATGACGAGGACTTGGCCCAGTGGGTCGCCGACGTCCGCGCGCATCGGCCCGAGGTGATGCTGGTCGAGGACAGCAATCGCGGCTGGCTGCTCAAGGAGCCGCAGGTGCGCGCCGCGATGCGCGACTATCGTCCTGCCGCGCGGGCCGGCGAGATCGAGGTCTGGCGCCGCCGCTGAGCGCCCGTTAAGCGCGAGCCCCATGTCGCGCGCCTTGTTCGTCACCCCGCTCTACGAAGCGAGCCTCGGCGATGCCGCGCTGATGGACGAACTGGCGCATTCGATCCGGACACTCGCCGAGGATGATGGCGCCGGGCGGCGCTGGGCGAAGGAGCATGGCTACCGGGGCTACACCAGCTACGCCTCGCTCGACGATCTGCCCCGCCGCGATCCGGTGATCGGCGACCTCGCGAGGTTGCTGGCGCGCCATGCCGCTACCTTTGCGAAGGAGCTGGCGTGGGCGGGCAAGCCCAAGCTCGACAGCCTGTGGGTCAATCTCTTGAAGCCCGGCGGCCACCACAGCGCGCACATCCACCCGCATTCGATCCTGTCGGGGACGCTCTACGTCGAGGTGCCCGCGGCCAGCGGCGCGATCCGCTTCGAGGACCCGCGGCTGCCGATGATGATGGCCGCGCCGACCCGTGCGGCGGACGCGCCCGAGCCGCTGCGGCCGTTCGTTAGCGTGGACCCCGCCCCCGGCCTGCTGCTGCTGTGGGAAAGCTGGCTGCGCCACGAGGTGCTGCCGGGCGCGGGCAAGGGCGAACGGTTGAGCATCAGCTTCAACTTCGCGTAAGGGGCGCGGCGAAACCTTTTTCCGTCATTGCGAGCGCAGCGAAGCAATCCACGTCGCTGGATCGCCGCGTCGCTGCGCTCCTCGCGATGACGACCTTGTGACCGGAGAATACCCATGGGCTTCCGCTGCGGCATCGTCGGGCTGCCGAACGTCGGCAAATCGACCCTTTTCAACGCGCTGACCGAGACGCAGGCGGCGCAGGCGGCGAACTATCCGTTCTGCACGATCGAGCCCAACGTCGGCCAGGTCGCGGTGCCCGACCCGCGGCTCGACAAGCTCGCGGCGATCGCCGGCTCGGCCAAGATCATCGCGACGCAGCTGGGGTTCGTCGACATCGCCGGGCTGGTGAAAGGCGCGAGCCAGGGCGAGGGCCTCGGCAACCAGTTCCTCGGCAACATCCGCGAGGTGGACGCGATCGTCCACGTCCTGCGCTGCTTCGAGAATGACGACATCCAGCACGTCGCCAACAAGGTCGACCCGCTGGCCGACGCCGAGACGGTCGAGACCGAGCTGCTGCTCGCCGACCTCGACAGCCTCGAGAAGCGCGTCCCCAACCTCGTCAAGCGCGGCCAGCAGGGCGACAAGGAGAGCAAGATCGCCGCGAGCGTGCTCGGGCAGGCGCTCGAGCTGCTGCGCGAGGGCAAGCCGGCGCGGCTGACGCAGCCCAAGGACGAAGAGGAAGCGCGAGTCTTCAGCCAGGCGCAGCTGATCACCGCCAAGCCGATCCTCTACGTCTGCAACGTCAACGAGGACGACGCCGCCAACGGCAATGCGCTCTCGGAACAGGTGTTCGCCAAGGCCAAGGCCGAGGGCGCCAACGCGGTGGTCGTCTCGGCGGCGATCGAAGCCGACCTGATCGGCATGGAGATGGACGAGCGGCTCGCCTTCCTCGAGGAGATGGGGCTGCACGAGACCGGCCTCGCCCGCGTCATCCGCGCCGGCTACGACCTCCTCCACCTCATCACCTTCTTCACCGTTGGCCCCAAGGAAGCGCGCGCCTGGACCGTGGAAAAGGGCGCCAAGGCGCCGCAGGCCGCGGGCGCGATCCACTCCGACTTCGAGCGCGGCTTCATCCGCGCCGAAACCATCGCCTATGACGACTATGTCGCGCTGAACGGCGAGAGCGGCGCGCGCGATGCGGGCAAGCTGAGGCAGGAAGGCAAGGAATATGTGGTGCAGGACGGCGACGTCATGCACTTCAAGTTCAACGTCTGAGGGGTCACTTCACCACTGGCTGGGGCCCATGACCGCTGATCAGGGCGGGCGATGGTCATCGGCCTCGCCGATTAAGGCGAGGGCGGCTGGCTGAGCTGCGCGACGAGTAAATCGAACACGGCGGGGTGCATTTCGTTGCGGAAGTGCAAGCCGAGTTCGACGTTTTCGACCCAGCAGACGGTCGACTCTAGGGATTGAAGTCCGTCGAACTTGATCCAGACGCTTTCGCGTATGGAGGGCCGCTCGACGAACTCACACCGGCATCCGAAGCGGGTGACATCGAAGCTTTTAACTCGATAGGTGAGGCGACCGGCTCTGCGGAGAGATGCCTCACCGAAGACCGCGACGCGCTCGGCCTTTCTTGGCCAGATCGTCTTCTTGCGAGCAGTCTCAAAGAGGAGCCCGGCGGTGCGGTCGCGATACCAACGCACCGTGGCATTGGTTGAGCCCCGCCCCAGAGCCGATACCTTGACTCTCTCTCCGACGGTGAGGGGCACAAGCGTCCTGACGGCGCAACCGTCGTACGAGAGATCGACCATCGTGACGTCAACGATTTGGCAATTCTCACGGACCAGATAGCCCTTGAGCTCGACGGTCCGTCGCTCTGCGCGGGGAAGGTGCCGCGGATCATCGGGAAGAGAGAGATGCTCTTCCAAGAACGGGTCGTGCCGAAACGCGTGCGTCACCGATCCAAGTCCTCTCCCGGTCTTACCTTCCTAGGCGCCAGGGGTAAAAGAATTCTGACCATGAGCCCGCGAAACGGGAGAAATCGGCGAGGCGTGAGCCTTGGCCAGCGATGGCTGCGATGAATCCAGCGGCAGCCATCGCTCCTCGTACGGTGTAAGCCGCTCTACCCTACCCGCCGGCAGCCGCCGCGGTGGTGGGTTGGCGCGAATTTCTCGCCGTCGAGGATATGCGCCAGCGGGCCGGTCCTGGGCGCGGTGCAGTCGGGGCCGTCGTAACGGGCGCAGAAGAGGGCGATCCCGCCGAGCAGGACGAGCCAGAACAGCGCCGCCCACCCCTTGTGGCTGCGCATCAGCGGGTCCGGCGCCATATTCGGACGCGGGCGCTGTCGGGGGCGCCGCCGCTGCCGGGGCGGCAGGCGGCGTAGCGATACTGGCGGTCGAGGCAGAGCCAGAGCTCATCAAGCCAGCCGCCGCCGGTGAGCGTCACCCGGATGGCGTCGACAGGCAGCGTCCGGTTCGCGCCGGCGATCGCCGCTTTCACCTGTCCGACGGTCGGCTGCGCCCGCGACAGCGCGTCCATGTCGGGAAAGCGCAGGCCCGCGTAGAGGGCGGTCGAGCGGCCGAAGTAAGCGCTGGGCGTGGCCGCCATGCAGGTGCCATGCTTGGCCCATTCATGCTGGATCAATTGCTCGGACGGGGTGGCGCAGACCGCGCCGCGGATGACCTCGGGCGGGACGATGGCGGCCGGGGCGCAATATTGCGGCCACTCCTTGCCGGCGCCGTCTGGCCACAGGCCGTGGAGCGAGAAGCCGAAGCGCGTCCCCTGCCCGCATTGGAACGCGGCGTGGGGATCGCCGCGATGGGCGCGGCAGAAGCCGGGGGTCCAGGTCAGCGCGAGCGTGTAGCTGGCGATCGGCAGGCTCCGCCGCGGCTCGCGCGCGGTCGGCAGTTCGGGGTGCGGCACCTGGAGCTGCCCCGGCGCGCGGCATTCGAGCGCCTGCGCCGCGGCCGCGGTCGACGAGGCCAGGCTCACCGCGGCGAGCAGTCCCGCGATCCATGTGCGCATTTCATCGTCCCTCCAGTTGCCGGCGCCTCTTTGTATCGCCGCCGTGCGCGGGCTCAAGCGCCGGGCGCCATTGCCGGGCGCGGGCGGCTGTGAGACGACCGCTCCGGGTCGAGGCTGAAGGCTGGAGGTCGGTTCGCGATGGTCGGAGCGGTTGTGCTGCTCGCCCTAGCGCAGGCGATGAGTCTGCCGGAGAGCTTTCCCGATGGGCCGGCAGGATTGCGGATCCGGACGGTGACGCTCGATCCGGTGCATTATACGCAGAGCACGCCGCTGGCGGGGAATGGCGAACTGGCGCGGCGGGCGTTGACGCCGTTGCAGGCGGACCAGCTACCCGAGCTGCTGGCGGCGCGGCACGCGCAATTGGCGGACCAGCCGGTGGCGGTCGCGCAGGAGCGGTTCGGCGAGCATGTGCCGCCGACCCGGCCGGCGAGCGGGCATTACGGGCTCGTCGTGTTCGTGCCGCCGTGGCAGAGCGCCGAACTGCCCGCAGAGTGGATCTCCGCGCTCGACGCGGCGGGAATGATCGTGGTCAGCGCGGCGCGGCAGGGTAATGCGGAGAGCCCGCTGGGTCGGCGGCAGCCGCTCGCGCTGCTGGCCGCGTGGAACGCGATCGAGCGTTATCCGATCGATCCCGAGCGGGTGTTCGTCGCGGGCTTTTCGGGCGGGGCCAAGGTCGCGCTCAAGCTGGCGCTGGCTTATCCCGATCTGTTCAGCGGGGCGCTGCTCGACGCCGGGGCCTATCCGATCGGCGGCGAGGCGCTGCCGATCCCGCCCGCCGAGCTGTTCGACCGCTTCCGTAGCCACTCCCGGATCGTGCTGCTCGCGGGTGACCATGACAGCGCGCGCGAGGAGCAGGCCGAGGGGACGGCGTCGCTCAAGGGCTGGTGCGTCGCCAACGTCACCGCGCGGCTGGTCGACGGGCTGGCGCATGAGCCGGTGAGCGGGCCCGACTTCGGCCGCGCGCTGGCCGCGCTGACGACGCCCCCGCGCGCGCCGACCGCCGCGCTCGACACCTGCTGGCAGCGGCGGCTGGCCGAGCGCGATGCGGCGCTTGCCGCGGCTAAGGCCGTCGCGCACTCGGGCCACCAGGCGGCGGCGCGGCGCGCGCTGCTCGCGCTCGACCGGAAATATGGTGGGCTCGCTGCGCCGGCGAGCATCGTCCTGTGGGTCGGGCTGGACCCGGCGCTGCGTTAGGCTCGGCCGCCTACTGAGTGTTCGGGAGGACCTCGACCGTCGGGGTCAGCACCCTGATGCGGACCAGCGAATCGCGCTGCGGCTGCTTGCACAGGGTGAGCCGGCCATCGAGGGTCAGCTTGGCCTTGGTGGTCGGGTTGCGCAGCTGGAAGCGGACGGGCAGATCGCAGGCGTCGGGGCCGCCCGACTTGAAGCGGAAGGTCGCGCTTTTCGGGCGCAGCGGGGCGCCGAACTGGTTGTCGCTCCAGCGTCCGCGGCGTGGATCCTGGACGAGGAATTGGGTGACTTCGTAGGTCGGTGATTCGTTGACGATGACGAGGCAGCCCATCTCCCAGCAGAGGTCCTGCTGCTTCTTTTCGAGCTGCATCCCCAGCAGCATCGAGTGGGCGACTTCCTCGGCGTTGCCGGTGACGAGGCCGCCGGTGGAGTCGCCGTCGCCGCCCATGGGATCGCCGGGATCGACCACCTGCGCCGCGGCGGGCGTTGCGGCCAGCGCCATCACCGCACCCAACAGAACGAACCATTTACGCTGCACAGGCCCTCTCCCCGGCTCCTTCGGCGCGGCGAGTGTGCGCCGCCTAAATCGGGCGGACAAGCCCCCGTTGGCGCCTCACTCGCCGGCGAAGTCGAGCAGGCAGCGCGTGTCGATGCCGTCGGCGCGCAGCCGCTCGTTGCCGCCCAGCGCCGGCAGGTCGACCACGAAGCGGGCGCCGTCGACCACGCCGCCCGCCCGCCGCACCAGCCGCGCGGCGGCGAGCGCGGTGCCGCCGGTGGCGAGAAGGTCGTCGACGACGAGGACCCGCGCGCCCGGCGTGCAGGCGTCAACGTGCATGGTCAGCCGGTCGCGGCCATATTCGAGCGCATAATCCTCGGCGATGGTCTCGCCCGGCAGCTTGCCGTCCTTGCGGATGAGCAGGAGGCCGCAGCCGAGCCGGACCGCGAGGGCGGCGCCGACGACGAAGCCGCGCGCCTCGATCGCGGCGATGAGGTCGGGTTTGGCGGTGACGGTCGCGGCGAGTTGCTCGATCGTCTCGCGCAGGCCCGCCGGATTGAGCAGCAGCGTGGTGATGTCGCGGAACATGATGCCCGGCCGGGGATGGTCGGGGATGGTCCGGATGAGGGCGCGGAGGTCGGTCATCGGCGCGTCATCGCGGCGCGGCGCGGCCGGCACAACGAAAAAGGGCGGCTCCGAACCGGAACCGCCCTTTCGAAGTCTTGCGTTGGTGATGCCTTAGCCGGCGATACCGCGGTCGGCCTTCTGCTCGTTGACGCGATCGCGGAAGGCGGGCTCGAGCGGGCCGCGCATGGCGACCTCGCGCTTCGCATTCGCCCAGATGTTGCGATAGGCCATGTAGGCCAGCACGGTGGCGACGGTCAGGAACAGCAGCACCACCCAGCCGGTCTTGAGCCGGCTCTCGAGCTTGGGCTGCGCGGTCCAGACGAGGAAGCTGGCGACGTCCTTTGCCATCTGGTCGACGGTCGCCGGCGTCCCGTCGGCGTAGGTCACCTGCCCGTTCGAGACGAGCGGCGGCGGCATCGCGACGTTCAAGTTGGCGAAGTAGGGATTGAAATGCAGGCCCGCGGGCGTCTTCACGTCCGGGAATTCCTGCAAAATCAGCTTGCCTTCCTTGTTCCGGAAAGTCGCCTGGTTCGCATAGCCGGTGATGAGCGAATAGACGTAGTGCGCCCCGCCCTCGCGCGCCGAGGTGATCAGCGAGAGATCGGGCGGCAGCGCGTTATTGTTCGCGGCGCGCGCGGCGGTTTCGTTGGCGTAGGGGCTCGGGAAGCGGTCGGAGATCAGCGCCTTGCGGGTCGCGGGCTCACCGGTGTCGGGGTTCACCGAGGGGACCTCGGTCGCCCACTGGCTGGCGATCGCCTTCACCTCGGCCTCGTTATAGCCGAGGCCGGTGAGCTGGTAGAAGCTCACTTCCTTGAGGCTGTGGCAGGCCGAGCAGACTTCCTTGTAGACCTGGAAGCCGCGCTGAAGCTGCGCCCGGTCGAACCGTCCGAACGGCCCGTCGGTGGCGAAGTGCACTTCCTTGGGCTTGAGGTGGAACTCCTCCTCCGCGGTGGCGGGCGGCGGGTTCTTGATCGCCTCAATCCCGTTGGAGATCAGCGACAGGAAGAGGACGCCGACAAAGCCGAGCCCGACGAAGAAACCGATGATGCGGACCATTGTCCCTGATGTCCCCTTATTCGGCCGCAGCCGGAGCCGTAGTCGACCCGCCCGTCGTGGCGAGGCCGAACGGTGCACTTTCCTCATGCTCGCCGTGGAGCACGCTCTCGCTGATCGAATTCGGCAGCGGGAGCGGCTTCTCGAACTTCGAGACCAGCGGCAGGATGACGAGGAAGTGCAGGAAGTAGTAGCTGGCGGCGATCTGACCGAGCGCGACGTTCACCGGGGTGATGTGCGCCTGACCGACGTAGCCGAGCAGGATCAGGTCGGCGACCAGGATCCAGAAGAAGATCTTGTAGACCGGACGATAACTGGTCGAGCGGATCGGCGAGCGGTCGAGCCAGGTCAGGAAGAACAGCAGCAGCACCGCGCTGAACATCGCCAGCACGCCCCACAGCTTGGCCGGGAGGATGAAGTCCACCGTGAAGCTGCGCAGGATCGCGTAGAAGGGCCAGAAATACCATTCGGGGACGATGTGCGCCGGGGTCACCAGCGGGTTCGCCTCGATGTAATTGTCGGGGTGGCCGAGCGCGAACGGCAGGAAGAAGACGAAGATCGAGAAGATGATCAACGCGACGCCGATGCCGAAGCCGTCCTTGGCGGTATAGAACGGGTGGAAGGGCAGCGTGTCCTTCTCGTCCTTGACGTCGACGCCGGTCGGGTTCGACGAACCCGGGATGTGAAGCGCCCAGATGTGGAGCACGACCACGCCCGCGATCACGAACGGCAGCAGATAGTGGAGCGAGAAGAAGCGGGTCAGCGCGGCCTGATCGGGCGCGTAACCGCCGAGCAGGAAGATGCGCAGCGGCTCACCCACCACGGGGATCGCCGAGAAGAAGCCGGTGATGACCTGCGCGCCCCAGTAGCTCATCTGCCCCCAGGGGAGGACGTAGCCCATGAAGGCGGTCGCCATCATCAGCAAGTAGATGACCACGCCGAGCATCCACACCATCTCGCGCGGGGCCTTGTACGACCCGTAGAAGAGACCGCGGAAGATGTGGATGTAGACGATCGCGAAGAAGAAGCTCGCCCCCGTCTGGTGGACGTAGCGGATCACCCAGCCGGCGTTGACGTCGCGCATCATCCGCTCGACGCTGTCGAAGGCGCCGCCAGCGTAGCTGTAATAATGCATCGCCAGCACGATGCCGGTGACGATCTGGATCACCAGCGCGAGCCCGGCGAGGACGCCGAAGTTCCAGAAATAGTTGAGGTTGCGCGGCACCGGATAGCCGCCGCCGATGGCGCCATAGACCAGGCGCGGCAGCGGCAGACGCTGATCGACCCACTTGGTGAACGCCGACTTCGGCTCGTAGGGCTTGGCCCAGGCGAAACTCATTGCTCTTTACCTCAGCCGATCTGGACGACGGTGGCGGACGTGAACTTATACTCGGGCACGAAGAGATTCTTCGGCGCCGGGCCTTTGCGGATGCGCGCGGCGGTGTCGTAGACCGAGCCGTGGCAGGGGCAGAAATAGCCGCCATACTCGCCCCGGGTCTCGCCCTCGCCAATCCCGAGCGGGACGCAGCCGAGGTGGGTGCAGACGCCCAGCGTGATCAGCCAGTTGGTCTTGCCGGGCTTGGTCCGCTCGGCCAGCGTCTGGGGATCGCGCAGGGTGGAGACGTCGACGGCATTGGCCTCGGCGATTTCCTTGGGCAGCAGGTTGCGGATGAACACCGGCTGCTTGCGCCACACCGCCTTGATGCCCTGGCCGGGCTTGATCTTGGAGATGTCGACCTCGGTGGTCGACAGCGCAAGCACGTCGGCCGAGGGGGCGAACTGCATCAGCAGCGGCGCGACGGCGACGCCCGCGCCGACCCCGGCGAAACTGGTCGCCGCGATGTTGATGAAGTCGCGCCGGCGAACGCCGTCCGAATGCCCGTCGGCAGCGTCCGTGACCGGCTCACCGGGCATGATCGGCTGCGCGGGATCACTCACAGTAGCCATCGAAATCCCAAAACCCTTCAAGAGGTCAGCGCTAAGCTGACGCCACCTGCGCGAAGCCGGTGAACGCCTATGACGAAAGCCGTCACGGACGGGCCGGGACGGATTGGCGGTGCTGATAGCGAGGCGAACCGCGTCCGCCAAGTGGAAGTTACGGCGCTGTCACCTCTCGGCCAGCGCGGCCTTTGCGGTGGCGGCGCATCTGCCCTATCGGCCCGCGCCATGGAGCTTGACCCCCAGCAATCGGCCGCCCGCACCTGGTTCGAGAGTTTGCGGAACCGCATCTGCGCCGAGTTCGAGGCGATCGAAGGCGAGGCCGGCAGCGACGCGGCGTTCGTGTTCACCCCGTGGGACCGGACCGATCACGACGGCGCCCCTGGCCCTTCGACCGGCTCAGGACAGGGCGGCGGCGGCGTGCGCGGGCAGATGGCGGGCCGAGTGTTCGAGAAGGTCGGGGTCAACGTCTCCACCGTCCACGGCGCCTTCAGTCCCGAGTTCGCCAAGAGCATCCCCGGCACCGAGGCTGACCCGAGCTTCTTCGCCACCGGAATCAGCCTGGTCGCGCACATGGCCAATCCCAACGTGCCGGCGGTGCACATGAACACGCGCTTCCTGACGACGGGCAAGCGCTGGTTCGGGGGCGGCGCGGACCTGAACCCCGCCCTGCCCTATGCCGATGACACCGAAGCCTTTCACGCCGAGCTCAAGGCCGCGTGCGACGCGCACGGCTGCGACTATTACGAGCGCTTTTCCAAGTGGGCGGAGGAGTATTTCTGGCTCCCCCACCGCCAAGTAGCGCGCGGGGTCGGGGGGATTTTCTACGACCGGCTGGAGAGCGACAGCGAAGAGGCATTCGCCGCCAATTTCGCCTTCACGCGTGCGGTCGGCGAGGCGTTCCTCGCGGCCTTCCCGCCGCTGGTGCGCCGGCGGATGGACCAGCCCTTCACCGACGCCGACATGGAGCGATTGCTCGAGTTTCGCGGGCGCTATGTCGAGTTCAACCTGCTCTACGATCGCGGGACGCTGTTCGGGCTCAAAACCGGCGGCAACATCGACGCGATTCTGATGAGCCTGCCCCCGCTCGCCCGCTGGGCTTGAGCAGCTAGAGCAGGCGTTCGGGCGGGCCGTCGCCGAGGTCGGGCGCGGCCGCGGGCTGCAGTCCGATGTCGTGCCAGTGCTGGCGCCGTAGTCCCCGGCGATCAAGCCAGTCGGTGAGCCGATAGACCAGCCCACCGCGCGAGCCCGCCAGCGGGGCGAGCAGCCAGCCGCCGACATTGGGGAGGAAGGGCGCGCGGCGGCTGTAGGACCACAGCTCGACCCGGGTGGTCGGCTTGGCGGCATCGCCGCGGGCGTGGAAGCCGAACATGTCGGCGACGATCAGCGTGTTGGCGGGGACCGCGAAGCGGGTCGGCGTGGGGAGCCCGAGGCCGGGCAATTCCTCCTGCTCGACGCGGAAGGAGCCGCGCTGCGAGAGGCGGTCGCCATGCTCGAGGACGGTGAGGCTGCGGCCGCGCTCCCACGCCAGCCGCGCCGGGGTGAGCCGGTGCGAGCCCGCGACATAGGTCAGCGGGCGGCCGTTGTCGGCGACGTCGGCGAGGAACAGCCACGCCTTCATCGACGAATAAAAGGCGTCGGCGTGGAGGTGGACCTGGGGATCGGGGAGGTCGCCGGGGGCGGCGCCGCCGAGGATGGTCTGGAGGAAGTGGGCCGGCGGGGCGCGGGTCCCCGCGACATAGGCGAACAGCGCGCGGAGGTCGCGCCGCTTAAGCAGGCGCTCGAGCGCCGGCAGGCGGGCCATGGCCGGGCGGTCGAGCACGACGCGCGCGGTGATCGTGTCGCCCTGGAGGTGGGCACGCATCGGCAGGCGCTCTTCGCTCAGGGTGCGGCGAACCGCTTCGAGCTCGGCGGGCGAGAGCAGGTCGGGGACGACGACATAACCGTCGCGGTCGAACGCTTCGCGCCAGTGCGGCGGCACCGCGGCGGCGAGGCGGCGGCGGCGCTGCGCGGTCAGCGCGTGCGCCAGCCGGACGCGGACGGCATGAAGCCCGCGCGCATTCAGCCGGCGCGAGCCGAGCAGCGGACTATCGGCGAAGCTCTTGGCGCCGGTCGCCAGCGCCACCAGCCACCAGGGCGCGCGCCACCATCGCGCCCAGCGCATGACGCGCCGGGCTTAGCGGACCCGCGGCCCGCCGAACGGCAGCGGCGGCGGCGGCCGGCGATCGCGCCGCGGCAGCTGCGCCTGGTAGGCGACGCCGCAATGCTGGACGCAATAAGGGAAGCCCGGGTTCGCGTCATTGCCGCAGAAGTGGAAGTCGGGCTCACCCGGGTGCCCAATCGGCCACTTGCAGATGCGGTCGTTCAATTCGAGCAGGCTGGTCTTGTCGGCGACCTCGGCACTCGGCTTGGCCGGGACCAGGCGGCGCGGCGGGGCGGGCGGGATCGGCGCCTGCTGCTCACCCGGGCCCTGGCGGACGAAGCCGCCCGGCCCGATCGAGCGATACTGGATCGTCGGTTCGGGCTTGGTCGGCGTGCCCGGCGAGGCCGGGGCGGCCGGCGCCGGAGCGGCGACCGGGGGCATCGGGGCGGCGGCCTCGAGCGCGGCGGCGATCGGCGGACGTTCCTTCACCCGGGTCGGCTCACTGACCAGCTTGGCGGTCTGCTTGGGCGTGGCGGCGGCCGGCGCGGGCGCGGGTTCGGCCGGCTTCTCGTCGCCGCCCTTGACCGGGGAAGGACGCGAATCGAGGCCGAGGCGGTGCGCCTTGCCGATCACCGCATTGCGCGACACTCCGCCCAATTCGTCGGCGATCTGCGAGGCGGTCTTGCCCGCGGTCCACATCGCTTTGAGGCGGTCGATCCGCTCGTCGGTCCAGCTCATGACTTTTCTAAACTCTTTCCTGGCTTGGCAGGTGCCGCCATTGCGGCGCGAAGCCGCAGCCGATAGGCGATTCCACCGTGAACAACCAGCCGTCCCCCGTCCCGTCACCGACGACCGCCGCCTGGGTGCGCAGCGCGCCCGGCGAAGCCCGCCTTACCGGCGTGAACTGGGGAGGCCTGAAGACCTTATATGTGAAGGAGGTCAGGCGCTTCTTCAAGGTCCAGACCCAGACGGTGTGGGCGCCGGCGGTCACGACGCTGATGTTCCTGGTCATCTTCACGGTCGCGATGGGACGGACCGGGCGGATGGTGCTGGGCGTCCCCTTCGCCGATTTCATCGCGCCCGGCCTCATCGTCATGGCGATGATGCAGAACGCTTTTGCGAATTCGAGCTTCTCGCTGCTGGTCGGCAAGATCCAGGGCACGATCGTCGATTATCTGATGCCGCCGCTGTCGACTGGGGAGTTGATCGCCGGGCTGATCGGTGCCGCGGTCACCCGCGCCTTCCTGGTCGGCGGGGCGGTGTGGCTGGCGATGAGCCTGTTCCCCGGCGTCCATGTCTGGGTCCGCCATCCCCTCGCCGCTCTGTGGTTCGGGCTGATGGGGTCGCTGCTGCTGAGCTTCCTCGGGCTGCTGACCTCGATCTGGGCGGAGAAGTTCGACCATGCGGCGGCAGTGACCAATTTCGTGGTCGCGCCGCTGTCGCTGCTGTCGGGCACTTTCTATTCGGTCGAGCAATTGTCGCCGACCTTCCGCGCGATCAGCCATGCGAACCCGTTCTTCTACGTGATCAGCGGCTTCCGCTACGGCTTTCTCAAGGCCGCGGATTCCCCGCTCGCCGTCGGGGCGATCGGGCTAGGCATCCTCAACCTCGCGCTGTGGGCGCTCTGCTACACGCTCCTGCGCAGCGGGTGGAAGATCAAGAACTGAGCCCGCTCCGTTAAGCCAGGTGAATGGGGCCTAACGAGCGCGTTCAGGGTCGTCACACCGGCGAATCGGTAGATCACTCCCATCACCACTCGAAGGGAGTGAATGCATCATGCGCAAGTTCATCATCGCCGCCGCCGTCGCCACCAGCGCGCTGGCCGCCGCGGCGCCTGCCGCCGCCCAATACTACCAGGGCCAGCCTTACGGCTACGGCCAGCCCGGCTATGGCCAGCAGTACGGTTACAACCAGGGCGGCCAGAATTACATGGTCCGGATCGACCGGCTGACCCAGCGGATCGACATGCTCGGTCAGCGCGGGATCCTCAGCCGCGGCGAGTATCGCGGGCTGCGCAACGAGGCTCAGTATCTGCGCGAACGGATCGCCCGCACCGGCTACAACGGCCTGCGTGGCAGCGATCGCCGTGACGTCGAGTGGCGCCTCCAGAACCTCGAGCGCCGGATCTACGCCGAGGCGCGCGACGGGCGTGGCGGCTGGAACAACAACCAGGGCCAGTATGGCAACGGGTACAATGGCGACCCGCGCTACGATCGTGACCGCGACGGCCGCGACGACCGCTACGAGGACGACCACGGCCGCTATCCCGGCTAAGCGTCGCTTCTGAAGCGAACAGAAATTGGCGGCTCGGGGCGACCCGGGCCGCCTTTTCTTTTGGGCCCTCCCCCGGCTAAAGGACCCCCAACCCGTCAGCCAAGCACAAGGACCCTGCCGCCATGGCCATCACGCCGCTCATGCCCGTCTACCCGCGCTGCGAGGTGCGACCGGTCAAGGGCGAAGGCGTGTATCTGATCGGCGAGGGCGGCGAGCGTTACCTCGACTTCGCCAGCGGCATCGCGGTCAACCTGCTCGGCCACAGCCACCCGCACCTGATCGGCGCGATCCAGAAGCAGACCGAGACGCTGATGCACGTCTCCAACCTCTACGGCTCGCCGCAGGGCGAGCGGCTGGCGCAGCGGCTGGTCGACCTGACCTTCGCCGATACGGTGTTCTTCACCAATTCGGGCGCCGAGGCGGTCGAGTGCGCGATCAAGACCGCGCGCCGCTATCACCATGCGCGCGGCAATCCGCACAAGCACACGCTGATCACCTTCTCCAACGCCTTCCACGGGCGGACCATGGCGACGATCAGCGCGACCGATCAGGCCAAGCTGCGCGACGGCTTCGCCCCGCTGCTCGAAGGCTTCAAGGTCGTCGCCTTCGACGATCTCGACGCCGCGCTGGCCGCGATCGACGAGAATACGGCGGGCTTCCTGGTCGAGCCGGTGCAGGGCGAAGGCGGCATCCGCCCCGCCTCCCCCGAGTTCATGAAGGGCTTGCGCGCTGCCTGTGACGAGCATGACCTGATGCTGGTGCTCGACGAGGTCCAGTGCGGGGTGGCGCGGACCGGCACGCTCTACGCGCACGAGCAATATGGCATCGTCCCGGACATCGTCGCCTCGGCTAAGGGGATCGGCGGCGGCTTCCCGTTGGGCGCGTGCCTCGCCACCGAGAAAGCGGCGCAGGGGATGGTGATCGGCACCCACGGCTCGACCTATGGCGGCAACCCGCTGGCGATGGCGGCGGGCGAAGCGGTCCTCGACGTGGTCGCCAACCCGGAATTTCTCGAGCACGTCCGGGCCATGGGCGAGCGGCTGCGCGCCGCGCTCGAGCAGATGATGCCCAACCACGACCATCTGTTCGAGAGCGTCCGCGGGATGGGGCTGATGCTCGGCATCAAGATGAAGACCGACAGCCGCGCCTTTGTCGGCTACCTGCGCACTCAGGGCATCCTGACCGTCGCGGCGGGCGACAATGTGGTGCGTGTCCTCCCGCCGCTGATCATCGAGGAAGCCGACATCCGCGCCTTCGTCGATGGACTGAGCGCCGCGTCGGCCGCTTATGAGGTTCCGGCGCAGGCCGCTTAATCGGCGTTAACCCCTGCGGTCCCGAAATGCGATAACACCCTCCCCTGACCAGCTCTTGAGGGGGAGTGCCGAGTCGTGAATCAGCCGCAGAATTTCGCGCAGGCGACCGACCTGGCCGGGCGCGCCATCCGGGCGACCAATTTCCTGCTCGACCATTGGTATGTGTGGCTAATCCTGGTCGCGCTTGCGGTGGTGCTGTGGATGTGGCGCTCTCAGCATCAGCTGATCGGCCAGCTCGAGGAGCGCGCCGATGCCGCTTACGGCGATGTCGACGCGCTGCTGGTTGAGCGCAAAGGGCTGATCGGCAACCTCGTCGAGGTAGTCCGCGCCTTCGCCAACCGCGAGCAGTCGGTCATCCGCGACGTGCTCGACGGCCGGGTGGCGGCGCTAGAAGCGCTGACCTCGGGCGACAATGCCGGGATCACCAACAACCAGATGGCCGGGGTGCTGCAAAACCTGTTCACGGTCAGCGAGAATTACCCCGAGCTGCACTCCTCGGAGCATTACCGCCAGCTGCGCACCGACCTCATCCGCACCGAGGAAAAGATCACCGCCGCGCGGCGCTTCTACAATCTGTGCGTCGAGGAATTGAACGGCGTGAAGCGCGCCTTCCCGGGCAATCTCATCGGCCGCAACAGCGGTGAGCCGCGCGAGAAGTTCAGCTTGGGCGAGCGCCGCGCTGACTTCGCCGAACCCATCTCGATCAGCCTCTAACGGCCGGCGTCCGGCGGTGGCCGCCAAGGGCTACGTCAGTCATGCGGCGGCGAGCCGGCGCTTCGCCGGGCTGCTGCTGCTGCTCTACGTCCTCTCGTTCGAGCTGATCGCCGCCTTCGCGCTGACGCTCGTCCTGCTGCTGGTCGATCCCGAGCATACGATCCTCACCAATCCGCTCGGCTATCTGCTGCGCTACGGACTGCCGGTGGCGCTGCTGAGCGCTTTCATGTTCTGGCGGCTCTACCGCCATCATGCCGAAGCGGTCGCCCGCATGCTCGATGTGCGCACCGTCACCTGCGCCGAGGAGCCGCGCTTCGTCACCATCGCCGAGCAGGCCTGCACCACGCTCGGCGTGCGCTTCCCGCGCTTCGGGGTGATCGAGGCGGGCGAGGCCAATGCGCTGACCGTCGGCGAGGGTCCGGCGGCGGGGCTGATGGTCGCCACCAGGGGGCTGCTCGACCGGCTCGACGACGACGAATTGCTGGCCGTCTTCGCGCATGAGGCGTCGCACGTCCGCCAGGGCGACACGCGCATCCTTGCCGCCAACCACGCGCTGATGCGGACCGCGCTGTTGTGGCAGGTCAACAATCCCTTCCGGATCGAGCAGTGGCAGCAGCTCCTCCTCGTCATCCTGCTGCCGCCGATGCTGCTGCTGCTGCTCGCGGGCGGCGGGGTCACTATGCTGTCGCTCGCGCTCGCCCGGCTGGCCCGGCGGGGGATCAAGCTGTCGCGCGACCATGTCGCCGACGTCGAGGCGGTGCGGGTCACCCATTATCCCGAGGCGCTGCTGTCGGCGCTCGACAAGGTCCATCGCCGCGGCGCCTTTGCCGGGAGCACCCGCGTTGAGGGGCTGCTGTTCGACGGCCCCGCCGATTTCGAGGGTGGCAGCCATCCAGGGATCGCCGAGCGGCTGACCGCCATCCGCGCGCTCGGCGCCGGGCTGATGGACCCGGGCCGCTCGCGTCGCGACACGCGCGCGCCGGTTCGCCGCCGCTTCGGGGTCGCCGCGCCGCAGGAGCAGCGGCGAGTGCTTTACCCGGCGGACGCCGACGGGCGCCCGCTCCAGCAGCCGCCGACCCCGACCCTCCAGTTGCTGGCGCTGCGCTTCACCGATCCGGACGCCTATCGCCAGTGGCAGCAGGCGCAGCTCGCCTGGTGGGAATGGCGCGGCAGCGACCGCCGCAACCTGCTCGGGATCAAGCCCAAGCTGATCATCCCGGTGGCGATGGCGGTGGTGTTCAGCCTGGTCTTCTGGTGGCCCAGGGACGGCGACCTCGGCCATGCCGTGCGGACCTTCAGCCCGGGGGCGATGGTGGAGTGGGCGCGGACCGCCGATTCGGGGCCGTTCTGCGAGGGGCCGTCCTATCCCGACGGTCTTTGCCCCGGCTATGATTATTCGCCCGCCCAGCGCGCCGCCAAGCAGGCCGAGATGGCCAAGCGCAAGGAGGCCGCCGCCAACCCAGGTCCGCCCGACCTCGGCGCCGCGCCGCTGCTGATGTTCCTGTTCATCGCCGGGATGATCGGCCTGTCGATCTTCCGCCCCGACCTCCTCAAACGCGGGTTCGGGCTGGTCGACGCCACCTCCGAGCAGCTCGGCGACCGCAACTGGAAGCCCTGACGAAGCCCAGGCCCCGCCTGCCCCGCCACGGCCCCAAACTTGCAAAATCGCCGCCAAGCGCCCACATGAACATCGCTATCAGTCGCAAGTTGACGGTCTACGGGCGCTTTGCGGCACCTTTTCTCCTTCTCCTCACGCCGCTCCTAGCCGGCGCTTCGGCAGTTCGCGGCGCCGCACGAGAAGGACATACTCAAATGATCAACGGCACCGTCAAATTCTTCAACGCCGACAAGGGCTATGGCTTCATCCAGCCCGACGACAACAGCGGCGACGCCTTCGTCCACATCACGGCCGTTGAAGCCGCCGGCATGCGCACGCTCGATCGCGAACAGCGCGTTCAGTATGAGCTGCAGTCGGGCCGGGACGGACGCAACAGCGCGGTCAACCTCCAGGCCGCTTCCTAACGCATCGAGGGCCCGCCGCGATCGATCGCGGCGGGCCCTTCGCTTTTCCGCCAGCCTGGAGCCCTGCCTATGTCGACCCTCGAATTCTACACCGAACGCGCCGCCCATTGCCGCAGCGAGGCCGAAGGCTCGACGCTGAGCAACGTGCGCGAGCGCAACCTCAACGCTGCGCTGGCATGGGATGCGATGGCCGAGCGCCTGCATCGCACCAACGCTCACCGCGAAGCCAACGCCGCCGCCCGCGCGGCCAGCGAAAGCGCGCCCTTAGCGGACTGATTGCCGCTCGCTTGTTGGCGGCGGACACGCTTCCTATCTGCTCGTCGGTATGACCCCCGACATCCAGACTCTCGACGTGGCGCTCGGCGTCACCATTCCCTCGCGGTCGGCCCGGGGCCGCGCGGCGCGGCTCGGGCCGGTGCTCGACAGCATCCTCTCCGCCCACGACTATCCGCCGCAGATCGAGCAGTTGCTCGCCGAGGCGCTGACCCTGACCGCCTTGCTCGGCGCGCTGCTCAAGGATCCGGGCGGCCAGCTGACGCTCCAGGCGCAGACCACCGAGGGGATCGTCGACCTGCTGGTGTGCGATTATCTGAATGGGGAGCTGCGCGGCTATGTCCGCCACGATCCGGCGCGGCTGGCCGACGCCCGCACGCCGAGCCTCGCGAGCCTGTTCGGCCACGGCTACCTCGCCATCACCTTCGACCAGCCGGCGACCGACGAGCGCTATCAGGGCATCGTCCCGCTCGAGGGCGCGAGCCTGGCCGAGGCGGCGCAAAGCTATTTCAGCCAGTCCGAGCAGATCCCGAGCATCGTTCGCCTGGCCGCGCGCAAGGACGAGGACGGCCACTGGGTCGGCGGCGGCATCCTGTTCCAGCACCTCCCCGAGGGCGAGGTCGGGCGCGAGCGGCTGCACACCAGGATGGACCATCCCGACTGGGACCATGTCGCCGCGCTGGCGCAGACCGTCGGCGAGGCCGAGCTGACCGACCGCGCGCTGCCGCTCGAGGAGCTGGTCTGGCGGCTGTTCCATGAGGAGCCCGAGGTGCGCACGCTGGCGCTTCAGCCTCTCAGCCGCGGCTGCCGCTGCAACCCCGACTATGTTCGCTCGGTGATCGCCCGCTTTCCGGCTGAGGAGCGTGAGGCGATGAAGGGCGACGACGGGCTCATTCGGGTCGATTGTGAATTCTGTTCGACGAGTTTCCCGGTCCACTTCGACCAAGCCTGAAGACGTGGTAAGATACGCAGAAATGCGCCGTTTCCTGCCTTCACTGTTCGTCCTCGTCGCAGCCCCGGCGGCCGCGCTGGCGGCGGTGGCGGGCCCGACCCTCAAGAGCCTCGAACCCGGGCTGTGGTCGGTCAGCCGCAGCGCCACCGGCGAGCGCGCGGTGAGCCTGTGCGTGCATGACTTCGCCGCCCTCGCCCAGTGGGAGGAACGCGGGCGCCAGTGCCACCGCACGATCCTCTCGCAATCGGGCAGCGAAACGGTGATCCGCTACAATTGTCCGGGCGGCGACTTCGGCGAGGCCCGACTGACCGCGGTGACCCCGCGCTCGCTCAAGCTCGACATCCAGGGAATCCATGGCGGCGGTCCGTTCCAGACCGCATTATTCGCCAGAAAATCCGACGCTTGTCGCATTCATTAAGCTCTTGTTTAGCACTCCGGGATTATGAGAATGGGGTGTCTCTTCTTCGGGGCACGCTTTCCTCCCTATCGGGCTTGCCCCGAACCTGGGCCGCCTTCGGGCGGCCCTTCTTTTTTGGGTCGCGCGCCTCTAAGTGGCCGCCGCAATGACCGACGTTTCCACCCCCGCCGCGGGCCGCCGCGCCGTCGTCCTCCTCTCGGGCGGGCTAGACTCGATGGTCTGCGCCGCACTGGCGCGTGAGGCGGGCTTCGCCGTGCTCGCGCTGACGATCGACTATGGCCAGCGCCACCGGGTCGAGCTCGCCGCCGCGCGCCGCATCGCCGCCGACCTGGCCGAGCAGCATATCGTCCTGCCGATGGACCTGACCGGCTTCGGTGGTTCGGCGCTGACCAGCGACACCGCGGTACCCAAGGATGGGCTGAGCGAGGGCATTCCGGTCACCTACGTGCCCGCCCGCAACACCATCTTTCTCAGCCTCGCACTCGGCTGGGCCGAGGCGGCCGGCGCGCGCGACCTTTATGTCGGGGTCAATGCGCTCGACTATTCGGGCTATCCCGACTGCCGGCCCGAGTTCGTTTCGGCGTTCGAGAACCTCGCCAACCTCGCCACCAAGGCCGGGGTGGAGGGCCAGCGCTTCACCATTCGCGCGCCCTTGCAGCAGATGACCAAAGCCGACATCGCTCGCGAGGCGGCGCGGCTCGGGCTCGACGCGGGGATCAGCCACAGCTGCTACGATCCGGGCGCGCTCGGCGGCGCCTGCGGCGAATGCGACGCCTGCCGGCTGCGCGCCAAGGGCTTCGCCGACGCCGGGCTGCCCGACCCCACCCACTACGCCCAGCCGTGAGCTACGCGGTCAAGGAATGCTTCCTCACCCTCCAGGGCGAGGGGGTGCAGGCGGGCGCGCGGGCGGTGTTCCTGCGCTTTGCCGGTTGCAATTTGTGGAGCGGGCGCGAGGCCGATCGCGCCACTGCCCAATGCCGCTTCTGCGACACCGATTTCGTCGGCACCGACGGGCCTGGCGGGGGCAAGTTCGCCGAGGCGGACGCGCTGGCGACGCAGGTCGAGTCGACGTGGGGGGCCGGGAGGGCCGAGCGGCTGGTGGTGATCACCGGCGGGGAGCCGATGCTCCAGCTCGACGCAGCGCTGCTGGATGCGCTGCACGCGCGCGGCTTCCGAGTGGCGATGGAGAGCAACGGCACCCTCCCCGCGCTGCCCGGGCTCGACTGGCTGTGCGTCAGCCCCAAGGCGGGAACCGAGGTCGTCCAGTGCGCCGGCGACGAGTTGAAGCTGGTCTGGCCGCAGGAGGGTATCGACCCGGCCGCGCTAGAAGGATGGGATTTCGCGAATTTCCTCGTCCAGCCGATGGATGGGCCGGAGCGAGCGGCGGCGGTCGAGGCGGCGATCGCGCTGGCGATGGCGCGGCCGAAGTGGCGCCTGACGCTGCAGGCGCACAAGCTGGTCGGGCTGCCCTAGCCCGCGGTATTGCCGGTGGCGGCGGCCGGTGCCGCCGGGGCCGGCTGGCTCGGGGTGGATGGATCGCTCTGGCTACTGGCCGGGCGCTTCGGCTTGGCCGGGCTTCGCTGGGTAGGAGCAGGGGCTGCACCGCCGTCGCCTTCGTCACCATTGTCGAGCACCGCGTCGGCGGGCACGTCGGCCGCCATGTTGGCCGCGTCGCCGGTCGCCGCGTCGATCGCGGTGACGTCGTTGGCGACGATCGCCTGGCTGGTGAAGTCCTCGTCGCTGAAGGCCTGGTTGCCCTCGGCCGCCCGTTCCTTGTTGCAGGCAGCAAGGGCGAGCGCGGCCACGGCGATGAGGCAGGTCCGGATCATGGGCTGGAAGGGCTCCGCATACGAAAAGAGGCTGCCGGCTTATGCCGACAGCCTCTCCAAAAGCCAACGCCCCCTGCGAGGGGGGCGTTTGGACTTACATCGCGTTGGTGGTGTTGGTCGTCGTGGTGGTCGTCATGCTGTTCGACGACATGTTCGACGACATGTTGGCGTCGGTCGAGTTCATCATCATGTTCGCGTCGGTCGCGTTCATGTCGGTCATCCCGGCGTTCATGTCGGTCATGCCGGCATTCATGTCGGTGGTGAGGTTGACGTCCTCGGTGGTGTTGTTCGCAGTGGTGTTGCTGCTGCACGCCGAAACAGCGAGGGCCGCACCAGCGACCAGGATAAGAGCACGCATTCTAGACTCCCTTCGGAAAAATCGATCTGGCGCGGTTTGCCCGCGTCACAAATCGCCCGCACAATAGTGTGACTAGACGCCCCCCTCAAGAGGGCATCGTCGCCTCCCCCAAATCCACAAGGAATTCAGGCAAGTGCGCCCATAACGCCGCGTCCAGCTCGGCTGTTCCGGCCTTATTTGCGAGGGCCGCGAGACTGGTCACCCCGAAGTCGGCGATTCCGCACGGCACGATACCGCCGAAATGATGTAAATCCGGCGACACGTTGATGGCAAAGCCGTGGAGCGTGACCCAGCGCTTCACCCGCACCCCGATCGCGCCGATCTTGGCCTCGGAAGGGCCGGTCCCGGTCCAAATGCCGATCCGCCCGGGCTCGCGCCGCGCAACCACGCCCACATCGCCGAGCGCGGCGATCATCCAGCCTTCGAGCGAATGGACGAAGCGGCGGATGTCGCGGCCGCGCTTGTCGAGGTCGAGCATGAGGTAGCCGACCCGCTGCCCCGGGCCGTGGTAGGTGTAGCGCCCGCCGCGTCCGGCTTCGTACACCGGGAAACCCTGGGGGTTGAACAATTCAGCCGGGTCGGCGCTGGTGCCGGCGGTGAACATCGGCGGATGCTCGAGCAGCCAGACGAGCTCAGGCGCGCCCTCCTCGCGGATTGCCCTGGCCCGCGCCTCCATCGCCGCCAGCGCCTCCGGATAAGGCACCAGGCGATCGCTGACCCGCCACTCGATCCCGTCATAGTCCATCGCGCTCGACAGGTGGCGCGTCGGCGCGGCGCCCGCAAGCCGTTGCCTCGCCCCGCCCGCGCCACCATAAGCGGGCCAGAGCAAGGCGCGCTGCGCCAGGGGAGTGTGATCGGGTGAGCAAATTGTCGTTTTCGGCGGCCTGGGACGAGACCCGCGCGATCCTTGCCCGCGACGGGCGGCTGATCTGGCCGCTCGGCCTGATGACGCTGGTCCTCCCGCAACTGCTGATCGGCACCGTGATGGGCCCGGCGGCGATGGCCGCGGCCGCGACGAACGCGAGCGCGACCTCGCTGACCCTGCTCGTCGCGCTGGTGCTGATCGCCTGGACCCGGTTCGGCGGGCTGGTCGGGATCGCCCAGCTCGCGCTGCATTCCGACGAGCGGGTCGGCGACGCACTCCGCTCGGGGCTGCTGCGCGGTCCCGCGGTGCTCGGCGCGACCGTCCTGCTGCTTATCCCGCTGACCGCGTTGATGGCCCCGGCGCTGATCGCCACCAGCGCGCAGCAGCAGCCGAGCCCCGCCGCCGCGCTCGCCTTCCTCGCCGGGCTGGTGATCGGCGTGGTGATCCTCGCCCGCCTCCAGTTTGCGGTCTCGATCGCCGCGGCCGAGGGCGGCAATCCGATCCGGCTGCTGGTCCGCAGCTGGCAGCTCACCAAGGGCCGCACGCTGCGCCTGCTCGGTTTCGTGCTGCTATTCCTCGCCCTGCTGCTGATCGTCACGCTGGCGCTGAGCGCGGTGCTCGGCTCGCTGGTGATCCTCGCGCTGGGCAAACCCGAGCCGATGAGCGTCGCGGCGCTGCTGCTTTCGGGGCTCGGCCTGCTTGGCGAATTGCTGGTGCTGGTGCCCTATTCGGTCATGCTGGCGCGGCTCTACCGCCAGGCGTCGCACGGCAGCGCCACCGTTCCGCACGCGCCGTGACGCGTGAGGCCGGCGGCGCGACGCAGTCGCCGCTTGGCAGACGCGGCCCGGTCCCTATACGTTCCCGCGCATCATGACGGACCTTTTCGGCACATCCAGCGCCACCCCAACCCCCGACAGCTACGACGCCAGCGCGATCGAAGTGCTCGAGGGGCTCGAGCCCGTCCGTCGCCGTCCCGGAATGTACATCGGCGGGACCGACGCCCGCGCGCTCCACCACCTCGCCGCCGAGGTGATCGACAATAGCATGGACGAGGCGGTCGCCGGTCACGCCAGCCGGATCGAGGTCACGCTGGAGCCGGGCAACCGCCTGACCGTTACCGACAACGGCCGCGGCATCCCGGTCGACCCGCATCCCAAGTTCCCTGGCCAGTCGGCGCTCGAGGTGATCCTCACCACGCTCCACTCGGGCGGCAAGTTCGAGGGCAAGGCCTATTCGACCTCCGGCGGTCTCCACGGCGTCGGCGTCAGCGTGGTCAACGCCCTGTCGACCGAGACGGTGGTCGAGGTCGCCAAGGACAAGAAGCTCTACCGCCAGGTCTTTTCGCGCGGGGCCGCCACCGGACCGCTCGAGGAAATTGGCGCCGCCCCCAACCGCCGCGGGACCAGCGTCTCCTTCCATCCCGATCCCGAGATCTTCGGGTCCGACAATCTGTTCGATCCCGGCCGGCTCTACCGGCTCGCCCGTTCGAAGGCCTATCTGTTCGCCGGGGTCGAGATCCGCTGGAAGTGCGATCCGTCGCTGGCGTCGGCCGACGTGCCCGAAACCGCCACCTTCCAATTCCCCGGCGGGCTGCTCGACCATTTGAACGAGCAATTGGGCGAGCGGCCGTGCGTCACCAACGTCCCCTTCGCCGGCCGCCAGGACTTTCCCGAAGGCCAGGGCAGCGCCGAGTGGGCGGTCGCCTGGCCGCTCTATTCGGACGGCGCCGAAAGCTATTATTGCAACACCATCCCGACCCCCGACGGCGGCACCCATGAGGCGGGCCTGCGTGCCGCCTTGTCGAAGGGCATCCGCGCGTTCGGCGACCTGGTCGGCAACAAGCGCGCGAAGGACATCACCCCCGACGACGTCTTCAATGGCGTCGAGCTGATGCTCAGCGTCTTCATCCGCAATCCGCATTTCCAGAGCCAGACCAAGGACCGCCTGACCAGCCTCGAGGCCGCGCGCTTCGTCGAGGCGGCGGTGCGCGACCATTTCGACCATTATCTCGCCGACAACATGGACCGCGGCCGCGCGCTCTTGGGCTCGATCATCGAGCGGATGGACGAGCGGCTGAAGCGGCGCGCCGAGCGCGAGGTCAAGCGCAAGACCGCCACCAGCGCGCGCAAGCTGCGCCTGCCCGGCAAATTGACCGACTGCGCCAGCGACGACCCCGAGGGGACCGAGCTGTTCATCGTCGAGGGCGACAGCGCGGGCGGGAGCGCCAAGCAGGCGCGCAACCGCAAGACTCAGGCGATCCTGCCGATCCGGGGCAAGATCCTCAATGTCGCCAGCGCGACCGCCGAAAAGATCCGCGCCAACAGCGAGATTGCCGACCTCCAGCTCGCCTTGGGCTGCGGCATTAAGGACAAGTTCGACGAGGCGGCGCTGCGCTATGAGCGGATCATCATCATGACCGACGCCGACGTCGACGGGGCGCACATCGCGACCCTGTTGATGACCTTCTTCTTCCAGGAGATGCCCGAGCTGGTCCGCCGCGGGCACCTCTTCCTTGCCCAGCCGCCGCTCTACCGGCTGACCGCCGGCAACAAGACGCTCTACGCCCGCGACGACGCGCATCGCACCGAGCTCGAGGCCAAGGAGTTCAAGGGCAAGAAGGTCGAGGTCAGCCGCTTCAAAGGCTTGGGCGAGATGAACCCCAACCAGCTCAAGGAAACCACCATGGACCCGGCCACCCGCTCGATGCTGCGGGTGACGTTGCCGAGCCAGTATGAGGACCGCCAGCCTGTCAAGGATCTGGTCGAGCGGTTGATGGGCAAGAACCCCGAGCACCGCTTCGCCTTCATCCAGGCGCGGGCGAGCGCGATCAGCGACGAGGAACTCGACGCTTAAAGATCGCGGTTTAGGTCCTTAGGCGCGCGACCGGTTGGTGCGCGCCCACAGCTGAGTCTTGCACAAGACCGCCTTGCATCCCGACACCTTGAGGCGCGCATTGCCTTCGAGGCTGAGCTTGGCCGAGGCGCGCAGGTTCACGTCGGGCACGAACAAATTACCGCGCCAGCCGTCGGGGGTGTTGTGGAGGCCAGTCAGGAGCTGGGTGCCGACGAGGTGCGGGGTGCCGCGCCGGGCGTCGCGCTTGGCCTGCTCGGAGGCCCAGACGACGACACCGCACATCTGCCGGCCGCCGCTCGGCTTGATGTCGATGATCACGCTCCGGGACGGGTTGATCCACTTGCCAGCGACCGACGCCGCCTCGGCGGCCCCACCCCACAGCACCGAGCAGGCCAAGATTGTGCGAAGCAAGGTTTGGCGGCGCATGAGCATTCCCATTTCCTGAAAGGCCGGCGGCGATCACCGCTGCCACACATCATCCGTCGGGCGGCGGGCATCTGCAAGGGCCGGCGGTGGGTCCCATGCACCACTGGGGCGGCCGGCCCCAAGGGGGACCGACCGCCCATTACTCACTCGGGAGGAGGGAGTAGCTCACTGGCCCGGCGGCGGCGGCGGGACCGCGGTCCCGGTCGGCTGGACCTGCGTGGTGGTGGTCGTGGTGGTGGTCGGCGTGATCACCTGGGTGACCTTGTAGGTCGAGGGATCGACCACGTAAGTGTAGCCTTCGGCGGTCACATAGCGGTTAGTCGGGGCGAGGTGATATTGCGTCACCACCGCCTGCGGGATCTGATCGTAGGGGGTGTAATAGCTGTAGTTGGCGCCGAATTCGGTGCCGACCGCGATGTCGCGGACCTGCTTGTTGGTCAGCCGGTTCCAGGCGACGCACTGGCCGTCGCGCCAGCCGCTGCAGGCCACGGTGTTAGAATAGGTCCGGGCTTCGGCCGGCAGCGCGCCCAGCGCCACGCTCGCCGCCCCGAGGACGATCAAGGTCTTCATCATCGCAATTTTCTCCTGTCAGAAGCCGGGGAAACGGCGACTTCCGCTGCTCGGTTGCGAGATGAACCCGATTTCACTTACGGCGGTGGAACGACCTCGTCAGTCGGCCTTAGAGGTGCGCAATCGCTCGAACAGCTGTCGCAGGGTCGGCTTCTGGCCGGTGGCGAGCAGGCTGTGGCGAAAGAGCCGGCCGAGCATCACCAGCTGGAGCGCGGTCCAGGCGAGCAGCAGCGCGCCGGCGACCAGCACCTGCCAGGTCGGAATCCCGCTGCCGAGCCGCGCGAGCACGGTGAACGGGGTCCAGATGGGGACGAAGGTCAGCACCGTCAGCGCAACCCCGCCCTGCCCGCTCAGCACCGCCTGGATGAGCAGGGTGACGGGCAGGATCAGGCCGAGCATCACCGGCATCAGATAGCCCTGCGCCTCGCGCATCGACTCGGTCATCGCCCCGATCGCGAGGAAGAAGATGGCGATCGAGACGTAACCGACGACGAGGAAGTAGATCATCGTCAGCCAGGTCGTCGGCGACTTGAGCGGCTCGACCGCGGGGCGGATGAAGTCGGCGATCGCGCCCTGGGTAGCGGTGGCGGCGAACACCCCGCACAGGATCCACACGCCGATCATCAGCATGCCGACCGCGACAGTGCCGATCAGCTTGCCATACATCAATTCCTCGGGGCTGACGCAGGCGAGGACGGTCTCGATCAGCTTGTTGCCGCGCTCCTCGACGCTGCCCTGGAGCATCCAGCTGCCCGACAACATCAGGCTCATCATCAACAGGTAGCAGACCGCGAGCGGGAGGACCGAGCGGACCACCATCGCCTCCTTGAGCCCGCCGCCTGGCGGGGGCGTGGCGACGGCGAGCGCGGGCGCGATCTGTCCCGCGGCGGCGGCGGCCTGAGGGCTGAGACCCTGGCTTTGGAGGAAGCCGGTGCGGAGCTGGCGGGTCAGCACGTCCTGGACCATTCCCATCAGCCGCGGCGAGGGGTCGGAGTTGGCGAGCAGCCGGGCCTGGCCGGTGCGGGCGAAGTCGGCCGGGATCACCAGGATGGTGTCGATGGGCTTGGCGTTCTTGTCGGCGGGATGAAGCAACGGCTGGGCGGCGGCGTCGAGCCCGGCGGGCGGTGCCGCCGCGAGCGCCGGGGCGGTCGGGACCACTGCATAATTGGGGTCGGGCGCCTTATAGTCGGGCAGGCCCGACGGCTTGATCCGGTCGATCGCCTTCAGGGCGGCGGGGAGGCCGCCGGCAGCGCGGAAGGCGGCGACGTCGGCGTCGGTGTAATATCGATCGTGCTCGGCCCACGGCTGCCCGGGCCCGGCGGCCGCGAGGTCGTGGCGGCGGACGTAGCGCGACAGCCCGCTCAGCACCTCGCGTTGTTGATCGGCGTCGATCCGCGCACTGAGCGCGGCGGCGACTGCGCCACCCGAGCGATCGACGATCATCAGCCGCGACGCCGCATCGTCCTTGAGGAACTTGCCCGCAAGCGGCCCGAACGACAGCGCGATCGGCAGGATCAGCAGCGTCAGCCAGAAGCTGCGCATCGCGGTGATCTGCTTGAACTCGCGCGCGGCGACGATGAGGATGTTTCTCACGAGCGGGCCTCCGCCGGTCCGACAAGGTGGATAAAGATGTCGTGCAGGCCGGGGCGCTGCTGCTCGCAGCGGCGCAGCGCGAATTGCTGTGCGACCGACTGTTCGAGCAGGTCGCCCGCGTCGGCGCCGGGAGCGAGGTGGACCTCCCATTCCTCCCAGCCGGGTTCGGGGCTGCCGAGCCGGGTGGCCGAGGCGACGCCGGGCAGCGCCGCGGGCGATTGGCGCGCCACCATCGTCAGCCGCGCGGGCAGGCTCGCGCGCGCCTCGTCGAGCGTGCCTTCGAAGCGCTTGCGGCCCTTGGCGAGGAACAGCAGCCGGTCGCACAATCGCTCGGCGTGCTGCATGACATGGGTCGAGAAGACCACGGTCGCGCCGTCGGCAGTGGCGCGACGGATCTCGTCTTCGAGCAGCGTCTGGTTGACCGGGTCGAGCCCCGAGAAAGGCTCGTCGAGCAACAGCAGCCGCGGGCGGTTGACCACCGCGGCGGCGAGTTGGACCTTCTGCGCCATGCCCTTGGAGAGCTTGTCGATCGTCGACTTGACGTTGGCGGCGAGCCCGAAGCGGTCGAGCAGCGCCAGCCCCTCGCGCTTCGCATCGCCGGGAGTCATCCCCTTGAGCCGCCCGAAATAGATGATGGTGTCGAGCGCGGTCATCTGGCGGTAGAGCCCGCGTTCCTCGGGGAGGAAGCCGATCAGCGCGGCATTCTCGCGTCCCGGGGCACGACCGAGCACCGAGATGCTCCCGCTGGTCGGGCGGATGATGTCGAGCACCATCCGCAGCGAGGTGGTCTTGCCAGCGCCGTTGCCGCCGAGGAACCCGAAGGTCTCCCCCTCGCGGACCGTGAAGCTGAGGTCGTCGACCGCTAGCGTCTGGTCGAATTTCTTGCTGACCGCGTCCAGCCGCAAGGCCGTTGCTTCATTACGCGACGCCACCGCCGTCCCCTGTCTTGCCCGGAATCGAAGTGACGCGCGCAAGGTCGGCTTGGCAAGTGACAACCCGTGCTCGTTCCGGCCAAGGCGGGGCTCGGCTCGACCAACGACGGAGGCAACCGCTTCGACGGCAGGCTCGTTACGCCGCCGTGCTCAGCTATCGCCCTTCCCAGCCCCACCAGGCGCCGATGACACGGTCCGTTCAGCCGGCGTCGGACAATAAGTGACCATGCGCCGCAGCCTCCATGACCGCCGTGACAGCGCGCGCTCGTTCGCGATCGTGGCGCTGGTCCATGTCGCGCTGGGCTGGGCGCTGCTGACCGGGCTTGGGGTGACGCCAGTGCCGGCGGCGCTGCAGCAGCCACTGGCGGTGATCAGCCTGCGCGACGAGCCGCCGCCGCCGCCGCCGGTCGTGCCGATGACGCCCGAGAAGAAGCCGACGCCGTCCCACAAGCCCAAGGACCCCGAGGGCGCGGCGGCGCCGCCCAACAAGCGCAACACGCCGACCCCGGTGGTCGCGCCCAAACCCCTGATCGTGCTCCCCCCGCCCCCGCCGCTGCCCGCCGCGCCGGTCGCGGGCCAGGGCACCGCGCCCGCCGCCGGCGCGGCGCCGGTAATCGGCCCCGGCACCGGCCGTGGCGGGGTCGGCAACGGGCTTGGCTCAGGATTGAGCGGCGACGGGACCGGCGGCGGTGGTGGCGGGGGCAGCGAAGACGGCCCCGAATATCTTGGCGGTGAGCTGGCGTGGTCTGACGTTCCCCCGGCGGTGCAGGCGCAGCGCCCCAGCGGCCGGGTGTTCTTCCGCCTGCGGGTCAGCCGGTTCGGCCAGGTCACCGACTGCCGCATCGTTCGTTCCTCGGGCTCCCCCGGGCTCGATGCCGCGACCTGCCAGGGAGCGCTGCGCAAATTGCGCTTCGGCCCGGCGGTGGACCGTGCCGGCCGTCCGATCGACGCCTGGACCGAGACGAACGAGCACGAGTGGGTGCGCAGGCGCGCGCCGCGTGGCGAGGCGCCAGACGATGGCCCTGACGACGACTGACACCATCTCGATTTCGCCCCACTTTTCGGTTACAGGCGCCGCTCCCATGGCAACCCGTCTTCCTTCGCCGCCCCGCGTGGGCATGGTTTCGCTCGGCTGTCCCAAGAATCTGGTCGACAGCGAGCGCATCCTCTCGCAGCTCCGCTCCGACGGCTATCAGATGTCGCCCGACTATGCCGGCGCCGACGTCGTGCTGGTCAACACCTGCGGCTTCTTGGATAGCGCCAAGGAAGAGAGCCTCGAGGCGATCGGCGAGGCCATCGCCGAAAACGGCCGAGTGATCGTCACCGGTTGCATGGGCCGCGAGGCCGAGGTCATCCGCGACCGCTTCCCGCAGGTGCTCGCGATCACCGGTGCGCATCAATATGAGCAGGTCGTCGAGGCGGTGCACGAGGCGGCGCCTGCGCCGCGCTCGCCCTATCTCGACCTCGTGCCCCAGGCCGATCCGGCGGCGTTCGGCGGTTTGAAGCTGACCCCGCGCCACTACAGCTATCTCAAGATTTCCGAGGGCTGCAATCACCGTTGCGCTTTCTGCATCATCCCGCAGATCCGCGGCGACCTCGTCAGTCGGCGCCCGGATGCGATCCTGCGCGAAGCCGAGAAGTTGCTCGCCGCTGGCACCCGCGAATTGCTGGTGATCAGCCAAGACACCAGCGCCTACGGCCTCGACCTCAAGCACCAGGCGTGGCCGTGGAAGGGGCGCGAGGTGCGGGCGCACATGACCGACCTCGCCGCGGCGCTGGGCGAACTGCGCACCCCCGACGGCGAGCGACCGTGGGTGCGACTGCACTATGTCTATCCCTACCCGCACGTCGACCGGATCATGCCGCTGATGGCCGAAGGGCTGATCCTCCCTTACCTCGACATTCCCTTCCAGCACGCCAGTCCGAAGATCCTGAAGTCGATGCGCCGCCCCGCCAACGAGGCGCGGGTGCTCGAGCGGCTGGTCCAGTGGCGCCGCGAAGTCCCCGACATCGCGATCCGTTCGAGCTTCGTGGTCGGCTTCCCCGGCGAGACCGAAGAGGATTGCGAATATCTGCTCGAGTGGCTCGAAGAAGCCCGCCTCGACCGCGTCGGCGCCTTCCGCTTCGAGCCGGTCGAGGGCGCCCCCGCCAACGACCTTCCCGACCATGTCGCGCCCGAACTCAAGGAAGAGCGCTACGCCCGCGTGATGGAACTGACCGCGCGCATCAGCGCCGAGAAGCTGGCCGCCAAGGTCGGCCAGACGCTCGACGTCATCATCGACGCGGTCGACGCCGAGAGCGGCGGCGCCACCGGCCGCAGCAAGGCCGACGCCCCCGAGATCGACGGCGAGGTCCACCTGCGCGATGCGGGCGACCTCACCGCCGGGGACATCGTCAGCGTCGTGGTCGAGGAATCGGACGAGCACGACTTGTTCGGCGTGCCGGCCTTGGTGGCCCAGGAAGAAAGCCGTGAGGCGGCTCGAGGCTAAGCGCTGCATCGTCACCGGCGCCGCGCGCGGCATCGGGTTGGCGATTGCGCGGCGCTTCGCCGACGAGGGCGGCGAGGTGCTGCTGACCGACGTCGATGAAGAAGCCGGCGAGGCCGCCGCCGCCGAGCTCGGCGCGCGCTTCCGCCGGCTCGACGTGCGGCTGGAAGCAGACTGGGCCGCGCTCGAAGCCGTCGAACCCGCTTGCGACGTGCTGGTCAACAATGCCGGGGTGACCGGCTTCGAGCATGGGCCCGCGGCCCACGATCCCGAGCATGCCAGCCTGGCGAAATGGCACGCGGTTCACGCGACCAACCTCGACGGCACCTTCTTCGGCTGCCGCTACGCGATCCGCGCGATGAAGGCAGCGGGGACGGGATCCATCATCAACATCTCCTCGCGCTCGGGACTGGTCGGCATTCCCGGTGCGGCGGCTTACGCCTCGTCCAAGGCGGCGATCCGCAATCACACCAAGTCGGTCGCGCTCTATTGCGCGCAGCAGGGCTGGCGGATCCGCTGCAACAGCGTTCATCCCGCCGCCATCCTGACCGAGATGTGGGAAGCGATGATCGGCGACGCGCCCGGCCGCGAGGAGCGGATGGCCAAGCTGGTCGCCGACACGCCGCTCAAGCGGTTCGGCACGGTCGACGAAGTGGCCGCGCTGGTCGCCTACCTCGCCGCCGACGAATCGGCCTATGTGACGGGGTCCGAGCTCGACATCGACGGCGGGCTGCTCGCCGGTTCGGCGGCAAGCCCGGGCTAGGCGGCCGCGGCCTCGTCGGCTTCTTCCTCGACCTTTGGCCGGATCCACTCGCGCCAGACCAGCAGCAGCGCGGCCATGATCACCGGGCCGACGAACAGCCCGACCAGCCCCATTTCGGCCAGGCCGCCGAACGCGCCGATCATCGCCATCAGGAAGGGCAGCTCGACCGCGCTGCCGATCACCGAGGGCTGCACCACATTGTCGCCGATGGTCATCACCGCGACCCCGAAGACGAACAGCAGGACGCCCGCCCAGATGACGCCAGTCCCGAGCAGGATCAGCGACGCGACCCCGAACGCCGCCCACGCCCCGAACGGGACCAGCGCGAGGAGGATGGTGAAGACGGTGAACAGCAGCGGCTGGGGGACGCCGGCGACGAAATAGCCGACCCCGATGATCGCGCCCTCGCCGAAGGAGACGATGGCGGTGCCGCTGACGACCCCGCGCACCGCCTCGATCATTCGCCCGAGGAATTCTCGGCCGAACTCGCCGAACAAGCCGTCGGCCATGCGCTCGGCATGGGCGCGGACCTGCGCGCCACGGCTGAGCAAGGAAACGAGCGCGATCAGAGTGATGAGGAAAAGCCCCAACTCCTGCGCGAGGAGCCCGCCGACCGAGCGGGTCCAGCCGAGCACCGAGGTGGCGCTGATCGAGCCGAGCAGGGCGTTGGCGCCCTGCGGAGTGCCGAGATGCTGCTGCCACGCCGCTTGCAACCGCTCGCCCGCCAGCGGGACCGAGGCCAGCCACGCGGGCGGCGGGAGGCCACTTTTCTGAACTTTCATCACCCACGCGGCGGCTGCCTGGCTTTCCTGCGCCAGCGTCACCCCGGCGAGGGACAGCGGGACCAACACGATCAGCGCGGTCAGCAAGGCGAAAGCGAGCGCCAGCAGCAGGTCGTGGCCCGGCCAGCGGCGGCGGGCGATAGCGAACAGCGGCCATTCGGCGATGGCAAGTACCGCCGCCCACGCCAAGGGCACGAGGAATTCATAGGCGACCCACGCCGCAAGCGCGACCACCGACGCGACCAGCAACGTCTGGCGGACGCGTATGCCCGGGGTGACCCCATGCGGCGCCCGCTGAACCTGTTTCCCCACCGTCGTCGCCCCCTTTGTCGCCTTCCCCTGGATAAAGGCGCGCGGATATTCCGCAAGCGCACGACCGCCGCTAGGGTCCCGGCATGATCGACTTCGCCGCCCTCCTCCGCCCCGACCGCAACGACGAGGCGCGTGCGCTTCACCTGCTCACGCCCGAGCGCCTGCCCGACTGGCTGCGTCGACACGGCGGCCAGCGACTGGCGCTGGTCGAAGCGGCGGGGTTCGAGGGCAAGCCGGGGCAGTCGTTGCTGCTGCCCGGCAAGGACAATGCCGCCAACTTCGACGTGCTGGTCGGGGTGGCCGACCCGGCCGACCTTGGACCGTGGGATCTGGCGGGCGCGGCCGACAAGCTTCCGGCCGGCGCCTATCGGCTGGCCGACGAGGCGCCGCTCGGCGCGGGCGGGCTCGGCTGGCTGCTCGCTCAGCACAAGTTCGAGACCTACAAGAGCAAGCCGGCGGAGCCTAAGGGCGCGCGGGTGCTGGTGGCGCGCGACGTAGCGCGGGTCGACGAGACGGTGCGGCTGGCTGGGGCGACCGCGCTGGTCCGCGACCTTGTCGACACGCCGTCGGCCGACATGGGCCCGGCCGAGCTGGAGGCGGCGGTGCGGGCGCTTGCCGACGAGGTCGGCGCGACAATCACCGTCACCGGCGGGGAGGCGCTGACCAAGGGCTATCCGATGATCGCCGCGGTGGGCCGGGCGGCGGTTCCCGCCCGCGCCCCGCGGCTGATCGAACTCAGCTGGGGCAAGGCGGACGCACCGCGGCTGGCGGTGATCGGCAAAGGCGTCTGCTTCGATAGCGGCGGGCTCGACCTCAAGCCGGCGAGCGGCATGCGGCTGATGAAGAAGGACATGGGCGGGGCGGCACATGCGCTGGCGCTGGCGCGGCTGATCACGACCGAGCGCTGGCCGGTGCGCCTCCACCTGCTGATCCCCGCGGTCGAGAATGCAGTGGCGGGCGACGCCTTCCGTCCCGGGGACGTGCTGACCAGCCGCTCGGGACAAACGGTGGAGGTCGACAATACCGACGCCGAAGGACGGCTGATCCTCGGCGATGTGCTGACCCGCGCGGGCGAGGAGAAGCCCGAGCTGATCGTCGACTTCGCCACGCTCACCGGCGCGGCGCGGGTGGCGCTCGGCCCCGACCTGCCCGCGACCTTCGTCAACGATGACGAGTTCGCCGCGGCGCTGCTGGGCGCCGGGGGCGAGGTGAACGATCCACTGTGGCGCATGCCATTATGGGACGGTTATGATGAGATGCTGAAGTCCGACCTCGCCGATATGGTCAATAGTGCCGAAGGCGGAATGGCGGGCTCGGTCACTGCCGCGCTGTTCCTCCGCCGCTTCGTTCCCGAAGGCGTGGTGTGGGCGCATCTCGACACCTTCGCCTGGCGGCCGGCGGCCAAGCCGGGGCGGCCCAAGGGCGGCGAGGCGCTGGGCCTGCGCGCGGTCCACGCGGCGCTGAAGGCCCGTTTCGCGGCTTAAGCGGACTGATTAAATACGTCTTTTTTGACGACCGGTCCTGTCGGATACGCAACATTTCCCATAGCGGCCCGTTAACTGAGCCAAGCATATGGTTCAGGAGTTTCCAGTCCAATGAGCGAGGTATCGCTGAGCGGGTGGATGCGCGCCCTAGTCGGGTATGTGCGGTCCGGTGAACCCGATTTGACCAATCGGCAGATGGCGCTTTTGATGATCGTCTATCTGACGCCCGGCCCTCACACCGTGCGCGGTCTCGCCAAAGTCCTCGGGGTCAGTAAGCCGGTGGTGACCCGCGCCTTGAATACCCTGGGTGCGCTAAGCTATCTGCGCCGCGAACGTGATCAAGACGACCGCCGTAACGTGTTCGTCGTCCGTACGCAGGTCGGGGCAGATTTTCTTGAAGGCTTCAAGCGCAACATCCGGGGTTCCGAACGCGGCAGCGACCGCAGCGACGGCGATGCCGACCGCCGCGGCAGCCGCCCCGCGCTCAGCCAGCTCGCTCACAGCCACTAATCCGCCGCCGGGCGGCTGGCCGCTCGCCGGGCCCAGCAACCTGCCCGACCCGCGCACTCACGCCTATCGCCAGGACCTCGCCGACGTCGCGCTGGTCGGCACCGTGATCGCCTCGCACTTTGCCGAGCCGCTGAATCGAGAGTTGCGCTCGGCTGCGCCGCTGTTGCAGGCGCCTGCGGCCGATGCCGCGGTGATCACCGATCTTCCGGCCGGGACGACGCTTCGCATGCTCGACAACAGCCGCGGCTGGGCATGGGGCTATGCCGACGGACTGGTAGGCTATGTTCGGAGCGAAGCGGTCCGCTAATCTCAAACCGGATCAGCCGAGCAAATTGCTCAGCAGATCGGGGTGGAAGCCCCAGCCCATGAAGCCGGCGAGCGTCATTAGCAAACCGAACGCGCCGAACGCCCAGGCGAAGAAGAGTGGCAGCCAGCTCTCGGCCAGCGCCGCCACCGCCGCGATGGAGATGGCGGTGGTGAGCGAGGCTTCGGCGGCGTCGAACTGGTCGTCGTGGATGTTGAGCCGGTCGTATTCGGCGGAGAAGCCCTTGGCCTCGGCCGCGAGCCGCGGCGCTTCGGCGCGGTATTTGGCGGCGTCCGCGTCGAATGCGGCGGCCTGGTCCGACGGCTTCGCCTGCAACGCCGCCAGCTCGGCGCGGGCGGTTTCGACGATGTGGAGCTTGGTCCGCGTCGACTGATACTCGTTCCAGCGGTCGAGCGAGTTGGCCTGGGCCTGGCTCATCGCCTGGACGATGTTGCCATCCTTGATGTTGCCGAGGCCGGTGGCGACCGAGAAGACGACCACGGTGATGGCGACGAGACGGTTGAGCCGTTTGTCCTCGGCGGCGCTGCTGAGTTCGATTTCCATGGGCTTCGCTCCCGGCTGTGCACGTCGCCAGATTGCGTCCGGGTGGTCTGGCGATGAACTTGTCGGAGGGCCTTAGAGCTCGCCGCGCGCCTTGCGGATGGCGCGCCACTTGGCGACGTTGGCGTCGTGCTCGGCGAGCGTTCGGGCGAAGACGTGCCCGCCAGTGCCGTCGGCGACGAAATAGAGATATTGGCTCGGCTCGGGGTCGAGCACCGCGGCGATGCTGGCCTTGCCCGGGTTGGCGATCGGGCCTTCCGGCAAACCGGCGCCGCGGTAGGTGTTGTAGCCGTTGTCGGCGTCGAGCTCGGAGCGGAGGATGCGGCGGCCGAGCGGCTTGCCCTTGGTCACCGGGTAGATGACCGTCGGGTCGGCATCGAGTTTCATCCCGATCTTGAGGCGGTTGCAATAGACGCCGGCGACGATGCGGCGCTCGGCGGGCTTGCCGGTCTCCTTCTCGACGATCGAGGCGAGGGTGACCGCCTGCTCGGGCGTGGCGACCGGGCAGGTCGGCTTGCGCCTGGCCCACAGCGCCGCGAGTTCCTTGGTCATCGCCGCGGTCATCCGGGCGGCGACCTGCTGGCGGGTTTCGCCGCGCTGGTAGCTGTAGCTGTCGGGCAAGACCGAGCCCTCGGCAAGCGTCGGCGTGGGGCCGGTCAGATAAGGCACCGCGGCGAGCTTCTCCTCGATCAGGATCGACGGCGTCCCCTCGGGCACGGTGACGAGACGCGACAGCGGCTGGCCGTGCTGGAGGAGGTCGAGCAGCGCGGCGCCGTCGGTGTGGGCCGGCACCTTGAACTCGCCCGCCTGGATCGGGTCCTTCGAGCCGAACAGCCGCGCCATGCCGCGATAGGTCTCGCAGCTGCCGGGGATGAGGCCTTTCTTCGCCAGGCCCGGGCAGAGCCGGGTCAGCGTCGCGCCTTCCTCGACGATGATGCTCTGCGTCGTCGCCGCGCCCCCGCCCCACCAGAGGGCGTAGATGAGCGCCAGCGCCGCCAGGACGGCGAGCACGGGGACGGCGATGAGGAGACGCTTAATCACGGGCGCAGAGCCCTCCGCTCAGTCGACCGCCTTGACGATCAGCGAGGCGTTGGTGCCGCCGAAGCCGAAGCTGTTGTTGAGCGCCGCGCGGACCGGCCGCTTCTTCGCATTGTGCGGGACGAGATCGACCCCTTCGGTCCCTTCGTCAGGATCGTCGAGGTTGAGCGTCGGCGGGACGACCTGGTCGCGGATGGCGAGGATGCAGAAGATGCTCTCGACCGCGCCGGCGCCGCCAAGCAGGTGGCCGATCGCCGACTTGGTGCTGCTCATCGAGGCGCCCGACAGGTTGTCGCCGAAGACGCGCTTGGCGGCGGCGAGCTCGATCGTGTCGGCCATGGTCGAGGTGCCGTGGGCATTAATGTAGTCGATGTCCTTGGGCTCGAGCCCGGCCTTCTTGAGCGCCATCCGCATGGCGAGCTCGGCGCCCTTGCCCTCGGGATGCGGGGCGGTGACGTGATAGGCGTCGCCCGACAGGCCGTAGCCGACCACCTCGGCATAGATCTTGGCGCCGCGCGCCTTGGCATGCTCATATTCCTCGAGCACGACGACGCCGGCCCCCTCGCCCATGACAAAGCCGTCACGGTTCTTGTCGTAGGGGCGGCTGGCCTGCTCGGGCCGGTCGTTATAGCTCATGTTGAGCGCACGGGCCTGGGCGAAGCCGGCAACGCCGATCGGGCAGATGGTCGCCTCGGCGCCACCCGCCAGCATGATGTCGGCATCGTCGTCGCGGATCATCCGCGCGGCGTCGCCGATCGAATGAGCGCCGGTTGAGCAGGCGGTCACCACCGCATGGTTCGGGCCCATCAAGCCGTATTTGATCGAAACCTGGCCCGAGATGAGGTTGATCAGGCGGCCGTGGACGAAGTGCGGGCTAACCCGGCCCGGACCTTTTTCGGCGAGCACCAGGCTTTCGCTCTCGATGCCGGGCAGGCCGCCGATTCCGCTGCCGATCGAGACGCCCGCTCGCTCCTTGTCCGCCTGGCTCATTTCGGTCAGGCCGGCGTCCTCAAGCGCCTGGCCGGCGGCGTCGATGCCGAAGACGATGAACGGGTCGACCTGGCGCTGGACCTTGTGGTCGACGCGCTTGTTGGGGTCGAAGCCATATTCGTGATCGGCCGGCTTCACCTCACAGGCGATGTGGCATTTCTGATTGGACGTGTCGAAATGCGTGATCGGCCCGGCGCCGCTCTTGCCGGCCAAGAGGTTCGCCCACGTCGTCTCGACATCCGCGCCGAGCGGAGTGACCAGACCCAATCCCGTTACGACCACACGCCGCATCACGTCTTCTCCATAAACAACAGGCCCAGTCCCGTGCGGGCTGAGCCTGTCGAAGCCCTGTTCTTGCCCCTTCTGTGCAGAAAGGGCGGCCCGGGAGCAAGCTCCGGGCGAACGGGCGAAAGGATGCCCTCGGGCTTAGCCCTGGTGCTGATCGATATAGTCGATCGCGTCCTTGACCGTGGCGATCTTCTCGGCCGCGTCGTCGGGAATCTCGACCCCGAACTCTTCCTCGAAGGCCATCACCAGCTCGACGATGTCGAGGCTGTCGGCACCCAGATCGTCGATGAAGCTGGCTTCCTCGGTGACCTTGTCGGCCTCGACGCCGAGATGCTCGACGACGATCTTCTTCACCCGCTCGGCGGTCTCGCTCATGGTGGTACTTTCCTTCCCGTTGATATTTGCACGGTGCGTTAGCGGCGGCGCGAAGCGGCGGCAAGCCTTGCGCTTCCCCGCGCGACGGGCGCCTCTTACATGAGGTGAATGGAGCAGCGCCCCCTGACAACCGGCGAGAAAGAGCTGGCCCACGCGACGTTCGGCGCGGCGCTCGACCTCGAGCGGGTGAAGCTGATCCGCGGCAAGTGGTGGCCATTCCAGCCCAAGGGGATCGTGATGTCGCCGACAGGGAACGTGCATTTCCATCCGGACGACCCGCACTGGCTCGACGACTTCGCGCTTGGGCCGCTCAGCCTGCAGGGGTTGCTGATGCACGAGCTGACGCACGTCTGGCAGACGCAGAAAGGCGGCCGCTGGTATTTGCCGC
Source organism: Sphingomonas ginsengisoli An et al. 2013 (assembly GCF_009363895.1). Lineage (NCBI taxonomy): Bacteria > Pseudomonadati > Pseudomonadota > Alphaproteobacteria > Sphingomonadales > Sphingomonadaceae > Sphingomonas > Sphingomonas ginsengisoli (ex An et al. 2013). Next base: position 149,322 of record NZ_CP045434.1, on the reverse strand, counting down.
TGATGCGCCACCCCTTCTGTCGTTATGCCTACGTCCCCGACCCTGAGCGGCGGTTCGACCGCTACGGGCTCGAGCAGCAGGCCGAGATCGTACGCCACCGCTTCCTTCGCTCGAAGGGCGCGCTGGTGCCGTACAGTGATGAGGTGGCGGCAATGACGCTGCCCTTCGTCGGGCAGCCGTCCATGCGCGCCTGACGCGCATGGACGGCAATGCTTACGCCGCTTGGGCGACGACCTTGGGCTGGCAGTTGCGGACGCCTTCCTCGACATGGTCTGCGAACTGCTCGAAATTCTCGCAGAACAGGTCGACCAGCTTGGCGGCCATCGCGTCGTAGGCCTGGGGATCGGCCCAGGTCGAGCGCGGGTCGAGGATGCCGCTGTCGACGCCCGGCACCGCGACCGGCACCTCGAAGCCGAAATAGGGGTCCTTGCGGAACTCGGCATTGTTGAGGCTGCCGTCGAGGGCCGCATTGAGCAGGGCGCGGGTGGCCTTGATCGGCATCCGGCTGCCCTCGCCATATTTGCCGCCGGTCCAACCGGTGTTGACCAGCCAGCAGGTGACTCCGCCCTTGGCGATCCGCTCCTTGAGGAGGTTGCCGTAGACTGACGGGTGACGCGGCATGAAGGGCGCGCCGAAGCAGGTCGAGAAGGTCGCCTCGGGCTCGACCACGCCGATCTCGGTGCCGGCGACCTTGGCAGTGTAACCCGAGAGGAAGTGGAACATCGCCTGGTCGGGAGTGAGCCGAGCGATCGGGGGCAGCACGCCGAACGCATCGGCGGTCAGCATCACGATCGTCTTGGGCAGCGGCCCCATGTTCTTTTCGGACGCGTTGGGGATGAAGTCGATCGGGTAGACCCCGCGGCTGTTCTCGGCGAGCGTGTTGTCGTCGAGGTCGAGCTCACGCGTCTCTGGGTCCATGACGACATTCTCGAGCACCGTGCCGAAGCGCTTGGTGGTGGCGAAGATCTCGGGCTCGGCCTCGGCCGAGAGGTGGATCATCTTGGCGTAGCAACCGCCTTCGAAATTGAAGACCGCGGTGTCCGACCAGCCATGCTCGTCGTCGCCGATGAGGGTGCGCTTGGGGTCGGCGGAGAGCGTCGTCTTGCCGGTGCCCGACAGCCCGAAGAAGATGGCGGTGTCGCCCTCAGGGCCGATATTGGCCGAGCAGTGCATCGGCATGATCCCCTGCTCAGGCAGCAGGAAGTTCAGCAAGCCGAACACGCTCTTCTTCATCTCGCCGCCATATTCGGTGCCGCCGATGAGGATCAGCTTCTTGGTGAAGTTGATCGCGATCACCGTTTCGGTGCGGCAACCGTGCTTGTCGGGGTCGGCGCGGAAGCTCGGCAGGTCGATGATGGTGTAGTCGGGGACGAAGCCGGCGAGCTCGCTCACTTCGGGGCGGACCAGCATCGTGCGGATGAACAAATTGTGCCAGGCGTACTGGTTAATCACCCGGACGTTGATCCGATGCTCGGGCTGCGAACCGCCGAAGAGGTCGGCGACGTAGAGCGTCGGCTGGTCGGCCAGCGCACGGAGGAAATCGGCGTGGAGGCGGTCGAACGCGTCGGGGTCCATCGGCTTGTTGGACTTGCCCCACCAGACCACGCTCTCGGTGGTCGCGTCGCGCACGACGAAGCGGTCCTGGACCGAGCGGCCGGTATGGCGGCCGGTCTTGACCACCAGCGGACCGTCCTTGGCGAGCAGGCCTTCGCCGCGGCTGACCGCCTGCTCCACGAGCGGCGCGGTGCTCAGGTTCCAGAAGAGTTCGGCATCGGTCCTGATGCCCTGCTGGTCCAGCCCATGCTGCGGAACGCGGTTCGCCACTGAAGAAATCCTTTAAACTGATGCCCCGACTTGAGGGCGCTCGCCATGAGTCAGATACGCAAACGGCGGCGTGCACCCGTCACTGGGAGCTGCCGCCGCATACGTATGCGCTAAGCGCTATAAGCCGGAAAAGGTTGCCCGGTCAAAACGGGTCATCCGGCTTGTCTCACTTGGACACGCTCGGTAGGGCGGCGGTCTCTTCGAGGGACATGGATTGAGCCAGGTCATCGCGCTGGTCGACGACGACCGCAACATCCTCACCTCGGTGTCGATCGCCCTCCAGTCCGAGGGATTCGTCACCCGGGTCTATTCGGACGCGCCGGCGGCCCTGAAGGCGCTCGCCGACAATCCCGCCGACCTTGGCGTGTTCGACATCAAGATGCCGGCGATGGACGGGATGGAGCTGCTCCGGCGCCTACGCGAAGGCGGCGCGGCGGCGCTGATGCCGGTCATCTTCCTGACCTCCAAGGACGAGGAGCAGGACGAGGCGCTCGGCCTCGCGATGGGCGCCGACGACTATATCGCCAAGCCCTTCAGCCAGCGCCTGCTGATCGCCCGCATCCGCGCCATCCTGCGCCGCGCCGAGATGGTCCGCCGCGGCGGCGGCAACGGCGCCGAGGCCGACGCGGTAGCGGCGGAAGAACAGCCACTGCTCGAACGCGGGCGACTGGTGATGGACCCCGCCCGCCACCAGGTGCGGTGGGACGGCCAGCCAGTGACCCTCACCGTGACCGAATTCCTGATCCTCGAGGCGCTCGCGCAGCGCCCGGGGGTGGTGAAAAGCCGCAACCAGTTGCTCGACGTCGCCTATCAGGACGACGTTTATGTCGACGACCGGACGATCGACAGTCATATCAAGCGGGTGCGTCGCAAGTTCCGCAGTATCGATCCCGCCTTCGATGCAATCGAAACCCTTTATGGCGTCGGTTACCGCTTCGGCGACGAATGACGCCGAGCCTCTCCCGCTCGACGACGATCCGGTCGAGCGCGGGCTAAGGCTCGGCTGGAGCCGCGGCTGGTCGCTGCGGCGCCGGATCCTCGGCGTCAACGTCATTACCCTGTTGCTGGTCGCGCTGGCGATCTTGTTCCTCGACAGCTTCCGCAACCGGCTCGAGGAAGAGCGCGAATTCCAGGTCCGGCGCGAAGCCGGCATGGCGGCGGCGGCGCTGAGCAGCCTTCCGGATTCCGACCGCAACATCTTCCTCGCCCGGATCGGCGCCCAGAGCTACAGCCGGTTCCGCCTGTTCGATCCCGCGGGCGCGCTGGTCCTCGACAGTTGGCGCAGCAGCGGCCCGACCTACGAACTACGCGATCCCAACGAGCAGCCTTGGACCAAGGCCGCCGCGCGCAGCCTCGACCGGGCGTTCGACGCGATCACCGGCACGCCGACCCCGTCCGAATATCTCGAACCGGCGGTGGACCGCCTACAGGCGTGGCCCGAGGGGCGCGCCGCCGCGCGTGACCGGCAGATGGTCTCCGCCGTTCGACTCGCGCCCGACCGGACGCCGGTCATCTCGGTCGCCGCGCCGGTCGCGTCGGGCGGCACACTGCTGGTCACCTACAATGACCATGATTTCACAACCACGGTGAGGGCCGAGCGGCGCAAGCTGGCCGCCGGACTGTTGTTCGCGACGGTCTTCTCGGTGCTGCTCTCGCTGTTCCTCGCACGAACCATTGCCCGCCCACTGCGCCGCCTCGCGCTCGCCGCACACCGGGTCCGGCTCGGGCGGTCGCGCGAGGTCAAGGTGCCTCGCCTGCCGAGCCGCAAGGACGAGCTGGGCCTGCTCGCCCGCTCGGTCAGCGACATGAGCCAGGCGCTGCGCCAGCGGATCGAGAACACCGAGGCGTTCGCCGCCGACGTCACCCACGAACTCAAGAACCCGCTCGCCTCGCTGCGCAGCGCGGTCGACGGGCTCGAGCGGATCGACGATCCCAAGCTCAAGGGGCAATTGCTCGACATCGTCCGGCAGGACGTGCGGCGATTGGACCGGCTGATCGGCGACATCGGCGAGGCGGCGCGGACCGACGCCGAGCTGGCCCGCGCACGGTTCGAGCCGGTCGACCTGGGCGAGCTGGTCGGCCAACTCGTCGCCAGCTGGGAGGAGCGTCGCCTGACCGGCTCGGTGCGGATCGCCTTCGCCCGCCCCCGCCGCGGCAGCGCACTGGTGATGGGCGAAGCGGGGCGGCTGGCGCGAGCGATCGACAACCTCATCGACAATGCGGTGAGCTTCTCGCCGAGCGGCGGACTGGTCGAGATCGCGGTCGCGCGGCTCGGCCCTGACGTGAAGATCCGCATCGACGACGAGGGGCCGGGCGTTCCGGCCGACGCGCGCGAGGCGATCTTCAACCGCTTCCATTCGGTCCGCCCCGAAAGCGGTGGGTTCGGCCGTCATTCGGGGCTCGGCCTCGCCATCGCCAAGGCGATCGTCGCCGGGCACGACGGCGAGATTCACGTCGCCGACCGCGACGACGCGCCGTCGGGCGCGCGCTTCACCATCCGCCTGCCCGCCGTCCCCGAGACCCCCGAGGCGCCACGATGACCGCGCGCCTGTCTAGCGAGACGATCCATGCCACGACTGTCGCCCACGACGGCCGCGCGGTGCTGATCTGCGGCCCCTCGGGCAGCGGCAAGTCCGATCTCGCGCTGCGGCTCATCGACCGCGGCTGGCGGCTGGTCAGCGACGACCAGACGATCGTTCACCGGGTCGGCGAAACGTTGCGCGCCTCGGCGCCCGCCACCATCGCCGGTAAGCTCGAGATCCGCGGGCTCGGCATCGTCACGCTGGCGCATGACGATGATGTCCCCGTGGCGCTGACGGTGGAACTGACTAATGAGATCGAGCGGATGCCCGACGATGCGCGCGAACGGAGGATAGTGGGAGTGACCGTGCCGCTGATCAGCGTCGATGCGAAGACCGCCAGCGCCGCCACCAAGGTCGCCTTCGCGCTCGAACGGGTGGGCGTGCGATGAGCCGGACCGAACGACGCAGCGCCAAGCGGCTCCCCCGCCTGCTGCTGGTGACCGGCATGTCGGGGGCGGGCAAGTCGAGCGTTCTCGACGCGCTCGAGGATATGGGGTGGGACACGGTCGACAATCTGCCGACTGCGCTGGTCCACGACTTCGTCCACGGCGCCGACCGCGCCCGCCGCGACGCGCATGTCGCGATCGGGATGGACTCGCGCAGCCGCGGGTTCGATCCCGAGCGGCTGCCCGAGCTCATTCACTCGGTCGAAGGCGTGTCCCCCGAAATCCTCTACCTCGACGCCACCGGCACCGAGTTGATGCGGCGCTATGACGAGACCCGCCGGCGTCATCCCCTCGCCCCCGATCGCCCGGCCGAGGATGGCGTCGCGCGCGAGCGCAACCTGACCGCAACACTCCGGCTGGCGGCCGATTCGGTGCTCGACACCACCGACTTCACCCCTGCCGACCTGCGCGACGAATTGCGCCGGCGTTATGGCGGTGAAAGCGACGAGCCGGTGCTGACGATCATGAGCTTCGGCTTCGCCCGCGGGATCAGCCGCACCGCCGATTATGTGTTCGACCTGCGCTTCCTGCCCAACCCGCATTGGGTCGAGGAGCTGCGGCCGCTGACCGGGCGCGACGCGCCGGTGCGCGACTATGTCGCCGCGCAGGAGGGTTTCGCGCCCTTCATGGACCGGGTCGAGGCGTTGCTCGCCGAGGTGCTTCCCCGCTTCGGGACGGCGGGCAAAAGCTATGTCGAGGTGGCGTTCGGCTGTACCGGCGGGAGACACCGCTCCGTGGCTGCGGCGGTCGGAATGGGCGAGCGGTTGCGCGCCCGCGGCTTTTCGCCGAATATCCGGCATCGCGATCTGTCGCTGAAGCCCAGCGATTCCATCGAGGATGAGTCCGGGCTCGAACCGGCAGCAAGCATCTGAACGAGATACGACAACGAACATGATCGGTTTAGTTCTGGTGACCCACGGCCGGCTCGCGGCCGAGTTCGTCACCGCCCTTGAGCATGTGGTCGGCCCGCAGGAGGCGATCGAGTCGGTCTGCATCGACGCCGACGACGACATGGAAGCGCGCCGCCGCGACATTGCCGAGGCGATCGGCAAGGTTGAGCGCGGGAATGGCGTGATCGTCCTTACCGACCTGTTCGGCGGCACCCCGTCCAACCTCGCCATCAGCCTGATGAAGAGCGAGCAGATCGAGGTCATCGCCGGGGTCAACCTACCGATGCTGATCCGCCTCGAGGGCGCGCGCAAGGTGATGAGCGTACGCGCCGCGGTCGCCGCCGCGCGCGAGGCGGGGCGCAAGTACATCTCGGTCGCGTCCGAAATTCTCGGTGAGGCCGCGGCTTGAACGCGCTCAGCCAGCAGGTGCTGATCGAGAACAAGCGCGGGCTCCACGCGCGGGCCAGCGCCAAGTTCGTCAATCTGGCGGCGCAGCTGCCCGCCGAGATCGAGGTCGCCAAGGACGGGCACGCGGTGTGCGGGACGTCGATCATGGGGCTGATGATGCTCGGCGCGGCGATGGGCGACACGATCGAGATCCGCGCGGCTGGCGAAGGCGCCGACGACGCGCTGGCACAACTGGTCGGGCTGGTCGTGGACAAGTTCGGGGAAGAGTGACCTCGCTCTCCGGTCGACCGTCATGCCCCGCCTGATCACCTCCTTCGGCAACGATACCGTCAAGCAACTCCGCGCGCTCCGCGACAAGAAGGCGCGGCGGGATACGGGCATGTTCCTCGCCGAGGGACTGCGGATCATCGCCGAGGCGCGCGATAGCGGCTTGCTGCCCGAGACGATCGTATTTGCGGGCGGCCAGCCGCTCCACCCGCTCGCCGCCGAGATCGTCGCCGCGACCGAGGCGGCCGGCGGCGACGCGATCGAGACCAGCGCCGACATCCTTTCCAAGATGAGCGGCAAGGATAATCCGCAGGCGTTGCTCGCCGCCTACCGCCAGCCGACCACCCGCCTCGCCGACCTTGATCGCTCAACTGCCGGCCTGTGGTTCGTCGCCGAGCGCCTACGCGATCCGGGCAACATCGGGACCATCTTGCGCACCGGCGACGCGGTCGGCGCGGGCGGGCTGATCCTCGTCGACGACAGCGCCGATCCCTATTCGGTCGAGGCTGTGCGCGCCTCGATGGGCGCGACCTTCACGCAGAAGGTAGTGCAGGCGCCGTGGGCCGAGTTTCTTAGCTGGCTACGCGATGGCCCGGGCCAACTCGTCGGCACCTCGCTGCGGACCGACACCGACTATCTTGCCGCGACCTACGAGCAGCCCTGCTTCCTGCTGATCGGCAACGAAAGCCAGGGACTTCCTGCCGCCTACGAAGCCGAATGCGACTTGCTGGTGAAAATCCCGATGGCCGGGCGTGCGGACAGCCTCAACGCGGCGATCGCCGCCGCGGTGATGGCCTTTCAGGTGACAGCAAGCTGGCGCAGGCGATAGAAACGCGCATGGAACGACTCGCCGCCTTGTCGCTCGCGCTCGGCCTTGCCGCCTGCGCACCCCTCCCCGCTCCGCTGCCAGGCCCCGGTCCCGCACCCGGCGCCTATCGCGCGGTCGGGACCGAGCCGTTCTGGAGCCTGACGCTCGACGGCCGCGACATGATCTTCACCGAGGCGGCGCGGCCGGGCCAGCGGATCGTGGTGCCCCAGCCGCGGGTGATCGTCGGCTTTGCGGGCGAGATCTATCAGACGCCGCGGATGGGGGTGAACATCGTCCATTCGCGGTGCAGCGACGGGATGAGCGATCGGATCTATCCCGACAAGGTCCAGCTCAGGGTTGACGGCCGCTCGTTCGAAGGCTGCGGCGGCGATCCGGTGGCAAGCGAAAGTCGGCTGCAGGACAGCAGTTGGAGCGTGCTGGCGGTCAATGGTCGCGCGACCGGCGGTGGCCCGCGCTTCACTCTCGCCTTCACCCGCGACCGGCTGAGCGGCCAGTTCGGCTGCAACCGGATGAGCGGGACCTACCGCGCCAGCCCGAATGGCCTGACCGCCGGGCCGATCATCGCCACCCGAATGGCCTGCCCCGACATGCGGTTCGAGGACGAAGCGGGCCGCATCCTCGCCCAACCGGTCACCCTGCGGACGCTGCCCGACCTCGATCTCGAACTCGCGAACAGCGCGGGAACAATTCGTCTGCGCCGCCAGAATTGACCGCAAATCTTCGCGAACTTCACGCACAGGCGAGTCCGTAGGCCGGCCGGTAAAGTTTTGTACGTCAGGCCCTTTTGCGCGGGGCGCTTGTTCGACGATGCAAAGAGCCGCGCGGAGCGAAGCAGGCGAAATCCTACTTTGCAATCGCCGGGCTATTCGGCGGCCTCCGGCAGATCGGTGGCGGGCGCGGCAAGCTTGGTCAGCGGGCGCGGGCTGACTTCGAGCATCGGCGCTGGCGCGATCTCCTTGTTGCTCCCCGCACCGAGCGTCTCGAAGCGGCGGGCCTGGGTGAAGACCTGGCTTTCGAAGCTGCCGACCATCTGATTGTAGGCGGCGTTGGCGGTGGCGAGGTTCTTCCCCATTCGGCCGACATGCTCAGCCATGGTGGCGAGGCGCGAGTGGAGCTCCTTGCCGAGCGCGGCGATCTCCTCGGCGGCCTCGGCGAGCTTCTCCTGCCGCCAGACGCTGGCGACGGTGCGGGCGATGGCGACAAGGTTGGTCGGGGTGGCGAGGAGGACGCGGTCCTTGAACGCCTTCTCCCACAGCTCGGGATCCTGCTCGAGCGCGGCGGAGAGGAAATGCTCGCCGGGAATATACATGACGACATAGTCGGCCGCCTCGCCCCACTGGGTCCAATAGGCCTTGGAGCCGAGTTGCTGAGCGTGGCGGACGATGGACGCCAGATGCGCGCGGAAGCAGGCGGTGCGCTTCTCGTCGTCGACCTCGTCACACGCATCGAGATAGGCGTTCAAGGAGCATTTGGCGTCGACGATCAGCTTGCGACCCTGCGGCAGGTTGACGATCGCATCGGGGCGCTGGCGCCCGTCGTCGGTCTCGACCGACACTTCCATGTGGAAGTCGATATTCTCGACGAGGCCCGCCTGGACGAGGACGTTGCGCAAGCTCTGCTCGCCCCAGCGGCCACGCTGCTTCGGGCTCGAGGTCAAGGCGGTGACGAGGCGGCGGGCCTCGTCGCGGACCTGCCCCTGCCCCGCGCGGACCAATTCGACCGCCTCTCGGAGGCCGGCGTAATGATCGACCCGCTCCTTCTCGACCCGGGCGAGGCCCTCTTCGTAGCGCTTCAAGGTGGTTTCGACCGGCTGGAGCAGGGTGCGCAACTTGCTGGTCTGTTCAAGGTCGGCCTTGGCCAGCCGGTCGTCGGCCTTGGCGAGGAAGTCGGTCTGCGCCTTTTCAAGCAATTTGTCGCCGACCTCGCGGAACTGGGTGACCAACTGATCCTTCGATTCCTGAAGCAGCTTCAGCTGCTTGTCGAAATTGCGAGAATCCGCCTCGAGCGCGGCGCGGGCCTGGCGATCGGCGTCACGCTCCTCGGTGACGGCGCGGAGCATCGCCTCGGTCTGGGCGAGACGGCGGGCCTGCTCGGCGGTGAGCGCGAGTTCGCGCTCGGCGGCGACGCGGGAATCGCGGAGGGTAGCGACCTCAGACTGAAGGGCGGCGAGCGGGCGCTGGCCGAGCCACCAGCCGACCGCCAGACCGACCAGCAGCGCCACGATCGCGGCGATCGCCAAACCCATTTCCATCGCAGACGCCCCTCAAGAACAGAAAGAGAACCCTACTCGTCCTGCCGCGCGCGCTCAAGATCGTCATTGCGAGGAGCGGAGCGACGCGGCAATCCAGTTGTTATACCGCCACGGGGTGGGGTGAAGTGGATTGCTTCGCTACGCTCGCAATGACGAGGAGGAATTCGAAGCTCATGTCCATTCGCAAGATGATCGGCCTTCACCCGGCCAGCGCCAAGCACGATAACCAGGCCCTGGGCGATGCGGTGCACCACCTGATGTATTGCGCGAAAATGTGCCTGAGCTGCGCGGATTCGTGCCTGGCCGAGAAAATGGACATGACGCAGTGCATCCGGCTCTGCTTCGACTGCTCGGACATCTGCGAGGCGACCGCGCGGCTGGGGCTGCGGCGGACCGGGGACGACAACCTCATCCTGCGCGAGCTGCTCGAGCTTTGCGCGCGGATGTGCGAGCAGTGCGCAGCCGAATGCGAGCGCCACGAGCATGAGCATTGCAAGCTGTGCGCGCAGATCTGCCGCGAGTGCGCGGCGGATTGTCGCAATGCGGCGATGAGCCTGGCGGCCTGAATCCGTCGTCCCGGCGCAGGCCGGGACCTCAGGTCAATTTACCAAGGGGTGCGAGTTCTCGCTGAGATCCCGGCCTTCGCCGGGATGACGGATCAGAGCGCCTTCGCGCCGCGCGTCCCGCGGGCCTTGACCACTTTCTTGACGATCATGTCGCGCTTCAATCGCGAGAGATAGTCGATGAACAGCACGCCATCGAGGTGGTCGACCTCGTGCTGGAGGCAGACGCTCATCAGCCCGTCGAACTCGGCTTCCTGTTGCCGGCCCTGCTCGTCGAGCCAGCGGGCGCGGATGATGTCGGGGCGCTCGACCTCGGCATAGTGATCGGGGATCGAGAGGCAACCCTCGGTGTAGAGCTTGGTCGCGTCCGAAGCGTGGACGATCTCGGGATTGATGAAGACGTGCGGGCGGCGGACCGGCTTGGGCTCTTCGCCTTCCGCCACCTCGGCGTTGGGGTCGGGATCCTGGAGGTCGATCACCACCAGCCGGCGCGGGATCGCGACCTGGACCGCGGCGAGGCCGATGCCGGGGGCGTCGTACATCGTCTCGAACATGTTCGCGATGGTGGCACGCAATTCGTCGTCGACCCGCTCGATCGGCGCCGAGGGCGCGCGCAGGATGGGGTCGGGAATTTCGATGATGGGGAGCAGGGACATGGCGCGCGGTTAGGCGGTTGGCGTGGCTGGTTCAAGCAACCGGGCGGCGGGCTCGCAGCGCCTGCGCCAGCGTGCCCTCGTCGAGATAGTCGAGCTCACCGCCGACCGGGAGGCCGTGGGCGAGCTGGGTCAGGCGGATGGGGAATTTCTCGAGCCGTTCGGCGAGGTAGTGGGCGGTGGTCTGCCCTTCGAGCGTGGCGTTCATCGCCAGCACCACCTCGTCGATCCCGCCGGCGGCGATGCGGCGGACCAGTTGCTCGATGGCGAGGTCCTCGGGCCGAACCCCGTCGAGCGCGGAGAGACGACCGCCGAGCACATGGTAACGGCCGGGGAACAGGCGGCTGCGGTCGAGCGCCCACAGGTCGGCGACTTCCTCGACCACGCACAGGCTGGCGGCGTCGCGGCGCGGATCGCGGCAGATGCTGCAGGGGTCGGCGGTGTCGACGTTACCGCAGACCGAGCAGGTCGAGAGCTTGTCGGCGACGGTCTGCAGAGCGGCGAGCAAGGGCATCAGCGCGCCCTCGCGCTTCTTCATCAGGTGTAGCACCGCGCGCCGCGCCGAGCGGGGGCCGAGCCCGGGAAGGCGGGCCAGCGCGCCGCTGAGGGCTTCGATTTCCTGGGAGGCCATGCGGCCGATGTAGGAATTTCGCGCCTGCTAGGCCATAGCGCGGACCATGCGCGTCATCTTCATGGGTTCGCCGCCATTCGCCGTGCCGACGCTGGAGGCGCTGGTCGCTGCCGGGCACGAAGTGGTGGCGGTCTATTGCCAGCCGCCGCGCCCGGCCAAGCGGGGCAAGCGAGTGCAGCGGACGGCGGTGCACGCGCGGGCCGAGGAGTTGGGGCTGGAAGTCCGCACCCCGGCGCGGCTGCGCGGGGACGAGGAGCAGCGTGAGTTCGCCGCGCTCGGCGCCGACGTGGCGGTGGTCGCGGCCTACGGGCTGATCCTGCCGCAGCCGATCCTCGATGCGCCCGAGCGCGGATGCATCAACGTCCACGCCTCGCTCCTGCCGCGGTGGCGGGGGGCGGCGCCGATCCACCGGGCGATCCTGGCGGGCGATGCGGTGACCGGCGTGACGATCATGCAGATGGAGGCCGGCCTTGACACCGGGCCAATGCTGGCGGCGGCCGAGCTGCCGATTGGCGATCGAAATGCGGGCGACCTCACCGACGATCTCGCGCGGCTGGGGGCGAGCCTGCTGGTCGACGTGCTTGCCGATCCGACCAACTTCCCGCCGGAGCCGCAGCCCGACGAAGGCGTCACTTACGCCGCCAAGATCGACAAGGCCGAGGCGCGGATCGACTGGGCGCGGCCGGCGGTGGAGGTCGAGCGCCAGCTGCGCGCCTTCGCGCCGGCCCCGGGGGCGTGGTTCGAGGCGAATGGCGAGCGGGTGAAGCTGCTTCGCGGCGCAACTGTCGAGGGATCGGGCGCGCCGGGCGAGGTGCTCGACGAGGCGCTGACCATCGCCTGCGGCGAGGGCGCGATCCGGCCCGACGTGGTGCAGCGTGCCGGGCGTGGGCCGATGAGCCCGCAGGAGTTGCTGCGCGGATTCGCGGTGCCGAAGGGCACTCGGCTGACGTGACACGCTGGAAGCTGATCCTCGAGTGGGACGGCGCGCCGTTCATGGGCTGGCAGCGCCAGGATCATGGGCCCTCGGTGCAGGCGGCGGTCGAGCGCGCGGCCAAGGCGATGACCGGCGAGGAGGTCACCGCGCACGCCGCCGGGCGGACCGACGCGGGGGTGCATGCGCTGGGGATGGCGGCGCATATCGAGCTGACGAAGGAGCTGACGCCGCATCGGCTGCGCGAAGGACTGAATGCGCTGCTGCGGCCCGACCCGGTGGCGGTGCTGAGCGCGGAGCCGGTGGCCGACGACTGGCACGCGCGATTCTCGTGCGTCGGGCGGCGCTATCTCTACCGGATCGCCAACCGACGCGCGCCGCTAACGCTCGACCGCGGCAAGGCGTGGCGGATCGGCTTGCCGCTTGAAGTCGCCGCGATGGCCGAGGCGGCGGCGGTGCTGGTCGGGCGGCACGATTTCACCACCTTCCGCTCGGTCAATTGCCAGTCGGACAGTCCGGTGAAGACGCTCGACCGGCTCGAGGTGGAAAGGGTTGGCGACGAGGTGCACGTCCATGCGGCGGCGCGCAGCTTCCTCCATCATCAGGTGCGTTCGATGGTCGGGTGCCTGGCGTTGGTCGGTCAGGGGCAGTGGAAAGTGGCCGACATGGTGGCGGCGCTGAGCGCGAAGGATCGGGCGGCGCTGGGGCTCAACGCGCCGGCGGAGGGGCTGTACTTCGTCGAGGCAGTCTACCCCCGTCGTCCCGGCGGAGGCCGGGACCTCGGCGAGAGTGGCACGACCGCTGCGTTCTAGCGACCTGAGATCCCGGCCTTCGCCGGGATGACGATTGAGCGCTAAACCAGCACCTCCCGCGCCGGTGGCATCGAGAGGAACGCCTGCGGGCTGGCGGTGAGGCCGTAGGCGCCGGCGCAGAAGATGGCGATCAGGTCGCCCACCCTCGCGCGCGGCAGCATGACCTCGTCGGCAAGCAGGTCGAGCGGGGTGCAGAGGCAGCCGACGATCGTCACTTCCGCCTCCGGCTCGGCGTCGAACTTGTTGGCGACCGCAACGGGGTAGTTGCGGCGGAGCAATTGGCCGAAGTTGCCGCTGGCGGCGAGCATGTGCTGGAGGCCGCCGTCGACGACGAGGAAGGTCTTGCCGCGGCTGACCTTCCGGTCGACGACGCGAGTCAGGTAGACCCCCGCCTCTCCCACCAGCCAGCGGCCAAGCTCGATCACGAACCTGGTGTCGCGCAGAATGGCGCGGCGCCTGTCGAGGGTCTGCTGGAGCGCTGTGCCGATGGCCTCGACGTCCAGAGGCTGATCTCCCGCGAAATAGGGAATACCGAAACCGCCGCCGAGGTTGACCTCGGGAGGGGTCGCGCCAGCCGCCTCCGCGATCTCGGCGGCGAGCGCGACGGTGGCGCGCTGGCTTTCGATGATCGCCTCGGCCGAGAGCGACTGTGAGCCCGCATAAACGTGCAGCCCGCGCCAGTCGCCGCCCTCGTCGATGATGCGGCGGACGATCGCGGGGACGCGGTCATGGTCGACGCCGAACGGGCTCGCCAAACCGCCCATCTTCATCCCCGAACCCTTCAGCCCAAACGGTGGGTTCACGCGGACGGCGACGGTGGGTGACCGATCGGTGGCGAGTAGGCGCAGGCGGTCCCATTCGGCCTCGCTTTCGAGGTTGACCGTCACCCCAGCCGCAAGCGCCGCGGCGAGGTCGGCGTCGGTCTTGCCGGGGCCGGCGAAGCTGACCGGTTTTTCAGCGGCTCCGGCGGCCTGCAGCGTCGCGAGTTCGCCGGCCGAGGCGAGGTCGAAGCCGTCGACGTGGTCGGCCATGAACGTCAGCAAGGGCGCGAAGGGGTTGGCCTTTACCGCATAATGGAGCGCCACGTCGCCGAAGGCCGCGCGGAAGCGGGCGATGCGCGCTTGGATGACGGCGCGGTCGTACACGAATAGCGGCGTTCCGCCTGCCTGCGCGACAAGCTCGGCCGGTGACTGGCCGCCGGGAGCAAGGCCGGCGGCATAGTCGGCGGGGATCGGGCCCATCGCCTTCACGGCGCCAACTCCGCCTGCAGCGCGGCACGGTCGGTCTTGCCGTTGGGCGAGAGCGGGAGCGCGTCGCGCCACGCGATGCGGCTGGGGCGGAGATGCGCTGGCAATTCGGCGGTGAACCAGGCGCGGAGGCGCTCGTCGGCGCCCTCCCCTTTCGCCACCGCGACCAGCACGATCGCCTGGCCGAGCCGCTCGTCATTGACCCCGAACGCTGCGCAGTCGGCGACGGCGCCGCTGGCGAGCGCGGCTTCCTCGACCTCGGTCGGGCTGACGCGGTTGCCGCTGACCTTGATCATCGCGTCGTCGCGGCCGCGGATGCGGAGCAGGCCGTCGGCGCCGATCACCGCGCGGTCGCCGCTCCACACCTCGCCGTCGCGAAAGCGCTGCGCGGTGCGTTCCGCATCGTTCCAATAGCCCTGCGCCACCAGCGGGCCCGAATGGACGAGCTCGCCCTCTTCGTCGGGCGCTGCGCGGCTGCCGTCGGAGCGGACGATGCGCAGCTTGGCGAACGGGATGGCGGTGCCGACCGCGTCGGGGTGCGCGTCGACCAAAGCGGGATCGAGGCTGGCGGAGCGGAAGGCTTCGGTTAGGCCGTACATCAGGTGCAGCCTCGCCTGCGGGAAGAGGTCGCGCAAGCGGCGGACGAGTGGCTCGGGCAAGTGTCCGCCCGAATTGGTGAGCGTGCGAAGAGAGGCGCCCGCGCCGTCCCATTTCTGTTCGGCGAGTTGCAGCCACAGCGGTGGCACCCCGGCGAGCGTGGTGATCCGTTCGCGCGCGACCGCTTTCACCACTTCGCGGGGGAGGAGATAGTCGAACGCCACCGCGCAGCCGCCGGCGAACCAGGTCGAGAGCAACTGGTTCTGGCCATAGTCGAAGGCGAGCGGGAGGACGCACAGGGTGCGGTCGTCGGCTTGCAAGCCGAGATAATGGGCGACGCTGACCGCGCCGAGCCACAAGTTGTCGTGGCTCAGCATCACGCCTTTTGGCCGTCCGGTCGAGCCGGAGGTGTAGAGCAACGCGCAAAGTTCGCCGGGGTCGCGCTCGGACGGTGGGAGCGTGTCGTCGCCTTCCTCCCAATCTTCGAGCGCGACGGACCTAACGCCGGCGTCGCCGAGGCTGTCGAGCCGCGCGCGGTTGGCGACCAGCAGCGCCGCGCCGCTGTCGGCCAGAATATGCTCGGCCTGCGCCCGGCGCAGCACGGGATTGATCGGGACATGAACAAGCCCCGCTCGCGCCGCCGCCAGCGGGGCGATGCAGGCGAACCGCGTCTTGCCCATCCAGCTCGCCACCCGGTCGCCGGGCTGCAGCCCGAGCGCGCGCAGCCGCGCGGCGGCGCGGCCGACCACCTGCTCAAGATCGGCGTAGGTCATCGTCTGCCCGTCGGCGACCAGCGCGGGCGCGTCGGCCGCGCCGCGCAAGGTAAGATGATCGAGCGGTCGGGGAAGCGGATCGGGCAGCGCCATGGGTGTCGCTTAGCCGTTGGCTTGCGGTGCCGCCAACCTTCCCCTAGGCGGCGCGGCGATGACCGCGCAGTCCGTTCCCGCGTCCGATGGCCAGCTCGACTTCACGCTGCGCGCTTTGCTCAGCGGCGTGCTCGGCCTGCCTGCCAGCCGGGTGGCGGGGTTCGAGGCTGGGACCGAATTGTTCGGCGCGCTGCCCGAGTTCGATTCGATGGCGGTCGCCAATCTGCTGACCGGGATCGAGGAGCGGTTCGACGTGACGGTCGAGGACGACGACGTCGAGGCCGAGGACTTCGCCACCTACGGATCGCTGCGCGCCTTCGTCGAGCGGCTGGTCGCCGGCTGACGCCTTACCCTTAGAGCGGGCCTAGCTCGCGTCGACGCGCGTGACGGTCAGGGTCAGTTGCTGATCGCGGCGCTGGATCGTGAGTTCGGCGGTTGCTTTCACCGCGTCGAGCGCGCGGCCGAGTTCGGAGGCGCTCGAGACGGGGCGGCCGTCGACGGTCGTGACGATGTCGCCGGCGCGCAAGCCCGCCTTGGCCGCGCTCGACCCAGCGGCGACCAGCGCCACCCCGGCACCGGCGCGGACGTCGCCCAAGCGGCCAGCGAGCGCGCCGCCAAAGTCGACCGCTCGGAAACCGAAGCTCGCAGTCGGCGAGAGCGCGTTGCGGAGAAGTTCGTCGACCACCAGCCGACCGATGCTGGCGGGAATCGCGGTGCCCCCTGCCCCCGCGCTCGCGACCACCCCGATCATTTGCCCGTCGGCGCCGAGCACCGGCAGGCCGGGCGGCCAGTCGGCTGCGGAGGGCGCGAGGCGGAAGTAGCCGTTCGGTGCGCCGCCGTCGGTGAGGAAGTCGCTTTCGATCATGGCGAGGTCGGCGCTGCAGCCGAGCCCGGCGGGTGTGGCCACCGCGAGCCCGAACTGACCCGCGCGGGGAGGCGCTCCGTCGCTGAAAGACAGCGATTCGCCGGTCGCATCGGTAGTCCTGGCGATGGCCAGCCCGGAAACAGGATCGGTGCGGACCTCGCCAACCGCGACCCGACGGCCGTCGCCGAACACCGCTTCCAGATTGCCTGCGGGGATCGTGCTGGCGGCAGCGAGCAGCCAGCCGTCGTCGGTGATGCGGACGGCAGGGGTCGCCTTGGCGCCCTCGGCGACGGGAAGGACAGCGCCGGCCGGGACCAGCAGCGCCATCGCCGGGCAGCTGCGCTCGACCAGATCGGCAAGGTCGGGGAGACCGCTTTGCTGGCGGACGATCTGGACGATCGGCCGCGCGGGTGCCCTGCCCTGCGGCGTCGGCGTTGCCGTCCACCAGCGCATCCCGGCGGCCCCGCCAAGCACGGCAAGCAGCAGGCCGCCGCCGATCAGCGCGCTGCGCAACGGGCGCGGGCGCGGAAGGATCGGCGCCTCACTCACCGAACAGGTCCCGCTGCGCCTTCTCGACCTCGTCGGCGTAGCGGCGGTGGACGAAGCGTTCTGACAGGGTGCCGAGCACTTCTCCGTCGGGGCCGACGACCGCGAGATAATCGGCTTCGGTGCGGTCGAACGCGGCGATCGCCGTGCGCACGTCGGCGGCCGGGTCGAGCGCGAAATCGGCCAGCGATGCGAGGGTGGCGACGGGCGCCGTCTCGGCGACGCCGGGCGCGAACAGCCGGGCGGTGTCGACCAGCCCGGCGTAGTGCCCCGCCGCATCGAGCAGCACGACGCGGGTGGTCGAGCCGAGCGGAAAGCGGCGACGGAATTCGGCGACCGAGGCGGTGGCGGACAGGGTCTCGACCGCGCGCTGCATCATCGTACCTGCGGTCAGCGCGCGGGCCCAGCCGACATCGCGCGCGCTGCGGATGTTCTCGCCGCGGGTGTGCAGCCGCCAGGTCGAGAAGCTGTAGCCGAAAAGTTCGCGGACCAGCGTGCTGGCGCACAAGGAGGCGGTGACCGCCGCCCCGGTCAGCGCGAAGTCATGGGTCACTTCAAGCACCAGCATCGACATGGTCATCGGCCCGCCGACGATCGCGACCGCCATCGCCGCCATGCCGATCAGCGCCGCGTCGGCCGGGTCGACCGTCGGCAGGACGGACTGGTGCGTGAGCAGCGCGGCGAACAGCTGGCCGATCAGCGAGCCCATGAACAGCGACGCGAAGAACAGGCCGCCGCGAAAGCCGAAGCCAAGGGAGATGGTCGAGGCGGCGATCTTGACGAGCAGCACCAGCAGGATGAAGCGGACCCCGACCTCGGCGCCGAGATCGATGTGCAGCGCGCCGTGCCCGGCCGACAGCACCTGCGGAGTGATCATGGCGAGCGGAATGAGCAATAGCCCGCCAACCGCCGGACGCCAGGCGTCGGGCACGGCGAGGCGGCGGAACTGGACTTCGCAGAAGGTCACCCCGCGCATCACCGCGATGCCGATCAGCGCGCAGATGAGGCCCAGCCCGGCGTAAAGCAGATAGTCGGCGGTGGTGATCGCGCGGGCGCCGGGCAGCGCGACGACATAGGGCTCGACCCCGACCAGCCGGCCGAGCAGGGTCGCCGCGATCGCGGCCGCCGCCACCGGCGCGATCGCGGCCGGCGTGTAGGCGCCGATCACGATCTCGAAGGCGTAGAAAGCGCCCGTTAGCGGCGCGCCGAAGGCGGCGCCGACCGCCGCGCCGGCGCCGGCGCCGACCAGCACGCGCAGGCTGGCGCGGCGCAGGCGGAGCCACTGGCCGACCAGCGAGGCGAGCCCGCCGCCAGCCTGCGCATAGGCTGCCTCGAGCCCGACCGAGGCGCCCGCGCCGTTGGAGAGGATGGTCTGGCCGCACACCGCCAGCGTATCGCGCAAGGGTATAGCGCCGCCGTGCAGCGCATTCGCCTCAACCACGTCGACCGGGGTGCGCCAGCGGCGGGTGGCGGCGCGGGTCGCATAGCCGAGCGCGAGCCCGAGGAGCGGCAGCGCGAGCAACCGCCACGGTGCGATCGACGGCGCGGCACTGAGGCTCGCGCCGCTGAGGCCGTAAAGCAATGCTTGGATGGAGTGGGCGAGCCCGCGCTGCGCGAGCATCAGCAGCCCCGCTCCCAGACCGACCCCGACCGCGAGCAAGACCAGCGCGGCTTCGCTCGAGCGGAACACTCGCCGGAAGGACGTTACCCCGCGCTCGTAGACGGGCAGGATGGTCAGCGCGGGAGACCTCACGAGGGGCGGACGCTCGGGCGGTCGGGCTGGGCGGCGGCGGGCATGACGCCAAGGCTCTTAGAGCCCCGGCGGCGCGAGGCCAACGCTCGCTCTCAGGTGATGCACCCGAGTTGCGAAGGGCGCGCGAGCCGGACACAGTGGCTTGCATCAGGGACGTGTGGGGGCTTGATGGATCAATTCGGCTATGTGGTCGGCCTGTTGTCGATCATCACCGGTCTGGCGCTGTCCGACCTGGGGTTTAGCCTCCATCGCCTGCTCCGCCGCCGCCACGAGGTGCGGTGGGACCCGCTGGTGCTGGCGACCGCGGCTTATTTCGCCTTCACCGTGGTCCGCTACTGGTACCAAGTCTGGTCGATCCGCGAGATGGCCGGGGTCACCTCGCTGTTCTTCTTCCTCGGCCTGCTGATCGAGAACTTCCTGCTGTTTCTCATCGTCGCCTCGGCGCTGCCAGACGCGGACGATCTGAAGCCCGGCGCGATCGACCTGCGAGCATTTCAGCGCGAGAACAGTCGTTATCTGTGGACGCTGTTCCTTCTCTATTCGGTGATGTGGGGCGCTCATGGTTTCTATTTCGGCTTTACGTTAAACGGCTACGTCAGCCCGCGCCTCGCGGAGGTGTTCATCGCGCCGGTCGTGCTGAGCGCCGGGCTCGCGCTTTCCCGCCGGCGGTGGTTGCAGGTGGCGCTCTTCGCGGTGCTGGTGATCCACGAGGCGTCGTGGATCGTCATTTCAGGCTATTGACCGACCGCCGTTTCGCCATCTCGCCACGCCGATCCGGCGCGGTTGCCAAGCTTCGAAAAGTCGACATAAGTTCGACGGTGAAAGACGAGTTCGCCAAGCTGGTCGCACGGGATGGCGACGATCCTGAAATCGAGGCGATCCTGCTCGAGGTCTGCCACGCCACCCGCATGGGCTTCATCGCTGTCGCAGGCGTGACGGAAACGCGGTGGGTCGCGGCGCAGGTGCTCGACCGGATCGACTTCGGCCTCAATCCGGGTGACGAGCTCGACGTCAAAAAGACCATCTGCGACAATATTCGCGAGTGCGGGCAGGCGATCATCATCGACCGGGTTGCCGACGATCCCGATTGGCGGACCCACCCCGTCCCGATGCTGTTCGGCTTCGAAAGCTATGCGTCGGTGCCGGTCGTCCTCGCGGATGGGCAATTCTATGGCACGCTGTGCGCGATCGATCCCGAGGAGCGCGTTCTGAGCGGGACGGAGACCGTCGCCCTCCTCACGCGCTGCGCCGAACGATTGGCCGCGATCCTGTCGGCACGACCGGAGCAGGTCGGTGCGACCGCGAGCCCGCCACTGCCCGCCTGACCTTCGCGCCGCGAATTACTCTGCGGCGAGCGCCTGATATTCCTGCGCGGCGAGATATTTCTCGGCGTCGAGCGCGGCCATGCAGCCGGTGCCGGCAGCGGTGACCGCCTGACGGTAGATTTTGTCCATCACGTCGCCGCAGGCGAACACGCCGGGGACGCTGGTGCGGGTCGAGCCGGTTTCGACGGCGAGATAGCCGTCCTCGTCGAGATCGAGCTTGCCGACGAAGAGCTCGGTCGCGGGCTTGTGGCCGATGGCAACGAAGGCGCCGTCGACGGTCAGGTCCTGGGTCGCGCCGGTGAGGCGATCCTTGAGACGGAGACCGACCAGCGCTTCGGGCTCGCCGCCCGAGAGGAATTCCTCGACCTCATGATTCCAGATGATTTTGATGTGCGGATTGGCGAACAACCGATCCTGCAGGATCTTCTCCGCTCGAAGCGAATCGCGGCGGTGGATCAGGGTGACGTCATGGCTGTGGTTGGTGAGGTAGAGCGCTTCCTCGACCGCGGTGTTGCCACCGCCGATCACCGCCACCTTCTTGCCGCGATAGAAGAAGCCGTCGCAGGTCGCGCAGGCGCTCGCGCCCTTGCCCTTCATATGCTCTTCGGTCGGCAGGCCGAGCCATTTGGCCTGCGCGCCGGTCGCAATCACCAGCGTATCGCAGGTGTAGGTGGTCCCGCTGTCGCCCTTGAGCCGGAAGGGCGGGGCAGACAGCTCGACGCTGTCGATATGGTCCCATACCATGCGCGTGCCGACGTGCTCGGCCTGGGCCTGCATCTCTTCAACCAGCCACGGGCCCTGAATCACCTCGCGGAAGCCGGGATAATTCTCGACGTCGGTGGTAGTCGTCAGCTGGCCGCCGGGCTGGATGCCCTGGATGACGATCGGCTGGAGCCCGGCGCGGGCGGCATAAATGGCCGCGGTCAGGCCGGCGGGGCCTGACCCCAGGACGATCATGCGGCTGGAAACGGTGTCGCTCATGCCGCCCATTTGGCGACTGAGCGACCCGCTGGCAATGCCGGTTAGACCGCCGAACGACCGCGCACGAAGTGCAGCACGAGCACGATGATGCCGACGATGAGGAGGATGTGGATGAGGCCGCTGGTGACGTGGAACACGAGGAACCCGGCGAGCCAGAGGATGATCAGAATGGCGGCGATAATCGCGAGCATGGTTAACCCTTCTCTTGCAGATGGCGGGACAATCGCCGCTGCGAAGGGATGTTCCGTTAACTTAACGAAATGTTCGACGGGCGCTCAGGCCAAGCGAACCGTGCGTCAGAACAGCCGCGATTGCTTCACCGCCGCTTCGATGAAGCTGGCGAAGAGCGGATGTGGCGCGAACGGCCGGCTCTTGAGCTCGGGATGGAACTGGACGCCGATGAACCACGGATGGTCGGGCCGCTCGACGATCTCGGGCAGGCGACCGTCGGGCGACATGCCGCTGAACACCAGTCCGCCCTTCTCGAGCGCGGGCATGTAGGCCGAATTGACCTCGTAGCGGTGGCGGTGGCGCTCGGAGATGTGGGTGGTGCCGTAGACCTGCGCGACGCGGCTGTTGCCGCCGAGCGTCGCGTCATAGGCGCCGAGCCGCATGGTCCCGCCAAGGTCACCCCCGGCGGCGCGCGCCTGGAGGCCTTCGGGGCTCATCCATTCGGTGATCAGGCCGACCACCGGCTCGGGCGTGTCGCCGAATTCGGTGGTGGAGGCTTCAGCAATGCCGGCGGTGTTGCGGGCACCCTCGATGCAAGCCATCTGCATGCCGAGGCAGATGCCGAAGAAGGGGACGCCGCGCTCGCGGGCGAATTTGACCGAGGCGATCTTGCCCTCGCTCCCGCGCTCGCCGAACCCACCGGGGACGAGGATGGCGTGCATCGGCTCGAGCTCGCCGGCGAGATCCTCGCCCTTTTCGAACAGCTCGGCGTCGAGCCACTTGATGTTGACCTTGACGCGGTTGGCGATGCCGCCGTGGACCAGCGCCTCGCGCAAGCTCTTATAGGCGTCGGGCAGGCCGACATATTTGCCGACCACGCCGATCGTGACCTCGCCCTCGGGATTGTCGAGCCGGTCCATGATCTCGTCCCAGCGGGCGACGTCGGGGCGCGGAGCATCGGTGATGCCGAAGGCGGCGAGCACCTCGTCGTCGAGGCCTTCGCGGTGATAGGCGAGCGGCACGTCGTAGATCGAGCGGGCATCGAGGGCCTCGATCACCGCCGACTTGGGGACGTTGCAGAATTGCGCGATCTTGGCCTTGTCGCTGTCGGGGATCGGCATTTCGGCGCGGCACAGCAGGACGTCGGGCTGGACGCCGAGGCTCGAGATTTCGCGGACCGAATGCTGGGTCGGCTTGGTCTTGAGTTCGCCCGCGGCCTTGATCCACGGCACCAGCGTGGTGTGGACGCTGACGGTATTGCCGCGGCCGAGGTCGTTGCGGAGCTGACGCAGCGCTTCGATGAACGGCAGGCTCTCGATGTCGCCGACGGTGCCGCCGATCTCGCAGATGACGAAGTCGAGGCCGTCGGTTTCGGCCAGCGCAAATTCCTTGATCGCGTTGGTGACGTGCGGGACGACCTGGACCGTCGCGCCGAGATAGTCGCCGCGCCGTTCCTTGGCGATGATGTCGCGGTAGATGCGACCGGTGGTGACGTTATCCGACTGCTTGGCCGAAACGCCGGTGAAGCGCTCGTAATGGCCGAGGTCGAGGTCGGTCTCGGCGCCGTCGTCGGTGACGTAGACTTCGCCGTGCTGATAGGGGCTCATGGTCCCCGGATCGACGTTCAGATAAGGGTCGAACTTGCGGATGCGGCACTTGAAGCCGCGCGCCTGCAGCAGGGCTGCGAGCGATGCCGAGAGAAGACCTTTGCCGAGGCTGGAGACCACGCCGCCGGTAACGAAAATAAACCGCGCCATGGGAGACGAGCCTTAGGGGTGAGAGGGCGGGATGGGCAAGCCAAAACCGTCATGCTGAACCTGTTTCAGCATCCATCGTGGGTCCCGCGCCACGGTGTGCGGCGGAGGCATGGACCCTGAACCGAGTTCAGGGTGACGGCTATTGAGACGTTACTGCGCGAGCGGAACAGCGCCGTTGCTGACCGGGGTCGGCGCCGGGAGCGTGCCGGCGGGGGCGCGGCTGCCCGGGGCGGCGGGAGTCGCCGGCGCCGTTGTGGTGCCGGTCGGCTGACCCGGCAGCGCGGTCCCGGCCGGAGTCTGCTGGCTGATCGGGGCCGCCTGATTCGCGACCGATGCGTCGATCGACTGGGTGTTGGTGCGGGTGCCCGAATAAGCCGCCAGCGCGATGCACAGGATCACGAACAGCCCGCCGAGCACCGCGGTCGCGCGGGTCAGGAAATCGGCCGCGCCGCGCGCGGTCATCAGGCCCGCCGAGCTGCCGCCCACACCCAGCCCGCCGCCTTCCGAGCGCTGCATCAGGATCACCGTGCAAAGGGCAAGGGCGACCAGCGCTTCGAGGATGAGGAGGAAGGTGAACATGGGGGAAGGTCGGCTTTCGATGAGGAAATGAGGTTCGCGCGGGCACTTAGCGGGGGTGCCGCCAAGTTTCAACGAGTCTGCTAGACCGCCGCCTCGACGATCGGGACGAAGTCGGCGGCCTTTAGGCTGGCGCCGCCGACCAGCGCCCCGTTGACGTCGGCCACGGCGAAGATCTCCGCCGCGTTCGACGCCTTGACCGAGCCGCCGTAGAGGATGCGCACCCCTTCCCCATCCGCGCCGAGCGCCTTGACCAGCGTCTGGCGCAGCGCGGCGTGCATTTCGGCGATGTCGGCGGTGCCCGGGACCTTGCCGGTGCCGATCGCCCAGATGGGTTCGTAGGCGACCGCAAAGGCCGCGGCGGTCGCGCCCTGGCCCGGCAAGCTGGCGCGGAGCTGGGCGGTGACGACGGCGAGCGCCCGCCCCGCCTCGCGCTCGGCATCGCTCTCGCCGACGCAGAGGATGATCTTGAGCCCCGAGCGCAGCCCCGCCTCGGCCTTGGCGCGGACCGCAGCGTCGTCTTCGCGATGGGCGTCACGGCGTTCGCTGTGGCCGACGATGGTCAGCGTCGCGCCGGCGTCGTGGAGCATCGTTGCGGCGATGTCGCCGGTGTGGGCGCCGCCCTCGGCCATATGGATGTCCTGCGCGCCGATGGCGAAGCCGGGCGCTGCCTCGGCGGCGCGGTGGATCAGGGTCGCCGGCACGCACAGCGCGACGTCGACCTGCCCCGCCAGCCGCTGCGCCGCCTGCGCCACTGCCTGAACCTCACCAAGGTCGGCCGAAGTGCCGTGCATCTTCCAATTGCCGGCGACCAGCTTGCGACGCGTCATCCTACTTCTCCTCTGTTCGCCGCCGCGCCTAGCAAGCCCGCCATATTGAAGGGAAGCCGTCGGCTCTCTAAAGCCCCTGCCGACTTCTTTTCCGCAGACGCGAGCTTGCCCCTTCATGCTGTCCTTCTTTCGCCGCCTGTCCAAGTCCAAGGCGGGCGCCGCCATCGGCATCCTGTTCCTGGTCATCATGCTGGCGAGCTTCGCCGTCGCCGACGTCAACAACTTCAAGTCGTTTGGAACCGGCGGGTTCAACCAGGGCGTGCTCGCCAAGGTCGGCAAGGAGCAGATCACGGAGACCGAATTGTCGCAGACGCTGCAGCGCCAGCTCGCCCAGCTGCGCCAGCAGAAGCCCGACGCGACCTACGCCGACCTCGCCCCGCAATATGACCAGATCATCAACGGCCTCATTCAAGCCAAGACGCTCAAGGCGTATGCGGTGGCGCACGGGCTGATGCCGCCCAAGACCGCGATCGACGCCGAGATCGTCAAGATCCCGCAGACCCGCGGGCTCGACGGCAAGTATAGCGAGGCTTCGTATCAGCAATTCCTCCAGCAGCAGCGGCTGACCGATGCGCAGTTGCGCGACGAGATTGCGGTGCTGCTGCTCCAGCGGATGCTACTGGCGCCGATCGCGGGCAACATGCGGATGCCGCTGGGGGTCGCGCAGCCCTATGCCTCAATGCTGCTCGAGCAGCGCGAAGGCCTGGCAGCGCTGATCCCGAGTGCGGCGTTCAAGGGCGCCCCGCCGACTGACGCCGAGCTGCAGGCGTTCTACGCGCGAAACCGCGCGCGCTACGTCATCCCTGAGCAGCGCGTGCTGCGGCTGGCGCTGATCACGCCGGAAACGGTGGCGGGGGTCCAGCCGACCGACGCCGAGGTCGCCGCTTATTATCAGCAAAATGCCGCGACCTATGCCGGGGGCGAGAGCCGCGTGCTGAGCCGCGCCTCGATTCCGGACCAGAACCAGGCGAACCAGGTCGCCGCGCGGGCCAAGGCCGGGGGCAATTTCGCCGCCGCCGCGCAGCCCGCCGGCTTCTCCGCCGCCGACGTCAGCCTCGGGCCGCAGAGCCGCGCCGAGCTCGCAGCGCTCGCCGGTGAGCAGGTCGCCGCGGCAGTGTTCGCCGCCCCCGCCGGCGCGGTGGTCGGGCCGATCAAGTCGAGCACCGGCTTCGACGTCATCAAGGTCGAGCGGGTCGACCGCAAGGCCGGCAAGACGCTGGCCGACGCCAAGCCCGAGATCGTCGCCAAGCTGGCCGGCGACAAGCGCAAGAATGCGCTGACCGACGCGGCCGGTAAGATCGAGGACGGGATCGGCGAGAGCCGCACCTTCGACGAGCTGGCGCAGGCCAACAAGCTGCCGGTCACTACCACCCCGCCGCTGACCGCCACCGGCCAGTCGATCGCCCAACCGGCGTTCAAGCTGCCGCCCGAATATGCGGCGCTGGTGCTCAAGGATGCGTTCGGCATGTCTGCCGGCGACGACCCGATGGTCGAGACGCTGCCCAATGACGGGGGCTATGTCCTCGTCGCGCTGGGTCCGATCACGCCGGCCACCCCGGCGCCGCTGGCGCAGATCCGCGACCGGCTCGTGGCCGACTTCGTCGCCAAGCGCGCCGAGGACGCCGCCAAGACCGCCGCCGTCGCGGTGCTGGCCAAGGTCACCCGCGGCGTGCCGCTGCAGCAGGCGCTCAAGGAACAGGGGATCGCGGGCGTGCCGGCCCCGGCGCCGCTCAAGGTTCGCCGGATCCAGCTCGCGCAGCTGCAGGGCCAGGTGCCCGCGCCGCTGCAGATGCTGTTCAGCCTGACCCCGGGCAAGAGCCGGATGGTTGCCGCGCCGCAGGGCCAGGGCTTCTTCATCGTCCAGCTCGACAAGACCATCCCGGGCGATTCGCTGACGCAGCCGGGGCTGATCGGCCAGACCCAGCGCGATCTCAGCCAGTCCGGCGGCGAGGAGATTGCGGTGCAGTTCCTCAACGCCGCGCAGAAGGAGCTGGGCGTCAGCCGCAACGAGGCGGCGATCGCCGACGCGCGCAAGCGGCTGCTGGTCGGCGGCTGAGGCTGACTTGCCGCGGCTGCTGGTCGTCGACAATCACGACAGCTTCAGCTTCACGCTGGTCGATTATCTGCTGACGCTCGGCGCCGCCGTCGAGGTGGTGCAAAGCGACCGGATCGGCGTCGACGAGGCATTGGCGCGTGAGGCCGACGGGGTGCTGCTGTGTCCCGGTCCCGGCCGCCCAGAGGAGGCGGGCTGCTCGGTCGCACTGGCGCGGGCGTGCATCGACCGACAGGTGCCGCTGCTCGGCGTGTGTCTCGGGTTGCAGGCGATCGGGCTGGCGTGCGGCGCGACGGTCAGCCGAGTGGCGCCGGTGCACGGCAAGGCCGGGCCGGTCACGCACGACGGCTTCGGCTTATTCGACGGCCTGCCCTCCCCGCTCACCGTGACGCGCTATCATTCGCTTGCGCTGGCGGCCTTACCGGCCGAATTGAGGGAGACCGCGCATTCGGCCGATGGGGTGATCCAGGGTGTGGCGCACGTGTCGGCGCCGACGCACGGGGTGCAATTTCATCCAGAAAGTGTTGCCAGCGAGCATGGTCACGCATTGCTCGGCCGATTTGTTGCCATGTGCGGTTGACAAGCCACCGAAACGTTCCATAAGCGTTCCCCGTCTGTTCACGATGGAGCCCCCGGGCCATGCTCACGGTCAAGCAGCGCGAGTTACTGCAGTACATCCACGAGCGGGTCAGCAAGACCGGGGTTTCGCCCTCGTTCGACGAGATGCGCGAGGCGCTCGAGCTCAAGAGCAAGTCGGGGGTCCATCGGCTGATCTCGGCACTCGAAGAGCGGGCGTTCATCCGCCGCCTGCCCAACCGCGCCCGCGCGCTCGAGGTGCTGCGCATGCCCGACCAGCCGGGCGCGACCGCCGCTGCGTCTGCCACTGCCAAGGCGCCCGAATTGAAGCCGGTGCGGGTGCCCGCCAACGACACGATCGAGATTCCGCTCCACGGCCGGATCGCCGCCGGTACGCCGATCGAGGCGCTGCAGGGGACCGAGCAGTTCGCGGTGCCTGCCGCGCTGCTTGGTCCGGGCGAACATTATGCGCTCGAGGTGTCGGGCGATTCGATGGTCGAGGAAGGCATTCTCGACGGCGACTATGCGCTGATCCGCAAGGTCGACCAGGCACGCGAGGGCGAGATCGTGGTCGCCCTGATCGACGGCGAGGAAGCGACTCTGAAGACCTTTCGCCGCGAGGGTAAGATGGTCCGGCTCGACCCTGCCAACGGCGCTTATTCGCCGCAGCGCTACGAAGAGAATCGCGTGCGCATCCAGGGCCGGCTGGCCGGCCTCATCCGGCGCTATTGAGCGTCATGCAGGACGCCCGCATCGACTATGTCGAGTTGCCGTCGGCCACGGCGCACGAGCTGACGCGGGCGTTTTACGCCAAGGCGTTCGGCTGGGCGTTCGCCGACTACGGCCCCGACTATAGCGCGACCAGCAACGGCACCACCGACGTCGGCCTGCAGGGCGATCCTCACGAAGCGCTGTCGGCACCGCTGCCGGTGATCCGCGTCGCCGACCTCGACGCTGCCTTTCAGGCGGTGGTCGCCGCCAACGGCCTGATCGCCCGCCCCATTTTCGCCTTCCCCGGCGGCCGGCGATTCCACTTCATCGATCCCGGCGGCAACGAACTTGCCGTGTGGAGCACGAGCTGACGGTCAGCCCTTGCGGCGGGCCATGAAGGCAAGGCGCTCGAACAGCATCACGTCCTGCTCATTCTTGAGCAGTGCGCCGTGGAGCGGGGGAATGGCCTTGGTCGGATCGCGATCCTGAAGGATGTCGAGCGGCATGTCCTCGTGGAGCAGCAGCTTGAGCCAGTCGAGCAATTCGCTGGTCGAGGGCTTCTTCTTGATTCCGGGAACGTCGCGGACGTCATAGAAAATCTCGAGCGCCTTGCCGACGAGGATCTTCTGGATGCCGGGGAAGTGGACCTCGACGATCTTCTCCATCGTCGCGCGGTCGGGAAAGGCGATGTAGTGGAAGAAGCAGCGGCGCAAGAAGGCGTCGGGCAGTTCCTTCTCGTTGTTCGAGGTGATCACCACGATCGGGCGCTCGGCCGCCTTCACCGTCTCGCCGGTTTCGTAGACGAAGAACTCCATCCGATCGAGTTCGGTCAGCAGATCGTTGGGGAATTCGATGTCGGCCTTGTCGATCTCGTCGATCAGCAGCACCGGCAGCTGCGGGGCGGTGAACGCCTCCCACAATTTGCCGGGCCGGATGTAGTTGCGGATGTCGTGAACCCGCGGGTCGCCGAGCTGGCCATCGCGTAGCCGCGCCACCGCGTCATAGTCGTAGAGGCCCTGGGCGGCCTTGGTGCTCGACTTGATGCTCCAGGTGATGAGCGGCGCGCCCAAAGCCTTGGCGATCTCTTCCGCGAGCACGGTCTTGCCGGTCCCAGGCTCGCCCTTGACGAGCAACGGGCGGCGCAGGGAGGCGGCGGCGTTGACGGCGACCTTGAGGTCGGGGGTGGCGACGTAGTCGGCGGTACCTTCGAAGCGCATGACCCGCTTCGTAGGGGTTGGCGCGGCTCTTTAGAAGCCTTCGCGCGCGTCGGCCCGCGCTTCCATGAGGTCGAACATCGCGCGATGCTGGAGCAGCAACTGCTCGGCGCCGAAGCGGATTGCGCGGTCGGGTCCCGGAGCGGTCGCGGCGGCGGCGATCACGTCGGCGATGCTGTCATCGCCGGGCAGCCCGCACGGCGGCACGTCGCAGCCGACGCGGTGCGCGGCCTGCTCGAGCAGCCCGCGGATCGCGCGCCAGTCTCCGACCAGCGCGGTCGCGGCGCCAAGCGCGCAACCCTGCCGCTCGGACTGGACCAAGGTCTCGAGCGCGTGACGCTGGGCGAGGATCGCGGCTTCGGTCTCGGCATTGCCGGGGGTCGAGGGCGCCGGGCCGACCAGGGCCGACAGCCGCAGCAGGAACAGTCGCTCGCGCTCGAAGGCATTGGCGGCGCCGCTCAGCCAGTCGTGGACCGGGCCGGCGGGCGCGCGGACAAGCGCAAGATCGATCGGGCTCGGCTGACGGCCGTAGATCGAAGCCAGCAGATGGAGGCAATCGTCGAGGTCACGCCCCGCGTCGACGTGCGTGCCGAGCAATTCGGCGGCGAACGGATGGCCGGCGCTGCCCGCAGCGGCGAGCCGCGCGGCGTGGGCGTTGGCGGGCGTCGAGGCCAGATCGTTCTTCAACAAACTCATGGCCGCCATGCTCGCTCTTGCCCCCTTACGCTCAACCGGCACCGTGGTGAGCGGCCAGCGGTAGTGGCTGGATGTAAAGAGGGCGTAACCATCCCGGTAAGAAGTCGTTGGGAGAGGTTACGATCTGTGCCGGGGTGGGACGCGGCGACGGCCAGCGGCCCTCCCCTTGCCACTTCCCGAACCTTGCGACACCATCGCCCCGATGGAGCCTGTCCGCCCCCTGCAAGCGCCCCCCGCCCGCCGGTTGGGGCGGGGCGTGCTGCTCGCCTACGGGCTCGGCGCGGTCGCCTATGGGGTCAAGGACAATGGCTTCGGGACCTTCCTGCTGTTGTTCTACAACCAGGTGTTGGGGATGCCGTCGGCGTCGGTCGGGCTGGTCATCATGGCGGCGCTGGTGCTCGACGCTTTCATCGACCCGATGGTCGGCATCCTGAGCGACCGCACCCGCTCGCGCTGGGGACGGCGGCACCCGTGGATGTACGCGGCGGCGCTGCCGATCATGGTCGGCTGGCTATTGCTGTGGTCGCCACCGGCGTCGCTCGGCCAGAGCGGGATGCTCGCCTGGCTGTTCGTCACCGCCATCGCGGTGCGCGCGGCGGTCAGCTGCTATGAGGTGCCCTCGGTCGCGCTAACGCCCGAACTCAGCTCGGATTATGACGAGCGCACGCGGATCATGGCCTATCGCTACCTGTTTGGCTGGGCCGGCGGGCTGCTGATGCTGGCGGCGGCCTACACCCTGTTCCTCGCCCCGCGGCCGGGCTTCGCCAACGGCCTGCTCTACCGGCCGGGCTATCACGGCTATGCGCTGGCCGGGGCGCTAGCGATGGGTATCGCCATTTTGGTCTCGGCGATCGCCACGCACCGCGAAATCCCGCGCCTGCCCCAGGCGGGGGCGGTCGACGCGGGCATCGGCGCGGCGGCCCGCGAACTCGTCGCAACCGCCAAGAACCGCGGGTTCGTGATCCTGCTGCTGGGCGGCCTGTGCTCCTACACCAACCAGGGGCTGATCTACGCGCTGTCGAACTACTTCTACAGCTACGTCTGGCTGTTCCGCGGGCCCGACTTCCTGCTCGTCGCGCTGGCGCTGTTCGGGGGCGTGCTGATCGCCTTCGGCAGCGCGCGACCGCTCAGCCAGCGCCTCGGCAAGAAGCACGCGGCGGCGATGATGACCGTGGCGAGCTATGTCCTGTTCGCGGTGCCTTACCTGCTGCGGCTGATTGGCTGGTTCCCAGCGGCGGGGAGTGGCACGGCGCTGGTGCTGGTGCTGTTGTCGCTCATGCTCAGTACCGGCACGGGCGTCGCGACCTTCATCCTCGGCAGCGCGATGCTCGCCGACGTGGTCGAGGATAGCGAAGCGACCACCGGCCGCCGCAACGAAGGCCTGTTTTTCGCCGGCGGCTTCTTCGTCCAGAAATGCACCAGCGGGTTGGGCATCTTCCTCGCCGGCGCCATCCTCGCGGCCGCCAGCTTTCCCAAGCAGGCGCATCCCGGCGCGGTGCCGGTGGCGGTGCTCGACCGGCTGACGCTGATCTACCTCGCGCTCGGCGCCCTGCTCGCGGTACTCGCCGCCGCCGCTTACCTACGCTTTCCGTTCGGACGCGACGAGCATGAAGCGCGGATCGCGGCGCGCCCGGCCTGATGCTCAGGCCAGCTTGATCTCGCGCAGCCGCTCCAAGAGGTAGTCGTGGCTGCTGATCGGCGGCCACTTCGGTTCCTTCCCGGCCGGGACAGTGCCGGGCAGCGCCTCGATGGTGAAATCGGGGCGGAAGTGGAGGAAAAAGGGCATCGAATAGCGCGCGTTGCTGGCGCGGTCGGGCGACGGATTGACCACCCGGTGCGGCGTCGAGCGCAGCTTGCCGTTGGTCAGCCGCTGCAGCATGTCGCCGATGTTGATGACCAGCTCACCCGGCTTGGGTGACACGGGGATCCAGCGCCCGTCGCGGGTCTTGAGCTCAAGCCCGGCTTCCTCGGCGCCGAGCAGCAGCGTGATGGTGTTGATGTCCTCGTGTGCGCCGGCACGGATGTGCGCGCCGGTCGGCTCGGTCTGCGGCGGGTAGTGAAGCAGGCGGAGGACCGAATTGCCGTCACGTACCGTGTCGCGAAAATAATCCTCGTCGATGCCGAGATAGCGGGCGATGGCGGCGAGCACGGTCAGGCCGGTGCGGTCGAACGTGTCGTACAGCTCGAGGAAGGTTTCCTTGAAGCCCGGGACCTCGCTCGGCCAGACATTGTCGTCCATGACCTCGCGGAACTGGTGGCCTTGCGCGAGCTCGCGGCCGACGTGCCAGAATTCCTTGAGGTCGTGCGCGGTCTGGCCCTTGGCGGTCTCGATCCCGAACGGCGTGTAGCCGCGCGCGCCGCCGTGGCTGAGCTTATACTTGCGCTTCACGTCCTCGGGCAGCGCGAAGAAGGCCTTGGCCTTCTCCTCGGCGCGATGGATCAGCTCGTCGGGGATGCCGTGGTCGGCGAGGACGGCGAAGCCATATTCCTCGAAGCTGCGGCCAAGCGCCTGCGCGAAGGCGTCGCGATCGGTGGCGGCGTCCTTCAAGGAAACGGAGGCGATGTTGTCGGTGGTGAGGGTGTCGGTCATGGAGGCGGCTGTAAACGCAAGCCGCGTGAGCTTCAAATACTTGGGGCGGGAGCCGTCACGGGAGTAATCCCGTGACGTCGATCAGGCTCGCTGCGCGACCTGTCGGCCGGCTTTCGCTGACTCTTCGCGGGACGCGGCTAGCTTCGCTAGGCCGGTGTTCCGCTCGGCAGCTCAGCTTGGCATCATGATCCCGGCCAGCGCCGCGCTCATCAGGTTGGCGAGGCTGCCGGCCGCCAGCGCCTTGAGGCCGAGCCGGGCGATCACCGGGCGCTGGTTGGGCGCCAACCCGCCGGTGACCGCCATCTGGATGGCGATCGAGCTGAAGTTGGCGAAGCCGCACAGCGCGAAGGTGACGATTGCGCGGCTGCGGCTCGACAGGACGGCGGCGGGGCCGCTGGCGTTGCCGAGGTCGATGAAGGCGACAAATTCGTTGAGGACGATCTTGGTCCCGAAAAGCCCGCCGGCGACGCCCGCCTCGTTCCACGGCACGCCGATCAGATACATGAAGGGCTGGAAGATGTAGCCGACCAGCATCTGGAAGCTGAGGCCGGGATGGCCGAACCAGCCGCCGATGCCGCCAAGCAGGCCGTTGGCGAGCGCGACCAGCGCGACGAAGGCGAGCACCATCGCGCCGACCGCGACTGCCAGCTTGACGCCGGTCTGGGCGCCCTGGGCGGCGGCCATGATGATGTTGGCGGGCTTCTCGCCCTCCTCGAACGTCTCGGCGATGTCGATCGTCTCGTGCGGCGGGCCAGCCTCGGCGACCGCGAGCTCGGGGGTCGGGGCAGCCACCGGCTCGACAGGGTCGGGCATGATGAGCTTGGCCATCAGGATGCCGCCGGGCGCCGACATGAAGGCGGCGGCGAGGAGGAACGGCAGATATTGCGGCCCAAGCAGGCTGGCGTAGGCGGCGAGGATGGTTCCCGCGACGCCCGCCATACCGACGGTCATCAGGGTGAAGATCTTGGCCGGCGGCAGCGCGGCGAGATAAGGCCGCACCACCAGCGGACTTTCGGACTGGCCGACGAAGATGTTGGCGGCGGAGCCGAGCGCCTCGACCCGGCCGATGCCGGTGATCCAGCCGATCGCCCCGCCGACCCAGCGCACCACCCGCTGCATGATGCCGAGATAGTAAAGGATCGAGACCAGCGCGGCGAAGAAGATGATCACCGGCAGCGCGCCCAGCGCGAAGGTCTTGGCGAGCGGGTTGGTGGCGCTTGGCCCGAACAGGAATTCGGTGCCCTGGTTGGCGTAGCCGAGCAGGTTGGACACCCCGCGGCTCATGCCGAGGATGCCTTCGCGGCCCCACGGCGTGTAGAGCACGAGGAAGGCGATCGCCGCCTGCAGCGCGAAAGCGGCGCCGACGACGCGCGGACGGATCGCGCGCCGGTCGCTCGACAGGAGGAAAGCGAGCAGCAGGATCGCGCCCACGCCGAGCAGGCCAGACAGGTGATTCATCGTGAGTGAGCCCTCCCCCGGCTCTTACCAGACCATGCCTTGCGTAGCGTTTCGTGCGCTTTCGTCCAGCTTGTCGAGCGCCTCGGCAGGGCTGTGCGCGAACAGCAATTGCTCGCGCCGGGCCTTGGACAGGAAGCCGCTGTCCGAGACATGGTCCATGAACAGGTCGAGTCCGCGCCAGAAGCCGTGGACGTCGAGCAGGCAAAAGGGCTTGGCGTGATAGCCGAGAGCGTTCCAGGTCCACGCCTCGAACAGCTCGTCCAAGGTGCCGATGCCGCCGGGCAGGGCGACGAAGCCGTCGCACAGCTCGGTCATCTTGGCCTTGCGCTCGTGCATGCCGGCGACGGTGTGCAGGCTTGTAAGCCCGGTATGGGCAACTTCCTTGTCGACCAGCGCCTGCGGGATCACGCCGTGAACTTCGCCCCCGAATTCGAGGACACGATCGGCGACGATGCCCATCAGCCCGAGGCGGCCACCGCCGTAGACGAGGCCGAGCCCACGAGTGACCAACTCATCGGCCAACGCCGTGGCCATCTCGGCGAAGGCGGGATCGGCGCCCATCGCCGAACCGCAGTAGACAGCAACATTGCGGATCACAGCTTCACGAACTCCTTGAGGTCGGCGAGCGGGCGCGCGCCGAAATGGCTGATGACCTCGGCGGCGGCGATCGCGCCGGTCAGCAGCTGGCGGTCGATGCCATAGCCTTTGGTCCGCGCGGCGAGCACGCCTGCGGCGAACAGGTCGCCCGCGCCGGTGGTGTCGACGAGTTGCTGAACCGGGACGGCCGGGTGGTCGGTCCGCTCGCCCCCCTCGACCGCGGTGGCTCCGGCCGCGCCGCGGGTGACGAACAGGGTCGGGACATGACGGCCGAGCGCGGCAAGCGCGCCGTCGAGGTCAGCGGCGCCGGTCAGCTGGCAGACTTCGTCCTCGTTTGCGAACAGGAGGTCGACGCCGCCTCCTTCAATCAGTCCCATAAAGCCGTCCTTGCGACCGGCTAGGCAGACGCTTTCGGACAAGGTGAAGGCGACCTGATTGCCGGCAGCGTGGGCGATCTCGACCGCCTTCATTTGCGCCGCGCGGGGCAGTTCAGGTCCGAACAGATAGCCCTCGAGCATCAGCACCGCGGCGCTGCGGATCAGTTCCTCGTCGAGCGTCTCGGGCGCCAGCCGGTGCGAGGCGCCGGGACAGGTGTTCATGGTCCGTTGCGCGTCAGGCGTGACGAGGATCAGGCAGCGCCCGGTGGGCAGCCCGACGTCGATCGGCGGGGTGTCGAAGGCGACCCCGAGCGCGCGCATGTCGTGGGCGAAAATCTGCCCGAGCTGGTCGTCGGCGACCTGGCCGACGAAGGCCGCGCGCCCGCCCATCGCGGCGAGCCCGGCCATGCTGTTGGCCGCCGAGCCGCCGCTGGTCTCCCGCGCGCTGCCCATCGCCGCGTAGAGCGCGTCGGCGGCGGCCGGTTCGAGCAGCTGCATCTGCCCCTTGGGCAGGCCGTGGACGCGCAGGAAGTCGTCATCGCAGGTCGCGATGACGTCAACGATGGCGTCGCCCATGGCGAGCACGTCGAAGCGGTGGGAAGGCATTGGCCGGCGCGGTTAAGCGGCTGACACAAAAGGGTCAAGGAATGGCCGCTTGCCAGCCACCGCAACGCCAGGGCGTGCGCGTGAGATAGGGCGGGCGGCGCGCGAGCATTCGCGCGCCGCCCGCAGACAATCGCTTACTTGCAGGCCTTCTTGGTCTTGTTGCCGGCCTTGCTGCAATCGTAGCGCACGGTCTTGCCGGTCGCGGTCTTGGTGGTGACCGTCTTGCTGGAGGTCGCTGCCATCTTCTTGGCGTGCGCCGCGGCGGCGGCGCCCGACAGCGGCCGCGTGGCGGTCGTCTTGGTGGTCGTCGTCTTGGCCGGAGTCGCGACCGTCTTGGTGGTGGTCGTGGTCTTGGCCGGCGCGGCGAGCGCAGGCGCTCCCGTGACGAGGCCGACCGACGCGAGTGCGAGCAACATGGTGCGCATGGATCTTCTCCCGAGCTGACCCGCCGCGCAGGCGGCGGCGGACACCTCTCGCTACGCCCGATTTAGGCACGGATCAGCAACGAACCGCAAAGCATGAACAACTCTTAAGAGAAGTGCTGGGCCTCGTTCATCTTCAGCCGATTTGCGCCGAAATCACCTAGCGGGCGAGCCCCAGCACCCAGTCATCGAGCGCGGCGCGAACGGCCGGATCGAGACCCGCCCCCTTGGCTACCGCGCGGCGGATTTCGGTCACCTCGATCTGCGGCAGCGGCTCATAGAATTGGAGGCCGCATTCGGTGCCATTGCGCCAGCGGACCACCGCGACGGTTTTGAGGCGGAGGACCGAGAACCACATTTCCTCGCCGACCGGCGGCAGGTCAGCGCCGGTGAGCCGCGCTCCCGTCGCTGAGATGTCGACCAGGACCGCCTCGAGCGTTCGGCTGAGTGAGCTGATGAGGACGATCAGCGGTGCGGCGGCCCGGCTTTCGGTTCGCCGACCACCACCCGAAGCTTTACCGAAGGCATTCATGACTGACCTCGCGACGCGACTGCGCCCCCGTCAACCGCGAGTATGCGGCAAGGGTTAGCGAGGCTTTACGACAAAGGGTTAATGCGGCGGGCGGTTGTGCCGGGGAAAGGCTTCTCTATCAGTGGCGCCATGTCCGCCGGCCACCATCACGACCACGACCACCATCACGCTCCGGCCGACTTCAGCCGGGCGTTCCTGGTCGGCACCTTGCTCAACTTGGGATTCGTGGTGGTCGAGGCGGGCTACGGCGTCGTCGCCAACTCGATGGCGCTGCTGGCCGACGCCGGGCACAACCTCTCCGATGTGCTCGGGCTGCTGATCGCCTGGGGAGCGTCGGTACTGGCCAAGCGCCGCGCGACCGAGCGCTACAGTTTCGGCCTCAAGAAGGCGTCAATCCTCGCCGCGCTGTTCAACGCCTTGCTGCTGTTGCTCGCGGTGGGCGCGATCTTCGCCGAGGCCGGGCGCCGGCTGTTCGAGCCCGAAGCCTCGAACGGCGATGTGGTGATGTGGGTCGCGGCGGCAGGAATCGCGGTCAACGCGGTGACGGCGTGGCTGTTCGCACGCGGCCGCCACGACGACATCAACATCCGCGGCGCCTACCTCCACATGGCGAGCGACGCGGCGGTGTCGGCAGCGGTGGTGGTCGCAGGCTTACTGATCCTGCTCACCGGGCAGCAATGGATCGATCCCGCCGCCTCGATCCTGGTCGCGGCGGTGATCCTGTGGGGGACCTGGGGGCTGCTCAAGGAATCGGTGCTGCTGACCATGGCGGGCGTTCCCAAGACGATCGAGCCGGCCAAGGTGCGCGGGGCGCTGGCGGCGCTGCCGGGGGTCGAGGCAGTCGACCACCTCCACATCTGGCCCTTGAGCACGACCGAGACCGCGTTGACCGTGCAGCTCGCGGTGAGCGCCGCGACCGACCGCGACCGGCTGCTCGAGGCGGCACGCGAGAGCCTCGCCGCGGTCGCCGACATTCACCACACTACCATTCAGATCGAGGTTGCCGGGCGCGCTCCGGTGGCCAGCTGCACGGCGGCGGCCGGCGGCCACCATCACCACCACGGCTGACCCCGCGCCCCTTGCGTCACGCGGCGGAGCCGTTACCCCTCGCGCGCCTATGGACCCGATCGCCCACCCCACCCCGGCCCCCGCCATCACGCCTTCGCTATTCCTGCTGTCGATCTTCTACGGCGGGATGGTGTGCATCGCCGGCGTGCTCGGCAACAAGCAGGTGGCGCTGGGGCCGTTGGCCGTGGAGGCGGGCATTTTCGCCTTCCTGCTGCTGGTGGTGACCTCCTCGTCGATCGCCGAGTTGCACGGGCGCGAGACCGCCAACCGGCTGGTGCTGTGGGGCTTTATCCCGCTGCTGGTCAGCCTTGGCCTCACCATCCTTGTGCTCGCCGTGCCGGCCGCCCCGGCGATGGATCCGGCGCGGCTGTCAGCGTTCGAGACGATGATGAACGGGACGCCACGAATCTGGCTTGGCGGAATCGTCGCATACGGCCTGTCGACCCTGCTCAACGTCACCATCTTCACCAAACTGAAGGGCCAGGAAGGGTCGCGGCTGCTGTGGCTGCGCTCGGCGGTGGCGTCGGGGCTCAGCCAGATCGTCGACACGCTGATCTTCATCGGCATCGCCTTTTATGGCGTGTTTCCGATCGGCGAGCTGCTGCTCGGCCAGATGCTTGCCAAGGTCACCCTGTCGATTGTGCTCGTTCCGCCACTCATCTATTTTTTCGTGTGGCTCGGGCGCCGGTTGGACGCCCCCAAGTCTTGATTGAGTCATAATCGGCTGCTGTAGGGACCCCACGAGTCGCCGGGGGGCGACCGGGCGGCGTTGTCAAATTACAACAGCGACAGGCGATAATGGTGGCTCCCTTCGGGCCGTCACCCGATTGTCGCAAAGCGTCCCTAGCGGCCCCCTTGCACTCGCTGATGCGAGACAAGTTTCATTTCATCTTCGGGGATGCTCTTCGTGAAAAAGCTGCTGCTCACCTCCTGCGCGCTGGTCGCCTTTGTACCGACCGCGGCCTACGCCCAGTCGACCGGCACGGTCGACACCGAGACCCGCGATACCGTGGTGGTGACCGGGACGCGCCAGCAGCAGGTCGGCGGCGTCCAGTCGCCCGACACGCCCAAGGCAAAGTCGGTCCTGACCCAGCAGATCATCAGCCGGCAGAACCCCGGCCAGACCATTCTCGACACCATCAACGTGGTGCCGGGCGTCAGCTTCCAGAACAATGATGCCTACGGCTCGTCGGGCGGCACGCTCAACATCCGCGGCTTCGACTCGAGCCGCATCAGCCTGACCTTCGACGGCCTGCCGCTCAACGACAGCGGCAACTACGCCATCTATTCGAACCAGCAGCTTGACCCCGAGCTGATCGAAGAAGTGAACGTCAACCTCGGCTCGACCGACGTCGACTCGCCCACCGCCTCGGCGGTCGGCGGCACCGTCAACTACCGCACCATCCTGCCGACCAAGGATCCGAGCGCGCGCTTCGTCGGGACTCTCGGCGACTTCCGCATGCGTCGCATCTTCGGCGTGCTGCACAGCGGCGAGTTCGGCCCGTGGGGCACCCGCGCCTTCATCGCGGCGTCGAAGCAGACCTACAACAACCCGTTCAACAACTACGGCAAGATCGACAAGCAGCAGTATAACGCGCGCATCTGGCAGCCGGTCGGCACCAACGGCGACTTCATCAGCCTGTCGGGCCACTACAACCAGAACCGCAACAACTTCTTCGGTTCGCTGCCGCTGCGTCAGGACATGACGCGCGTGCTGACCAACGGCAGCACCCTGCCGCGCATCGTCGGCCCGAACGCCAACAACCGCTATCCGACGTCGAACGACGATCGCGATTACAACATCAACTATCCGTGCACCGTCGCCGTCGGCCGTGCCGGCGTGGCCGACACGCCCGCCACCAGCACCGGCCCGAATGGCGCCGCCGATCCGAACAGCGATTACGCGAGCTGCGGCACCGAATTCGACCGCCGTTACAACCCGTCGAACACGGGCAATCTGCGCGGCCAGTCGAAGTTCACGCTGGCCGACGGCATCGTCCTGACGGTCGACCCGAGCTACCAGTATGTGAAGGCGAACGGTGGCGGCACCGTCACCGCCAACGAGGGTCTGCGCGACATCAACCCGGCCGGCGGCACCGCCTCGGTCGCGACCTGCCGCACCACCCCGAGCAGCGCCACCAATACCTGCGTTCCCGGCTATCTGGGCGGCACGCCGTACTTCGGCCGTGACATCAATGGCGACGGCGACACGCTCGACACCGTGACCGTGCTGGCGCCGAGTCAGACCACGACCCACCGCTACGGCGTCATCGCCGGCCTGCGCTGGGACCTCGACCGCAACAACACGTTCCGCATCAACTACACGCTCGACCACGCCAAGCATCGCCAGACCGGCGAAGTCGGCCTGCTCGCCCCCGACGGCGAACCGCTCGACGTGTTCCCGGTCAACGGTGGCCAGCAGGACACCACCGGTTCGATCCTGCAGAAGCGCGACCGCGTTTCCTATGCGATCCTGAACCAGATCTCGGGCGAGTATCGCGGCTACTTCTTCGACCGCAACCTGAACGTGAACATCGGTGTGCGCGCGCCCTTCTTTAAGCGCGACCTCACCAACAATTGCTTCACCTCGAGCGCCTCGGGCTTCGTGGAATGCTTCGGCAGCAACACCGCGGCGGCCAATCAGGCAGCAACCTTCAACCCCTACACCTTCAACACCACCACCGGTGCGGTGACGGGTTGGGCGCCTCCGGGCCACCGCGTGCTCAAGTACAACAAGGTGCTCCCGAACGTCGGTGTCGTCTATCATGTGACGCCGAATGCCAGCCTGTTCGCCAACTATGCCAAGGGCCTCTCGGTCCCGGGCACCGACAACCTGTACAACGCCTTCTACTTCCCGGCGGGTACCGACCAGGCCAAGCCGAAGCCTGAAACGACCAACAGCTTCGACTTCGGTGCGCGCTTCCGCAGCCGCACCATCCAGGCGTCGCTGTCGGGCTGGTACACCAAGTTCAACAATCGCCTGGCTTCGGCCTACGATCCCGAGCTGAACGCGACCGTCTACCGGAACCTCGGCACCGTTACCAAATATGGCGTCGACGGCTCGGTCGCTTACTCGCCGACCACTGACATCACGCTTTACGCCTTCGGGTCGTGGAACAAGTCCAAGATCAAGGACAACATCCAGATTGGCCGCTTCGGCACCGGCGTGAACCAGGTCAACGACTGCGACAACGTGCCCGCGGGCGCCGCGCAGATCGACATCCTGCGCAGCTGCGCCTTCACCGCCGGCAAGCGTGAATCGGGTTCGCCCAAGTATAGCTACGGCATCTCGGCGACGGGCACCGTGCTCGACAATCTGGTGCTCGGTGTCACTGCCAAGCGGACGGGTCCGCGGTTCATCTTCGACAACAACCTGCCGGTGTTCGCCGGCGACCTCCCGGGCCAGACCGGCACCACCACGGTGTTCGGCGGCAAGCAGGTGTTCGGGGCCACCGCGCCGGCCTACTGGCTGGTCAACCTGGATGCCCGCCTGAAGCTCGACCAGCTGTCGCCGTCGCTCAAGGGCAGCTACATTCAGTTCAACGTCTACAACCTGTTCGACCAGTTCTACGTCGGCGGGTTTGGCGGTGGCCTGTCGCAGAGCCTCTCGACCCAGTCGCGCGGCACGCCATCGGTGACCTATCAGACCTACGGCAACCCGCCGTTCGTGCAGATCGGTGCGCCGCGGACCGCGTCGGTGTCGCTGAGCCTGAGCTTCTAAGCGACCGCGAAGAAAAGAAGGGGGCGTCGCGGGTGACCGCGGCGCCCCTTTTCTTATGCGCTGCGCTGTGGCAATCGCCCGCTCGGCGCTAGGCCCACGGAAGTGGGCGGGTATGATGTAATGGTAGCCTGTCAGCTTCCCATGCTGAACGCGCGGGTTCGATTCCCGCTACCCGCTCCAACAGACAACATGCCGGGGGCATGTTGTCTGTTGGAGCGCCCGAAGCGCAGCTGAGGGGCGCCAGCCCGCAAATCGCCCAGCACTAAATTTCCACAAGCGACTGACCTGGCAAAATGGGCGCCCATCGCTGGACGCCCATTCCGTTCAGGCACTCGGCGGGGGCGGCGGAGCGGCGGGAGCCGCTGCGCCCTGTGCTGGCGGCGGCGGCGGCGGCGGTGCCATCCGGCCGCCTTGCGCGGCACCCGGGGGCGGAGGCGGCGGCGAAGCCATGCCCGGTCCGCCCGGCGGAGGCGGCGGTGGAGGAGCCATTCCCGGACCTCCAGACGGCGGCGGCGGGGGCGCCAGGCGCGGGCCGCCCGGCGGCGGTGGCGGCGGCGGAGCGCCTGGGCCAGCATGGGGTCCGCCGGGCCCGCGCGGTCCGTGCGGCGGCCGCGGAGGCGCCACCTCGGCGATTTGCCCCGAAGCATTCACCAGGAAGTGCGCCTTCAGCTGTCCATCGGCATAGCGGCCCTGCACCAGCAGCGGCGCGCCGACCTGCGCATAGCCTTGCGAGTCGCGGCCACCGTCGACCATGGCCCTGCCCGTCTGATCCTGGATGACGAAGCGGTCGCCATAGACTTCGGCGACCTTACCGCGAACGCTGACGATGCCGCTTGAAGCGGGCAATTTGGCGGCTGCGGTGACGACGGTCGGTGCCATCTCGACCGGAGGGCGGGTCAGCGACACCGCGCCGGCGCCACCCGCCGCGCCGAGCGCAACCAGGCCGACCCCGGCGAGCGACAATTTCTGGCCCGTGCCGAGGCGGGGCAATCTCGTTCTCATCATGCTTGCTCCTTTGGTGGAGCCCGCCATCTACGCCGCGTCCGCCGACCCCCACTGAACCAAGCGGTTTGGTTTCGGTTTATCGAGGGAGCTTTAGGAGCAAATGGTGCGGATCCTACTGGCAGAAGACGACCGAGATCTCGGCCCGGCGATCGCGGCAGCCTTGCGCGACGAGCGCTTCGCGGTCGACCTCGCTACCGACGGCATCGACGCCGCGCATCTGGGCGATACCGAGGCTTATGACGTCGCGGTGGTCGACCTCGGCTTGCCGCAGCAAGACGGCGTGTCGGTGATCGCCGGCTGGCGTGCGGCCGGCCGCTCCCTACCCGTCCTGATCCTGACCGCTCGCGATGCCTGGCCCGACAAGGTCGCCGGGTTCAAGGCGGGGGCGGACGACTATCTGACCAAGCCGTTCCGGATCGAGGAATTGGTCATGCGGTTGCGCGCGCTGGTGCGCCGCTCCACGGGACATGCCCAGAGCCGGATCAGCTGCGGACCGCTGACCTTCGACAGCCAGACCGGCCAATTCGAGTTGAATGGCCTGCCGCTGAAGCTGACCGCCTTCGAATGGCGGGTGTTGTCGCAACTGATGCTGCGCAAGGAAGCGGTGATCGAGCGGCTCGAGCTGATGGAGCGCGTCTATGAGGGCGATGTCGATGCCAGCCCAAACAGCCTGGAAGTCATCATCGGCCGGCTGCGCAAGAAGATCGGCGGCGCCCTGATCGAGACGGTCCGTGGACGCGGTTATCGCCTGACCGCGACCGCCTGAGCGATGAAGCGCCCCACTTCGATTGAGGGCCGCATGCTGGCCTTGTCGGCGGTGGCGACGCTGGCGGCGCTGCTGCTTGCCGGATGGGCGATTTCGGGCGTGCTGGCGCGGTTCGTGATCGCCGGGCTCGACCAGCGGCTCGATAGCGAATTGGCGGTGTTAGCGAGCACGGTCGCGCCCGATGGGCGGGTCAGTCCGGCGCAGGTCCGGCAGCGCGTGGCAGCGCTTGAGCGCGGACCTGACTGGCAGTGGCGGATCGTTGGCCCGCACGGGCAATGGTCCTCGGACGATTTTCCCATCCTGACCAAGCCGCGCCCGCCCGCGCCTCCCCCGCCACCGCCGCCCGCGCCCGAAGCGATCCAGCCGCCCGCGCCACCAGCCCAGCTTGCTGAGGGCATTTCCGTGCTCGACGGTCACGACGAGCATCACCGGCGCGTCCACGCCCGCCAGCTCACCCTGACGACGTCGGCAGGCCAAGTGACGATCACGGCGGCCGCGCCGCAGGCGGTGATCGAACGGCCACTACAGGCGGCGGTTGTTCCGCTGCTCGCTACTCTGGCCGCGCTTGGCGCGCTTCTCGCACTCGCGCTGCTCGTGCAACTACGATTGGGGTTGCGGCCGCTGCGGCGGCTGCGCGCCGAAGTCGCTGCAATCCGCACTGGCGCGATCGACGCCGTCGACGAAGATCAACCGGCCGAACTCCAACCGCTGGCAACCGAGCTAAACGCCCTGACGCGCGACAATCGCGCCGCGCTGGCCGCCGCCCGACTGTCAGCCGCCAATCTGGCGCACGCGCTCAAGACCCCCGTAGCGGCACTGGCACTCGAATGCCGCGACGATCCGGCCCGGGCGCGGCAGGTGGCGCGGATCGACGCCACCATCCGCCATCACCTGGCCCGCGCTCGAAGTCTGGCGACGGACCGCCGAGCGGCGACGGCGGTGGGACCGGTGGTGACCGATCTGGTCGCGACGGTCGGTCGGCTTCACGCCCGCCGGGGACTTCGATTCATCGTCGATGCCGGCGTGCCGATGGCCGTACAAATGGACAGCAACGATCTCACCGAGCTGGTCGGCAATGTATTGGACAATGCCGCCCGCCACGCCTGCGGCGAGGTCCGAATCAGCGCCGCCGCCGACGCTACCGATGCGCGCCGCGTCCGGCTGACGATCGACGACGACGGGCCAGGCATTCCCGCCGCCGATCGTGACCGCGTTCTCGCACCCGGCCTGCGACTGGACCAGCAAGAGGACGGCTATGGCTTCGGCCTGACGATCGCAGCCGAATTGACGAGGCTCTATGGTGGGACGATCGCCCTCGACGAAAGCCCCGCCGGCGGCCTGCGGGTCACGCTCGACCTGCCGGCAACGCCGCAGGCTTAGCGTCAGCGCATCCGCTTCATC
Organism: Sphingomonas ginsengisoli An et al. 2013; assembly: GCF_009363895.1. Taxonomy (NCBI): domain Bacteria; kingdom Pseudomonadati; phylum Pseudomonadota; class Alphaproteobacteria; order Sphingomonadales; family Sphingomonadaceae; genus Sphingomonas; species Sphingomonas ginsengisoli (ex An et al. 2013). The sequence goes on along the minus strand of NZ_CP045434.1, from coordinate 104,928 downwards.
ATCTCGCCCATCGGCATCAGCTGATGGTTGAGGTGGGCCATGATCCACATCGAGCCCAGCAGCACGAGCCCGACGATCAGCACCCCGAAGGCCAGCGCCAGCACGTTGTTGGTGTTGTCGGGACCGCTGGTGACGTGGAGGAAAAAGACTAGGTGGACGCCCATCTGGGCAATCGCCAGCGCGATCAGCGCAGCGGGGATGGCGGGCTGCCAGATGACACTCGACTTGAGGATGAAGAAACTGGCGGCGGTGAGGCCGGCGGCCAGCGCCAGCCCGACGATGTAGCCGGTCAGTCCGCCGCCGAGTTCGCCACTGTCGGTGTCGTCGCCGGGCGCGACGTCATGGTCGTCGCTGCCGGTCTGCTCTTCGGTCATGCCACCAATCCCATCAGATAGACCATGGTGAAGATCGCCACCCAGATGATGTCGAGCGCGTGCCAGAAGAGGTTGAAGCAGAGCAGCCGCCGCTCGATGTCGGCGCGGAACCCCTTGGCCCACAATTGCGCCATCATCGTGCCGAGCCAGAGGAGACCGGCCGAGACGTGCAGCCCGTGACAGCCGACCAGCGCGAAGAAGGACGAGAGGAAGGCGCTGCGATCCGGCCCGGCGCCCTCGTGGATCATCTTGGCGAATTCGGCGAACTCGAGCGCGAGGAAGCCGAAGCCGAGCAGGCCGGTGACCAGCAGCGCGATCTCGCTCCACAGCAGATTCTTGCGGGCGGCGGCGAGGCTGCCGAGCCCGGCGGTGAAGCTCGACAGCAGGAGCAATGCCGTCTGCCAGGCGACGCGCGAGGGATCGACGATGCCGCCGATCGCCGGGCCGCCGGCGGTCTGGTCGCGCAGCACGGCGTAGGCCGCAAAGAAACCGGCGAAGATGACGAAGTCGCTGAGCAGGAAGATCCAGAAACCGTAGGCGGTGGTGATCCGCTTGGAGGCAGGACCGCCCTCGCCATGGCCGGTCGCGGCATGGTGGCCGTGGCCATGCTCGTGCCCGTGGCCGAGCTGGTAGGGGTCGCGCGGGCGAGCAGAAGGAGCGCTCATGCGAGTTCACGTCCCTGGTCGAGCCAGCGCTGGCGCTCGGCGCGGCGTTGCTGGTCCTGCCGCTCGACCTCGTCGGCGGGAATTTCATATTCGTCATGGTCGCGCCAGGCGAAGACCACGAAGGTGGCGTAGGCGCCGATCAGGCTCACCACCACCAGCCACCAGATATGCCAGATCAAGGCGAAGCCGGTGAAGCTGGCGAAGAAGGCGCAGACCACGCCGGTCGGACTGTTGCGAGGCATGTGGATGGGTTGATAGTCGGGCCGCGGGGACAGTTGCTGCTGCTCAAATGCGCGCTCCTTGATTTCCCAATAGGCCTCCTCGCCACGGACGTCGGGAAGCACCGCGAAGTTGAACACCGGCGGCGGCGAGGTGGTCGACCATTCGAGGCTGCGCCCATCCCACGGGTCGCCGGTGCGGTCGCGCAGTTGCTCGCGATTGCGGATCGAGACGACCAGTTGGCCGACCTGCGCGGCGACCCCGGCGAGCATGATGACGATGCCGGCCAGCGCGACCAGCAGCCACGGCTCCCACGCCGGATTGTCGATGCTCTGCAGCCGCCGGGTCATGCCGTCCAAGCCGAGGATGTAGAGCGGCGTGAAGACCACGATGAAGCCGGTGATCGACAGCCAGAAGGCCCAGTGACCCCATTTCTCGTCGAGCGTGAAGCCGAACGCCTTGGGGAACCAGAAGGTCAGCCCGGCGAAGGAGCCGAACAGCACCCCGGCGATGATCACGTTGTGGAAGTGGGCGACGAGAAACATGCTGTTGTGAAGCTGGAAGTCCGCCGGCGGCACCGCCAGCAGGACGCCGGTCATCCCGCCGACGATCCAGGTGGTCATGAAGCCCAGCGACCACAGCATCGGGGTCGAGAAACGGATCCGGCCGCCGTAGAGGGTGAACAGCCAGTTGAAGATCTTCACGCCCGTCCCGACCGCGATGATCGAGGTGGCGATGCCGAAGGCGGCGTTGACGTCGGCCCCCGCCCCCATGGTGAAGAAGTGGTGGAGCCAAACCATGAAGGAGACGACGCAGATGAACAGAGTCGCGGCGACCATCGAGCGGTAACCGAACAGCGGCTTGCGGCTGAAGGTCGAGATGACTTCGGAGAAAACCCCGAAGCTGGGCAGGATCAGGATGTAGACTTCCGGGTGACCCCAGGCCCAGATCAGATTCATGAACATCATGGCGTTACCGCCGCCGTCGTTCGTGAAGAAGTGGAAGCCAAGGTATCGGTCGAGGGTCAGCATCGCGAGCGTCGCGGTGAGGATCGGGAAGGCGGCGACGATCAGCAGGTTGGAGGCGAGCGCGGTCCAGCAGAACATTGGCATCCGCAAATAGCCCATGCCGGGGGCGCGCAGCTTGAGGATGGTGGTGACGAAATTGACTCCGGCCATCAGCGTGCCGACGCCCGAAATCTGGATCGCCCACAGATAATAATCGACCCCGACCCCGGGCGAGTAGTTCATCTCCGACAGGGGCGCGTAAGGGAGCCAGCCGGTCCGCGCGAACTCGCCGACCACCAGGCTGACGTTGACCAGCAGTGCGCCCGCCGCGGTCAGCCAGAAGCTCACCGAATTGAGAGTCGGAAAGGCGACGTCGCGCACGCCCAGCTGGAGCGGTACGACGAAGTTCATCAGACCGATGATGAACGGCATCGCGCCGAAGAAGATCATGATCGTCCCGTGCGCCGAGAAGAGCTGGTCGTAATGCTCTGGCGGCAGGAAGCCCGGCGCATTGATGGCCAGCGCCTGCTGCGAACGCATCATGATCGCGTCAACGAAGCCGCGGATCAGCATGGCGAGCGCGAGAACGACGTACATGACGCCGATCCGTTTGTGGTCGACGGACGTGATCCACTCATCCCACAGATAGCGCCAATGCCCGGCCCAGGTGATCCAACCAAGCGTGCCGATCAGCACGACGCCAACCAGCAGCCCCGCGACGAGGGGGATCGGCTGATCGAAGGGGATCGCCGCCCAGGTGAGCTTGCCGAACATCCTACTCGCCCCCGTTTTCCTTGACGTGCGGACCGCCGCGGCCGGCGATCGGTCCCTGGCTTGGCGGCAGCGTCTGGTCGACGATCGCCGCGAACAGGTTCGGCTGGACCTGGCCGATGGTGAACGGCGCGACGTTCTGGCTCTGGCGGGCGAGCAGCGGATAGGTCCGCGCGTCCAGCACCCGGCCCCCTGCCCGCGCCTGCGCCGTCCAGGCGGCGAATTGCTGCGGCGGCATGGCGACCGCCTGGAATCCCATGTGCGAGAAGCCATCGCCGCTGAAATGGGCGGATACGCCGGGATAGCGGCCGGGCTTGTCGGCCTGCAGCCAGAGCTCGCTCTGCATCCCGCTCATCGCGTAGATCTGGCTGCCGAGGCGGGGGATGAAGAAGCTGTTCATGACGCTGGCCGAGGTCAGCTTGAAGTGGACCGGCACCCCGGCGGGGAGTGGCAGGACGTTGACCGTCGCAACCCCCTGCGCCGGGTAGATGAAGAGCCATTTCCAATCGAGCGCGACCACCTGCACCTCGAGCGGGGCGGACTTGGCCGGGAGCGGCTTGTGCGGGTCGAGCTGATGGCTGCCGATCCAGATCACCCCGCCGAGGAACATGATGGTCAGGAGCGGAATCGACCACACCAGCAGTTCGACCCGTCCCGAATAAACGAAGTCAGGCTTGTAGTCGGCGCGAGTGTTCCCTTCGCGATACCACCAGGCAAACGCCAGCGTGGCGATGATCGTCGGCACGATGATCGCCAGCATGATCACCGTCGCGTTGACGAGGATGGTGCGATTGGCGTCGGCGACCGGTCCCGCGGGGTCGAGCACGCTGGCCGAAGAGCAACCACACAAGAGCAGTGCCAGGCTCGGCACTAGGGCCTGGCGACTCGACGAGCTGGCGCGATCGGTGGTCACGGCGCTGTCCTTAGGCCTGCTTGGCGGGATGTGCGACCCGGCTCTTCGACCAATGGCGGCTTCGTAATGTTGCGCAGTCGGCGACGAAGGGCTCTACCTGCGCGCCTCACATCCTGTCGGAACGGAGTCGTGCCCTCGTGAAGCTCAAGCTGCTGCTCCTCGCCTCGCTGTCACTGGCCGCCACGGCCGCTCCGGCCCAGCTACTCGCACCGCCGCGCGGCGACATCCCGGCCAAGTTCACCCCGCCGACCGACAACCGCGACTATATCAAGCGCGAAGAGATGATCCCGATGCGCGACGGGACCCGTCTCTACACCGTGATCGTCATCCCCAAGAATGCGGTCAACGCGCCGATCGTGCTGACGCGCACGCCCTACAACGCCAAGGGCAGGGCGGAGCGGATGGACAGCCCGTCGATGCTCTCGACCCTGCCGCTAGCCGACGAGATGTTCGTCAAGGCCGGCTACATCCGGGTCTATCAGGACGTGCGCGGCAAGTACGGCTCGGAAGGGCAATATGTCGTCACCCGCCCGGTGATCGGCCGGCTCAACAATACCAAGGTCGACCACGTCACCGACGCCTACGACACGATCGACTGGCTGGTGAACAAGCGCAACCTGCCCCAGTCGAACGGGCGGGTCGGAATGATCGGCTCCTCCTACGAAGGCTTCACGGTCGTGATGGCGCTGCTCCATCCCCACCCCGCGCTCAAGGTCGCCGCGCCCGAGAGCCCGATGGTCGACGGCTGGATGGGCGACGATTGGTTCCATTACGGCGCCTTCCGCCTCGCCAACATCGGCTGGATCGGCAGCCAGACCGGCTACAAGGGCGACGGCGCCGCCCCGCCGAGCGGCGGCTACGACGACTATGACAATTTCCGCACCGTCGGCTCGGCCGGCGACTGGGCGAAGAAGTCGGGCTATGATCAGCTGCCCTTCTGGCAGCGAATGGTCGCGCATCCCGCCTATGACGAATTCTGGCAGGGCCAAGCGCTCGACAAGCTGCTCGCCGCCAACCCCTCCAATGTCCCGACCATCTGGGAACAGGGGCTGTGGGACCAGGAGGACATGTACGGTGCCATCCACAGCTGGGAGGCGCTCAAAGCTGCCGGCAAGCTCGGCAACAACTACCTCGTGATGGGACCGTGGCGACACAGCCAGGTCAATCGCGAGGGCCGCAGCCTCGGCCCGCTCGATTGGAACGGCGACACCGCCCAGCAATTCCGCGAGCAGATGGTGCTGCCGCTGTTCAACCAGTATCTCAAGGACGGTCCGCCGGCGAACCTGCCGCAGGCGGCGATCTATAACACCGGCGAGAATCATTGGGACCGGCTGGCCCAGTGGCCGCTCGCCTGCGAGGCCGGCTGCGCCGCGCCGCTGACGCCCATCTACTTGCGCGAAGGCGGCAGCCTCGGCTGGGACAAGGGCGCAGTCGGCGGCGACAGTTACGTCTCCGATCCCGCCAAGCCCGTCCCGCACCTGCCGCGGCCGGTCAATTTCGACGACGGCCGCTGGGGCGACTGGCTGGTCAGCGACCAACGCGGAGTCGACGGGCGGACCGACGTCATGACCTACACCAGCCCGGTGTTGACGGCGCCGGTGCGGGTGTCGGGCCCGCCGATGGCCGACATCTATGCGGCGACCACCGGCACCGACGGCGACTTCGTAGTCAAGGTGATCGACGTCTATCCCGACGAGGTCGCAACCAACACAAAGATGGGCGGCTACGAGCTGCCGATCAGCCTCGACATCTTCCGCGGGCGCTATCGCAACAGCTTCTCCAACCCGACCGCGATCCCCGCCGGCCAGGTCCAGCGTTATCGCTTCCGCCTGCCGACGGTGAACCATGTGTTCCAGCCGGGTCACCGGATCATGGTGCAGGTCCAGTCGAGCCTGTTCCCGCTCTACGACCGCAACCCGCAAACCTTCGTCCCCAACATCTTCCTCGCCAAGAAGAGTGACTATCGCGCCGCGACCGTGACGCTCGAGCGCGGCGGCGAGCAGGCGAGCGCGGTGTGGCTGCCGGTGGTCCGTGCGCAATAGGGATGCCTGACCCCGCTCCGCCCCGGCCGCACGCTGCGGCGTTCGTGCTGGTGACGATCCTGATTGACGCGATCGGGTTCGGGATCGTCATTCCGGTGCTGCCGCGGCTGGTGATGGATGTCGGCCATACCGGGATCGAGCAGGCGACGCGGATCGGCGGCTGGCTGGCGCTCACCTATGCCGCGGCGCAATTCCTGCTCGGGCCGACCATCGGCAACCTCGGCGACCACTTCGGACGCCGCAAGATCATCCTCGGCTGCCTTGCCTGCCTCGGCATCGACTATCTGCTGATGGCGGTCGCACAGACCCTGCCCTTGTTGTTCCTCGGGCGACTGCTCGCGGGAATTTTCGGCTCGACCTACGGGCCGTGCCAGGCGGCGCTGGCCGACATTACCGCTCCCAGGGACCGCGCCCGGCTGTTCGGCTTCGTCGGGGCGGCGTTCGGGCTGGGCTTCATCGTCGGCCCGGCGCTCGGCGGTTTCCTCGGCGAACTTGGCCCGCGAGCGCCGTTCATCGCCGCGGCGGTGCTGGCGGGGGTCAACTTCGTCTACGGCCTGACCGTCTTTCCCGAGACGCTTCGACCCGAGCTTCGCCGGCCGTTCGACTGGCGGCGTGCCAATCCACTCGGCGCGCTCGGGGTCATTGCCCGCACGCCGGCCTTGAAGCCGGTGGTCGCCTGCTACCTGCTGTGGCAGATCGCCAGCCTCGTCTACCCGAGCATTTGGGCCTATTGGGGCGTCGCCGCCTTCGGCTGGACCCCGGCCATCGTCGGCGCGAGCCTGGCCGCCGTGGGCGTGCTGATGGCAACCGTGCAGGGGGCGCTGACCGGCCGCATCGTCTACCGCCTCGGCGAGCGGCGCACCGCGCAGGTCGGGCTCCTCTCCGCGCTCGGCGGGTTCGTCGGATTTGCGCTCGCCACTTCGACCGTGGTCGCTTTCGCCATCCTGCCGTTCATGGCGCTGCAGAGCCTGGTCCAGCCATCGCTGTCAGCGATGCTCAGCCAGCGGGTGCCCGCCAACGCGCAAGGCGAGATCCAGGGCATCGGCGGGAGCGTGATGTCGCTCGGCGCAGTGATCGCGCCGTTGCTCTACAATCCGGCGCTGGCGCACTTCACCGCCGGCGGCCGGCACTTCCCCGGCGCGCCGTTCGTGATCGCCGCCGCCTTCGCCGGGCTGACTTTTGCGGCATTGGGCCTAGTGCCGAAACGTCACGTCGATCCGGCTGAACCCGCGTCCGCTGCCGCACGTTAGAAGCGTCAGACGGTTCGACGGAGACGACCCATGGAAGACGCGCGCATCTGGGAAATGGAAGAGAAGCTCTGGCACGGCGGCGACGAGGTGTACGATCGCCTGGTCGACGAGAATGTGGTGATGGCGCTGCCCGCCGAACCGTTCCTCTTTTCGCGTGATGAGGCCAAGGCGGCGGTCAAGCAGACGCCGCGCTGGGACGAGGTCAATTTCTCCGACCAAAAGGTGATGCGCCCCGAGGAAGGGCTGATCGTGATCGGCTATCAGGTCGAGGCGAAGCGCGGGAACGAAACCTACAAATGCTTCGCCAGTTCGACCATGATGCGGCGCGGGCATGACGACTGGACAGTGGTGCAGCACAGCCAGGTCGTCCCGCCCAAGGCGACGGTGGACGCCTGAGCGCCGATTATCCCGTCACCCCCGACGGCCGCTATTTCGTGGTTCGGGGGCGGCTGTGGCGCCGCTCCAATCCGGCGCTCGATCCGGCCGAGCGCGAAAGCCTCGTCAAGCAACTGATGGCCGCGCGGCGCTCCCGCGATCGCGCCGAGGTCGATCGCACCAAGCGCGCGCTGGGCGAGCGCGGGCCGGTGTGGTGGGACGATGGTGACCCGGACTGGAACCGGCACCTGGCGAAGAACACGCCCTATGCCGATTGGTACGCCGGGCTTCAGATCCCGCCGGGCACCGCCGGATAGCCGGCGCTTTCGAGGCTGGCGGCGAGGAGGTCGGCGGTGGCCTGGGCGAGTTCGCCGTCCTCCGACCTCACCACGAAATTGGCGCCGGTTTTGCCCTCGCGGAAGAAGGGGTAACTGCCGATGCTGACCCCGGCGGTAGAGCGCTCGGTCTCACGCAGGAGGTCGGCGACCTCGCTCTCGGGCGCCATTGCGCCGACTGTCACGCTGACGATCGGCCGCCCGCCCTCGATCTGGCCGGTCAGCCCGGCCAGCATCCCGGCAGTGATGTGCGGCACCCCGGCGAGGATGAAGATGTTCTGCCAGCGGATGCCCGGCGCGCCGCTGACCGGATTGACGATCAGCTCGGCCCCCTCCGGCACCCGCGCCATCCGCAGCCGCGCCTCGGTCAGCCCGCCGCGGGTGGCGTAATAGCGCTCGAGGATTGCGCGCGCATCGGGATGGACGACCACCCCCACCCCGACCGCCGCGGCGATCGCATCGACGGTGATGTCGTCATGGGTCGGCCCGATGCCGCCGGTGGTGAAGAGATAGTCGCTTTCTTGCCGCAGCGCCTGCACCGCCGCGACAATCCGCGCCTCGACGTCGGGCACCACCCGCACCTCGCTCAGGCGGATGCCCTGCACGTTGAGCCAACTGGCGATCTGCGCGACATTCTTGTCCTGCGTCCGCCCCGACAGGATCTCGTCGCCGATGATCAGCAGGGCGGCGGTCCAGGTACGAGGCGACGTCATTGGCCCGACCTAGGCCCCGGCCAGACGAGCGACAAGCCTGCGCTTCAGGTCAGCGCCTTCACCGCGCGTTCCAGCGCCACGTCGCGTCCAACGGCGATGTCGGCAGCGGTCGGTGCTACGGCGATATCGGGCAGCAGGCCCGCGTCAGGTTGGGGCGTGGTCGGGAAATAGCCGACCAGGGGCAGGTCGAATTCGAGCCCGCTGGCCGGCAGGCGGACGAAGAAGAAGCAACCACCGTTGATCCCGCGACGGTTGCCGCCGGTGGGACGTCCGACCAAAGTGCCGCCGCGCATCGCTCGCAGGTTGCTGGCGAACTGGAACGTGGCGCTGCTGCAGACAGGTCCGATCAACGCCGCGACCGCCGCCGGCAGGCGCTTGCCCGCGGGTTCGATCACCAGTGCGTCTTCGCTCGCGGAACGGCGAAAGAAGCCGCCGGGCAGTGGCGGGCTATTGACGCCAAGGGTGCGGAAACTGTCGTCCCAGGTGTCGAGATATTTGTCGATCGCGGGCGGTGTGCGGCGGAAGCGAATGCGCTGCTCAATGCCTGGCGGAGTGAACGATCGGTCGATCAGGCGGGCAAGGATCAGGTCGCCACAATCCTCGCCGCCCTCGTTGTCGCGGAGGTCGACGATGAGGCCCTTGGCGCCTGACAGGCTGTCGAGCCGCTCGTTCAGCCAGCCCTTCCAATCCCATTTGCTGCCCCACAGCGCCCAGCCGGGCATGGTCAGCACCGCGACGCCGTCGGACCGCATCGCCCATTGCCAGCGCGGCGCACTGTCGCTCGCCGCCTCAGGCGCCATCTGCGCCTGACGCGCGGCGAGCCCGATTGCCGGCAACGCGACCGTCCGCCGCCTTCCGCCCGGCTCGACCAACTCGAGCCGATGCTCACCGCCGAGGGGCGGGGCGACCAGACCCTGGAACACGTCAAAGGTCTCGATCCGGTCGTCGCCACGCACCTCGAGCAGCGAGATTCGCTTGAGGTCGTTGTGACCGTCGGCGCGGATCAGCGGCAGCAACCGATCGCGCAACACCGCCGGATCGGCTCCATTGAGCCGTGCCACCCGGCTGCCGCGTGGGATGTTGCCCGATGGATCGGCGGTGACCACCATCGCCCGGTTGAGCCAGACGAAGTGGAGCGGCACCCGCGTCGGGCGGTCGAACAGCGCCGCCGCGACTACCTTCTTCTGGTTGAAGAAATTGCCGTAGCTGTGCCCGCAGCGGATTTGCGCGGTCAGCCGGGTCAGCGCGAGGTAGCGGCCGTCCTGGTCGGCTGCGCGGACGAATTCGGCGGCAAAGCGCTGGAGCTTCGCCTCGAACGCGGCGGGCGTGTTGTAGCGATAGAGGCCCGGATGGAGCTTCAAGGCTTCGCGCAGGATGGCGACGTCGCCGGCGAGATCGCCCGCGGTCGGCCCGGCGGCGGCCCAGCTGCGCGCGGCCAACCCGCTGAGCGCCGCCGCGGTCCCGGCCGCCAGAAAGCTGCGTCGCTGCATCGCTCGGCCCCCATGACTTTGGCTCGTCGCCGACCTATGTATCGGGCATGACGCAATATATCACCATTGGGGCGGAAGACCGTAGCGAAGCGCGCAACGGGGTCATCAAGCTGCACGGGCCCGACGGCTTCGCCGGAATGCGTGCGGCCGGCCAGCTCGCCGCCGAGGTGCTCGACGCGCTGGTGCCGCTGGTCCAGCCGGGGGTGACCACTGCCGAGCTCGACGACTTCGTTTATCAGCGCATCCGTGCCGCCGGCGGTGTGCCCGCGACGCTCGGCTATCGCGGCTACACGCACAGCTGCTGCACCTCGATCAACCATGTGATCTGCCACGGCATCCCGGCCGACAAGGCGCTCAAGGACGGCGACATCGTCAACATCGACGTGACCCCGATCCTCGACGGCTGGCACGGCGACAGCAGCCGCATGTACCTCGTCGGCGACGTGTCGGTGAAGGCCAAGCGCCTCGTCGACGTCACCTACGAATGCCTGATGCTCGGCCTGGCGCAGGCGAAGCCGGGCAACCGGATGGGCGACATCAGTGCGGCGATCCAGACCCATGCCGAGAAGCAGCGCTATTCGGTGGTCCGCGATTTCTGCGGCCACGGCCTCGGCCGCCTGTTCCACGACAGCCCCGAAGTGGTCCACGCCGGCCGCGCCGGGACCGGCCCCGAGCTCCGCCCGGGCATGTTCTTCACGGTCGAGCCGATGATCAACATCGGCCGCGCCGACGCTAAAATTCTCGAGGACGGCTGGACCGCGGTCACCCGCGACCGCCAGCTCTCCGCTCAGTTCGAGCATTCGATCGGGATCACTGAGGACGGCTGCGAGATCTTTACCTTGAGCCCGGGCGGGTTCGACAAGCCGCCCTACGCCTGAGCGCGGATTGCTTGACGGCCTCGCCTCGCTCTATGCTTGCCCGAGCGAGGGAGCGCAGCGCCGGTGAAGAAGATCGAAGCCATCATCAAGCCGTTCAAACTCGATGACGTAAAGGACGCGCTGCACGAGGTCGGGGTGAGCGGGATGACCGTCACCGAGGTCAAGGGCTTCGGCCGCCAGAAGGGCCATACCGAGCTCTACCGCGGCGCCGAATATGTGATCGACTTCCTGCCCAAGGTGAAGATCGAGGTGGTGGTCGAGAACAGCCTTGCCGACAATGTGGTCGAGGCGATCATGACCGCGGCACGGACCGGCCGGATCGGCGACGGCAAGATTTTCGTGCTCGACGTCGCCGACGCCATCCGCATCCGGACCGGCGACCGGGGGCATGACGCACTCTAAGGAACCGGCGTAACATGGCCCCCGATCCCCGCCTCGCCTCGATGAGCCCCGAAGAGCTGCGCACCCACATGCGCGGCCTCGGCTATCGCACTCAGGCCGAGTTGGCCGAGGCGATCGGGGTCAGCCGCTCGGCGGTATCGCTGTGGCTCGAGGGCAAAGTCGGGGTGCCGCGGCCGGTCGCCATGCTGCTGCGGATGCTGCTCCAAGCCCAGCGCCGAGCTTATTGACGGGCCTTCGCGCCACAGCGGGACAAGTTCCCTCAATTCCCGCGTGAAGTCTTCACGCCCGACTCGACCCTGACCCGCCGGGCTGGAATCGCTCCCGCCATCACGCACCGCCAGTGCATTTCTCGCGAAGGATTCGTCATGGCCGACAAGGTGACCGCTCACAGCATCATGAAGCGCCTCGAGGATGAGGAAATCGAATGGATCGACCTTCGATTTACCGACCCCAAGGGCAAGTGGCAGCACCTGACCATGGTCGCCTCGGCGGTCGACGAGGACATGCTCGACGACGGCTTCATGTTCGACGGCTCGTCGATCGGCGGCTGGAAAGCGATCAACGAGAGCGACATGATTTTGAAGCCGGATCTGGAGGCGGTCTATGTCGACCCCTTCTCGGCGACGCCGATGATGATCCTGGTCTGCAACGTGGTCGAGCCCGCCACCGGTGAGCTCTACGCCCGCGACCCCCGCTCCACCGCGACCCGCGCCGAGGCCTACCTCAAGGCGAGCGGCATCGCCGACACCGCCTACGTCGGCCCCGAGGCCGAATTCTTCATGTTCGACGACGTCCGCTTCGAGGACGGCTACAACGTCAGCTATTACAAGCTCGACGACATCGAGCTGCCGACCAATACCGGCCGCGAGTATGAGGGCGGCAACCTCGCCCACCGTCCGCGCGCCAAGGGCGGCTATTTCCCCGTCGCTCCGGTCGACAGCGCGGTCGACATCCGCGGCGAGATGGTCTCCACCATGCTCGAAATGGGGCTGCCCTGCGACAAGCACCACCACGAGGTCGCCGCCGCCCAGCATGAGCTCGGTCTGACCTACGGCACGCTGGTCCAGACCGCCGACCGGATGCAGGTCTACAAATATGTCGTCCACCAGGTCGCCCACGCCTACGGCAAGACCGCGACCTTCATGCCCAAGCCGATCGCCAAGGATAACGGCTCGGGCATGCACACCCACTTCTCGCTTTGGTCGGGCGGCAAGCCGATGTTCGCCGGCAACGGCTATGCGGGTTTGAGCGAGACTGCGCTCTACTTCATCGGCGGTGTCATCAAGCACGCTCGGGCGCTCAACGCCTTCACCAACCCGACGACCAACAGCTACAAGCGGCTGGTTCCGGGCTTCGAGGCGCCGGTCCTGCTGGCCTACTCCAGCCGCAACCGCTCTGCCTCGTGCCGCATCCCCTATGGCGCGGGCGAAAAGTCGAAGCGGGTCGAATTCCGCTTCCCCGACGCCATGGCCAACCCCTACCTCGCCTACGCCGCGATCCTGATGGCCGGCCTCGATGGCATCCAGAACCGCATCCACCCGGGCGAGGCGATGGACAAGAACCTCTACGACCTGCCGCCGGCCGAGCTGGTCAACGTCCCCACCGTCTGCGGCTCGCTGCGCGAAGCGCTGTCGTCGCTGGCCGCCGACAAGGACTTCCTCTTGAAGGGCGACGTCTTCACCGCCGACCAGATCGACGCCTACATCGATCTCAAGTGGGAAGAAGTGATGCGCTGGGAGACCACGCCGAGCCCGGTCGAATTCGACATGTATTATTCGATGTAAGCATCCCCTTAACCCTGCGCGCCTATGAAAGGTGTTCACCCAGGCGCGCAGGGTCTTGCTCGATGAACGATTTCCGGAACCGCATTCAGTCCGCTGACGATCCGGCAGCGTATCTCTTCAAGCCGAAACTTTCGCGCGACGGACGCAATGCGCCCGCCGCCGAAGACGAGAATCTGCGCGAGGTGGTCATCCCGCGCGAGGAAGTCCGCGCCGCCGACCATCGCTACGACGATCGCCATCGGCTTGCCCGCGAGGCGCCGATCAGCATCCGCCACAAGCGCAAGAAATTCAGCGTCAAGCTCATCAACCTGTCGAGCGGCGGGGCGATGATCGAGACCGATGCGGCAGTGAAACTGTGGGATAAGCTCGTGCTCGAACTCGCCGGCGGCGACCCGCGCGGCAAGATCGATTGCGCGGTGCGGTGGATCAAAAACGGCCGCGTCGGGCTCGAATTCGCGCATGAGACGCATATCGAGGCCGACCAGGCGACCTGCGACGCCTTGCTCCGCGAGGTGCTCGACAAGAGCTTCGCCGACGTCGCCGCCAATCCCGACCCGCTACCCGTTGTCGTTGACGAGGTTGTCGCCGAGCCAGAGGCGGTGATCGCCCCCGCTTTGCCCGACCGCGACGAGGCGCGCCGCGACGAGATGCGGCACCCGATGATCTGGCACGGCCACGTTCATTTCGACCACGACAGCCACAAGGTCCGGCTGCGCAACATCTCGACCAGCGGCGCGCTGATCGAATCGACGACTGCCTTTCCGATCGGGGCCGAAGTGATGCTCGACCTCGGCGAGGGTGCGGGCCATGTCTTCGGCCAGGTCAGCTGGAGCCACGGGGACCAGCACGGGCTGGCCTTCACCGCGGCGTTCGACCTTGCGCGCCTGTCGGCCGCCAAGCCGCAGGTTGCCTGCGATACCTACGTGAAGCCCGACTACCTCAAGCAGGACGACCGCCACAGTTCTCCGTGGGCGTCGCAATGGGGTCGGCTGAGCGTCGCCCAGCTCAAGCGGTCGCTCGCTCGCTAGATACTAGCCGACGGTTCCTTCGGCGCGCGCCCGCGCAGCGGCGCGATGTCCGTAGAGGAAGTAGAGCGCCACGCCGATCGCCTGGGCGATGACGAAGAACAGCTGGGTCTTCTGCGGCAGGCTATAAAAGAGGTAGAGGCAGCCGAGAATTCCGCCCACGCCGATCAGCGATGCGGCCGGCGCGCGGAACTTGCGCTCGGCGGCGGGATCGCGGCGGCGAAGCACCAGCATCGCCGCGCACACCGCAATAAAGGCGGCAAGCGTGCCGGCGTTGGCGAGCGCGGCGATCTCGTCGAGCGGGAAGATGCCCGCGACCACCGACACCACGGCGGCGGTGAAGACGGTGATCCGGACCGGCGTGCCCCGGCTCGACACCCGCGCCAGCACCGGCGGCAGCAGCCCGTCGCGGGCGACGGTGAAGAAGATCCGGCTCTGCCCGTAGAAGAAGGCGAGGATGACCGTCGGCAGCGCGATTACCGCCGACGCGCCGAGCAGCCGCGCCGCCCACGGCTGGCCGATTTCGCTCAGCACCAGCGCGAGCGGCTCGGCGCTGTGCGCGAAGCTCGCCACCGGCACCGCGCCGATCGCGGCCGTGGCAATCACCATGTAGATGACGACGCACAGCGCCATCGAGCCGACGATCCCGATCGCGAGGTCGCGGCCGGGGTTCTTGGCTTCCTCGGCGGCGGTGGCGATCGCGTCAAAGCCGTAGAAGGCGAAGAAGATGATCGCTGCGGCGGCCATCACCCCGACCTCGCTCCCGGCCGCGCCGCTGCGCGGGAAGCCGTTGGGCATGAAGGGGGTGAAATTGGCGGCGTCGAACACCGGCAGCGCGACCGCGACGAACAGAGCGAGCGCGGCGAGCTTCACCAGCACCAGGATTGCGTTCAGGGTCGCGCTCTCGCGGGTGCCGGCGATCAGCAGTCCGGCGACCACCCAGATGATAAAGACGGCCGGCAGGTTGATGAGGCCGCCGAGCTCGGGTCCCTTGATGATTGCGGCGGGCAGCGCCATCCCGATCCGCTCGAGGAAGCCGGCGGCATAGCCCGACCAGCCGACCGCCACCGCACTCACCACCAGGCTATATTCGAGGATCAGCGCGACCCCGATCATCCAGGCGATCAGCTCGCCGAACACGACGTAGGAATAAGTGTAGGCGCTGCCCGAGGCGGGGATCATCGTCGCCACCTCGGCATAGGCCAGCGCGGCGCAGGCGCAGATGATGCCGGCGATGGCGAAACTGAGGATGACCGCCGGGCCCGCCTTGCCGGCGCCGACGCCGATCAGGGTCAGGATGCCGGTCCCGACGATCGCCCCCACGCCCAACGCGACTAGGTGCGGCCACGACAGCGTCTGCGCGAGCCGATGATGCTCGGCCATGTCCTCGCGGGCGACCACCGCCTTGCGGAAATTCCAGTGCTTCACCCCGTGACCCCCTCAGTAATCTTTGCTCACCCGCACGTTGGCACTGGTCCGCCCGATCGTCGAGATGCTCGACAGTAGCGAGAGCCAGCGGGTGACCTGATATTCGACCCGCGTCGCGCTGTAGCCCTGCCCGTCGGTGATCACCTCGACGAACAATTTGCGGGTTAGATATTTGCCCGCGCTGATCGCGGTCTTTTGGCCCGTCGCGATGTCGGCGGGGAGGATGCGGAGGCGGTCGAGCCCGGCGGCGCGACGGATCGCGTTGATCGGGTCGAGGCTCCCGCTCCTGCCCTCGCGCAGGCCCGCGACCGCCGCCGCCAGCTGCAGCGCGTCGCCCGCCGACAGGTTGGCGATCGAGGTGCCGAACAGCAACCGGCTGAGCAGCTCGTCCTGCGGCAGTTGCGGGACCGAGGTGAAGCTGATCTCGGGCTTGAGGCCGGTGCCGCGGACGACCACGCTGGCGTCGAGGCCCTGGATCTGCGCCTCGGCGGCGATGTCGAGCTGCGGGTCGGGCGGGCTCTCGCCGCGGAAGCGGATAGTGCCGCGGCTGAGGCGGAAGCTGCGCCCTGCGAAGTCGTAGCTCCCCCGCACCAGGCCCGCAGTGCCGGTGAAGCGAGGCGCCGCGACGCTTCCGCCGACCCTGAGGTCGGTCGTCCAGCGGCTGTCGATGCCGAGTCCCTGCACCGTCAGCTCGCCGCCGCGCACCCCGACGTCGAGCCGCCAGGGCTTGAGTTCGGCCTCCTCGATCACCGCGTCGCTGTCGATCCCGACGTCGCGGACGGCGAGCTGCGGGACCGCGGCGGCGGCGCTCGCCCGGCCGAGGGTGAAGCGGCCGCGGTTGAGGCTGAGGTCACCGCTGATCGTCCCGCCCGTCCCGTCCGAGCGGATGGCAAGCGGGCCGGTGACGTCGGCGGCGATGTCGTCGCGCGCGAGGATGCGCGCCGCCTTCGTCTGGAACCGGAGATCGAGCGCCGGTCGACCGCCGCTTAAGTCGACCGAGCCCGCGCCGGCGATCGTCCCGTTACCCGGCGTGCGTCCCTGCAACTGCTGGAACACCAGCCGCGAGCCGACGAAATTGCCGCTCGCCGCCAGGTCGGTGATGACCGTTCCGGTGACCGCGCTTTCGAGCCGGGCCTGGGTGGTGCGGAGCGAGCCGCGGATCTGCGGGTCGACCAGCGAGCCGCGGACGTCGGCGCCGATCGCGACCGGGCCGGAGAGGTCGAACAGCTCGGTCCCCGACAGCCGCCACAGCGTGTCCGCAGGACCGGAATAGCGCAGCTGCGCGAACAGCGGGGCGTTCATCAGCGACGCGATCAGCGTGTCGCCGTTCAACGGGGCGAAGCGCGCCTGCGCCCGGCCGATGGTCTGGCCGTTGCTGACGGCGACCGCGCGCATTCCCGCCTGGCTGCCGTCGAGCACCGCCGCGATGCCGACGTCGATCGGCTGGCTGGCGAGCACCAGCCCGGCCCGGCTCAACCCACGCACCGTGACGTTTATCTGCCCGTGCGGGCGACCGCCGTTCCAGCCGTAGGCGAGCCGCCCCGAGGCGACCCCGCCCAGCTCGAGCCGGGGCCAGATGAGGTCGAGCACGCTCATCGGCATGGCCGACAGGTCGGCGCTCAACTGCGGGTTGCGGCCGGTAGCCCCGGCGACGGTCGCGCTGCCGCCGGCGAAGCGTAGCTGGGTCGGCGCGATGCGCCACCCGTCGGCGGTGGCGGTGAGCACCGCCGGGCTGGTCAGCGCCAGCGCCCGCCCCTCGATCGCGCCGTTGCCGCGAACCGTGATTTGTTCAGGGGCGACATCGGCGGTGGCGGCGAACTGGAAGGCATTGCCGCGGCGTCCGGCGAAGTTGGCGCGGACCTGCCCGCGGCCGTCGGTGAGACTGGCCGAGGCGGTCAGGCGGGCAAGGCTCACGCCCGTCGTCTCGAGGCCGCGCGCGCTCAATGTACCGTTCACGCTGGTGCGCCCGGCGACGATCAGGATCACTCCATCGAGCTCGCCTTCGCGCACCGCGAGCGCGGGCGGCCCGGCGCTGGCGAAGCCGCTCGCCTGCAGATGCGCCTCGATCCGCTGCCCGCCGCTGGCCGGGGCAAACAGCAGCCGGCCGCCGAGCCCGCCGCCGGTCAGCGCCAATTGCCCGGCCAGTGCGCCGCCGACCGGCTGAAGCTGCCCGCTCGCCCGCGTCCCGGCCACATCGAGCGCGGCGATCGCGATGGTCGCATCGCCGCCCGGCGGGAGCAGCAGCGACCCGCTGCCGGTGAACGGACCCAGCCGTGACCCCCCTGCCGCGCGAAAATCGAAGTTGCGCCCGTTGGGCATGAGCGACAGCCGCACGTCCTTGAGTCCGAGCGTGTCGTTCGGCCGCGCCAGCAATAGCTCGATCCGCGGCCGCTCGATCGGCCCGTCGAGGTGCAATCGCACCGGGCCATATTCGGCCTGTCGCCCGGTCGCGTCGATGACGAAGGTTCCGTCCTTGCGCCGATAGCCGCTTCCCGACAGCCGCAGCTTGGGGCTGAACAGTTGCAGCTCGGGGAAATGGAGGACGCCATCGGGGCCGCGCTCTAGCCGCGCCTCGATCCGTGGCAGCCCCCCGGTCATCGAACGGAAGAAGGCGTTGTCGAGCCGCCGGACCTGCGCTCGTCCGGTCCCGACCACCCGGCTGCCGTGGCCGCCCGGGCCCGGCTCGACATGCAACTGGCTGGTGACGTCGACCACGCCCAGCCCTGGGATGAAATAGCGCGCGAGCCCGCCGTTCACGAGGACGTCGAAGCGGCCGGTCGCGAGGTCGATCAGCAGCGACAGGTCGGCGCTGAGCTTGTCGCTCGTCAGCCGCAGCCGATCGCCGCGGATCGCCTGCGAGGTGAGTTGGAGCATCCCCTCGAGCCGGGCATTAGCGAGGATCGCGCTCGCATCATTGCCGATGCCGGTGATCGCCCGTGCCGCCAGCCGCAGCGGCACGCGCATCGGCCACGGGGTCAATCGCCCCCTCCCCTCGGCGCGGACGTCGGTGAAGCCGGTGTTGTCGAACGTCACTCCGGGCGAGGTCAGCCGGTAGCTGTAGGCGGCGCGGTCGAAGGCGCCGTCGAGCGTCCACACCAGCCGGACCTGGCGCCCTCGCATGTTGCCGAACAGCGCCTCGGGCCGCAGCAGATCGACCCCCAGCCGAAGTTGCCGGTAAGCACCGCCGGCAAGGTCGACCCCGCCTCGCGCCACCGCCCGCAGGCTCGCCGAGGCCAGCGTCAGCCGGCCGTCTAGCACCCGGTCGGCGAGCCGGCCTTCGCCGTCGATCGCGACCCGCGGTGCGGTCAGCCGCGCCAGCCGTCCCTTCAGCAACAGCGTCGGAGCGGCCTGCCCGCGCAGCCGGTAAAGCCCGCTCGTCGCCGCCAGCCGCAGCCGCGCGAACGGCTTGCCGGCGACGTCCATCTCGCCGACGCCGTTCCACTTCGACCACTGCCCCGCCCCGGCGATCCGCACCCCGAGCGGTCGGCGGATACCGGTCAGCGCCGGCACCAGCCCGTCGGCCGGCGCCGCGAGGTTCAGCCCGAGATCGAAGCGGTCACGGTCGGGCTCGGCGTCGAGCCGCAGCATCAGCGCATCGCCGCCGCCGCTCAGCCGCGCGTCGAGATCGACCATCGCCCGGCCGGCGCGGATCACCGCACGGCCGTCCACCGTGCCAATCCGCGGCGTTCCCGTGACGCCCTTGAGCAGCTCAAGCCGCGCGATTCTCAACCTGCCGAGTTCGATGTCGAAATCCGGCAGCAGCGGTCCGCGGCGCAGGCTCGGGCGAGTGACGGGCAAGCGCACCAGCGTCACCCGTTGCGCGTCGACGCTATCGATGTGGAGATTGCGGTAGAGCCACGCGCCCGGCGCCCAATCCACCGCAATGTCGGGGCTGGTCAGGAATACCCCGCGCGTATCGGCCACCGCGACGTTGCGCAGGTGCATGACGCCGAACAGCGACCCGTCGATCCGCCCGACCCGGATCTTGAGCCCGGTCGCCGTTTCCTGCTCGGCAAGACGGTCGGCCACCCAGCGGTGGCCGGGCGCGCTGTCGAGGATCGCTACCGCCACCGCCGCCAGAAGCCCGAGCAAGGCGACCAGCACTGCAAGCTCGGTCAGCAGCCGCTGCCACCACGGCCGCCGCACCCGCACGACTCGCACCGGCGCTGTGTGGTCGACGTCGTCCACTTTCAGAAGGCCTGCCCGAGGCTGACGGTCACCGCGATCCGGCTGTCGCCTGGGCGCCGGTTCAGCGGCGTCCCAACGTCGATCCGAATCGGGCCGAACGACGAATAATAGCGCACCCCCAGCCCCGCCCCATATTGCCAGCCGCTCAATTTGGGCAGGCTGGCGGTCGACAGCGTTCCGCCGTCGAAGAAGGGCACCAGCCCGAAGCTGCCGAGCCGCGCCCGCGCCTCGAGTGCGAATTCGGCGAGGCTGCGGCCGCCGATCGGGTCGCCGTTGGCGTCCTTGGGGCCGAGCTCCTGATAGCCGTAGCCACGCACCGAGCCGCCGCCGCCCGAATAAAAGCGCCGCGACGGCGCGATCCGGTCGCGGCTGGCGCCGACGATAGTGCCAAGCCGGATCCGACCTGCGGCGACGATCCGGCTGCTCAACGGCTGGTAGGCGCTCGCATCGACTTGCGTCCGGACATAGCCGAAGGCGCTCCCCTGCAAGCTCGCCTCGGGACTGACGCGCCCGCCGAGCCGGAAACCCTTGGTCGGATCGAGCAGATCGTTCGAGCGGTCCCAGGTCAGGCTGGCCGGCAGCGCGGCGATGAAGAAGGTACGGCGGCGGGGCAGGTTGGTCGACAGGTCGATGTCGCGCTCGTCCGAGGCGAGCAATTCGGTGCCGAGGCTCCACGTCCAGGTCTTGCGCCAGAGGAAGTTCGACTGCCGCTCGACCGTCGCGCCGACCTGCAAAGTGCGCGCCTCATAACCCGGGCGATCGAGATGACTGGCCGTGCCGAGCAGGGTCAGCACCCGGTCGCGTCGCCGCCAGTTGCTGAACCGCAGGGTCGAACTCGCGCTCTGCTCCTGCGTGCCGAGGACCGCAGTCAGTGTCAGCGCGCCTTCGGGGTTGATGATATTGCGGTGCTGCCAGCTCGCCTCGGCGCGGACCCCCTCGCCGGTGCCGTAGCCAAGCTCGCCCGAAATCGTATGGACCGGCGCCGGTTCGAGGCGGACGGCGAGGTCGACCGTGCGGCCGTCGGGCTGCGGCTCGAGCGTGACTTCGGCGGCGCCGACCAGCCCCGTCGCGATGAGCGCGCGGCGGAGATCGTCGACTCGGTCCTGGCGATAGCGGTCGCCGCGCTCGAAGCGGGCGATCGCCGCGACGTGCGCCGCGCTGAACGCTGGCTTGCCGCTGACCCGAATGCGGCCGAAGCGCTGGAATTCGCCGGTGGTCACCGGCAGCACCAGCCGGGCGAGGCCGGTGCGATGGTCGACCACCACGTCCTGTTCGCCCACTTTGGCGCGGGCGAAGCCGAGCCGGCCGAGGGCGACCTGCAGCGCGAGGCCGGCGGCGATCACCTGATCGGCATCGACCGGGTCGCCGGCCTTGACCGCGAACGCCTGCCGCAGCGCCGCGGCGTCGCTTCCCGCGCCCTCGAGCCCCGGCAGCTCGACCGCCTCGAACCGGTAGCGTGGGCCCGGCTTCGCCGCGAGGGTGATCCGCACTTGGTTGCCCGCCGCCGCCACCGACGGCTCAACCACCGCATCATAATGGCCGGTCGCGCGCAGCAACTGGGCGAGCAGCTCGGCATCGGCGCGCGCGCGGCGATCGAGCTGCGCGGCGTTAGCGCTCTTGTTGCGGTCACCCTGGAGCGCGGAGGATAAGCGAAAGCGGCGCAGCAGCAGCCGGTTGGCCTCGTCCTCCGGGCCGAGACCTGTGATTGCGTAAGCGTAGCGCCGCTCTTCGGCGAGCTGGTCGACCCGGCTCGGAGCTGGCGTGGTGGTGGCTGCGGGAATTCCCGGGACGGCGGCGTCGGGCTTGCCGAGATCAGGCCAGGCGACCCCGAGGTCGGGCATCGGGTCGAGTGGTGCCGAGGGATCGATCGCCGCCCCGGCGGTCGGTGGCGGCACGGGCGCGGAGGCCGGCGTCGGGGCGGCCGTCTCGGGGACGCCCTGCGCAGCGGCGGGCGCGCCTGCCAACCCCGCCGTCAGCGCGGCCACTCCCCTTGCGATCAGGTGCATCGCCGCCGACCCTAATGGCTGGCACTCGTCACCGCCACCCTGCGGCGCGTGGCGGTTGACGGCTAGTGGATGGTACCGTCCGGCTCGGTCGCGGTGAGGGTCACGATCACTCGCTCGATCTGCCGCCAGTGGCAGAAGCGGATGAAATTGTCGCGGTCGCGGCTGGCCTCGGCGCGGATCGCCGCTTCGAGCCCGGCATTATCGCCAAACCGCTCGACGAGGTCCTGCGCGTCGCGAAGCGCGGCGCGGGTCGGGATGAAGGCTTGCTGCATGACCGACGGAGTAGCCTACCGACCTTACCGCACCGGTCATCGGGCGTACTTAAGACGGCCTTCACCATCGCGTCCGCTTCTGCCAAGGGCCGCGGATGGAACAACGCTCTCCCCAGGCCGCCGGCTGCCTGCTCTTCCTCGCGATCATCGTCGGGCTGGTGATCGGGTTGTCGAAGGGCTGGACCGGACCGGCGCTGATCTACAGCGCCGCGGCCGGGATCGTGCTTGCGGTCGGCTATTGGCTCTACGACCGCCGCCGCACCGGCAAGTAGACCGTCAGGCGATCCGCCGGGCGCTCCAGATGACGCGGCCGATCACGTCGATGTCCTTGGGATCGCAGTCGGGCCAGTCGGCGTAGGCGGGATTGTCCGACTGCACCGTAACTCGCCGGGTGATCGGATGCAGCGCCAGCCGCTTGACCATCAGCACGTCGTCGATCCTGAGCACATAGATGCCGTCGCGCAGGCGATCGCGCGCGTCGCCGCGGTCGACGAGGATGTCGTCACCGTCAGTCAGCGTGGGCGCCATCGAGTCGCCTTCGACCCGGATGAGATTGAGTTCCTCGCGCGCCGCGCCGGTTAATTGCTTAAGCCAGCGTTCGTCAAAAGCGAAGAATGCCCGTTGTCGTTCATCGCCGTCAGCAAAGGCGCCGGGACCAGCCGAAGCGCGCACCGGAAGCGCCGGCACGCGCACCATTCCATCGAAATCGATGCCGATTTCTGGCCCGCCGAGCAGGATTTCCGGAACCCCGAAATAGCGCGCCAGCAAGCGGCGCTCATGCTCCGGCAGGCGCCGCGGCACCCCGCGCCGGATATATTGCTGGATGTATGCGGAGTTGCGACCGATCATCCGCGACAGCCCCGCGAAATCCTCGCCGCGCTCCAAACACAAGCGCTCCAATGTGGCCCGAGCCTCTTCCGTCATTTGTTTCCTTTAAGGACAGGATATTTCCTAGACAAGTGGCGTCATTATACATGACATACCCAGTAGGAAATAAATCTGCCGAGGTGCGCGAGCGGGCGCTCGTTGAGCTGGCCGAAAACCTGTTTCTTCAGTTGGAGCGCTTGGACCCAAGCGGGACGACTTGGGAGGAGCTAGGCGTCGGGGGTCAGCAGATTTACGTTCACGCTTTGCGACGGACCTTCAAAGACAAAGTCAAAGTACGCCTCGCCCTTGGGTAAGTCGCGCTTCGGGCCGATCACCGTATAGGTCGGAGGAAGGGGCGCTCCAGACCTGACTAGGTGCGAGAATAGCCTTATCTGGCATCCGATGTAGCCCTGCCCATTGATGGCGAGGTTGAAGGCCGAGACTTGGTGGAACTGGCGGCTAGTCGGCTGAAGAATCAGGTAGCGGTCGTCTGTTCCGCCCATGAGGTAGCCAAACAGATCGGCTCTGCCGAGAACGGCTTGAGGAAGCAGATCGCCCTCATTCCAAAAGCCATGCGTGACCAGATACCCATGCGCAATCTGGGCGAGCAGCATGTAGAATTCGGATAGCGGGATTATGATCGAGTGTAGCCCCCTCGGGTCTTGTCCAACCAAGTGTTCCGGCGCTGTGGGTATCAAGTACGGAATGGCTGCAATCAGGGAAGGGGCGCCCGGTTCGCAGCCTCGCAATATGCCCGGCGGAGCCAAAACGGGCAGCATGCTCAGCGCTGCATTATCTTGCGAGGGCACTTCGCGCAGAGGATCATCGTCGTTGTTGATTGTGCCGACCAGAACGGTGCCTTTCCCAGGCTTCCGCTTGCTGCTCGGGAATAGGTGGTGCTCACGCAGGCTGCGCCATAACTTGCGACAACAGGCCTCGTTCGCTTTGCAGGTAATTTTTGCGCAGTCCAAGCATGACGCGTCTTCAAGGACGCGGTGGCCGCCAAGACTGGACGGGATCACGTGTTCATCGGTGAGGGGCGGCACATCGGGCGGTTGCCTGAAGCAGTAGATGCATCGCCCAATGGTGCCGATGATCTCCGTCGGCGGAACTTCGTCTTTAGCTCCCTTGGGCATGCCTCCTTGTAATCAGCTGCTGGCGGAGTCGGCTACGGATAAACGACGTGGTTTTGATCAAGCCATACAACGTGAAAGGTGTCATCGATCAGTATCCCATGCACCCTTCCCCAAAGATTTGCAGACACCGAAAACTGATGCGCCTCATAAGCACGCAACTGTTCGTTTAGATGCGAAAAGCCTTCGGGTCTGGCGGTGTCGGACCAATCAATCGTGTGGTTGCGGACGGCTCGTCCTTGTGGGGTCGCAAACTCTTTGACGGTCCACCCGGAAAGGCTCTTCAAGCGCTCCATAAGCGCTTGAACATACCCTTCTTTGAAAGGTGCAGGGCACGCCTCATCATCGCTAGCGTCAAACAGGCGGAACGAAAATTTGAGAAGCGGCGGCTTGACCTCCGCCTTCTTGATACCGGAATCTGACTGAGCGGGAAGCTTACTCTTCTTCGGCTTCATTATAGCGATCGGTAGAAGCTCTGCGTGGTATCGGCGGAGATATAAGTCGAGCACGGATCAGAATCCGGAAGCCCGCCGCGAGCCTCGATCCAAGGCTGCTCGCGGTGCGTCATCAGCTCAAGTGCAACAGCACTTTCAGTTCCGAAGATCTCCAATATCTCGCTGCAATGCTCAGCAATGTCTGCGGACAGCTCGACCTCGGGCACGTCGCTCGTGATTGGGCGCCACTGGTGCTCCTTGAAGCGATGATACTGGCTAACCAGCACAGGGCCGTGAACCCAAGCCTGAAAGCGCTCACGAAAAAGCGGACGGTCCTTAAAAACCATGAACCAAGCATCAGCGTAATAGAGCAGCTTTTGAAGCTTCAGATTGGTCAGCAGTTCGCCACAGTCCCGACTCTCGCGCAGGAGGTAATTTGCGATCGCTTCAGGAGTGGACACCGGCTGTTCCATTTGTCCTCCTAACACATAGCAGATGAACGCTCTAGGTGCGTTTCGTTTTCCGAGTGAGCCTATCCAGCGCCCTCTCACCCGCGATGGGGTCGAGTTCGCCAGCCTGCACTAACCTTTCGGACTCGCGCCTGAACCTTTCGGCCTGTTCTTCCGGCGTTTCCGGGTTCTTCTTTTTTGGCATCATGCACCAGCTTGTTGGTAGGTGAGCCGCTTGCCGACGATACCCGACAGGATGCGATCGGCACGGGCGGAGTCGTCACAACCCAGCTTAGCACGATTGCTGTAGCGGAACTCAAACTCGGCCAAATAGCGATGCAAGTGCTTCTCGGCGCAGTGCTGATAGACGCCCTTCATGCCGCGCTTGAAAATGCTGAAAGCGCCCTCGATGGTGTTGGTGGTAATGTCGCCGCGCACATACTCTTTGCCCTGATGGTTCACCGCGCTGTGCTCGGCAAACTCGCGGCCAACCTTGCGATACAGCATGCGTTCGTCGGTAATCAGGCGGGCCTCGCGAGCGAGGTTGGCGCGGACAACGCCGATGATCTCTCTGCCACCGTCAACGTGGAACAGGCGGCTCTTGCCGCTCGCACGGTCAATCAGGCCCAGCACAGTCATTTTGTGACCCCAGCCACCCTTGGGAAGGCCGGCGCCCGCCTTGCGGCCAATGTAAGTCTCGTCGACCTCGACGGCCCCGCCGTCAGCACCGAACGGCGCCAGATCGCCTTCACGCATGGCCTCACGGATGCGGTGCGACATAAACCAGGCCGTCTTGAGGGTGACCCCAAGGATGCGATGAAGCTGGTTCGAGCTGATGCCCTTCTTGCTGCCAGCAACAAGGAATATCGCCTGTAGCCAGACGTTCAGTGGAACCTTGCTGCTCTCAAAGATGGTGCCGACGCGCACGGTGAACGGCTTGCGGCACTGGTAGCACTTGTAGAGGCCCGGACGGGTGGTCTTGCCCGCCAGCTTACCGATGCGCTCGACACCGCCACAGTGCGGGCAGTTCGGGCCTTCCGGCCAGACCCGCGCCTCGACGTAAGCAAAGGCGGCCTCTTCGTTGTGGAAGTGCGGGGCGGAGAGATTGCTGGCCATGCACCCCAGATATATTTCCTATCTGGGTATGTCAAGTATAACATCGCCAGACAAGTATGAAAGGGATAGTGACTTTGCGGGTGCCGCGTCGAGTTGGAGACGCCCGGGGGGCATTTAATATGGTCTTATTGCGTGAAGTAGAAAAATTCCTCCGTTCCAGAAACTTCAGTGCGGCGAGGTTCGGCCGCGAAGCGGTCCGCGACCCTCGATTCGTGTTCGATCTGCGTAACGGCAGAGAGCCGCGCCACCAGACAGTACAAAGGGTCCGTGCTATCTGGAGCAGGTTCAATGAGCCGTCCGATGCTCAGCAGCGCGGGCTCTGCGCTGCATCGTGCGCTCATGACGATGGTAGAAAACGAGCAAAGCAGGTTTTTGCTTACGAGTTGGTTAAGCGTCGACTGGCAATCGCTTACCTTCGTCGGCGAGCGCCACATGGCGAGCTTCGCGGTGCGGGGCGAACAGGCCCTGGAGCTGGCCGAGAAATTGGTTGCCGGCCTCGAAGAGGCCGAGCTGCCGCTTGGCGGAGGCCGGTTCGTCGCCGACCTCAAGGTCATCCACTGCGCCCCGGCGCGCGACGGCGACGTCGTGATCGAACTGGAAGCGTTGACCTTGTGCGAATGACCCTAGGGCCGGGCTTGGCGAAGCCCGGCCAGCGCCTGGCGCAGCGCGGCTCCGGCATCGGCATGGAGCGGGACGACCTCGGCCGCTTGGGCCGGTCGCTGCCCCATATGACGCTGGATGCGGGCCTCGAGCTCGCCCGGCGTCGGCAGCGGCCTAAGCGGCAGCCGCACTACGCCCTCGGGCAGCGCCTCGACCGCACCGTTCGGAAACTCGGGCAAAGCAAAGGTCGGCAACGCGAAGCGCCGCGGACGGCTTCCCGCCCAGCGCATCGCCCACAGCCCCATTGCAAAGCCCACCAGCGCGGCGCCGCCGACAAGCAAGGGGATCCCGGCGCGCAGTGCGCTCCAGCCGGTGGCGGCGGCAAGCAGCAGCGCCAAGGTCCAATCGATCGCCACGATGCCGACGCGGTCACTGTCCATCATGGCCGCAAACCTAGGCAAAAGTGGTTAGCGGTTCGTTGCTGCCAGCACCGCGCGCGCGAAATCGGCGCTGTTGGCTGGCCCGACTGCGGTCACGATTGCTCCATCGCGCTCGACCGGCCCCTCGGTGACTTTCGCGCCGGCGTTGCGAAGGTCGGTCCGGATCGAGCGCCAACCGGTCGCCCGCACCCCGCGCAGCAGGTCGGCTTCGATGAGCAGCCACGGCCCGTGGCAGATCGCGCCGACCGCCTTGCCCGCCGCGGCGAATGCGCTGACCAGCGCGACCGCCTCGGGCCGGGTCCGCAAGTGGTCGGGATTGATCAGTCCGCCGGGCAGCAGCAGCGCATCCCAATCCGCCACGGCGACCTCGCCGATCGTCAGATGGGGGCGGATCGTCCGCCCGGGATCGTCGAGCACGGTCGCCTGGATGGGGTTAAGCGACGGCGCCGCGAGCGCGACGTCGCACCCCTCCCCGCGCAGCAATTCCAGCGGCACGAACAACTCGTCCTGCTCGAACCCGTCGCTTGCCATCAACAGCATTCGTTTCGTCACGGGAACCGTCCTCTCGTCCGATGCGTCACACCGCCATGGTTCAACTTCGCCACTGCACCGACGACACGCCGGGCATCACCCGCCAGCAGATCAAGGGCAAGTGGGCCTATTATTCCCCCGACGGCGACCGCATCACCGACCGCGAGGAGATCGATCGGCTGAACGCCATCGCGCTGCCGCCGGCCTATACCGACGCCTGGTTCTGCCCCCACGCCAACGGCCATATCCAGGCGACCGGGCGCGACGCCAAGGGGCGCAAGCAATATCGCTACCACGCCGATTTCCGCGCCCGCCAGGACAAGCACAAATATTCGGGCGCGATCGAGTTCGGCGCCGCGCTGCCCAAGCTGCGCCGCAAGGTCGACGCCGACCTCAAACGGCGCACGCTCGACAAGGACGCTGTCGTCGCGGCGGTCGTTCGCCTGATCGACACCAATTTCATCCGGGTCGGTAACGAACAATATGTGAAGTCGGGCAAGAGCTTCGGCGCGACCACCCTGCGCAACCGCCATCTTCGGCGGGAAAAGGGCAAGCTGATGATGCGCTTCAAGGGCAAGCACGGCATCGTCCACGAGGTGCCGATCGCGGACAGTCGACTCAAGCGACTGGTCGGCAGGATCGGCGAGCTGCCCGGCCAACATCTGTTCCAGTACCTCACCGATGAGGGCGAGGCCTGCCCGATCACCTCGGCCGACGTGAACGACTATATCCGCGAGGCGACCGGCGGCGACTTCACCGCCAAGAATTTCCATACCTGGGGCGCCAGCGTGATCGCCTTCGAGCAGATGCTCGAGGCGCAGGAGGAAGAGCGCCGCAAGATCAGCCTCAAGACCGTGCTCGAGCCGGTTGCCGAAGCGCTAGGCAACACCCCGGCGATCAGCCGCAAGAGCTATGTCCACCCCAAGCTGATCGAAGCCGCCCGCGACAATCCCAAGCTGCCGCTCGGCGAGGTCAAGCGCCCCCGCCCGCGCAAATGGCTGTCGAGCGAAGAGGTCGGATTGCTCGACTTCCTGATGAAAGGCGCCCGCAAACGTCGCACGGCCGCCAAGCCCAAGGCCGTCGAAGCGGTGATCAAGGCTGCGGACAAAGGACCGGCCAAGGTCGATCGGGTCGCCGCCGCAGCCTAGGGCCACCCGCCCAACCTTGACCCCTTCCCGCCTCGCCGCCATCCCGCGCGCATGGTCAGGAAGCTCCCCACCGTATTCGACTGGATCCTCGCCAACCTCGACGGGCTGGCAGTCGGCAGCCTGGTCGCGCTCGGTCTTGTCGGCCTGATGCTGCTGGTCCGCCTCGGCGGGCAGAAGCTGATCGCCAAGGACCCCACCGTGCTCCATTGGCGGACCGTGGTCGGCCGCGTCCTCGCCAAGACCACCATCCTCTTCATGGTCGCCGCCGCGCTCGAGATCGTGGTGACCTACGCTCAACCGCCCGCGCGGTTCGAGCGGATCTTCGACATCCTGTTCACCATCGCCTTCGCGCTGCAAGGGGCGATCTGGGGGCGCGAGCTCATCCTCGGCGTGATCGGCACCCATGTCGGCGAGCGCCCGGGCGAAACCACCCTCGGCAACGCGCTGGGCGTGATCCGCGTGCTGGTCAGCGTCGCTTTGTTCGGAATCGCGCTGATCGTCATCCTCGACAATCTGGGTGTCAACGTCACCGCTTTGGTCGCCGGGCTCGGCATTGGCGGCATCGCCATCGGCCTCGCCGCGCAGGGCATCTTCTCCGACCTGTTCGCCGCGCTGTCGATCCTGTTCGACCGCCCGTTCGCCGCGGCGACACCATCCGCTTCGACACCACCACCGGGACGGTCGACCGGATCGGCCTCAAGACCACCCGATTGAAGAGCCTGACCGGCGAGACCGTGATCATGGCCAACACCAAATTGCTCGAACGCGAGATCAGGAACCTCGCCGAGGGTAATGAGCGTCAGGAGACGCTGCGCTTCGGGCTCGTCTACCAGACCGCGCCCGACACGCTGGCGCAGGTGCCGGCGATGGCCAAAGCCGCTGTCGAGGACCAGCCCGGCTGCAAGCTCACCCGCTGCGTGCTGACCGGCTTCGGCGCGTCGAGCCTCGATTTCGAATTGCTGTTCACCCACAAAGGCCGCGATGCCGACCGCTTGTTCGCCAGCCGCCAGGCGATCGTCCTCGACCTCCTCCGCCGCCTCGCCGCCGCGAAGATCGAGTTCGCCTACCCCTCCCACACCACTTTCACCGCCGCCCCCGACGGCCGCCTGGTCATGCCCTACGCCGCTCCTTTCTCCGATAGTTGTGTCTAGGCGTTTGCAGCTGAATTGTCAGAGAACCAGAAAGGGCGAGGCGAGAGCGCACTTTCCGAGGCTATCCTGTAAACCTGTACTTATTTGCGATGCGCCGCTGGGTGACAATCATCAAAGGGACGGCGGGCAGCGAAGTTCTGACCGGCACGGCCGGCGCTGAAACTATCTCCGTGTTGGGCTTTCATGACCTGTTTCACAGCGGCAGCGCTGACAATCAGTTCCGGGAAGGGGCTGGTGATGACGTTCTGATCTTCTACCGCCTCGATCAGCGGCTCGTGGAAGCATCCGGATGATCGGCGGGGCTGACAATCATATCATCACGTCCTAGAGTCACGCCACCGGCAACGTGACGATCGAGGCTTGCGCCTGTGACGATCTCGTTCGATTGTTCTGCAGCACCAACCATGATGTCATCACACTTAGAGACGGCCGCGATGTGCTGGACCTCATGCGCTTACAGCCGTCGGCGGTCGACGGCACGTTGCGCGAGATCACCGACTTTGCGCGGACGCGAATTGCGACACGATCCTGTTCGATGCCTGCATGGCGCTGCCGCACAACTTGCTCGTGCTTCGAGGAGTTTCGATCGGCACGCTGGTTGAGGAGAATTGCTGCGGATCATCTTTAAATGGGTTTGCCGCCGCTCCCTTTACCTCTCCGGCGTAGCCGCGCCGATACGCTGACCGCTGCTATTGCGACGACACCATCAGTTGGGGCGGACGGCAACGGTGTCCTAACGCCTGCATCGATGGCGGATAAGGCCATGATGCCCTTAGCGACGGCTCTCGCAACGTTGTAGTCAGCACCGGTGACGGTAATGGCATCATCGATCTCAAAGCGGACATTAGGCCTCGACACAAATTCAAGATCAGTTTCGCATCTTTCAGAACGTTCGCGCTCATAAGAAGCGGTGCGGTGGCTAAACCTGAAACGATGGCGTCGAGGCTGTGGATGGCCGGTTCGTTGCAGGCGACTGACACGTTGGGCTGACCGAGCCATTCGTTCACCTGACCGTTGCTGTCGCGTAAACAGCAGGTTGGCGCGGCGGTCGCCGCTGAAGCCTCCGGTGCAGGCAACGTCGAAGTTGGTCGTCAATGCGCAGGTCGGTTTACCGCTGGTGCTGAACGTCCCGTCGGCGCGCGACCCGTCGGAGTTGAGACCGAACCAGTGTCCCTCAGTCTACGCGGCAGTGGTCGTCTGCGCGCAGACTTCGAGCAACATGAGACCCGGGCATCCGTCGCGAAACGCCCCTCGTCCCTAGAAGAACAGGGAATGATCGGGCTGGACGTGCCAGTTGAGCCCCAGGTTGTTGTACGAGTTGGCGGCGTTGCCGATATAGTTGCCGTTGGCCTGGCCGAGCCAGTCGGTCACGTCACCGTTGGTGTTGCGCCACAGGACGTCGTCACGACCATCGCCGTTGTAGTCGCCGGTCCCGACGACAGTCCAGCCGGCGCCCGGATTGTTGTACGAGTTGGCGGCATTCCCGGCGAAGTTGCCATTCGCCGTGCCGAGCCAGTTGGTTATGTCGCCGTTGGTGTTGCGCCACAGGATGTCGTCGCGGCCATCGCCATTGAAGTCACCAATCCCGACGACGGTCCAGCCCGCGCCCGGATTATTGTACGAGTTGGCGGCATTGCCGGCAAAATTGCCGGTCGTCGTGCCAAGCCAGTCGGTGACGTCGCCGTTGGCGTTGCGCCACAGGACGTCGTCGCGGCCATCGCCGTTGAAGTCGCCGGTTCCGACCACGGTCCAGCCGGCGCCGGGATTATTGTACGAGTTCCCCGCATTGCCCGCGAAATTCCCGTTCGCCGTGCCGAGCCAGTTGGTCACGTCACCGTTGGTGTTGCGCCACAGGATGTCGGCGTGGCCGTCGCCGTTGAAGTCGCCGATCCCGGCCACGGTCCAGCCGGCGCCCGGATTATTGTACGAGTTGGCGGCGTTCCCGGTGAAATTGCCGGTCGCCGTGCCGAGCCAGTTGGTCACGTCACCGTTGGTGTTGCGCCACAGAATGTCGGCGTGGCCGTCGCCGTTGAAGTCACCCGTCCCGGCCACGGTCCAGCCGGGACCGGGATTGTTGTACGAATTGCCTGCATTGCCGGCAAAGTTGCCATTCGCCTCGCCAAGCCAATTGGTGACCGTGCCGTCGTCGTTGCGCCACAATACGTCGCTCTTGCCGTCGCCGTTGAAGTCGTTGGCGACCGCCGAGCGGTGCTCAGCAATCGTCTGCGCGACGACGTTGTTGGCGTTGTCATTCCACACAACCTCATAGCCGCCGCCGGCCAGCGCATGGAGGCTCGAGAAGTTGCCGGTGGTGTTGCTGATGCTGGTGGCGGCGCGCACCGCAGTGCCGCTGGTGCCGAACTCGCGCACGTAGATGTGCTGATCTGCGCCACCGCGGAAGGAGATGGCGAAGCCGCCGTCGTGAAGCGCCGTCAGGCCGTAGTCGTTGATGTTGGTGTCATTGACGTAGGTGACCGTGCCCGTCGTCGTGGTAACCGTCGCGGTGGACGGTTGATGTGTGTCGGCCAGGGTGAATTCGTTGCCGATCGCCGTGCCGGTGC
The DNA here is from genome assembly GCF_009363895.1 of Sphingomonas ginsengisoli An et al. 2013. Taxonomy (NCBI): domain Bacteria; kingdom Pseudomonadati; phylum Pseudomonadota; class Alphaproteobacteria; order Sphingomonadales; family Sphingomonadaceae; genus Sphingomonas; species Sphingomonas ginsengisoli (ex An et al. 2013). The sequence goes on along the minus strand of NZ_CP045434.1, from coordinate 72,361 downwards.
TCGATAGCAGCTGGCCGTGAATCTGCACGGTCGCACCACTGTAGTCGAGCCAGGTCACGATCGCGTTGCCATTGTCGAGCACGCTGACGTGCGGAATGCCCTGAATGCCGGTGGAATTGGTGTTGATCTGGAACGAGGCGCCCGTCGCCGTCCCGTCCGCGGCGAACAATTGCCCCCGAATCTCCCCCGACCCGGTGGCCGATGCGCTCTCCGAGGAGCCCACTCGCCAGACTTCTAGGAAGCCGCCGTTGGCGAAACCGGCGATGCCCGGCGACTGCGTAGTGACGCCGCTTGCCGACGAATCGAGCGTGAGGATTGCCGTCGCGGCGTTGCCGCTCAAGTCGAACTCGCGCGCATTAAGCGCCGAACCCGGACCCTCACCGCCGTCCCACGTCACGACCAGCTTATTGCCGGCCAGAGTCAGTTCGGGCTGCGAAACGTAAGTCGACGAGCTGCCACCGGTCGTCGATGCCGAAATCACCGCCGAGGAGGCTGCGCCGGTTGAGGTGAAATACTGCAGGGCGATGTCGCTAGTGGTCGCGTAATTGCCCGCGGAATCGGTCGACAGAATGCGCACGCTAGCCACCGCAAACCCGCCGTTCGGCAAGGCGATGACGTCGACGTTGCGAGGAAATTCGACATTAATGAAGTCATTGAAGACGGTGAAAGCGGCGCCCTGCGGATTGCCGAAGGCGTCATACACGCGAGCGGTGACGTCGCTCTTGATGTCACCGTCGCTGGTCTGCCAGACGACCACGTAGCCGCCGCCAGCTAGGCCGACGGTCAGCGGAATGGCATCGAGCGCTGGGGCACGCGCCGGTTGAACCGCCAACTCGTTGCCGAACTCGTTGAAAAACATCACTCAACTCCTTGACATGAGTGGCCGGCACGTAGCCGCCGCTCGCGACGCCCGTTCGCCTTCATTCAACCGAACAGCGGTGAAAATGAATGTGACAGAACCCCAATGACCCCAGATATTCCCCGGGTCTTCAATGCGGTAAAGCTTTGCGTAGTAAAGAGTTCCGGCCTGTCCGATGCCGGGACGATGTAAGAGGGCAACTGTAGTCTTCGCGCCACAGCCCCGACGCCAGGAGGTACGCGCTTGCGGTCCGTCGTTCAGCCGCTACACCTTGTCCATGCCCACCGCTTCCCTCGACACCATCCGCGAGCATGTCGGAAAATCGCTCGGCGCCTCCGGCTGGATCACGGTCGGCCAGGACCGCATCAACCTCTTCGCCGACGCGACCGAGGATCATCAGTTCATCCATGTCGACGAGGCGCTCGCCGCGCAGACGCCGTTCGGCGGGACCATCGCCCACGGCTTCCTCTCGCTCTCCTTACTGAGCCGGATGGCGGCCGACGTGATGCTCGTGCCCGACACGACCAAGATGGGCGTCAACTATGGCTTCGAGCGGGTCCGCTTCCTGAGCCCCGTCCGCGCCGGCAAGCGGGTCCGTGGCCACTTCACCCTCGCCAGCATCGAGGAAAAGCGCCCGGGCCAGTTTCAGTTCGCCCACGACGTCACCGTCGAGATCGAAGGCGAGGACAAGCCCGCGCTCCAAGCGACCTGGATCGGCCAGGTCTTCGCCTAGGCCAGGCGTTCAGCGTGGCAAGGTTTTCAGATAGAAATAGGCGATCAGCGCAATCCCGGCGCCGATGGGCGGGCCCCAGCGGGTCAGCAATTGCATCGCGCGTGAGCTGCCGAGCTGCTTGGCGAGGTGCTGGTGCACTTGCTCGCGTACATGATCGATGGCGAAGGCTGTGTGGTTGCCAGTCGCGGCGATCCGCTCGAGGTCGCGATCGACCGAAGCCAGCACCGCGTCTACCGGCACGCCGCCTTTTCCGATGAGTTCATAGACGAGCTTGCGCCGTTCACCGTTGAACTGCCCCTCGATCTTGCGCGCGGCAGCATCGTCGGCCGTGCTGCAATAGCGCTGATAGCCGGCAAGATCGTCGGCCAGGTCCATCAGCGGCCGGTAGTTCGCCGCCACGCTAGCGCGCCTCCGGGGATGGCGCGTCGGGCGACGTCGCCGCCCCGCCGGCCAGATAGGGGTCGGGGTCGGTTAGCGGCTCCTGCGGGACCGCGTGGTCTGCCTCGTGCGTCGCGGCATATTCGCCGGCCTCCGCTTCGTCGTCTCCTCGCCCGAAGAACCGCTTGATCCGGCGCCACAGCGCCGCCACCGCCACGGCCACGATCACGAAGCCCTTCTTGAGGAACACGAATAGCAGGCCCAACAGCCCGACCTTCTTCGCAACCGCCAGCCCGGCCCCCGCCGCGACCAGTCCGGCGAGACCGAAGTCGGCCTTCTCGTCGGTCTGAGGATTGAAGTCCGCATAAGCCGCGCCCGGTGCGAAGCTGACCGTCTTGCCGAGGTCGACCGCAGCGGTGCGAATGGCGGGCAGGTCGTCCATGCCCGCGATCATGTTGAGCGACAGCACGCCAGTTCGGGCGAGCTTGCGCACATCGTAGTTGAGCGTGTCGCCGTTGACGTCCTCGAAGCGGATGTCGCGAGCCCAGATCAGCGCCTTGCCTGCCGCGTCATATGACGGCTGCTGTGCCCAGCCGACCAGGTGCGCCGGCGCGAAACCGCCCTTCTTGCGCTCAGCATTGTTCTCCTCGGACGCCTGCTTGAGGTCGGCGAGGAGCTTGTCATAGTCCTGGCTCGCCGCGTCGGCATCGTCGACGTGGCCGGTGTTTTCATATTCGACCACCGCGCCCCAGCTATCGAAGACGTGCCCGCCCTTGGGCATCACCAGGCCGAGGATGCCGTCCGCGGCGGCGGGGGGATTGCCCCAGGCGTCGACGATGATCCGCCGCGCTTCGTCGGGCGCATAAAAGACATAGCGATCGCCCAGGTTGAGGCTCGCTTGCGCTCCGGGCACCGTGATGCTGCCACTTTGCGGATGAAGCGATTGCTCGAACCTGGCCGCGGCCGCTTTCTCCTGCGCGGTCGGCTCGGAGGCGTTCGCCCCGGCCAGTGCAGGCATGGCGGTGCCGAGCGCGGCAAGCGCCGCAATCCATCTAAGCATGACTAGTCCCCCCCGTTCGAACGATGGCCGAACGTTGCGAGTGGATAACAAACTCGCGCAATTGTCAAAGCGTCTGGACAACGAAAGTGCGGTGCCGCTTGTCGTGCCGCTCGCTCTGACTTAGCTGCATGACAGCATTCAGGAGCACCCACCCATGCCCACCGCCGCCCGCGACGCCGTCATCGTCTCCACCGCCCGTACCCCGATCGGCCGCGCCTACCGCGGCGCATTCAACGCGACCCCCTCGCCGACTCTGACCGCCCACGCGATCCGCGCCGCGGTCGAGCGTGCGGGCGTCTCGCCGGAGGAGATCGAGGATTGCGTGATCGGCGCCGCGCTCCAGCAGGGCGTGCAGACCACCATCGGCCGCACCGCCGCGCTGCGCGCCGGGCTCGGAGTAGGGGTCGCCGGCATGTCGATCGACCGCCAGTGCGCCAGCGGCCTGATGGCCATCGCCACCGCCGCCAAGCAGGTCATCGTCGACCGCATGGACGTCTGCGTCGCCGGCGGGGTCGAGAGCATCAGCCTTGTCCAGACCCCCGACATGCGGGTCGGCCCGGACCCCGAGCTGCTGGCGATGCACAATGCGGTCTACATGCCGATGATCCAGACCGCCGAGGTGGTCGGCAAGCGCTACTCGGTCAGCCGCGATCGCTGCGACGAATATGCGCTGCGCAGCCAGCAGCGCACCGCTGCCGCGCAGGCCGCGGGCAAGTTCGACGACGAGATCGTCCCCGTCACCGCGCGCATGGCGGTCAAGAACAAGGAAACGGGCGAGACCTCGATGCAGGAGGTCACGTTGGCGAAGGACGAGGGCAACCGCCCCGAGACCACGCTCGAGGGCCTCAAGTCGCTGCAGCCGGTGATGGGCCCCGAGCAGATCATTACCGCCGGCAACGCCAGCCAGCTCTCCGACGGCGCCTCGGCCTGCGTCATCATGGATGCGAGCTGCGCCGAGAAGAAGGGCCTCGAGCCGCTCGGCCGCTACCTCGGCATGGCGGTCGCCGGGACCGAGCCCGACGAGATGGGCATCGGCCCGGTCTTCGCGGTGCCCAAGCTGCTCAACCGCTTCGGCCTCAAGGTCGAGGACATCGGCCTGTGGGAGTTGAACGAGGCCTTCGCCGTCCAGGTGCTCTACTGCCAGGACAAGCTCGGCATCCCCGACGAGCTGCTCAACGTCAACGGCGGCGCGATCTCGATCGGCCACCCCTACGGCATGAGCGGCGCCCGCATGACCGGCCACGCGCTGATCGAAGGCAAGCGCCGCGGCGCGCAATATGTCGTCGTGACGATGTGCGTCGGCGGCGGCATGGGCGCGGCGGGATTGTTTGAGGTCCTGTAGCGCCGAGCTTAGTGACACCGGCGCGCAGCGCCGCTGTCACTAAGCGAGAGACGCGAAAGGCCGGCCGACGGCCAGCGCAGCTGTGTCGATCGACGTCACGGGATTTACTCCCGTGACGGCCGCCCCGCTTGTGGTAAGCAGCACCCCATGACCGGCGTGAACCTCCTCGCCCTCGCCGCCTCGACCAGCCTGCTGGCCGGTTGGCGGCTCTACCTTGTCACTTTCCTCACTGGCCTAGCGATGAAGCTCGGCTGGCTGCCGTTGCCGACGCAGCTCCACGCGCTCGACGTGTTCGCCAACAATTGGGTGCTGGTGCTGTCGGGAGCTGCGGCGGTGTTCGAATTCTTCGCCGACAAGATCGCCTGGGTCGACAGCGTGTGGGACACGATCCACACCCTCGTCCGCCCGGTCGGCGGGGCCTTGCTGAGCCTGGCGATCGTCGATCCGAGCCGCCCCGAATGGCAGGTCGCCGCCTTCCTGCTCGGTAGCGGCGCGGCGTTCGTCGCCCATGCCGGCAAGGCGGGTGCGCGGACCCTCGTCAACGCCAGCCCCGAGCCGTTCAGCAACATCGCCGTCTCCACCGGCGAGGACGTCGCCACCGTCGGCCTGATGGGCCTTGCCATCGCCAATCCGATCGCCGCGGCGCTGGTCGCGCTGATCCTCGTGCTCGCCTCGCTCTGGCTGGTGGTCGCCGCGCGGCGCTTCGTCCGCCGCCTGCTGCCCCCGCCGGTGGCGCGAAGCGCACCCCGCGGGGCGCAGACTGGGCCACCTAAGCCATGACCATGCTCGCCGCCAACCGCTCGATCGCCGCCGCGCGTGCCTGACGCCCCCGCGCCGGGCAGCCGCGCCGCGCACCCGCGCTGGACCCTGCTCGCCTGCATTCTCGCCTCGTCGCTGAGCTTCGTCGAAGGCTCGGTCCTGAACGTCGCCCTTCCCGCCATCCGCGCCAGCTTCAAGGCGGGGGCGAGCGAGGTGCAGTGGGTAGTCAACGCCTATCTGTTGCCGCTGTCCGCGCTGCTGCTGCTCGGCGGGGCGCTCGGCGACCATTACGGTCGCAAGCGCCTGCTGATCTTCGGCACCGCGATGTTCGCGCTGAGCTCCCTGGTTTGTGCGCTAGCCCCCGGGCTCGAGTGGTTCCTCGCCGGCCGCGTCCTCCAGGGCATCGGCGCGGCCTTGCTCCTCCCCAATAGCCTCGCGTTGCTCAACGCCACCTTCGACGGCGAGGAGCGCGGGCGGGCGATCGGGATCTGGGCCGCGGTCGGCGCCGCCGCCGCCGCCATCGCCCCGCTGATCGGCGGCTGGCTGGTCGACCATGTCGGCTGGCCAAGCATCTTCTACATCAACCTGCCGCTCGCCGGTGGTGCGATCCTGCTCGCCGCCTTGTTCGCGGCAGAGAGCCGCAACGAGGGCTCGGCGCGAACCGACTATCCCGGTGCCGCGCTCGCCACGCTCGGCCTCCTCGGGATCACCTACGGCCTGACCCTGTGGTCGGTGCAGCTCCGCTTCACCCCGCTGATCGTCGGCCTGCTGGTTGCCGGCGTCGCCCTGCTTGGCGCCTTCCTGTGGTTCGAGGGGCGGCGCGGCGACAAGGCGATGATGCCGCTCGCCATGTTCGGCAACCGCTGCTTCGTCGGCACCGATTTGATGACATTCTTGCTCTACGGGGCCTTCGGCGCGGTGATGCTGCTGCTCCCCTACGTGCTGATCGAGGCGGGACGCTATTCACCGCTTCAGGCCGGGTTGGCGCTGACCCCGCTGGCGGTGATCATCGCGGTGATGTCGCCGATCATGGGACGGCTGGCGGCGCGGATCGGCGGGCGTCTGCCGCTGACCGCCGGGCCGGTGGTGGTCGCCGCCGGCCTCCTCCTCGGGCTGCGGATCGAGGCCGGCGGCAGCTATTTCGCGCAGGTCTTCCCCGCTGTCGTGGTGATGGCCAGCGGGATGGCGCTGGCGGTCGCGCCGCTCACCAGCACCGTCCTTTCGGCCGTCGACAAGAAGCACAGCGGCACAGCCAGTGGCCTCAACAGCGCAGTCGCCCGAACCGGTGGCCTGATCGCCACCGCTTTGCTCGGCGCGGTGCTCGCCGCGGGGGGCGAGGCGCTGGTCGGCCATTTCCACGGCGCCCTGCTGGTCAGCGCGGCAGTGTGCGTGCTGGCGGGGCTGGTAAGCTGGTTCACGGTGGCCAGCAGCAGCGGAAAGGCCGAGGCGTAGTCGCCACGTCACCCCGGACTTGATCCGGGGTCCCGCTTCTTTCCTCAAAAGCCAAAAAAGCGGGATGCCGGATCGAGTCCGGCATGACGGCACTCGTCACACAAATAAGAACGGCCGCCGGAGCATCTGCCCCGGCGGCCGTTCCATTGTCTTGCTCGGTGAGCCGAGCCGTTAAGCGAATACCTCGTTGGAGGCAGTGCTCACCGACTTGGGACAATGAGACATCTGACCACCTCCTTTCGTTCGTTGACGATAGGAGGAATGTGGTCGGACGCGCCTTAATTTCAAGCGGTTAGCCCCGCGGCTATTTTGGCCGGTGATCGACCGTCGCCTCGCGGCGCTTGCCCGCCGCGATCGCCGCATGCTCGGTCAGGCGGTCGGCCAGGTCGAGCGCGGCCTCAGGCGTGAGCGCGATGCTGACATGGTCGGGTCCATCGAGGAGAACCCGGCCTTCTTCGGACGAGACGTCGCTCGGCCGGCTGTAGGTGTTTCTCATCATCATGAAGGTTGGACGACGGACGGGCGACATCTGTTCCCGATGTTGCACCGCCGTTATGGCGCGCTTGCCCAAGGCGCGTCTTGGCGGCCACACTCCGCCCCGCCGATCATGGGGAGAATCGCATGTTGCTGAGCCTGCTCGCCGCCGCCGTCGCCTCTTCGACCAATGTGGATTGCGCCACGGCCGTGCCTGCTTTCATGGCCAGCTACGCCGCCGATCTGCAGGCTGGCAATCGCGCGGCGATCGCCGGCCGCTACAGCGCCGGCGGGGCCTATTCGCTGGGCTATGAAGCCAAGAGCTTCGACAGCGCCGCCGCCATCGCCCGCCGCTATACCGGCGCCGAATGGCAGAAACCCGACGCCTTTGCGTGGCAGGCGCTGAGCGTCGAACAACTCGGCCCGGGCGCGTGCCTCGCTACCGGCGGCTTTCGCTGGACCCAGGGCGCGGGGTCGATGGACTTCGCTTATACCGCCGTCCTGCGTGCCGAGCCTGCGGGGCTCCGCATCCTGCTCGAGCACGAGAACCCGCTGCCGAAAAAGTAAGTCATGGTCAGGGAAGACGACCCCTTGCGGATCTCGCTGAGCCGTGAGACGTTACATCATCCCGCAAGATGGAGGTCGATGATGAGCATGGTCCTGACCCGCACCGCACCCGACGCCGCGCCGATGATGGAGATGAACACCACTCCGCTGATCGATGTGATGCTCGTCCTCCTCGTCATGCTGATCATCACCATCCCGCAGCAGACCCATGCGGTGAAGCTTTACCTACCCACCGGCACCCCGCCCACCGAGGAGCTCAACCCGCTCAAGAACAAGGTGGTGGTGTCGGCGACCGGCGGTCTGTTGTTCAACGGCCGCGCGGTCGACCGTCTGCAGCTGCAGGCACTGCTGACCGCCTCCGGCCAGCTCGACCCCGAGCCAGAGCTGCAGCTCCAGCCCGAAGCCACCGCACCCTACGGCCCGGTCGACGAAGTCCTCGCCATGACCCGCCGCGCCCAGCTGACCCGCCTCGGTTTCGTCGGCAACGAGAGCTACGCGCGGTTCTGAGAACCTCCCCGTTGCGAAGCAATGGGGGGGGACCGCCGCCGACGGCGGTGGTGGAGGGGCCCGCAGCGGACGTCGCCGAACTTTGATGGTAGAGAAGACAGCACCCGCGCAAGTTTGGGAGCGTCTCGTTGAAACAATTCGATGGATATCTGGCGATCGTTCGCGCCATCTCACGGGACCCCGAGAAGCAATTGATCGATCATTGGTTCGATGAGGACAACTTTGGAAATTTCTACATCGGATATTCTGTTAGCGAGCAGAAACGGTCGATCATTTGCGAAAAAGGGCAGATTATGTCGTGTTCCGACCTGCTTCAGGAGGGTAACTGTTCGGTGATCCATGAGTGGCTTGGCTACGTCGACGAGCAAGTCCTTTTGCACTCTCTAAACCTGCAGTGAGCTCGGTGCGCGCCGCCTGCCTCGCCCCTCTCCTCCTCGCGCTGGCCTCTTGCGGCGGGGAGCGCGCGCCGCCGCCATCGCGCACTTTCTCCGGCTTGCCCGTCAGCGGCACACTCGCCGATGCCCGCCGGCTGGGCTTCACCGCCTGCCGTCCAGACACCACCGACATGCGTTGCCGCCGAGAGGGCGTGATGTTCGCGGGGAAAGGGCCGTTCAGCGCCGCGGTCGACCTCGTCGGCAGCGACGGCGGCGGCGGCTTCGACCATCTGACCTTGTGGCATGACAGCGACCAGAGCGCGCTGGTCGGCGCGGTCGACACCCTGCGCGACCAAGGCTGGAGCGAATGCCTGACCCCGGCTGGCGAGCATTGGCAGGGCGAGGCGATCTACCAGCGTCGCGGCGCGCCGGTCTTCGTCGCGCTCGACCTCAGTTATTGGAGCAAGCGTCGGCTGACCGTCTATCCCGCCACCGCGGGCAGCATCCCGACCTGCCGCCCGAGCTGACCGTCCTCAGAACAGTCGTCCCCCCACCGGAACGTCCTTGCTTGGGCTGACCAGCACCACCTTGCCCGCGGCGTCGGGAAAGCCGAGCGTCAGCACCTCGCTCATAAACGGCCCGATCTGCCGCGGCGGGAAATTCACCACCCCCGCGACCAGCCGGCCGGGCAACTCGTCGAGCACATAATGCTCGGTGATCTGCGCCGAGGAGCGTTTGATGCCGATCGTCGGACCGAAGTCGATTGTCAGCTTGTACGCAGGCTTACGCGCCTGCGGGAACGGCTCGGCGGCGACGATCCGCCCGACCCGGATGTCGACCGCGAGAAACTGGTCGAAGGTGATCACGGGCGCCGCCGGGGCGTGGGTGTCGTGGGTCACGTGCATCGCCTCAGGCCGCCTCGCCCTGGAACTGGAGCCGCGACAGCCGCGCATAGAGGCCGCCGCCGCTATTCAATTCGGCGTGGGTCCCCTGCTCGACGATCCGCCCGCCTTCCATGACCACGATCCGGTCGGCAGCGCGGACGGTGGCCAGGCGGTGCGCGATGACCACCGTGGTGCGGGTCCTCATCAGCCGCTCGAGCGCTTGCTGCACCGCCGCCTCGCTCTCCGCGTCGAGTGCGCTGGTCGCCTCGTCGAGCAGCAACAGCGGCGCGTCGCGGAGCAGCGCGCGGGCGATCGCCAGCCGCTGGCGCTGCCCGCCCGACAGCCGCGCCCCGCCCTCGCCGAGGAAGGTGTCGTAGCCTTGCGGAAGCGCCAGAAGGAAATCGTGGGCGTTGGCGGCGCGGGCAGCGTCCTCGATCTCGGCCTCGCTCGCGTCCCACCGGCCATAGCGCAGATTGTCGCGGGCCGAGGCGGCGAAGATCACCGTCTCCTGCGGGACCAGCGCAATCCGCGCCCGGACCTCGCCCGGATCGGCGTCGCGCACATCGACCCCGTCGACCAGCACGCGTCCGTCCTGCGGATCGTAGAAGCGCAACGCGAGCTGGAACAGCGTCGACTTGCCGGCGCCCGAGGGTCCGACCACCGCCACCGTCTCGCCCGGCGCGACCGCCAGACTGACGCCGTGGAGCGCCTTGTCGTCGGGCCGCGTCGGATAGCGGAATTCGACCTCCTCGAAGGTCAGGCTGCCGCGCGGCGGCTCGGGCAGCGCCACCGGCTGCGCAGGCGCGCGGATCTCGGCCCTGGCCGCGAGCAACTCGCCCAGCCGCCCCGCCGCGCCCGATCCGCGCAGCAGGTCGCCATAGGTCTCCGACAGCGCGGCGAAGGCCCCGCCGACCAGGACCCCGACAAACACGAAGGAGGCGATGGCGCCGCCCGTCATGCGCCCGGCGCCGACATCAAGGGCGCCTTCCCAGATCACCAGCACGATGGCGCCGAACAGCAGCGAAATGAGCACCACGGTCATGACGGCCCGCAACCGCATTCGCAGCAGCGCGGTGCCGAAGGCGCGCTCGACCGTGCCGCCGAAACGGGTTTCCTCGCGCCCCTCCTGACCAAATGCCTGCACGATCCGCATCGCGCCGAGCACCTCGGAGATGTTGGCACCGACGTCGGCGATCCGGTCCTGGGTATCGCGCGACAGCTTGCGGACCTTGCGACCGAACAGGAGGATCGGACCGAACAGTAGCGGGATGCCAATCAGAAGCAGCCCGGCGAGCTTTGGGCTCAGCGCGAACAAGTAGATCACGCCGCCGATCCCGGTGACGATATTGCGCAACGCGACCGACACCGAGGAGCCGACGACCTGTTCGAGGATCGCCGTGTCAGCCGTGAGGCGCGAGGCGATCTCCGACGGGCGGTTCTCTTCGAAGAATCTCGGCGGCAGCGTGAGCAGGTTGCGCTGGACCTGGCGGCGAAGGTCGGCGACCGTTCGCTCGCCCAGCCACGAAACGAAATAGAAACGGCAGCCAGTGGCAATCGCAAGCAAGACGACGGTCGCGAGCAGGAGCTGAAAAGCATGGGTCACGGCGGCATTGTCAGCCGAGCCGTGCGCGAAGCCGCGGTCGATGACCCGGCGAAGTCCCCACGGGATCGCCAACGTCGCGCCCGAGCTCACCACCAGCGCAAATAAAGCGGCGGCGATGTGCCCCGGATATTTGGCGGCGGCGGCGAAGACCAGTCGGAGGTTGCCAAGGTTGCGGCTGGGCTTGTCCTTGGGGTCGGCGCCGGTGGGAGCGGTCGCAGTGGGGGCGGTGGCCATGAGCGCGCGATTAGCAGGAGCAATCACGTTCACAAAGCGTGGCGACCGATCCACGCTGGCACGGTTGGTGACGCCTTCCCAACGAACGATGTTGCAGTGCAACCTTTTCCCCGCCACACCGCTTAACCAATATAACGATGATCGAGACCTGATGCTCTACGACGCGTATGAAGTGCAGCGTTCCTGGCTTGCCGGGGCAAGCCGCTGGGCCGATCTTTCCGCCAGCTGGCTGAACAGCGCCGCCAACCCGCTGCGCTACACCGGCATGAGCCCCTACATCGCCGCCAGCCTCGACGTCTTCGCCCACGCCGCCGCGCCGCGCGGCAAGCCCTGCTTTGACCTCCATACGACCGTGGTCGACGGCAAGACGGTACCGGTGCGCGAGGAAGTGGTCCTGCGCCGCCCGTTCGGCCAGTTGAAGCATTTCGCCCGCGACGGCGCGCCCGCTGGCCAGCCCAAGCTGCTGATCGTTGCCCCGATGTCGGGGCACTACGCCACGCTGCTGCGCGGGACGGTCGAGCGGATGCTCCCCGGCCACGACGTTTTCATCACCGACTGGCAGGACGCCAAGCTGGTGCCGACCGCCAAGGGACGGTTCGATCTCGACGACTATATCGACTATCTGGTCGACTTTCTCGGCGTCATCGCCGAGCGCGACGATGGCGAGGCCGCGCACATGCTGGCGGTGTGCCAGCCGTCGGTCCCGGCGCTCGCCGCGGTGGCGCTGATGAACGCCGACGGCGATCCCGCTTCGCCTAAATCACTGACCATGATGGGCGGGCCGATCGACACGCGCGAGGCGCCGACCGCGGTCAACACGCTGGCGACCGAGCGCCCGCACGCCTGGTTCCAGCAGAACGTCATCGCCACCGTCCCCGGCATCTATCCGGGCGCCGGGCGCAAGGTCTATCCGGGCTTCCTCCAGCTCGCCGGTTTCATGACCATGAACCTCGGCAGCCACCTCCTTAGCCACTATGAGATGTACAAGCATCTGGTGGTCGGGGACGAGGAAGGCGCCGACGCCACCCGCGCCTTCTACGACGAATATCGCTCGGTCTGCGACATGACCGCCGAATTCTATCTGCAGACCGTCGACGTCGTCTTCCAGCGGCACGCGCTGCCCAAGGGCGAGATGACGCATCGCGGCCGCCCGGTCGATCCGGGCGCGATCACCCGCACCGCTTTGCTCGCGGTCGAAGGCGAGCGCGACGACATCAGCGGGCTCGGCCAGACCAAGGCCGCGCTGACCCTCGCCACCGCGCTGCCCGAGACGAAGAAGCAGTATCTGATGGCCGATGGCGTCGGCCACTACGGCATCTTCAACGGCCGCAAATGGCGCGAGCGCATCGCCCCGGTGGTCGAAGAATTCATCACCCGCAACAGCTAGGTCGGCCGCGGCCGGCGCGGCCGCGCCGGGTTGGCTCCAGGTTTTGAGTAGCGAGCGGGGCACGCCAGACTGCTCCCGATCGATCGGGCACTCCTGATTGCTAGGCCCAGGCGTCGTCTCACGGCCGTTGATCGACGGCCAGCGCACGCTGCCTGAGCGACCTCGGCAACGCTGACGCGACCCCCGCCTGATCCCATGACCGCGCATCAAAAAAAGGGGGCGGCACCTTGCGATGCCGCCCCCTAGGTTCATCGGGATGGGTCCCGAGTGAAGTGCTTGCTTAAAGCTACCGGTTAGAAGCTGCCGTAAGCCTCGTTGCCGACAAAGCCCATCTTGGTGACCTTGGCCTGCTTGGTCACCACCAGCACCTGGTCGACCAGCTCGTAGCGGGCGGCCGGGTCGGGCTGGAGGTGGAGCTCAGGCTCCGGGTTCATCTGCTGGGTGATGTCGAGATACTGGCGCAGCTGGGTCAGCTGAACCGGCGTCCCGTTCCACAGCACGGCGCCCTCCGGCGTAACCACGATCTTGTTCTTGATCGGGTCGATCGGCGGCGGGGTCGAGTTGTTGTTCTGCGGAAGGTCCAGCTTCACCGCGTGAGTCTGGATCGGGATGGTGATGATCAGCATGATGATCAAAACCAGCATGACGTCGATCAATGGAGTCGTATTGATCTCCATCATCGGTTCGCCTTCGGCGTTGTTACTGGTCGTTTGCATCGCCATGGCTGGCGGTTCCTTTCATCAAGCCCTGTTCAAGCGCGGCGAGCCGCAGTCTCTTACAGGCGGCCTGCGCTGTAACCCGGAGGCGGTTCGGAGATGAAGCCGACCCGTGCGAACCCGGCCCGCTGCATGGTGAAGATCGCTCCACCGACGCAACGATACTGGGTGTTGATGTCCGCGCGGATGTGCGCCTCGGGCATGTTGTCTTCGTTGAGGTTGTCAGGTCCGCCGGCCGCATCGACCGCCGCCTTGAGCTTCTTGACCGAAAGGTCGAGCAGTTCCTGCGAGTTGACCTTCTTCATCCCCCAGTAAACGCCGCAGCTGCCGTCCTTTTCGTTGCGCACGGACAGCGAGACGTTCTCGGGCTTGGTTTCGGTCGGGATGTAGGCGACCTTGGGCAAGGTCAGCGGAACGGTCTCGACCACCACCGGGATGGCGATCAGGAAGATGATCAGGAGCACCAGCATCACGTCGACCAGCGGCGTGGTGTTGATGTCCGACATGGGGACGTCTTCGCCCTCTTCCTTGCCGACTGTCATTGCCATGGGGGTGTGGCTTCCTTCTTAGCGTGCATCAGGTGGGACCGGCGGCACGCCGCCGGTCCCGAGACTTCCTGCGTGCTTAGCGGCGATCCACCGTGGTGGTGCCGGTGCCGCCGGCCTGCTGGCCGGTCGAGGTCTGACCGGCGGTCAGCGGCGGCGTGCCGGCCGGGGTCGGCGCAGCGGCAGTGCGGGTCTGCGAACCGCGGGCGACGGTGGCCGAACCGGCAGCAGCGGCGCCACCGGCGATCATCGCCGGCTTAACCTTGCCTTCCGACATGATGTAGCCGTGCAGGTCGTTGGTGAAGGCCGCGAGGTCCTCCATGATCGACTTGTTGCGGCGGATCAGCCAGTTGTAGGCGAGCACGGCCGGAACCGCGACGACCAGGCCGAGCGCGGTCATGATGAGCGCCTCACCGACCGGACCGGCGACGGTGCCGATCGAAGCCTGACCGGCCGCACCGATCTTGATCAGCGCGCGGTAGATGCCGATGACGGTGCCGAACAGGCCGATGAACGGCGCGGTCGAACCGACGGTCGCGAGGAAGGCGAGGCCCTCACCGAGACGGGCGCCGATCGAGCCCTGCGAACGGGCGAGGCTATTGGCCATCCAGTCGTGCTGGTCGATCGGGTTGGTCAGCTTGCCGTGCTGGTCCTGCGCGACGAGCGCGTCGTCGACGATCGCGCGATAAGCGCTGCGCTGGTCGAGCTTGCCCGAGGCTTCGCGGAGGTTGGCGCTGTTCCAGAAGCTGGAACGGACCTTCTTACCCTGGCTGATGATCTTCTGCTGTTCGAACAGCTTGGTGAACAGAATGTAGAAGGAGAAAACCGAGAACGACACCAGGATGATGAAGACGGTCCAGCTGATGACGCCGCCTTCCTTCAGCGCCTGGAACAGGCCGTAGGGGTTGTCGCCTGCGGGCGCCGGGGCTCCGGCGGCGGCGGCGGTCAGCACAGTCACGAAGCTCATAGTGCGGTTCCTTGAGTTAAGTCTTTGAACGTTATCAGGTCGAAAAATTTAGTCGCCGGCAGGCAAACGCCAACTGATGCGCTGGGAATAAGACCCTTCGATCGAATTCCCGTTCTGATCCTTGGCGGGGGTGAAACGAGCCCGCGCCCGGATGATCCGGCAGGCCGCCGAATCGAGGCTTGCCGAGCCGCTTGAACTGGTCACGCTGCAGCCCGACACGCGGCCATCGGTCCCGATCGTCAGCGCCACGGCGGTCGTGCCCTGCTGCTCGTTACGAATGGCGTCCTGCGGATAGTCGTCATCGTTGAACAGGCCGATGATCGAACCCTTGGCGATCGCCTGCTGGTTGACCCGCGGCGGCGGCGGCGGGGCCGGCGGCGCCGGCGGCGCCGGGCGCGCGGTCGGGGTGATCACCACCGGCGGCGCGACAGGCGCGGTCTGGATGACCGGAGTGACCACGTTGCTGCGGACCAGCGGCGGCGGCGACACCACCGGCGGCGGCGGCGTCTCCACCTGCTTCTGTTCCGGGGGCGGCGGTTCTTCCGGCGGGGGCGGCGGCTTATCCTCGACGTCGAACGTCTTCAGATCCTCTGCGGCTTTCTTGATCACGTTGTAAGCTAGCCCGGTGATCAGGGCATAACCGATAAGCACGTGAAGCAGGCCAACGATCACGATCGCGACCGTCCTATTTCCGCTCATCTGCTTGCGATTGGCGTAAGACATTCTGCCGCAAATCTCCTTAAGCGGGCTTCCATGCCTCGCCACCCGGAACGGCGATGTTGCGCGCCGCTCCGTCTGGTGAGGCATACCGACGTATCAACATATCATCGGCAGGCCGGGGCGCTTCCTTAATAAGGCCATAATGGCGGCGCAATGATAATGTTCCTTGCGCGTGGCCGGCAGGACGCACCATCAGGGGACAGCGCCGGCAAACGACGCGATCTCCACACCGACTCCACGGGCACTCGGGTACACGTCGGGCTTGTAGCTGCCTACCCGCAGCGCCCTCACCCCGTCCCGCGCAGCAATCCACTCGTAGATTTCCGCCAATAATGTTTCCTGCAGGTTGAAGCGGCGCGCGCCCGCAATCCGCTCGACCTCCCGCTTAAGGTGATCGTAGTTCCATGCGCTCTCGGCGCGATCGTCGGTCGGGAGCGGCTCGCTCAACCATACTTCGACGCTGATCAGCAGCCGCTGCGGAGCGCCGATCTCGAAGTCGTGGAAGCCAATGTCGGCCTGCACTTCGAGCGAATCGAGGTGGATCCTGGCGCTTTTGACCGCGAGCGATTCGGGCACCATTCCGTCGAGCCGTGGGATGAAGGGGCGGAGGTCGCTCACCACGCTTTTCTTTCGTTCTAATCGTCGAGAAACTGCACGTCGCGCGGCAGGTTCATGAACCGTTGCCCGGCGTCGAGGGTGAGCACCTCGCCGGTGACGACAGGCGAGTCCAGCAGAAAGCGAAGCGCCTGCCAGACATGCTCCGGATCGATCCCGCGACCAAGCGGGTTGTGACGGTGCATCCGCTCAAAGTTGGCGTCGCTTTGCTCGCCCGAACGGAGCATCAGCGCGGGGGCAATTCCATTGACCCTCACCCCCTGCCCGGCCAGTGCGCGGGCCGACAATTCGGTCAGTGCCGCCAGTGCGGCCTTGCTCAACGTGTAGCTGAGAAAGTCGGGGTTGGGTGCCCGGAGCTTGGCATCGAGGATGTTGACCACCAGCCGGTCGCCGCTCCCGGAACCCGCGGCGGCGGCGAACGCCTTGGTCAACAGCGCCGGCGCGGCAACGTTGATCGCCATATGCGCCGCGAATTCCTGCGGATCGAACCCGGGCAGATCATCGGGCGCGAATCGCGCGGCGCAGTTGACCAGAAGTCGCGGCGGCTCGGCGCAGGCGGCGAGAATGCGTTTCCCGCAATCGGCGTCCCGAAGGTTGGCGACGACCGACTGCGCGCCGGCGGGCACCGGGTCGCCCACCTCATGGACATGCGCCAACACGGCCCAGTTAGCGGCGAGCAGGCGCTCGACCAACACCGCACCAACGCGTTTGCCGCCGCCAGTGACGATTGCGAGGGGAGTGGCCATCGCCGGTCCTTACCGACCCGGCTTGCCCTCGCGCAACCGGGCCTGGCCGCCTACATGCAACCCAATGCCCGAGACCCTTGCCCCGATCGACTTCGCCGGCCGCAGCATCGCCGCCATCGCCGGGGATGTCGCGGACCGCACCCATGCGCCGGTCGAGCGCTGGAACCCGGCGCATTGCGGCGACAGCGAAATGCGGATCGCACGCGACGGGCGCTGGTATCATCAGGGCGTCGAGATTCGCCGGCCGGCGCTGATCCGCCAGCTCGCCCGCATCCTGCGCCGTGAGCCCGATGGCAGCCACGTGCTGGTCACCCCGGGCGAGCGGCTGACCATCGCGGTCGAACTGGCCGCCTTCACCGCCATCGCCATGACCAGCGAGGGAAGCGGCCGCACGCGGCGCGTGGCGTTACTTCTCGACAGTGGCGATGCGGTGATCCTGGGGCCAGACCACCCGCTCCGGATCGACGGCGATGGCGTCCCGCTGGTGGCCGTTCGCGGCGGGCTCGAGGCGGCGCTCGCCAGGCCCGTCTATTACGAGCTGGCCGAAGTGGCGCTCGCAGAAGCCGCGGACCCGCCCGGCTTCTGGAGCGACGGCGCCTTTTTCGCGCTCGAGGCATGACCCTCGCCGAGCGGCTACGCGCCGCGCTAAGCCTGCCCGCGCCGGCCAACCTGTTGCCGGGCGACCTGCTCGAAGGCGCAGGCGGCGCCGCGGTGCCGGCCGCGGTACTGGTAGCAATCACCCGCCGCGCCGAGCCGGGCGTGATCCTCACCGTCCGCCGCGACGACCTGCGCACCCATGCCGGGCAAGTCGCTTTCCCCGGCGGGCGGGTCGACGCGGACGATGCCCATGCCGCAGCAGCCGCATTGCGCGAAGCGGAGGAGGAAGTCGGCCTCGACCCCAGCCTCGTCGAATTGTGGGGCAGCGCGGACCCTTATCGCACCGTCACCAATTTCTCGGTCGTTCCAGTGCTGGGGTCGGTCCCGCCCGACCTCCCGCTGGTCCCGCACGAGCGCGAAGTCGCCGACCTGTTCGAGGCCCCGCTTGCCTTCCTGCTCGATCCCGCCAATCAGCGCGCGGTCACCGCCGAGTTCCAGGGCCGCATGCGCACTTATTATCAGATCGATTGGAATAATCGCCGCATCTGGGGCGCTACCGCAGCGATGCTCGTCAACCTCAGCCGGCGCCTCCAATGGAGTTGAGCGCGTTGACACCCCTGCGCGAGCGACCGGGGTTGACGACGCTGCTCGATGCGCTTGGCAGCGGCACCGCTCGCTTCGTTGGCGGCGCGGTCCGCGACACGTTGCTCGGACTGTCGGCGGTCGACATCGATCTTGCGACCACGCTCAGCCCTTATGAAGTGATGCGCCGCTGCGGTGCGGCCGGGATCCGCACCGTCCCAACCGGGATCGAGCATGGCACCGTCACCGCGCTGGTCGATGGCCATGTCGAGATCACCACGCTGCGCGCCGACGTCAGAACTGACGGCCGCCGCGCCACCGTCGCTTTCACCGACGACTGGCGCGCCGATGCCGAGCGCCGCGACTTCACGATCAACGCGCTCTACTGGAATCCCGAAACCGGAGAGCTGACCGACTATTTCGGGGGTCGCGAAGATCTTGGCGCCGGGCTCGTCCGGTTTATCGGCGAGCCGCTGACTCGCATCGCCGAGGATCACCTGCGCATCCTCCGCTTTTTCCGCTTCCAGGCCCGCTTCGGTCGCCGCGAGCTCGATCCGGCGAGCCTCGCCGCCTGCGTCGCGCGCGCCAACGACCTGATGGCCTTGTCCCGCGAGCGGATCGCTGACGAATTGCTCAAGCTATTGGCGTTGCCCGACCCCGTGCCGACGCTGCGGCTGATGGTTGGAAATGGGATAATGGCGCCGGTACTGCCCGAGATCGGCGCGAACGGCTGTGACCGGCTCGAGCGACTGGTGGCGACCGAGCAAGCGGCGGCAGTCGTGCCCGACGCCGCCCGGCGGCTTGCCGCATTGTTGCCGCCGGAACCGCTGACCGCCGAAAAGGTGGCGGCGCGGCTCAAGCTGTCCAATCGGCTGCGCAAGCGACTGGCGCTCGCCGCCGACGCCGACCTCGATGGCAACCCGCGCGCGCTCGCCTATGCGATCGGTAAGGAGGGCGCGGAGGATCGGCTGCTGCTTGCCGGCCGGGCGCTGGAGGTCACTGACCTTGCGCCCTTCACCGTCCCGCGGTTGCCGCTCGGCGGAGGCGAGCTTATCCGGCGCGGGCTCAAGCCGGGCCCGATCGTCGCCACCACCTTGCGGCAGATCGAACGGCGCTGGGTCGAGGAGGACTTTCCCAACGAAGAACGCCTCGCCCAACTAGTGGACGAGGCGCTCAACTCCGCCCGCTGAGCAGGGACGCGGGACGGATCGGATGGCCGGGGCTGGCCGGCCACCAAAGTTGTCGCTGCAAGGGGAACGCAGCAGGTTCGAACGCAAACAGGAAAGATGAGTCCGAAGCGAAGAGCTACGCTTTTGGAGGCGTGCGAACGATACGGCTGTCGGACCGTACGCGCCTAGAGCCCGGCCTCCACCGCGAGGCGGATGAGGTCGGCCGAGGTCGGCACGCCGAGCCGCTCCATCAACAGCGCGCGGTGCATCTTGACCGTTTTCTCGCTTATCCCGAGTTCCCACGCAATCTGCTTGTTGAGCAGACCCTTGGCGATCAGCTCGAGCACTTGGCGCTGCCGGTTGGGCAGGCCCTTGACCGCCAGGACGGCCTTCTCGCGCCGACCGGTGAAGACCGCCGCCGAATGGCCGTCGGGAAGTTCGACCTGACTGCCGAGAAACCATTCAAGCGCGCCGTCCTCGCCGAACAGCGGAGTGACCAGCACGGCATTGCGGAAGGGCGAGCCGTCCTTGCGATAGTTGAGGATGTCGACCAGCACCGGGCGGCGCGACCGGACCCCGTCGCGGATCCGGTCGGAGAGCCACGGCTCGGTTCCAGCGCCCGCGAGAAAGCGGCAGTTGCGACCGACCACTTCAGCTTCAGCATAGCCGGTCAGCGCGCAGAAGGCTTCGTTGGCGACCACCAGTGGATTGTCGGGCAGCCGCGGATTGCTCACGACGTAGGGAATGGGGCTCAGCCCGACGCAGTCGAGCAGCCGCAGTTCGGCACGATCGTCAAGCACGCAAGATCAGCCCTCTCTTCCCTGCGATGAGCGTCGTAACATCCCCGCCGACAGCAGGCGAGAGGGGTTCGAACACCCTTTTCGCCGGCGGAACGAGCGAAGTGTGACATGGATGCCACGCTTTCGTCACAACCCTGCCAAAGCGCGCCTAGACGGCAACTCGGCACCTGTTCTAGAGGTTAGGGGCGCCATCCAACGTGAAAAGGGGAACGCATGCGCAATTACCTCCTGGCGGCTGTTGCAGCCGCCGCAATCGCGACGCCAGCAATGGCCCGCGATCACTCTCCGTACATCGGCATCGAAGGCGGCGGCATGATTGTTGAGGATACTCACCTCAACCGCGTCGTCGGCGGCACCACCACTGCCGATGCCATCGTCATCAACCACTCGACCGGCTACGACGTCGACGCCATCGCCGGCTACGACTTCGGTATGCTCCGTATCGAAGCCGAAGCCGGCTACAAGCGCGCTGCGCATGACGACTATCGCGGGACCTACATCCCGGCGACCGTCACCACGCTCAACGCCAATGGCCACACCAGCGTTCTCTCGCTGATGGGTAATGCGCTGCTCGACTTCGGTGACGACGACGGCATCCAGGGCTTCGTCGGTGCTGGTGCGGGTATTGCCCGCGTCAAGATCAACTACGCCGACAACGCCGCGTCGACCACCGACTTCGGCATCAGCAAGAGCGGGTTCGCTTATCAGGCCGTCGCGGGCTTCCGCGTTCCGGTCACCGCGAACATCGACCTCGGCCTGAAGTATCGCTTCTTCAACGCCAAGAAGTTCCGTGACGATTTCCTGATCGGCTCGGCAACCAACGAGTTCCGCGGTCACCTCCGCACGCACTCGCTGATGGCGTCGCTGATCTTTAACTTCGCGGCCCCGCCGCCCCCGCCGCCGCCGCCGCCGCCGCCTCCGCCCCCGCCGCCTCCGCCGCCTCCGGCGACGCAGACCTGCCCGGACGGTTCGGTGATCCTGGCGACCGACGCGTGCCCGGCTCCGCCGCCGCCGCCGCCGCCGCCGCCCGCTCCCGAGCGCGGCTAAGCCGAAGCGGCTCGATCCATCGCTTCGGCGATGGATCAGGCAGCAACCAATCAGCCCGCGGGGGGAAACCTCCGCGGGCTTTTTGGTGTCCGTCGCATTTGCCCACGCTAGGCAAAAGAAAAGCCGCCCCGGTTTCCCGGAGCGGCTTGCCCAATCGCTTATTCAAGCGGCTTATTCGGAACGGGAGACCCCGGTTCCGGTCACCGCCAGCTGCTTCTGCGGATTGCCGTCCCAGCCGTAATAATCGTCCGAATAGGCCAGTTGGCCGTCGGGTCCGACCTTGGCGGTCAGATAGGTGACGTAGACCGGAACCCCGGCCGGGATCTGGACGTGCTGCTCGGGCTGGTCGTTCGGCGGGGTCGGGTCGCGGCCGAGCAGCCAGCCGGCCAGGCGCTTGGCGTCCTCGAGCCGGATGCAACCGTTCGACAACGTCCGAACGTCGCGGCTGAAATATTCGCGCATCGGGGTGTCGTGTAGGTAGATATCCTCCGAGTTGCGGAAGTTGAACTTGTAGCGACCCATCGAATTCAATTTGCCCGGCAATTCGCGGATGCGGATCGTCTTGGTCCCCGCCGCGACCGCCTTCCAGTCGATGTCGGCGTAGGGCACGACCGTCGCATTCTCGCTCCAGTCGCTGATCACCTGGAATCCCTGGGCCTTGAGGTAGGGCTCGCCCTGGTCGCGCGCCTTGTGACCGATATTCTTGAGGATCAGATTCTGGGGCACGTTCCAGTAGGGGTTGAACGTGACGTAATAGATGACGCTCGCGATCATCGGGGTCGGCAGGTAGTTGGGCTTGCCGTCGGGGAATTTGGTCATGCCGACGACGGTCTTCATGCTGCCGACCGGTTGGCCGTTGTCGAACATGGTCAATTTCGCCTCGGCGCTGTTGACCAGGATGTAGCGACCGCCGGCGGGGAGCACGCGCGCGCGCTCGAGGTTGGAGAGGAGGCGCGGGTCGATCGGACCCGACGGATTGGCCTGCATCGCCTTCCACCCGGCGTCGCGCAGCGAGGCGTAGGTCGGGTTGGGGCTGCTCGCCTTCTGAAGATATTGGGTGAGGCTTGGCGAGGCGGCCGCGGTCAGCAGGATCTGGTCCGGGCGACCGCCCTGCGGGGCGAGGTAGGAATAGCCGAACAGCATCCCCGCCGGCGCCTTCTTGATCAGCGAAACATAGGCAACGAGACCGCGGCTGGCGGTATATTCGAGCGCCTGATTGTCGGCCGGCGAATTGCTCGCCGCAGCACGCTGCATCGCCGCGTCGATCGCATCGGCCAGTTGCGGCCCGTCGTTCAGACCCTCGATCCGGGCTCGGCGCAGAATGCCCGTGAGCACTGGCAAGGCCGCCTTGGTGTCGGACGAACGCGTCCAAATCGGTGCGTCGCCATGCTGGTAATAATAGAGCTCGATCGGGTCGGTCGGCGCGATCCGCACCGGCGCCGGTGGCGGGGGCGGCGGTTGACGTCTGGCCTCTGCGACGCCGGGCACCGCGACCAGGCTGGCAAGACTGACGGTAAGCAGGAACTTGTTCACAGGCATGACCTCGGCAACCGCAACTATTGTGGTCTCATCTAGGCGCTGGGCCCTGTCGGGCAAGTGAACCGTGCCCCGCGCGGAGAAGGTGAGTGGTCAGCGTGACTCAAAGGCCACGCCCACTGGCGTTTCGAGCCCGCTGGGCTAGGGCGACGCGATGACCGCAAGCGATCACCCCGTGCTCGGCGCCGTTCTCGAGCAGTTCACGCCCTCGGCGGGTGACTGGGTCGGCGAGGCGCCGCTGAGCTGGGCGCAGGGGCGAACGCTTTACGGCGGAATGACCGCGGCGCTGGCGTGGGCGATGGCGGCGCGGGCCTTTCCAGGCCTTCCGCCGCTGCGCTCGGCGCAAGTGGCGTTCGTCGGCCCCGCCGCCGGCTCGCTCACCATCACTCCCCGGCTCATCCGCCAAGGCCGCTCGGCCGCCTTCGTCCAGGTCAGCGTCACCGGCGAGGCCGGCCCTGCCGCCGAGTGCCTGTTTTCGTGCGGCGCGCCACGCGACAGCGCCGTGCATCATCCCGCGACCGCCGCCCCCGCAGTCCCCGCTCCCGCCGACTGCCCGGCCCTGTTCGGCGGCGCGCCGGGTCCGGATTTCGCGCGCAACTTCGAAATGCGGCTCGCGGCAGGCAACCGCCCGCTCGGCGGCGGGGAACCCGAATTCACCTGCTGGACACGGTTTGCCCGCAGCCAGGAAGTCGAGCCGCTGACCGGGCTGATCGCGCTGGCCGATGCGCTCCCGCCGGCAGCGATGGTCAGCTTCCCCAGACCCGCGGTGATCTCCTCGATGACCTGGAGCATCGAGGTCGATGCGTTGCCGCCCGACGCCGACGCCTGGTTCCTCCAGCGCTCGGCGGCCGAGGACAGCGCCGATGGCTATTCGCGCCAGGCCATGACCCTGTGGGATGCAAACGGTCGCCGCCTGTTCGCCGCCCGCCAGACGGTCGCGATCTTCGTTTAGTCCCGACGGCTTGACCGCCGCGCCGCGGCATGGCCCTTTCCCACTCGTGTCCATGATCGACCTGCCCTCGCCCAACCATGACGAGCGGGCCCTGCCCGTGTCGATGATCGTGCTTCACTACACCGGCATGCCCGATTGCCAGGGCGCGCTCGACCGGCTGACCTCGCCCGAGGCCAAGGTGTCGTCGCACTATTGCATCGACGAGGACGGCAGCATCTATCGGCTGGTCGAGGACGATCGCCGCGCGTGGCACGCGGGCAAAAGTTACTGGCGCGGGGTGCGCGACATCAATTCGGCCTCGATCGGGATCGAGATCGTCAATCCGGGGCACGAGTTCGGCTATCGCGACTTTCCCGACGAGCAGATTGCGGCGCTGATCCCGCTCGTCGCCGAACTGAAGGATCGCTACGGGATCGGCCGCGGCAACGTCGTCGGCCATTCCGACATCGCCCCGACCCGCAAGGAAGATCCGGGCGAGCTGTTCCCGTGGGCGGCACTGGCGAAGCGGCGGCTGGCGCTGCCCAGCCCGACCCGCAATCTGATTGATCCCTATTGGTCGGACGCCGCCTTCCATCTGGCGCTTGAGCGGTTCGGTTACGACGTGACCGACCCGTGGAAGGCGACTGTCGCGTTCCAGCGTCGCTTCCGCCCGGACCGGATCGACGGGATTGTCGATGGCGAGTGCCGCGCCAAGCTGCTTGCGCTGCTCCTTCCTCGCCCGATGGGCGAGATGTGACGAGCGCGATAAACTAGGCTAGGGCCGTCACGCCAGAGGGCTGGGCGGCCGCGTCGCACTTCGGTGCGCCGAGGAAAGTCCGGGCTCCACGGAACGACGGTGCCGGGTAACGCCCGGCGGCCCCGCGCCTTTCGGCAAGGGGTCAGGGATAGTGCCACAGAAAGCAAACCACCGCTCTTCGGGGCGGCAAGGGAGAAAGGGTGCGGTAAGAGCGCACCGCGGGACCGGCAACGGAACCGGCATGGCAAACCCCACCGGGTGCAAGACCGAATAGGGGCGGCGCATGAGCCTGTTCCGGCTCGCCGCCCGGGTTGGTCGCTTGAGCCCCTCCGCAAGGACGGGCCTAGAGGAATGGTCGCCCAGCTGCCTTCACGGTAGCGGACAGAACCCGGCTTACAGGCCCTCTGGCACTCGCATCCCGATGCGAGCTTCACTAGTTAGGACGTGAATGGCACGCTCGACCCGATCCGACGACTGGGGCTTTCCGCGCTGGCGCTCGTATGGCGCCAAGGGGCGCGAGGCGGCGCGGGTGCGGCTATGCGACCGCGAGGGTTGCGACCTGCCCGGCGACCGCCCTGCCCCCAAGGCGCCCAACACACCGGACCGCTGGTACTTCTGCGAGGGTCACGCGGCCGAATATAACAAGAACTGGGATTATTTCGCCAATCTTGGCGCCGGCGAAGCCGCCGATCGCGAGCGCGCCGAGCGGTCGCAAGCCAACGGCTTTCGCAGCAGCGCGCACTGGAGCTGGGGCGGCCCGGGCGACGGCAGCCGCTCACGCGACGAGATGCGCGCGCTGGAAACGCTCGACCTCGAAAGCGATGCGACGTTCGACCACGTCAAGGCCGCCTATCGCCGGCTGGCGAAGGAGAACCACCCCGACGTCAATCAGGGCGACGAGGCCGCCGCCGCGACCTTCCAAAAGGTGCAGGCGGCCTATGACGTGCTGCGCAAGGCCGAAGAGCGGCGCTCGGCCGCGGCCTAGTCCATCAGCATGAAGGTGGCGGCCATGTGCGCCACCGGCCGCGCTGCATCACCACCATGCGCAATCCCGCGCACGAAGGCGACCTTGCGCGTGATCTTGTAGCATTCGCAATGCGCGATCATCTCCTCGCCGCGCAGCGCTGGGCGGAGGTAGTCGATCCGGAGATCCAGCGTCGCTGCCGGGCGAAACCGGCCGAGCTTGCACCACACCGACGTTCCCGCGCAGGTGTCGAGCAGGCTGACAATCACGCCGGTCGCCAGCACGCCCGTCTCGGGCACGCCGACCAGTTCCTCGCGCCAAGGAAGCGCCAGTTCGACCCAATCGTCGCCGTGGGCGCGATAGCCCAGTCCGAGCGCGCGGCCATGCCCGACCGTGCGCGCCAGCCGGAAGAAACTCTCGGGATCGAACCCGCCGCTCACGCCGCCAGACGCTCAGCGGTTTCGCGGACCAGCGCGATCATGTTGGGGATGCCCTGGGTCCGATTGGACGAGAGTTGGCGGCCAAGCTCGAACGGCGCCAGCTCAGCCGCGATGTCCGTCGCGGCGATCTCGGCCGGTGCGCGGTCCTGCACCGCCGCCAGCACCAGCGCGACAATCCCCTTGGTGATCGCGGCGTTGCTGTCGGCGAGGAAATGGAGGCGACCGTCCTCGCGCCGGGTCGGATAGACCCATACCGAGGCCGAGCAGCCGCGCACCCTGGTCGCGTCGGTCTTGAGCACCTCGGGCATCGGCTCGAGCAACTTGCCCAGTTCGATCAGCAGCCGGTAGCGCTCCTCGGCATCGAGCAATTCGTAATCGTCGTAGATGGCGGCAAGGGTGGAAAGTTCGGTCACCCGTGCCCGATAGCCCGCGCACACGGCGCCGTCATCTGCCCCCGCCGCTGGTCAGCGGTCCGAGCGGATCGAACCGCGCCAGCAGCCGCTGGTCGCGTCCGTAGGTGTCGGGCGCGAAGGCAAGCTTGCCGTCGGGCGCGATGCCCGCGGTGAGATAGGTGATGTAGACCGGCAGCGGCTCCGCCAGCTCGACCCGTTGCTCGGCATCAGGAGACGTGGCCCGCGGCATGTCACCGAATACCCATTTAGCAAGCGCCCGCGCGTCCTCGAGCCGCACGCAGCCGTTCGACCGGTGGCGCTCGTCCTGACCGAACAGCGCCTTGGCGGGCGTATCGTGGAGATAGATGCCGTAGTTGTTGGGCAGCATGAACTTGATCTCGCCCATGAAGTTGCCCGCGCCGGGAAGCTGGCGGACGCGCTGCTCGGTCGCCCCCGCCGCCACCGCCCGCCAATCGATCGTCGTCGGATCGACGACCTTGGCATCGTCTTCCCAGCTATCGAGCACCTCGTAGCGCTTGGCCTTGAGATAGGCCGGCCCCTGGGCGAGCACCGCCGGCGCGATCGACTTGCGGACGAGGTCGGGCGGAATGTTCCAATAGGGATTCACGTTGGCGTAGCGCATCAGCGCGGCCATCATCGGGGTCGGCGAGGCGGTGGTGCCGACCACCACCTTCATCGTTCCGGCGACCTTGCCGTCCTCCATCATCCACAACCGCGCGGCCGCCGCGTCGACAAGGATATATTTGCGGGCGTTGGCGGTCCCCGGCGCCGGCAGCCGCCGCGCCCGCTCCATGTTGAGCAGGATCCGCTGCTGGTAGAAGTCGGGCCCGCGATTGAGCGCCCGGATGGTCTCGGCGTCCGCCTTGCCGTCGGCGGGAAGGCCGTGTGCCGCTTGGAACGCCTTGATCTTGGTCTCGAGCGCGCTGTCGAACCCGGCAGGCAGCAGCGGGTCCGGCGCGCCGAGCCCCAGCCTCGTCCGCAGCGCGGTCACCCGCTCGTTGCTCGCGCCCTTGACCAGCGGGGGACCGCTCTCGGGGATGAGCAGACAAGGCAACCCGGCCCATTCGAGCTGATAGCGAACCAGCGCCCGGCGCAGATCGGTGTAGAGCGGATTGACCGGGCGCATCAGGTCGACCGGCGCGCCGCTCCACTGCTCGTCGAGGCTCGCATCGCGCAGTTCGTCGGCCACCTGCTCGGGCTCCTTGGGCAGCGCGTCCTCGTCGACCACCGCCATGTCGAGACCCTGCTCGCCGCCTTTTGGCAGCGAATAGGGGTCGGTGGGGGGCGCCTGGACGGCCGCGCCGACCGGCGTCGCCGCCAGCAGCAATGCTGCCAAAATGAAGCCGTTCCCCTGTCGCATCATCCCACCGGCTTGCGCCGCGCCATCTGAACCACACGCGAACGGCGCGATTCATCCGCGTTTACAGCAACACACAATTAACGCCTTATCGCCATAGCTCGCTGCATGGCATCTGCCGCCACGCGCCGGCCTCGACCCGAGGCTCAGTATTCTGCGTCTTCGCTGGCGACGGCGGAAGATCGTGCGTTGCTCGACGCGCTGCCGATCGCCGCCGCGGTGATCAGCCGCGGGACCGACGGCATGCTCGATCTCGGCTCGTTCAACGGAAAGTTCGAAAGCGCGGTCGCCCAATCGACCGTCCCGGGCTTCGACAAGGTCACCGAGAGCTGTTTGCGCGACGGCCTGCTTCACGATCATTTGCAGGGCTGGTTCAACGGCGACAAGCACGACGAACTCGATTTTCGCGATGGTTGGGGGCTCGAAACCCGCCATTACCGTCTGCGCCTCGCCCGCCTGCCCACCCCGCCCGGCAGTCCGAGCCGAGCTCTTTTGTCCGTGGTCGATCGCACCACTGAAGTCCGCACCGAGCGCTCGCTTCGCGAGGAGATGCTGCGCGACAGCCTGACCGGGCTGCCCAACCGCGTCGCCTTCACCGAGATGATCGAGGCGGCCACGCTCGACAAGGGCGACGGGCGCGGCGGGCACGCCGTGCTGGTGGTCGACCTCGCGCGCTTCAGTCGCATCAACGAGAGCATGGGCAGCCTCGCCGGCGACGAGTTGCTGATCACGTTCGCGCGCCGACTGATCTCGGCGCTGCGGGCCGGCGACCGGCTGGCGCGGACTGGCGGCAATGAGTTCGGGATCATCGTCGCACTTCGTCGCGGCATCGCCGACGCCAACCGGGCGGCTGACCGCATCCTCGAGACGCTGTCGGCGCCTTTTCGTTTGTCCGAACTCGAAATCCGGGTCGAATGCGCGATCGGCGTCGCCTTGTTCACGGCCGGCACCGACACCGAGGAACTATTCCGCAACGCCCAGTTCGCCTGCAAGCAGGCCAAGGCGAGCGGCAAGCCCGAAATCTACGAACCGGGCGAGGCCAGCGCCGCCCGCCGCCGCTTCTCGATCGAGACCGAGCTGCGCCGCGCGCTCGACCGCGATCAACTCGACCTCGCCTACCAGCCGCTGGTCGACATGCGCACCGGCGAGGTGGCCGGGTTCGAAGCGCTGGCCCGCTGGAACCACCCCGATCGCGGTGAGATCAGTCCCAACGAATTCATCCCCGTCGCCGAGGAAAGCGGGCTGATCCTGTCGCTCGGACGCTGGGCAATGCACCGCGCCGCCGCCAGCCTTGCCCAATGGGACGTCGCCGCCGGCGAGAAACTGCCGGTCAAGCTCGGCGTCAACCTGTCGGCCATCCAGATTGCCCGCGACGACGTTGCCAAGGTCGTCGACGACGCCCTGCGCAGCGCGCGGATCGGCGGAGATCGCCTGAGCCTCGAGCTGACCGAGAGCTGCATCGTTCAGGATCCTGGCCGCGCGACCCGCGTATTCGACGCCTTGAAAAGCCTCGATACGACCCTCGCGATGGACGATTTCGGCACCGGCTATTCAAGCCTCGCTTACCTCCAGCGACTGCCGATCGACGTGCTCAAGATCGACCGCAGTTTCGTCTCTGCTCTGATGGTCGATCCCGACAGTGTGGCGATCGTCCGCGCGGTGCTGAGCCTGGCCGAAGCGCTCAACATGAAGACCACCGCCGAGGGGATCGAAACCCGCGAGCTGGCGGCGACGCTCGGCGCGCTCGGCTGCGATCTCGGCCAGGGTTTCTATTACGCGAAGCCACTGAGCGAGCAGGCCGCGCTCGACTATTGGCGCAGCCGCCGCCGCAAGCCGTTGAGCCGCTGACCGCCTCGGCCTAGGCTGGGCAGCGATGAGCGACGATCCTGAGCAATCCCCCCTTACCCGCCTCGTCCATGCCGGCCGCAAGCGCGAATGGCGCGGCAAGCTTGTCAACGTGCCGGTCGAGCGGACCTCGACCGTGCTGTTCGACGATCTCGCCGATCTGCGCGCATCCTACCCGCCGAAGGACGGCCGCTACAGCTACGGGCGCAACGGCACCGCCAGCCAGTGGGCGCTGGCCGAGGCGCTGACCGCGCTCGAGCCCGGCGCGGCGGGCACCCTCCTGTTTCCCTCGGGCGCCGCCGCCTGCGCGATGGCGCTGACCAGTTGCCTCGGGCCGGGCGACGAACTGCTGATGGTCGACAGCGTTTATGGGCCGACACGCCATTTCTGCGACGGCGAGCTCAAACGGATGGGCGTCGCAACGCATTATTACTCGCCGAGCCTGACACCGGATGAATTGCGTGAGCGGGTCACGCCTCGGACACGCGCGCTGTTCCTCGAAAGCCCCGCCTCCCTCACCTTCGAGGTGCAGGACGTCCCCGGCCTTGCCGCCGCCGCGCACGACCTCGGGCTCGTCACCCTGCTCGACAACAGCTGGGCGACCAGCCTGTTCTTTCCCGCGATCGCCAGCGGCATCGACCTCGCGATCACCGCCTGCACCAAACATATCGGCGGCCATTCAGACGTGATGCTCGGCGCGGTGAGTGCCTCGCCCGAGCGGTTTGCCCAACTCGACAAGGCAGTGCGGCAGTGGGGGGTCGCGGTCAGTCCCGATGACGCTTGGCTGGCACTTCGCGGCCTCCGCACGCTCGACGTCCGCCTGCGCCGCCACGAAGCGAACGGGCTGGCCATCGCGCGCTGGCTGGCCAAGCAGCCGCGAGTCACCCGCGTGCTTCACCCAGCATTGCCCTCTTGTCCGGGGCATGAGCATTTCAGCCATTATCGCGGCGCCACCGGTCTGTTCAGCATCGTGCTCGACGCGACCCGCGCCGAGCGCGACACGCTGATCGAAGCGCTGACCCTGTTCGGGCTCGGCTACAGCTGGGGCGGCTATGAGAGCCTGGTCTGCCCGGTCGAATTGAAGGGCCTGCGCAGCCTCGGCGACGCGCTGAGCGGACCCGCCATCCGGCTGCACATCGGGCTTGAGGAGCCGGTCGACCTGATCGCCGACCTCGCCCGAGCCTCCGCCAGACTCTAGCCGTTGACGGTTTCCATCCCGCGCTCGTGATAGCGCGCGCCTGCCGCGGCGCCGGGCGGCAGGATCTCGTCGAGCCGTTGAAGTTCGTCTTCACTCAGTGAAAGCTCGGTCGCAGCGATATTCTGCTCGAGATATTTGCGGTGCTTGGTCCCGGGGATCGGGACGATGTCCTGCCCGCGCGACAGCACCCACGCCAGCGCCAGCTGCGCCGCGCTGCAGCCCTTGTCGGCGGCCAGCCGCTCGAGCTCGTGGACCAGCGCGATGTTCCTCGCGAAGTTCTCGCCAACGAAACGCGGGTGGAAGCGACGGAAATCGTCTTCGGGAAAATCCTCGGGCCTGGTGATCTGCCCGGTGAGAAAGCCACGCCCGAGCGGTGAGTAAGCGACGTAGCCGATGCCTAGTTCGCGCACCGTCGGCAGGATCTCGTCCTCGGCGTCACGGCTCCACAGCGAATATTCGGTCTGCAGCGCGGTGATCGGGTGCACGCCGTGCGCCTTGCGGATGGTCGCGGGCGCCGCTTCGCTGAGCCCGAGGAAGCGGATCTTCCCCTCCTCCTTGAGCCGCGCCATCGCGCCGACCGTCTCCTCGATCGGCACGTTCCGGTCGACGCGGTGCTGGTAATACAGGTCGATCGTCTCGACCCCGAGCCGCTTCAGGCTCGCCTCGCAGGCGGAGCGAACATAGTCGGGATCGCCGCGGACGCCGAGGAACTCACCCTTCTCGCCGCGGACATTGCCAAACTTGGTCGCGAGAAAGACCCGGTCGCGGCGATCGGCGATCGCCTTGCCGACCAGTTTTTCGTTGGTGAACGGCCCGTACATGTCGGCCGTGTCGAGGAAGTCGACCCCGCGCTCGAGCGCGAGGTGGATGGTAGCGATGCTCTCGGCTTCATCGCCGGCGCCATAGAATTCGCTCATCCCCATGCAGCCGAGACCGATGGCGGAGACTTCGGGCCCGCTGGGGCCGAGACGGCGACGATGCATTGTTTTCACTCCTGAAAATTGGGTCGGTCGATCAGTCCATGTGGACCGGCTGCCCGCCGCCAGCCTGCGGCTTCGCCTTCTTCATGAAGAGGATCAGCGGCAGCGCGGCGAAGGTGACGATCATCATGAGCTTGAAGTCGTCGAGGTAGGCGATGAACAGCG
Organism: Sphingomonas ginsengisoli An et al. 2013; assembly: GCF_009363895.1. NCBI lineage: Bacteria > Pseudomonadati > Pseudomonadota > Alphaproteobacteria > Sphingomonadales > Sphingomonadaceae > Sphingomonas > Sphingomonas ginsengisoli (ex An et al. 2013). The sequence continues at coordinate 40,658 of NZ_CP045434.1, read as the reverse complement.
CCTGCCGGGTGACCTCGGCATTGATTACTGCCAGCGCGACATCGCCCTGGCTGCCGATCTGCTCTAGCACGCCGCCGCCCAAGGTCGGAATGACACTCTCGGTGACGTGGCTGGCCATATCGGCATGCGAGGTCTGTGTGTTGCGCACCAGTTCGGAGCTGACCACGGCGATGCCGACCGAGCCGCCGATATTGCGAGCAAGGTTGAGCAGGCTGGCGGCGTTGGTCCGCAGCCGCGGCGCCAGTGTCGCGAAGGCGAGCGTCTGCAGCGGCACGAAGATCATGCCGAGGCCAAGGCCCTGCACGAGCCCGCTCCAGACCACCGGGTTGGCCGGCTGGTCGAGCGCGAAGCGGGTCATCATCCACAGGCTGATGCCCATCAGCGCGATTCCGCTAGCGATCACGAAGCGCATGTCGACCTTGCCGATCAGCCTGCCCGCGAGCAGCATCGAGATGAGCGTTCCCACCCCGCGCGGCGCCGTCAGGAAGCCCGACTGGAGGACCGAGTAACCGTAGAGCTGCTGGAGCAGCGGCGGGAGCAACGCGAGGCCGGCGAGCAGCAGGATGCCGGTCACCGCCATGAAGAGGAGGCCGGTCGCGAAGTTGCGGTCGGTGAACATCGACCGCTCGAAGATCGGCTCGCGCCCGGTGATGGTGTGGACGACGAACATCCAGAAGAAGCCGATCGCAAGCCCGGCCTCGATGGTCACTTCCCAGCTCTGGAACCAGTCGTTGGTCTCGCCGCGGTCGAGGAACAATTGGAGCGAGCCGATCGCGATGGCGATCATGAAGAAGCCGGCGAGGTCGATCCGCCGCTTGAACGGCTTGGTCGACGGCATCGTCCGCCACAGCATCAGCGCGGCGAGGATGCCGACCGGCAGATTGACGAGGAACACCCAGCGCCAGTCGAAGCTGTCAGTCAGCCAGCCGCCGAGGACGGGCCCGAGGATCGGTCCGATCATGATGCCGCCGCCGAACAGCGCCATCGCCTGGCCGTGGCGCTCGGGCGGGTTGATGTCGAACATCGTGGCCTGGGCGAGCGGCACGAGGAAGGCGCCGCTGACGCCCTGGAGCAGGCGGAACAGCACCATCTCCGGCAGCGAGGTGGCGATCGCGCACAACAGCGACGAGATGGTGAAGCCGACCACCGCCAGCAGCATCAGCCGCTTGCGCCCGATATATTCGCTCAGCCAGCCGGCGATCGGGATCGCGATCGCGCTGGCGACGATGTAGCTGGTCAGCACCCAATTGATGCTGTCCTGGGTCGCGCCGAGGCTGGCCTGCATGTGCGGCAGCGCGACGTTGGCGATGGTGGTGTCGAGCACCTGCATCAACACCGCGAGCATCACCGCGATGGTGACCAGCGCGCGCTCGCCCGGAGGCAGCACGGTACTGGTGGATGGAGCGGCCGCCTCGGCCATGCGGACCGCTCCCCTAGTTGCCGAAGTAGACGGTGACGTCGGACGAAAGGCCGGCGATCATCGGCTTGTCGGGCTTCTGGTCGAACTTTAGCCGGACGGGCACGCGCTGCGTCACCTTGACCCAGTTGCCGTTGGCATTCTGGGCGGGAAGGATGGCGAACTCGCTGCCGGTGCCGGCGCCGACGCTCCACACGTGCGCGGCCCATTTACGGCCGGGATAGGCGTCGATGGCAATCTCGGCGCGCTGACCGGGGACCATGCGGGCGAGGTCCTTCTCCTTGAAGTTCGCCTCGACCCACGCCGGCTGGCCGCCGACCAGGCTCAGCATGCCAATCCCGGGGACCGCCTGCTGACCGACCAGCAGACGGTCGGCGTTGGCGATCGTGCCCGCCACGGGAGCTCGAACGTCTGTGCGGCTAAGGTCGAGCTGCGCCTTGGCGATCGCCGCGCGGGCGGCCGCCTCGCTCGGCTGCTCACCACCTGGCGCAACCGCGGCACGCGCATTGGCGGCGCGGGCGCGGGCGTCGGCCAGCGCAGTCTCTGCATTGCGGACGTCGGCGAGCTTCTCGTCATAGCTGACGCGCGTGGTGAAACCCTGCTTGAGCAATTGCGCCTGACGGTCGAGCGCGCGCTGGGCGATCGCCAGCTGGTTCTGCGCACCGACGATGTCGGCGCCGGTTCCGGCGGCCTGGGTCACGACCTGCGTTTCCGCGAGCCGCGCGGCTGCCAGCTGCGCTTCGGCCTGCGCGAGCGCGACGCGATAGGGCGCCGGATCGATCCGGAACAGGATCTGCCCAGCCTTCACCTGGTCGCCTTCGCGCACCAAGACCTCGGAAATCGGGCCGGTGACCTGCGCGCCGACCGACGTCACGTCCTGCTTCACCGCGGCATTGTCGGTCGAGACCGACTTGCCGCTGGTCAGCCACCAATAGCCGCCGACGCCCAGCAGCAGCGCGGGGACGACAAACATCAGCACGAGGCGCAGCCAGTTGCGCTTCGGCTTGACGGTCTCCTGCAGCTCTTCGCCGGTGACTTCTTCACCGCTGAGCGCTTCGCTATTCATCTTGTTCATGCGGTTGCCCTTCCCTTGGGCGAAGCGGAAACATTCTCGCGCACCCGCGCCAAAGCGGCGCGGACGGCGGCGATGGTGGATTGGTCGAGACCGGCGAACGCGTCGGTGGCCATGTCAGCGGCGAGAGAATGCAGCCGCTCGACGGTTGGTTCCGCCTTGGCGGTCAGAAACAGGCGCCAGGCGCGGCGGTCGGTCGGATCGCGCTGCCGCTCGACCAGCCCGCCGTCTTCCAACCGGTCGACGATCCGGCACAATGTGATTGGCTCGACATCCATTCGTTCGGCCAACTCGACCTGGCGAAGGCCCGGCTCACGGCCGAGCCGCGCCAGCACGCGCCATTGCGCGCGAGTCACCCCGAGCGAGGACGCCTTGCGGTCGAACGCCCGGCGCAGCGCCAGCGACGTTTCGCCGATTTCCCACGGTAGCTCTTCCATGTTCTCGCATATAGTAAGTGTGCTTATTAAATCAACGGTCGAGCAGCGCTGCGGTTCCGCGTCGTCGCGCCGGGCTTGCCAGTCGCGCCCGGCTGGGCCAGAGACCCATCGTCAATGACCCAGATTGACGACATCCCCGACATCCTCGATCAGCTTGCCCGGATCTACGACGAGTCCGCCGGCAATCTGCGCCGCGCCATCGGCGCCTTCGTGAAGGACGGCGCCCGCCCCGATCCCGACGCCCGCGCCAACGGTCGCTTCGCTTATCCCGAGCTTCGGATCGCCTATGATTCTGCCAGCGCGCCGCCGCTTCCCAACCGCGCCTTCGCACGATTGAACCAGCCCGGCCTGTACGTCGCCTCGATCGCCCGACCGGCGCTGTTCCGCGACTATCTGACCGGGCAGCTCGAGCATCTCATCCGCGACTATCAGGTCGACATCTCGGTCGGCCGCTCGGCGAGCGAAATACCCTACCCCTACGTCCTCGATCTGGGCGACGACCTCCAGCTCGGCGGCATCCAGTCGGCCGAGCTCGGGCGCTGGTTCCCGACCACCGAGCTCGTTCACATCGGCGACGAGATCGCCGACGGCACCTGGGACCTGTCGGCCCACGCCGGCCGCCCGCTCGCCCTGTTCGACGCCCCGCGCACCGACTTCAGCCTGGCCCGGCTGCGCCACTATACCGGTACCCCGCCGGCGCATTTCCAGCGCTACATCCTCTTCACCAACTACGTCCGCTACGTCGATGAATTCGTCCGCTATGCCGCCGACACGCTCCGCCAGAACGATACCGAATATCGGGGGCTGTCGGTGCCCGGCGGCCGCTACGAGCGCGGGATGCTCGACAATGCCGAGGCCGAAATCGCCTCGGGCAGTTGGCGCCGCTTCCAGATGCCGGCCTATCACCTGATCGGCCCCAATGGCGACGACGGCATCACTCTCGTCAACATCGGCGTCGGGCCGAGCAACGCTAAGACGATCTGCGACCATATTGCGGTGCTGCGTCCCGAGGCATGGCTGATGATCGGCCATTGCGGCGGCCTGCGTCCGAGCCAGACGATCGGCGATTACGTCCTCGCCCACGCTTATCTGCGCGACGACCATGTGCTCGACGACGTGCTGCCGATCGAAATCCCGATCCCCGCCATCGCCGAGGTCCAGACCGCGATGCATCGCGCGGCGCTCAAGGTCACTGGCGAGGCTGAGGAAAGTCTCAAGAAGCGGCTTCGCACCGGCACGGTGATCACCACCGACGACCGCAATTGGGAGCTGCGCTACACCCAGTCCGCGCTCCGCTTCAACCAGAGCCGGGCGGTTGCGATCGACATGGAATCGGCCACCGTCGCCGCCCAGGGCTACCGCTTCCGCGTTCCCTACGGGACGCTGCTGTGCGTCTCGGACAAGCCGCTCCACGGCGAGCTCAAGCTGCCCGGCCAGGCCAACGCCTTTTACGAGCGGGCCATCAGCCAGCACCTGCGGATCGGCATCACCAGCCTCGAATTGCTGCGCGAGGAAGGCGACGCCCTCCATAGCCGCAAGCTGCGCAGCTTCGACGAGCCGCCGTTCCGGTAAGATTTCTCGTCATTGCGAGCCGCAGGCGAAGCAATCCAGCGACCTCGTCGCCGAAGGAGAAGGACTGGATTGCTTCGCTGCGCTCGCAATGACGATTATTGTATGGCGCTGATCCGCTTGTCCGTCGGCAGCGCCGGATTGGTCCCCAACCACGCCTCCAGTGCATCGAGATCAAGCCCGGCGTCGAACGCGTCGGTGCCGGCGTTGAACACCGAGAAGCCGTCGCCGCCGCTCGCTAGGAAGTTGTTGACCGTCACCCGGTAGCGCGTCGCCGGATCGATCGGCCGGCCGCCGAGCGTGATACGCGTGATCCGGTCCCCCGCCGGCCGCTTGAGGTCATAGGCGAAGGCAAAGCCGGCCGACGGCACCAGCAGCGACTTGACCCGCGGCTGGCCATTCTCCTTGGCGAATTGCTGTTCGAGCAGCGCCTTGAGCTGCGCGCCCGTCAGCGTCTTCACCACCAGATTGTTGCCGAACGGCTGCAGCGCGAAAATGTCGCCGTAGGTGACCGTGCCGTCCGCGGCGGGCTTGAGGTCGGTGCGCACGCCGGTGGCATTGATGAAGCTCAGCTGCGCCCCGCCGCGATTGGCCGCCCGGGTGGCGCCGAGCTGGGCATCGGCGATGAGCCGCGCGGCGGTGCTCTCGCCGTCATGCTCGTCCTTGAGCGCCGGGCCGCCGAGCTTGCCGACGACGCGCTGCGCCGCGGGCCGCGCCGCGGCGGCATAACGTGAGACCAGCGCCGCGACCTGCGGGTCGGTCGCAGTCCCATCGACGGGCTTATTCTCGGCGCGCGCCGCCAGCAGCCTCTTGGCGGTCGGATCGTAGGTCAGGCGGATGTCGGTGACGAAATAGCCGTTCTTGCCCGCGCTGGTCAGCAGCCGGTCGGTCCCGCCATTTGTGACATGGCAGGCATATGCGTTGTGGGTGTGGCCCGAGACGACGACCGACACCGCCGAGTCGAGCTTGTCGAGGATCGGCAGCAGGTCGCCCGACAGGCCGTTGCAGTCGCTGGTGCGGAAGACCTCGGGAGTCCGCCCGCCCTGGTGGATCAGCAGCACGATGACGTCGGCCCCGGCTGCCTTCAATTGCGGCACCAGCGCGTTCGCGGTCGATGCTTCGTCGGCAAAGCGCAGCCCAGCGACACCCGCCGGGGTCACCAGCGTCTGCGTCTCCCGCAGCGTCATGCCGATGAAGCCGATTTTCAAGGGGCCGACGATCTTGATAGCGACGCCTGGGAAGAGCCGGCGACCGTCAGCCTCGTAAACGTTGGCCGAAAGATAGGTAAAATCCGCTCCCATGAACGGTTCGAGCCGGCACGGGATGCGAGTCGTATATTTCGCGCATCCGCCACTCTGCATCCGCACCAATTCGTTCGCGCCCTTGTCGAACTCGTGGTTGCCGACCGAGGCGAGCGCGAGCCCGGCCATGTTCATCGCCTTGATCGAAGGTTCGTCGAGGAAATAGGCCGACGCCAGCGGCGACGCGCTGATCAAATCTCCCGCGGCCACGGTAACGCTCGGATGACCGGCGCGCATCTGCGCCAGCTGAGCCGCCAGCCGCGCCGCGCCGCCGAGGCTCGCCGTCGCTTTCACCCCGCCCGGGCCCGCGTAGGTCACGGTGCCCGGCGGCGTTTCAATATTCCCATGGAAGTCGTTGATCCCGAGGATCTGCACCTCGACCGGCCCGCGCGCCGTCGCCACCGGGCGCGGCGTCGCGGTGCAGGCGGCGAGCAGCGCCGCGGCGCTACACGCGAGCAGCGAACGGCGTGAAATCAGTGTGTTCGTCATAAACATCGAGGCCCTCGGCACGCTTGAGCCCGCCGACGACCATATAGGTCAGCGGCGTCAGCAATGTCTCCCATGACACTTTGAGCGCCCACTGCGTCAACAGCAGCGTGATGACGAGGTGATGACTGAACCCCGGCACGTTCCAGAAGGCGAGCGGATAGAAGAGCAGGCTGTCGACGCCCTGCCCGACCACCGTGCTACCAATGGTTCGCGTCCACAGGTAGCGGCCCGCGGTCCACAGCTTCATTCGCGCCAGCACGAAGCTGTTGACGAACTCACCGCCCCAGAAAGCAGCGATCGAGGCGAACACGATCCGCGGCACCTGCCCGAACACCTGCTCATAGGCGGGCTGGCCATGCCAGTCGGGGCTCGGCGGAAGCGCTACCACGACGAAGCTCATGAACACCATGAACAGCAGCGCCGCGGTGCCGACCCAGATGCAGCGCCGCGCGCGGGCATAGCCGTAGACCTCGGTCAGCACGTTGCCGAGCAGGTAGGATAAGGGAAAGAAGAGGATGCCAGCGCCGAACGGCCACGGTCCGATCCACGGCAGGGTCACGGTCGCGACCTTGCCCGCGCCGATCACGTTGCTGAGCAGCAGGATGGTGACGAAGGCTGCCATCGCGGCGTCGTAGAAGCGCAGCGGCCGCCCCTCGAGCGCGTCGGCCGCGACTTTCTTTACCCCCTCGGTCATTCGTCCCGCATCCGCTAGACAGTCCTCATGACCGACGATGCACTGATCGCCGCCGCGCGCCAAGCAGCCCTCAAGGCCTACGCGCCTTATTCCCATTTCCACGTCGGCTGCGTTATCGTCAGCACGTCCGGGGATCAGGTCACCGGCGCCAACCTCGAGAACGCCTGCTACCGCCTCGGCATCTGCGCTGAGCAGAGCGCGCTGACCGCGGCGCAGCACGCCTTCGGCCTTCAGAATATCGCCCGGATCGTGGTGGCGGGCGGCGCGGCGGCCGACGGCCAACTGGCGGGCGACAGCGTAGTGACGCCGTGCGGCGGTTGCCGCCAGGCGATCCTCGAGGCGGCTCAGCTAAGCGGCACCGACATCGAGATCCTTTGCGCCAGCGGTGATGGAAGCCGTCGCGAAGCGCACCGCATCAACGCGCTCATTCCCCACGGCTTCGGCCCGGCCAACCTCGCCGACGCCGGCTAGCGGTCAGGCGGTCGCCTGCTCCAGCACCGGGGTGATGCGGTCGATGGTGTAGGGCTTTTCGAGCATCGGCGCCTGGGCAAACGCTGCCGGCGGCGGCTCGACGTGGCCGCCGGTCGCGATGATGAACGGGACGCCCTTGTCCTGCAGCATCTGCGCCACCGGCCAGACCGCTTCGCCCTTGAGATTGACGTCGAGGATCGCGCAATCGAACCCACCCGCCTCGGCCTGCACCAGTGCGTCGCGCACGCTGTCGCAGCTTGCGTGAATGGAATGACCGAGCGTCTCGAGGAAGTCCTCGAGCATCATCGCGATCAGCGGTTCGTCTTCGACGACGAGAATGGCACGCCCCGTACTCACTGCAAGGGTGCATAGGTGGCGCTTGCGGCCCACGCAAATCTATTTTTGCGCCAACACCTTACGCGCGGCCTCAGCCAGCTCCTGCACCGAAAAGGGCTTCGGCAGGAAGGCGACGTTGTCGATATCGATCGATTTCCTGAGCTGTTCCTCGGCGTATCCGGACATGAACAGCACGGGAATTTCGGGGCGCAGCTTGCGCGCTTCGCGGACCATGGTCGGGCCATCCATCAAGGGCATGACGACGTCGCTGATCATCAGGTCGATGGGGTCGCCGCGACTGACGATCTCGAGCGCTTCCTCGCCGTTGGTGGCGGTCACCACCGTATAGCCCTGGCGGGTGAGCGCGCGTTCGGCGACCGTGCGGACCATCGCCTCGTCCTCGACCAGCAGGACGTTGCCCGAGCCCCACAATTCTTCCTGCGCCGGCTTGGCGATCTTGCGCGCGGGCTCCTTGCCGCCTTCCTCGCGATAGACGGGCAGGTAAATGACGAAGCTCGTTCCCTCGCCGACCTTGCTGTCGGCGAAAATGTAGCCGCCCGATTGCTTGACGATGCCGTAGACGGTGGAGAGACCAAGGCCGGTGCCCTTGCCGACTTCCTTGGTGGTGAAGAAGGGCTCGAAGATCTTGCCCAGCACGCTCGGCGGAATGCCGCAGCCGGTGTCCGAGATGCTGAGCGCGGCATAATCGGCGATCGGCAGGATTTCGCTGCCAATTTCGGCGACTTGGTCGGCGCGCACCGAATAGGTCTGGATGGTGAGCTGGCCGCCGCCGCCCCCGGCCATCGCGTCGCGCGCGTTGACCGCGAGGTTGACGATCACCTGCTCGAGCTGGCCCGGGTCAGCGCGCACCGAGCCCAGGTCACGGCCATGCTTGACCTGCAGCGTCACCGTCTCGCCGAGGAGCCGCTTCAACAGGTGCGACACTTCGCTGACCACGTCGGGCAGCTGCAGCACCTGGGGGCGCAACGTCTGCTGGCGCGAGAAGGCAAGCAACTGGCGGGTCAGGCCGGCGGCGCGGTTCGAGTTCGACTTGATCTGCTGGATGTCGTCGTAATCGCTGTCGCCCGGCGTGTGCCGCATCAGCATGAGGTCGCAGTGGCCGATGATCGCGGTCAGGATGTTGTTGAAGTCATGGGCGACGCCGCCCGCGAGCTGGCCGACCGCCTGCATCTTGGTCGCTTGCGCGATCTGCCGCTTGAGCTTGGCTTCCTCGCTATTGTCCTTGAGCAGCAGCAGCACCACCGCGTCGCCGAGCCCGCGCAGTCCCGCGACCGTCAGCGCCACCGGCTCGGTCGGCTGGTGGACCAGGCGAACCGCGAGGTCGGTCGACATCGCCGGGCCGCGGGTATTGCGCCGCACCGCGTCAGCCACCGCGCCCTTGTCTTCCTTGACGACGAGGTCGCCGGGATAGGCAGGCGCTCCCTCGTCGCCGATCGCGCCGGCGATGCGAAACGCCTTGTTGGTGGTAAGGAAGCGTCCGTCACGATCGACCAGCGCCAGACCGACGGGAAGGATGTCGAGCAGCGCCTGGAGGTTGGCGCTGTTGCTGAGCGACGCCCCCTCGGCCGTGTCGAACATCATCGTCAGGCCGGCCTGGCCCATCCGCTCGGGATCGACTGGAATGTGCAGGAGCCGGAGCGAGCGCCCAGCGTCGGCTTCGGCGATGAGCTGCACCCGGCCGTCGTCACCGCCGCTCAGCAGTTCGGCGATCGGACGCCCGGCGAGCTCGCCGTCCAGCCCCGCCCGGTCGCGCAGCAGTCGGTTGACCGCGACCAATTCGCCGCCCGGACCGGTCACCGCGGCGAGCACGCCGGTCTTGGCGAGGATCTCGCCCTCCGCGCCGTTCATGCGGTGCTGGAGCACCTTGACCGGATCGCGCCGGGCGCGCGGCAAACGCCACAGCAGAAGGTCGGAGCGAGCGCCGACGCGCTCGACCTCGATCGCGGTCGTGCCGTCGGCGATGGCAACGTCTGTCGCGCTGCCACGGCCATCGCGCCAGGCGCTGGCCCGCAACTGCGTCAGCGCCTCAGCCGCGTCGGCTTCAGCGCCGATGTCAGCAGCGGTAGCGGCCTCCGGGAAGCGCTGGCGGAAGGCGTGGTTGACGGTGATCAGCCGGCCCTCGCCATCGGAGAGCGCGGCCGGTTCGGGCGACAGCGACAGCGCCGAGCCGACTAATGAATAATCGGTCGCGGCGACCGTCACCGGCGCAACCTTGGCCGATCGGCGCGCGGCCAGCCACGTCAGCCCGCCGGCGAGCGCCGTGCCGAGCGCCAGCATCGCGGCAATCAACGTGGAGCCCGCCACAAACGCGATCGCCGCCCCGCTGAGCAGGGCGGCGACGATGAGCGCGGGTATCAGCCAGGGCTCGCCACGGCCGAGCGGTTCTGCGTCGAGCGTGGCGAGCCTGGAGTGCAACATCAGCTTACCATACGCGGACGCGCTGCTCGGGCGCCAGATAAAGCTGCTGGCCCGGCTGGACCTGATAGGCCTGATACCAGGGGTCGAGGTTGCGAACGACCGAGACGCGCTGCTGGTTGGGCGAGTGCGGATCGGTGATCAGCCGCTGGCGCATCGCCGCTTCGCGAATCTTGCCCCGCCAAACCTGCGCCCAGCCGAGGTAAAAGCGCTGGTCGCCGGTCATCCCGTCGATCACCGGCGCCGGCTGACCACCGAGCGAATGCTGGTAGGCGTCATAGGCCACCGTCAGGCCGGCGAGGTCACCGATATTCTCGCCGAGCGTCAGCGCGCCCTGGACGTGGGCGCCCGGGAAGATTTCGTAGGCGTCATACTGGGCGACGAGCTTCTGAGTTGCCGCCTTGAACGCGGCGACATCCTGCGGCGTCCACCAGTCACGCAGCTGCCCGGTCTCGTCATATTTCGAGCCTTGGTCGTCGAAGTGGTGGCTGATCTCGTGCCCGATCACCGCGCCGATGCCGCCATAATTGATGGCTGGATCGGCGTTGGGATCGAAGAAGGGCGGCTGGAGGATCGCCGCCGGGAAGACCACCTCGGCCATGCCGAAGTTGGCATAAGCGTTGATGGTCATTGGGGTCATGCCCCATTCCCACTTGCGCACCGGCCCGCCGAGCTTGCCGAGGTCGTAAGCGGTGTCGAACTCGTTCGAGCGCATCGCGTTGCCGAGCAGGTCGTCGGGCTTGATCTCGAGCCCGCTATAGTCGCGCCACTGGCTCGGATAGCCGATCTTGGCGGTGAAGTTGGCGAGCTTCAGCCGCGCGCGGCGCTTGGTCTCGGGCGCCATCCAGGCGAGCCCGTCGATCCGCCGGCCCATCGCGTCGATCACGTTGTGGACGAGCTGGTCCGCCGCAGCCTTGGTCTCGGGCGGGAAATATTGCGCGACGTAGAGCTTGCTCACCTCATCGCCGACCGCGCCGGTGGTGAAATTCACCGCCCGCCGCCAGCGCGGCTCCTGCTGCGGAACACCCGACAAGGTGGTGCCGAAGAAAGCGAAACGCTCCTGGTCGAACGCCTTGGGCAGGTAGCTCGCATAGCCGTCGAGCGCGCGGATCAGCAGCTGATCCTTGAGCACGCTGAGCGGCGCGCGGGCGACGGTCTTGGCGATGCCGGTCATCGCGCTCGGCTGGCCGACGATCACTTCGCGGACGTTGACGCCTTCCGAGCGGAGCATCTTGGCGAAATCGAAACCCGGGGCACGGCGGCTCAATTCGGCCACGGTCATCTTGTTATAGGTCAGCGTCGCATCGCGGTTCTGGACCTGGGTCCAGTGCGACTTGGCGATGTCGGTCTCGAACGCCATCAGCGCCTTGGCGCGCGCCTCGGCGTTGGGCTCACCCGCCAGCGTGAACATCCGGGCGAGGTGCGCGACATAGGCCGTACGGATGGCGGCAAGCTTCGGATCGTCCTTGAGGTAATAGTCCCGGTCGGGCATCCCGATCCCGCCCTGGGTCAGCGTCAGCGCATATTGCGTGTTGACCTTGTCATCGACGTTGACGAACCCGATCACCGGCCCGAACACTCCGACCCGGCTCGTCCGGCCGAGGAGCGCCGGATAGTCGGCCTTGCTCTTGAGCGCCTTCACCTCGGCCATGAACGGCTTGAGCGGGGTCAGGCCCTTCGCCTCGATCCCGGCCTCGTCCATGAAGCTCGCATAGGCCGCGCCGATCTTGTTGTTCGGATCCTTGGCGGCATTCTCGATAATCGTGCGGGTGCGCGACTTGGACAGGTCGTCGAGCACGTTGAACGAGCCGTAGCCCGACTTGTCCGCGGGAATGACCGCATTCTTCTGCCAGGTGCCATTGGCGTAATTGTAGAAGCTGTCGCCGGGCTTGACGGTCTGGTCCATGCCCGCGGTGTCGAAGCCATAATCGCCGAACGTCGGCTTAGGCCGCGGTGCCTCGGCGATCGCCGCTTCCACGGTCGCGGCGGCGTCGGCGGCGGCGGCGGCTTCGACTTGCGGCGAGGGCGGCGCAAAGCAGCCGGTCAACGCGGTCGTGGCACCCAGGAGAATGAACCAACGCTTCATCGATATGTCCCCAATGCTTTGGAAAAAGGCTAGAACTTAACTTCCGATCGCTGCCGTCTTCGCCACTTGGAAGCGACCCGCCAGCGCCAAACGACGATCGACAGGGCCCAGCCGACCAACGCCACGGCCGCGGCGATGACGAACAGCCCGCTGATCATCGCCGGCGCCGCGTCGGACAGCAGCCAGCGCGACCATTCGGCAATACCAGCGCCTTGCTGCAACAGGCGGTCGAAGGTGGCAAGATCGGCATGAAAGCCGAGCCGGTTGCCGACCAGGATCGCCATGGCGATGAAGAAGGGAGTGGTCGCCGGGTTCGACAGGAAGGTCATCGCTGCCGCGATGGGAACATTGCCGCGCAGGGGCACGCACATCAGCGCCGCGCCGACGATCTGGACGCCGGGGACCATCAGGAAGATGCCGATGAACAGCCCGGCTAAGACCCCGCGCGGGACCGATCGGCGGGTGAAGCGCCAGAGCTGCGAGTGACGGACCCGGGCCCCGAACGGTTTCAGCCAGCGGCTTTCCAGCACCTCGTCACGCGACGGCATCGCTTTCTTCGCGAGCCGCTGGAACAGACCCTGGCGGTCAGCCATGCGAGCGCAGCAACCGCCCCTGCTCGCGCTTCCAGTCGCGCTCCTTGATCGTCTCGCGCTTGTCGTGGGTCTTCTTGCCCCGCGCCAGCGCCAGCTCCAGCTTCGCGCGGCCAGCCGAATTGAAATAGATCGACAAAGGCACCAGCGTCAGCCCCTGACGGGTGATCGCGCCGTTCAACTTGTCGATCTCGCGCTTGCGCAGCAGCAACCGCCGCTTCCGCCGCGGCTCGTGGTTCATGTAGCTGCCGTTCTTATATTCGGGGATGTGCGAGTTGATCAGCACGATCTCCTCACCATCCATCGTCGCATAGCTTTCGGCGATCGACCCTTCGCCGTTGCGCAGCGCCTTGACCTCGGTGCCCTTGAGCTCGATCCCCGCCTCGAACCGGTCCTCGACGAAATAATCGTACCGCGCCCGCCGGTTCTCGGCGACCACGGTCTGCTTGTCGAAGGTCGGGGGAAGCGGTTTCGGCATGAGCGGTCCGACCCTCTAGGCCGAGGCGCCGCAGAGCGCAAAGCCTGTCCGGCGTCTTATTTGATCGCGATCACGGTGATGGCCCGTGCAAATGAGACGATCACGCCGACCAGCAGCAGGAGATGATAGGCCCTCCAGCGGACGACGGCGGCGATGAGATACGCCAAGGGCAACCACGCAGCCGCTAGGAACCTTTCGAATCCGAATGGCCGGGGCGCGACCGCAAAGACAACGGCATAGGCCTCGAATAAGCTCAGGCTGATGCAAAGGGAACCATAGGTCACCCCGCGCAACGCATAATAATGCTCTTTGAGGTCGACACTCATCTTGCCTTCGCGCTCGCCGAGCACCGAGGCGGCAGCGACGTAGAGCGCCATCAGCTTCGCCACCTGGAACAGCGCCTGACCGACCGTAAAGGACGCGCGGTCGTGGTACCACCACTGGTCCGCCCAGACGTACACGAGGATCATGATGATCAGGATGGTCTGGAGCACGGGCTCAGGGGCCCAGCGGACCTGCCGCCCCGCCCGCAGCAGCTTCGCGATGGACGAGGCAATCTCGGTCAGTGCCAGGCCGAGAATGACCGAACTTAGCCCGAAGAAAATCTCGGAGGGCGTCATGCCCCGGGAACAAGCCCCGCATGCGCCAGCGCCGCGTCGACCGCCTTCCGGCTCGCCTCGCCGGCCGGCGTCATTGGCGCGCGCAATTCCGTCGGGAAACCCGGCCGCACCTTGCCAAGCGCATATTTGACCGGCCCCGGCGAGGCGTCGGTGAAGAGCGCGGCGTGGAGCGGGAACAGGCGGTCCTGCAGCTCGAGCGCCGCGGCATAGTCGCCGCGCAGAGTCGCTTCCTGGAACTCAGCGCACAGCTTCGGTGCGACGTTGGCTGTGACGCTGATACAGCCGCGACCGCCCATTGCGTTGAAGGCCAGCGCCATGTCGTCATTGCCCGAAATCTGGACGAAGTCGGGCCCGCAGGCTGCGCGCTGCGCCGACACCCGCGCGATCGCGCCGGTCGCATCCTTGACCCCGACCACGTTTGGCAACTGCGCCAGCCGACCCATCGTCTCCACCGATATGTCAGTCACGGTCCGCGCGGGCACGTTGTAGAGCACCACCGGAATCCCAACTTCCGCCACCCGGCTCAGGTGCAGGTAGATGCCGTCCTGGTTCGGACGATTGTAATAAGGCGGCACGTGCAGCGCCGCCGCCGCGCCGAGTTCGGCGGCCATTTCGGTCAGCTTGACCGCATGCGCCGTATCATTCGCCCCGCAACCCGCGATCACCGGCACCCGGCCCGCGGCGACCTCGATCGCCAGTTCTACCACCCGGCGATGCTCCTCGAAGTTCAGCGTCGCCGCCTCGCCCGTGGTGCCGCAGGCAACCAACCCATGCGTCCCCTCGGCGATCTGCCACTCGATCAGGTCGCGAAAGGCGGCCTCGTCGAACTGGCCTGCGGTGAACGGAGTCACCAGCGCGGGGAATGAACCGGAAAACATGGGCGTGCCCCCTCACCGGGAGTCTCCCGGTCCTGTAGAACGAATAATCGCTGGCGTTCAGCAGACGATAAGGACTGGGGGCGGATGATGTCCAGCATGACGCGATTGGCCGTGGCACTATCGGGCACCCTGGCTTCCGCCGCTCTCGCGAGCTCGGCGCAATATCTGGTGCCCGTGCCCTCGGCGCCGGTCGTTTCCCCCGCGGCTTATTCCTATGCCGGCGACGTCAACGGCGCGATCCAGGACTGGCGGCGCCTGAGCCAGTCGAGCGGTTACGCCTTCGTCGACTATGCGCGCTTTCTGATCGCCAATCCCGATTGGCCGGGCGAAACCAGTATGCGCCGCGCCGCCGAGAGGCAGATGCGGCCGGGCGAGGATGCCGCGACCGTCGTCGCCTTCTTCCGCACCGATCAGCCGACCACCGGCAACGGCTGGACTCGGCTGGCGGAAAGCCTCGCCACGCAGGGCCGCGCGACCGAAGCACTTGCCGCCGCGCGCGAGGCGTGGGCCGGCTCCAACCTCACGCCGACCGACGAAAATTCGCTCTACCAGCGGTTTGGCAGCCAGTTCACCACCGCCGACATGGACCGCCGCGTCGATCGCCTGCTGCTCGAGCGCAATACGACCAACGCGCAGCGGTTGCTGCCCTCGACCAGCCCGGCACGACAGGCCGCCTTCGCCGCTCGCATCGCGATGCAGCTTCGCTCGCCCGATACCGAGACGCTCTACAATCATGTGATCGGCCAGGTGACCACCGATGCCGGGTTGATGATGGAACGGGCGCGTTACCTGAAGGACGCGGGCTGGGACCCGGCGCTGCGCCAACTGCTCGCCCGGCCGCACCAGTTCACGACCCGTCCGGTCGACGTCGAGAAATGGTATGAGCTGCAACTCGCCGCCGCGCAGGGCGCCGCGCGCGACCGCCAGTTCACCACGGCCTACAACATCGCTCGGCAAGTCGACGATGCGCTTCCCGCTGGGGCGCAGCTCGCACTCCAATCCTATGGCGTGCGCGACGATTATACCTTGCTGACCTGGCTCGCCGGGGTCAGCGCACTGCGCGGCATGAATCGTCCGGCCGACGCCGTGCCGATGTTCGACCGCTATTCGCAGGGCGGCCGCTCGCTCCAGGTGGTCTCCAAGGGCGCTTACTGGGCCGGTCGTGCCGCCGCTCAGGCCGGGCAATACGCCCAGGCCACCTCCTATTTCAGCCGCGCCGCGGCCTATCCCGAACTATTCTATGGCCAGCTGGCGCTCGAGCGGCTTGGTCGCCCGGTCCCTGTGCCCGGGGCGACGTTCGCCACCCCGACCGCGCTCCAGCGCCAATCCTTCCAGTCGCGCCGGCTGGTCCGCGCACTGCAGGCGCTCAACGCCGGCGGCTACCGCCAGGAAGCCGCGCTGTTCGTCCGCGCGGTAAGCGAATCGGTGCATACCGACGCCGACCGCCAGCTCGCGATCGAGTTCGGCAACCAGATCGGGCGCCCCGACCTCGCCGTGTGGACCGCCCGATCGGCCCGCAACGACGGCAGCGCCTTCTACAATCGCCAGGGCTATCCGACGGTCGAGCACGCCATCGCCGACCCCAGCCTGTGGAGCCTGACCCACGGCATCGCCCGCCAGGAAAGCTCGTTCGACCGCAGCGCGGTGAGCGGCGCCGGCGCCCGCGGGATCATGCAGCTGATGCCCGGCACCGCTTCCGAGCAGGCCGGCAAGCTCGGCTACGGCTATGACGGCGGGCGGCTGATCACCGATCCGGCCTACAATGTCATGCTTGGCTCGGCGTACTTCCAGCGGCTGGTGGCCCGCTGGGGCGGCAGCTATCCGCTCGCCATCGCCAGCTACAATGCCGGATCGGGCAATGTTGCCAAGTGGATCGCCGCCAATGGCGACCCGCGGCGACCCGGCGCCGACGTCGTGTCGTGGATCGAGGACATCCCGTTCAGCGAGACCCGCGGCTACGTTCAGCGCGTGCTCGAGAACACCGTCGTCTACGACCGCCTGAACCCG
This sequence comes from Sphingomonas ginsengisoli An et al. 2013, assembly GCF_009363895.1. Lineage (NCBI taxonomy): Bacteria > Pseudomonadati > Pseudomonadota > Alphaproteobacteria > Sphingomonadales > Sphingomonadaceae > Sphingomonas > Sphingomonas ginsengisoli (ex An et al. 2013). The sequence goes on along the minus strand of NZ_CP045434.1, from coordinate 23,777 downwards.
CAGCCGTCGACGCCGCCGCGCTATCTCAGCACCTTCCTCGGCAAGGATCGGCTGGGCTAGAGCCTCCCGCATGGGAGATCGCTTCATCACGCCGCGAGGCTTTGCCGCCATCCGCGCCGAATATGACCAGCTGTTCGGGTCCGAGCGCCCCAAGCTGGTCGAGACGATCAGCTGGGCCGCGGGCAATGGCGACCGTTCGGAAAATGGCGACTACATCTACGGCCGCAAGCGGCTGCGCGAGATCGACCGGCGCTTAAGCTATCTCGCCAAGGTGATGAAGACCGCCAAGGTGGTCGACCCCGCCGCGCAAGGTGATCAGGGGCAGGTGCGGTTCGGCGCCACGGTCGAGCTTGCCGACGAAGACGACGCCCGCCGCACCCTAACATTGGTCGGCGAGGACGAGGCCGACGCCAGCGGTGGTCACATCAGTTGGCGCAGCCCGATCGCCAAGGCGCTAGTCGGCGCCAGGATTGGCGACGAACGCATCGTCCGCCTTCCCGCGGGCGAGAAGAGCTACGAAGTACTGGCGATCCGCTACCCGCAGACCTAGCCGATCGGCGGCGCCGCATTCTCGCCCACCACGCGGATCGACAGCTCTTTGAGCTGCTTCATCGTCACCGGCGCGGGCGCGTTCATCATCAAATCCTCGGCCTTCTGGTTCATCGGGAAGACCACCACCTCGCGGATGTTGGGCTCGCCCGCGAGCAGCATGACGATCCGGTCGATGCCCGGCGCCGACCCGCCGTGCGGCGGCGCGCCGTACTTGAAGGCGTTGATCATGCCCGAGAAATTCTCGTCGACCTGGGCCTGGGTGTAGCCGGCGATTTCGAATGCCTTGTACATGATGTCCGGACGGTGGTTCCGGATCGCGCCGCTCGACAGCTCCACGCCGTTGCAGACGATGTCATACTGCCAGGCGAGGATATCCAAGGGGTCCTTGGTCTCGAGCGCCTCCAGCTCGCCCTGCGGCATCGAGAAGGGGTTGTGGCTGAAGTCGACCTTCTTCGCGTCCTCGTCATATTCGAACATCGGGAAGTCGACGATCCAGCAGAATTCGAACTTGTTCTCGTCGATCAGGCCGAGCTGCTGCCCGACGCGGGTCCGCGCAAAGCCCGCGAGCTTGGCCGCTTCGGCTTCCTTGCCCGCGGCGAAGAAGATGCCGTCGTCGGGCCCGAGACCGAGCTCGGCGGCCAGCTTGTTCATTCCCTCGGTGCCGTGATTCTTGGCAATGGGACCACCCCACTCGCCGCCCTTGCGGGTGGCGTAGCCGAGCCCGGCGAAGCCCTCGCCCCGCGCCCAGTCATTCATCTCGTCGAAGAACTTGCGGCTCTTGTCGGCGGTGCCCGGCGCCGGGATGGCGCGAACGAACCCGCCGCCGTCGACGATCTTCGCAAATAGCCCGAAGCCCGAGCCAACGAAATGCTGGCCGACGTCGCTGATCAGGATCGGGTTGCGCAGGTCCGGCTTGTCGTTGCCGTACTTGAGCATCGATTCCTTGTACGGGATGCGGGGGAAGGCGCCTTCGGTTACCTGGCGGCCGTCGGCGAACTCGCGGAAAACGCCCGCCAGCACCGGCTCGATCGCATTGAACACGTCGTCCTGGGTGACGAAGCTCATCTCGAAGTCGAGCTGGTAGAACTCACCCGGGCTGCGGTCGGCGCGCGCATCCTCGTCGCGGAAGCAGGGCGCGATCTGGAAGTAACGGTCGAAGCCCGCAACCATCAGCAGCTGCTTGAACATCTGCGGCGCCTGAGGAAGCGCGTAGAACTTGCCCGGGTGGACCCGGCTCGGGACCAGATAGTCGCGCGCGCCCTCGGGGCTCGACGCGGTCAGGATCGGGGTCTGGAATTCGGTAAAGCCCTGCTCGACCATCCGCCGCCGGATCGAGGCGATGACGTTCGAGCGCAACAGGATGTTGGCGTGCAGCCGCTCGCGCCGGAGGTCGAGGTAGCGATACTTGAGACGGATATCCTCAGGGTACTCCTGCTCGCCCGCGACCGGCAGCGGCAGCTCGGCCGCCGCGCTCTGCACCGTCACGCCGCGCGCGAAGACCTCGATGTCGCCGGTCGGCAGGTTGGCGTTGGTGGTGCCCGGCGCGCGGTCCTTGACCAGTCCGTCGATGGTCACCACCGATTCCACCCGCAGCCGCTCGAGCACCGGCAGCGCCGGGCTGTCGCTGTCGGCCACGACCTGGGTCATCCCGTAATGGTCGCGCAGGTCGACGAACAGCACCCCGCCATGATCGCGCTTGCGGTGGACCCAGCCCGAGATGCGGACTTCCTCGCCGACATTCTCCTTCCGGAGCTGGCCGCAGGTGTGGGTGCGATAGGCGTGCATGGTCGTTGGCTCACTATGGTCGAGGGTGCCGGGAAAGCGGGCCGCGCTTCCCCTTCCCCTCCCCTTTTGTCAACCCGCGCCCACCTCGCTAGAGCGGGCATAACATGCAGATTCACCCACTTATCACCGACAGCGCTACCCTTGCCGCGCTGATCGAGCGCCTCGCCACTCACGACTTCGTCGCCGTCGACACCGAGTTCATGCGCGAGAACAGCTACTGGCCCGACCTGTGCCTGCTCCAGATCGCCTCGCCCGAAGAGGCCGCGGCGATCGATCCCAAGGCCGACGGACTCGACCTTCAGCCGCTTTGGGACCTGCTGGTCGACAATGAGGACGTCCTCAAGGTCTTCCACGCCGGCGGCCAGGACGTCGAGATCGTGGTCAACCTGACCGGCAAGGTGCCGCACCCGCTGTTCGACACGCAGGTGGCGGCAATGGCCTTGGGCTATGGCGAGCAGGTCGGCTACTCGAACCTCATCGAATCCATGCTCGGCCACACGCTCGACAAGGGCGCGCGCTTCACCGACTGGAGCCGGCGGCCGCTCGACAAGCGCCAGATCGATTATGCGATCGGCGACGTCACGCACCTCGCCACCATTTTCCCCAAGATGGTCGCCAAGCTGAAGCGTACCAACCGCGGCCAATGGCTCGACGAGGAGATGGAGCGGCTGGCCGACCTGTCCTCCTTCGTCTTCGCGCCCGAGGAGGCGTGGAAGCGCCTCAAGCTGCCCAGCCGCAATCCGACCGTGCTCGGCCGCCTCAAGGCGATCGCTGCCTGGCGCGAGGTCGAGGCCCGCGGCAAGAACCTGCCGCGCGGGCGGATCATCAAGGACGACACGCTCAACGAGCTCGCTGCCCACCCGCCCAAAAATCAGGACGATCTCGGCAAGGTCCGCGGGCTGTCGGCAGGCTGGCGCAACAACGACATCGGCGCACGCCTGATGCAGGCGATCGCCGCCGCCAAGCCGCTCGAGCCCGACGAACTGCCCGATCGCGAGCCGCGCCGACCGGGCCTGACCAAGGATGGCGCGCTGGTCAGCGACCTCCTGAAGCTCCTCCTCAAGATCCGCGCCAAGGAAGCCGGGGTCGCGCCCAAGCTGATCGCCCGTTCGGATGAGCTGGAGGCGCTCGCCGCCGGGGTGCGCAAAGGCCTGGCGATCCTCACCGGCTGGCGGTTCGAGGAATTCGGCCGCGATGCGCTCGCCTTGGTCGAAGGCCGCCTCGCCTTCGCGATCGAGGACGGCAAATTGAAGATGACCCGCACGCTGGAGACCGCCGAATGACCCGTCGCCTCGCCGTCCCGCTGATCGCACTGCTGCTCGGCGGCTGTGTCACCCTGTTCGACCCGGGCTCGCCGCCCAAGGCAAGCTGCTCGGCTGACGAACTGACCGACTATGTCGGCAAGACCGCCACCGCCAAGCTCGGCGAGGACATCATGCAGGCCGCGGGCGCCAAGATGCTGCAATGGCTGCAACCCGGGCAGGCGGCGACGATGGACTTCCGCGGCGACCGGCTGCGGGTCCAGCTCGACGCTAACAACAAGGTCGTCTCGGCCCGCTGCGGCTAGGCCAGCTCGAGCACCGGATCGAGGCCGAGCATCACGGCAAGTTGCTTGAACCGCTTGCGAACGGCCTCCGAATAAAGGCTCGAATCGCTCCGCTTGAGCGACAGCACGAGATGCCCGTCGGTCACGCCGATCCGCGCGCGCTTGAGCAGGCTGGCGGTCCCACCGCTCAGCCGCTGCGCCAGTCGGATCGCCGAGCCCCAGCGGTCGGCGTGCTCGAGCACCCTTTCCTCGACCAGCTCGCCCAGTGCGGGATCAAACACGTCGCCACCGAAGGCGGCGTTGAGCGTCCGGCCGAGGATCGTCCGCCCTTCGGCGTCGATCCCGACCCAATTACCGTGCAGCCCCATGTCGACCGCCCACTCGGCGCGGAAGTCGGGGTGTGCGTTCCAAGCGACATCGGCGAGGAAGCACGCCGCCAGCCGCAGCCGCGCGGCGGGCAGATTGTCGTCAGGGAACAAGGGCGCGATCCAGCGGTCGAGCAAGGCGCCATGGTCGCCGAACCGGCCCAGCCGCTCGCCCGCTTCGAGCGCCGCCACCAACAGTGGATCCTCGCGCCGCCGCGCGGCGGTCAGGTCGTCGTAGAGGATGCCCTCGCGCAGTCCGAAGGCGCTGGTGACCACGCGCGTCGGCTGGAGCACCCGGCAGGCGGCGTCGAGGACGGCCGCCGCTGCGGGCAGGGTCTGCAGGCGCGAGGTCGACACGCCGACCTGGGCCCGCAACGCCTCGATCGAGGTTGAACGGACCAGGTTGCGCAAGTCGCGCACCCGTTGCGGCGTCATCCCATGCTGATGGACGATCGGCAGCGGATGGTCGGAGAGGGTGAGGTCGAGCGAAGCGAACGCCCGGAACGACCCGCCGACGAGATAGAGATTGCCGCCACTCGCGGCCTCGACGATCGCCTTGGGCACGCCCTTCTTGAGGGTCGCGGCGACGCTGCGCGCGCTGGCCTTGTCGCCCAGCCGGAGCACCCCGATCGGCAGCGACACGCCCGGTCCCGGCTGGCCGTCGGCGATCGGGGTCAATTCGAGACTGCCGCCGCCAAGATCGGCGACCACCCCGCGCGCCTGGGGGATCGCCGAGATCACGCCCAGCGCCGACAGCCGCGCCTCCTCCTCGCCCGGAATGACCTTGGGCTCGATCCCCGCCTTGCGCGCGCGGGCGAGGAAGACGGCCGCGTTGCTCGCATCGCGGACCGCCGCCGTCGCCACCGCATGCACCTTGGCGAGCTTCATTTCCTTCGCGAGCAGCCGAAAGCGCGCGAGCGCCTCGATCGCCGTGTCCATCGCGGGTTCGCTCAGCTCGCCCGTCTCCGCCAGGCCGCGCCCAAGCCCGGCCATGACTTTCTCGTTGAACAGCATCGAGGGCAGCCGCTCCGACCCGCCGTAGGCGACAAAGCGCACGCTGTTCGACCCGATGTCGATGATCCCCACCGGTCCGAAGTCGCTCTTGACCGGCATCTCAGCCTCCCTGGTCCAGCCGCAGCTTGGGGACCTTCTTGCCCTCGAGCGCATGGCCGCGACCGGACAGCGAGGGGTTGGTCATGAAGTAGGTGTGAAGGTTGAAGGCCTTCCGCCCCGTCTTGACCCGCGTGTACTTGCCGGTCGGATCGAGCGTCCAGCTCTGCTCATTGTCGATGAGGTTGGCGACCATCACCTGGTCGAGCACCTGGGCATGGACGGTTGGGTTCTCGACCGGCACCGCGACCTCGACGCGCCGGTCGAAGTTGCGCGGCATCCAGTCGGCCGAGGAGATGAACACCTTGGCCTTGCGATGCGGCAGCCGAGCGCCGTTAGCGAACGCCCAGATTCGGCTGTGCTCGAGGAAGCGGCCGATGATCGACTTGACGCGGATGTTCTCCGATACCCCGGGAACGCCGGGCCGGAGGCAGCAGATGCCCCGGATGATGAGGTCGATGCTGACCCCGGCCTGGCTTGCCTCGTACAGCCGGTCGATCGTCCGGGGATCGACCAGGCTGTTCATCTTGGCCCAGATCGCCGCCGGCTTGCCCGCCTTGGCATTGGCGATCTCGGTCCCGATCAGCCCGTCGAGCTTCTCGCGCAGGCCGCGCGGGCTGATGGTCAGCAGTTCGAGGCCCTTGGGCGCGACATAGCCCGAGATGAAGTTGAACAACTTGCCCGCGTCGCGCGCCGCCCGCCGGCTGGCAGTGAAGAAGCTGAGGTCGGTGTACACCTTGGCGGTGACCGGATGATAGTTGCCTGTCCCGAAGTGACAGTAGGTGCGGAATAGATTGCCCTCGCGGCGCACCACCATCGACACTTTGGCGTGGGTCTTCCAGTCGACGAAACCGTAGACGACCTGCACGCCCGCGCGTTCAAGCCGTGACGCCCACAGGATGTTCTGTTCCTCGTCGAAGCGGGCCTTCAATTCGACCACCGCGGTCACCGACTTGCCGGCCTCGGCCGCGGCGACCAGCGCGTCGATGATCGCCGACTGCTTGCCTGCCCGGTAGAGCGTCTGTTTGATGGCGATGACATCGGGGTCCGCCGCCGCCTGGCGAAGGAAAGCGACCACCACGTCGAAGCTTTCGTACGGATGATGGACGATGATGTCCTTGGTGCGGATCGCCGCGAAGCAGTCGCCGCCATGCTCCTGGATCCGCTCGGGCAGACGCGGGACATAGGGGGCGAACTTGAGGTCGGGACGATCGAGCTCGACCAGCGCTTCGAGATCGGTAACCCCGATGAAGCCGCTGCTTTCGGCGATGATCGCATGCTCGGCCTTTAGGCCAGCGCGGACGAGGTCTTCGAGATCGACCGGGGTACCGGAGGAGAATTCGAGCCGGATCACCCGCCCCCGCCGCCGTTCCTTGATCGCCGAGCGGAAAGTGCGGACCAGGTCCTCGGCGTCTTCCTCGATCTCGATGTCGGTATCGCGGAGCACCCGGAAGGCGCCCGCGCCGAGCAATTCGAAGCCCGGAAACAACAGGTCGAGATGCGCGCCGACCGCATCGTCGATCGCCACCAGCCGCAGCTTCTTGCCCGGCAAGCGGATGAAGCGCGGGACCGAGGCGGGGATCATCACCACTTCGTTGACCGACTCGCGATCGGCCGAATCGACCATCGCGAAAATGAGGCTGAAGCCGAGATTGGGAATGAAGGGGAATGGGTGCGAGGGGTCGATCGCCTGCGGCGTCAGCACCGGGACGATCTGCTCGCGAAGATAGTCGCGCAGATGCTCCTGCTCGTCGGCGGAGAGGTCCGCCGGCATCACCGCGTCGACCTTTTCCTTGGCGAGAAGGCCGCGCAATTCGAGCCAGGTGCGTTGCTGCTCGGCGACCAGCGTGTCGGCCTCGACCCGCACCATCTCGAGTTGCTGGGTGGCGGTCAGGCCGTCGTAGCTCAACTGCTCGACGCCCTCGAGCTGCTGTTCCTTGAGGCCCGCGACGCGGACGGAAAAGAATTCGTCGAGATTAGACCCGCTGATCGACAGGAAGCGCAGCCGCTCGAGCAACGGATGCTGCGGGTTGGCTGCCTCCTCGAGCACCCGGCGATTGAATGCCAGCCAGCTCAATTCGCGGTTGAAGTAGCGCCGCTCCTTGGGCGGCTGCTCGACGACGATCTCCGCCGGGGCGTTCACTGGCTGCCACCGTCGATCAGGCCGGCGCTGACCAGCGCCCGGCGCACGGTCGGGATGCTCAGCCGCGCTCGCTCGGCGATGGCGTAGCGGTCGATCGCCTCGACCACCCGCTCCGCGGTCCAATAATCGCGCGCCACCCGCATCACGACGTAACGCAGCGCCTCGGCCGGAAGGTGCAAGCCGCGGTCGGCGAACAGCCGCTGGATGAGCGCGGCATACAGTTCATCATCGGGCGGCTCGATCGCGATCACCGGGGTGACCGCCAGCCGGGTCCGCAGGTCCGGCAACGTAGGCGACCAGGCGGGAGGCGCCGCATCGGCCACCATCACCAGCGGCCGGCCGCTCTCCTGCGCCTGATTCCAGGCATGGAACAACGCCTCTTCGTCATGCCGCTGCGCATCGTCGAACAGCCGTCCGCCGACCCGCGCGACGAAGTTGCGCGCCAGCAGCGAACGACCAGAGCGCCGCGGCCCAGTCAGGATCGTCGCCTTGACCGGCCACATGCTCCACCGCTGGAAATGCTCGAAGGCGGCGCGGTTCGCCTCGCCGACGATGAAGCGGCGGTCGTCGCTTCCTTGCGGCCAGTCGAGCGGAAGCGCGATCTGGTCGGTGGCCGGCATCACGCCCCTCCCGGCCGTCCCGGCGCGGACTGGACGCTGTTCCCCGGCGCGGCGTTGGCCGGGGGCGGGGCCGGCGCACCGGGTCGCGGCGCGACCGGCGCGGCGCGGTAGCCCGTAATCCGGAACACGCCGTCGGCCGCCGTGTCAGTCTGCCATCCGCGGCTGTTGAGCGCAGCGGCAAGCTGCGCCTGCGTGCCCTTGTAGGTCACCGCGAGGATCTTGGCGCCGAATTCCTGGACATTGGTCACGCCCGGGATCGAGCGCAGCCAGCCGACCGGCGAATAAGGGCTGGTAACGAAGATCTGGATGACCCGCTCCGCCTGCTCGGCCGGCTTGGCCGCCGGCAGCTCCTCGATCGGCGCCGGCGGTAGCGGCGGCGGCAGCAGGCTGCGGTCGGGCGCAAGCTCGCCGGCCGCCTGCCAGCGGGCGAACAGCGCATCCATCTGCTGGACGCCGCGGTTCATCATGTCCTGCAAGCCCGCGCTGTTCTGGGCGGTCAAAGTGAAGCTGCCGAGCGGCTTTCGGTCGGCGCCGAAATAGCCGCTGAAGGTGCCGGTCGCCGGCCCACCCGGATAGACCCGGCGCAGCTGGACCTCGGCGACCAGGATATCGGCCGCGCCATATTGGTCGACGATATTGCGCCACCAGCCGCGCCCGGGCCGGTCGCTCTGCGCCGCATTCACCAGCAGCGGATCCGTCCCCATGCCCGAGACGCGGACATAGTCGATCGGGCTGTTGGAGGTGCGAAACTCGGCCCAGGCGCGCTGCCAGGCGTTGCGGACCTCGACGCTGGTTGCGGTTCCGGCGGTGACCGTGATGGGCACCAGCAGCAACGGCGCCGAGCGCCTCACCGGCCCGGCGACCCCGAGCAGCTCGCTCGCGCGGGCCCTGTCGAACAGCACGCCCAAAGTGGCGATGTAGCGAGTCGGCCCGATCTGCTCCGATTCGACGATGATCGAACTCACCAGCCCGTCGAGCGTGCTGTCGGGCAGGTTGGGCGCGTCGCTGAGCGGCGCGCCGTGCGCTTTCGCCCACAAAGCCTTGAAACCCTCGCGCTGCGCGATCCGCCAGCCGGCATAGCGCGCTTCGTCGGCGGTCTTGCCGGCGACGTCGACCTTGATCCCGCCGATTTCCAACGTGTTCGAGCTGTCGAGCGGAAGAATCCCACGATCGCCGCTTTCGAGCTGCGCGTAGAGCACCGCCCCACCCGCGACTCCCAGGAGCGCGAGCGCGGCGAGAAGCAGACGGACCTGACGGCGAAGCATGCGCCGCCTTCTGGCGACTGTTCGGTGGATTTCCAAGCGGCTTCTCGGCTAGTGCGCTCGGTCATGGGGCTGACCTACGAACAGGCCGGGGTGAATATCGCCGCCGGCAATGCCTTGGTGAAGGCGATCGGACCGCTGGCGAAGAGCACGCGACGACCCGGAGCGGACGCCGAACTCGGCGGCTTCGGCGGCTTCTTCGATCTGAAGGCGGCAGGCTTCACCGACCCGATCCTGGTCGCCGCCAACGATGGCGTCGGGACCAAATTGAAGCTGGCGATCGACACCGGCCAGCATGGCGGGGTCGGGATCGACCTCGTCGCGATGTGCGCCAACGATCTTCTCGTTCAGGGCGCCGAGCCACTGTTCTTCCTCGACTATTTCGCGACCGGAAAGCTCGACAACGCCGTCGCCGAAGCGGTGGTCGCCTCGATCGCCGACGGCTGCCGTCAGGCAGGCTGCGCGCTGATCGGCGGCGAAACCGCCGAGATGCCGGGCATGTACGCCGCCGGCGACTACGACCTCGCCGGCTTCTGCGTCGGCGCTGTCGAGCGCGGGCAGCAACTCACTGGTGAGGATTTTGCCCCAGGCGACCTGATTCTCGGCCTCGCCAGCTCGGGCGTCCATTCGAACGGCTTCAGCCTCGTCCGCCGCCTGATCGCCGACAATGGGTGGAAGCTCGACCGCCCGGCCCGCTTCGACCCCGACCGGCTCCTCGGTGATTTGCTGCTCGAGCCGACCCGCATCTATGTGAAGAGCCTGCTGCCCGAGGTTCGCGGCGGCCGGATCAAGGGCCTCGCCCACATCACCGGCGGCGGGCTGCTCGAGAACATCCCGCGCGTCCTTTCCAACGGCGTGCATGCGGCGGTCGACGCCGATGCCTGGCCGCTCCCGCCGCTTTTCGCCTGGTTGCAGGCCGGCGGCAGCATCGAGCCGGGCGAGTTGGCCCGCACCTTCAACTGCGGGATCGGAATGGTCGCGATCGTCGCCGCCGATGACGCCACCCCAGTGACCGCCGCCCTCACCGCCGCCGGCGAGCAGGTCTTCACCGTGGGACGAATCGAGGTTGGCGAGCGCGGATGCACCGTCAGCGGCTCGGCCGAGACATGGAGCGCCCGCGCCCCTTGGTCCGCCACCTACCACCATGGCTGACAAGGCCCGCGTCGTCATTCTGATCTCGGGCGCGGGCAGCAACATGGCGGCGCTGATCTACGCCGCGCGCGCCGACGATTGCCCTTACGAAGTCGTGCTGGTCAGCGGCGACAATCCCGACGCGCCCGGCCTCCAGCTGGCCGAGGCCGAGGGAATAAAAGTCGCCCGCCTGCCCCGCCCCGACAAAGGCAATCGCGCGCACTTCTTCGCCGATCTCGACGCGACGCTGCGCGATGCCGAGGTCGATCTCGTCGCGCTCGCCGGCTTCATGCGCATCCTCCCCGCTGAGTTCGTCGAGCGCTGGACCGGCCGGCTCCTCAACATTCACCCCTCGCTGCTGCCGAACTATCGCGGGCTCGACACCCATGCCCGCGCGCTCGCAGCGGGCGACCGCGACGCCGGCTGCTCGGTCCATTTCGTCACGGCGGAGGTCGATGCAGGAGAGATCCTTGGCCAGGTGAAGGTCGCGGTTCTGCCCGACGATACGCCCGACACCCTCGCCGCCCGCGTCCGCATCGCCGAGCACCAGCTCTTCCCGCGGATCCTCGGCGAAGTTGCCGCGCGCCCGCTCGACGCCGGCTGGATCGAGGCCCGCGTCGACGCGCTCGCCGCCGCGCTACCCGAGGTCGGCCGCAAGACCAGCCACGGCGCCCCCGGCTGGGCCGTCGGCCGGGAGAAGACCGCCAAGCTGTTCGCCATCATCGCCGACCACCATCATGGCGAGGACACCGTCGGCCTGCTGGTCAAAGCCAGCGGCGCGGACGAGATGACCGGGCTGATCGAGGCTCGCCCCGATCACTATTACTGGCCCAAATATTATGGCGCGAGCGGCTGGCTCGGCCTTCGGCTCAGCCGCCGCGACGTCGACTGGGACGAGGTCGGCGAGTGGCTCGAGCGGAGCTGGCGCGCCGCGGCCCCGCCGCGACTCACCAAATTCCTCCGCGTCGCCGACGAGTTCTAGCGGCTGGCGACCTGCGGCGGCGCGGGTGCCGGCGCCGCCGTCGGCGCGACCCGCCACACGGTGTTGCCGGCGTCGTCCGCGACCAGCAGCGCGCCGGTCCGGTCGACCGCGACGCCCACCGGGCGGCCATGCACGTCGTCACCCGCGACGAAGCCGGTCAGGAAGTCGACCGCCTTACCGCTGGGCTTGCCGCCGCTGAAGGGGACGAACGCCACCTTGTAGCCGTTGTAATGGTCGCGGTCCCAGCTGCCATGCTCACCGACGAAGGCACCGCCACGATATTGAGCCGGGAAGCTGGCGCCGGTGTAGAAGGTCAGCCCGAGCGCCGCGACGTGGCTGCTCAGCGCGTAGTCGGGCGGGATCGCCTTGGCGACCATGTCGGGCCGCTGCGGTCGTACCCGCGGATCGACGTGCTGGCCGTAATAGCTGTACGGCCAACCGTAAAAGGCGCCCTCCTTCACCGACGTCAGATAGTCGGGGACGAGATTCTGGCCGAGTTCGTCTCGCTCGTTGGCGACGATCCAGAACGTGTTCGTACCCGGGTAGAAGGTGGGGCTATTCGGGTTGCGCAGGCCGCTGGCAAAAATGCGAGAAGCGCCGGTTTGGCGGTCGATCTCCCACACCGCGGCGCGGCCCTTCTCGGCCTCGAGCCCATTCTCGGTAATGTTGCTGTTGGAGCCGACGGTCGCATAGAGCTTCGACCCGTCGGGGCTGATCGTCAGGCTCTTGGTCCAATGGTGATCGATCGGCCCGCCCGGCAACTCGGTCAGCATCATCGGCTTGGCATCGATATGCGTCTGGCCGGGCGTGAACGGATAGCGGAGCACCCCGTCGGTCGCCGCCACGTAAAGCGCGCCGTCGCGATAGACGACCCCGAACGGCGAATTGACATGGTCGACCAGCACCGACCGCGCCTCGGCGACGCCGTCGCCATTGGCATCGCGCAGCAAGACCAGCCGGTTCGACGGACCGTCGCCCGGCACGTCGCCATGCGCCTTGCTCATGAACCAGCCCATGATCATGTCCTTGGGCCGGTTGATCCCCTCGAGACCGGGATCCTTGCTCTCCACCGCGATCACGTCGCCGTTGGGCAACGGATAAAGGAAGCGCGGGTTCTTTAGCATCCCGGCGAACTTCGTCACGGTGAAGCCGGCCGGCGCGACCGGATGCTCACCGTCCTTCCAGCCGAGCACCTTGCCGACCTTCATCGGCGGGATGAGATATTGCTGGATCGCGGGCAGCTTCGGGTTGGGCCCGATCTGGTCTTCCGGATTGACCGCCTCGGCGGAACCGCAGGCCGCCAGCGCGCCGGACAGGATGAGGGTGAGCGTCAGGCGAGCAGTCATTAGGCGATCCTCACGGCAGGAACACGCTCGAGCCGCCAGCCGAGATAGCCGTTGATCGCGAGCAGGATGACCGCGATCACCGACAGCGTCAGCCCCGTCGGCACCACCGACGTCCAGGCGTCGCGGGCGTGCACGAAGCTGTTGAACAATTGGACCACGAACACCGCGAGGCTGATCACCCCATGCGCCAGCCCGAGATTGCGGTCGCCGGTCGGGCGATGGCTGAAATAACCGATGATCGCGAACAGCAGCGACAGGCCGCACAAGATCAACCCGGCGAACAGCAGCCAGGCCGAGAAGTTGGTCCACTGCATGTTGGCGGTGCGCGAGTAAGTGATGTCGGTCAGCAGCGCGCCCACGAAACAGGTTGTCGCGTAAGGCGACAGCAGGACGTGGAGGGGACGGCCAGTGTAGGCCGGCGGGGCGAGTGGACGGACATCGCCGTCAGCATAAACTTCATCAGCCATGCCCGCCTTACGCCCGAAGATGAACGGCGGTTCCGTTAAACGGCGGTAATCAGCGCCACGCAAAAAGGCCGCCGGATCGCTCCGACGGCCTTTTGCTTGCGACTTATCGTTCGCTTAGCCGACGATCTCGTCGGGCTGGAAGAAGAAGTCGATCTCGATATTCGCATTCTCGTCGCTGTCCGAACCGTGGACCGAATTGGCCTCGATCGATTCCGCCAGCTCCTTGCGGATAGTGCCCGGCTCGGCATTGGCGGGGTTGGTCGCGCCCATGATGTCGCGGTTGCGCTGGACGGCATTCTCACCCTCGAGCACCTGCACGACCACCGGCCCGGAGATCATGAATCCGACCAGGTCGTTGAAGAAGGGGCGCTCGCGATGGACGCCGTAGAAGCCCTCGGCCTGCTCCTTGGTCATGTGGATGCGCTTGGAGGCGACGACGCGCAGGCCGGCTTCCTCCAGCATCTTGGTGACCGCGCCGGTGAGGTTGCGGCGGGTGGCATCGGGCTTGATGATCGAAAAGGTGCGCGTCGCGGCCATGGCCTCGCGGTCTCCTGTGATGGTGTCGGATGGAAGTCGCCGCGCCCCTAGCCGTGGGGGCCTGGCAAGGCAAGGCTCAGCCACTCGCCTTCATCGTCCAGCGCCCGTCTTCGCGCGCCCAGTAATGGCGTTCGATCCCCTCGCGCCCCGACAACAGCTTCCACGCCAGCCGTGCGTCCTGCAAAGTCGCCTCGTCGAACAGGTAGAAGGCGCGCTCGAAGGTCAGCGCCGCCTCGCGCCAGGCGCCGTCGGCGATCAGCAGGTTGCGGGCGGTGTTGGGCGCATCGGGCGTGGTCGACAGCAAGATCGGCTGGCGCACATCGTCCGGGCCGCCCGCCACACCGTGCGGCAGGAAACTGGCGCCTTCCTGATCCCACAGCAAGCGATCGAGCCGCGACAGGAGGCCGTCGTCCTCGGCGACGATCAGCAACCGGCCGCCGCTCTCGAGCACACGCCCGGCCAGCGTTGCGATAACCCCGTCCGCCGGTGCCTCGCCGAGCTGATAGAAGTCGACCCGCATCACCCTCACCACTTGTTCTAGTTTCGGAACTAACTTGGTTAACAACGCTTTAATGGCCGACCTGCTCAAGGCTGCGGGTCGGGAGACCTAGTATGCGTAACGCTCGACGTTCACTCGCTTTGACGGGGGCCGTCGGCGCCGCCGCCTTCCTCGCGCTTGCCGCGGCACCGGCCAGCGCGGCCGTGGTCGTCACTCCAATCGGGGTCAATTACGGCACCACGCCTTACACCTTCAGCATCGGCGAGAGCACTTTCACCTTCTCCGGCACCGGCGACATCTTCGGGCCCACCGCGATTTCGACCGGCGGCACCGGCATGGTCAACACCATCTTCGGCTCGCCAACGACAAACTTCGTCGACCGCGGCACGGTGACCTTCGGTCCGGACAGCCAATATGGCAGTTTCTCGACCGCCTCGCCGATCCGTTTCTCGAACGGCAACAATTTCATCGGCCTGTCGGCGACGCTCAACGGCGCGACGATTTACGGCTACGCCTACACGACCAACAGCGTCCTCAACAGCATCGGCTTCCAGACGACGCCGGGCACCGCGATCACCGCGACGACCGCCATTCCGTCCGCGGTGCCGGAGCCCGCGACCTGGCTGACGATGCTGATCGGCTTCGGCGCGATCGGGGCGAGCATACGCCTGCGCCGCCGTCGCCCGACCGCCGTCGCGGCGGCCTAAGGACAAGGTCCCGGCGGCTCGACCGAGCCGCCGGGCGCCCTGCTACTTCTCCGCGGTCGCCTCGACGAAGGCGTCGAGCAGGCGGACGCCGAAGCTGGTCGCGCCCTTGTCGTAGGTCGTGCCGGGCTTGTCGCTCCACACCGTCCCGGCGATGTCGAGGTGGGCCCACTTGACCCCGTCGTCGACGAACCGCTGGAGGAATTGCGCGGCGGTGATCGAACCGCCCTCGCGCGGGCCGACGTTCTTGATGTCGGCGATCGGGGAGTTGATCAGCTGGTCGTAGGCCTCGCCGACCGGCATCCGCCACAATTTGTCACCGGTCGCGCTGCCCGCCGCGATCAGCGCGTTCGCCAGCCCGTCGTCGTTCGAGAAGACGCCGGCATATTCGTGACCGAGCGCGATCAGCATCGCTCCGGTCAGCGTCGCGAGGTCGACGATCCGCTCCGGCTTGAAGGTCCGCTGAGCGTAGGTGATGACGTCGCCGAGCACGAGCCGCCCCTCGGCGTCGGTGTTGATCACTTCCACCGTCTGCCCGCTCATGCTGGTGACCACGTCGCCCGGGCGCTGGGCGTTCCCGTCGGGCATGTTCTCGACCAGCCCGCACAGGCCGACGACATTGGCCTTGGCCTTGCGCGAGGCGAGGCTGAGCATCGCGCCCGCGATCGCCCCGGCGCCGCCCATGTCCCACTTCATCGATTCCATGCCCGCGGCCGGCTTGATCGAGATGCCGCCGGTATCGAAGGTCACGCCCTTGCCGATCAACGCGACGGGCGCGCTACCCTCGGCGCCGCCGTTCCACTTCATGACGAGGAGCTGCGGCGCGCGGACCGAGCCCTGCGACACGCCAAGCAGCGCGCCCATCCCGAGCTTCTCCATCTCAGCCTGGCCGAGGACCTCGATCTCGAGCCCGGTCCCCGCCATCGCCTCCTTGCAGCGGGCGACGAAGCTTTCGGGGTAGATGATGTTGGCCGGCTCGGTGACCAGTTCGCGGGTCAGCGACGCACCCTTCAGCACCGGCTCGTAACGCTCAGTCCAGCGGGCCTCCGCGCCCTCGCCCGCCCCGACGATCACCAGTTCGGTGAGGGTCGGCTTCTGCTTGTCCTTGAGCTTGGTGCGGTAGCGGTCATAGCGCCAGCCGCGCAGGGCGGCCGCCAGCGCGACCTTGGCCGAGGCATCGGCGCTCCAGCCGAGCCCCGTGAGGTCGATCACTGCACGGGTCTCGCCCGACAGCAGGAGCCGCGCGACCGCGGTGCCGCCAAGCTTCTCGGCTGCGTCCTCGCCCTTGCCGCCGATGCCCACCAGCAGCACGCGCCGGGCGGTGCCGTGATCGTCGACGAAGCTTTCGGCCGCGCCGCCGGCCTCGCCCTCGAACCGCTGTAACCGCGCTGCCGCTTCGATCGCGCCCTTGTTCGTGCCCAGCGAGTCCAGGCTGCTGCGGTCGATGCCGGCTACCGGGAGGACCAGGGCGTGGCTGCCTTCGGGACGCTGGGCGGCGAAACGGATCTGCATGGGCGAACTCTCACGAAGCGGGATGGAAAATCGCATTGCGCTTTAGGCGCTCACCGCCTCGATGCAAGGCATTGCCGCCTGCGGGACGAGGTGCGATAGGCCTCGCTTCAACCAGGTATTTTCGAGCGGGCGGCGGGACCTTTGAGCGTGGGTAGGATGGGCTGGACGGCGCTGCCGCTGATCCTCGCGCTGGCGGCACCCGCGGCCGCGCAGACGGCCACCGTGCCCGCTTCGCCGGCGCCCGTCGCCGCCCCTGCTGCTGCGGCAACGCCCGCCACGCCCCAGCCGCCGGTCGAGTTCAGCGCCGATGTTGTCACCTACGACAACCAGAATGACGTGCTGACGGCGCAAGGGCGCGTCCGGCTTGCCCGCGACGGCAATTACGTCGCCGCCGACAAGGTGACCTGGACCCGCGCCACCGGCCAGGTGGTCGCCACCGGCAATGTCGTCGCGGTCAATCCGCAAGGCGACAAGTTCGTCGGCGACAGCGCGGTGCTGACCGACGACATCAAGAACGCCACCGTCCAGAACCTGCTGGTAGTGCTTGAAAGCGGCGCCCGCCTGGCGGCCAAGAGCGCGACCCGCAACGGCGACATCACCACGCTCAACAACGCGGTCTACACCCCCTGCCCGGTGACCGACGGCTGCAACCCGCGCCGGCCGAGCTGGAAGGTCACCGCCGCCCGCGTCCGCTACGATTCGGTGCGCAACCGAGTCCGCTTCGAGCGCGGCCGCTTCAGCATCTTCGGGCTGACCGTGCCGCTGCTCCCGGTGTTCGCGCTCAGCACGGGCCGCGGCGAGGACGGGGTCACCGGGGTGCTCTTCCCCGACTTCAAGGTCTCAGGCCGCAACGGCTTCGAGATCGGGGTTCCTTTCCACCTCGCCATCGCGCCCAACCGCGACCTCACCCTGACGCCGCGGGTCTACACCGAGGCTTTGCCGTCGCTCGAAGCCAATTACCGCGAGGTCAACAAGCTCGGCGCCTTCCAGATCAAGGGCTTCATCACCGCCGGCGACAACAAGGCGACCGATCCGGAGAGCGACCGATCCGTCCGCGGCTACATCGACGCCACCGGCAAGTTCCAGTTCGACCCGCTGTGGAGCCTCACCGCGCAGATCCGCCGCGCGACCGACAAGACGGTCACTCGCCGCTTCGACATCACCCGCGAGGACAAGCTCCGCTCGTTCGTCAATCTCGAGCGGATCGACCTCGACAGCTACGTCAGCATCGCCGCCTGGTCGTTCCAGGGGCTGCTGTCGACCGATCGCCAGGCGGCGATCCCGATCGCGCTCCCCGCGATCGACGCCCGCTTCCGCCTGACCCCGCCGGCGATCGGCGGCCGGATCGAGCTTGAGGCCAACAGCCTGGCGATCATCCGCCGCGACGGCCAGGACACCCAGCGCGCCTTCGCCTCGGTACGGTGGGATCGCCGCTTCCTGACCCCGCTCGGGCAGGAGCTACTGCTGACCGGCCTCGTCCGCGGCGACATCTACCATACCGACGATTCCGCCGCGACCAGCAGCGTCATCTACCGCGGAGAGGATGGCTGGAACGGCCGTGTCATCGCCGCCGCCGCCGCCGAGATGCGCTGGCCGCTAATCGGATCGCTGCTCGGCGGGGTGCAGCGGCTGGTCCCGCGCATTCAGGTCGTCGCCAATGCGCCCACCCGCAACCTTGTCATCCCCAACGAGGACAGCCGCGCGATCGACCTCGAGGCGAGCAACCTCTTCTCCTTGAACCGCTTTCCCGGTTACGACCGTTGGGAAGACGGCAGCCGCGTCACCTACGGCTTAGACTGGAACTACGACCGGCCGAACCTCGCCATCTCGACCACCATCGGGCAGAGCTATCGCTTTAACCGCGACCTCACCATCTTCCCGCAGGGGACCGGTCTGTCGGACCGCTGGTCCGACATCGTCGGCCGCACCCGTGTCCAATTCGGCCGGTTTGTCGACCTCACCCACCGCTTTCGGCTCGACAAGGACAATTTCGCGATCCGTCGCAACGAGGTCGATCTCACCGTCGGCACCGACCTGACCTATGCCCGCGTCGGCTACCTGCGGCTCAACCGCAATGTCGATCCGACGGTCGAGGATCTGCGCGACAGCCAGGAACTGCGCCTCGCCGGCCGCTGGCAGTTCGCCAAATATTGGTCGGTGTTCGGCGCCACCGTAGTCGACCTCACCACCAAGGCCGAGGACCCGCTGTCGGTCTCGGACGGGTTCGAGCCGGTCCGCAACCGGCTCAGCATCGATTATGAAGATGCGTGTGTCGCGATTGGAATCTCGTGGCGGCGCGACTATGACCGCGTCAATTTCCTGCGGGAGGGGAATACGTTCCAGCTGCGCCTAGTCCTCAAGGGACTCGGTCGCTAAAACCGCTCATCCGTCGTTCAGCGCGTTTTGGGCAGGGCGTTTTCAGCATTTTTTACAAGGGATTATGACCACCGTGGCAGTGCGCTTCAGCAAGTTTCTCGGGACCGCGGCGCTGCTTGCCGGGGCGAGCATGGCGGTCGCGGCGACGCGCCCCGCGCCCCGCAAGCCGGTCGCCAAGCGTCCGGTCGCGACCCGCCCCGTGGCCCAGCAGACGGCTCCGGCCGCAGAAGCCGCAGCGCCGAGCGATCCGTCGCGTCCCAACAGCACCGCCAACCTGCGCCTGCCGACCTCGGTCACCGTCTTCGGTCCGCCGATCCCGTCGGTGATCAAGGCCAGTGCGCTGATCAACGGTGAGGTCATCACCCAGACCGACATCGACCAGCGGCTCGCGCTACTGGCGATCAGCCAGGGCGGGCAGATCCCGCAGAACGAGGTCGAGCGGCTGCGCGCCCAGGTGCTGAGCAACCTCATCGACGAAACGCTGCAGATTCAGGCCGCCCGGCGTGAGGACATCAAGGTGCCCGCGGCCGACATCGACCGCACCGTTGCCCGCGTCGCGCAGAACACCAAGCAGTCGCCCGAACAGCTGGCGACCTATCTCAAGGCCAACGGCAGCTCGATCCGCACGATGCGCCGCCAGATCGAGGGCGAGATCGCCTGGCAGCGCCTCCAGCGCGCCAAGATCGAGAGCGGCGTCAACGTCGGCGAGGACGAGGTCAAGGCGGTGATCGACCGCCTCAACGCCGCCAAGGGGACCGAGGAATATCGGGTCGGCGAAATCTATCTTCCCGCCAGCGCCGCCAACGATGCCCAGGTGCTGTCGAACGCGCAGCAGATCATCGGCGCGATCCAGCAGGGCGGCAGCTTCGCCGGTCTCGCCCGCCAATATTCGCAGGCCTCGACCCAGTCGGTCGGTGGCGATCTCGGCTGGATCCGGCCCGAGATGCTGCCCGATTCGCTGGCCGCCGTGCTGCGCCAGATGACCCCCGGCGCGATCAGCCAGCCGATCCGCGTCACCGGCGGCTATTCGATCCTCGCGGTCCAGGACACTCGCAAGGTGCTCACTTCTGATCCGCGCAACGCCCAGCTGGCGCTCAAGCAGGTTTCGATCACCTTCCCCAAGGGGATCACCCGCGCCGCCGCCGAGCCGACGCTCGCCCGCTTCACCGCCGCCGCGCGTGACGTCGGCGGGTGCGGCGGGGCCGACAAGCTCGCCGCCGACTTCCATGGCGACGTCGTCAGCAGCGACGCGGTCAAGCTGCGCGACCTGCCGCCGGTGCTGCAGAACATGATGCTGCCGATGCAGGTCGGCCAGGCCACCCAGCCGTTCGGCAACATCGAGGAGGGCGTTCGCGTCCTCGTCATCTGCGGCCGCGACGAAGGACAGAGCACCGATTCGGTCAATCCCGAGCAGGTCCAGCAGCAGCTCACCGAGGAGCGCGTCAATCTGCGCGCCCGGCGCTATCTGCGCGACCTCCGCCGCGACGCGGTGATCGATTATCGCTAGGCGGTTGGGCCGGGGTGACGGCCGCCGGCGCGGCCGCTAGGCGCCTTTTCGATGGCCTCTATGCCGCCACCATTGTCCGTTTCGTTGGGCGATCCCGCCGGGATCGGGCCCGAGGTGGTCGCTAAATGCTGGGACCAGCGGGTCAGCTTCGGCCTGCCGCCGTTCGTCGCGGTCGGCGACCCGCGCAGCCTCGCCCAGGTCTGGGACGGCGAACTGGCGATCATCGACGATCCGCGCCTCGCCAACGACGTCTTCCATCGCGGCCTGCCGCTGATTCCGGTGCCGGCCTCGGGTTCGAGCGTGCCCGGTTGCCCGACCACCTCCGGGGCCCATTGCTCGCTCGACAGTCTCGAAATCGCGGTCGGCCTCGCCCGCTCCGGCTCGACCGGCGGCGTGGTCACAGGCCCGGTCAGCAAGCAGCAGCTCTACGCGATCGGCTTCGCCCACCCGGGCCAGACCGAGTTCGTCGCCGAGCGCTGCGGTGTGTCTCCCGGCAATGTCGCGATGATGCTCGCCGGGCCGACCCTCCGGACGGTGCCGGTCACCACCCACGTGCCCCTGCGCGACGTCGCCGACCGGCTGACCTCGGCACTGGTCGAGGCGCGCGGCCGCGCCACGCTGCGCGGACTCCAGCGCAATTTCGGCATCGCCGAGCCGCGGCTGGCGGTGGCCGGCTTTAACCCGCATGCCGGCGAAGGCGGCGCGCTCGGGCGCGAGGAAGTGGAAATCATCCAGCCCGCGATCGACGCGCTCCGCGCCGAGGGCTGGCACGTCACCGGCCCGCACCCTGCCGACACTATGTTCCACGCCGCCGCTCGCGGCCGCTACGACGCGGCGCTGTGCATGTATCATGACCAGGCGCTGATTCCACTCAAGGCGCTGCATTTCGAAGAGGGCGTCAACGTCACGCTCGGCCTGCCGATCGTGCGGACCGCGCCCGACCACGGCACCGCCTTTGACATCGCCGGCGAGGACCAGGCCGACCCGCGCGCGATGGCCGCCGCCATCCGGCTCGCCGCGAGCAGCGCCAAGCGCCGCGCCGTCCCCGTTCCGTGAGCCTGCCGCCGCTCCGCGAGGTCATTGCCCGCCACGGGCTGAGTGCGTCGAAGGCGCTCGGCCAGAATTTCATCCTCGACCGCCAGTTACTCGCCCGCATCGCCGCCATCCCCGGCCCGCTCGCGGGGCAGACCGTTTACGAGGTCGGTCCCGGCCCGGGCGGCCTCACCGCCGCACTGCTCGAGGCGGGCGCGCGCGTGGTCGCGGTCGAGCGCGACCGCCGCTGCCTGCCCGCGCTGGCCGAACTCGGCGAGGCGTTTCCCGACCGGCTGACCGTGATCGAGGAGGATGCGCTCAAGATCGACGAGCGCGCGCTCGTTGGCGACGGGGCGCATATCGTTTCCAACCTGCCCTACAATGTCGGCACGGCGCTGCTGCTGCGCTGGCTCGGGGGCCCGTGGCCGCCGTGGTGGGCAAGTCTGACCCTGATGTTCCAGCGCGAAGTGGCCGAGCGGATCGTCGCCCCGACCGATGGCGATCACTACGGCCGCCTGGCGGTCGCCGCCCAGTGGCGCGCCACTCCGCGACTGGCACTCCCTGTCCACCGCTCCGCCTTCACCCCGCCGCCCAAGGTCGCCTCGGCGGTCGTCCACATCGTCCCTGCGCCGCAGCCCGAAGGGGTCGATCCGGCCGTGCTCGAAATGCTCACCGCGGCGGCCTTCGGCCAGCGCCGCAAGATGCTCCGCCAGAGCCTCAAGGCCGTGCCGGGTGCGCTCGACGCACTGGCGACGCTCGGCATCGCCGCCGAGCGCCGGGCCGAGACGGTCAGCGTGGCCGAGTTCGTCGCGCTCGCCAAAGTCCTGACGAGCGCGGCGCTCTCCGCTTAATTCTGCTTGGTGGTCGGCGCCGGCGTGGTCTTCTGCGCCACCGCCGGGCCACGCGCGATCACCGCCGAAAGCTGGGTCGCCTGCGGGCAGGCCCCGGTGCCGCACAATTGCTTGAGCTTGGCGAGGTTCTGCTGCGCGCGCGCTGTCGCGCCCATCTCGACCATCGCCTCACCCTGCACCGCGATCGCATCGCGATCGGTCGGCTCAAGCAGCAGCGCCTTGTTGGTGTAGCGGATCGCCTCGCCGTAGAGCTTCTGCCGGGTCGAGACCTTGGCCAGCGCAACGAACGCCGGCCGGTTGCGCGGATCGACCGCCAGCGCGGTTTCGAGCGCGTCGTCGGCGGCCTGGAAATTGCCTGCCGCCAGCGCCGCCTCACCCTGCCGCAGCAGCTGGACCGAGGTCGGGTTCAGCTGGCTGTCGGGCACCTGGCTCTGGCCCGAACTGGCCATCAGCGCCCCCATCAGGCCCACAACCGCAACAATCGGCGTCACTCGCATCACACTCTCCAGCCACTCGGCCCTGTTCATCGCCCGGCGCTCACGGCTTAGACCGGAACCGCGCGATGAAAAAGCCGTCGGTTCCGTCCTGTCCCGGGGTGAGAAGCCGTCCCACTCCGTCCGAACGTCCGGCGGTCAGACCTGTATCCTCGGCCGCGAAGCCTGAATGACGGCTGAGGAACGCCGCCGCCTGGACCGCGCCTTCGCGCGCCAGCAGCGAGCAGACCGCGTAGACCAGCACCCCACCCGGCTTCACCAGCGGCGCGGCCAGATCGAGCACTCGCGCCTGCAGTTCCAGCAGCTTGTCCAGCCGCTCGGGATTGAGCCGCCAGCGCCCTTCCGGATTGCGCCGCCACGTCCCCGAGCCCGAACAGGGCGCGTCGACCAGCACCACGTCCGCCTGTCCCTCAAGATCGGCAAGTCCCTCAGCCTCCCGCGGCGTGTCGAGCAGTCGCGCCTCGATCGTGGCCCCCGCGCGCTCTGCCCGCGCGGCGAGCGGCGCCAGCCGGGCGCGGCTGACGTCGCAGGCGGTGATCCGGGCGGCGGGTTCGGCGGCGGCGATCGCCAGGCTCTTGCCCCCCGCCCCGGCGCACAGGTCGACCACAAGCTGGCCGGGCCCGGGCAAGGCGGCGAGCGCGACCAGCTGGCTGCCTTCGTCCTGCACCTCGACCTTTCCCTCGGTGAAGACGGCAAGGTCGGTCACCCGCGCATCGATTGGCAGTCGCAAGCCCCACGGGCTGAGCGGAGTCGGCACCGCATCCGGCAATTCGGCCAGCGCAGCCTCGCGCGGCGGCTTGGCGCGCAGGTCGAGCGGGGCGCGCTCGACCAGGCTGGCGTCGACCTCGACCAGGGGCGACAGCTCGGCACGCAACCAAGCCGGCACGACCCCGGCCTCCGCCGCCTCCTCACCCTCGGTCCGTGAGGCCGGACCGTGCGGCGAACCGTCGAACAGG